>NZ_PYBV01000037.1 GCF_003205615.1 Micromonospora arborensis | reverse complement strand
GGTGGGGAGTCCAGCGGCTAGCCAGGCATCGACGCCGCCGATCATGTCGGTGGCTCGGCGCAGCCCGAGGGTCTGCAGACTGGCAGCGGCCAGGCTGGAGCTGTAGCCCTGCCGGCACACCAGCACGATCTCCCGGTCGTATCCGGTGGCCTCCGGGATCCGCCAGGCACTGGCTGGATCGAGCCGCCATTCCAGCACGGTCCGGTCGATGACGACCGCCCCCGGCAGGTCGCCCTGTTCGCGGCGCTGCGGTTCGGTACGGGTGTCGACCAGCAGCGCACCGCCGCGGACCGCCTCGACGGTCTGCTGCGGAGTTAGTCGGTGCAGCCCGGCGCGGGCCTGTTCGAGCAGGGCGTCGATACCGGGGCTCATCACGTCTCGGAGCACCACCCGATCATGCCGATTCGGCAGCACCCCGGGCGGCGAACGGGCCGCGCGTCACCCGTCGCCGCCCCAATTCCCCCGGACGTGACGGTGCCCGGTCCGGGTGGTCAGCCGGACGTGTCCGCGCGGCCCACGGTGGCCGCTGATCCGCGTGATCCACTCCGCTTCGCCGACCTGGCGGTATCCCGCAATCGGGATACCGCCACATCGGCGATCTGGAGTCGATCACCCTGACCCGCGGTGGCGGCGGCATACTTCAGCCATGTGCCACGCGAGGCTGCGCTGACCTCCGAGACCGGCCGGCCGGGGCCGAGCCGCGAGACCGGGGAGACTGCGCTGGCCCCTGACACTGGCGGGCCGGGGCCGAGCCGCGAGGCCGGGGAGGCTGCGCTGGCCCCTGACACTGGCGGGCCGGGGCCGAGCCGCGAGGCCGGGGAGGCTGCGCTGGCCCCTGACACTGGCCGGCTGGCACCAAGCCGCGAGGCCGGGGGCGTCGGAGAGCGGAGCGTCGGAGAGTCGGCCGGTGCAGGTGGGGGTGTGGAGCAGCGGTCCGGCAGGATTTCCGTGGCGGTTGTCGAGGCGTACGCCGAATTGGCTCGTCGGGTGCTCGCGGGCCCGGCGCGGTTGGGGCGGACCCGGCTGGTGGCGGTCGACGGGCCGAGCGGCGCGGGTAAGAGCCGGTTCGCCGCGCGGCTCGCGGATGCCCTGGCGGCGTTGCCCGGTGGCCGGCCGCCGGTGGTGAACACCGACGACCTGCTCGACGGTTGGGACGATCAGGTCACCTTCTGGCCCCGGCTCGACGAGTGGGTGCTCGCCCCGATGCGGGAAGGGAAGCCCGGTGCCTACCGGCGGTACAGCTGGGTACGGCAACGCTTCCTGGCCCGGCCGGTCCCGGTGCCGGTGGCGCCGGTGCTGGTGCTGGAGGGGGTCAGCGCCGCCCGTGCCGTCGTCCGGCCGGAGTTGACCCTGGCGGTGTTCGTCACCGCGCCCGCGTCGTTGCGGCTGGACCGTGCGGTGGCCCGGGACGGGCCGGAGATTCTGCCCGAGCTGCGTCGCTGGCACGCCGGGGAGCGGGCGCACTTCGCCGCCGACGACACGGTGTCCCGCGCGGACCTGCTGGTGGATGGCGCTCCGGCGCTGCCGCACGACACGGACCGGTACTACGTGCGCATCCGCTGAGTGGGGCATGGACGTCGGTCACCGGCTACGGCACGATGCGAGAGGGCCGAAGCGAGAAGGCCGAAGCGAGATGGCTCAGGGCCGCGGCGAACGGGGGACTCATCATGTCGGCAACGGACGCGCCCGCGCGGCGCCGGATCACCCTCACCGGCATCAGTTCGCGGGCCTGGGAGCATCCGGCCGACCGGGGTGCCCTGGTCGCGTTGCGGGAGCTGCGCGGGTTCGACGACGTGGTGCGGGCGTTCTTCGGCATGTGGAACGAGCGGGGCTTCCGACTGTCCGTGCTGGCTTCCGGCATCCGGGTCGACCACCGGCAGTATCCGGCGGTGTGGCAGCGCTACACCGAGGCGGCGGCGGTGCTGGACGTGGCCGAGCTGCCCGAACTGTATGTGACCCAGTCGCCGTGGCTGGGTGCCGAGGCGGTCGGTCTGGACCGGCCGTTCATCGTGCTCAACTCGGCGTGCGTGCAGCAACTCGACGAGGACGAGCTGCGCTGCCTCCTCGGCCACGAGCTGGGGCACGTGGGCAGCGGGCACGCGGTCTACAAGACCATGCTCATGATCCTCACCCGGTGGGCGGCCAATCTGAGCTGGCTGCCGGTCGGTGCGATCGCCCTACGGGCCATCATCGCGGCGATGCTGGAGTGGTGGCGTAAGGCGGAGCTCTCCGCCGACCGGGCCGGTCTGCTCGCCGGTCAGGACCCGGCCGCCGCGCTGCGGCTGCTGATGAAGCTCGCCGGCGGCGGTGACCTGTCCCAGATCGACACCACGGCCTTCCTGGAGCAGGCCGCCGAGTACGCCGGCGGTGGGGACCTGCGCGACAGCCTGCACAAGATCCGGATGACCGCGTGGAGCACCCACCCGGCGCCGGTGGCACGGGCGGCCCAACTGCGCCAGTGGATCGACTCCGGGGCGTACGGGCGGGTGTTGGCCGGGGACTATCCGCGCCGCGACGACGACAGCGCGACAAGCGTCTCGGAGGAGATCAAGGCGGCCGCCGAGTCGTACCGGGAGGAGTTCAGCCGGTCCACCGACCCGCTGGTCGGGTTGCTGCGCCGGCTCGGCGACGGCGCGAGCGACGTCGGCGAGTGGGTGGGCGGCACCGCCGGCCGGGCCCGCTCCTGGATGGATGCCGCCACCGAGGCCGCCGGTCGCGCGCACCGCGCCGGCCGGGCCGCGCCCGGCGCGACCGCCGGCACGGGCCCCGCGGGAGGCGGTGACGGTACGGGCTCCGCCAGCACACCCCGGTAAGGCCGGCATACGATGCCGGTCATGACCTCACCGATCATGTCCGAGTCCGAGGTGCGGGCCGCCGTCGAGCGGGAGATGCCCGGCGTACGCGCCGACCTGGAACGCCTCGTCCGCATCCCCGGCATCGCCTTCGAGGGCTTCGACCACTCGCACGTGGAACGCTCCGCCGAGGCGGTCGCCGAGTTGCTGCGCGGCTGTGGCCTGGACGTCGACATCGTGCGTTCCGGGGGCCAGCCGGCGGTGATCGGCCGTCGGCCCGCCCCGCCCGGTGCGCCCACCGTGCTGCTCTACGCCCACCACGACGTCCAGCCGGTCGGCGACCTGTCGCTCTGGGAGTCCGACCCGTTCGAGCCGGTGGAGCGCGACGGCCGGCTCTACGCCCGGGGTGCGGCCGACGACAAGGCCGGCATCATGGCGCACGTCGCGGCGCTGCGCGCGTACGGGGACGCGTTGCCGGTCGGCGTGGTCCTCTTCATCGAGGGCGAGGAGGAGTACGGCTCCGATTCGCTGGAGCAACTGCTGGCCGACCACCGCGACAAGATCACCTCTGACGTCATCGTGATCGCCGACTCCGGCAACTGGGACATCGGCGTACCGGCGCTGACCACCTCGCTGCGGGGCATCGTCAACTGCTTCGTCGAGGTTCGCACCCTGGACCACGCGGTGCACAGCGGCATGTTCGGCGGTGCCGTGCCGGATGCGCTCACCGCGCTGGTCCGGTTGCTGGCGACGTTGCACGACGATGCCGGTGACGTGGCCGTGGACGGGCTGGTCGGCCGGGAGGGTGCCACCGTCGACTACCCGGAGGACCGGGTCCGGGCCGAGGCCGGGCTGGCCGAGGGCGTGCAGTTCATCGGCACCGGCCGGATCACCGACCGGCTCTGGACCAAGCCCGCGCTGGCGGTCCTCGGCATCGACGCGCCGGCCACCGGTGAGGCGCCGAACGCCCTGGTCCCGGCCGCGAAGGCGAAGCTCAGCATCCGTCTCGCCCCGGGCGACGACCCCAAGCGGGCGTACGCGGCGGTGCGCGCGCACCTGGAGGAGCACGCGCCGTGGGGCGCCCAGGTGACGGTCAGCTTCGAGCACGACGGCGACCCGTGCGTGATCGACGCGTCCGGCCCGATGTTCGACGCCGCCCGTTCGGCCTTCCGTACTGCCTGGGACGGCACCGCCCCGGTCGACATCGGTGTCGGCGGCTCGATCCCGTTCATCGCCACCTTCCAGGAGATGTTCCCGAAGGCGGCGATCCTGGTGACCGGCGTGGAGGATCCGCACGCCCGGGCGCACGGCCCGAACGAGAGTCTGCACCTGGGGGAGTTCGCCCGCGTCTGCCTCGCCGAGGCGCTGCTGCTGCGCAATGTGGCGGCAGCGGGCAGTTAGGTGTCGGAACGGGGATTTTGGGCCTGATCTGGGAGTTTACGGCGTGTCGGGCGGCTGGCTGTTATAGCCTTTCGTACATGAGTACGAACGAGGTGATGGCCCGGTTGGGGGCCGCTGTCAGCGCACTGGGAGACGTCGACGTCTCCGCGTGGTCCGAGGACACGCTCAACGAACAGCTTGGTGAGCTCTCCGCTGCCCTGGTCGCCCTCGACTCGGTGCTCTCCCGGGTCGCCGGCGAGGTCCGCGCCCGAGGGCTGCGCATCGAGGAGCCCGTCTCCGCGTAGGACCTGATCCGTCGTCCGCGTGAGCGGGCGGCATCTGCCGACACCGCCCGGGCACGGCAATGCCCGGGCGGTGTCGCAGGTGACTGGCAGGATGAGCGACGTGCGTTTCCTCGACCTGGCCGCCACCTCCGCCGCCGTCGGCGCCACCAGCGGCCGGCGGGCCAAGGTGGAGCTGCTCGCTGACGCGCTGCGCAGACTTGACCCGGGCGAGGTCGAGCCCGGCGCTGGCTATCTCGCCGGTGAGCTGCGCCAACGGCAGACCGGGGTCGGCTACGCCAGCCTTCGTGACCTGCCGCCACCGGCCGCCGAGCCGACGTTGACCGTGGCCGCTGTCGACGCGGCCATCGAGCAGATCGCCGCGGTGCACGGCACCGGCTCGCAGGCTCGGCGTCGGGCGCTGCTCGGTGCTCTCTACGCGGCGGCGACAGCCGACGAGCAGCGCCTGCTCACCGGTCTGTTCAGTGGCGAGTTACGGCAGGGTGCCCAGGCCGGGCTCCTCGCGGACGCGGTGGCCCGGGCCGCCGAGGTGCCGGTGGCGGCGGTTCGCCGGGCGCTGCTGCTCGCCGGTGATCTCCGGGCGGTGGCGGTGGCCGCGTTGGCCGGTGGGGCTGCCGAGTTGGCCGGGTTCGGCCTGCAGGTCGGCCGCCCGCTGGCACCGATGCTCGCGCAGAGCGCCCCCTCGGTCGACGAGGCACTCGCCGCGACCGGCACGCCGGCGGTGGTCGACGTGAAGCTCGACGGCATCCGCATCCAGGTGCACCGCTCCGGCGCCGACATCGCCGTCTTCACCCGCAGCCTCGACGAGATCACCGCCCGGGTGCCCGAGGTGGTCGCCGCGGTCCGTGCCCTGCCGGGCCGGGAGTTGGTGCTCGACGGCGAGGCGATCGGCCTGGACGCGACGGGTCGCCCGCTGCCGTTCCAGCAGACGTCGAGTCGGGCCGCCCGACGCACCACCCCCAGCACCACCGGGCGCACACCGGTCGCCCCGGCGGTGCTCGCCGCGGCGGCCAGCACCGGCGCGACCGTGCTCACTCCGTACTTCTTCGACCTGCTGCACCTCGACGGTGAAGACCTGATCGACCTGCCCGGCCGGGAACGGTGGGCCGCCCTGGGCGGTGCGGTGGACTCGTCGCTGCTGGTCGGGCGCATGGAGGTGGACGGCCCGGAGCAGGCCGCCGCCGCGTTCGCCGCGGCGCTCGACGCCGGGCAGGAGGGCGTGGTGGTCAAGGCACCGGACGCCCCCTACGACGCCGGCCGGCGCGGTGCCGCCTGGGTCAAGGTCAAACCCCGGCACACCCTCGACCTGGTCGTGCTCGCCGTCGAGTGGGGCAGTGGCCGACGGCAGGGCTGGCTGTCCAACCTGCACCTGGGTGCGCGCGACCCGCACAGCGGTGACTTCGTCATGCTCGGCAAGACGTTCAAGGGCCTCACCGACGAGTTGTTGCGCTGGCAGACCGAACGATTCCTCGACCTCGCCGTGGAGCGCGGCGACTGGGTGGTCCGGGTCCGCCCCGAGCAGGTGGTGGAGATCGCCTTCGACGGGGTGCAGACAAGCTCGCGCTATCCCGGCGGGATGGCGCTGCGCTTCGCCCGGGTGGTGCGGTATCGCGATGACAAGTCCGCCGCCGAGGCGGACACGATCGACGCCGTCCGTGCCATCCACGCCGGCCGCGTCACCGGCTGACCGGCCGCGCCAGCCCCGGTCACCGCTCTGGTTGGGACGCCGGCCCGCGCCTCGGTCAGGCGGACGCGCTCGGCGTCGGCTCGGCCGCCCGGTCCAACGGACCCGGGTCGACGCCGATGCCGGCGGCGCGGCGGGCCTCTCGGCGGGCCACCCAGCCGTAGCCGAACAGGGACATCACCGCGAAGAGCCACCACTGCACGACGTAGCCGAAGTTCTGCCAGTTGTTGGTGTGCCCGACCGGCACCGCCTTGAACACCGGGTCGGCCGACGGGGTCTGCTCGTCCAACAGCAGGTAGGCGCCGTAGACCGGGTAGGGCAGCTCGGCGGCGAGCCGGGACACCCCGATCCGCCGGATCTCCAGCCGACCGTCGCGCCGCGCCACCGCGCCGGCGCCGCTCTCGGTCTCGTGCACCCTGCCGACCACCGTCACGTCGCCGGTCGGCGCGGCCGGCACCGTGGGCTGGGCGGTCGCCCCACCCGGCGCCGGTGGGATCCAGCCCCGATCGATCAGCAGCGCGGTGCCGTCGGGGAGCACCAGCGGGGTGAGCACCTCGAAGCCGACCCGGCTGTCCACCGTCCGGCCACGGACCAGCACGGTGTTCGTCGGGTCGTACCGGCCGGTGACGGTGACCCGGGTCCAGACCTTGTCGTCGGCGGGGGCCGGGCCCGTCGTCCCCGCGCCACCGGTGGGTGCGCGCAGCGCGTCGGGCAGCGGCGCCGGGGCCATCCGCTGGCCCGCGTCGATCCGTTCGTTGACCTCGGTACGCCCCCGGTAGCGGTCCAGCTGCCAGTTGCCGAGGAACACCATGACGGCGGCGGCGACCAGGGTCAGCGCGAGGGCGCCCAGCCAACGTGGGCTCAGCAGGAACCGGTACACGGCACCGAGGCTACTCGTATGACCGGCGCCACTGACCTGGACCGGGCCCGGGAGTGGGCCAGGACCGTGCCGCCGGCCCCGGTTGGCGGTGCTCGCGTCTCCAACCGGACAGGTATCGTCACGCCGACGGATCGGCCCCGGTCGTCCCCGTCGCGTACCCGCCGCCGCTCGCGAGGAGTCGATAATGACCGTCGTGCCGCGCCTGGTGCTCAGCGCGCCGTCCTCCGGGCACGGTAAGAACGCGCTGGCGATCGGGCTGCTCGCCGCCCTGGCCGAGCGGGGGGTCGACGTCGCCGGGTTCAAGCTCGGGCCGGATCACGTCGACGCCGCCTACCTCGGCCTCGCCTCCGGTCGGCCAGGCCGGGCGATCGATCCCCGGCTGGTCGGCGTCGACCGGCTCGCCCCGCTGGTGGCGCACGGCGCTGCCGGTGCCGGGCTCGCCGTGGTGCAGGGCAGCATGGGCCTGTACGACTCGGTCGGTGGCCGCCCCGAGCAGGAGTCCACGGCGGCTGCGGCCGCCGCGCTGCGCAGCCCGGTGGTGCTGGTTGTCGACGTGGCCGCGATGGGTCAGTCGGTGGCTGCCCTGGTGCACGGTTTCCGCTCGTACGACGAGCAGTTGTGGCTCGGCGGGGTGATCCTCAACCGGGTGGCGTCCTCCCGGCACGAGGCGATGCTGCGCGAGGCGTTGGACGACGTGGGTGTGCCGGTCTACGGTGCGCTGCGTCGCCACGACCTGCCGGCGGTGCTGCCGTCGCGGCGGCACGGTGTGGCGCCGGTGGTCGACGGGTCCGCCGACGCCGTCCGGGCGGTCCGTCGGCTGGGCGAGGCCGTCGCCGCCACGGTCGACCTGGAACGGCTGCTCGGGCTGGCCCGTTCGGCCCCACCGCTGCCAGCCCCGGCCTGGTCGCCCGAGGAGGCCCTTGGCGCGTTCACCGTTCCGGCGGACCGCCCGTTGGTGGCACTGGCCGGTGGGCCGGGTGGCAGCTTCAGCCATCCGGAGACCGCCGAGCTGCTGCGGGCGGCCGGCGCCGAGGTCGTCACCGTCGATCCGCTGCGTGACGAGGCGCTGCCGGTCGGCACCCGCGCGCTGGTCGTCGGGGGCGCGCTGCCCGAGGCGTACGCCGAGCAGTTGTCCGCCAATCGGCGGCTGTGCATCGCGGTGGCCGAGTTGGCGCGGACCGGGCGTCCGGTGATCGCCGAGGGCGCCGGGCTGCTCTGGCTGGCCCGGGAGCTGGACGGGCTGCCGATGTGCGGTGTCCTCGACGCGGTCGGTGTCAGCAGGGACGGCCTGGTGGCCGGCTACCGGGAGGCGACCGCGCAGACCGACAGCGTGGTCGCCGCCCAGGGCACGGTGCTGGTCGGCCACAAGGCGCACCGTGCGGTGCTCACCCCCCGCGCTGGTCAGCGCCCGGCGTGGAGCTGGGACGGGGGTGCCCCGGAGGGCTTCGTCTGGCGCAACGTGCACGCCTCGCAGCTCACCCTGCACTGGGCCGGTCATCCGGCCACGGCCGCCCGGTTGGTCGCCGCGGCGGCGACCGACCCGGCGGCCGAGGTGGTGCCCGCGGAGTCCGGCGAGGTGCCGGTGTGATCGGGCGGCGACGCGTCAGCCGACGATCGCGTCCGACGGCGGGGTGAACTGGCGGGTCGGTGTGCCCTTCAGGCCGTCGCGGAGGGTCTCCGCCACCGCCTTGATCGGGATCTGGGACTGCCCGTCACCGACCGCGTTGAACGGGTTGTCCGGGTCGGAGATGAAGCTCGCCGCGGCCAACTCCGGGGTGTAGCCGACGAACCAGGCGGACCGGGTGCTGTCGGTGGTACCGGTCTTGCCGGCCACCGGGCGCCCGACCGTGCCTCGCACGCTGTCGGCGGTGGACCAGCCGCCGCAGCTACCGCGCGCCGGGGTGTCCCCGGTCGGGCAGCGGGCGGCGTCGGTGGCTGCCCGGGCGGCGTCCGCGCTGACCACCTGCCGGCAGCGCGGCTTGGCCACCTCACGTTGGATGCCACCAGGGGTGGTGTACGTGGCCGGCGTGCCGTCCCGGTTCATGATCGCCTGTACCGGGATCGCCTCGCAGTAGCGGCCGTCGGCTGCGATGGCGGCGTAGGCGTTCGCCATCTCCAGCGGGGTGGCGTCGGAGACGCCGAGCGTGAACGCGCCCCACTTCTTCACCTTGGCCGGGGACGCCTGTTCCCGGTCGACGTCGGTGCGCCACCGTAGCCCGAGCTGTTCGGCCAGCCGGACCGCCCGGTCCGCGCCGACCTTCTCCTCCAGCCACACGAAGTACGTGTTGACCGATTTGCCGAAGCCGGACCACATGGTCTGTTGGCCGGTCATGGCGCCGCTGGCGTTGGAGGGCGCCCAACCGTCGTAGACGGAGGACTTGTAGCGGTACGGGGCGTTGAACGAGGTGGAGAGCGTCATCCCCGAGTCCAGCGCGGCGAGCATCGGGAACATCTTGAACGTCGATCCGGCCTGGTAGCCCGCCAGGTCACCGCCGCCGAGCAGTGGTGCCACCGTGTTCGGGTAGTTGGCCTTCACCTTCGGCCCGGCCTCGGGATTGGAGCTCTGCGGGTTTTCGGCCAGGTCCAGGGAGTACGTCCGGTTCACCGCCATCGCCTTCACCCGGCCGGTACCCGGCTCGGAGACCACGATCCCGTTGGCGAACGGGCTGCCGGTGGCCTCCTTGCTGCCGACGTTCTTCTCCGCCGCCTCCTGGACCTTCGGGTCGAGGCTGAGCACGATCCGGTAGCCGCCCCGGCGCAGCTTGTCCATCCGTTCCAGCCGGTTCGCCCCGAACGCGGGCTGCGCACTCCACCAGTTCTTCAGGTAGTCGCAGGCGAAGCCCCAGCTGTTGTACTTGTCCGCCACGGCGGCGCAGTCGTGCGGCGGGGTCGTCAGCTTCAGCCGGATCGGCTCGGCCTTGGCGGCGGCGGCCGAGTCGGGGGAGAGGTAGCCGAGCTGGCCCATCCGGTCGAGCACGTAGTTGCGCCGCCCGGTGGCCTCCTTCTGGTCGGAGTCGGCCGGGTCGTACTCCGATGGGGACTTGACCAAGCCGGCGAGGGTGGCGGCCTCGACCGGGGTGAGGTCCTTCGGGGTCTTGGAGAAGAAGATCTCGCTGGCCGCGTAGATGCCGTACGCCCGGTGCCCGAAGTACGCCGAGTTCAGGTAGCGCTCCATGATCTGTTCCTTGCTCATCTCCTTCTCCAGGTCCAGCGCCATCCGCATCTCCTTGACCTTGCGCAGGCTGGTCTGCTGGGTGGCTTCCTGAACCTCCTTGGGCGTGGTCGCGCTGTCCCGCAGGGCCATCCGGACGTACTGCATGGTCAGCGTCGAGGCACCCTGGGAGCCACCGGAGCGGGCGTTGGACACGAAGGCGCGCACCACACCCTTCGGGTCGACGCCGTGGTGCTGGTAGAAGCGGGAGTCCTCGGCGGCGACGATCGCCTGCTGGATGTTCGGCGACATGTCCGACAGCTTGGTGTACTGCCGGTACTCCTCGTAGAACATGGTCAGCACGGTCTTGCCGTCCGGGGCGTAGACGTAGGAGGTCTCTGCGGGCAGGGCGGTGGTCAGCACTCTGGTCTTCTGCTCCACCGCGTGTGCGGTGGCCTTCGCGCCGAGCCCGGTGAGGGCGACGAGCGGGTACGCGGCGGCGGCGATCACGATTCCGGCGATCAGTCCGGCGCGGAGAAGAGGGACGAGTCGACCAGCGGCAGCAAGGGGTCGGTTACTCACGGTTAAAAGTTATGACATTTCCGATTCGTACATGAGAAGAACTCTTAAACCGCCGCGTGGTGACGTGGCTTACGTCGAGATCGCCTGTCCCACCGGCCACCTTCCCGGCAGGATCGCGGACATGTCTGATCAGCCGAGCGCGATCGCCCCGCCCACCGGGGCCGAGCCGGACCTCGCGCACCACGGCGACGCGGAGGCGACCGCCGGCCTGATCGACCTCGCCGTCAACGTCCGTCAGGCACGACCGCCCGACTGGCTGACCGGCCCGATCGCCGCGACCCTGACCGACCTGGCCCGCTACCCGGATCCGGCGTCGGCCCGGGCGGCGGTCGCCGCCCGACACCGCCGTCACCCGAACGAGGTGCTGCTCACCGCCGGTGCCGCCGAAGGTTTCGTGCTGATCGCCCAGGCGCTCCGCGGCGTTCGCCGGCCGGTGGTGGTGCACCCCCAGTTCACCGAGCCGGAGGCGGCACTGCGGGCCGCCGGGCACCCGGTCGAGCGCGTGCTGCTGGACCCCGCCGACGACTTCCGGCTCGACCCGTCCCGGGTGCCCGCCGACGCCGACCTGGTGATGATCGGCAACCCGACCAACCCGACCTCGGTGCTGCACCCGGCGCAGACGGTTGCCGCGCTGGCCCGCCCCGGCCGGGTGCTGGTGGTCGACGAGGCGTTCGCCGACACCACCATCGCCCCGGGGCGCACCGGCGAACCCGAGTCGCTGGCCGAGCGGCGTGACCTACCCGGTCTGCTCGTGCTGCGCAGCCTCACCAAGACGTGGGGCCTGGCCGGCCTGCGGATCGGCTATCTGCTCGGCGCTGCGGAGCTGCTGAGCCGGCTGGCCGCCGTCCAACCGCTCTGGGCCGTCTCCACACCCGCGCTCGCCGCCGCGTCGGCCTGCGCCACCGACGTCGCGGTCCAGGCCGAACGCGAGATCGCCGCCGAGCTCGCCGCCGACCGCGACCACCTGGTCGCCCGCCTCACCGGCCTGCCCGGTGTACGCGTCGTCGGCCGTCCCGCCAGCGCGTTCGTCCTGCTGCACCTGCCGGGCGCGACCCCGATCCGGGCCGCCCTGCGCGAGCGCGGCTGGGCGGTGCGCCGAGGCGACACGTTCCCCGGCCTCGGCCCGGACTGGCTGCGGGTGGCGGTGCGCGATCGAAACACCACCGACGCTTTCATCGACGTGCTGCGCGAGACCATGGAGGCATGATGTTGGAGACCACGATCGCGGCGATCCGGCCGGCGGACCAGACGGCCATGGCCGCCGCCCGTGAGCTGCACGGCCGACTGACCAAGCCGGCGGGCTCGCTGGGCGCGCTGGAGGAGCTTTCGGTACGCCTCGCAGGCCTGGCCGGGGCCTGCCCGCCACCGCTGCCCGAGCCGGCCGCAGTGGCGATCTTCGCGGGTGACCACGGGGTGCACGCCCAGGGGGTCAGCCCGTGGCCGCAGGAGGTCACCGGGCAGATGATCGGCAACTTCCTGGCTGGCGGGGCCGTGGTCAACGCGTTCGCCCGGCAGGCCGGCGCCTCGGTAACCGTGGTCGACGTCGGTGTGGCCACCCCGCTGCCCGCCCAGCCCACCGCTCTCGACCCGGCTGCCCTCGATCCGGCGGTGCCCCGGCTGGTTGTCGCGTCGGTCCGCCGGGGCACCCGCGATTTCACGGTGACCGCCGCGCTCACCCGGGACGAGGCACTGGCAGCGGTGCAGACCGGCATCCGGATCGCCGACGAGCTGATCGACGCCGGAGCCGGCATCCTGCTCACCGGTGACATGGGCATCGGCAACACCACCCCGGCCGCTGCGCTGATCGCCGCGTTCACCGGCGCCGATCCGCTCGACGCCACCGGTCGGGGCACCGGCATCGACGATCCGACGTACGCCCACAAGGTCGCCGTGGTGCGGGCCGCGCTGGCCCGGCACGCACCCGACCCGGCCGACCCGCTGGGGGTGCTGGCCGCCGTCGGTGGCCTGGAGCACGCCGCGCTGGCCGGGCTGATCCTGGGTGCCGCGGCCCGCCGCACACCGGTGCTGCTGGACGGCGTGATCGCGGTCTCGGCCGCGCTCGCCGCCGCCGCGTTCGCCCCGGACGCGGTGAGCGCCATGGTCGCCGGGCACCGTTCGGCCGAGCCGGGCGCGACGGTGGCACTGCGGCACCTCGGCCTCGACCCGCTGATCGACCTGGGGCTGCGCCTCGGCGAGGGCACCGGCGCGCTGCTGGCGTTGCCCGTGGTCACCGGCGCGGTCCGGGTGCTGCACGAGGTGGCCACGTTCGACTCCGCCGGGGTGGCCGAGAAGTGACGAGGCGCAGCGAGCGAGCCGTCCGCCTCGGTGGTGCGGCGTGACCTCCAATCCGTACCCCCTTGGTTTGCGGCTCGACGGGCGGCGGGTGGTCGTGGTGGGTGGTGGCGCGGTCGCCACCCGGCGGGTGCCCGCGCTGCTGGACGCCGGCGCGGACGTCCTGCTGGTGGCACCGGAGCTGACCCCGGCGCTGCGCGCCCGGGTCGACGCGGGTCGGCTGCACTGGGTGCCACGCCGGTTCCTGCCTGCGGACCTGGACGGCGCGTGGCTGGTCCAGGTGGCGATCGATGACCCGATCGCGGCTGCCTCGGTGAGCGCCGTCGCCGCCGAGCGGCGGATCTTCTGTGTCCGGGCCGACGACCGGACGGCCGCCACCGCCTGGACCCCGGCGGTGACCCGGCACGGCCCGGTCACCGTGGCGGTGTTCGGCGGCGGCGATCCCCGCCGGGCGATGACCGTCCGCGACGCGATCCGCGACCTGCTCGCCGTCCGCCTGGCAGCGGACGGAAGCACACCGGCGCAGAGCCGGCCCCACGCTCCGACCGGTGTGACCG
This sequence comes from Micromonospora arborensis, assembly GCF_003205615.1. Classification (GTDB taxonomy): domain Bacteria; phylum Actinomycetota; class Actinomycetes; order Mycobacteriales; family Micromonosporaceae; genus Micromonospora; species Micromonospora arborensis. The sequence goes on along the minus strand of NZ_PYBV01000037.1, from coordinate 930 downwards.
GTGTGACCGCCGCGACCCCCGGCGTGCCCGGCGTGACCGGGCGGGCGGCTGGGCGGGTGGCGCTGGTCGGGGCGGGGCCGGGTGATCCGGAGCTGATCACCGTGCGGGGTTGGCGGCTGCTCACCGAGGCCGACGTGGTGGTCGCCGACCGGCTGGTGCCCGGCCTGCTCCTCGACGAGCTGCGCCCGGACGTCGAGCTGGTGGACGCCTCGAAGATCCCCTACGGACCGTCCCGGGCTCAGGAGGAGATCAACCAGATCCTGGTCGACCGTGCGCTGGCTGGCGCGGTTGTGGTGCGGCTCAAGGGTGGCGACCCGTACGTCTTCGGTCGTGGCGGCGAGGAGTTGCTGGCCTGCGCGGAGGCCGGCGTGCCGGTGACCGTGGTGCCCGGGGTGACCAGCTCGATCGCCGCTCCCTCCGCAGCCGGGATTCCGGTCACCCATCGAGGGGTGGCGCACGAGTTCACAGTGGTCTCCGGGCACCTGGCACCCGACTCACCGGCGTCGCTGGTGCGTTGGGACGCCCTCGCGGGTCTGCGCGGCACCCTGGTGATCCTGATGGGGTTGAAGAACCTCGCCGCCATCACGGCCACCCTGATCGCCCACGGTCGGTCGCCGCAGACGCCGGCAGCCGTCGTCCAGGAGGCCACGACAGGCACCCAGCGGGCGCTGCGGTCCACGCTGGGCGAGGTGGCCGCCGACGCGCTCGCCGCCGACATACGGCCACCCGCAGTCGTCGTGGTTGGTGACGTGGTGGGTGCACTCGACGGGTGAGCAAACGGGCATGCGGGTTCCGGCGCTAATCCCGCTGGGATGAAGTCGCAGCTCCGGCACAGCTGGTGGCATCGGTCGGTCTGGGCCAGCGCGGCCCTGGGGGTGCCGCCGGCCCGAGGATCGGGTGGTTCCCGGGCACCCTTTGCTCTGCTTCAGC
>NZ_PYBV01000036.1 GCF_003205615.1 Micromonospora arborensis | reverse complement strand
ACAACCACTTGAGCCCAAGCTCACGGATACCGCCACATCGCCGAAGCGGAGTGGATCACGGCCCCATGGCCGCGGCGGCGAGGGCGACAATGGGCGTTCGTGCCCGCAGCGACGGTCTACGGGCAAAGGAACGGGCAACTCGGACGTGATCGACTCCAGGTCGCCGACATGGCGGTATCCCGCCTCAGGAATACCGCCACATCGCCGAAACGGAGTGGATCACGCCCCGTCGCCCACCGCGGGGGTCGCCACGTCGTCCGATCCGTCCTTTATGGGGGACGTTCTGACGCGGCCACGCTGGCCGGGCCGGGGGCAGCGACGGGGGCGGGGGCGGCGACGGGGGCGGGACGGCGGCGACAGGGCGGGGGCGGCGGCCGGGGGCGGCGGCGACAGGGCGGGGGCGGCGGCCGGGGGCGGCGACGACGGGGGCGGCGACGACGGGGCCGGCGGCCGAGGGCAGCGGCCGAGGGCAGCGGCCGAGGGCGGCGGCGATCAGGGGCGACCACCAGCGGGACCCACTGGGCCGCGTTGGCGTTAACCCTGGCTTAGGGTCGGGATGTGCCGGCATCAACACCGGATCGGGGATAGTCGGGGCATGAGCCGTCGTTCGATCCTCGTCGCCACCGGGTGGGTGGCCACCGCCGCCGTGGCAACCCTGATCGGGCTGGGTGCGATCCGACTGGTGGGCGAGAGCATCACCGGCACGCCGGGCGGGGTGCGCAGCGAGGCCGAGATCGAACGCGCGCTCGCCTCGCCGGAGCCGGTGCCCGCCGCCACCACGAGCGCCACACCGACCAGCCCGGGCACGACGAGCAGCGCGGGCACGACGAGCAGCGCGGGCACGACGAGCGGCGCGGGCACGACGAGCGGCGCGCCGACCAGCCCGGGCACGACGAGCGTCGCGCCGACCGCCAGCTCTGGGGTCCGTCGGGGTTTCGCCACCGACGGCGGCACGGCCCTGGCCGAGTGCGGCGCCGGTGGCGTACGCCTCGTCTCCTGGGCACCCGCGCAGGGCTACCGAGTCAGGGACGTGGACCGAGGCCCGGACGACGACGTCGAGGTCACGTTCGAGGGGTCGAACCGCGAGTACGAGTTGAAGGTGCGCTGCATCGGCTCGGAGCCGGTAGCCGTCGCCGACGACTGACCGAGGAGTCGCGCCCTGCTACCCCACTGGCTGCTCGCGGTCTGCGGCTCGGCCGAGGGCGACCATGCGTATGGTCTCCTCCCGTCGACGGACGAGCAGCGCCCCGGCCAGGAAGGTCACCGGTGGGACGAGCATCAGCATCGCCCACTGCGCCGGCACCAGGGGAATGACGTGTCCCATGTACATGGTGGAGGTGGACCAACCGGCGAGGGCGCTGTCGATCACCAGGGCGAGCGCCGCGACCGGGAGGAGCATGACGACGATCCGTCGGCGTACCCCAGGGTCGAGCCTGGCGAGCGCGGCCAGCATGGCCAGCGCGGCGGTGGCCAGGCCGGCGACGTAGAGCCAGAGGACCAGCTCGCTGCTCGCCTCGATGCCGTAGAGGACCTGGTAGGACGTGCCGCCAACTGGGTCGAGCGTGGGGCGGGTCGCCCTGTTGATCTCCAACAGTGCGGCCATCACGGCCGGTGCGAGCAGCAACGTCACCAACCGGCGTACGCCCAGCAGCGCGACCACCCGGTGACGCGGTGCTGGCACGGTCAGCGCGGCGGCGGCCACGACGGCGAGGGCGATCCGCGGCAGGGTGTCCACCACGTACGTGAGATCGTCACCGGCCTGGGGAGCGACCAGCGCGCCCCAGCCGATCGCGCCAGCCCAGGCCAGACCGGCGGCCAACCAGCGCCACCCGACCAGCACGGCCACACAGACGCCCGCCCAGCCGGCCAGCCGCAGCCAGTCGACGAGGTCGGGGCTGCCCGGCCCGTACCCCGGTGGCATGCTCGGATCCCGGATGAGCTGGTCGAGCAGTGACTTCCCGGCGAGCGCGAACAGGATGGACGCGACCAGCAGGCCCGTCACCGCCGCCGCGTCCGCCCAGGTCGGCCCGGTGAACCCCCGTGCGCTCACCCGCAGCCGCGCCCGCAGCCCGGCGCCGACCAGATTCAGCGCGTCACCTGCGGCCGGTCGCCGCTGGCCCGGCCGGGCGCCGGCGACCAGCACGGCCAGCATCTCGTCCTCGTACGCCCGGCGGTGCTCCCATGGATAGACGGCCAGCAACCGTCGGTAGCGGCGTTCCAGATCGTCGCTGCTCACGCCGCACCTCCATTGCTCAGTAGGCCGCCGCGGCGCAGCCGCACGCGGGCGGCGTCCGCGTTGTGTCGCAGGCGGTCGGCCTCCTCGGCGAGCCGGCGCGCGCCGAGCGCGGTGAGTCGGTAGTAGCGGCGCAGGCGCGACTGCACCACCTCCTCGCGCTCGACCTCGATGAGGCCGTCGGCGCGGAGCCGGTCGAGGACGGCGTAGAGGGTGCCGGCGCGCAGGCGAACCCGCCCGTCGGAGATGCGCAGCACGTCCTCGATGACGGCGTAACCGTGTTTGGGTGCCTCAGCCAGCGCGGTGAGGACCAGGAACGTCGGTTCCCGAAGTGGACTCTCGGTCATGGCAGGGAGCATATACCGATCATCGGTATATGCAAGGTCAGCGAAATGGCCACCCGATCCGGACCTGAAGATCGCTATGCTCCTGCCGTGCTCCGCACCCTCGTTTTCGCCTCTCTGCTGCTGGCCGGTTGCTCCTCCACCGAAGCGCCCGCACCCGCGGCCAGCTCAACCACCCCCTCGGACAAGTCCGCCGCCTCCGCGTACACCCGCGTGGCGCTCAGCAACTGAACGACCGACATGGCCGGCACGGTGATCCGTACCGGCCAGGTCAGCGGTGGTGACTCAGCTCGCGTACGCCTCCACCTCCCAGAGCGAGTGGCCGTATCCGGTGCCCCGGGCGGTGCCGTAGATCCGCAGGTAGCGGCCGTTGGCACCGAGGCCGCTGTGCTCGTCCACGCCGCCGTCGGCACCGGTCACCGTCTTCACGGTGGTCCAGGTGGTGCCGTCGGTCGAGGTCTGGATCTGGTACGCGCTGCTGTACGCCGACTCCCAGCTCAGCTTGACCCGACCGATCGCGGTGGACGCGCCGAGGTCGACCCGGATCCACTGCGGGTCGGAGAACGTGCTCGACCAGCGGGTGGTGAGGCTACCGTCCACCGCTTGGGCGCCGGCCACGTCGGCCCCCTCGTTGCTGGACGTCGACGTCGGCTTGTTCAACAACAGGTTGGTGCCCGGCCCGGTCGGGTTACCGGTGCCGCCGTACACCTCGAACTCGAACAGCGAGTAACCCCAGGCGGTGCCCCGGGTGGTGCCGAGGAGCCGGACGAACCGGCCGGAACCGGTGAGCCCGGTCAGGTCGTCCACGCCGCCGTCGCCGCCGGCCACCGTACGGATCGTGGTGAAGTTGACCCCGTCCGGCGAGGTCTGGATCTGGTAACCACTGCCGTACGCCGCCTCCCAGGTCAGCTTGACCCGGTTGAGGGAGTACGTGGCCCCGAGGTCCACGTCGATCCACTGCGGGTCGCTGAACGCGCTGCTCCAACGGGTGCCCACCGCCCCGTCGAACGCGTTGGCCGCGACATACGCGCCCTCGAGGCTGGAAGCTCGGGCGGGCTTGCCCTGGGCCAGGTTCCCGGTGGGCGGGTCCGGATCGGGGCCCGGGCCGCCGGGGCTGGCCGAGAGGGTGAACTCGTCGACGTCGAAGTACGGGCCGGTGCCCTTGAAGACCAGGAACAGGGTCCGGGTGCCGGTCGGGGCGGTGACCCCACCGGTGACCGTGGCGAAGGTGGCGTACCCGCCGGTGGGCACCACGGTGGCCGAGCCGACCAGCGGACCGGTGGGCGAATCGACCCGCAGCTCCAACGTCCCACCGCCGCCGGCCGGGGCGCCGACCCGGGCGCTGAACGACTGGATGCCGGTCAGGTTGTAGGGGCGGAACGAGATCCAGTCGTTGTTGTCGACGTACCCGACGGCGGCCCCGCCGTGCCCGGCCGCGCCGGCGACGACCTGGACGCCGGACGAGTCACCGAAGTGCTCGGCCTGGCGCACCCGCGGCTGCAGGACGGCCTGGGTGTGTGTGGTCAGCGGCGGCTGGCCGCCCCCGCCCAGGTCGGTGTATTCCGCGTCGATGATGCCGAAGATGTTCGCCGCCGTGTCGTGCTCGCCGTCGGCCGAGGTCTGGATGACCCCGGTGCAGCCCTGCACGCTGCCGAGCTGGTGGCCGTGCGAGTCGTGCCCGAGGACATAGTTGACCTTCACCCGGGCGCAGTTGACCGCACCGTCCTGGGCGTCGGTGACGGTGACGGAGAACGGCACCGCGTCCCCGAAGGTGAAGGTCTGCCCGTTCAACGGGGTGTTCACGGTGACCACCGGGGCACTGTTGCCGACCGTGACGACCACACTCGCGGTGGCTGTCTTGCCGGTGGTGTCCCGGACCGTGAGCGTCGGGCTGCGGGTCCCGTTCGTGGTGTACGTGAAACTCGGGTTCGCCGCCGTCGAGTCGGTGCTGCCGTTGTTGTCGAAGTCCCAGGCGTACGTGAACGGGTCCCCGTCCGGGTCGAGGGTGCCGGCCGAGGAGAAGGCCACGGTCAACGGGGCGGTGCCGCTGGTCGGAGTGGCCGAGACGACCGGGCGTGGCGCCCTGCCGGTGCGGGCGTACTCGATGCGGTAGAGCGCCGAGTTGGCGTCGCCGTTGAACCAACCGGTGCCGTAGTCGAGCACGTAGAGCGCCCCGTCCGGCCCGAACTCCATGTCCATCACCTGGGTACCGGTCCACGGGAACGGATTGATCTTCAACGGCTGGCCGGACGAGTCGAGCTTGATGTTCTTGATCCAGCGGCGGCCGAACTCACCGGCGAAGTAGGTCCCGTCGTAGTACTCGGGGAACGCGACGGCGGAGGTGTTGTTCGGGTCGTACCGGTAGACCGGGCCGCCCATCGGGGACAGGCCGCCGCCGGTGAACTCCGGCGGTGATCCGGAGCCGCCGTACGGCAGCCACGCCGAGATGGCCGGCGGCAACTGGGTGATGCCGGTGTTGTTGGGCGAGTTGTTCACCGGCCCGCCCGCGCAGTTGAACTTCGGCCCGGACGGGCCGGACGGGAAGGTGTAGTCGTTGTACGCGTCGTTGCGGGCGGTGCAGTACGGCCACCCGTAGAAGCCGGGCCTGTCGATCCGGGCGAACTCGACGTTGCCCGCCGGCCCCCGGTTCGGGTCGGCGGTGCCCGCGTCCGGACCGTAGTCGCCGAGGTAGACGATGCCGGTGGCCTTGTCCACGCTCATCCGGAACGGGTTACGGAAGCCCATCGCGTAGATCTCCGGGCGGGTCCGCGCGGTGCCCGGCGCGAACATGTTGCCGGCCGGGATGGTGTAACCGCCGGCCGCGCTCGGCTTGATGCGCAGCACCTTGCCGCGCAGGTCGTTGCTGTTCGCCGAGGTGCGCTGCGCGTCGAAGGCCGGGTTGCGCCCGGCCCGCTCGTCGATCGGGGTGAAGCCGGCCGAGTCGAACGGGTTGGTGTCGTCGCCGGTGGACAGGTAGAGGTTGCCCGCCGCGTCGAAGTCCATGTCGCCGCCGACATGGCAGCACATGCCCCGGCTGGTCGGCACGTTCAGGATCAGCGTCTCACTGCCCAGGTTGATGGTGTTGTCCGCGTTCACGCTGAACCGGGCCAACCGGTTGACGCCGTCCCAGACGGCGAACTCGGCAGGGGTGCCGGTGGCCGGGGCACCGCCACCGGGGGTGCTCAGCGGTGGGGCGTAGTACGCGTACACCCAGCGGTTGGTGGCGAAGTTCGGGTCGGCCTTGATGCCCTGCAGGCCCTCCTCGTCTCCGGTGTAGACCGGCAGGGTGGCGGCGATCTTGGTGTTGCCGGCGGCGTCGGTGTGCCGGATCACGCCGTTGCGGGAGGTGTGCAGCACGCCCCGGTCCGGCAGGACGGTGAGGCTCATCGGCTCGCCGGTCTCCGCCGCACCCTTGGCCAGCTCCACCTGCTGGAAGCTGCTGTTGACGGTGGCGCCACAGTCGGCGCCGACCGCGCCGGAGGCGGTCATGATGCCGCCGAGCAGGTGCTGACGGAAGTTCGCCTCGGTGAACGACGCGTCGGTGTGGCCCAGGCCGGTGTACCAGGCCCGGCCGCCCGAGTAGTTCTGGCACCAGGAGATCGGGTGGTCGGCCCCCATGCTGCCGCCGGTGTAGGTGCTCTCGTCCAGGGTGGCCAGCACGTGCGCGTTGCCCCGGGGGTTGGTGCGGTAGTTGTACAGCTCGTCGAACCGGCTCCACCGCTGCGGCAGCGTCGCGGTGGACGGGTGCACCTGGTCGGCGACCTTGACGGTGGCGGTCTGCTCGGCCGGGTGCGAGGCGAAGTACGCCCCGACCAGCCCGCCGTACCAGGGCCAGTCGTACTCGGTGTCGGAGGCGGCGTGGACACCCACGTACCCGCCGCCGCCGGTGATGTAGCGCTCGAAGGCGGCCTGCTGCGCGGCGTTGAGCACATCGCCGGTGGTGGACAGCCAGATCACCGCGGCGAACCGGTCCAGGTTGGCGTCGGTGAACTGGGCGGCGTCCTCGGTGGCCTCGACGGTGAAGCCGTTGGCCGCACCGAGCTGCTGGATCGCGGCGATGCCCGGGGTGATGGATCCGTGCCGGAACCCGGCGGTCTTGCTGAAGACCAGCACGGTGAACGGTGCGGCGCTGGCCGTGGGTGGCGAGGCGACGATGCCGCCCGCCACGAGGATCGCGCTCAGCGCGACGCCGAGCCACGATCTCAGGGATCTGCGCACAGTGGGGTCCTTTCGCGGTGCGAGGGACGGCGTGCGCCGATCACGCCAGGCGGTGGTGGGACGAGACATGTGAATGCATCGTTGCCTTCTCGTCGCAGGCGCGTCAAGCCTTCTCCCGCGATTCGTGAGAGCGTTATCTCCGCAGGTGGGAGCGACTGTGCACAGGGAGATCGAATAACGGTTTTCGGGCCACGAACCACGTGGTGGGCGCCGATGCCGTCAGCTCTCAGCGACCGCCCGCGACCAGCTCGGCGATCATCCCCTCGCAGCTGCGGACGACGACCTGGGCCCCGCGCCGCTGCGCCAGCGGAAGCAGCGGGTCCTCCGCCCGGTCCCGCCAGCGCCACTGCGCGTCCGCGGCGACATCCCAGAGCCGTTGCACGGTCGCCTCGTGCTCGACACCGAGCCGGGCGGCCAGACCCACCCCGTTGCCGCCGATGAGCCGCTGCGCCTCGGCGGCCGACTCCGCGTCGAACCCGAGCCGGGCGTTGCGCAGCGCCACCAGCAGGCGTAGCTCCCGGAACTCGTGGGCACCGGCGAGGATCCGCTCGACCGCGCCGGCCAGTTCCTCAGAACCCCGGGTCGGCTCGGCGCGCAGCAGCGACTCCACCGCGGCCAGCGCCGACCGGGCCTTCAGCGTGTCGCTGCGGTCGATGAAACAGCGCGTCACCGACTCACGCAGCTCGGTGAGACCGCTGCGCCGAATGAGCTCGGCGGAGAGCTTCACCCGGCTGTCGAAACCACTGCGCACCAGTGTGGCCGCCAGCCGGACACCGAAGACCCCGAGCCGATCCAGCAGCGCGGCGCGCGTCTCGGTCTCCAGCCGTACCGGCAGCTCGCCACGGAGGAAGCGGTCGGCGGAGATCAGGTGGACGTCCAGCTCCGCCCTGGGCACCTGGGCCAGGGACGCGAGCGCGGCGAAGTCCGACTCACCGAGCATCCTGCCCGCCAGGCCGATCATCCCACTGCACGCCACGACGTTCACGCTGAGCGCGCTCACCCGCGGATCGCGGTAGTGCCGGCGGGCGAGCTGGCGGGCCGTGAGCAGGCCGTCGATCCGGCCTCCGCCGGTCTCATCCGCCCGGGACAGCACCATGATCACGTTGACCGGGGCGGCCTGCCCGACGGCGCTGTCCCGGCCGGACTCCAGCAGCCGCAGATCACTGTCGCGAGCATCGCGGGTCAGGTACAACACCGCGTCGGAGTCCCGCAGGACCCGCTCCAACACCGGTGCCTGCCCCTGCTCCACACTGCCGGTGACGGGCGGGGTGTCGATAAGCGTGACCTGCCGCAGCGCCCGCGTCGGCCACTGCACCACGATGTCGCGGACGTCCCCCGCGCCCCAGCCGAGGTCCACCCGCAGCCCGGTCGCCGACTTGACCACCGTCAACTCCTGCGGTGGCTGACCGGCCGGGTAGGCGGTCGCCCGCGGGGCGGCGCCGTCCTCGTACCAGGTGAACACGCCATCGGCCCGCTCGACCGGCGCGACCTCCTCGCCCATCAGCGCGTTGAGGATCGTCGACTTGCCGGATCGCCACGGACCGGCGACCGCGATCCGCAGCGGTTGCTCCAACCGGGCAACCTGATGCCGCAGCTGCCCGACCACCCGCGGATCGTGCTGGTAGAGATCGATGGCCTGGTGCAGCAACCCCCAGGCCGCCTCGTCCAGGCGCAGCCCCACGGTCATGCCTGCGGCTCCAACCGCAGCGGGGCCGAACGGGTACCGGTCAACTGCTGCGCCTGCTCGTAGAGCGCGGCCAACCGGGTCATCTTCAGCCGAATCTCACGCTGCCGCTGCTCGCGCAGCGAGGCATCGGTGTCGGCCTCCTGCTTGGCGCTGCGGAACGACTGGACGATCGCCTCCTGGAGCTCCTCGGTCAGCCCCGTGAAGTGGTCCCGCAGCATCCGCTGCACCTGCCGGGCGGCGTCCCGGCAGTCACGGATCATCCGCACGAAGAAGTCGTCGACATGCCGCTGGATGGCCGCCTTGACCGTCGCCTGGCGGCGACGGAGCAACTGCTTGCTCTCGTCGCGGATGCTCTTGCCGCCGAAGAGCGCCCCGATGCCGACCGAGACCGGGTTGATCATCGGCATTCCGGCCAATGTGGTCGCCAGACCGAACATCAGCATCCCGCCGTACGAGCCCTTCATGCCGGTGAACAGCTTCTGGCCGGTGGTGAACCGGTCGATCGTCGGCAGTTGCAGCTCCGGCACTCGCTCGCCGATGTCGTCCGGCATCGTCATCGACCAGGGCGGCAGCACGTCGTAGCCGTACCGGTCGAAGTTGGCGGCCACCCGGCGGGCGATCCAGTCGCAGCGCTGGATCAGCCACTCGTGGTTCGCCTCGGCGGCCTCCACCAGGCTCCGCTCCAGCCAGTCCTGGAAGGTGTCCCAGGCGACCAACGGGTCGGCGGTGTCGAACGCCTCGTCCACCGTGCGGAGGATCTGTCGGGTCCGGTCCCGGAGGTCGTACTCGATGTCGGAGAGCAGGTCGGCGATCTCGTCGCTGAGAGTGTTCTGCCACCGGGTGGAGCAGCGGCGCAGCTCGTCGACCTCACGCTGCGCCGCGTGCAGCCGGGAGATCGGCCCGGACTGCTCCTCGGCCTCCTGGGTGGCCAGCTCGGCACGCAGCGGCGCGGCCAACTGCTCCACCACCGTCCGAGCCACCGTCTGCACCGACGCCCGGGCCAGCTGGTCGGCCTTGCCGGCCAGGTCATGCTGCAGTCGGGCGATCAGTGCGGGAAACCCGGACTCGGCGTTGAGGCCCCGGTCGTCGGCCGCGGCAGCGCGCAGCCGCAGCGCCGCGGAGACCGGGATCAGCGCCGCCGGGACGCCGGCTTCGGCCAGGTGCTGACGATTGCGCTCGGCGACCGTCCGCCAGTCCGCCACCAGATCGGTCTTGCTCTGCACCACCATCACGTTCGGGTGCGAGCGCATGACGTGCAGCAGCATGTTCAGCTCGGCAACCGAGAGTTCCCGGGTGGAGTCGGTGACCAACAGCACGGTGTCCGCCCGGGCGGGAGCAGCGACCGAGGCAGGGCCGCCGATACCGGTGACCTCGTCGGTGCCGGGAGTGTCCACCAGCACCAGTCCGGCGCCGAGCAGGGCACGGGGGATTCCGATCTCGACGTACGCGGGGCCGCCGCCCGGCCGCCGTCCGATCATGCCGGCCACGCTCTCCGCGACCTGGTTGAGCGCCAGCGGGGTCCGCTCGACGGTCGCCGCGACCGCGGTGCCGGACGGCCGGCCGGGTGCTGGTGGCGGAGCCTGCGCCACCGCGACGGACGCGGCCTCGGCATGCTGCACCACGGTCGGTAGGACGGTCGTGCGGCCGTCGCCGACCGGGCAGGCCGGCGCGTTGATGATCGCGTTGATCAGCTGACTCTTGCCCTGATTCGGTTCACCGATGACCAGGACGCGCAGCGTCGGATCCAGCAGTTGGGCGCGTTTCTGCCGAACCGTCTGGAGCAGGTCACCACGACCGTGCGCACTGCACGTCCGGGCGATGTCGTCCAGCACGTCCAACCAGATCCCGGCCATCACCGCACCAAGTGTGCTGATTTCAGCTCAATTAGCAAGAGGGACCGGATGTGGAACCGGAAAGGGCCGGATCGCCCGAGACGATCCGACCCTCCGCTCCGACCGGAAATTCCCGTCAGAGCAGACCGCCGGTGATGCCGAGCAGGCCGTGGTCGGACGACGCGTCCGAGTCATCCAGCACGCCGTCGGTGACGCCGCCGGTCACGTCACCGACCGTGCCGGTGACACCGGGGAGGAGACCGTCCACCTGGTGCGTCACACCACCCACCACCGGCGGCACGTCGAGCGGCGGGACGACTCCGCCGACAACGCCACCGTCGTGCCCCAGGCCCAACCCGCCCAGGGTGTCGTCGACACCGAGGGAGCCGACGATGCCGTTGACCTGACCGTGGGCTCCGGAGAGGAGGCCGCCGGTCAGGTCGCCACCGACCAGACCCGGGTCGGTGCCGTCCAGCAGGCCGGTCGAGTCGCCGACCACGCCGGTGACGTCCCCGACCACCGGGTCCGCGATCGCGTCCACCGGCTGCACCACGTCGGCGTCGAGGGTGTGCGCCACGTCGGCGACACCGGTCAGGTCGGTGTCGAGGCCGTACGGACCGACGCCCAGGCCGATCCCCGGCAGCACGGTGACCCCTGCGGCAGCCGCCGACGGGTCGACGGCGAAGGCACCGAGCACGCCGGCCTTGACGTCCACGCCGTAGGGGGAACTCGTGACACTGATCTGCTGCGCCACGCTCTGCAACTGGCCCACCACGTCGGTGGTGTCGGTGACCAGCGGGTCCAGCCCGAGCTGCCCCACGGTCGGGGCCAACGCCCCGAGGCCCTGCCCCGGTGCGTAGTCGACGACCAACGGCACGACGTCCTGCACGTCGGCCGCCGTGATGTCGGTCAGCCCCGCTGACCGCAGCGCACCCTCGGGGTCGAGGTCGAAGGCCGACCGGGCGTCGGGGTTCGTCAGCAGGTCGAGCACGAAGTCGTGGAGGGTCTGTTGCGAGTCCATGTGCCGGTTCTCCTCGGATGTGGCGTCGGCGGGTGTCGTACGTCGACAGTGACGCTATTGCCGGGCACGCCCCCGGGCATCGGGGCTCAGCCCGCATCCGGGCCGGTTGAACTAGGGGCACCGCCACCTCGTACGTTAGGGGGACAGGGGGAAACCGGACCGGCGAGATTAGGGTCCCGACCAGGGACTGATCTCTGGTACGAACGTAGGAGCCCGCGGGGTTCGCCGGGGGTGGGTGGTCGGGCAGCACCGACGCCGTCGCCACCGACCGGCCGATCCACGGGGGGAGATAGGGACCATGCCGTACGTCCTGGGGATAGACATCGGAAGCACCAACACGGCTGCCGCGGTCGCGCGGCGGCATGGCACGACCTGGACCCGTCCCGAGGCCGTTCCGCTGCACGTCGGCTCGACTCTCGTACCGTCGGTGCTGTGCCTGTCGGAGGACGGCTCGCTGCACGTGGGCGAGCCCGAAACCGACGACGGCAGCCGCACCACGCGGGACTTCGTCCACCGGATCGGTGACGACGTGCCCCTACTGCTCGGTGGCGAAGCATGCACGCCGCAGACGCTGACCGCGGAGCTGGCGGCGTGGGTGGTGGATCGGGTCCACGCCCTGGAGGGCGGTCCCGCCGAGGCGATCGTGCTCAGCCACCCGGCGGGGTGGCGCCCCTACCGGCGAGAGGTGCTGCACCGGGCGCTGTCGGGCTTCGGGTTGCGGCACGTGACGTTGCTGCCGCGCACGGTCACGGTGGCCGAGAGTCACGCGGCCCGTGGCTTCGCGGGCAGCACCGCCGTCGTCTACGCCCTGGGGGGCAACAGTTTCGAGGCGGCACTGGTGCGTCGCACCCCGCGCGGCACGTACGAGACGTTCGGCACTCCCCAGGGTCTCGACTCGATTGGCGGCGCCGACTTCGACGAGGCGCTGGCCGGGTACGCCCGTACGACGCTGGCCCGGGAGTTGGCCACCACCGCACGCCGCGGCACCCAGGCCGCGTTGCGCGGGCTGCGCGCCGAGTGTGACCGGGTCAAGCGGGTGCTGACCGTCGATCTGACGGCCGACGTGGTGCTGACCCTGCCGAGCGGGCCGGCCCGGATACCGGTGACGCGGGCGCAGTTCGAGCAGATGATCCGCCCGACCGTGCAGGCCACCGTCGACCTGCTGCTGCGGGCCGTGCAGAGTGCCAACCTGACGCCGGCGCAGCTCGACGGCGTCCTGCTGGCGGGCGGCTCGACCCGCGTTCCGCTCGTCACCGAGCTGATCAGCGCGGCGCTCCCGGTGCCCGTCGAGGTGGAACCGGACTCCCAACTGACCGCCGCCACCGGGGCGGCGATGGCCGCCTGCCAGGTGGTGTCGCCGCGCCCCCGCCCGCCGGCGCCGGTCCGCGACCCGGCCCCGGTGAGCGGTGCCGGGCGGGCCAGCGTTCCGGCACCACGCCGCCCGCACCACGACACCACCGTCCCGGGTGATCCGCCACCGCGACCACCGGTCCGGGTCCTCCCACTGGAACTGCCGAAGCCGTCCCGCCTGGTGCTGGCCCGCAGCCGGGGACGCGAAGGATGACCTCAATGATCATGAATGGCATCGCCGAGCCGGGGCTGACGCTGGACAAGGGGCCGCAGGCCCTGCTGGACGCGGTCGGGCAGGACCCGACCGGCCCACTCACCGTTGGCATCGCCGGCCCCGGTGGGCATGGAAAGACCGCGCTGCTCGCGGAGCTGGCGCGGATCCACCAGCGGGCCGGGATCACCGTACGCACGGCCGCCCCGGAGCCCGGTGAACCGGTCGACCCCGACGCGCTGCTGCTGGTCGACGACGCGCACCTGCTCGACGACGCACGCGTCGGGGTTCTTCTGCGTCTGGTCGCCACCCGTCGGCACCGGCTGGTCGTCGCCCACCGCCCGTGGCCCCGGTCGGCGGCGCTCAGCGAGTTGGTCGACTCCCTCCGGCGGGACGGGCAGGCCGTGCTCCTCACGCCGTTCACCCGGGAGCAGACCGCCGCCTACCTCGCCGCCACGCCAGAGCTGGACCGCCCCGGTGACCTGGTCGACTTCGTGCACGCACAGACCGCCGGCGTACCCCGGGACGTCGAACGGCTGGTCCGTGGCCTGGCCGGCGCGGAGATCCCCGCCGGCACGGTGGTCACCCCACCCCGGTCCGCCGTCGGCGAGTTCGCGCCGGACCTGGACGTGCAGCCCGCCGAGGTACGACTCCTGCTGCTCGCCGTCGCGGCCGGCGGGCTGCTGCCGGTGAGCATGCTCGGCACGCTCCTGGGCCGGGAGCCGGCGGCGGTGGACGACCTGATCGCCGCGACGCGGGCGGCCGGGCTGCTCGGCGCCGACGGCCGGCTCGCGCCGATCGTCCGGCGGGCCGTCACGACGCTCAGCCCCGCGACCGACCGGACCGCGGTCTGGCGCCGGCTCACCGAGTTGCAGCTCGCCCGGGGCGGCGCGGTGTTGCCGCTGGTCCGCTCCCTGCTGGCGGTGGGCGCGCTCGGTGACTGCCCGGCCTCGACCCTGGCCGCCGCGGCGGGTGAGGCGCTGGCCGACGAGCCGGCGTTCGCGGCCGAGTTGTTCGCGGCCGCCACGGCGGCCGGACGGCCGGCGAGCGCCGAGCAGGCACTCGCCGCCGCGCTCGCCGGCAACCTCGACGACGCCCTGCGACTCGCGGACCGACTGCTGGCCACGGCCGCCCCGCCCGACCGTGCCGAGGCGGCCGTGGTGGCCGCGACCGCCCTGGCGCATCGCGGTCACGTCGGTCGCAGTGTGGAGCTGTACCGGTGGTCAGGCACCGCCTCGGCGGCGGCCTTCGCCATCGTCGGCCGCCTCGCCATGGGCGACCTGGGCGTCACAGCCGAGCCGCCGGCCGCCGACCCCACGGACGAACCACCAACCCTGCACGCCAGCGCCGCCCGCCTGATGGCCAACGGGGTACGCGAGAGCGTGAGCGGTCCGCCGACCGCAGCGCTCTCCGCACTCGTGCAGGCCGCCGCGCTGCTGGAGCCGGACGGACGGGCGGCACTCCTGCCGGACAGCCCGGCGGCCCTCGCCGCGTTGACCGCGGTGCACTGCGGTGAGCTGGAGATCGCCGAGCGGGTGCTGCACCGGGCCCTGAGTGCCGGCGTCGGTGGCCCGCTGATGGCGCGCCGCCACCGGCTGTTGCAGGCCTGGATCCTGATGGTCCGGGGCGAGACGCACGCCGCGACCGAGCGCCTCGCCACGGTGACGCTCGACGGGCGGCAGTTGGAGTCACGCGATCTGCTCTTCGCCGCCGCGATCCGGATGGGCATCGCCCGGCGCAACAGCGACCTCGGGGCGCTCAAGCGTGGCTGGGGGCAGGCGCTGGAGGCGGTGGTCCGGCACCCCGTCGACCTGTTCACGCTCCTGCCGCTGGGTGAACTGGCCATCGCGGGCGCGCGGCTGGGTGATCTGGCCCGGCTCGAACCGTACCTGCGGGAGGGGCGCGCGCTGCTCGGCCGCCTCGGTAACCCACCACTGTGGGGCGTGCCGCTGCACTGGAGTGGGCTGCACGCCGCGATCCTCACCGGCGAGCCGGCCCTCGCCGACGGACACGTCGCCGCGCTGCTCGCCTCGGCCGAGCACAGCCGGTACGCCGCCGTGGTCGCCGCCGCCGCGGAGAGCTGGGTGGAGGTGCTCCGGGGCGTCGTCGATCCGGCCCGGGTGGAGGCCGCCGCCCGGGGGCTGCACGACACCGGGTTGTGCTGGGACGGTGCTCGCCTCGCCGGTCAGGCCGCGATCCGTACCGCGGACCGGCGGGCGATGACCACCCTGCTGGAGTGCGCCCGAGCATTGCAGGGGCGACCGCCCGGCGGTCACGGCGGGTCGACGTCGACGACCGCCGAGAGCACGGCGCGGGCCACCGGCCCGACCCAGCAGGGGCTCAGCGACCGCGAGTACGAGGTTGCGGAGCTGGTGCTGGCCGGGTTGACCTACCGGGAGATCGGCGACCGGCTCTTCATCTCGGCCAAGACGGTGGAACACCACGTGGCACGGATGCGCAACCGGCTGAACTGCGCCAACCGCGCCGAGTTGCTGGCTCTGCTGCGCACCATCGTCGCCGATCGGGCCAGCGATACGGCCGGGCAGCCGTGGCCGCAGCGGGCGACCCGATGAGGCGCCCACCTCGCGGACTCCGCCGCACCGAGCGGAGCGGGACGTGACGCGCAACGAGGTCCGGCTGATCCGGACCAGGCTGGTGGTGCTGGCCGCCGTGCTGATCACGCTCTGGTCGTACGCGGCCTACGTGAGCAGCCAGGACGCCATCGACCTGCTGCGGGTGCGGGCCCTGGCGGACAATCTGGGCCAGCCGCTCGACCGCCTGATCCTGAGCCTGCAGACCGAACGTCGGGCCACCACCGAGACGATCGCCGGGGCCGCGCCGACGGCGACCCAGCTGGTCGGGGCACGTGCGGGCACCGATCGGGCCGCCGCCGAGGTCCGCGAGTTCAGCGAGGGCAGCGATTTTCGGCTGCTCGGCGCCGGCAAGGTCCGCGACCGAGCCGGCGGACTGGTTCGCCGGCTCGACGGCCTGGGCACGATCCGCTCCGAGGCGGACGCCGGGCGACTCGACCAGGCCGCGGTCCTCGACGGGTACGACCAGGTCATCGACGTCGCCTTCCGGGTGTACGGCCCGGAGTGGGGCGCGTACGAGAGCGCGTTGGCGGCCGACACCCGCGCGGTGATCGCGCTGGCCCGCGCCCGGGAGTTGCTCGCCCGGGAGGACACCCTGGTGAGCGCGGCCCTGACCGGTGCACGGTTCGGCGTCGACGAGCGGCTGCGACTGGTCGAGCTCGTCGGCAACCAGCGGTTCGCGCGCACCGAGGCGGCGGCGGGGTTGAACGTCGACGGCCAGGGCGAGCACCAGCGGATAGCGACCGGCCCCGAGTTCGCGGGCCTGCTCGCCCTGGAGGACAGGCTGCTGCGGGCGGACACCGGCAACGCCCTGGCCGGGATCACCGTCCAGGCCTGGCGCACCGCGGCGGACGCCGCCCTCGGCGCACTGCAGACACTTGTCACGACCACCGCCCGCGGCAGCGTCGAGCGGGCCACGCCGGGTGCCGCCGTGCTCGTCGCGCGTACCGGCGCGGTGGTGGGGTTGGGCCTCATCGTCGTGCTCCTGCTCCTGTTGAGCTGGGCGGGCACCGTCCGACGCCTGATCGACGAGCTGACCAGGCCGGAGGTCAGCTCCCCGACCCCGACCCCGACCCCGACCCCGGTCGCCCCGCCGAATCCCGTCGGCGCCGAACGGGAGCTGTTCCTGCGGCTCACCCGACGCAATCAGGTCCTGCTGCGCGATCAACTCGGTCTGCTGGACGGGATGCAGCGTCGGGAGCGGTCCGCCGAGGAGACCGCCGAGCTGTTCCAGCTCGACCACCTCACCACCCGGATCCGGCGCAACGTGGAGAAGGTGATCGCCCTCGCCGGTGCGGCGCCCGCCCGACGCTGGCGGCGCCCGGTGCCACTGCTCGACGTCGCGCGCGGTGCGGTCGCCGAGGTACCGGACTACCACCGGGTCCTGATCGCCCCGCACTGGCCGTGGTCGATCGCGGGTCGCGCCGTCACCGACGTCATCCACCTGCTGTCCGAGCTGATCGAGAACGCCCTCGCCTTCTCGCCGCCGGACACCACCGTCCGGGTCACCGGCGAGCACCGCTCGCAGGGGTGCGCCGTCCTGGTCATCGACGACGGGCCTGGCCTGGACGCGTCCGCGCTGGCCGAGGCGAACCACCTGCTCAGCAACCCGCCGGACGGCCCGCCCGCCGGCCCCGCGGGTCTGTACACCGTCGCCGTGCTCGCCCGGCGATGCGGCGCCCACGTCTCGCTGCGCCCCAGCCAGCGCGGCGGAACGGCCGTGCTCGTGCTCCTCCCGGCCGGGCTGGTCACGGTGAGCGACACCGGACGTGGACCGGCCACCGCACCACCCGGCACCCCGTACCGGCCGGACCGCGACGGTGCCGACCGGCCCGACGCGAGCGGCGACGGCGACCTGCCGACGCGGGTCCGTCGGACCGGGCCGACCGGCCCCGAACACCGCAGGACCAGCCTCGACACGGTCGAGATACCGGTCGCGAGAACAGCGAGGAGACACCCATGACGTCCGCAGTGGTCACCGACGACAGCCTGACCGGCGCCCTGGACCGCCTGGTCGACCGAGTGCACGGCGCGGAGTTCGCCGTCGTGCTCTCCCCTGACGGGCTGGCCCTCGGCGGTTCCCGGCAGGTGGAGGCGAAACTGGCCGAGCAGATCTCCGGCGTGGTCGCCGGCCTGATCGCGTTGGGGCTGGCCGCAACCCGGACCTGCGACGCGGGCGGCCTACGCCAGGTCGTGGTGCAGATGTCGCGGGCGTTCCTGTTCATCGCCACCATCCCGAACGGAACGATTCTCACCGTGCGGATCGCCGGTGACGACGTCGAGGTCGGCGACATGGCGTACGAGGTGGCGCTCTTCGTGGGGCAGGCCGAGCGGCACCTGCCGATCACTCTCGGACCGGCTTCCTCGGCGACGATCGGGGACACAGGTGCACACCAGCGGCACCGCTGACGAGGCGTGGTACGACGACGACGCAGGCCCGGTCGCCCGGCCGTACACGATGACCGGCGGGCGCACGGCGCCGGCCCGCGGTCAATTCGACCTGATCTCACTGGTCGTCGCCCGACGGACGGTCACGCCGCCCACACGGCTCTTCCCTGAACAGGCGCGGATCGTCGAGCTGTGTCACCATCCAGTGTCGGTGGCCGAAGTCGGCGCCGAGCTGGACCTTCCACTGGGGACTGTCCGGGTGTTGCTCGGTGACCTGCTCACGGCCGGGCTGATCGAGACGCACGACCCGCCGATGCTGTCGGAGCTGCCGACCGAGGATCTGCTCGAGGCGATACTCGTCGGGCTTCGCACCCTGTGACAGGGCGGGTGCCATCCGCGACCCGGACGGGCCGCGGGCGGGCATCCGGCGACGAACTGAAGGAGAGACAGGCAGTGCCGGCAACACCACCCCAGCCACGCCGTACCGTGGCGATCATCGTGCTGGACCGGATCGTGGCCCTGGTCACGGCCGCACGGCGGGTGCTCACCGGTCGGGACGACTTCTCGCGGGCCGCCTGGGTGGCCATGATCGCGGCGATCGGGGTGCTGATCGCGACAGCCGCCTCGATCATCGGGGTGCTGCGTACGCCGGAGGAGCTGACCCCGGTGGCCCTCGACCCGCCGTCGTCCGTCGAGCAGGTGGGCACACCGCCGCCCGGCACTCCCCGGCCGCAGGCGCGACCGGCGGTCACCAGCCCGGCGCTGTCCACTCCCCCGCCAGCCGCCTCGGCCACCGAGGTCCCACCGACCGGCGGTGCGTCGACCCCGCCCGCACCGACCGGTTCGACGGCGCCACCCGCACCGGCCCCCCTGAACGCCGAGTTCACCATCGCGGACAACGCCCTGCTCAGTTATGGCGCGGCCGTGACGATCAGCAATCCCGGCTCGGTGTCGGTGCCGCAGTGGACGCTGACGGTCACCCTGCCCCGGGAGTCCCTTCGCGTCAGCGCGGTCGAAGGCGCCCGGGCCAGCCGCGACGGCGCTGTGTGGACGTTCGTGCCGGACGGCAGCGCCGGCCAGGTGCCGGGCAGCGCCGCGGTCCGGGTGACGTTCCGGGTCAACGGTTCGATCGCTGGTTCCGCCCCCGAGGCGTGCACCATCGACGGCACCGCCTGCACCGGTCTGTCGAACTGACCGGGCTGGGCCGCCCCGGGTCGATCGAACGAGATACACCGAGCGTTCCAACGACAGCCATGCATGATTGATCATCAGTTCGGGTGCGCTTCGTACCGTTCCGGCCATGACTGTCCCACTCGCATCATCGTCGATCGGCCGCGCCGGGTCGAGGCTCGGCGCCCTGCGTACCCGGGCCTGCGCCACCGTCGCAGCCCTCGCCCTCACCGGCGCTGCCGTCGCGGTGGCCGTCGCGACCTCGTCACCCGCCACCGCCGAGCCGGGCAGCGTCGTCGTCTCGGAGAACTTCTCGGCCGGGTCGCTGCCCGCCGGCTGGAACGCGGTGGACGGCACCTGGAAGGTCGAGAACGGCCGGCTGTACGGCACGTCGACCAGCTCCAGCGAGAACAACAAGATCACTTTCGGTCGGCACCTCAACGACTTCCGGCTTGCGGCGACCATGCGCTTCGAGTCGGTCTCGGCCGCCACGCGCTGGGCCTCGCTCGGTGTCGACGTGCCCGCCGACGGCGCCACCCCGTGGTGGATCGCCACCATGCGCAGCGGCACCACCGCCGCCAACGGCCTCGAATTCGCCCAGCGGACCACCGCCAACGCCTGGGTCGTGACGAACACCGCCTCGGCCCCGTACGCCGCCGGGACCGGTCGGGATGTCCGCGTCGCCGTCGAGGTGCACGGAAACCAGGCCCGCTGGATCTTCGACGGGCGGGAGGCGATGCGTACGAACAGCCTCCAGCGCTCCGTCAACGGCGTCCAGGGGCTGTTCGTCAACGGCGCCACCGTGTCGTACGACGACGTCACCGTCACCGAGCTGGCACCGAACGGCTACATCCGCCCCGAGGGCAGCCCGTTCACCGTGATCGCCCACCGGGGCGCGTCCGCCGCCGCACCGGAGAACACTCTCGTGGCGCAGGAGATCGCGCGTAAGGGTGGCGCCGACTGGATCGAGAACGACGTCCAGCCGAGCAAGGACGGCATCCCGTTCATCCTGCACGACGGCACCGTCGATCGGACCACCGACGGCACCGGCAACATCCGGGACCTGACCGCCGCACAGATCAAGGCGCTCGACGCCGGCTCCTGGTTCGGCCCGCAGTACGTCGGCGAGCGGGTGCCCACCCTGGCCGAGCAGCTCGCCGACCTGCGCACCCGGGGTGGCAACCTGCTCGTGGAGATCAAGGGCAAGCACACCCGGGACGAGGTCGCCACGATCATCCAGGTGATCCGGGACGAGCAGATGATGGGCCGGGTCTTCATCCAGAGCTTCGAGGTCGACGCCCTGAAGTACACCTACGAGATCGCCCCCGAACTGCCGCTCGGCCTGCTCCGCAGCAACCTCGACGCCGACCCGGTGGCGGTCGCCAAGGAGCTGCACCTGACCGCGTACAACCCGGACGGCAACGCGCTGCTGGCCAAGCCGGAGGTCGTCGCCCCGCTGCACGCCGCCGGGATCGCCGTGATGGCCTGGACGATGGACTCCGCCGGCCTGTGGCAGCGGTTGGAGCGGATCGGCACCGACGCGATCATCACCAACCGCGCGTCCGAGCTGGTCGGCTGGAACTCGGCGTTCCTGCAGCGGGCCTCCGCCGACCCGACCGTGGCCATCACCTCGCCGGCCAACGGGGCTCGGCTCGACCGGGCGCAGTCCCCGGTGATCGCGGTCGCCGCGACCAACGCGGACACCGTCACTGTCACGCTGGACGGCAAGAAGTCGGCCGCCGGCCGCAAGCTCGACCTGGCCAAGCTGACCGCGGGTCGGCACACCATCTCCGCCGCGGTGAGCGGCCCCGAGGGCACCGCCACCGCGACCAGCACCTTCACCGTGACGGTGAGCCAGGCCGGTCTCGGCTACCTGATCCTCACGTCCGGCGCGGATCCGGCCGCCGTCACCGCGATGACCACCAGGCTGGTTCGGGCCGAGTACGCCGAGCTGGCCACGTACGCCGACCGGCAGGCCGGCAAGCTGGTGCCGGCAGCGGTCGCCAGCGTCATCGCCGCCGACGCCCGCACCCTCGCACTGAAGTAACGGTCCGTCATCGCAGCCTGGCCCCCGCCGTCGACTCCGACGCCGGGGGCCAGCGCATCAGAAAGCTTCCTCAGTGGACAGCGACAGGGGGCATGGCCCGCTCACCCTGCTGGGCCACGCTCGGCAGCGCCGGCGCCAACGCCAACGCCATGCACAGGCCGCCGATGGGGAGCAGGTCGAGGGTGACCACCGGCAGGACGATGCCGGCGAGCAGCAGCGGCGGGCTCCACCAGGGCAGCCGCCGCCTGGCCGCGAGCAGCCCCGCGAGGACGACCAAGCCGAGGAAGAACAGTTGGGGTACGACGTCGTAGAAGGCCACCTCGACGCCGGGGATGTCCTTGAAGTCCGCGCCGAGCGCCGACATCTCCGCCCGGTCCGCGGCCAGGAGCCCCTCCACGATGTCGGCGCCGAACTGCACCATCGTCGCGGCGAGCCCGATGAACGTGAGGGCCACCACCCCGGTGCGCCAAGGGCTGCGGGGCAGCAGGCGGGCCAGTGTGCGGACCCCCGGGACGAAGAACACCATGCCGGCCAGGGCGACCAGGTGCGCGGCCTGCCAGTCGAACCCCGGGCCGTACACCCCGTCGGATTTTCCCCACAGACGGACGAGGCCGTAGGCCGCAATGCCGAGCGGCCCGGCGATCACGTAGAGCGCAGCGCGTTTCATGCCAGCATCATCTGGCCAGCGCCGCTCGTCCGACCTCCGGGAACCTCCCTCGGGTGGCCCTGAGTTTCGCGTCAGGTCTTCCACCGAGCAACCCTGGTGCGGCCCAGCAGCCGAGTGGTCAGGGGTGGAACGGCCTGCGAGCCAGCGTGGTCTCCTCCGGAAAGGCCAACGAGCTGAAGAACTTCTCCGTCTCGGCACTTCGAAGGGCTTCGATCTTTGCGAGCAACGCTTCAGTGGCCGCAAAGGCGAGCTGCTCGCGCTGCACCGGATCAGCCGTCGCCTCAGCCCGGCCGAATGCGAGTTTCCACTGGTTGTTCGCCTCGATGAGCCCAAAGTGGGTGCGCCGCAGCAGGGCCCACATCTGATCCCACTGATAGAAGGTCCGCAGCGCCGTGGCGGTCGCGATGATCACGCCGGAGGCAGCGATTATGAGGTTTTTCCCCGGGTAGCTGAAGCCCGCGAGCAGCGGGAGAGACGCGCTGATGACGATGACCAGGATGCCACTGAATCGGAACAGTCGACGGTGCCATTTCGCCCGCCAATCGTACTGATCGCGGAGCTTGTTGACACTCGCCTCGGCCAGCGTCCGGTAGCCCTGTAACGGATCTTCAGAAGCCGCCTTCTGCGATCCCGCCAACACCCCACTCCGCCTTCGGTCAATAGACACCTCACGATGCTAGATCCTTGCCGCGAGACGGTCTATAGCCCGAGAATACGATGTTGTCCGCGAATTGACGGGCGAACAACTCCTGATCGGGGGAAACGACCGGCCAGGCAATCACCGGAACGCCGCGTCGGCGCCACCACGCCGTCAATCCGGAAGGAAATCCGCCGACCTCGTAGGCCAGGAAATCCGGGCGGCTGACCAGGTTGCTGACCATGCTGCGGCCGACCATTCGCGTCACCGGCCCGGCCGTGCGGAGCAGTCCACAGATTCGCCCCACCGGCACCCGTCGGTCGGACGGCATACGCAGCACCGCGACCCGCAGTGCCGCCACCAGCAACGGGTCGAAGGATTCGACCGCGTAACGCCCCGGGTAGCCTGCCGTCTGCCGAAACACCTCGTCCACAAGATCGAAGTTGAGGGACAGGCTCGGCCGTTTGAGCTCGATCAGAAGTGGCACCCGCCCAGCGACCCGTTCCAATACCTCGGCAAGGGTGGGAATGCGCTGGTCGGTGCCGTTCAACCGGAGTCGCTGCCGGTCGGCTGGGGTGAGCTCTGCGGTGCGGGTCGACTGACCAGTGAGCTCGGTCAACTCATGGTCGTGCACGACGACGAGCTCCCCGGCCCTGGTGAGCTGCACGTCCAACTCGCAGGCATAACCCTCGCCGGCAGCCGCCTCGAAGGCAGCAAGCGAGTTGGCAGGTCGGTTGTCGCCGGTCAGGCCTCGGTGCGCGATCGGGGTTTCCCGCAGCCAGCGGTCGTCGGACGCCACACGTTCCCCCTGAGCCGCCGGGCCCACACCGTCGTGTTCCGGAAGCTCCTCAGTACGGCTCGCGCGATGGTTCATAGCGGCCCGTCGCACGATAAGCCTCCCTGCGAACGCCTTCGGTGGTCCATCCACGGTAGACATTGCCGGAGGTTGCCACCGCCCGTCTAGTCGCGCTGGCCAACGTGCGACGCGCACGACCACGCGGCTGCGGTCGGGTGTGTCATCGAGCGGGGGCCGCCGGGCGCGATGCGCGTGCGCGGTGAGGCGGCAGGGGTGCGGCCCCGGGGCGCGGCGAGCGTGGCTGGTCAGGGCACCGAAATCGGGAACACCCAACCCCTTCCACTCCTAACATATAGCGCATTGGGGGGCTTGCGGCAAGGCCCGGGTGGTGCCGCAAAATCGTCGGCCGAGCCCAGAATCTGCCGAAATGGAAGTCGTGAATTGAGTTCACCACCCGCCTCCGTGTTCGACCTTCCCGATCACCTCTCCCCCAAGTCCGATCCGACGCTGATCAGCCACGACGAGCAGCACTTCGCGGCCATGGCGGAGAGCCTCGCGCAGTTGCACGCCGAGCTCTCCGAGCGCCTCGACGCCGAGCGCAGGGCACCTGGCGGCAAGGGCCGGCAGGCGGTGGACCGGGACATGGAGGTCCGCCGGCTGACCGGTCGCCTGCACGCGCTGAGTCGCTACGGTCTGGACCTGTGCCTCGGCCACGTGGTCGGCGTGGACGACTCCGATCCCGTCTACGTCGGTCGGCGCGGCCTGACGGACAGCACGGGCCGACGACTGCTGCTCGACTGGCGCTCGCCCGCCGCCGAGCCGTTCTTCGGCGCGACACACGCCAACCCGATGGGTCTGGCGAGCCGCCGCCGGTACCGCTGGACCCGCGGCCGGATCAGCGACTACTGGGACGAGGTGTTCACCCCCGACGGGTTCGTGGGGCACGCCGTCGCGCTCGACGACCAGTCCGCGTTCATCGCCAGCCTGGGCAGCGCCCGGTCGACCCGGATGCGAGACGTGCTCAGCACGATCCAGGCCGACCAGGACGCCATCATCCGCGCCGGATCGGCCGGCGCGCTCGTCGTCGACGGCGGTCCGGGCACGGGCAAGACCGTCGTCGCGCTGCACCGCACCGCCTATCTGCTCTACTCCGATCCTCGCCTCAATCAGCGCCGGGGCGGGGTGCTCTTCGTCGGGCCGCACCAGCCCTACCTGGCCTACGTCGCCGACGTCCTGCCCAGCCTCGGAGAGGAGGACGTGCAGACCTGCACCCTGCGCGACCTCGTACCCGAGGGCGCCGCGGCAACCATCGAAACCGATCCGGACGTCGCCCGGCTGAAGGCCTCCGCGGACCTGGTCGGGGCGATCGACGCGGCGGTCCGGTTCTACGAGGAACCACCGGTCAACCCCATGATGGTCACGACCGACGTATCCGACATCTGGCTGAGCGCCGACGACTGGGCCAACGCGTTCCAGGCGCCCGGGCCCGGCACGCCGCACAACGAGGCGCGGGACGAGATCTGGGAGGAGCTGCTCACCATCCTGGTCGACAAGTCCGACGGCGACGAGCCGGACGACCTGCTCCGCACGTCGCTGCTGCGAAACCGGGAGCTACGGACGACCTTCAACCGCGCCTGGCCGTTGCTCGACGCGGCCGACCTCGTCGGAGACCTGTGGTCGGTGCCCGCGTACCTGCGCAAGTGCGCCCCCTGGCTCAGCGCCGAGGAGGTCGGGATGCTGCAGCGCGGCGACGCCCGAGCCTGGACCGTGTCCGACCTACCGCTCCTGGACGCGGCACGCCAGCGGCTCGGCGACCCGGAGGGGTCCGAACGCAGGCATCGGCGTGACCCCGCTGCCGCCGTCGAACGCGAACACATGGCCAGGGTCGTCGACGAACTACTCGCGGCCGACGCCTACGACGACGGTGAAGGCCTGCTGACCATGTTGCGCCAACCCGACCTGCGGGACGCCCTGATGGACGATTCGGGACTGCCCGGCACCGAAGCGGACCTGCTCGCCGGCCCGTTCGCGCACATCGTCGTCGACGAGGCCCAGGAACTGACCGACGCCGAGTGGCAGATGTTGCTTGCCCGCTGCCCGTCACGCAGCTTCACCATCGTCGGGGACCGCGCCCAGGCCCGGCACGGGTTCACGGAGTCGTGGCAGGAACGCCTCGAGCGGATCGGGCTCGACCGGATCACCCTGGCCTCCCTGAGCGTCAACTACCGGACGCCGGAGGAGGTCATGGCGGAAGCCGAACCGGTCATCCGGGCTGCGCTCCCCGACGCCAACGTGCCGACCTCGATCCGCAGCAACGGGCTCGCCGTCGTACACGGACCGGTTTCCGATCTTTCCTCGATCCTGCACACCTGGCTCGCCGCGCACGCCGACGGGACAGCCTGCGTCATCGGCGACCCGACGTTCCCGCCGATGTCCCGCGTCCGGTCGCTGAGCCCGGAGCAGGCCAAGGGGCTCGAATTCGACCTGGTCGTCCTCATCGACCCGGAAGCCTTCGGTGCGGGCATCGAGGGGGCGGTCGACCGGTACGTCGCGATGACCCGGGCGACCCAGCAACTCGTCATCCTGACGAGCCCCTGAGGGCGGGTGCGGTCAGCCGCCGAGGGTGACGTGGAGAATCTTCTCGTTGCTGTTGTTCGGGGTGCTGTCCTTGTCACCGAGGGTGCTGGTGGTCAACCACAACCCCCCGTCGGGGGCCGGCTCCACCGTCCGCAACCGGCCGTAGGTGCCATTGAAGTACGTCTGCACGTTCGTCAGGCTGCTGCCGCTGATCACCGCGCGGTACATCCGGGCACCCCGGGTACAGGCCACGTAGAGCGCGTCCCGCACGATCGTGATCCCGGAGCAGGACCCCTCCGAGGTCGGATAGGTGCGCGCCGGCGCGATGAACCCGGCGGTGCCGCAGGTGCCGCTGGTGCCCTCGCACGCCGGCCACCCGTAGTTGCCGCCCCGGGTGATCAGATTGGTCTCGTCCATGATCGAGTTGCCGAATTCCTGCTCCCACAGCCGGCCCTGCGAGTCGAACGCCAGCCCCTGCGGGTTGCGGTGGCCGTAGCTCCACACGTAGTTGCCGAACGGGTTGTCCGAAGGGACGGTCCCATCCGGGTTGAGACGCAGGATCTTGCCCTCCAGGGTCGCCCGGTCCTGCGCGTAGGCGCCGTTCTGCGCGTCGCCCGTGCTGGCGTACAACTTGCCGTCCGGGCCGAACCGCAGGCGACCGCCGTCGTGGTACTTGTTCCGCCGGATGCCGCTGATCAGGACCTGCTCGCTCGCGGTGTTGAGTCGGCCGTTCTCCAACCTGATCCGGACGATCCGGTTGTCGCTGGGCGAGGTGTGCATGATGTACAGCCAGCGGTCGCTGGCGTAGCTGGGCGAGATGGCAAGCCCGAGCAGACCGCCCTCGCCGTCGGTGCTCTGGACGTTCGGCACCGTGCCCAGGTTCGTCTTGGCCCCGGTGCTGGGGTTGAGCTGGATGATGTCGTGCGCGTCGCGGCGGTTGTAGAGGACGTTGCCGTCCGGCAACGTCACCAGACCCCACGGGACGTCGGTGTCCGTGCTGACCTGCCGCACCCCACACACCGGATTGCCACAGGCGGCGCCGGTGGTCACCGTCGTGGTGGCGCTACGCGACGAGACGTTGCCCTGCGCGTCCCGGGCCACCACGTAGTACTGGTACGCGGTGTTCGCCGCCAACCCGCTGTCGGTGAAGGTGGTCGCCGGCGGCGTGCCGGTCACCGTGCCGGCCTGCACGCCACCGCGGAAGATGTCGTACGCCCGGACACCGATGTTGTCGGTCGACGCGGTCCAGCGCAGTGTGACAGTGGTGCCCGACGCGGTGCCGGTGAGCTGCTGCGGCGCGGTCGGCGCCTGACTGTCGGCCTGGCAGGGCGGCGGTGTGATCGAAACCGTGGTGCTCGCCTGGGACACGTTGCCGGCGGCGTCGCGGGCGTTGACGTACAGGCCCCAGGTCGCACCGGCGACGACGGTGAGGCTGGTGGACAACGTCGAGCCGCTCACCGACTTCATCAACTGACCGTCGTGGTAGACGTCGTAGAACGCCACCGCGACGTTGTCCGTCGAGGCGTTCCACGCGAACGTCACGGAGTTGCACGTCAGGCCACTGACCCGCGGGCTGCCTGGTGCCGTGGGCGACTGGCTGTCGGCGCTGCCCAGGGCCGTCGTCCACCGCTGGTTGCTCTGCCCGTTGCAGGTCCAGAGACCGACGGTGGTGCTGTTGGCGGTGCCGGCGCCGGTCACATCCAGGCACAGGCCGGACTGGACGCCGACGATGGTCCCGTTGGTGTTGATCCGCCAGCGCTGGTTGGCACCGCCGGTGCAGCCGTTGATCTGCAGTGCGGCCGGCGCGGTGGTGTCCTGACCGACCACGTCGAGGCACATCGTCTCGTCGTACACCCGCAACTCACCGGTCGAGGTGAGGCTCCACGCCTGGTTGGCTTGCCCGTTGCAGTCGTAGATGTTGATGCCGGCGCCGGCTGTCCTGGAGTTGCCGACCACGTCCAGGCAGCGACCCGACGCCACGCCGACCACGGTCGAGGGGGCCGCTGCCGATGCCGGGACGCCGACCGCCACGGTCAGCAGCGTCACCGCTGTCATCGCCACCGGCAGCAGCCGCCATCGTGGGTGCCGGGGTTTGGTCCGCGCGAAGACTGGCATCGGTCCTCCAGGGTCCGGGGTGCTGACCGGCCCGACCCGGCGCCGACAACCCCATCAAGTCGAACAAAATACATCGACAATCAAAGATGGGTTGCCGGCGCATGTCAACCGATGTCGCTCGATCGGGGACAAACCCAGACCTAGGCCGTCAGCCCTGGGTGCAGCCGGCTCAGGGGGTTGCCGCCGGACAGGTACTGCCGGCGTAGCGGAAGAGGGAGTCGGTGACGTCGTTCCGGATCGACCGGCGCCGGGTCAACGAGTACGTGCTGACCACCGGTTCCGCGGCCAGCGGGTCGGGTCGGGCCGGGCAGGCGTCGAGGCGGTCGAGCAGCCACACCCGTTCGCCGCTCGGTCCGGTGCCGGTACCGAACGACAGGGTCAGCGCCGTGGTGCCGACGTACCTGGGCGGCGGGGCCGACTCGAGGGTGGGCCGGGTCAGGCAGGCCGGCGTCGTGTCGACCACCCGGGCCATGACGACGACGTGCCCGTCCGGCTCCTCGGTCACCCGTACCGACCGGGGTTGCGGCGCGACCTCGATCCGCTGCCAGTCGTCCCAGAAGGTCCCGGTCGGGCGGGACGTCGCCGGTGGCGGAGTGCCGGTCGGCAGGAGCACCTCACACTGTCGGGCGTTGCGGTGCAACTCGTTGAGGGCGGTGCTGTACACGCCGTCGCGGTGCAGCGCGTTCAGGTACGGCGTGACGTCACTCGGAATCCGTGCGCCCAGCAACGTGAAGAGCCGGTCCAGATAGGCGTCCAGAAGTTCCGGTCCCGGATCGACCTCGTCCGCCGATATCGACAGCAGGTGACGCAGACCCGTCGGACAGGTGCTGGCGAGCGACGGGGTGTTCATGACGAGCGCGGCGGCCCGGACGGGATCGTTGCAGACCTCGACGAACGCGTTTCGGTTTCGCGTTTCCTGCTCGGCGTCCAACGACGCGGCCCGGTGGTCGATGTACCAGGTGGCGACCGAGGCGAGTGCGATCAACGCGGCGCCGAGCGTGGCGCCGACCGATCGGGTACGACGTCCGCCGTCGCCGCCACGCCCCGGTTCCGGCTCCGCCGGCTCGGTGGGTTGGTCGCCGCCGGTCCGCTCCGCCATGACCGACCCCTCTCTTGATCGTCGCGGCTCCACAGTAGTCAATCGCGACAAGATCCCCCGTCGACCGACGCACGACCAAGGCTATGCGCGTGGGCTCGCCCGGCACCTGCAACCGAGCGTGGCGGCTATCCGGCCCGGTACCGGGCAATCGCGGCGGCGGCGGCCTCGTCGTCCTCGTAGTAGCGCATGAACCGCTCGGCGGAGCCGCCGGCCTCCAGTGCGTTCAGCGCGATGGCCCGGACCTCCCGTGCCATGTCGGCGTCGCCCGATCCGCCCACGTCATCCGGGATGTCGAGGATGGCTGCCATCACCGGTGTGACCACTGGACCGTGGTGGCCGGAGACTGCCCGCACCAGGTGGGCACGTTGTGGCCAGGTGTCCAGCGAGGGATACGTGTCGACCAGAGCCTTGAGCAGGTCTTCTCCGAACGGTTGGCGTAGCTTCTCGATCGCGTCGCGGTCGCTGGCCCGAATCGCCATCAGCAGGGCGCGCAGCAGGCTGGCGTCGCTGATGTCGTACTGCCGGGCACGGACGTCCTCCACCCGGTGCTCCCCGTTCACCACGGTCACCACGGCGGCAAGTTCGAAGTACCACAGGCGGTCGGCGTACATCTCCTGTTCGATCGCCCCGGCGAGGTCGTTCCGCCCGTGCTCACGGAGCCGCTCGACGGCGTAGCGCAGATAGTCGCGGGTGCCGCCGACCACCGTCGTCCCGTACGGCAGACGCCGGCGCGGCAGCTCGTACTCGCCGGCCAGCGCGGTGACCACGAGCAGCCGCTCGCCGCCGTCGCCCGGCATCCGCCACACCGCGTCGAGCTCGTCGGGTTCGGTCGGATCGCCGTCCGTGCCCCAAAGGCGTACCGCTTCGGGAAACACCTGTTGCACATAGCTCGTGGCGCACAGCCGGGCGATCGTCCGATCCGCCTCCCACACCGCGCGGCTCGTCACTTCGTGAACCATCCGGCCTCCAAGCCTCGCCGCCGATCCCGGCGTCAGCCCGACAGGTTACCGCCGAGAACGGGGCGACAGGGCGACGGATTGTCGCGTCGTGGTCGTCGGTCAGCCGCTGACCGGGATGCCGACCCGATCCACCCTCGACAGTGGACATCGTCGGAGTACGATCCCGGGCGTACCGCTGCGGTGACCTCCAGCCCACGACCCCCTCGATAGGAGCCTGGCATGGCCGGCCCGGACGCCGAACTCGCCGCGAAGCTTCAGCCCGACGTGCCGCACGCGGCCCGGATCTGGAACTACTGGATGGGCGGCAAGGACAACTTCCAGTCCGACCGGGCGGCCGGCGACGCCGTCGCCGAGGTCTACCCGGAAATCGTCCTCATGGCGCAGCAGTCCCGCCTGTTCCTGGTGCGGGCCGTGCGTTACCTCGCCGCCGAGGCGGGCATCCGGCAATTCCTGGACATCGGCACGGGTCTGCCCACCATGCAGAACACGCACGCGGTCGCCCAGGGGATCGCACCCGACTCGCGGGTCGTCTACGTGGACAACGACCCGATGGTGCTGGTGCACGCCCGGGCGCTGCTGTCCAGCACGACGTCGGAGGGTGTCACCACCTACGTACCCGCCGACTACCACGACCCGGAGAAGATTCTCGCCGAGGCGGCACAGACGCTCGACTTCGACCAGCCCATCGCCGTGATGTTCATGGGCGTCATGGGCTACGAACCAGACCTGGCCGTGGTGCGCTCGATTGTCGGGCAGACGATGGACGCCATGCCGTCCGGCTCTCACCTGGTGTTCTGGGACGGCACCAACACCAGCCCGGCGGTGGTTTCCGGTGCCGACCGGCTGGCGCAGAGCGGCGGGGTTCCGTACATTCTGCGCAGCCCGGAGGAGTTGGAGAGTTGCTTCTCGGGTTTGACGATGGTGCAGCCGGGCCTCGTGCCGATCCCGCTCTGGCGACCGGACGACGCCGACGCCACCGGGATCGACGCGTACGGCGCGGTGGCCCGCAAACCCTGACGGACCTGACACCGCCCCGCTCCTGCCGCGACGGCGAGAGCGGGGCGGACGTCGTTCACGAATCGCACGCCATCGTCAACCCGCCGGGAACCGCGCTGCTGACCACGAGCAGACCGAACGTCGTCACCGCACCCGGCGTCAGCGCCCCGTTGTACGGGGCGTTGCGGACCGCGACGTCGGCACCCGCGGTCTCGGCCACCCCGCCCCAGACCGTCTGGACGCGCTCGTCGCCGGACCACCGCCAGGAGACGCGCAGAGCCGCACGCCGCCCCATCGATGTCATGTGCGATTGCCTCCCGCGGCGCCGTGTGCGAGATGCGGAATCGCCCCGTCCGATGACACCGGGCGGGGCGATTCCGTGCGGATCGACAGATCAGTGCCGGCCCACGAAGATGCCGATGCCGTTGGCGACCAGACGCTCCGCGCCGTCGGACGGGCTGTTGCGGGCGGTGGCCGCGGCCTGGCCCGGCTCCCGTACGGCGACCGTGCTCGACCCGCCGCCGTCCAGGTTCACCGCGGCGTCCGCACCGAGTGAGCGCATCAGGTCGGCCAGCTCGGCGATCGTGAAGCCGGCGCTGGCCGGAGCGCGGCCGGCAAGCGCCACGAGGTACACGGTCCTGCCGTCCGGGCTGACGCCGGCCGAGCTGCGTACCGCCGCGGTCTTGGTGTCCAGGCCGGCCAACGGCGCACCGTCGCGCAGGATCGGCGCGCCACCGACCGCGAACGTCAGCTTCGGCTTGCCCGCCGAGACCAGCTTCTCGCCCACCTGTACCCGGTCACCGACGACGAGATCGTCGAGCGTGTCCGCGCCGCCCTCCCGGCCGACCAGCACCTGGGTGTCGGCCGGGATCGCGCCCGCGCCGGGCGCCTGACCCACCGCGGTCACCACGCCGTCGCGGACGGTCACCTCGTAGGTGTGGGTGCTGCACGGGTCGCTACGGCTCGTGTCGGTGCCGCAGGTCGACCGGACCCGGGAGGCGGTGCCCCACTCGGAGGTGAACAGGCCGACGCCGTCGACCGGGAGCGCGTACTGGTTGAGGCCGCTGAGGGCGATCGTGCCCTTCTTGCTGCGTACCTCGCCGTCCAGGCTCAGGGTGTCGACGCGCGCCTTGCCGTTCACGCCGACGCCGAACACGTCGCGGGTCGAGGTACCGGGGGCGAGGCCGGGGCCGAAGCGCTGCGCGTTCGGCACCGCGAACTTCAGCTCCGCACCGTCGGCGATCTCCGGACCCGACGACGAGTAGGTCGGCGTGACGCCGGCGTGGGTCTCCGCGTTGTTGAAGAAGTCTCCGTTCACGCCGGCGATGGCGCCCTGGTCGTTCGCCATCGAGGAGATCACCTGGCGTTGCGCGACCGCGTCGGGGTGCAGCAGGTCCAGGGAGACCTTGTTCTTGCTCAGGTCGGCCGTGAGCAGGTAGCCGACGGTGACGCCACGGGGGGTGCTCACCTCGAATGAGCCGTAGGTCACGCCCGGGGCGAGTTGCTCACTGGAGGTGAAGGTGATCGGCGAGTTCGAGGCGGATACGGTGGCAGCCGCTGCGTGGGCCGCGCCGGCCGGCGTCACGACTGTGCTCAGCCCTGCGGCGAGCAGCAGCGCCAGACTCGGGCGCACGAGGTTCAAGGGCCTCATTGCGCTCCTTTCTTGGTGCGGTTCCTGGCCCTGTGCCGGGATGTTCGAGCCGGGCCGGCGGTTGACCGGACCGGCGATGATTACCGGACCAGCCGATCACTCGGTGGTGAACAGGAGAGGCGGCCGACGTGAACCACCCGCACCGCCTTGATCAACTGCGGGCGCAGACCCGAGGGCCCGCCAAAAACTTTTGTGCACTTCCTACAACTGAGGGACTGTTGGTTCGGTGGTTGCGCCATAGCGCTGGCCGCCGCCAACCGGAAAGGTGATCACTGCTGGGAGCCGTCGTCTCGCGGCACGCAGTTCGAGGTCTAGCTAAGGGGTCAGTCGGGTGTTCAACCGTGTCGCCATCGTCAACCGTGGTGAAGCCGCCATGCGGCTCATCCACGCGGTCCGCGAGTTGGCCGCGGAGACCGGCGTGCAGATCGAAACCGTCGCTCTTTACACCGACGTCGACCGTACCGCCACCTTCGTGCGCGAAGCGGACATCGCCTACGATCTCGGTCCAGCATCCGCCCGCCCGTACCTCAATCTGGCGGTGCTGGAGCGCGCCCTGACGGAGACCGGGGCCGACGCGGCGTGGGTCGGTTGGGGTTTCGTCGCCGAGGATCCAGCGTTCGCCGAGCTGTGCGAGAAGATCGGCGTCACGTTCGTCGGGCCCAGCCCGGACGCCATGCGCCAACTCGGCGACAAGATCGGCTCGAAGCTGATCGCCGAGAAGGTCGGCGTACCGGTCGCTCCGTGGAGCCGCGGTGCCGTCGAGACCCTGGACGCCGCCCGGGCTTCGGCAGCCGAGGTCGGCTACCCGCTGATGCTGAAGGCGACCGCCGGTGGCGGCGGACGCGGCATCCGCGTGATCAGGAACGAGGCCGAACTGGTCGACGCGTACGAGCGCACCAGCCAGGAGGCGGCACGGGCGTTCGGCAGCGGCATCGTGTTCCTGGAGCGCCTGGTCACCGGCGCCCGGCACGTCGAGGTCCAGGTCATCGCCGACGGACAGGGCACCGCGTGGGCGCTCGGCGTCCGCGACTGCTCCGTGCAGCGACGCAACCAGAAGGTCATCGAGGAGTCGGCGTCGCCGGTGCTCGATCCGGCGCAGGCCGCCGAACTGAAGACGTCGGCCGAGCGGCTGGCCGTTGCGGTCGGTTACCGCGGCGCGGCGACCGTCGAGTTCCTCTACCACCCCGGCGACCGCCTGTTCGCGTTCCTCGAGGTCAACACCCGCCTCCAGGTCGAGCACCCGATCACCGAGCTGACCACCGGGTTCGACCTGGTCAAGGCACAGCTGCACGTCGCATCGGGTGGGCGACTCGAAGGTACGCCGCCAGCCGAGCGCGGGCACGCCATCGAGGCGCGGCTCAACGCCGAGGACCCGGACCGTGACTTCGCGCCGTCACCCGGCCGCATCGCACGACTGGACCTGCCCAGCGGGCCGGGCATCCGGGTGGACACCGGCGTCAGCGAGGGCGACACCATCCCGGCCGACTTCGACTCGATGATCGCGAAGATCATCGCGTACGGCCGCGACCGCGACGAGGCACTCGGCAAGCTGCGCCGGGCGATGGCGAACACCACGGTGATCATCGAGGGTGGCGCGACGAACAAGAGCTTCGTGCTCGACCTGCTCGACCAGCCCGAGGTGATCGACGCCAGCGCGGACACCGGCTGGATCGACCGCGTCCGCAGCGAGGGCCGGCTCGTCACGCACCGCCACTCCGCGGTCGCCCTGGCCGCCGCCGCCATCGAGGCGTACGAGGAGGAGGAGCGCGTCGAGCGGCAGCGGTTGCTGTCGACGGCGTCCGGCGGGCGCCCGCAGGTGCAGCACGCCAGCGGCCGACCGTTGGACCTCAAGCTGCGCGGTGTCAGCTACCGCACGCGCGTCGCGCGGGTCGGCGCACACCGGTTCCGCGTCGGCATCGAGACGGGTGCCGTCGTCCGCACCGCCGACGTCGACCTCGACCGCTTCGATCGGCACACCGGCCAGATCGTCGTCAACGGCATCCGGTACCGCCTGCTCACCGGCACCTACGGGCCGACCCACCTGGTCGAGGTGGACGGCGTGACCCACCGGGTCAGCCGCGACGAGGGTGGCGTCCTGCGTTCCCCGATGCCCGCGCTGGTCGTCGCCACGCCGCTGGAGGTCGGCGCCGAGGTCGAGGCGGGCGCACCGGTGCTGGTGCTCGAAGCGATGAAGATGGAGACGGTGCTGCGGGCGCCGTTCAAGGCGCGGCTGAAGGAGTGCGCCGTCTCCGTGGGCAGCCA
The DNA here is from genome assembly GCF_003205615.1 of Micromonospora arborensis. Classification (GTDB taxonomy): domain Bacteria; phylum Actinomycetota; class Actinomycetes; order Mycobacteriales; family Micromonosporaceae; genus Micromonospora; species Micromonospora arborensis. The sequence goes on along the minus strand of NZ_PYBV01000036.1, from coordinate 173,840 downwards.
GGTCGAGGCGGGTGCGCCGCTGCTGCGCCTGGAGCCGCTCGCGGACGAGGCCGCCGAGACCACGGACGACCCGGCCGCCGAGACCGTCGAACTGGACCTGCCCACCGCCGCCGAGAACACTCCGGCGGACGAGCGCAGCCGGCGCGGTCAGGAGGACCTGCGCGGTCTGCTGCTCGGCTTCGACGTCGACCCGCACGACGACCGTCGGGTGCTCGACGGTTACCTGACCGCCCGGCGGGCTGCCACCGACGCCGGTTCCCGGCCGCTGGCCGCGGAGCTCGATCTCATCGAGGTGTTCGCCGACCTCGCCGAACTGAGTCGCAACCGGCCGACCGGCGAGGACGGCGGCGCGTCACACGTCCACAGCGCCCGGGAGTACTTCCACACCTACCTGCAGAGCCTCGACGTCGAGCGGGCCGGGCTGCCGGACGCCTTCCAGACCAAGCTCGCCAAGGCGCTCGGCCACTACGGCGTCACCGACCTGGAACGCTCCCCCGCAGTCGAAGCCGCCGTCTTCCGGATCTTCCTCGCCCAGCAACGCGCGTCCGCCGACGCCACGGTCATCGCGACGCTGCTGCGCGCCTGGCTGCGGGAAACCCCGCCGGACGACACGCTTCGCGAACCCGCCGGCCTCGCGCTGGAGCGGCTGATCGCCGCGACGCAGGTCCGCTTCCCCGCAGTCGCGGACCTCGCCCGCGGCGTGGTGTTCGCCTGGTTCGCCCAGCCGCTGCTGCGTCGCAACCGCGCCCGCGTCTACGCCGAGGTCCGTGGGCACCTGCGGCACCTCGACGCCCACCCGGACGCGGCGGACCGCGCCGAGCGCATCGCCGAGATGGTACGCAGCACCGAACCGCTGGTCCGGCTGCTCGGCCAGCGGCTCGTCCGCGACAACCTCGACAACGCGGTCATGCTGGAGGTGCTGACCCGGCGGTACTACGGCAACAAGGCGCTCGCGAGGGTGCGCGCGCACGAGGTCGCGGGCTGCACGTTCGTGGTCGCCGAGCGCGCCGACTCCAGCGTCGTCTCCGCCGCCGTGAGTTTCGACGCGCTGGGCAGCGCACTGCGTGGCCTGGCCGAGCTGGCCAGCGGCGAGGACTCCGTCGACGCCGACATCTACCTCGGCTGGGAGAACCAGCCGGAGGACTTCGACGCGATGGCCGCCGCGCTGGCCGAGGTCGTCGCCGCGCAGCCGCTGCCCACCCAGGTCCGCCGGGTCACCACCACCGTCGCGGGTCGCGGCGGAGCGGTCATGCACCACCACTTCACCTTCCGCCCGTCCAGCGATGGGATGACCGAGGACCGGCTGATCCGCGGCCTGCACCCGTACATCGCGCAGCGGATGCAGTTGGAGCGGCTGCACAAGTTCGACCTGACCCGGCTGCCGTCGGCGGACGAGGAGGTCTACCTCTTCCAGTGCGTGGCGCGGGACAACCGGGCCGACGAGCGCCTCGTCGCGTTCGCGCAGGTACGTGACCTGACCGAGCTTCGCGAGCAGGACGGGCGCCTGGTGGCGCTGCCGACCACCGAGGACGCCGTCGCCGCCTGCCTCGACTCGATCCGCCGCGCCCAGTCGCGGCGACCGTCGAAGACGCGCTTCAACACCAACCGGATCGTGATCTACGTCTGGCCGCCGAGCGAGCTAACTCGCGAGGAGATGGAGATGATCGCCGGGCGCGTCCGCCCGACGACCGCGGGCGCCGGGCTGGAGGAGATCCTGTTCATCGCGCGGCAGCGCGACCGCCGGACCGGCGAGCTGACCAAGATCGCCGTACGGATCTCGTTCGACGCCGCGGGTGGCGCCGAGCTGACCGTCGGTGAGCCGCCGGTCGAGCCACTCGAACCGCTCGACGAGTACCGGCTGAAGGTGCTGCGGGCGAGCAGCCGCAACACCGTGTACCCGTACGAGCTGACCGGCCGGCTCGGCGACTTCGCCGAACACGACCTCGATGACGACCACCAGCTGGTGCCGGTGGATCGTCCGAAGGGGCGCAACAGCGCCGCGGTCGTCGCCGGGGTGGTCACCACGCCGACCGAGCGGCACCCGCAGGGTGTCACCCGGGTGGTGCTGCTCGGTGACCCGACGAAGGCGTTGGGCGCCCTGTCGGAGCCCGAGTGCCGGCGCGTGATCGCCGCCCTGGACCTCGCGGAGCGGATGAACGTGCCGCTGGAGTGGTGGGCGCTGTCCGCCGGCGCCCGAATCTCCATGACCACCGGTACGGAGAACATGGACTGGGTGGCCGCGGCGCTGAAGCGGATCGTCGAGTTCACCCAGGCCGGCGGTGAGATCAACGTCGTGGTCGCGGGCATCAACGTCGGTGCGCAGCCGTACTGGAACGCCGAGGCGACGATGCTCATGCACACCAAGGGCATCCTGGTGATGACCCCCGACTCGGCGATGGTGCTCACCGGCAAGCAGTCGCTCGACTTCTCCGGTGGCGTGTCCGCGGAGGACAACTTCGGCATCGGCGGCTACGACCGGGTGATGGGGCCGAACGGGCAGGCGCAGTACTGGGCGCCGAACCTGACCGCCGCGCGGGACGTGGTGATGTCGCACTACGACCACACGTACGTCGCGCCCGGCGAGGACGCGCCACGGCGGGCGGCCACCACCGACCCCGCGGACCGCGACATCTCCACCTTCCCGCACGACGTCGCGGGCAGCGCCTTCAGCACCGTCGGGGAGATCTTCTCGGTCGAGCACAACCCGGACCGCAAGAAGCCGTTCGACATCCGTACGGTGATGCGGGCCCTCTCCGACCAGGACCACCCGGTGTTGGAGCGCTGGGCGGGCATGGCGGACGCGGACACCGCGGTCGTGCAGGACATCCACCTCGGCGGCATCCCGGTCTGTCTGCTGGGCATCGAGTCCCGGTCGGTGCCCCGGCATGGCTTCCCACCCACCGACGGCCCGGACACCTACACCGCCGGCACGTTGTTCCCCCGCTCGTCGAAGAAGGCCGCGCGGGCGATCAACGTGGCAAGCGGCAACCGGCCTCTCGTCGTACTGGCGAACCTGTCCGGCTTCGACGGTTCACCGGAGTCGATGCGCAAGCTGCAGTTGGAGTATGGCGCCGAGATCGGCCGGGCGATCGTGAACTTCCGGGGGCCGATCGTCTTCTGCGTGATCTCGCGTTACCACGGCGGCGCGTTCGTGGTGTTCTCGAAGGCGCTGAACCCGAACATGACGGTGCTGGCGCTGGAGGGCTCGTTCGCCTCGGTGCTCGGTGGCGCACCCGCCGCCGCGGTGGTGTTCTCCGCCGACGTCAACGCCCGCACGGCCGCCGACCCCCGGGTGCGGGACCTGGAGGCCAGTGTGGCCGCCTCGGCCGGCACCGAACGCGCCGCGCTCACGGCGGAGCTCGACGAGCTGCGCTCGTCGGTACGCACGGAGAAGCTCGGTGAGGTGGCCACGGAGTTCGACCGGGTGCACAACATCCAGCGCGCCGTCGAGGTCGGCTCGGTGGATGCCGTCATCCGCGCCGCCGAGCTGCGTCCGCGCATCATCGAGGCCATCGAAGCTCACCTGGGTTAACCCGACGAGACGGGCGGGGCGGGCGCGGTTCCTGGAAAGCGAGGAATCGACACCGCCCCGCCCCGGTCTCATCCGGTCGTCTCGGCCGGGCGCGCGACAGCGAACACGAGCCAGGCGACGGCGCAGACCGCGGCCGAGATCAGCAGAGCCCAGCCGGTGCCGACGGCGGCAGCAGCGCCCATGACGACGACACCGAGGGTGGCGCCGACCTGCCGCACGGCGTTGAGCAGGCCACCCACCGCACCGGCCGTGCCCGTCGGGGCGGCGCCGACGAGGGCCGTGACCAGCGCTGGCAAGGCGTAGGAGACACCGAAACCGGTCATCAGGAGGCCGACCGCGAGCCACTGGTAGCCGCCGTCGGCGAAGACCACCCCGCCGAGCGCCGCGCCTCCGGCGGTGAGCAGGGCCAGACCGACCAGTATCAATATTCACGATCAGCCGGTTCGTCGCCCATGGCTCGGGCCGGTGTCGGCCTGCCAGGCCGCGACGAGATCCTCGCGGGCCCGGGCGACCCGGGAGCGGATCGTGCCGACGGGGCACTGGCAGAGGTCCGCGGCCTCGGCGTAGGACAGGCCGAGCACCTGGGTGGCGACGAACGCCTCGCGTCGCTCCCTGGTCAGGCCGGCGATCAACTGCTGCAGGGTCACTCCCTCGTCGGCGCCGCCCGTGATCGCGCCGGCGGCCTCGGCCGCCGCCTGCCAGTCCGGCACCATCGCCGACCGTGGCCGGGCCACCGCCGTCCGGACGTGATCCACGGCAACGCGCCGGGCGATCGTGAACACCCACGTCCGGGCCGACGAGCGGCCGGCGAATCCGGGCAGGTTACGAAATGCCCGCAGGAACGTCTCCTGAGTCAGGTCGTCGGCCTCACCCGGCCCGACGAGGTGCGACAGGAACCGCCAGACCTGAGCCTGCAGGGCCCGGATGAACGCCGTGGCGGCCTGCCGGTCACCCTGACCTGCCTCCTGCGCCCACCGGGTCACCTGGTCGTCGTCAACGACGCCGTTTCGCACAGACCACCGTCCTGGGTGCCACTGACGTCCTCCATGCCGAGATGCCGTCGTCGAATCGCGCCGGTCAGCCGCGCACCCTGGTTGTCGGACACCGGTCCGCAAAAGTTCCCGGGACTCCCCCTTTTCGGTTGATCAGCCTGCGCCGGGCTGGTCCTGGATACCGCGGCTACCGGTCCCCCACCCTGGCCGAGACGGGCAGGCCGAGGCCGCTGACGGCTGCCGCCACCAGCGCTTGCGGGGCGAGCGAGACATCGAGCACGAGCACCGACTCGTCCGGCTCGGCCGGTTCCAGTGTGGCGAGCTGCGATTCGAGCAGGCTCGCCGGCATGTAGTGCCCCTGCCGCCGTGCCATCCGGGCCCGGATCACCTCGGCCGGCCCGTCAAGGTGCACGAAATCCACCCGGCTCGGGCCCTGACGAAGCACGTCCCGATAGGACCGCTTCAGCGCCGAGCAGGCCAGCACCGTCGACCGACCCTCCGCGCCGCGCTCGGCCACCCACGCGGCGATGTCCCGCAGCCAGGGCCAGCGGTTGGTGTCGTCCAGTGGCACGCCGGAGCGCATCCGCGCCACGTTCTCCGGGGAGTGGAACTCGTCCGCCTCGGCGAACATCAGCCCGGTCGCCGCGCTGATCCCGCGCGCCACGGTGGTCTTGCCGGCCCCGGAGACGCCCATCACCACGACGTGCCGGGTGGGCTGGGCGTCGCCGGGCCGCTCACCAGTCATGAACCGTGCCGTCCTTGAGCCGGTTGAACGGCAGGTACGCCGGCTCGTACGGGAACCGGGCCGCCGCCTCCTCGTCGAGCTCCACCCCGAGTCCCGGCTGGTCGCCCGGGTGCAGGTAACCGTCGGTGAAGGTGAACGACTGCCGGAACACCTCGTTGGCCAGCGGGGTGTGCTTCATGTACTCCTGGATCCCGAAGTTGTGGATGGCCAGGTCCAGGTGCAGGGCTGCGGCCATACCCACCGGCGAGATGTCGGTGGGGCCGTGGATGCCGGACTTGATCTGGTACTGGGCGGCGAAGTCGAGCAGCTTGCGCATGGCGGTGATGCCGCCGGTGTGGGTGACCGCGGACCGGACGTAGTCGATCAGCTGCTCCCGGATCAGGGTCTGGTAGTCCCAGACCGTGTTGAAGACCTCCCCGATGGCCAGCGGGGTGGTGGTGTGCTGACGGACCAGCCGCAGTGCCTCCTGGTTCTCGGCCGGGGTGCAGTCCTCCAGCCAGAACAGGTCGTACGGTTCGAGGGCCTTGCCGAGCTTGGCGGCCTGGATCGGGGTCATCCGGTGGTGGCCGTCGTGCAGCAGCGGCAGCTCCGGGCCGAACTCGCTGCGGACCGCCTCGAAGACCTGGGGCAGGTGGCGCAGGTACGCGCGGGTGTCCCAGTCCTCCTCGACGGGCAGCGGGGTGCGCTGTGCGGGTTCGTAGTCGTAGCGCTGGCCGGTGGCGCTGGGCTGGGCGGCCACACCGTAGACGGCGTTGATCCCCGGCACCGAGGTCTGCACCCGGATCGACCGGAAGCCCTCGTCGAGGTGGCGGCGGATGGAGTCGAACAGCTCGGGGATGTCCCGCCCCGACGCGTGCCCGTACGCCATGATCCCGGTGCGGGACGCGCCGCCCAGCAGCTGGTACAGCGGCATGCCGGCAGCCTTGGCCTTGATGTCCCAGAGCGCGACGTCCACCGCGGCGATGGCCGCCATGGTGACCGGGCCGCGCCGCCAGTACGCCGACCGGTACAGGAACTGCCAGGTGTCCTCGATCCGGTGCGGGTCCCGCCCCATCAGCAGCGGGGCGACGTGGTCCCGCAGGTACGAGGCGACGGACAGCTCACGGCCGTTGAGCGTGGCGTCGCCCAGACCGGTGATGCCCTCATCGGTAGTGATCTTCAGGGTGACGAAGTTCCGGTCGGGGCTGGACACGATGATGTCTGCTGCGACGATCTTCACGGGGTGCCTTTCGTTCTTACCGGTCGGATGGTCTCACCACTGGGCGCAGGAGCCGTCGGGGTGCCGCCAGGTCGGGCGCGCCAGGCGTGCCCGCGCTTGTCCGCGGTCCGCACCGCGTGTTCGTCGATCTCGATGCCGAGACCGGGTGCGGTCAGCCGAGGCACGTACCCGTCGACGAAGGCTAGTGGGGCCTTGTCGAGGCAGTGGTCGAGCACCTCGGCGTCCAGGTTGTAGTGGATGCCGATGCTCTGTTCCTGGATCAGGAAGTTGGGTGTGGCGAAGCCGACCTGGAGGCACGCGGCGAGAGCGATCGGCCCGAGCGGGCAGTGTGGGGCGAGCTGCACGTCGTACACCTCGGCCAGTGTAGCGATCTTGCGAACCTCGGTGATGCCGCCGGCGTGCGCGAAATCCGGCTGGGCCACGGCGATGCCGGCCTGCACCACGAGCAGGCCCTCCAGGCGCACGCCGATGTCGCCCAGGCGATCCAGCGGCGCGACGGCGATCGCGCCCGGCGGGCGATGGTGCAGTTGATGGAGCAGGCGATCGGCGAGATGAAGTCGTTGTGGGAGCAGACCGGCATACCGACCGGAGCACGGATGGCGGTCCGACGACCACCCGGTGACCGGAGCATGATCGCAGATGCACGCCTTGGCCGTTTGTTTTGGAGAAGCCGTCGCTGTAGCGGAATTCCTCGTTACCTGCCCGCAGGCTGCTCATCGGGTCCGGGTCCAGCCGAGGAAGCGCTGGTGCAATGTGCCGGCGGACGTCCAGGGCAGGTCTTCGGTGGCCTGGACCAGGTAGGCGCCGAGATAGAGGGCCAGCGACATCGGAGCCCCGGCATACTCCACCCGCAGCTCCAGCTTCCGAGTGGGACAGGGCCAGGGCGCGTTGCAACCACCGCAACTCCAGATCGGCAGCACCGGGCCGTGGGTGGTCACCGCACACGTCCGAGGAGACCGCCGATTCCTGGCACATGTACGGCCAGGGTTGCCTGCCCCTGGGCGTCGTTCACTACGCCTCCTCGCTCGGCCAGTGGCCACGGTTGATCGGTATGCGATGCCGGATGTGGCAGGGCAGGTCCGCTCCACAGCGGCAGATCCGCCGCCATTTCCGCCAGGACCAGACCGGGCGGTGGCGGCGGGCAAGAGTGAGGGCTACGGCGACCAGGTACTCCTCGTACGAGACGCGCGGCACCGGATCTCCTCGTGAGTCACGAGGGTGATCTGATCCACCCTCCACTTGAAGGGGAATGCGGCGACCAGGCGACGTCACGCTGCTCGTCGCACCCCTGAGGGAGAACCTACGTAACGTCATGCGGCGGAATAGGTACGGTTCCTACCCGTAGATCAGGAGACCAGGCCGACCTTCAGCGCAAGATCGCGGACGTCAGCGCGCACCGAACGTGCATTGATCAGGTCCAACGTTATCTGGCGGGCGTAACCGTTGAAGCGAACCGTCTCCGGCGCGCAGTCGTACGCTTCCCGAAGAGTCTCCGCGGCGGCTTCGTTGTCGCCCTTTCCGTAGTGGCCGCGGGCCACTTCGATGAGATGCCGGGAGCGCCGGGGCCTTGATGGGATGGCAGCCGGGTCAAGGCGGTTGGCCTGCCGCACAGCCTCACCGGACTTTTGCAACTCGACGGCGACGGTAACGGCGTGGGCTCCCATGATGACTCGCGAGAACGACGTCTGCAGCTGGTAGAAGCCCTGCGGCAATCGCTGCGCCACCCGGTCTGCGCGATCCCAGTAATGCCACGCTCGACCGTCCTCACCGGCACGAGCGGCGGTATAGGCGGCCTCGAAATTGAGCGCGCCCCACAACGCGAGCAGATTGGCATTCGCGTCGTCGATTCGCGCCTCCAGCGCCGAGGCCACATCCAGCGTCACCGTCATTGCGGTATCCCAGTCGCCGGCGTCCCGGTGAACCTGGCACAGGAACCACCCCGCACAGGCCAATGCTTCGGGGTCACTCGATTCCTGCGCCGCCACCATCGCCCGGTCCGCGACCCGCCACAGCAGCTCCGCAGCAGGTTGGTAAGCCAGGAACATCTGAGCCAGCCCAAGAACCTCGGCCAACAGAGCCTGCGCCTGGCTACGCTCGTCACCTTCGTAGGTCAACGCTGCCTGCTGAGCGTCGCGCACCAGATCCGGAAGCAGGGCACCGAGAACTGTTCGGTGGTCAGACGCCTGGTGGCGTGCCCGCCACGCCGCGGTGAGGCGTTCCCTGATCGCCACCACCGGTTGCGGGGGCACCGCGCCGGAGAACGAGAAACGGTTGACGGCGTCCCGAACCGAGGCGAGTGCAGGGTGCTCCGGTCCGTTCACCACCGCGGACCGATCGCTCAACTCCCCCACCAACGCGGACACGTCGACCTTGAGCGCGCGGGCGATCCGATCCAGCATGTGGACGCGCGGCGGCAGGATGCGATCCGTCTCCACGGCCTTGACCCACTCGGCGCTTCGACCGACCAGCCCGCCGAGCACAGCGCGGGTCTTGCCCGAGCGCTCACGGTAGAGCTTCAGGCGCTGCCCGAAGGTCAGCGCTGGCATAGAGTCCATCCGAAACCCCCATAGCGCGAGGTGCGTCACGGATCGTGGCCGCCGTCGTGCCCACCGTACCCACGGCTCCGCCACGCTGGTAACCCATCAGCTCGCCGGCGCGCGCGACAGCTCGTGGTGTGACGACTGGCAACGTTCTTTCTAGCCAGTCAAACGTGGATCGGCCAGCAACACGGCACGCCCGGTGACGCCCGACTACGCCGACACGCTCGTCGACAGCGCCTTCGCCCGCGTCAGCGGACCACGCCGAGGCCGGTGAACGACCTGTCGTACTCGGTGAACGACTGGTTGTTGTACGGCCCGTAGATCCAGGTCCGCAGCGAGTTGGCGGCGGTGTCGACTTCGACCAGGCGTACCGGATTGGTGGTGTTGGAATGGAACGTCTGGAGGAACGAGTAGATCTTGTTGCCGTTGACCCCGGTGTCGACCCGGTTGGCGGCGACGCCGACGTGACCGGAGAAGACGAACCGGATGTTGGCGTACTGCTTGATCAGGTTGTCGAAGAGATACTGCGGGCTGGTCGCGCCGTAGGACGCGCTCTGCTCGATGTTGGCGTTGCCGTCGATGTAGTCGTGGGTGACGACGATGACGTTGTGCCGGGGGTTGGCGGCCACGACGTTCTTGGCCCAGTTCACTGCCTCGACCCGGGGCCACAGTTCGAGGGTCAGCACCAGCCACTGCACGCCGCCGGCCTCGAAGGTCGAGTACGAGTTGTCGACGTTGCCGGCCTCGAACTGTCCCTTGACCGCGCGGTACTGGCTGGCGGTGAAGTACCTGTTGAAGACGGTGGTGTCGCGGACGAGTTCCCGGGTGTGCTCGGGGTCGCGGGCCGAGCCGCCGACGCCGGTCGCCTGGGTGTCGTGGTTGCCGATCGCCAGCGAGTACGGGATGGCGGCGTTCTCGATCGGCCGCATCGCGTTGCGGGCGACGACGTACTGGGAGTGGTCCGGGGTGTCCCAGTTGACCACGTCACCCGAGGAGGCCACGAAGCGCAGGTCCAGCGCGGAACGGTTCTGCACCAGCCAGTTCGTGCGGTTGAGGAACCGGGTGTCGCTGCTGTTCAGCACCTCCTGCTGGGTGTCCGGCAGGACGGCGAAGCTGAACTTCGTGTCGGTGGCACCCGCGGTCTCCATTTGCGCGTACGCGATGTGGACGTTGCGGTCGCAGGGGTCGGCCCGGAAGTCGTTGATGAGTTGGATCTGCACGGTGTGCTGTCCAGGGCCGACCGCAGCGCCGACCGGGTAGGTGCCGTAGTTGGTCGCGCTGACGATGGTGGTCTGGCCGACGCTGACACCGTCGACCGTCACACGGACGGTAGGCCAGCCCTGGCAGTTGTCACCGATGGCGCCGATCAGCACCCGGCCGGAGCCGCTGATGCTCGTGGTGGCGTAACTGGAGTTGCCCCAGAGCGAGGCGTGCGTGCCGGACGCGGGCACGGGGGCGCCGGTCGCCGTACGGATCGCGCCGTCCACGACGGTGAACGGGGACGGTTCGGCGGCACTGGCCGTACCGTCGACGAGTGCTCCGCCGGTCGCGGCAACCACCGTCGCCACGGCCATCGCCGCGAGCCTGAATCTGAGTCTCCGGAAACGCACCGCTGATCCTCCCCTGCCGACATACGCCCATGAGCTGGGCATTCGTAGCGTAAGGAAGATCGGCGTGACAGATGTGAATGCTTCAAGGCCAGCCCGAGTACCGAAGTTGTACTCTCCGTTCCGCACGACCCGGGACGCGGTGGGAGCGGACACCCCGAGCGGCGTTATGACTCAGCGGAATATTTATACCCGTGAGTCATACCGCTCACCGGCACATCCGCGCCCAGCGAGGTGACAGGCCGACGCCGTCCGGGCCTAGGAGTCCCGCCGACCCGCGCCGGCGGCGGAGGGCCGGTGCGCGATGCGGGGAGCCCGCACGGCGGATGAGGTGCCGGACCCCGGGCGGAAGTCCCGTGCCGCACTGGCCACCATCTCGTCGGAGTCGCGCGTGAGCATCTGCCGGATGTGCGACGGAACGACCTCGGATGTCGCCATCGCCAGTCGGACCTGCACCGAACGGTCGTCGACCAGGCGCACCAGATCCGCCTCGTCCACCTCGACCGCACGGACCAGCGCGGCACGGACGTCGACGACCGGGTCCGCGGCGAGCGCGCTGCGCTGCTCGGCGGTGGTCCGCGGGTTGCGGGCAACCCCCTTGCGTACGCGGGCGGTGCGATCGGCCAGTAGGGTGGTGATCACGTCCGAGTCGTGGGTGTGGGTGGCGAGTCGTTCCCGTACCTCGGGTGAGACGTCGTCGGTCAGCTTGGCGGCCAACTCGGGCTCCAGCTCGCGACTCTCCGCGAGGAGACCGCGCAGCTCCTTGTCCGACGCCTCGGACATCACCCTGCGGATCGACTCGTCACAGGCCGGGTTGCCGGCGACCGCCCAGCGGACCCACCGGTCGGCGTCCTTGACGAGACGCATGAGGTTGGCGAGCGAGGTCGAGGGGTTCCTCGCCACGGCCTCCCGCACCTGCCGATCGTGGTCGCGGGTCAGCGGTCGCAGCGCCTGCGCGGGCGCGTCGGCCCGAGCGGCGACCGTCTTGCGGACCACGGGCGACGGGTCGGAAGCCAGGTCGATAAGGGTCATCTGTGGCGTTGTGGGGTCCTGTGCGAGGGTCAGCCGCTCGTCAGCGCTGCCACCGATCGGACGGTGGGCGGTGGTGTCGGACCCGCTGTGACGGTCGGGCTCGCCGACGTCCTGCTGTTTCCCCATGACGCAATCATGTCACGCGCCCGATCTGACACTGGGTAGTCGTAGGCCGGACATGCCACCGTCCACCGCCAGCGACGACCCGGTCACCGACCGGGTCGTGGGCGACGCGAGGTAGACGACGGCGGCGGCCACCTCGTCGGCGGTCACCAGGCGGCCCGTCGGCTGGCGGGAAGCGAGCTGCCGCTTCTCCGCCGTCGGGTCGGCCGCGCCGGCGAGCAGGCGGGTCACCCAGGGCGTGTCCACGGTGCCGGGGGCGACACAGTTGACCCGGATCCCCTCCGTCACCAGGTCGGCGGCCATGGCGAGGGTGAGGGCGTGCACGGCGCCCTTCGACGCCGAGTACAGGGCGCGTCGGGGCAGGCCGACGGTCGCCGCGATCGAGGAGACGTTGACGATCGCCGCAGACGACGACCGGCGCAGGTACGGCATTGCGACGGCGCTCATTCGGGCCACGCCGGTGACGTTGACGTCGAGCACCCTGCTCCACTGCTCGTCGTCGTCTTCCTCCACCGTGCCCACGGCGGAGATGCCGGCGTTGTTCACCACGATGTCGATGCCACCGAACGCGTCGGCGACCGAGGCGACGGCCCCGTCGAGGGAGGACCGGTCGGCCACGTCCGCCCGGACGCCGTGCACACGAGGATCCTCGGGCAGGCCCGACAGATCCAGGTCCAGCACGCCCACCCGGGCGCCGGCGGCCACGAACGCCCGCACGCAGGCGTGCCCGATCCCCGAACCACCCCCGGTCACCACCGCCACGAGGCCGTCACACCGCATGCTTCTCTCCCATCCCGAGTGGTCCTGCGAGCTGCCACACCGCCGTCAGGCGTCCCTGAGCGTGTTCCGCTGCCGGCCGAGGCCGTCGACCTCGACCTCCATCACGTCACCGGCGGTCAGGTACGGGAAGCGGCCGGAGAGCGCGACCCCCTGCGGCGTGCCGGTGTTGATGACGTCGCCCGGGTCCAGGACGGTGTACTGGGACAGGTGCCAGACGAGGTACGCCACGTCGAAGATCATGTCTTTCGTGCTGGAGTCCTGCCGGGGCTCGTCGTTGACCCAGGAGCGCAGCCGCAGCGCCTGCGGGTCGCCGATCTCGTCGGCGGTGACCAGCCACGGGCCGAGGGGTTGGAACGTCTCGCAGGACTTGCCCTTCGACCACTGGCCGCCCGAGACGGCGAGTTGGAAGTCTCGCTCGGAGACGTCGTTGGACAGCACGTACCCGGCGATGTGCGCGACGGCGTCGGCTGGCGACGCGAGGTAGCGGGCCCGGCGGCCGATCACCACCGCCAACTCCACCTCCCAGTCGGTCTTCGCCGATCCGCGCGGGATCAGGACGTCGTCGTAGGGGCCGACGACCGTGTTGGGCGCCTTGTAGAAGATGATCGGTGCGGTCGGCGGCGCGGCACCCGACTCGGCGGCGTGCGCGGCGTAGTTCTGCCCGACGCAGAGGACCACCCCGGGCCGGGCGATCGGCGCCCCGACCCGCTGACCGGTGATGTCGATCTCGGGCAGGTCGGTGGCCTCGCGGACCCGCTGGATGCCGTCGCCGGCGAGGAACTCCCCGTCGATGTCGGCGGTGAGCGACGAGAGGTCGAAGTGCCGTCCCTCGGCGGACAGCACGGGACGCTCCTGCCCGACGGGCCCGACACGCAGAAATCTCACGAACCAACCTCCAGTGCATGCGTACGAATCGGACGTCCGCGGGCGAACCTATTTCCTATAGGATGTTGCGTTGCTAGTGTGTACTCGCTCACACCCGCGCAGTCAAGGGGTCTCCGGGAGACGCGATGGCCCAGCAGCAAGCTCGCGAGGGCCGACTCCGTCCCGCTCGTCGACTCACCCTCGCCGAGGATGTCTACGAGTCGATAAAGACGCTGGTCATGGACCACATTCTTCCCCCGGGTGAACGGGTCAACATCGATGCGCTCGCCCGGGAGCTCGACGTCTCTCCCACACCGGTGCGCGAGGCCCTCGCCCGTCTGGAGGCCGACGGCCTGGTCCGCAAACGCCCGCTGTCCGGCTACACCACCACGCCGCTGCTGAGCCGGGCCGAGTTCGACGACCTGTTCGACGTCCGCCTGCTGCTGGAGGGCGCCACCGCCGGCCGGGCCGCCACGCACGCCACCGCCGTGCAACGACAACGGATCAGCGCCGAGGCCGGGGCGAGCATCGACGTGGAGGCCGGCGACGGATACCGCCGCCACGCCACCTTCACCACGCTTGACGCGACATTCCACGACCTGATCGCCGAGGCCGCCGGCAGCCCACTGCTGCGCGACAGCATCACGCGGCTGCACTCCCACCTGCACCTGCACCGGCTGTACTTCCCGCCCAACGGCGCCCCGGACACCACCATCGAGCACCAGCGCATCGCCGACGCCATCATCGCCGGAGACTCCCGGGCCGCCGCCGACGCGATGCGGGCCCACCTGACCGCCGCCCGGGAACGCCACCTACCCGCCTTCGACCGGCTTCGGGCACCCGAAGCACCGCACGGCTCGGCGTGACCCACCCCCGACACATCCGAGGAGCCGCCATGCGGATAGCCCTCTTCATCACCTGCGTCAACGACATCGCGTACCCGGCCACCGGCATCGCGGTCACCCGCATCCTGCGGCGGCTCGGCCACACCGTCGACTTCCCCACCGGCCAGACCTGTTGCGGGCAGCTGCACGCCAACACCGGGTACCGGACCGAGGCGATGCCGATGGTGCACAACTACGTCGACGTCTTCGACACCTACGACGCCATCGTCGCGCCGTCCGGGTCGTGCACGGCGATGATCCGCGACCAGTACCCACGCCTGCACCCGCCTGCCGCGTCGGTGGCCGCCCGCACCTACGAGCTGTCCGAGTTGCTCGTCGACGTCCTCGGCGTCACCGACGTCGGCGCCGAGTTCGCGGAGACGGTCACCTACCACCCCACCTGCCACGGCCTGCGCATGCTGCGGCTGGGCGACCGGCCGCTGAACCTGCTGCGCCAGGTGCGCGGGATCCGGCTGGTCGAGCTCGGTGACGCCGAGGAGTGCTGCGGCTTCGGCGGCACGTTCGCCCTGAAGAACCCGGCTGTCTCCGGCGCGATGCTCGCCGACAAGTGCGCCCGGGTCCGCGAGACCGGGGCACGGGTGCTCGCCGCCGCCGACAACTCCTGCCTGGCGCACGTCGGGGGCGGCCTCGACCGCCACCGGTCGGGGGTACGCGCCATGCACTACGCCGAGATCCTCGCTGCGACAGGGGCAACCTCATGAACCGTCCCGCCGTCGACCGGTCCGGCACCGGCGGGGCGGTCGCGCCCGCCACCGGAGGCGGGCGGATTCGCACGCCACTGCCCTTTCCCACGATGGCCGCGCGGGCCGTCGCCGACACCCAACTACGGGCCAACCTGCACCGGGCGACCCGCACCATCCGCGCCAAACGCGCCCGGGTCGTCGACGAGGTGCCCGACTGGCAGGCCCTGCGGGACGCCGGTGCCGCGATCAAGGCGGACGTCCAACGCCGGTTGCCGGAGCTGTTGGAGCAGTTCGAGGCGTCCGCCACCGCTGCCGGCGCCACCGTGCACTGGGCCCGTGACGCGGCCGAGGCCTGCCGGATCGTGGTCGAGTTGACCCGGGCCGCCGGGGCCGAAGAGGTCGTGAAGGTCAAGTCGATGGCGACCCAGGAGATCGAGCTCAACGAGGCCCTGGAGGCTGCCGGGATCGCCGCGTACGAGACGGACCTCGCAGAGCTGATCGTGCAGCTCGGCGAGGACACCCCCTCGCACATCCTGGTGCCGGCCATCCACTACAACCGGGCGCAGATCCGGGAGATCTTCCAGCGTCGAATGCCCGACGCGCCGGCCGACCTCGGCGACGAGCCGTCCGCACTGGCCGAGGCGGCACGCGCCCACCTGCGTCGACGGTTCCTCTCGGCCCGGGTCGCCGTCTCCGGCGCCAACTTCGCCATCGCCGACACCGGCACGCTGGTGGTCGTGGAGTCCGAGGGCAACGGCCGCATGTGCCTCACCCTCCCGGAGACGCTGATCAGCGTCGTCGGCGTGGAGAAGCTGCTGCCGACCTTCACCGACCTGGAGGTCTTCCTGCAACTGCTGCCGCGCTCCTCGACCGGCGAGCGGATGAACCCGTACACCTCGATGTGGACCGGCGTCACCCCCGATGACGGGCCACAGGACGTGCACGTGGTGCTTGTCGACAATGGCCGGTCCGCGGTGCTCGCCGACCCGGTCGGGCGTCCGGCGCTGTCCTGCATCCGCTGCTCGGCGTGCCTCAACGTCTGCCCGGTGTACGAGCGGGCCGGCGGCCACGCGTACGGCTCGGTGTATCCGGGGCCGATCGGCGCGATCCTGTCGCCCCAGCTGACCGGCGTGGCCGACAACGCTTCCCTGCCGTACGCGTCGACCCTCTGCGGCGCCTGCTACGACGCGTGCCCGGTGAAGATCAACATCCCGGAGATCCTGGTCCACCTCCGCCAGCAGGCACCGCATCCGGTGGCGGAGAAGGCCACCATGCGCGTCCTGGCGTGGGTCATGCGCAGCCCCCGGCGATGGGCCGCCGTTCTGCGTCTGGCCCGGGTCGGCGCGGGACCTCTCGGCGCGTACCGCGAGCGGCGCAGCGGTGCTCGCACGCTGCGCCGGCTGCCCTGGCCCGCCTCGGCGTGGACCCGTTCGCGGGACCTACCGTTGCCCGCGCCGCAGACCTTCCGGGAATGGTGGGAGAAGCAGTGACCGCACGTGACGAGATCCTGGCGCGGCTCCGGACGGCCCTGGCCGACGGCCCGCCGCCGGTGGAGGTGCCCCGCCGATACCGCCGGGTCGACGATCGCCCCGACCTGGTCGAGGTGCTGATCGACCGTCTGGTGGACTACCGGGCGGTGGTGCACCGGGGCATCGGGGCCCTCACCGGACTGTTGGCCGAGGTCGACCGGCTCGCCGTCCCCACCGACCTCCCCGCCGACTGGTTGGCAGGCTACGCCGGGCAGGTACGCCGCGACGCTCCCCCACTGTCACCGGCCGAGCTCGACGTCGTGGACGCGGTCCTGACCGGCTGTGCCGTGGCAGTCGCCGACACGGGCACCATCATCCTCGACGCCGGCCCGACGCAGGGGCGACGGGCGCTGAGCCTGGTGCCGGACCGGCACATCTGTGTCGTCCGCACCGACCAGGTCGTCGGCCTGCTGCCGGAGGCGCTGACCCGGCTGGACCCGCGCGCGCCACAGACCTGGATCTCGGGCCCGTCGGCGACCAGCGACATCGAACTCAACCGCGTCGAGGGCGTGCACGGCCCACGCCGGCTGGAAGTCGTCCTGGTCGAGGCGTGACCCGCAGGCCGGCCCCCGGCACCGGACGTGACACGCACAGCTCCCGGACCGCGCCGCCCGCCGGGTCACTTCTCGCTGTCGAGGACGGCCATCATCGCCGTCGCGTACCGCTCACCGGACGCGGCGCCGGCCGGCACGGCCCGCTCGATCTCGTCCAGCGCATCCCGGTCCAGCACCAGGTCGACCGCGGCCAGCGACTCGGTCAGCCGTTCCCGCCGCCGCGCGCCGACCAGCGGCACGATCTGCTCGCCCTGTGCCGCCACCCAGGCGATCGCCACCTGGCTCGTGGTCGCCCCCAGCCGCTGCGCGACCCGGCCGAGCGCGTCCACGAGGCGCAAGTTCGCGGTCAGGTGCTCCCCCTGGAAGCGCGGGCTGTTCGCCCGGAAGTCCCCGCCGGTCAGCGCGCGATCCGCCGACCAGTGCCCGCTCAGCAGACCCCGCGACAGCACCCCGTAGGCGGTCAACCCGATGCCCAGTTCCCGCAGCGCCGGCAGGATCGTGGCCTCGGGGCCACGGGACAGCAGCGAGTACTCGATCTGGAGGTCACTGACCGGGAGCGCTACTCCGGCCCCCGCCGCGCCCTCGCCGTGGAAACCCTCACCAGAGCCATGGCCCGTGGGCAGCTACGCGCCGACATCGACCCCGAATCCGTCGTCGACCAACTCTGGGGCGCCTGCTACCACCGGCTTCTCATCGCCGACCTGCCGCTCACCGAGGACTTCGCCCGCACCCTGGTCGACAACCTCGTCCGCGGGCTGCGCTGACCGCTCAGGCTGGCGCGTCAGGAGGCCCCACATCAGGAACCGGACGCCGCACGCGCGATAGAGGGGCGCGATAGTGCTCTTGACGGACCGGAATCGTGCGTCGACCAGTGGTCAGCGGGTGCAGAGTACCGGCGGCCCGTACCAGTAACAGGGTGCTCGTCGAGGCCAGCCCAGTCGACCGGTCTGGGGCATCGGTCTGACCGCCCTGACACCTGTGCCCAAGACCGGGCCAGTGGCGAGGTCTGAACCTGCTCGGGTTCGCGCTGATGTAGGCCCGCGCGCAGCTTGCTGCCCGCTGGCCCCCCGTGCCGATCAGCGCGTTCACCCGCCGGGCCGGGCAGCCGTCAGCCACTCGACGAGTTGCTCGCTGGTCTCCTGCCCAAGCGTCGACGCCGCTCGGGCAGCCAACGCGCTGAGGTCGGCGTGCTCGGCCCCGGAGACCCGCAGCTCCGGACGAGGAGTGAACCGCCAGGCGGCTCGTTCATAATCCCGAGCCAGGCGCGTCACGTCGGCCCGACCGCGCTCGGCCAGGCGAGGATCGACGTCCAGTGCAGCGATCAGTCCTGCGCGCAACCCGACATCGGTGCCACGGCCGTGCAGGAGCCGGTAACCGGCTCGGCGGAGCTCCACCCGGGTGTCGGCCAGCAACTCCCAGGGCAGGTCCGGGGGCAGAGTGGCCGCAAGCGGCCGCAGCGCGGTGGCGACCTCCCGGACCACCGCCGGTGACGGATCCCGCACCAGTGCGGCGAGTTCGGCCGCGACGACCGCGTCCAGCAGGCGCAGAGCACGGACCGCCTGGGCGCGCACCCTGGCCGACGGGTGCGCGAGCAACGGCCGCAGCAGCGCGGCGTCGGCGGCAGACCCGATCTCGGAAAGCCCGGCGATCGCCCCCAGGGCCGGGTCGTCGATGCCGACCACATGCCGGTAGTGCTCCCGCGCGTCCATGCCGAGTCGCCGGGCAGCGTCTCGCGCCACCGCTCGGACCAGGGGCGCGTCGTCGTCCAGGTACGCGGCCACCTCACCGTCGTGACCACCACGGACCAGGCCGGTCAACGCGACCACCCGCACCTCGCGGCGAGTCGACCGGGCCAGGCGGCGGAGTACGTCGGGACGACGGGTCCAGACCGCCTCACGACACGCGGCTTCCGCCGCCACGGACCTGACCACGACATCTCGGTCGGTCAGCGCGTTCACCACGAGGTCGGGCAGCGGCAGCCAGCCCTGCGCGAGGCCGGTCCGGAACAGAAAGCGACGTTCCCGCGGACTGCCCGAGCCGAGGAGGCCACGCCACACCTGCGCCGTCAACGCGAACATCGCCGCCCGCACCTGGTTGACCGCGAAGCCACCGCGCAACCGCTCGTCGAGGCGCAGCACTGTCGGCAGCACCGCCGGAATCCAGGCGCCCGGGTCCTCGGAGAGCAGCATCGCCAGCCCGGCGCGCGCCCGCTCTCGAACCGGCGTGACCCAGTCGCCGGCCCGCAGCACCAGGAACGG
The DNA here is from genome assembly GCF_003205615.1 of Micromonospora arborensis. Taxonomy (GTDB): domain Bacteria; phylum Actinomycetota; class Actinomycetes; order Mycobacteriales; family Micromonosporaceae; genus Micromonospora; species Micromonospora arborensis. Next base: position 154,477 of record NZ_PYBV01000036.1, on the reverse strand, counting down.
CATCATCTCCGGGCCTGGCCGGACCAGGATCGCTGCCACGGCGCGTTCCCGGATCCGCCCGTCGCCGTGCATGCTGGCCAGTGCCGTCGCCAGCGGTCCCGAGGACGCATCCGTGAAGCGTCGGGCAACCCGCCGCATCGCGGGCTCGCGGTACGGGCCGTACGCCGGCGCCCGGCGCACGTTGTCGTCGAGTCGGACCACCAGAGCCGGATCCGCGGCCACCGCCGCCAACGCCGAGCGGGAATCCGCTTCCGCACCGATGGCGTCGACCTCGAGCAGCACCTCGACGAGATGCTGCAGCGCCTCCCACCGGCCGACGGCTGCGGCATCGACCGCAGCCCGCACAGCGGAGGGCTGCGAAGCCTCCCCCACCACCGACCGCGTCGCCGAGGCCCCACCGTCTCGCTCTGCCGGGATCATCCGGCTATCTTGCCCAGTCCAGCCGGCCAGGCCGAACCCGTTTTCTCACCGCCCCCGACCCGACGCTTCGCGTTGCCAGGGCTCACTCGGGAGGCTTGCCGCCCGACTGCTCGCTCACCAGGTACGCGGCGTACCAGTCGGGCCAGTCGTCGTCCCGCTCGCCGGTGCGCTTCTCGTGCTCGCCGTGGGCGGCGGCCGCGCGCTTGAGTGCGCTCGTCAGGTCGCTCGCGGAGCCGAAGGACGTCAGGCCGCCCTCAATGCGCCCGGGCAGCCTGCTGGTGATCTCCTGGAGCAGCCAGGTGTTGCCGTCCGGGTCGCGCAACGTGGCCCGCGAGACGTAACTGCGTCGGTCGGGGTCCAGCCCGTCGACCGGTCCGTCCGGGCCGACGTGGAAGATGTCGCCGACCTCGACGCCGGCGGACACCAGGGCGTTGTGGGTCGCCTCGATGTCGGACACGATCAGGTACGCCGTGGCCGAACCGGGCGCCGCCGACGTGAGCCCTGTACCGAACTGCACCGAGCACCCGGAGCCATGCGGCGTGAGCTGGACGATGCCGGACGGTGTCTGGTCGAGCCGCCACCCGAGGCGTACGTAGAACGCCTTCGCGCGCTCGACATCCGACACCGGAATGACGATCACCTCGATCTTCACGTCGAGGCTCTCGATGCGCGACGTGCCACTCGCGTCGCCCTGGGCGCTCCTCGGGCTCATCGCAGCCTCCCTCTCGATCATCACGCTACTGCTTGCGTCTCTGCCGGGTGCCGCCTTCCGGGCATCAGCCGGGCGACGCCCTGGTGGCCCGGCGCACCCCGAGCAGCGCCACCAGGGCCAGCAGGATGACGGCGACGGAGTACTCGTCGGCGGTGCGGGGCAGGCCGCCGGCGTAGACCACGAGGAAGCCGGCGATCACCGTGGGGAGGCCGAAGCCGACGTAGCAGACGACATAGAGCAGGGAGAGCACGCTGGAGCGTTCGTGCGCCTCGACCAGAGGCATGATCGTCTTGAGGCTGCCCTGGAAACCGGCTCCGAAGCCGACGCCCCCGAGCGCGACGCCGACGAAGACGCCCGGGATGGTCTCCGCCATGACCGACACCAACGTGACGGCCATGCCCAGGATGAGCGCGACGATCCCGGTCAGGATCACGGTCCGCGCGGCGGTGTTGCGCAGCAACAGGACGGTGATCGACCCGAACAGGGCGAACACGAAGAGGACCAGGCCGCCGACCACGATCGACGTGTTCATGAGGGAGCGCACGAGCGCCGGGCCGAGCGCGCCGAAGAAACCGGCCAGCGCCCAGACCGCGAACAGCACCGGAACGACGACCAGGACCGGCTCGCGTACGGCGCGCGGCAGGGTGATGTCCGGCCGCAGGCTGCGTCGTGCTCCCGCCATCGGCGTGACCGTCTCCGGCATCAGCGCGATCCCGACGGCCTGGATCAGGAGGATCACGAGGAGGACGACGTACACCAGGCGGGTCGGCGCCGGCAGGAAGTCGATGAGCAGCGCCGAGAGCAGGGCGCCGCTCCCGGTTCCGATACCGGGGGCGATCGAGTTCGCGAGCGTGCCACGGGCGCGGTCGATGTCGAGCATGCCGGCGCCGACCGCGCCGGTGGCGGCGCCGGCAGCGAGCCCCTGGAGCAGACGGGCGACCACCAGCGCGGGTACGCCGTTGGCGAAGACGAAGACGACAAGCGAGAGCATCTGCACCGCGATCGCGACAGCCAGGACGGGTCGCCGACCGACATGATCGGACAACTTGCCGAACGTCAGCAGCGAGCCCAGCACCGCGAGCGCGTAGACGGCGAACACCACGGTGGTCGTGACCGGTGAGAAGTGCCAGCGCTCCTGGTAGATCCCGTAGAGCGGGGTCGGGGCCGCCGACGCGGCCAGGAACGACACGAGGATGGACGCCAGCAGCACGAGGGAGACCCTCGGTGCGAGTCGGGCCCCCCCCGCGACAGGCATGTCGGTGCTCCTCGCGCTCGAGACGGTCGACCCGCGGCTCCGCTGGCCGCAGGGCTGCGGAGGCGTACCCGCTGTGCGCCGTCGCATGCAGGGCGCGCCGTCTCAGCTCTCGGTGTAGCCGCGGACGGCTCAGCGGTCCGGGGCGTCCGCGTCGTCGAGCACCGTCGAGTCGTGCCTCGTCGTACAAAACCGCTGCTGGTAGGCGCGGGGCGACACCCCCACCCGGGCAAGGAACACCCGGCGCAGCGTCTCCGGGCTGCCAATGCCGACCTGTTGGGCACAAGCGGTGACCGACTGACCCGCGTGCAACAGACGGATGGCCGCGTCCACCCGCACGCTCTCCACGTACTTTCCGGGGCTGCTGCCCAGTTCCTGCCGGAAGATCCGAGAGAGGTGACGCGGGCTGACGTGCGCCCGGGCGGCGAGGGCGTTCACCGAGTGGTCGTCGGCCGGGTCGGCTACCACCGCGTCGGTCACCTGCCGCAGCACGGGAGTGCGGGGCCGAGGCAGGACCAGTGACGGCGAGAACTGCGACTGGCCACCGGGCCGCTGGAGGAACACCACGAGCGATTGCGCGACCGACCGGGCAGTCTCCGCACCGTGGTCGCGCTCCACGAGGGCCAGCGCGAGATCGATTCCCGCGGACACGCCGGCGGATGTGAAGATCGTCCCGTCCTCCACGAAGATCGCATCCGGCTCGACGGTGACCTGCGGAAACGCGGCGGCGAGCAACCGGGCGTGCTGCCAGTGCGTCGTCGCGCGCCGACCGTCCAGCAGGCCGGCGGCAGCCAGGACGAACGCACCGGTGCAGACCGAGGCGGTACGAGCGGCACGGCGCGACAGCGTTGCCGCGGCGGCTTTGAGTTCGGGACTCATCGGGCTCACCGGCAGGACGTCGCCGCCGACCACGAGAGCGGTCCCGACGTCAGTCGCCGAGTCGACGGCGCCATCCACGGGCACGCGCATTCCCGTGGAGGCACGGACGGCGGCACCATCGCTGGAGCGCACCTCCAACTCGTACCGCGCGCCGAACTTGGCGGCCTCCGCGAAGACCTCGAACGGTCCGGCGAGGTCCAGCAGTTTCATCCCGTCGAAGACGAGGGCCGTGACCCGATGCGCCTCTGCCGCCCGGCTTCCCACAGCGTCCGCTCCCTCCGTGCTGTCCTGATCTGAGGGAAGCATGGCAGAAAGGACAGGGCGTTCGGCGGCCCGGACGAGTGACGCTGGACGCATCGGAGCCCGGCCGGGCTCCCGGACCGACAGGACACCCATGAGCCAGACGATCGCCGGCATCGAGATTCCCGACTCACGACTCGCCACCGACGCCACCGAACTGGTTCGCCAGGCCACCGACGACCTGCTGTTCCATCACTCCCGGCGGGTCTTCGTCTTCGGCTCGCTCCAGGGTCGGCGGCTCGGTCTGAAGGCCGATCCCGAGTTGCTCTACGTGGGGGCGATGTTCCACGACCTCGGGCTGACCGAACGCTACCGCCGCGACGATCAGCGCTTCGAGCTCGACGGCGCCGACGAGGCACGCCGTTTCCTCCGATCGAACGGCATCGGCGAACACGAGGCGCGGCTCGTGTGGGAAGCGATCGCCCTGCACACCACGCCCGAGGTGCCGTACCGCCTGGAGCCCGAGGTCGCCCTCGTCACCGCGGGTGTCGAGACGGACGTGCTCGGGATCGGCTACCGCGAGTTGTCGCCCGCCGACATCGCGGCGGTTACCGCGGCGCACCCGCGGCCACACTTCAAGCGAGCCATCGTCGACGCGTTCGCGGAGGGTTTCCGGCACCGGCCGGACACCACCTTCGGCACCGTCAACGGCGACGTTCTGGAGCACCGGGTGCCCGGCTACCGCCACATCGACTTCGTTCGGATCATCGAGGAATCCGCCTGGCCCGAGTGAGACCCCTACAACTCCGGGGCGGGCCGGCGGGCACCAGGACGCAGGAGAGGCCGCGTCGCGCGGCGGCGGCAGCGGTGAGCCGGGCGTGGTTGCTCTGCGGCGCCCCGGCGACGGTTTGCCGCGAGTCTCAGTGCTTGCGGCCCACCCCGCCGAAGGCGTCGATGTCGACGGGTGTGTCCACCGCGTCGTCGGGCCGCCACTGCGGGCACGGCACGACGCCGGGATCCACCAGCTCCAGGCCGTCGAAGAAGCCGGCGATCTCGTCGGGCGAGCGGAGTGTGTACGGGGTGGCCCCGCTGTCGTTGTAGTCGTCCTGCGCCTGCTGCATCTCGGCGCTGATCAGGCTCGTGCCGTCGTTGAGTGAGAGGTAACTGCCGCTCGGCAGCGACGCCAGCAGCTGCCGCGTGATCGAACGGGCCGTTTCGTAGTCGGGCACGTGGCCCATGACGCCACTGAGGATGAGGCCGACCGGCTGCCGGAAGTCGAGTGTCCTGCCGGCCTCGGCGATGACCGCGGCAGGGTCGTGCAGGTCACCGTCGATGTAGGCCGTCCTGCCTTCGGCCGTGCCGACCAGCAGCGCGCGGGCGTGGGCAAGCACCAGCGGATCACTGTCGACGTAGACGATGCGCGCGCCCGGCACGATCCGCTGCGCCACCTCATGGGTGTTGTTGGCCGTCGGCAGCCCGGTGCCGACGTCGAGGAACTGGCGGACGCCCGCCTCACCGGCGAGGAACTGGATCGAGCGGACCAGGAACTGCCGGGAGGCACGGGCGACGTCGACGACGCCGGGAAAGACCTGCCGGTACTGATCGCCGGCCGCGCGGTCGACCGCGAAGTTGTCCTTGCCGCCGAGCCAGTAGTTCCAGATCCGCGCCGAATGCGGCACCGACGTGTCGATCTTCTGCTCCGCGTCGACCTCGCCAGCCTCGGACCGGTCGGTCGCCTGCGAATCCCTGGTCACGACGAACCCCTCTTCCGATCGCGTACGCGATGTCGTGGCGCGGACAGCCCCGTCGAGTAAGCAGCCGCCCGGGACCGTGCCACGGTATAGAAGGCAAAGAATCCGCGCCACCCCGACGAGGAGCCGGGTGACGATCCGTGGAGCGGCGGACCGACATCCCGAACTGGTCGAGACCCCCCAACCGTCCAGCCGATGAAACAGGATGGGCGCAGATCCGTACGATCGGGTGATGGACCCTGCGGCAGGGCCGCCGGCGATGCGGTACCAAGTGCTTGGGCCGGTCGAGGTGTGGTCTTCCGCCGGGGAGCGGCTGGCCCTCGGCCCGCCGATGCAGATGCGCCTGCTGGCCGTCCTGATGTCGCAGCCCGGCACCGCCTGGTCCATCGACCAACTGGTCGACGAGCTGTGGCAGGGACGTCCGCCGAAGACTGCGGCCGGCAACGTGAAGACCTACGTCTGGGCGCTTCGACGGGCCTTGCGGACCCCCGACGTCCCCGACCCCGCCATCCTCGCGGAGGCCACCGGCTATCGCCTCGTCCTCGACGCGCAGACGTTGGACAGCGCGGCCTTCGACGACCTGACGCAGCGTGGGTATCACGCGTTGCGGCAGGACCTCTGCTCGGATGCCCTGCGGGCGTTCGAGGCGGCGCTGGCGCTATGGCGTGGTGAGCCGTTCGCGGGCCTTCCCGGTCGGGGGGTGTTGCTCTCCGTCCGGGCACGACTTGAGGAGCAGCGGTCGAGTCTGCTGGAGGAGGTCGCGGATCTCCACCTGCGCGCCGGTCGGCACAACGAGCTGATCGAGCCGCTCCGGGCCCAGATCGACGGGGATCCGCTACGCGAGCGCCCATGGGGGCAGCTGATGGTGGCCCTGGCCCGCGCCGGGCGGCGGGCGGACGCGCTGGCGACGTACCGGCGGCTGCACCGACAACTCTCCGACGAGGTGGGCGTCGAGCCCGGTCCCGATCTCCAACAGCTACACACCAGGATCCTGCGGGCCGACCGGGAGCTGTCGACAGCCGGGGCGCGGACGCCGGAGAAGCCCACGCCGCGGATCGTTCCCCGGCAGTTGCCGGCCCCGCCGACGTTGTTCACGGGCCGGACCCGCGAGCTGGCCCGGCTCACGACGCTGCTGCTCGACGACAGCGGGCCGGCCGGCACCGTCGTCGTCACCGGCACCGGTGGCGTCGGAAAGACCTGGCTGGCGTTGCGCTGGGCACATGACAGCCTGCACCACTTCCCCGACGGGCAACTCCACGTCGACCTGGGCGGTTTCGGCACCGCAACAGAGGAAGCCGCACCGTCGACAGTCGTCGTACGCTCGCTGCTGCCCGCCCTGGGCGTGAAGCCCCTGGAGATACCCGCCGAACCGGCAGCCCAGTTCGCCCTCTACCGCAGCCTGACGGCGGATCGACGGCTGCTCGTGCTGCTCGACAACGCCCGCGACGCCGAACAGGTGCGCCCGCTGCTGCCCGGGTCGGCCCGGTGTGGCGTCATCGTGACGAGTCGCCACACGCTGCCCGGCCTGGTCGCCGCCGAAGGCGCCCATCCCGTCGCACTGGACCTGCCCAGCACCGCCGAAGCACGCCAACTGCTCGTACGCCGGCTCGGTGCGCAACGGGCCGCCGCTCAGCCGGCCGCGGTGGACGAGCTGATCACCCGTACCGCGCGGTTGCCCCTCGCCCTGTCCATCGTGGCCGCGCGAGCCGCCGCCCGGCCCACGTTCCCACTTCAGGCCATCGCGGACGATCTGGCGGTGAGCCGGGGCGGGCTCGCCGCCCTGGCCACCGACGACGCCGCCACCGACCTGCGTACGGTGCTCTCCTGGTCGTACCGTCTGCTCAGCGCGGACGCGGCCCGGCTGTTCCGGCAGCTCAGCCTGCACCCCGCTGGGGAGATCAGCGCGGCGGCGGCGGCCACCCTCGCCGGAGCGCCGCCACACCTGATCCGGCCGGCGCTCGACGAGTTGACTCTGGCGAACCTGCTGGCCGAGCAGTCCCCCAACCGCTTCCGGTGCCACGATCTGCTCCGGGCCTACGGGGAGGAGCTGACCGACGCACACGACTCCGCGGCCGAGCGCAGATCGGTCCGCAAGCGGGTGCTCGACCACTACCTGTGTGCCACACGTGCCGCGGCGAGGCTTGTCGACCCCGGCCACCAGCCGCTCGATCCGATGCCCCGGACCGCCGAGACGGCACAGCCGGTGTTTGCCGACCACCGGTCCGCGCTGGCCTGGTTCACCGTCGAACAGCGGGTGCTGCTGGCTGCCGTCGACGACGCGGTCGCCCACGGCTTCGACGCCCACGCGGTGCAGTTCGCCCAGACCCTCACGCCCTTGCTCAGCCGTTTGTCGCAGTGGCACGACCTGGCCGCCGTGCAGGCCATCGCGGTCACGGTCGCGCGACGCCGCAGCGTTCCACGGGCCGAGGCGCTGGCACACCGGGACCTTGCGCTGGCGCACCTGCAGCTCCGCCGCTACGAGGCGGCCCGCCGCCACCTGCGCGACGCGTTGGCGCGGTACGACACGATCGTCGACCGGCCGGGGCAGGCGAGTATCCACCTGCAGCTCGCCTGGGTGTACGACATCGAGGGCAACCCCCGGGAAGCACTGCCGCACGCCGAGGCGGCGCTCGCGCTGTCCAGCAGCAGCGACGACAAACGCGGCACGGCCGCCGCGCTCAACGCGATCGGGTGGGGCCACGCCCGGCTGGACGAGCACGTCCGTGCCATCTCCTACTGTGAGCGGGCGCTGGCACTCCATGCCGAGGTTCAGAACCGGGTGGGCGAGGCCCACACCTGGGACAGCCTCGGCTTCGCCCATCAGGGTCTCGGGGCGCATCCGACGGCGGCGGCCTGCTATCGACGCGCCCTCGCGCTGTATTCCGACGCTCAGGACCAGTGCGGGCGGGCCGAGACACTCGTCCGGCTCGGCGACAGCCATCGGGCGGTGGGCGACCACGACACGTCGAGGGACCTCTGGGGACAGGCGTTGGCGATCTTCGACCGGCTCGGTCATCCGCAGGCCGAGGAGCTGTCCGAGCGGTTGGCGACCGCCCGCTGAACGTTCCCCGGAGGCCGCCTCCGGACCGGCATGGATCCGGCATGGACCGGTCGTCGGCAGGCTGGGCGAATGCTGACCATGAAGAGACCCACCCTCTGGCGACGCGGCGGGGTCGACCGTCGACGCTCGCCGCTTGTCCGTCGCATTCCGGCCGCCGTCGCGGTCCTCGTCGCCCTGTCGCTGAACGCCCCACCGGCGTTCGCGGTCGCCGCGCCGGCGTCGTCCGGCGGCACCGGGCCGGCCACCGGTTCGGTCGTCGAAAGCAGCACCGGCGGGTGGAACGGCCGCATCGACTGGCGGGCGTGCGCGGACCCGGCCGACGATCCGGGTACGCGATGCGGAACCCTGCGCCTGCCGGTCGACTGGGCCCGGCCGGGAGGGGAGACCTTCGAGCTGGCTCTGGCCCGACGTCCCGCCGCCGACCCGGCCGCCCGCATCGGTGTCCTGGTCTTCAACCCCGGCGGTCCCGGCCTGTCCGGGGTGGACGTGGCGCTGACGGCCGCCAGCCAGCTCGGGCCGGACGTGCTGCGCCGCTTCGACATCGTCGGCTTCGATCCCCGGGGTACGGTCCGTAGCGCACCGGTGCGCTGCTCGTCAGCGATGCTGGCCCGGCACCCCTCCCTGTCACCCGCCAACGCGGCGGAGTTCGAGCGACTCCGCACCTACAACCGCCAGTTGCGTGACGACTGCCGCGCCAAGAGCGGCCCACTGTTCGACCACCTCGACAGTGTGAGCGTCGCGCGTGACACCGACGCCATCCGGGCGGCACTCGGTGAGCGGCAGCTCAGCTTCTACGAGTGGTCCTACGGCACCCTGATCGGGCAGGCCTACGCCGAGCTGTATCCCGACCGCGTCCGCGCACTGGCCATGGACAGCGTGATGGACCACAGCCAGGGGGTCGAAGGGTACTTCCGCAGCGGGGCGGCCAGTAACGAGGCTTTGTTCCACGAGTTCGTGGCCTGGTGCGACCGGACCCCGAGCTGTGCGCTGCACGGACGCGACGTGCCGGCGCTGTACGACCGGTTGATGCGCCGCGCCGATGCCGGCACGTTGGTCGACGCGGGCACCGGCGCCACGCTGACCTGGTTCGAGCTCGGGTTCGCGACATTCGTCAACTTCTTCGACTCGACCTGGGCCGACCTCGCGAACATGCTCCTCGCGTTGGAGCGGGGCGAGGCCGCCGATCCCCCGCTGGCGTCCCCGATGGTGCCGGCCGACAGCAACCAGGACCTGACCGAGTACGCCCTACCCGCGTTCTGCCAGGACTGGTCGCTGCCGGTCGACGGGTTCGCCGAGTGGAACCGGTATCTGGAGCTGTCCCGCGCCGAGGCACCGCACCTGCGGGCCTCCCCGCTGGTCGTCCGCTTCGCCGCGATCTGCCTGGGCTGGACGGCGGTCAACCCGCAGCATCCGCTGCGGGTGCGGACGAGCACCCCGGTGCTGCTGCTCAACGGTCGCTACGATCCGGCCACCCCGTACGACGGGGCGCAGCGGGTGGCGCGCCAACTCGGCACGCATGGCCGTCTCCTCACCTACGAGGGGTCGGGCCACGCCAGCTACCCACGCACGGAGTGCACCCGGAGTCGCGTCGACCGGTACCTGATCGACAAGGCCCTCCCGCCGGTCGGCGCGAGCTGCCCGGCCGCCCCGGCCTGACACTCGGGTTGGCGCCGGGGTTCGAGCCTCGGCGCCAACCCGGCACTCACCGCCCGGTGTACGGGCGGCGGTCGGTCCTCAGGCGCGGGTGCAGCGCCACACCAGTGGCCGGTGCACCTCGTTCTCGTAGACGGCGCCGACCACGGTCAGGCCGTCGTCACTGATCCCCTCGGCCGTGTACGTGCCCGCTTCGGTCGCTCGGACGTCGGGCCGGCCCGGCAACCTGCGGGATGTGCCGTCCGGGGCGACGACCAGCGGTGCGCCGTCGCCGACCAGCAGGTCACCGTTGCTGGCAATCGCGGCCACCCCGGGGAACGGCAGCCGGCTCACCGCCCCGGTCGCGAGATCCCAGCGCACCGGCAGCATCTCCACGCCACCGCCCTTCTTGGCACCGGCGACCATGCCGACCGCCCAGGTACCGTGCGCCGACTCGACCGAGGCGCTCGGGGATCCGTCCGGCAACGGGAGGGCCTTCCCCGTCCCCTGCGGCGTCCACCGGTAGGGCAGACCGCCCATCTTGCCGACGACCGTGCCGTCCTCGGTGATTCCGGTCGCGGTGGATCCCGGCCGGCCGATCAACCGGTACTCCTGCGGGCGGTCCACCGACCACAGCACGGCGTGGTGCGAGTCGTTGGCGCCCCTGGCGGTGCCGGCGATGTCGCCTCGACCGTTGATCGCGTGTACGAGGACCGCGTCGTAGCCGGGCGGCGTGGCTAGAGTGCGCAGCGACCCGTTCCGGTAGACCCAGCCGGTGCCGTCGCCGTTGGTGCCGATCACGTACCCGTCCGCGTTGACCGCGTTCCCGTGCCGCACGGCGGCCGGCAGGACAGTTGCCTGGCCGTCGGTCCAGAGCACGACCCGCCCGTCCTCGTTGCCAGTGCCGATCTCACCGACGATGTGTCGCCCGGTGGGGTCGACGCCGATCGCCACCGCGACCGGTCCGGGGATCGGCTGCGGCAGCCACGACGCCTCGCAGGTGAGCGACGAGGCCGGGGCGGCCGGCGTGCTCACGGTCGGTGACGCCGCGAGGGCCGGCGTGGCCGGAGCGGGCTCTCTGGCGACCCCGCCGAACTGGACGGCGCCCACGACGCCGAGCCCGGCAAGCACCGTCCCCGCGGTGGCACCGCCGACGCGGCGGCGCTGGCGGCGACGCCGGCCGTCGCGGATCGCGCGGCCCACGTCCACCCGCGGCTCGGGAACCGGCGCCGAGTGCAGCAGTTCGGCGATTCGCTGGTCATCCAACATGGTCATCTCGAGTTCCTCCCGGCCATTTCGGTGACGGCGAGCAGTTGGCGGATCGCTGCCAGCGCCCGAGCCGTCTGCGACTTCACGTTGCCTTCGGAGCAGCCCATCGCCGCAGCCGTGTCGGTCAGCGACAGATCACACAGAAACCGCAGAACGAGTACGGTTCGTTGACCACGGGGAAGATGAGCGAGCGCGGCGACCAGGCTGTCCCGCTCGGCCACCTCGTCGTGTGGCGTCACCGGACGCTCCGGCTCCGGTGTCGACCCGAACAGCCGGACTTTCGCCCAGCTCAACCGCTTCTCGTCGACGAGCTTGTGCACCAGCATCCGGTGCACGTACGCGTCGACGTTGTCGGCCCGGCTGACCTTGCGCCAGTGCACGTACAACGCGGTGAGAGTCTGCTGCACCACGTCGTCGGCCAAGTGGGCATCACCGCACATCAGGAACGCGGTCCGATGCAGGCTCGGCAGTCGCGCGGAGACGTACTCCACGAACTCCCGCTCGGCATCAATCATTGAGGCTCCCTCCTCCGCACGCTCGACGGGTCCGGACGACCGTCAGGTTGCGTCGACGCCGAGGTTCGGCGGAATGCCAGGTCAGCGGCGGTGACCGTAGCAGCGCGTGCGGCCGTCGGCGTCCGGAGCAGCTCCCTCCGGCGAGGGAGCACCCCTCCCCTGTCGGCGGGGTTCGCCCGAGCCAGGGCAGCGGGAGGATCGGACGCATGGTGACTTCAATCGCCCGTAGGGCTGGCCACGGCCTGACGTACGCAGTGCTCGGCTGGGCCGTGGCATACGGGGGCGTGCGTCTGGCGTGGACCGTCGGCGAAGCCCCGGAGTTCCGGCAGTTCGGTTCGGACCTGGTGGGATTCACCGGTTGGCGGTCGGTGGCGTTGTGTCTGGCCGCGGCCGTGCTGGCCGTTGCGCTGGATCGGGTGTCGACGTGGCGGCCGGTGCTCGCGGGGGTCGCCTGGGCGGTCACCGGGGCGCTGGTCGCAGCCGCCGCGATCCTGCTGCCGGAGCTTGTGGGCTTCCTGCTGTTCATGGTCAGCCCGCACTTCGACCCGACGGCGTTCGCCAGCCGGCTGGGTTGTGTGACCGGAGCGGCCCTGCTTGGCCTGGCCACCGCCCGCTACCAGCGGCGCACCCGGGGTGACTGCCCGCAGTGCTGTCGGACCGGGCGACCCGGTCACCACCGCGCGGTCCCCGCGCGGTGGGCACGCTGGGCCGCGTACGTCGCGGTGGCCGGCCTCGTGACGCGCTTCGCGGCACAGGTCGCGGTGGGGTTCGACAGCCTCATCCAGAACGCCTCCGTGATCGGGCTGGAGGTCGGTCTGCTGCTGGCGGGCGCGCTGTTGCCGATGGCGCTCGTCCACCGGTGGGGTGAGGTGTGGCCGGGGTGGGTGCCGCTGCTCGCCGGCCGCCCGATCCCCCGACTGCTGTTGCTGGTGCCCGGCTTCGGGCTCGGGGCGAGCATCGTGGCGTACTTCGGCGTGGGGCTTGTGCAGTTGATGACCGGCTCGATCAGCGAGTTCTCCGACACGTTCCTCTGGGTGGCGATGTCGGCGTACTGGGTCCTGGGGCTCGGGCTCCTCGCGGCGTCAGGCGACTACCACCTGCGTACCCGCCGAGCGTGCGGGGCCTGCGGGCGGTGACGGGAGCCCCAGCCGTGCGCTGGGGCTCCCACTCGCGAACGGTCAGTGCGAGTGCCGGGGTACGGCGCTGCCGCTGCCACCGACCAAAAAGTCGAGGTCGGCGCCCTGGTCGGCCTGGAGGACGTGCTCGGTGTACAGGCGTGCCCAGCCCCGGTCCGCCGTCCGCGCCGGCGGTTGCCAGGCGGCGCGGCGTTGGGTGAGTGTCGCGTCGTCGACCAGCAGGTCCAGCCGCCGCGTCGGGACGTCGACCCGGACCAGGTCGCCGGTACGCACCAGCGCGAGCGGACCACCCACCGACGCCTCCGGGGCCACGTGCAGGACGCAGGTGCCATACCCGGTGCCGCTCATCCGGGCGTCGGAGATCCGCACCATGTCGGTGATGCCGTCGGCGAGCAGCCGCCGCGGCATGGGCACGTTGCCCACCTCCGGGAAGCCGGGGTAGCCCCGGGGGCCGGCGTTGCGCACCACGATCACCGTGTCCGGGGTGACGTCGAGCTCCGGGTCGTCGGCGGCGGCGACGTAGTCCTCGATCCGGTCGAAGACGAGCGCCGGGCCGGTGTGCTTGAGCAGGTGGGGCGAGGCGGCGGAGACCTTCAGTACCGCCCCGGACGGCGCGAGCGATCCGCGCAGCACCACGGTGCCCGAGCCGGCCGGTTGGAACGGTTCGTCCAGGGTGCCGATGACGTCCCGGTTCCAGCACTGGGCACCGCTGATGTTGTCGGCCACGCTCTGCCCGCTGACGGTGACGTGATCCAGGTGCAGCAGCGGGGCGATCTCGTTCATCACCACCGGAACGCCGCCCGCGTAGGCGAAGTCCTCCATCAGGTACTTCCCGGACGGCATCAGGTTGACGAGCATGGGCACCTCGGCGGTGAGGGTGTCGAAGTCCTCCAGCGACAGCGGGACGCCGAGCCGTCCCGCGATCGCGAGCAGGTGTACGACCGCGTTGGTCGACCCGCCGATCGCGGCGTTGACCCGGATGGCGTTCTCGAACGCCTCCCGGGTCAGCACGGTGGACAGCCGCTGGTCCTGTTCGACCATGGTGATGATCCGGCGGCCGGCGGCCTGCGCGAGCGCGTACCTCCGGGAGTCGACCGCCGGTACGGCGGCGGCCCCCGGCAGTTGCACGCCCAACGCCTCGGTCACGCAGGCCATCGTGGACGCCGTACCCATGGTCATGCAGTGGCCCCGGCTACGGGACATGCCGACCTCCGCCTCGGAGCAGTCCGCGGCCGTCATCCGACCGGCGCGCATCTCCTCGGTGAAGCGCCAGACGACGGTGCCCGAGCCGATGTCCTGACCACGGAACTTGCCGTTGAGCATCGGGCCGCCGGTGATCATCAGGGTCGGCAGGTCGACGCTCGCCGCGCCCATCAGCAGACCCGGGGTGGTCTTGTCGCAGCCGGAGAGCAGGACCACCCCGTCGAGCGGGTTGGCGCGGACCGACTCCTCCAACTCCATCGCCAGCAGATTGCGGTAGAGCATGGTGGTGGGTCGCATGAGGGGCTCGCCCAGGCTCATCGCGGGGAACTCCAGCGGCAGTCCCCCGCTCTCCCACACGCCCCGCTTCACCGATTCGGCCAGGTCGCGCAGGTGGGCGTTGCAGGGTGTCAGCTCCGACCAGGTGGTGGCGATGCCGATCACCGGTCGCCCGTCGAAGACGTCGTCCGCGAACCCCTGATTGCGCATCCAGGACCGATGGATGAACCCGTTGCGGCCCTGGGCACCGAACCACTGCTCGCTGCGCAGGGGTCGATTCGTCGTCGACATCGGCACACCTCTCTGTCACTCGTCCGGCCGCGGGGTGAGCGGCGATCAACACGCACGTGCTGGATTGGCTGGTGGCACGAGCGCGACCTACCTGAGGCCTCCGACGGACAGTCCGCCGCGCCAGTGTCGTTGGAGGCTGAAGAACGCGATGACCAGTGGGATCACCGACACGAGTGAGCCCAGGATGATGAGGCTCCACAGGGACGTGGTTCCCGCGTTGTTCGCGGACGCGATGCCCTGCCAGAGGCCGAGGCCGACGGTGACCGGAAAGAGCCGGTTGTCGGAGAGCATGGCCAGGGGCAGGAAGTAGTTGTTCCAGGAAGCCACGGCGGACAGCAGAAGCACGGTGACCACCGCGGGGCGCATCAGTGGGAGGGCGATCTGGATGAACGTGCGGACCTCCCCCGCGCCGTCGACCCGCGCCGCGTCCAGGAGTTCGTCGGGGACCGCGTCGCGTGCGTAGACGTGCATCAGGTAGACGCCGAACGGATTGAGCAGCGACGGGAGGATCACCGCCCAGACCGTGTTCGTCAGGCCGAGCCGGGAGAACAGGATGAAGGTCGGGATGACCAGAGCGGTGGCGGGCACCATCAACGCGCCGAGCACGATCGCGAAGCTGAAGCGCCGGGCCGCGAACCGGTACTTGGCGAACCCGTAGCCGGCCATGACCGCCAGGACCGTGGCGCCGATTCCGCCGGCGATGGCGTACAGCGTGGAGTTGAGAATCCACCGGAGGTAGATGCCACCGTCGTAGGTGAACAGCTGCTTGAGGTTGCCGAGGTAGTCGATCTGGTCGGTGAACCACAGGGTGTTGCCGCCGCCGAACAGGCCCGGCGCGTCCTTGGAACTGTTGACGATCACCCACCAGAACGGCACGAGGAAATAGATCACCAGGAAGCCGAGGAGGATCTGCAGAGGGAGATGGCGCTGCGGTCGGCGGGCGCCTGCGCGGAGGCTGGTGCGGTCAGTCATCAGAGGAAGCTCCTCCGCTTGCGGGTGAAGAACAGGAAGGCGTACACGCAGATGAAGACGATTCCGCCGAGGGCGAACGAGATCGCCGACCCGTAGTTGAAGTTGGCGAGCGAGAACGCCTGTTGGTACGCGTACATGTTGGGGGTGAAGTCCGACCCGATCGTGCCGGCGGCGAGGAATCGCAGGATCTGCGGTTCGTTGAAGAACTGCAGGGTGCCGATCAGCGAGAAGACCAGGATCAGGATCAACGCGGGAGCGATCAGCGGGATCTTGATTCGCGTCGCGACCTGCCAGCGTCCGGCGCCGTCCATCCGGGCGGCCTCGTAGAGCGACGGGTCGACCCCCTGCAGCGCCGCGTACAGGATGATCATGTAGTAGCCGGCCCACTGCCAGGTGACGACGTTGAGCAGGCCGTAGAAGATCAGGTCGCTGCTCAGGAAGTCGGGCGCGGTGGCACCGAACAGCCCGAAGATGTCGGTGAGTGGGCCGAAGCCCTTGCTGTAGAGGAACCCCCACATCACCGCACCGATGACGGTGGGGATCGCGTAGGGCAGAAAGATCATCAGGCGGGAGAAGCGAGCGAACAGGGTGGTCACCGCGTCCAGAATGAGGGCCATCGCGAGCGCGATGACGATCTGCAGCGGGATGGAGACGAGCGAGAAACGGATGACGAACCACGCCCCGGACAGGAAACTCGGGTCGGTGAACGCCTTCACGTAGTTGTCGAAGAGGACGAAGCTGGTGCCGCCGATCAGTTTCTTCTGAAAGAGGCTGAGGTACAGCGCGTATCCCAGCGGCGCGATGAGGAACGCCAGGAAGACGATCCCGAACGGCCCGACGAAGAGCCATCCCATCAGGTGTTCGCGGAGGTGCACTTTGCCACGGATCTTGCGCGACTCATCGTGAGCACGCGGTGCGCGCTTCTCGGTCAGGAGTGTCATCTTGGTCTCCGGGACGTGGACGCCGACGGTCGAGGGTGGGCCGCCCGGTGCTGGCGCGGCCCACCCATTCGGTTCACTGAACGGTGAAGCCCTGTTCCTTGGCGTACTTCGCCACGTCCTCCTGGAGCCGGTCGGCGGCCTGGGAACCGGTGACGGAGCCCTTGCTGACCTCGCTGATCTGCTTCGTCATGGCGTCGAGGTAGTACTGACCGAAGGGGGCGTAGGAGACGCCCTTGTAGGCGTCGGCGGCGGGGACGTAGACCTCCTTGTTCGCCTGCTGGCCGTCGAAGAACGCCACCTTCAGGTCGATGAACGCGGGATCCTTGAGCGCCGTGAGGTTCAGCGGGAAGATGATCTGGTTGGTCCAGCCGTCGGTGAGCGACTCCTTGTCGGCGTAGAGGCCGTACGCGACCTTCGCCGCCAGCTCCGGCTTCTTGGCCTGCTTGGTCACCGAGAAGGCGGACCCACCCCAGTTCACCTGCACCGGGTTGGCCTCGTCCCACTGCGGCAGCGGCGCCACCGCGAACTTGCCGGTGTCCTGACCCTTGCCGACGCCCGCGCCGGTGAGGTAGCCGGGGGCCCACGCCGCCGAGATGTACGTCGCGTAGTTGCCGTTGATCACACCGGAGATGTACTCCGGGGTGAACTGGTCCTGCGTCCCCACCAGGCCCTTCTTCACGAGGCCACCCCAGTAGTCCAGCACGTCCTTGGAAGCCTGGTCGTTGAGCTTCACGCCGATCGACTTCGGCTGCGCCGGATCGTAGGTGAACGGAGTGGCGCCCTTCTGGATCTGCAGCGCCATCGTGAGCGCCGAGACGTTCGCGCCGAAGTCGCCGAAGAGCGGCCCGCCGGCGTCCTTCACCTTCTGCGCGGCCTGCTCGTACTCGGCCCAGGTCTTCGGCGGGGTGATCTTGTACTTGTCGAAGATGTCCTTCCGATAGATCATCGCCGCCGGGCCGCCGTCGACCGGGACACCGTAGACCGCGTCGCCGACCGACACGTCCTTCCAGGCGCCATCGCTGTAGTTGGCCTTGACCGCGTCGAAGCCGTACTTCTTGATGTCGACGAGCGCGCCCTGGATCTGGAAGGTCGGGATCCGGTCCGCCTCGACCATGATCACATCAGGGGCGCCGGTGCCTGCCGAGATGGCCGTCTGGAACTTGTCGTACTCGTCGCTGCCCTGCCCGACGTTGGTCCAGCAGACCTGCACCTCGTTGTTCTGCTTGTTGAAGTTGTCGACGACGAGCTGCGTGTTGGGGTACCAGCCCCACATCGTCACGACCGGCAGTTCCTTCTTGGTGATGCTGTTCGTGCAGTTACTCGCGTCGCTTCCGCCCTCGTCGGAGGAGCAGGCGACGAGGCCGCTCCCGGCCGCGAGCAGGGCTACCGTGGCAAGTAGTCGTTTCGTCTTCATTGACGTGATTCCCTTCGGGGATCGCGGAATACAAAGGGCGGTGCGCCGACATCGAGGGCTGGCGAGTCGACCGGGGGTAGGGGCAGTACGCCCCTACCCGGTCCTCGGCCGATCGCGTTCGTGCGGATATGCGAAACGCTGGTGTCCGAAGGGCGCCACCGGGGCAGGAGTCCCTGCTCCCGATGGCGTCGCCCGCACGGGCTCCTAGCGCTTGAACAGACGTGGCGCCAGGTCGATCAGGTTCTTCTGCCACACGTCCCAACCGTGCGGCCCGGGGGTCACCCCGTCGAACTCGTAGCGGATACCCAGGTTGTTCAACGTGGTCAGAGATGCCATGAAGCTCGGGTACACGAAGTCGGTCTGGTCTCCGACGTACAGGCGCAGCATCTTGGTCCCGTTGTTGATCGCCGCCACGTCGACGCCGGTGCCGCTGCCGAACCCGGCCGAGAGCGCCGCGACGTACGCGAACTCACCCGGATAGGCCCGGAGGACCCCGAGCGCCTGCCCGCCGCCCATCGACAGACCGGCGAGCGCCTGCTGTGACGACTCGCTGGAGATGTTGTAGCGGGCACGGGCCGTCGGCACGATGTTCTCCAGCAGTTCCCTGTTGAAGTTCGACGAGTTGCCGTTGCCCATCACAACCACCATCGGCACCAGGTCACCGTCGAGGAACTGGTGGTCGAGGATCTGCTTGGCGCGGCCCATCTCGACCCAGTCCGTGTAGCTCTGGCCGCTGCCGTGCTGCAGGTAGAGCACCGGGTACGGCTGCGACCGCCCGGGGTCGTACCCGGGTGGGGTCCACACCAGCGCGGTGCGATCCTGGCCCGCCACCGTGCTGGAATAGGTCATGCTCTCGACCTTGCCGCCCTGGCCGGCGGGCACGTCCGACAGCAGGCGGGCGCCCGGGCCCGGGATGAAGAAGGTGCTCCACATTGGCTCCGAGGTCACCTTCGTCGGGTTCGCGACGTCCTTGACCGCGACCCGGTCCACGATCAGCCGGTAGTAGTAGAACCAGGGCTTCAGGGGCCCCACGGTCAGTCGCCACCGGTCACCGTCGCGGGTCATCGGCACCCGCAGCCAACTGCCTCCCGGCGCCCAGTTCGCCCACACCGTGACGTGTTGGGCATCCTTGAACTCGGTGGTGGTCTCGAAGGTGACGAAGCCGTCCTTCGTGACGAAGGGGGTCGGGGTGGTGCCAGCCGGCGGTGGGGTGAACTCCCCCTTCAGCGGCTGGTGACCGGGGCTCGGGCCGTGGTCCGACACGTGCCCGAACAGCCGCGGCACGAAGTCGACGAGGTTCTCCTGCCAGGTGCGCCAGTTCGCGCCCCCGTCCGGGTTGACCCCGTCGAACTCGAACCTGACATCGGCGCGCTCCAGGGCCTTCGTCAGCCGGTAGGTGGGGTTGTGCGCGGGATCGGTCACGTTGCCGGTGTACAGGCGCAGCAGCTTGACGCCGCGGTTGATCGCCTTGGCGTCCCTCCGGTCGACGTTCGGAGCCGAGAGCCCCGAGAACCAGCCGACGTAGGCGAACTGACCCGGCTTGGCGAGCGCCGCCCCCAGTGCCTGCGTCGCCCCGTCGGACACGCCCGCGATGGCCTGGTGCGCCGGATCACGGAGCACCCGGTAGCGGTCGGCGACCGCCTTCCGGAGGTCCGTCAGCTCCTTGTCGTCCGAGCCGTTGGCATCGCTGATCACCACGACCATGGGCTTCATGGCGCCCTCGGCCGAGAGGTTGTCGAGGATCTGCTTGGTGCGGCCGAGATCCAGCCAGTCGGTGGCCGCTGCGCCGTCACCCGACTGTAGGAAGAGCGCCGGGTAATCCTTGGGACCCCCGGGGCCCTTCGGACCTTCGGGACCCTTGGCCGCGTACCCCGGCGGTGTCCAGACCAGGGCGGAGCGGTCACCGTTCCTGCTCCGGTAGGTCAGCGTCTCGACCTTGCCGCCGGCTCCCGACGGGGCGTCCACCAGCCACCGTGCCGAGTCACCGCCGACGAGGAAGGTGCTCCAGAGGGGATTGGACGCGACACTTGTGCTGTTCGTCGGGTCCTTGAGGCTCAAGGTGTCGTCGGCGGTGACCTGGTAGTGGTAGAGCCCCGGCTCGAGCGGGCCGAGGAAACCCGACCAGGCGTCACCACGGCGGGTCAGACCGAACTCCGCCACGGTGGATGAGGGGCCGAAGTTTCCCTCGACGACGACCTGTGACACGGAGCCCAGGTGCTCCTGGATGTACGCGGCCGGCACGCTGAACGAGGCGTAGCGGTCCGGGGAGACCACCAGCCACGGCGTGTCCGCGTTCGCCGGTTGTTGGGTGATCACAACCGCCGCGAGTGCCAGGACTCCAGCGGTCAACGCCGCCGAGAGTCGACGCACGCCCGATCGGCGTAAGCGTCCATGGTACGGTTCGATTGCCACGCTCCACTCCTTTCCTGCGCCGGTCGCGGATGCGACCCGACTGACCGGCTCAACTCATCGGTGGATCCTGCCGCGCGTGTGCCTCCCCACCTCCTTCATGCTCCTGCCACGGGCGTACCTGACGTGCTCGCTCGGTGCCGCGCGATGTCGGGCGTGACCGGTGGTCGCGCCGGTGGTCGTGTGTCATGGCCCTGCCGTGCTCTTCGGCGGCGCGGTCGAACCGCGGACGACAAGGCTGGTCGGCACCACTATCTGGCGTCCGCCCTCCCATTCGTCGGTCACCAGTGACTTGAGCATCCGCGCGGCCTCGTAGCCGAGCTGATACATCGACTGGTCCACGGTGGTCAGCCCCGGCTCGGTCAACGCCGACTCGGGGATGTTGTCGAACCCGACGACGGACAGGTCCGCGGGGACGGAGAACCCCAACTCGGTGGCAACCTCCAGCACCTTGAGGGCCATGCCGTCGCTCGCCGCGAAGATCGCCGTCGGCGGGTCCGTCCGTCGCAACAGTGCGCGGGCCAACGGGGCGGCCGACTCGGGGTTGAAGTCACCCTCGCCGATCAACGTCGGGTCGACCGGGATGCCGGCGTCGGCCAGCGCCGCCCGGTAGCCCTCCTCTCGCGACCACGCCGCCGCCAGGCTGGAGCGGCCCGCGATGAAACCGATGCGCCGGTGGCCCAGGTCGAGAAGGTGCTTGACCGCGGTGGTGGCACCCGCGAGGTTGTCGGCCGTCACCGAGGGCGTAGTCGAGCCCCGCACCGGGTCGATGGCCACGACCGGTGTCCGGCTCTGCACCTCACCAAAGGGTGTGACGACGATGCACCCGTCGGTGAGGGTGCCCGACAGGCGGGTCACGTGCCGCTGCTCCCAGCCCTCCAGATAGGACCCGTAGAGGTCGCTGTTGGCATAGATGATCAAGTCGAAGCCCGATCGACTCAACGCCTTCATCACCCCCTTGAGCACCTCGGCCGTGTACGAAGGAAAGCTGTGCGCCACGAGGCCCAGAACATTGGTGCGGCTGCGCCGGAGGCTCGAAGCCACCAGACTCGACTCGTAGCCGAGCTGCTCGATGGCGGAACGGACCTGAGCGATCGTCCGGGCACTGACGCCGTAATGCCCGTTGACCACGCGCGAGACGGTGGCGGTGGAAACGCCGGCGGCCCGAGCGACATCACTCATTGTTACCGGCGCATTGACCTCGATCATGCGACTCCCTCTGGACTGCAATCGTTATCGGTTACGTTTCCAGGGTGTTGCCAACGTAACTGAGAGCGTTAACAAACACAAGACCCTCTCGCCCTTGAGCGACCCCCGATAAGACGGTCCTACCAGGAGGCTTTCACGGGCATGGCACACCACCAGTCGCCGTCGCGGATGCACGAACAACTGTCACTCTCGGTGGCCGATGTGGAGAGCGGATCCGCCGCCTGAATCAACCCGCTGCCGACGGATCGGCACGGTCAGTCAGGATCGGTCCCACGACGGTGGCTGCCGTCAACCATCGACGTAGCTCGGCTGAGTCTATGGTTCCGCAATGGCCACCCGGTCACCCCAATCACCGCGACGACGTGTTCGTCCGCCCCGTCCGTCACGACGCCTCCTGCTCCTGGCCACGTACACGGACGGCGGCAGGTAAGCGGTGTCGACTGAGGCGTGCCGGGAGCAGGACGCCCGCTCGGGTGGGGGCCGCGCGGGGCGGGCCGCCCGGCAGAAGCATTGATCACGGGCGTCGTGTTCCCTTGCGTAAACGTAATCGGTAACGTTTACATTGATCGAGAACGTAATCGACGGGCATCGTCTTGTCCAGAGCTCGCACTGACCCCACCACCCCCCGGTTCCGGCACGGCGGCGGAGATCTCGGCGTCCGGACCGCGCACGAAGGGAGCCAGTCCTGAACCCCCACCAGCACACGGCGCCGGAGCACCTGGCCGGCACCGAGAGTCCACTCCCCTACCGCTGCGGGCTGCCAGCCCGGTCCTGGCCGGACCGGCAGGTCGCCATCAGGCCAACGGTCCGCGGGGTGGCATCGTGAACACCGCGCGCCTGACCCTGGACCCACGTCGACGCGTGGCACCGGTGCCGCGCCGGCTCTTCGGCTCGTTCGTGGAGCATCTGGGTCGCTGTGTCTACGGAGGCATCTACGAGCCGGGGCATCCGTCGGCCGACGCGGACGGCTTCCGCGCCGACGTCCTCGCCCTGGTCCGCGAGTTGGGTGTCACCACGGTCCGCTATCCGGGTGGCAACTTCGTCTCGTCCTACCGCTGGGAGGACGGCGTCGGCCCGGTCGACCAACGACCGGCCCGACTCGACCTCGCCTGGCACAGCCTGGAGACCAACGCGTTCGGGCTGGACGAGTTCATGCGCTGGCTCGGCAAGGCGGACGTCGAGCCGATCATGGCGGTCAACCTCGGCACCCGTGGCACCGCCGAGGCGGTCGACCTCCTTGAGTACGCGAATCACCGCGGCGGGAGTCACCTCGCCGACCAGCGCCGGGACAACGGCACGCCCGACCCGTACGGGATCAGGCTGTGGTGCCTCGGCAACGAGATGGACGGCCCGTGGCAGGTGGGTCAGCGGACGGCAACCGAGTACGGGCGTCTCGCCGCGCAGACCGCGAAGGCCATGCGCCGGTTCGATCCCGACCTCGAACTCATCGCCTGCGGCTCGTCGCACTACGGCATGCCCACGTTCGGCACCTGGGAACGGGACGTGCTGACCGAGGCGTACGACGACGTCGACCTGATCTCGCTGCACGCCTACTACCAGCCGGTCGACGACGACCTGCCCAGCTTCCTCGCCTCTGCCGCGGACATGGACAGGTACATCGACTCCGTCACCGCCATCGCCGACTCCGTCGGGGCGATCCGGAAGTCGACCAAGAAGATCATGATCGCGTTCGACGAGTGGAACGTCTGGTACCAGTCCGCCGCACCGTCCACGCCGCCGAGCGGTGCGGACTGGCCGGTCGCGCCGCCGCTGTTGGAGGATCACTACAGCGTGGCCGACGCGGTCGTCGTCGGCGGCCTGCTCATCAGCCTGCTCCGGCACAGCGACCGGGTGACCGCGGCGTGCCAGGCCCAACTGGTCAACGTCATCGCACCGATCATGACCGAACCAGGGGGCGCGGCCTGGCGTCAGACCATCTTCCACCCGTTCGCCCGTACCGCCCAGCACGCCCGGGGAGCGGTGCTCGACGTACTCCGCGACGGCAGCACGACGACCACCGACCGCTACGGCGAGGTCGACGCCGTCGACGCGGTCTCCACCTGGGACGAGAGCACCGGCGAGATGACCGTGTTCCTCGTCAACCGCGTCACCGACACCCCTGCGGAGGTGACCGTCGACGTCAGCGGCGCCCAGGTGACCGGGATCGTCGAGTGCGTCACGGTCGGTGGCACCGACCTTGGTGCCAAGAACACGCCCGACGGCCCGGACCACGCGGCGCCGCGCCCCAACGGCACAGCGCAACAGGCCGGCGCCGGTGTCCGGCTGACGCTTCCAGCCACGTCCTGGAGCATGCTGCGGTTGAAGGCCACGGAAGCGACAGCGTGATCGGCTGACCAACCGTCGGTCACCTCCGTCAGGGCGGATGCGAGAGTAAGCGATATACCTCAGAGTCATATTCATACCTCTGAGGTATATCGCTCATCGAAGGAACTACCTCCGGCGACCGTCACCCACGGTGAGATGCCGCCCCCACCGCCGCCGACGAGATCGAATCACCGATCAGGAGGGCACCGCCTCGTCGAGGATGACGCGCAACGGGTGCGGGGCGCTGGTGGCGAGGTCGCCGAGCACGGCGAGCAGCAGACCGTACTGATCGGACGGCTCGTCGACGAGCAGCTGACCGGCATCGGTGATCAGCAGGGTGAGCGGACCGGCGTCGAGCCGGTCCCGGAGCACGTCGAAGAGGGCGTCCCAGGTCTCCCCCAGGTACGCCGGCAGGGTCAGCACGGCGGCGAGCGCGGCGAACAACCCGGCCCTGGTCCGCGTCGTCGCTCCGGCCAACACCACCGCGCCGGGTACGTAGAGGCCGCCGTCGTGGCGGACGATCAGCCAATCGGGCACCCGACCCGCGTGCTCGTCGACCATCACGCTCAGAGCCGATAGAAGTCGGTGTAGTGGTTGGGCGAGAACCAGGTGACCCCGGTGCTGCGGTTCACCACGATCCGGTACGCGTCCCGGGCGGCGCCCTGGGTGCGCGGGTAGACGTCGTACTCGTAGTAGGTGGCGTTGGTGGGCAGTTGACCCTCGTAGTTGTAGAACTGGCCGCCGGCGAAGTTGGACTTCCCGCCGCTCCAGGAGTACCAGCCGCGGCTGGTCGGAAACCCCTTGGCGGACCAGCCCGAACGGGCCGTGCGGGCGTCCGCGCAGCGGCTCATGGTGCAGGAGCTGTAGACCGCCGCCGAGGCCGGGTCGGTCAACCGAGGGGAGACCACGGACGGGCCGACCAACGCGGCGGCGACCATGGCGAGGAGCAGGGCGAGGGTGGTGGTACGCCGGCGGATCGCGCCGAGCGTGGCCAGCGGGGACACGAGGGTGGACACAGGCTGCCTCCAGAACATCCAATCCATCGATCCGCGTGATTGTCGGATCGGACCCAGTCTCACCGCTGCCGGTCGGCGACAACAGCCCTCGCCACCCCAACTGCTCCACAATGCTGGGTTAACCCAGAATGATCATCTGTCTCGGCGCGCCCGATCGGGCGGCAGCAGGCGACGGCGCGGTGTCGGTGTCGGGTGCGGACGTGACGGCGTGGCGACGGGCAAATCGGTCACCGGTTGTTAGCGTGAAACGCGGATCCGTGACTGTGGAGGGGTGCCATGACGGACGCCCCCGATGGGAGGCCGAGGCCTGCGGACCAGTGGCGACACCGGGGCATCCGTGGGCTGACCATCGCCCGTGACGCGAGTGTCCGCGGTTGGCGGTGGTGGGCGCGAACCTGGGATCGGCTGGTCGCCGAACTTCAGGACGAGGCGCCCGTCGGGTCCGCCGCCGCACCGTCACCGTCCGGCCCGCTCGTCGAACAGCGCGACGCGCCCCGGCTGATCGCGGTGCCCGCACGCGGGTACGTGTACTCGTTCTACCTCCGCGCCACCTTCGCCTGGTCGTCACCGGCGAGTCTGCGGGCCGAGGTGCTGAGCTGGTACGTGCAGTACTTCCAGCCCAACGCGATCCAGCGACTGACGCGGATCGCTGCCGACGCCGCCCGGGACCTACCGCCGCACCGGGCCGGGGACCTCGAACTGGCGTTGCAGCAGGCGCTCGCCGAGGACCCCGTGTGGCACTACCAACGGGGTGACATCGTCATCACCTGCCGCCCCGACGCCGCGGTCCGCCTCGACGAGCGGATCATGCCGGCGCTCCAGCCGCACGTCGACCGGCTGGTCGAGCTGGAGTACCAGTTCGACGAGCAGCTTCGCCAGGCGCGCTACGCCGAGGAGCTGAGCCGCCAGTGGGTGACGCTTCTCGGTGCCCATGCCGAGGACCAGGACATTGCCGACGCCCGCGAGCACATGCTCACCGCGCAGAAGGACGCGGCCCGCTGGATCACCGAACTCCTCCGCCGCCACACCGAGCACCCAACCGACGCGGTGACCGCGCCACCGATCCCGCCGCAGCAAACCCGCGAGACCTCGACGCCGCCGAACTCCTAACAGCACCCTGTCGCCCCGCCCCGCCCCGCCCCGCCCCGCCTTCATGATCAATTGATGAGAAGTAGGTCTGGGTGGCTCTTGGCACCTACTTCTCATCAATTGATCATGGGAGTAGGGCGTCGGCGGACGGCGAGGATGGCGCAGGCCTCCTGGCGGACCTGCACCGGGTCTGCGATGAGGCGTCGGTGGGTGAAACGAACGACGAGGATGCCGATGGTCGCGAGCAGCGCGTCGCGCCGGAGGTCGATCTCACGCTCGGCCGGATTGCCGTGGCTGGTCGCGCCGTCCAGTTCAATGTCGACCCGCTCCGCCTCGGCGAACATGTCGAGGTAGATGGTCCGGCCGCCGACCCGCACCCGCGCCTGCCGCCTGAAGGTCGGCATACCTGGGCCGGTGAACACGTGGTCGTGGCCCCAGATCTCCAACGGGCTTCGACAGCCAGCGGCGAGCCGGTCCAGCAAGAGTCGCAGCGCCTCGCGCTCCGTCATCCTCGGCACCTCGGCAAGAGCGGCGACGAGGCGTTGCGGGGTGGTCAGCCGGTCGTTGACCGCGCGTATGAGAAGGCTCGCTCGGTCGGCCGGTGGCAACAGCGGCCAACAGTCCACCAGGGTCCGGTCGAGCCGGGTAGTCGGCAAACCTCCCCGCATCACCACCTGTGGCGGCGCAACCGCAAAACCGGAGCGATGGCGTACGACGAGATGTGGCCGGTCACGCAGGCCCGACCCGATGGGCAGGTCGAGCTGCACCGCCTCCCCCGGTGGCTGGCGGCGCAGACCCCACACGTCGAGCGCGGTCAGGCAGCTGAGCGCGGCACGCCCGTCGGTGTACGCCAGCGCCGCCCGGCGGGCCAACTCCGGCTCGACCCGGGCCAGCATCGGCAGGTCGCTGGTGGTGCCACGGATCAGCTCGCCGTCGACGTAGATCCCGGGCAGCAGCCGTGCCAGCCGACCAGCGCGCCAAGCAGTTTGGATCGTCCAGGCCGGCGCCACCCGCATCACGGCTCGTCGAGTCACCAGCCCATCACCGCGTACGAGCAGGAGATGCAGCCTCGGGTCCACCGGGCCCACCCTGCCCGGGCCTGCTAACGGAACGGTGCCCGCACCGCACGCCCCTCGTTGGCAGACACGTGGCCCGGTTCATTTCGCCAATGACAAGTAGCGCTGCTGTCTGATTCTTGTCATCGACAGTGGAATGAGCGCCATCCGGCCTTCAGTTCGAACCCTTCGCTGCCCATA
Source organism: Micromonospora arborensis (assembly GCF_003205615.1). GTDB lineage: Bacteria > Actinomycetota > Actinomycetes > Mycobacteriales > Micromonosporaceae > Micromonospora > Micromonospora arborensis. The sequence continues at coordinate 127,209 of NZ_PYBV01000036.1, read as the reverse complement.
GGTTGACTCACCTTGTCCGTTTCGGCGATAGTCGTCGCCCGCAGGGCAACGAGAATGAGCACAAGTGAGCCTCAAGCCGTATCGGCCGCCGTCAGCAGACCCGGCACGATCTTCACCACCCTAGGAGAATTGCATGGGTTTCTTCAACAAGAAGGAGCAGAAGATCCGGAAGATCCCACCGCCTCCACCCCCGACTGCGTCGCAGGACGACCTGCACGACGCCCGTCGGCTTGTGCAGGACTTCCTCGTGGCGGTCGGCAACGACGCGAGGATGCGTGTCACGGCACTAGCGGTCTCGCGCGCTGGTGGCGGTCCAAAGGATTTTGAAAGCGCGCTGAGGAATAGCTATAGCACCGGCGACACCGGCATGGATCGCCCCTGGCACTGGCTCGTCGCCGTAAGCCGCGAGGCTCGGACCGCAGGAGACGTCGCTCTCATCGCCGCTGTCGCCCTTTTCGTCAACATCTGGGACACCCAACTACGGCACAAAATCCTGCTGGCCGATACGGCCGACATGATGCTTGGCGCCCCTCCGACTGACGTCACCAAGGAAATCTATTCCATTGCGGTGCTGACCCTGCCCGGCCCTTTCCCGAGCCAGACGGTAGTCGACAACGCCACCGGGTCCGTGAAGATCCATGAGGTGCAGAAGAAGTGCGCAATAGATGCCCTCGGTGCCGGGATCGCGATCTCGCCCGAGGTGAGGGCGGCGGCCCAACTGATCCTGAATCGTCAATGAACGTCCGCAACGCGGGGTTGACCGACGGAGGGGCACTCGATGGATCATCTACTGCAGTTGGCGCGCCAACAACTTGAGCAGACCAAACGTGCCCTCACTCGTGCCAGCCTGGAGTACGTCGAACTCGATCCCTTTGTCATGGGTGTCGGCGTCGCGGTCCCTTACGGTCCAACGGACTATGTCATCATCTCGATCTCCGGGGGCGGCAACGAATCCGTGTTGAACCTGACGTCAGGCGTTCTCCAGGACCTTCCTCAGGACCCCCTTCCCATCCTTGACGTCTGCAACAAGCTCACTCGCGACAATCCCATCTTTCCGCACTTCCTCCACGACGCGGAGGCGGGCTGGGCCGTACTGGTGCAGCACCGAGCGCTCGCCACCGTCCTGTACGACGTTCCGGGGCTGATGAAGGTGATCGTCGAGAACCTGCCCGTTATTGCGCGGCAGAGCCGCGAAAAGCTGGCCGCGGCCGGAGTAGTGGGCCGCCCGTACATCTGGAGCCCCGCTGACGCCAATCACCTGCTTATCCGCTCGATGATGTAGGTGCCGGCACCGCAAACACCATCACGGCCTGGGTGTGCAGTCAGGCCGGTGGTGTCGGTGAACAACGCCCGGCGCACCCTTGTTCGCCTCCCCGCGACGGCAGCGAACTTCCGGCCTGGAAGAAGGACTACAACACCGGTCACCGCAAAATCCGCGCCTGCGTCAAACACGCCTTGGCCCGCCGCCTCAAGACCTACAAAATTCTGTGCGACTACCGCCGCGCCGGCCGCACCCTCGCGGTCACTGCGGCCGGAATTGCCCACCTACATAACATCGCTCTGGCCGGCTGATCCTCCATCCGCTGCCAGGCCACCCCTGCATCGAGTTACGAGACCTCGCTTAGGCAACATCAGCCTCGACCCATGCAAGATCGTCGCCGCCGCACTCGTTTTGCTCTACACCGAAGACGACTGCACCACATGATCAGCGCCGGTAGTCAGAACATTGCGCGGAATAGCTAAATGAGGGCGGACAGCCGCAGGATCCGGGCGACGGCAACAAATGGTCGACTACCGCTGCCCGAAGCTCCAATGCGACCTCGGCCGAAAGTCGCACTCGAACTGACAGATCTTGTACAGCGCGCGGACCAAGGGTTGCGATTCCGTCATCAGTAGAGTGCACTCACCCTTACTCCGAACGAAGGGCAGGAGATCGGTGCAATGGCACCGTTGCTCTTGACGTATAAATCATCCTATACGCAAAGAAACGGAAAGAGAGGTTCTAATGGCGACCTGGGCCGACCTGAAATCCTATGCACGATCGAACTACAAGATCTCCGATGAGCAGCAGGACTTGATCAAGCTCGTCTTCGAGACGGGGAACCTGCGTTCGCAGGCAGTGCTGCTCTGCCATGTCACATTGGCGGACGCAGATGAGGATTGGGTGCAGATCGAGTCCCCCTTCGGTGAGTTGAACTCGGTGAACCTGGTCCAGGCGCTGCGCGAGGTGGGGAACACCCTCTGCGGCGGCGTGTCCGTCGTGGGAGACATGGTGACATTCCGCCACGCCGTGCCTCTGCTCAACCTGAACATCAACGAGTTCGAACGGCCACTGGCGCTCGTCACGTCGACTGCGGACCGGCTTGAGCACCTTCTCACCGGGGCCGACCGGTACTGACCGTCGCCCGAGGCGGGTAGGCGACGGTGGACTGCCTGCCTGCCTGCCTCCCGACCCAGACTCCGGCGAAGAAGGACTACGGTTTCGAACTCGAAGGCAGCAGCACCAGCGACGTCAACGTCCGCGCTCTGCTGACGGCGTTCGCCGGTCGCATCCGGCCCTCATGGCCAAGCGCCTTGCGATCGAAAGGAATGCCGAAAGAGTCGATGGGTACTGAAGGTGGCTGATCCAGGCCGACTGAACAAAGTGGTATGACGACACGGCAGCACAACGGTCTATGTTGGTGATCGGTTGCAGAAAACGGGTACCGATGAGCGGCTGCGTGCACCGATCATCGCTGGCGCCTTGCCCTCGGGCCGCTTCACCACATAGAACTTTCTGCATGAGGGTTCCATCTCCTACCAGTGGTAGCGACCGTGGCTGGCTGCCGCACGCCGGTGAACTTTTCACCGACCGCGAGACTGAGTCACAGGCGTTTAAGGCGGCGCTGGCGAGGTTCCGTGTGCTGATTGACCAGGATGACGAGGTCGGTCTTGCCCGGCGCAATCTCGTCACCTTCTACGGGCTCGGCGGCATCGGCAAGACAGCCTTGTCAGAGCGACTGGAGGCGTGGGTCAAGCACGACCTGCCGCTCGTCAATGGTTGGGGGCCGGCGCCGGCCACGAAGGTCGACGCAATCGTCCGCATTGATCTCCACGGCTCCGCCGGGCAAATTGACATGACGGCGGTGCTGCTCGCGCTACGCGCCGGCGTCGCGGGCATTCGCCGCCGCTGGCCTCTCTTCGATCTCGCTTTCACCGCCTACTGGTCCGCAGTGCGCCCTGGCGAGCCGCTGCCAAGTATTCACAGCCGCGGCGAGTACGCCGACGTCGTCGCCGACACGGCCGGTGAGATCCTAAAAGACCTGGGATCCGCGGCCGACTACACCGTGGGCACTCCGGTCGGCATCGGCGTGTGGGGCGTCCGGAAGATCATCGGAATCCTACGCCGGCGGCGTGACGTACGGCTCGGTGTGAGCGCATTCGCTGGCTTCGAAGAGTTCCTTCTGCGTTGCGCGGACGACCCCAGCCCGACGGAGGCACGGCCGGTCCTCGCCTGCGAAATTGCGGCGATCCTGTCATGGGAGTTGGCGGCGATGGTGCCGTCCCCGCTCTTGACGGTGTTCGTCGACACCACCGAGCGCCTTGCGCTGGATCCGCGAAGAATGTCCGAGTGCCACCTGAATACGCTGATCCATGACATGCCGAATGTCCTGTTCGTGCTGACCGGGCGGAACATGCTGGACTGGTACGACGAAAGCCGAGCCGACCTGCCGTACCGCGGCCGGTGGACGTGGCCAGGCTTGGTGCCAGGTGCACAGGACGCGCCGCGGCAGCATCTCGTCGGTAACCTCTCGCCGTCTGACACGCGGGCGCTGATCGAGCGCGGGCGGCGCCTACTTGACCTGCCGATGAGCGACGCGGTGGTTGAGGAACTCGTTCGATCTTCGGCCGGCCTGCCCCAGTACCTCGAGCTCGCCCGACAGGTAGCGCTCTCCGCAAAGGACGCCGGCAAGGGTCGATTGATCCAGGTCAACGAGGTGACCGGGGGGCTCCGCTCGCTGGTAATGCGCGTCTTGGACGACATTCCTGCCGACGAGCAGCGGGCAATCCGAGCTGCCTGTCTGTTCCGCGTCTTCGACACGGCGCTCATCGCCGCGGCTGCGGATGTTGACCACGGGTGCGCCGAGCGGGCCGTCACCCGTCCTATGATCGATCGGCAGGACGGCCAACGTTTCCCGTACCGAATGCACGACGCGGTGCGGGAAGCGATCCGTCGCACTGATCACCAGGTCACCGGCGGCTGGTCCGAGCGCGACTGGGAGCTGGCCGCCAGCCGTGCCGCCGCAGCGGCGCGGCTGATGCACGACGCTGCCAAGGAACGCGAGGACAACAGCGCGGTTCTAGATGCCGTCGGCATCGCCATCGGGCTGGTGTGCGAGCAGAACACCACGCTGGAGGTTTCGCCGAGTACCTCCTACGCGGATTGGCTATCGAGGGCCATCGTGTTCAGCCCGTCCGTGCAGGGGCTGCGCCCCCGGGTGCCGCCGGCGAGCAGAACAGAATACGGCCGGCAGGTGCTGAACTTCATTGCCGCCAAGTCCCTGGAGACGCCCGCCGAGGAACGTCTGCGGCTCCTTCGTGAGATTTCCCGTGCCAACCACCCGTTGCGCAACGTCGCCCGCCGGCATCTCGGCTACACCCTCAAGGCGCAGTACCGCTGGGACGAAGCGCTGGATGTCTTCGACGAGCTTTCGGCGGAGGTTCCGACCTCGTTGCACCTGGGGCAGCGGCCTCAGGTTCTGAGCACGACACGCCGATTCGTGGAGGCCCGGGACGCCGCCGCGAACCTTCGAGTCCAGGCACTGATCACTCGCGCCCAGGAGTACGCACACGGCCGCCCGCAACGGTACTTCGCTGAAATAGGCGAGAAGCTGTCGAAGCTGCGTGCCGCTGGCCGCCAGCGGGAATACCTTGAGGATCTCGGGTTGTACCTCGAACGCCGGGCGTTCCTGCATAGCAACCTCGCAGTTGACGAGGTTGACAGCTTCCGTGATCAGGCCGAACTCGTCGGCCATACCGTCGCTACCCGCAGCGCCTTGCTCGCCATGGTTCTCGTGCACCGGTCCGATCCCGCGGAGATCTCGGTCATACTCAGTCGGCTCAAGGCCCTGGACCTGGCGTCCAGCCCTACCGACGTGATCGGGTACCGATACGCAGTTGCGGAGTTCTGTGACGCCCGATTGGCTGGCGACCGGAACCGATTGACTGCGCTGCAGCAGGAAGTCGACGGTTTAGGGGCCCGCACCCGTTCGTGGGTGCCCGTCGAATGCTTCCTTCAATCGGTCGGCCTGCCGGTCCGGCCGGTGCCGACACAGTGGCTCGAGCCATACGACCTGGTTAATCGGCGCTGGGCCCGACATCTACGCTCTTACCTCAGCCGCCACAACGTTCAATAAGACATCCTCTTCTCCGGGTGCAAAATGCTCGCGCGAAGCTTCCTGCTGCGCGGCGAACGTTCATGAGCCTCGATCCACCCGTTTCCGGGACGGTTTTAGCCGGGCAGGCCATTGCGTCGATGACGCCGCACGAAGGTGTACCCCTGCGGCAGCGGCCGGTCGACCACTTCCGAGGCGCGTACCGCGTCCCGGTGCGCGTCCATCTGCCCATCCGACGCCTCTGCTCCAAGAGGCAGACGCCGGACGAATGGTGCCACCCAGTGCTCGTGCCGGGGCCCGCCCCAGCCGTCCCGGACATCGCGCTGCACCTCGAGCGCGTGAACGCGTGGCACATACCGCAGCAGGTCGCTGCGGACGTGTCCAGGGCGCGGCGGATACCAAGGGCGACCGTCCGCGTCCAGGCTGCCTTCGACACGTTCGAGGCGGCCGGCTCTCAGCAACTGCTCGACCGCTTTCGGAACCCGGTCGTGCAGATGTCGTGGCATGCCGACTGCCATGCAGTTTCGTATCAGCGCAGGCTCGGCCAGCATGGCTACGCCGTCAACACTGAGGTAACCGAGCTTACGCAACGTCCGCAGAACCCAGCTCGCGTCCGACAGGTCCGGGACCTCCCGGTCCTGGTCGGAACCAGGAGCGCTCTCCCGGGTAACGACCTGAGCGTCGTAGCGGTGCCGGAACTCGACGTCGTCTACGCACTCCGGCTGCGGTAGTAACGTTGTGCGGGCCTTGATCACATTGGAGTCAAGGCGCCACCGGAATGTCACGATCACCCCTGGTGTCAGGTCCTGAGGCCAACGAATACCGCCGAGTTCCCATTGGCCGCCGCGACGACGCAGGGTAACGCCCTGCGTAGCAACGAACGGAACTCTCGAACTTTCTTCGTGGTCCATACGCAGGCGGAGTGCTCCCTCCTGCCATTGCTCCCCCTTCCGGGGTTCGGGCAGTGCACACCAGCCGCCGTCGATGTGCATTCGATGCAGAGCGGTGCGCCAGGCCAGCTCTTCACGGCGGATCGCCCCACCCTCCTGGCCGGACACCCACAAGGCGTGGTCGCCTTCCTCGTCCGGCCTGGTGGCCTGGCCGCCGAGTCCTCGACCCAGGCTACGCGCGACCATCTCAAGTTCCACCCGTAGGCGCCGCTGGCCATCCGGGCCGTCAGCCGCGGCGAGGGCCAACGCGGCGAAATGGCGCGCAACCTCGTCGCCGCGATGCGGACGAGGGCACGGGTCGGCGTACACGGAGATGTGCTGCCGGTAGACAGCAAGCTCTACGAGCAGACTGATCGTTGCCTCCGTCAGCGGCCTGGCCTGGTCGCGTGGAACGGTGCCGGTGCGCAGAACGTGCTGGACGACGGCGGCTGCGGCGGCGTCACGGGTCACCACGCGCACGCGGGACACGTTCTCACCGAGTGCCAGGGCGGCTTTGCAGATCACGTGGATCATTCCTTCCCCGGGCTCTGTCGACTTCCCGAAACCAGCCTGCACATCACCGTCTTCTGTCATCCAGGCGTACCCGAACCTCGGGGTGCCCTGCACGGTGTCAGCCGACACCACGGCGAGGGCGGCCGGAGCGGGGTGCTGTCGTCCGCCAGAGCAGATGAAGGCTTCCGGCTCGGACCCTGCACTCGACGGAGCGCTCGCCTTCTCAGGAGGTTCCGGGACGGCGGGCGTCCTCTCGACCCCGGGCGCGTTCGTCGGAACGGTGGTGGGCTCGGTCGTCTGCCCCGCCTGGTGCGCGTGCACATGGCTGACCACCTCGTGAGCGCAGGTCGCGCACGGGTGCGGGTCGGTGACCCTGGGGCACTGTGCGCGGTGGTCCGCACACGCCGATTCGACCAACGCTGCGAGTTTCGGATCCGCACCAGCGATCTCGGCCGCCGCCTCCCGGAGACACTCGGCCCGCAACTGCTGCATCGGAAGCGCACGGTGGAAACGGACGGCACGCAGCCGCAGTTCCTTGACGAGAAGCTCAGCCATGACACTGCGAGCACCAGCCCGTGCGCACGCTTTGACCGCGGCTTCCAGGTGGTCGGTGCGCAGGCCCTCTCTGCCGGGCGCAGCGGTGCCGAGCGTCTCCGCGATCTCGTCGCGGGCCAGCCTCAGTTTGTCGTACATCCGGCCAGATTGGGCCTCCCACCGTTCGACCACAGCGGGGTGCACGAGGAAGTCGTTCGGCCGGGTCTCGTTGGCATCGGCGCGGAGCACCCTCGAGAAGCCCTGGTTGTCCAGCCGCAGCAATGCCTTCACCTCGGCCGGAAGGGCTTCCTCCGCGTATGCGGCGTCCAGTTGACTGCCCGCCAGCCACGCCCAGATGTCTTCCGTCGGCACATCTATGGCACCTGAACGTAGCCCGCGGCGTTTCAGGGCAGTGGCGAGAGCGTCCCGTAACGGCTTGCCACCAAGGTGGCGCATCACCAGTGCGTCGAGGTAGTCCGGTGCAGTCGAGGATGCCCGGGCGAGGGTGAGCCACTCCTCGTGCCGGCCGTGAAGCTGGCGAAACACACGGCCACGTTCCTCGGCCAGCCGCTTCGCAACCTGGTCCGACCGGTAACGGATGGATTGGACGCCACGAACCCGCGCTATCAGCGACTCGCCTTCAGCCAGCAACTCCGCGTACCGCAGCGCGACTACGGTCACGTTCTTCTCGGCGAGCGCTTTCAACGCCTTTCGGTCTTCATAGGCGAGCCGCCGACGCTCGGCTCTGGCCCGCAGCAATTGCGCCAACCGATCTACGTCCTTGCGAAACTCGTCGGCCCGGTTGTTGGTAGGCGACGCATTCTCAGGCGCATGAGTAGCTTTCTCTGGCTGCAGAGATGTCTTCTCTTCGGTGGCCAGCAGCCTCCCGCAGCACCCGTTGCACATGACCGACAGCCAACTGCCATCCACGATGGCCACCCGCTGCGACGTCTTCTCCCGATCGCAGCGGGTGCAGAGGAAGGTAACCCGCTGCTGCAGTCGGTACTGCTGCAGGAGCCCGCGCGCCGGATAGATCAGGCTGATTCGCCAGCCATCCGGCATGCTCACGGTCACCGGCGCACCCTCCAGAAGTCCGCCGCCCGCACCGATCCCCCGTCGGCAACCAGCACCAGATAATCCTTTCTACGCTTTCGTCTTACGGCCGCGGGTCGCCTTAGTGGGCGCCACAAGGTCAGCGCCTCGTCGCTAAGGTGCAGTCGGTAACAAGTTGCGCGCGGTGTCCGGTCAGGCAGCTACTGCAGGGAACACTACGAGCGATCCGTCGCTGCTTCGTTCGATCTCGATCGCAACGTCAGCTCGGTGGTGTCCCACGTTGAGGCCGTCGCCCAAGGCGCGCAAGCGGTACGCGGCCTTGAGCAGGTCGTCGACCTCGCCCTGCGTGAACATGATGCTTCGGAACCCGCCGGGGCGCCTCAACTCCATGGTCGACAACCGAAGCAGGACTGAGTTGATGCCTGATTCCAACTCGTCGACGCGACGCTCGTCGTCGCGCAAGTTTCCGATAAAGCTCTTGAACGGATTTTCCGTCCCCACCAGTTGAGCGTGTTCGACTGCTTGAAGCACGAGCACTCGGCGTTTGAGAGCGATGGCGAGTCGCGCAAGCTCCACGTGGGCGCGGAATGTGCCGCCATCCTCATCGATGCCGGGGAATGCTTTCGTCAATGCCGCGACTTCAACCGGGCCGTCGGGCAGCGCGGCTAGCGCATCTTGCCATTTCGCGAGTCGACGCTTGGTTCCTTCGATCGCCGTGTTGATCGCGTACGACGAGGAATCCAGTCCCAACGACAGGCCGATTCTGCCCTGGTCGAGGAGAACCGACGTCGCCTTGTCGATCGCGTCACGGCAATCGTCCAACGCGCTGCGTTCCTTCTCCAGATTGTCCTCGTGCAACTCCTCCAGGAGGTCGCTGATCCGCTCGATCGCTTCCTGGCGTTGGTGATCAGCGTAGGCGCTGACGCCCACCGCGACGGCCATCAGCACAAGTGGCGCGGCCACTGTCAACGCTCCGGCGCTGGCGACTGCCACACCAGCTGTGGCGGCCGAGCCGGTTGCGGCACCTGCGGCAGCGGCCTTGCCAGCAACGGGCACGAACGTGGCTTTGGCTACGATGCCGGTGGAGCTGACCAGGTCGCCATAGATACCTCCCGCAAATGCCTTCGAACCCATGGGCCCGACAAGTCCTTTACCGACCTGTGCGGCGACCTTTGCCGGCACCACCATCCGGTAGAGCACGTCACCGGTCGCAGCGACGTCTAGCGGAGGTGCTGACTTCGCTGTCTGAGTCACGAGGTGCGACAACTGCTGAGCGAGCGGACTGGCCGCATTGAGCGGAATTCCGCCGTTCCGATCGCGCTTGCTTGAAATCGGATGTGCTTCAAGCGTGGCGATGGGGAAATCCGCAAGTGTCGCCAGGACTGTTCTCAGTTCTTCGAGCCGGGCCGGCGTCATGCCCTCATGACCGAGCACGTCCGGCACGCTCACCGCGTCCGTGGCGAGTGTCCATACTGGCACGGGTGCTCGGTTATCAGTGGTCACGCGTTGTCCCTTGCAAACTGACATCGCCATCGGCGGTGTTAGCGACACCTTCTACAACCTCAGGCCGCAGATCAGCCGACCAATTCGGAGTGCCCTCACCCTGTAGCAGGATGACGTGGTTGTCCCCGCAGATGGCCGGCCAAGCCCGGTCCGTGCATTTCGATACGACCAGGACGGGCGTCGCAACGATTCCGTGCGCCGCGAGGCGGTGGCGGTATTCAAGGACCTGACCGAGGCCCAGCCGAAGCTGCTCGACCTCGTTGACCCCGACCACGCTCTTCACCTCGGCGATGAACTGCCGCCCGTCGGCGTCCCGCCACGCCAGATCCACCGGTACGCCGTGCAATCCAGCACCAACCCGTACACCCTCGGCGATAAGGTGATCGATCAGCGCCCGGCACAGCCGATCGTGCTCGCTTACTCCGGCCCGGTAGGCGTCCGCGTCGAACGACCGCTGCGCCGGCAGGTCGACTGGCACGGCCGATCCCGCGTATTCCCGGTCGAAGCCGCGCTCCCCGCCGGTCTCGGCGGGCGCCGCACCGACGAGCAGGTTCTCCGCCGCCCGCCAGGCTTGACCGGCTACCTCGGCCCGGTACCGGCTCTCGAACGGGAACGGGCCGGCCGCTACCCAGGCATTCAGCATCCGGGCGGCGGCCACGACCGGCCGCTGACGGAGCAACCACAGCGCCGTGTCGATGTCCGGACACGTGAGGAGCATCTTCTCCTCGGCGAGGGTCTTCGTCCGGTCTTCCGGCACTTCGATGCCGCGCCGTCCCCACTCCTCCAGTTCCACCGCGCCGGCGTCCATGGCGAGGACGATCGGTGCTCCGGCTACCCGCAGCCACACCTCCTCGCCGGACTCGTACACGCCGAGGGTTTCCAGCACTCCGACGGTCAGCCGCAGCAGCGAACCGTGGCCCTCGTTCACCCGCGACAGCAGCCAGTGCCAGCCGGCAGTCGGTGCGGCTTCCGGCACCGTCATCCGGGTTACCCATCCGGCCAAGGCCCACGCCGCACGCTGCGGCTCGTCCAGCCCATCGGCCCAGTTGCCGCCGAAGGCAACCGGCGGCGGGTCTAGTGGCGCGGCCTCCGGGTCGGCGAACACCCACGCCGCGAGGTCGGCCGGCTGGGTGATCTGCCACAGCCGGGAGCGGCGGGCCGCCAGGATCTCGGTCAGCTCCTCGACGTCACCCGCCGACCACAAACCGGTCGGCACTGACTCGGTCGTCACACCTTGGCCTTACGGCCGCGGGTGTCTTTCACCGGGCACCACGAGGTCAGTGCCTCGTCGGTGAGGTGCAGGCGATTGGTGGTCTCGGCGAGGAAACCCTCGTAAGTGTCCGCCGGCGACGCACCCCACGCCGCGTCGAACTCGCCGTGCCAATGGCGTACCCAGGGAAGGATCTCGCGCAACCCCGCGACCAGCGGCAACAGCCGGTCGTCGGTCCAGCCGTCCTCCTGCTCGCGGGCCACGATCAGGGTGGCCAGGGCCTGGGCCTGCTCGCGGTGGTCCCAGCCGGCCCTGCCGGCCAGCAGCGATGGGTCACCGTCGCGGCTGGCACCGGAGTACGAGACGAACCGCTCCTTGGGTACGTCGAGGACCTTGAAGGCTTGGTCGTACTCGCCACGCAGGCGGAGGCACACCTCCTCGACCGACTGGGCCTGCTCTCGCAGGTCGTTTCCCAGGTTCTTGACCCGCTCCTGCAGGTCGGACAAGAACAGCTTCCGGTCGATCACGCGCCGACTCTAGTCGTCCCGCTCAGGGGACGGGGGTACCCAAAAGGCTCGTGTAGGTAGCCGGCTCGCTACCTACGGCTCCCGCATCCAGAGCTTCGGGTCGGTCACGAAGACCCACGATCCACTCGTTGTCGCCCACCCGCACCACCGCACGGTCCAGCTTGGGCAGCAGCGCGTGATCCTGCATGGGGCAGGGCAGCCACACGCCCCTACCCCACCTTGGGCAGCGTCGAACAACTCGTCCGCGTACAGCGAGTTGGTGGCGACGACCGACACGCCCAGGCTTTTCCGCACGGACTGCGGCCGAACGGTTGAGCAGCGCCTACCGCAGCGCCGCGAACTGCTCCACCGATCTGCCCCGGACCGCCCGGTAGTACCCGTCGCGTGCCTCGTTGACCCGGGTCAGCATCGCAGGGGTATCCGGTGGCCCGACGACCCCTCACCGGCGCATCAGCTCGGTCGGCCTTCCACGATGGACCCCAGCACGGGCCTCCCCGTCCAGGCCCACATCTCCAGTGCGTTCCGGTCGACGAGCGTGATGTTGAGCTGCCGAGCCAGTTGGATGCCATCGCCCGCGGTGAAGAAGCTGTTCGTCACGAGCATGCAGATATCGCCACCATGGATGTCCCGGCAGGTGCCGGCGAAGCGTTGGATCGCGGCACTGCCCACCCGGTTGCTGGAACTCTGCCGCTTGCACTGCACCACGACACGCCGGCCGTCGGGAGCGATCGCCGTGACGTCCGCTCCTCGGTCACCGGAGCCGCCGCACACCGTCACATTGCGAAACCCGGAGGCGACCAGGAGCCGCGCGAACCACTGCTCGAACTCGGGGCCGCTCATCGTGTCGGTCACCGCGATCAGCCTGTCGCGCTGGGCCTGGTCGGCCCGCTCGCGGGCACGCTGCTTCGACACCACAAGACCCACCGTGGTCGCCCCCACAACGACGAGGCTCACCAGAAAAGCGGTCCAGTATGGGTGCTGCTGGACGAAGTCGATGACCAGGCGGAGGAGCACGAAACCGACGACGGCACACAGCACCAGAGCCCAGCCGTTGGCCAGTCTGCCGCCACCGGTCACGCGGCGTACCGTCGATCTGCGCCGAACGCTGCCGGTGCGCCGCCGCCTTCGGTAGTGCGCCCGAACCCGCGCGCCACCCTTCCTGGTGTGTGACCTGACATACGGCACGAGGCACCTCCCCGGTCGAGGAAGCCTCAGTGTCGCGGCACCGTCCGACAAACCGCCTACACGACGGTCGACAGTGTCCGGTACCCGTCAGTCGGCGTCAGCCGCCGTGCCACATCGGGGCGCTGCGGGTGACGGTCTGCGCAACGATGGCCGGCTCGGCGAGGACGGCGACCAACCGTCGGGACGCCGCCACCGCGAGCGGGCCCAGGGTCTGGTGCTCGATCACGGAGTGGCACAGCTGGAGTCCCAGCTCGGTCAGCTCGCGTCGGCCCAGCTCGATCCGCCGCGGGTGGCCTCGCCTCTCGGCCAGCACCGCCCGGATGCGACGGCGCAGCTCGGCCCGTTCGTCGGTGTTCTGCCGCATCACCTCGACCGACCAGCGCCACGTCTCGGCGAGGAGCAGCAGGTCGACCTGGTCGGGCGGTTGATCGGCAAGGAGCAGTTCCTGGTGGCAGACGCGCAGGGCCTCGGCCGGCTCGCCGTCGTCGATGAGCAGCCGGGCGAGCAGACCCGCGCCGATGGGTACCGGCTCCCCGACGTCCTGCCGGGCAGCGCTGAGCAACCCGTCCAATCGGGTGCGCGCCGCGATGGTGTCCCCGCTGACCTGTTGCAGGACGGCCAGGAACTCCTCCAGTCCGGGTGCCGCCCGGCCGGCCGTGCTCGCGTCCGGACCCCGCCCCGCCAAACCCACGTCCGTCGCCGCACGGCTCAACGCTTCGGCGGCGGCGAGCAGGTGTGTCACCGGCGCGCCGTCCGCGATCAGTCGCGCGATCCGCTGCCGCTGGTCGGCCCACGGCGCCGGCTCGGCCGGAGGTGGGATGAGTGCCAGCAGGCCCGCCAGCCGGGTCCACTGCCCCGCAGCCGCACCGGCCAGCAGCGCCCGACGCAGCGCCGCCACGGTCAGATCGTCGGCGTGGCCGATGTTCGCGGCTCGCGTCTGCGTGACGTCGGCGAAGATGCCGAATGCCTCCGGCCAGTAGCCGGCCCGGGCGAGCTCGACGCCGAACTCCTCGCGCAGCCGACTGCCGCGTCGCGCGCTCACCGAACCTCCGGCGAGACGGCTCTGCAGACGGCCGTGCCGGAACCGGTACGCCCCGGCGCCGTCGCGCAGCAGGCCGACGGTCTCGGCGTACGCCAGGAAGGCGAGCAGCCGGTGCGGCGTACGGCCACGGACGGCGAGGGTGGCACGGGTGAGAGCGAAGCGCATCCACGCCCCGCCACCGCGCCGGTGCAGCCACCAGCCCAGCCCGAGCCCCGCCCCGGCGTAGACGAGCGCCGGCAGCGGCGGTACGGCGGGTAACACTCCGACCAGCCGCAGCGCCGCGACACCGACGAGCAGCCGGAGAACACCGTTGGCGGCGCTGGCCAACGCTGAGGCGACGCTGGCAGCACGGTCCGCTTCGACAGTCTCGATCACGCTGGTCGCCGCGAGTTCGGCCGCGGGCGCGGCAACGTCCACCCCCAGTCCGGTCCGGACCGCTCGGTACGCCCACGCCAGCACACCGACCGCGACGGCGGCCCGGACCGAGTCGGGCCACGGCGGCAGCGCCGGGACACGGTTCAGCAGCGCCACCAGTTGCGGGGTGGGGGTGACGGCCGAGAGGACGGCGAGCGTGACCAGAGCCCAGAACGCACCGCTGATCAGCCCGCTGAGCAAGCCGAAGCGAAAGGCGCGGATCCCGCCGATGAACGCCACCCGGCGGGGTTGCTCCCGGCCGGCCCGGCCGGAGCCGCGGGCCAGCGCAACGACGGCGGCCAGCAGGAAGGCCGCGAACGCCAGGGTGTCCCTCTCGTGGACCAGGACGTCGAGTAGGTTCCGGGTGGGTGGGTGGGTCAGCAGCTCCGCCGTCGCCGTGAGGGCGTCCGCGGAGAGCGTCAGTGTCAGCCACACCGCCCCTGCGGTACGCGCGCCGGCGACGAGCGCCCAGAACGGGCCGGGCTGCGCGGTCGGCAACTGCCACCAGCGGAACTCCCGGACGTCAAGGGACTCCAGATGCGCCGCCAGGAAGGCGAGGTAGCGGCGGGCGGTCTCGGGTTGCCACCGCCGTAGGCCCTGGGTGCCGCGACGGGACCGCAGTGCGGCGTCCACGGCCCTGTTCAGCAGGTCGTCCTCGACGGAGCGCCGGCCCTTCTCCCGGGCCAGCGGCACGAGGTCGCGGGGGTCGGTGCCCGGCTGGTCGAAGGCGCTGCGGGCCATCGCCACCATCAGCGGGGTGGAGAGCGCGGCGGTCAGTTGTGGGTCGTCCCCGAGCGTGGTGGCGACCGTGGACCAGTTGTCGACCTGATGCAGCGAGGCCGCGTCGACCAGGTAGTCGGCCACCTCGCTGGGCGCTGGGGGTTCGAGCATGACCACGGCGGCGCCACGCAACTTCTCCCCCTGCGTCAGGTAGTGCTCGTACACCGAGGTCCGGCAGGTGAGCACGAAACGTTGGGTGGGCAGCGCGTTGAGTTCGTCGAGGCAGGCGATCAGCCGGTCTTCGGGCACCTCGTCCAGCCCGTCGAGGACGGGCACGACCAGGTTGGTCTCGACGAGGTCGCGCAGCACGGCGTCGCGGCGCGGGTGACCGGCGGCGAGTTGTGGATAGCGCCGACCGATCCGGTCGACCAGCCAGTCGTGGAAGGTCTCTCGGTCGGGATCCCAGGAGTCGGCCGGCACCAACGCTGGTACGGGTGCGTCCGGCTCACGGTGCAGGGGCAGTTCCCGGGCCATCCGGAGCGCGATGATCGATTTGCCGGAGCCGGCCCTCCCCAACACCACCAGCCGTCCGGAAGGTATGTCGCGGTAGCAGCTCCACAGTGTCCCGTCACCGCCGGCGAGGTCCATCGGGGCGGCGTCGCTGGCCCGGCCGATCGCCCGCCACGAGGGGAGGAACCGGCCGGGAGCGGTGCGCCACCGCACCGGCAGGGGGTACGGCTCGTCGACGCTGCGCAGCAGCGCTTCGTCCGTCGGGTCGCGGCGGATCAGCTCCAACAGCTCGTCGGCGGCGGCGCGACGGTGGGCGGCGGCCTCGGCGAGACCGGTCGCCCCGGCGCGATAGACCTGATCCAGCAGGACGTAGACGGCGATCACCCCGGCGACGACGCCCCAGGTCCAGTTGACCTTCTCGAAGCCGTACCGCAGCCACACCCACGCCGTGCCGCCCGCGGCCAGCACCGCCACGACGGTCAGCGATCCCCACTTCCAGCCCCGACGTCGCACCGCACGATTGTCATCGACCCGGGGCCGCCAGGACACCCCGCTCCCAGCCGCCGCTCTCAGCCGGCGGCCGGGTCCGACGTCGCGGTGAACCGGCCGAGCAGCGCCTGCTGCAGCGCCGCGGACTGCTCCACCGACCCACCCTGGACACCGAGGCTCCCTCGGGCCGCCCGGTAGTAGCCGTCGCGCGCCTCGTTGACCTGCGTCAACGCCTCGGCAATGTCCGGCGGTGCCTCGACGATGCCCCGGGCGAGCCGCTCAACCTGCCAGACGGCGTCGCGCCACCTCGCGGCGGCGACGACCGTCGGCTCGTCACCGAGCAACAGCAGGTTCTCCCAGACGATGGTGCGGCGGGCATCCGACTCGGCCAGCCGGGCGAGGCCCTCCTCCCGGTCGATCGGGTGGCTGTGCGACCCAGGCCGCAGGTCCGCCGTCATCCGCAGCGCCACCGCGTAACTCTCCTTGAGGGCGTGCGCAAAGTCGACGTACGCGTCGAGCCGCCGCTCGTCCCAGCGGACGTTCTGGCTGCGCCGCCACCGGGCACGGTCGGCCAGTGAGGTGGCGAGGATCGTCCCCAGGGTGCCGACCAGCACGCCGAGGAGCGCCGGAAGTTGTGTCAGAAGCGTGCTCACGCCGCCGAGGCTGCCAGCCGCGGGCAAGCCCCGCCATCCCCTACTCGGGGTCCCCTGCCGAGGTTGGGGTGCCGCGGATCAGCGCCAGCAGGGCAGCGCAGTGCTGGTCGTAAGCCTTCTGCCCGGCATGGGTCATCCGGTAGGTCGTGCTGCCCCCGCGGCCACGGCCGACCTTCGTCGGGCTGACGTAGCCGGCGGCCTCCAACGCGGACATCTGCTTGGACAGATCCGACTCGCTGATCTGCAGGTGATCCTTCAGAAATCGAAACGAGACCGAGGGGGCGTTGGCCAGCACCGCCATGGCCGCCAACCGCTTGGGCACGTGGATGATCGGGTCCAAGCCGTCGATCACCGAAGGCGCGCCCGGGTCGCGGCAGCGGCCACGGCATACCGCCGCTCGTAGAAGGCGAGGCCAGCCGTCACCAGGACGAATGCCGTCCCGGCTGCGGCGGGGACGCCGACCAGCCACCAGACGAGCCCGACGATGAGCGCGACGACGGGCAGGGTAGCCACGTATCCGCGCCACATCCGGGCGATCTCGGCAGGGGGTGTCCCCTTGGCGGGCATCGGCAGCGCGCCGTGCCGACGCCGCATCCAGACGACGAACAGGATCTCGACGGCGATCAGCCCGGCGAGCGACGCCACGAACAGGCCAGCGTTCTCGCGCCACCAGGTGAACGTGCCGATCATGGCGGCGGCCCAGGCTCCGAGGGATGGCGCGTACCACCAGGGGGTGGGCGGATAGTCGACGTAGGGGGCAGCGGCTCCACGCTCGGCCGCCGCGAGTTGTTCCGCCAGAGGAGTACTTTCCATGCCGGAAAGCATAGGAGAAAGCTTTCCAGTTGTGCAAGTGATGAGTCCGGGTCGGATGCGCAGGCTGGCGCTCGCCGGTGCGCCGAGATGCACCGGGTCGCCCACCGCCTGCGGGCGCACCACCTCGGCCGAGCTTCACCAGTGCCCGAAGCACCAGGGGCGAGCCAGGCTTTAGGGACGTTGGACCGCGCTGCGGCATCGTCACGGCATGGCGCGTCTGTGGCCCACCCTGGGCATCGTGATCCGGTGGGTCGCCGGTTGGATCGCACAAGGACTGGTCAGTGTGGGCGGATGGGCCGCCCCGGTACCCCTGCCGGCAGGTCCGTCCCCGACAGCGCGAACGACCCGACCGAGGCTGTGCCGGCTGCGGTACGGATCGCTGTCCTCGACGCGCCGGACGGCCCGGAGGCTGCCCGGCCGGGGCCGGCCGCACTGATCCACCCAGCGCGTCAGGCCATTCAGGATCCGGTCGTCTGGTATCTGCCGGGTGCCGCTTCGGCGAGCTGGGTGAGGTATTCGGCGTGGGACCGCGCAGAATTGGTCGCCCGCGCCGTGGAGGGGACGGTGTCGCCCGCCGGCCGATCCGCTGAGGAACCGCCCCTGCCGGTGGAAGAGCGCCGGGTGATCGTCGGTCAGCCGGCCTGCGGGGCGATCTGGATGGCCACCCCATCCAGGATGTACGCCAGGCCGAGCTCGAAGTTGCCGGCCCAGTCGTCGTCGAGAAGATGCTGCTGGGCCACCAGCGTCGGGTACCGGTCAGAGTGTTCGTTCAGTTGCCGCTGACCGGCCTCGCGTTCGTCGACCGACCAGCGTAGGGCGCTCTGACTGGTGGCGGAGCCCTGCACATGGCTGTAGAGCACCCAACTGGCGGCGGAGACGTGCCGGCCGGTCAACCCGGCTCGCACCAGGCTCGCCTGAAGGAACTCCATCCAGGCGAGGAACCCGGGACCGACCGTGGGCCGTTGCCGCATGGGCAGCGCCGCCGACCACGGGTGCCGCAGCAGCGTGGCCCGCCAATCGGTGATGAGCGCGGTGATGTCCGCGCGCCAGTCGGCGCCGAGCCCGGCGGGCGGGGGCGACTCGGCGAAGACCGCGTCGACGGCCAGATCTAGCACGTCGTCTTTCGTGTCGACGTGCCAATACAGCGTGGTCGTGCCCACGCCGAGCCGGTCGGCGAGATTGCGCATGGTGAGCCGGCTGATGCCTTCGGCGTCCAGCAACTCGACCGCCGCAGCCGCGATGCGCTGCAGGCTGAGCGGAGGGCTGCTGCGCCGGACGGAGACGGTGTTGAGCAGCACACGACGATCAGCGCCTGCCTCACTGGCCATCTTGTCCCGTCCTCCCCTGTGTCCGCTCATGTCGTCGTCAGCGTAGTACCTTGTGTTGGCACCGGAACAACGGTCTACTACTGGAACGTCGTTCGGGTGATGGGGCGGACAGACGGAGAAGGGCGGCGGCGGTGGACGAGCACGTCGATCCTGATCGCCGGCCGGCTGCTTGGCCCCGTCCACTCGATGGTTCCGGCCACGCCCGGACGTCCACGACCCGGCACATCAGGTCGGAGCCCACCCTCGGCTCGGCTTCGTGGCACACCGACTCGATCGCACCGAGTTGCCGCAGGGTGTCCGCCGGCAACGCCGCGGAGGGGCGGAGGCTGCGGTTGGTCCACCGCGTCGCCCGACGCGTCCCGTGTCGTTCTCGCCGCCGTCGGCACAGCTCGGATTCCCGGCCGGCATGCACCGTACCGAAGTAGGCCCCCCATCAATCGACGGACGGAGTGGAGGCACGATGAAACTCGTGGTTTTCGGCGCCAACGGCCCGACTGGACGGCTGACGACCGAGATGGCCCTCGCGAGGGGCCACGCCGTCACGGCGGTCACCCGACGGCCGGAGCCCTTCCCGATCAGCGGAACGAATCTACGTGTCGTACGGGCGGACGCGATGGACGCGGCCGCTGTGGATGCCGCGATCGCGGGACAGCAAGCGGTGATCTCCAGCCTCGGGATCGGGTACACCAAAGAGACGGTGCGCCTCTACTCGCGGAGCGCCGCCAACATCATCGCCGCGATGAAGGACCACGGCCTCCGTCGGTTCGTGGGCGTCACCTCGACCGGCACCACCGGCGAACACGCCCCGGGCGAGACCTTCACGTACAAGCGGATCGTCGCGCCGATCCTGCTCAAGCTGGGCCGGACCGTCTACGAGGACATGGAGCGGATGGAGAAACTGGTCTCGTCGAGCGGACTGGATTGGACGGTGATACGCCCCGCCGGCCTGTTCGACGGCCACGAGGTCACCGACTACCAGGCGGGGCTGGGCCGGATCCCCGGCAGGTTCACCTCCCGCACCGACCTGGCGGACCTGCTAATCCGGGAGGCCACCGAGAACCTGCACCTCGATCAGTTCATCGAGGTGGTCACCACCACCGGCGCGCCGACCCTTCGGCAGACCTTCATCAGGGAAGCGCTGCACATCGGCAAGTGACCCACCGGTGCGCCCGGCTGCTCACTACGGCGGTCGGGCACCCGAAGGCGGCGGCTTTCCCACCTCTGCGGGCACCGGCGGGCCCGGAGGGCGAACGTCACGCCAACGTGGCGCCGAGGCGCGGATGCACCCCGGGAGGGTTCCCGGTCTGACTCGCCATGCGCTGCAGGAGCGCGACCAGTACGGCACGTTCCCGCTCGTCCAAGGCCGTGAGGACTTCCTCCTCCTCCTCATCGGCGATGGCGCGCGCCTGCTCCAGAAGATCGCGGGCCTGGCTGGTCAGGTGGATCGCGTGGGCCCTGCGGTCAGCGGGATGGCGTCGGCGTTGGGCGAGCCCACGGCTTTCAAGGTCGTCCAGTAGACCGACCATCACCTTGCGGTGGATGCCCAGGGCGTCGGCGAGTTGCTGCTGCGACCGGCCTTCGGCCTGCTCCAGGTGCATGAGCAGACCGAAATGGTTCGGTTGGATGCCCAGCGGCGCCAGGCGTCGGGCGAACCTGTGCGCGGTGTAGTACCCGAGCTGCGACAGCAGGAAGTTGGCCCGGTCGCCCAGCGGTCGGGGTGGCCTGGGCGGCGGCACGTCGGACACCGAAACATCTTACCCCAGACTAACTGTTCCATCAGGTGACTATTACCCTTGCTCCGTATAAGTTCATCGAGACATCGGCATACGAGAGGCCACGGAAAGCAGGCACCAGTGCGAGTGACGATCTTCGGAGCGAGCGGGGGCATTGGCCGGCAGGCCACCATGCAGGCACTGACATCAGGGCATGAGGTGACAGCGGTCGTTCGTGACACGGCACGACTCGACGTGACTCACCCGGAGCTTCAGGTGGTCTGCGTTCCGGGCCTGACCGATCCCGATCTACTGGTTCCCGCTCTGCGGGGCAGCGACGCAGTGCTCTCCGCGGTCGGCCCACGCGGACGTAGCGTCGGCCCCGTGGCCACCACCGCGACGCGGGGAATTCTGACCGCCATGGAAAGCATCGGGGTCAGGCGCTTCGTGGCGGTCAGCGCGGCACCGGTCGGCGCGATTCCCGACAACGAAAGCTTCGTCAACAGGCGGATCATCCTGCCGGCCGTCCGCGCCCTTCTGAAGAATCTGTACACGGACCTGACCGAGATGGAAGAGCTGATCAGCCGTAGCGCCACGGACTGGACCATCGTGCGGCCACCCAAGCTGGTGAACCGGCCGTTGTCGGGTCGGTATCAGATCGCCATCGGCCGCAACGCCGCTCGCGTATACGCCATCTCACGCGCCGACGTCGCACACGCGATGCTGGCCGCCCTGCACAATCCCGCGACGCTCCGGCAACTGGTCGGGGTCGGGTACTGACCGCTCGCCGCGTGCCAAGAGTTCCCTGCTGTCGCCACGTATCGCCGTTCATCACCCCTAGGGAGAATCATGGACGACTACCCTGCTCCGGCCTTCCAGACGCCGGAGCCGTACGGCTTCCTCTACCTCGGCTTCCACGCGGATCCACCCCAGCGGCTGCCCCTGTACCGCCAGACCGCCCGCCGGCGCAGCGAGGCGGCACGGCTGGCTACGGCCGCGAAATCCATCAACGGTCTGCCGGAGGTGGTCTCGGTCCGGGTGTTCCGGGCGGTTCTCATCCCGCCGCTGCCCGGAGCGCCGCGCCACGACCTCGCCATGCTCATCCGTACCACCGGGGTCGACCAGCTTCAGGCCGTCCGCACCTCGGACGCCGTCACCGCACTGGGCGGCGAGGTGGTACTGGCCGGCGCGAATGCCGCCAAGATCGGCGAGACCGAAGCCTCGGACCAGGGGACGTTCCTGTTCAACCACTTCACCGTCGAGTCCGCTGCCGAACCCACACAGGTCTGGCGCGGCTTCACCGGGTGGTACACGGAGAAGACCGGAATCGACAACTCCACCGCGCTGGAATCGACACAGCCGTCGCAGTTCTCCTTCGTCAACTACGCACGCCTACCCGGCCCACCCTTCCCATTCCTGATCAACCAGCTCGCTCGACCCAGCTTCCACCGGTTCGTCCGAGCCACCCTCAAGGCCAACGGCATGGACGCCCTTCCCGCCTTCTACCGGGTCGTCAGCACGGAAGGACCCTGACCGATCCGAAGGACGCTGTCGCCGGCCGCCGTCCGGGCCGACCCTCCTCCCCCACCGAGGCCCGGGCGATCCGATCACCGTGCCGACCTCCGTCTCCGCGGAGGCCGGCACGCCCACCGGCCAGCGCCGGCGTGCGGCGTGCGGCCGGGGAGCCGTCACCCGACGACGTCCGCCGTCAGTGGCGCCAAGCCGGCGCGGACTCGCCGCGCTCAGGCGGCCAGCGTGGCGTAGCGGCCGTTGCGGTTCAGCAGGCTGTCGTGGGTGCCGGCCTCGACGATCCGGCCGTGGTCGAGCACCGCGATCTGGTCGGCGTCGCGCACGGTGGAGAGCCGGTGCGCGATGGTGATCGTGGTTCGTCCCTCGGCGAGCACGTCGAACGCCCGCTGCACGGCCCGCTCGGTCTCGGTGTCCAGTGCGCTCGTGGCCTCGTCGAGGACCAGGATGCGCGGGTCGCGCAGCAGCGTACGGGCGATCGCGAGCCGCTGCTTCTCGCCGCCGGAGAAGCGGTGGCCGCGTGAGCCGACCATGGTGTCGTACCCGTCGGGCAGCCCGACGATCAGGTCGTGGATCTGGGCGGCGCGGGCGGCGTCCTCGATCTCCGTGTCGGTGGCGCCCGGTCGGGCGTAGCGCAGGTTCTCCCGGACGGTGGTGTGCAGCAGGTACGTCTCCTGGCTGACCACGCCGACGATGGCGGCCAGGTCGGCCAGTCGCAGGTCCCGCAGGTCGACGCCGTCGACGGTGACGCGACCGCCGTTCGGGTCGTGCAGCCGGCTGACCAGCCCGGCGAGGGTGCTCTTGCCGGAGCCGGTCTCACCGACCAGGGCGAGGCTGGTGCCGGCGGGCACGTCCAGGGTGATCCCGGCGAGCGCCGCGGTGTCGCTGCCCGGGTAGCCGAAGGTGACGTCCTCCAGGCGCAGGTGGCCGCGGACCCGGGCGGGGTCGAGGCGGACCGGCTCGGCGGGGTCGGCCACGTCGACCGGCAGGTCCAGGTATTCGAAGATCCGGGCGAACAGGGCCAGCGACGAGGTGAGCGAGACGCCCACGTTGAGCAGCCCCATCAGCGGCCGGAAGAGACCGCCCTGCAGGGCGGTGAAGGCGACCAGGGTGCCGATGCTCAGTGTGCCGGCGGTGCCGGGCAGTCCTGCGGCGAGGTAGATGACCGCCGGTACGGCGGCGAAGATGATGCTCATCGAGGCCATCCGCCAGCGGCCGGCCAGTTCGCTGCGCAACTCCAGGTCGACCAGGCGGGCCGAGGAGGCGGTGAACCGGTCGATCAGCGCGGGGCCGGTGCCGAGGGTCTTGGCCAGTTGCACGCCGCTGATCGACAGCCCTTCCTCGACGGTGACGTTGAGGTCGGCGAGTTCACGCTGGCGCTGGTCGGTGATCTCGCGGCGCATCCGGGCGACCCGGCGGGTCAGCCAGATGGCCGGCGGCAGCACCACGACCGAGACCAGGGAGAGCTGCCAGGAGAGCGCGACCATGGCGACGGCGGTGGCGACCACGGTGGTGAGGTTGGCCGCGACGGCGGTGGCGGTGGAGGTGACCACCGACTGCATGCCGCCGATGTCGTTGGTGATGCGGGACTGCACCTCGCCGGTGCGGGTGCGGGTGAAGAAGCCCAGCGACTGGCGCTGCAGATGGCTGAAGACGTCGGTGCGCAGTCGGTGCATGACCTGCTGCCCGACCTTGGTGGAGATCCAGGTCTGGACGACGCCGAGGGCGGAGGTCACCGCGGCCACGGCGACCATGCCGAGGACCAACCAGACCAGCAGGGTCACGTCGCCCTGCGGCAGGGCCCGGTCGATGACGGTACGCAGCAGGAAGGGCGTGGCCATCGCGATGATCGAGGAGAGCACGATGATCGCGGTGACGGCGGCCAGCGCGGGCCGGTGGGGGGTGAACAGGCGGCCGATGCGGCGCAGCGACACCTCGCGGGCCTGTGTCTTCTCTTCGGCGCTGAGGGCGCGGTGGCCGCGGTCGCGGCCCATGGGGGTGGGTTCCAAGGGGTACCACCTTTCATTCGGACATGCTGAGGTTACCTCAACATGAGGGAACAACCGCATCGGCTGCTACGGTATTCCGGTGAACGAGGACACCTCCCACACCGGCGACGACGAGAGCCTGGCCGAGACGTTCTGGGCGGTGGCGTCCCGTTTACGCCGGCAGACACGGGAGTCGTTGGCACCCTGGGACATCACTCCCAGCCAGTCCCGGGCACTCGGAGTGCTGGGCCGACACGGCGAGGTCCGCCCCGGCACACTCGCCGAACACCTGCACATCGCGGCCCGCTCGGCCACCGAGGTCGTCGACGACCTGCAGACCCGTGGGCTCGTCGAACGCCGGCCCGACCCGGTCGACCGGCGGGCGACCCTGGTCGCGCTCACCGAGGAGGGCAACCGCGTCAGCGCCGCCATCCGGACCGCCCGCCGGGCCGAGGCCGACCGCTTCTTCGGCCACCTCAACGACACCGACCGCGCCGAGCTGTCCCGCATCCTGCGCACCCTGCGCGCATAACGCCCGCCCGCCCGGGTAGCCAGCGGCCCCCGTCCGGTCGACGGGACCGGCCAGCACGGGCCGGGGTGAGGCGACAGGAGGCCCGGCTGATGTGCGGGATCAGCGGGGAGGCGCGATTCGACGGCCGGTCGCCCGACGCGGCGGCGGTCACCCGGATGACCGAAGCGATGCGCTCGCGCGGCCCGGACGACGAGGGTCTGCTCGCCGACGGCTGGGTGACCCTCGGGCACCGCCGGCTGACCATCATCGACCTGTCCGCCGCGGGTGCCCAACCGATGGTGCGCGACGACCTGGGTCTGGCCCTGGTCTTCAACGGCTGCATCTACAACTACCCGGAGCTGCGTGAGGAGCTGCGCCGCGCCGGGTACGCCTTCCACTCCACCGGCGACACCGAGGTGATCCTGGTGGCGTACGCGCACTGGGGTGAACGTTTCGTCGACCACCTGGTCGGCATGTTCGCGATCGGGCTGGTCGACCGGGTGCGGCGGCGGCTGGTCCTGGCCCGCGACCGGCTCGGCATCAAACCGCTCTACCTCGCCGAGACACCCGGGCGACTCCGGTTCGCCTCCACCCTGCCCGCCCTGTTGCGGGCCGGTGACGTCGACACCAGCATCGACCCGGTGGCGCTGCACCACTACCTGTCCTGGCACTCCATCGTGCCCGCGCCGCGCACCGTGCTGCGCGGCGTCCGCAAGCTGCCACCGGCCACCCTGCGAGTGATCGAGGCGGACGGTCGCAGCCGCGAGGAGGTGTACTGGCGACCCGACTACGTGCGGGAGCCCACCGACGCGGGAATGGACGCCGCCGACTGGCGGGCCGCCATCGGGGACGCGTTACGCGCGGCGGTACGCCGACGGCTGGTCGCCGACGTGCCGGTCGGCGTGCTGCTCTCCGGTGGCCTGGACTCCAGCCTCATCGTGGCGCTGCTCGCCGAGGCCGGGCAGCAGCACCTGCGGACGTTCAGCATCGGCTTCGACAGCCGCGACGGCGAGTCCGGCGACGAGTTCCACTACTCCGACCTGGTGGCCCGCGCGTACGACACCGACCACCACCGGATCCGGTTGGCCGACGACGATCTGGTGCCCGCCGTACGGCGTGCCGTGCTGGCGATGACCGAGCCGATGGGCAGCCACGACGTGGTCGCCTTCCACCTGCTCTCCGAGCAGGTCGCGCGGCACGTGAAGGTCGCACAGTCCGGGCAGGGCGCCGACGAGGTGTTCGCCGGCTACGGCTACCACCAGCCGCTGGTCGGGGCGCCCCGGCACAGCGCTGCCGAGACGTTCGCCGCCGCCTTCTTCGACCGCGACCACGACGAGCTGCGCGGCATCGTCGGCCCGGCGTACGCGCTGGAGCACGACGCCAGCCGGGACCTGCTCGCCGGGCACCTCGCCGCGCCCGGCGCGCAGACCGCGCTGGACGCCGTGCTGCGCCTGGACACCCATCTGATGCTCCCCGACGACCCGGTCAAGCGGGTGGACAGCATGAGCATGGCGTGGGGTCTGGAGGTGCGTACTCCCTTCCTCGACCAGGACCTGGTCACCCTGGCCGCGCACTGCCCGCCGGAGCACAAGGTCGCCCAGAGCGGCAAGGGCGTGCTCAAGGAGGTCGCTCGGGAGGTGCTGCCCGCCGAGGTGATCGACCGCCCCAAGGGCTACTTCCCGGTGCCGGCGCTGCGCAAGGTGGACGGCCCGGTGCGCGAGATGGTCGCCGAGGCGTTGCAGGCGCCGGCCGCGCGCGAGCGCGGGCTGTTCCGCCCGGAGTACGTGGCACGCCTGCTCGCCGAGCCGGACCGGGCCGAGGCGGCGGCCGGCAGCAACAAACTGTGGCAGCTCGGGCTCCTGGAGCTGTGGCTGCAGACGCACGACATCCGCTGAGCATGCCGCCGGTCAGCCGGCCGTGGTGCGCGCAGCCAGGTCGTCGATCACCGCGCGCAGGTCACCGGTGCGCTCCAGCACCCGACGCTGCCGGGTCGCGCCGGTGCCGTCACGGCGCAACCGGGCCAGTTGCGCCAGCACGTACCCCAGGTCGCCGTGACGCAGCAGGGCGGGCGCGATCACCGCCATCAGATCGTCGACGAGTGACCAGGCCGGCCGGGCGCCACCGGCACGCAGATCGATCAGCTCGCCGTCGAGGCCGTCGTGGGCGGCCCGCCAGTGCGCGGCGGCGACCAGGCAGTCACGCACGGGCGGGGCGGTCACCCCGGCGCGTACGTCGTCGACGAGGGTGGCGACGAGGGACCGGACCAGCGCGGCGACCAGCACCGCGTCGTCCACGTCCGAGCAGACGTCACCGACCCGGACCTCCACCGTCGGGTATGCCGACGACGGTCGGGCGTACCAGTAGACCATCGCCGCGTCGAGCATGATGCCGGCGGCGATCAGCTCGTCGACGGTCCGGTCGTAGTCGGCGGCGGAGTCGAAGTACGGCGTCGGGCCGATGCTGGGCCAGCGTTCCAGCTGCATCGAGCGCCAGCTGGCGTGGCCGGTGTCCCGCCCGTCGTGCAGCGGCGAGTTGGTGGTGATCGCCTGCACCACCGGCAACCACACCCGCAGGTGGTTGCAGACCTGCACCGCCAACTCCCGGTCGGGCAGCCCGACGTGCACGTGACAGCCGCACACCGCGGGGTCGTGCGCCACTGGCCCGTACCGGCGGGACATCGCGTGGTAGCGGGGCTCGTCGGGCACTGTCCGGTGCGGCTCGGCCACCGGGGTCGCTCCGACGGCGACGAGCCGGGCCCCGGCCACCGTGGCGGCGTCGGCGGCGGAGCGGCGCAACGCCACCATCTGCGCGCGCAGCTCGCCGAGGTCGGCGCAGACCGGGGTGACCATCTCGACCATGCTGTGCCGGAACTCCTGGCGGCTCTGGTCCCGGGCGGGGCCGCGCAGCGCGGCCAGCACCTGGTCGGCCACCGGCAGGTTACGCCCAGTGTCCGGGTCGAGCAGCAGGAACTCCTCCTCCACACCGAGCGTGAGGGTGGCGAGGTCGGGCACGGTGTCGACGACGGTCGGACGGTACGCCATGGCGCCTCCCCCACTGCTGCGGCCGGCGCCTCGGTTTCCCGGCCCGGCCCGGCGGCAAACGCGCCCTCAGGGCGTCGCGCGGGCGGTGCGGGAGGCCCGTTCGGCCGCGTTGTCCGGCACGGCGATGGCTGTCCGGTACGCCTCGACGGCCTCCCCCGCCTGGGGCGACCCGGCTCAGCAGGTCGGCGCGGAGGCCGCGCTGCTCACGCCTCAGCGACGTACACGCCCGACCCCCGTACACCGACCACGCTTCCGTCCGGTCCCGGCCTACCCCGACGGCGAACGCGCTCTCAGGGCCGTCGCGCGCGCGGTGAGAAAGGCCCGTTCGGCCGCGTTGTCCGTCAGAGCAACAGCCAGTCGGTACGCCTCGACGGCCTCCCCGCCCCGGCCGAGCCGAGCCAGCAGGTCGGCGCGGACCACGTGGTAGACGTGATAGCCGACCAGGCCGAGGCGGTCCACCTCGGTCAGCGCCACCGCCGGTCCGGACAGCTCGGCGAGCGCGACGGCCCGGTTCAGCGCGACCACCGGGCTGGGGGCGACAACCGTCAGCTGGTCGTACAGCTGGAGGATCTGCGCCCAGTCGGTGTCCGCGCTTCGCGGAGCGGCGCTGTGCACGGCGGCGATCGCGGCCTGGATCTGGTACGGGCCGGGCCGGTCGCGGCGCAGGCAGCGGCGCACCAGCGCCTGCCCCTCGGTGATCAGCTGGGCGTCCCACCGGGCCCGGTCCTGGCTCGGCAGCGCCACCAGCTCGCCGTCGGCGGTGGTCCGCGCGGGTCGGCGGGACTCGGTGAGCACCATCAGCGCGAGCAGGCCGAGCGCCTCCGGCTCATCCGGCATCAGCGCGACCAGCAATCGGGTCAGCCGGATCGCCTCGACGCACAGCTCGGCGCGGACCAGGTGCCGCCCGGTGCTGGCCGTGTGGCCCTCGTTGAAGATCAGGTAGAGCACCGTGAGCACGGCGTGCAGTCGGTCGGGCAGGTCGGCGTCGCGCGGCACCCGGTACGGGATCCGGGCGTTGCGGATCTTCGACTTGGCGCGGACCAGCCGCTGCGCCATGGTCGGCTCCGGCACCAGGAAGGCCCGGGCGATCTCGGTGGTGCTCAGGCCACCGAGCAAACGCAGGGTGAGCGCAACCCGCGCTTCCGGGGCGAGTGCCGGATGGCAGCAGGTGAAGATCAGCCGTAGCCGGTCGTCGCGCACCGGTCCCTCCTCGGTGGGTGCGTCGGCTTCGTACAGCAGGGCCGCCTGGGCGTGCCGGTCGGCGCGGGACGCCTCGCGGCGCAGCCGGTCGATGGCCCGGTTTCGAGCGGTGGTGATGATCCAACCAGCCGGGCTGGGCGGTAGGCCGCTCTGCGGCCACCGCGCCACCGCGATGGCGAAGGCCTCCTGGACGGCCTCCTCGGCGAGGTCGATGTCGCCGAGGAGGCGGACCAGGACGGCGACCGCGCGGCCGTACTCCGCTCGGAACACCGCCTCCACGTCGGGCACGCTCAGTCTCCGGCCTCACGGTGGAAGGGGCGGACCTCGATCGGCAGCGTGGTGGCCAACGCGTAGCGGCGACCCCAGTCCAGTGCGGCGTCGAGGTCCGGCACGTCGATGATGGTGATGCCGCCCAGGTATTCCTTCCCCTCGACGAACGGGCCGTCGGTGACCAGGACCTCGCCGTCGCGGGCACGAAGCACGGTGGCGGTCTCCGGGCCGTGCAGACCCTTCCCGAAGACCCACGACCCATTGGACGCCAACTCGTCGCGCAGCTCGCCGAGTTGGCGCATCACCCCGGCCAGGAACTCCGGGTCCGGCAGCTCACCCTGGGGCTGGTGAAGGCTGAGCAGGTAGAGCGTCATCATTCCTCCTCGCGGGCAGCCGGCCCGTCGCCGACTCTCATCCTCCACACGTTTGGCCGCCCCCCGAATCGACAGGCCGGTGGGAAGAAATTCGGTGAGTCATGCGTCGCACGGTTGCGGGTAAGCGGCGCGGCGTGACCGACGGCATCCGGGTGGTCGTGGTCGGCGCCGGCTTCTCCGGACTCGCCGCCGCACTGGCGCTCGCCCGGGCCGGCGCCCAGGTGCGGGTGTTGGAGGCCCGCGACCGGGTCGGCGGTCGGGTGCTGACCCGCTGGCTGCCCGACGGCACCCAGCTCGACCTGGGGGCGCAGTGGATCGGCCCGACCCAGGACCGGATGTACGCGCTGGTCGCCGAGCACGGGCTGGCCACCTTCGCGTCGGCGGCGTTCGGCACGCCCACCCTGCTCTGGGCCGGTCAGCACCGGCCCGAACCGCCGGCGCAGGCCGGCCGGGTGCTCGGGCTGCTCGACGAGTACGCGGCACGACTGGACCCGGCCGCACCCTGGCAGGCGGCGGAGGCCGCCCAGTGGGACCGGACGATCCTCGGTGGCTGGCTCCGCGCGACGGCCGGGGACGGCGACACCGCCGACTACCTGGGGCGACTGCTCGCCGGTGGGCTGCTGGCCACCGGCGCGGACGAGGTGTCCCTGTTGCAGGTGCTGTTCTACCTGCGCAGCGCCGGCGGGACCGGGCCGTTGCTGGGGATGGCCGGGGGCGCGCAGCAGGACCGGATCGTGGGCGGTCCGTCGGCGTTGGCCGAGCGGATGGCCGACGCCCTGCCCCCGGGGGCGCTGACGCTGGCCGCGCCGGTGCGGTCGATCGAGCAGACCATCGACGGCGCGACAGTGTGGACCGACGGCGGGCGCGTCGACGGCGACGCGGTGGTGGTGGCGCTGGCGCCGGCACTGGCCGGCCGGATCCGGTACGCCCCACCGCTGCCCGCGCTCCGCGACGGGCTGACCCAGCGGATGCCGATGGGTTCGGCGTTGAAGGTGCACGCGGTGTACCCGGAGCCGTTCTGGCGTGCCGACGGGCTGTCCGGGGTGTCCACCAGCAGCGCTGGTGCGCTCACCGAGACGGTCGACAACTCCACCCCGACCTCGCCCCTGGGGGTGCTGACCGGGTTCAGCTACTCCGTGGACGCCGCCGCGCTGCGCGAGATGTCACCGGAGCGGCGTCGGCGGTGCCTGCTGGACGCGTTCGCCGACGTGGTCGGGCCGCGCGCCCGAAACCCGGTGGACCTGGTCGAGTACGACTGGTCGGCCCAGGAGTGGACGCGGGGCTGTTTCTGCGGCGCGCTCACTCCGGGGACCTGGCGCACCTACGGTCCTCGGCTGCGGGCGCCGGTGGGCCGGGTGCACTGGGCGGGCACCGAGACGGCGACCCGCTGGTCCGGCTACCTGGAGGGCGCGGTGCGGGCCGGTGAGCGGGCGGCGGCCCAGGTGCTCGCGGGTTGAGGTGGCGCGCGGAGGGGCCGGCCCGGTCTCGGCGGGACCGGGCCGGCCCCGGCCCTCGGTGCGCCCCGGCCAGCCCGGTCGGTCGACCGGGCCGGCGCGGGTGCCCGGGTCAGGGGTAGGTGGTCAGGTACACCGTCTGGTTGGCCGCGTTCGCGGTGCCGCCGGCGTTGTTGATCACCCGGTTGATGGTGCCGACGCCGCCGAGCGAGACGGTCACCATGTTGGTGAACCGCACGTTCGGGTTGGTGGGCACCTCGAAGGATCGCTCCTCGACCACCGCGGGGTTGACGTTGAAGTAGCTGTAGCTGCCCAGCCCGAACGCCTGGTGGCTGGTCACCGAGTCGGCGACCTTGTACGCGGCGTAGCCCCGGGTCGACCCGTTCATCCAGGCCGCCTGGTTGGGTACGTCGTAGGGCAGCTCGTTCTGGTAGAAGTACGTCCGGCCGCCGTTGCCGTTCCAGATGGTCTGGTACTTCTGGTAGTGCTCGACGAAGAGGCCGTACATGGTGACGTTGTCGCCGTTGACCGTGAGCCCGGTGTCGGCGGTGTTCAGCGTCCACCCGGTCGGTACGCCGCTGGCCGCGTGGTCGGCCCGCCACAGCCACATGTGGTCACCGATCACGTCGTCGCTGTTGACGGTCAACGTGTTGGTGGCCTTGCCGACGTGTGGTCCGCCGATGCGGAAGAACACGTCGTGCAGCGAGGTCGGGTTGCTGGCGTGGCTCGCGGACGAACCGGACGGCCCGACCTCCATCAGCACCGGCGAGTTCGTCGTGCCGGCCTCGAACATCAGACCGGCCACCTTGACGCCGTCCACATCGGCCACCCGCATCCCGACGCTGCCGTTGTCGGCCTGGATGGTGGCCAGGCCGAGGCCGAGGATCACCGTGTCGGCCCGGTTGACCTGGATCGGCTCGGTGACGTGGTGCACGCCCGGGGTGAAGAGCAGGTGCTTGCCCTGGGCGAGGGCCGCGTTGATGGTGGCGGCGCTGGTGCCGGTCTGGACGACGAAGAACTGCGACAGTGAGATGGACGAGCCAGCGGGGGTCTTGTTGTACCAGCTGGTGCCCGTCGAGTTGGTACGCAGCGCCGGCACGAAGACCCGGTACTCACCGGTGCCGTCGACGTAGAGGAACGGCTTCTCCCGTACCTGCGGGGTCTGGGCGATGACGGTGTGCGACGGGTTGGGGAAGCTCGGTGCCGGTGCGCCGGCGACGCCCTGGAAGACCATGTTCCACACCGAGCCGGTCCAGCCGTTGCCGAACTCGCTGTTGCGGGAGTACCACTGCTGCTGCGAACCGGAGACGACCAGCCCGTCGATGCGGGTGTCGGCCAGTAGTCCACCGCTGGACCAGCCGTCGCCGCCGTTCCAGAGTTGGATCTGGTTCTGCCCGCCGCGCAGGTGCATCCGCCGGTACGGCGCGGCCTGGGACACCGCCCACCGTTCCACGGTCTGCCCCGCGGGGAGGGTGACCGAGAGGTTCTCGGCGGCCCGCCAGAAGTTCTGGGTGGCGTTGCCGCCCATCCAGAACGCCTCGGTACGGACGTGTCCGTTGAGGTTGACGTCGTCCGGGCTCATCCCGAGACCGGCGACCTGGGTGAAGAAGCCGAGGTTCACGTCGGCGGTGTAGGTACCGGGCTTGAACAGCACCGCGTAGCGCTGCGGGCCGAACTGGTTGGTCTCCTGCTGGGTGAAGAGGGTGTTCAGTCGACTCTGGATGGTCGATGTCGGGGTGCTCGGGTCGAAGACGAACGTGTTCGGCCCGAGGTTGGGGTTACGCGGGTCGGTCCCGTCGACCGGGGGCTCGCTGGTGCCGCCGGTGGTGTTCACCGCCAGCTCCCACAGCGAGTAGCCGTAGGCGGTGCCCCGCGCCGTGCCGTACATCCGCAGGTACCGGCCGCTGCCGGAGACGGTGAGCGACTGCGTCCCACCGGCGCCGGTGGTGGTCGAGTAGATGCTGGTCCAGGTGGACCCGTCGGCCGAGGTCTGAAGCTGGAAGGCCCGGGCGTACGCGGCCTCCCAGGTGAGCACCACCCGGCAGATGGTGCGGGTGCTGCCGAGGTCGACGCGCAGCCACTGCGGGTCGCTGGCGGCGCTGGCCCACCGGGTGCCGGTGTTGCCGTCGACGGCGGCGGACGCCGCGAGGCCGGCGTCCTGGCTGGACGAGGCGGTCGCCGGGCTGCCCTGTGCGACGTTGGTGCTGCCGCAGGTCGGCGTGGTGCCGCCGGTTTCGCCGTAGACCTGGAACTCCCAGAGCGAGTAGCCGTAGCCGGTGCCCCGGGCGGTGCCGTTCATCCGTACGTAGCGGCCGGCACCGGTGACGGTGAGGTTCTGGGTGCCGCCGGTGCTGGTGGTGGTCGAGTAGATCGTGGTCCAGGTGGCGCCGTCGTCGGAGGTCTGGAGTTGGAACGCCCGACCGTAGGCGCCCTCCCAGAGCAGGTTCACCTGGCTGATGGTGGCCCGCGCGCCCAGGTCGACCTGGAGCCACTGCGGGTCGCTGAACGCGCTGGCCCAGCGGGTGCCGGTGTTGCCGTCGACGGCTGCTGAGGCCGGGGTGCCGGCGTTCTCGCTGGACGAGGCGGTGGCGGGGCGGCCCTGGGAGAGCAGGGTGGGCGCGGCCTGCGCGGGTGTGGTGGCGCCGGTCGGGGTGAGCGCCGCGACCAGGGCCACGGTGAGCCCGACGAGCAGATGCCGGACGGCCCGTCGGGGACGCGGGCGTACGGATGTTGCATGAGATGTCATGACATCGCCTGTCGATAGGGGGTTACGGATGCCGCGCGGGGTGGAATCGGGGTCGCCCCGTGGTGCCGTCGGTGGTGCCGCCGGTGCGGCACCACAGTTCTGGGTGCCGCCGGTACGGCACCGCGGGCCGGAGAGCGCTCTCGTAGGAGTGTTGCGGCGAGATTGCGGCGGCGTCAAGACATCGATCTATAACTTCGTTATTTATCCCGAGGATTCTTTTTGCGTAATTCCCCCGCGGCAATCCCGTCGCCCACCCAACGCCCACCCGCCACCCACCCGACGCCCACCCCCGGTGATCAAGAGGTTTGCGTCACCCCAGGCGTGATTCCTGACGCAAACCTCTTGATCACCACCAAGGTGGGGTGGGGGTGGGGGTTAGCGGCGGACGCCGCCTTCGGTGAGGAAGCGGGCTATCGGGAGGGTGGCGGCGCCGAGCGCCACCGCATCCACGCCGAGCCGACACAGCTCGATCGACGCCTGCTCGTACGGCTGGCGCAGCGCCTGCCGTCCGGCGGCCTCCCGGACTGCGGGCAGCAGGTCGCCCAGCGCCATCGCCGCCCAGCCGCCGAGCACCACCCGCTCCGGGTTGAACAGGTTGATCAGGTTGGCCACCCCGGCGCCGAGGTAGCCGGCGGTGTCGTCCAGCACCCGCCGAGCGGTGGCCGAGGTCTCGGCGGCGGCGACCAGCGCGGCGATCTGGGACTCCTCGTCCTCGCCCGGAACCGGTCGACCCCGACGCGCCTCCCGGTACCGGTCGATGATCGCCTCCGCGCCCACGTACGCCTCCAGGCAGCCGCGCGCGCCGCACCGGCAGGCCCGCCCGCCGTACACGAGGGTGGTGTGTCCCCACTCCCCCGCGCTGCTGGACGCGCCCCGGTAGGTGGCGCCGTTGGTCACCACCGACGCGCCCACGCCCGAGCCGACCAGCGCGAAGACGGCGTGGCGGGCGCCCCGGCCGGCGCCGAACCACATCTCGGCCTGGCCGAGGGTCTTCGCGCCGTTGTCGATGTGCAGCGGCAGATCGGTGCCGGCGCCGATCAGACGTTCCAGTGGCACCCGATCCCAGCCGAGGGCCTGGGCGTGCACGACGGCCTCGACGCCCTGCTCGACGACTCCCGAGACACCGATGCCGACGCCGAGCACGTCACCGGGGGCCACCCCGGCCTGACCCGTGACCGCGTCGATTCCGGCCAGCACGTGCCCGGCCACCAGGTCGGGCTCGGTGCGGGCCGGGTCGAGCGGGTACTCGATGCTGGCCAGCAGGGTCATCGCGAAGTCGAACAGCTCCACCCGGACCCGGGTCTCGCCGACGTCCACACCGACCACGAACGCGAAGCGGGGCGCCATCCGCAACAGCATGCTGGGCCGGCCACCGTCGGACTCGGCTGCGCCAGCCTCGGCGACCAGCCCTTCGTCGATCAGGTCGGCGACCACGTTGCTGACCGCCGGCTGACTCAACCCGGTGCTGCGTACCAGGTCCTGCCGGGTGAGCGGGCCGTCGAGGAAGAGCTTGGTCAGCAGTGCGGACCGGTTGCGCAACCGCACGCTGCGGTTGGTGGCACGCGCCAGCTCCACTCGTCACCTCGTTCCCGTCGGGGAGTTCGAGGCGACTGTAACCGCCTCGTGCTTGACGACCCACCGACCAGCCACTTTAATGACGACATAAATTAAGCCGTGATGTAACTCCCGGGAAACGCCGACGGACCCCGGCGGCGCACCCCCGAACCCTGTCCGCGGCCGGCCACTCGTCGTCCCGACCCCTATCGGCGACGAAGGCCGGCGGACCCCCACCACGCACCGGAAGGGCTGACCCGTGTCGAGACGACACCTCGGGATATTCACCGCCGCCGTACTGGCCGCCGCCTCGCTGACCGCCTGCGGCGGCTCCGGCGACGACTCCGCCGCCTCGCCCAAGACGCTCACCTACTGGGCCAGCAACCAGGGCCCCAGCCTGGAGGCCGACAAGACGATCCTCCAGCCCGAGCTGGACAAGTTCGAGAAGCAGACCGGGATCAAGGTCACAATCGAGGTGGTCCCCTGGTCGGACCTGCTCAACCGCCTGCTCGCCGCCGCGGCCTCCGGCAAGGGCCCGGACGTGGTCAACATCGGCAACACCTGGTCGGCGTCCCTACAGGCCACCGGCGCGCTCGTCGAGTTCGACGACGCCACCCTGCAGGCCGTGGGCGGCAAGGACCGGATCGTGCCCGCCGCGCTCGCCGCCGCCGGCGCCCCCGGCAAGCCGCCAGCCGCCGTGCCGCTCTACAGCATGGCGTACAGCCTGTACTACAACAAGAAGGCGTTCGCCGACGCCGGCATCACCGCACCGCCGACCACCTGGGAGCAGCTCGCCGAGGACGGCAAGAAGCTGAGCACCGGCGGCAAGTGGGGCCTGGCGATCGAGGGCGCCAACCCGTCGGAGAACGCCCACCACGCCTTCACCTTCAGTCAGCAGTACGGCGGTGAGTGGTTCGACTCGGCCGGCAAGCCGACCTTCGACACCCCGCAGAACGTCTCGGCGATCAAGCGGTACATCGACTTCATGGCCGCCGACAAGATCACCAACCCGAGCAACGCCGAGTACGCGCAGAACCAGTCGGTCTCCGACTTCGCCAACGGCAAGGCCGCCATGCTGCTCTGGCAGTCCGCCGGATCGAACCTGAAGACGCAGAACATGCCCGCCGACGCGTACGGGGTGGCCCCGGTGCCGTTCCTGGCCAGCCCGCCGGCCGGCGGCAAGAAGGTCAACAGCATGGTCGCCGGCATCAACATGGCGGTCTTCAAGCACACCAAGAACAAGGACGGCGCGCTGAGCTTCGTCAAGTTCATGACCAGCGACGAGGAGCAGACGCTGCTCAACAAGACGTACGGCTCGCTGCCGGCGGTGAAGACCGCGGGCGCCGACCCGGCGTTCAGCGCCACCGAGCAGAAGAACATCCAGGAGACCCTGGTCACCACCGCGGCCCCGCTGCCGCAGGTGCCCGAGGAGAGCACCTTCGAGACCCTGGTCGGCACCGCGATGAAGGAGCTGTTCGCGGACGCGGCCAGCGGCAAGCCGGTCACCGAGGCGTCGGTGAAGGCGAAGCTGACCGACGCGCAGCAGAAGATGCGCTGACCCAGGCGTCACCGGTGGCCGTGGTCGGGCGCTGCGCCCGGCCACGGCCACCGACTCCGAGAGGACCCCGATGGCAACCAGCACCGCCGCGCCGGACGCCGACCGACGCGAACCCCGGGCCGGGTCACCGGCCCGGAAGCCGGCCCGCCGGCCCCACGGCCCCCGTCGCTCGCTCCTGCCGTATCTGCTGCTCGCACCGGCCGTCGTGCTGGAACTCGCCGTCCACGTGATCCCGATGGTGGTCGGGGTCTGGATGAGCCTGCTGGAGCTGACCCAGTTCCACATCCGCGACTGGTCCACCGCCCCCTTCATCGGGTGGGAGAACTACCGGGCGACGCTCGACCTGAACAGCGCCGCCGGCAAGGAACTACTGCACTCGTTCTGGGTCACCCTGGCCTACAGCGTGCTCTCGGTCGGGTTCGCCTGGCTGCTCGGCATCTCGGCGGCGGTCGTCCTGCAACGGCCGTTCCGCGGGCGGGCGATCCTGCGGGCGCTCTTCCTCACCCCGTACGCCCTGCCGGTCTACGCCGCGGTGATCACCTGGAGCTTCCTGCTGCAACGCGACACCGGCCTGGTCAACCACGTCCTCGTCGACCAGCTCGGGCTGCTCGACGAGCGGCCGTTCTGGCTGATCGGCGACAACAGCTTCGCCTCGCTGCTGGTGGTGTCGGTGTGGCGCAACTGGCCGTTCGCGTTCCTCTGCCTGATGGCCGGCCTGCAGAACGTCTCCGGCGAGCTGTACGAGGCCGCCGCGATCGACGGCGCCGGGTTCTGGCGCCGGCTGCGCTCGGTGACGCTGCCGATGCTGCGGCCGGTGAACCTGGTGCTGCTGCTGGTGCTGTTCCTGTGGACCTTCAACGACTTCAACACCCCGTACGTGCTCTTCGGCGGCTCCGCGCCGGAGCAGGCCGACCTCATCTCCATCCACATCTACCGCAGCTCCTTCAAGACCTGGGACTTCGGCTCCGGCTCGGCGATGTCGGTGGCGCTGCTGCTGTTCCTGCTGATCGTCTCGGCCGCGTACCTGCTGATCACCAACCGTCGGAGGGACGACCATGCGTGAGACCGCCGGTGAGCGTTGGGGCCGGCGCATCGTGCTGACCCTGCTCGCCCTCTTCGTCCTCATCCCGCTCTACGTGATGGTCACCTCCGCGGCGAAGCCGTTGCAGGACGTGCAGAACGGTTTCACCTGGTGGCCCAGCCGGCCCACGCTGCAACCGTTCGTGGACATGTGGAGCACCGTGCCGCTGGCCCGGTACCTGGTGAACAGCCTGGTGGTGTCGAGCATCGCGGCGGTCTGCTCGGTGGCGGTGGCCATCTTCGCCGCCTTCGCGGTCAGCCGGTACCGGTTCCGCGGCCGGGGCGTCTTCTCGGTGACGGTGCTGTCCACCCAGATGTTCCCCGGCATCCTGTTCCTGCTGCCGCTGTTCCTCATCTACGTCAACCTGGGCAACGCCACAGGCATCGAGCTGTACGCCAGCCGTACCGGCCTGGTGATCACGTACCTGACCTTCTCGCTGCCGTTCTCGATCTGGATGCTGGTCGGCTACTTCGACTCGATCCCCCGTGGCTTGGACGAGGCCGCGCAGGTCGACGGGGCCGGGCCGCTGCGCATCCTGTTCCGGGTCATCCTGCCGGCCGCCGTGCCCGGCGTCGTCGCGGTCACCGTGTACGCGTTCATGACCGCCTGGGGTGAGGTGCTCTTCGCCTCGGTGATGACCGACGAGGGCAGCCGCACCCTGGCCGTCGGCCTGCAGGGCTACTCCACCCAGTTCAACGTCTACTGGAACCAGATCATGGCCGCCTCGCTGGTGGTCAGCGTCCCGGTCGTCGTCGGGTTCCTGGCCCTGCAGCGCTACTTCGTCGCCGGCCTCACCGCCGGCGCGGTCAAGTGAATCATCCAATCCCAGAGGAGAACCTTCCCGTGCCCGACCTGTCCAAGCTGCCACCCGACTTCCTCTGGGGTGTCGCCACGGCGGCGTACCAGATCGAGGGGGCCGTCGACGTCGACGGCCGGGCGCCGTCCATCTGGGACACCTTCTCGGCGACCCCCGGAAACGTCGACAACGGCGACACCGGCGCGGTGGCCTGCGACCACTACCACCGGTGGCCGGAGGACCTGGCGTTGCTGCGCCGGCTCGGCGTGGACGCGTACCGTTTCTCGGTGGCCTGGCCCCGGGTGATGCCCGACGGCGTCGGGCGGGTCAACCCCGCCGGGCTGGACTTCTACGACCGGCTCGTCGACACGCTGCTCGCCGACGGCGTCCGGCCGTTCGTCACGCTGTACCACTGGGACCTGCCGCAGGCTCTGCAGGACTCCGGCGGCTGGCCGGAGCGTGCCACCGCCGAGGCGTTCGCCGACTACGCGGCGGTGGTCGCCGCCCGCCTCGGCGACCGGGTGGCCGACTGGAGCACCGTCAACGAGCCCCTCTGCGTGTCCTGGATCGGGCACCTGGAGGGGAAGATGGCCCCCGGCGAGCGGGATCTGACCCGCGCGGTGCACACCTCGCACCACGTGCTGCTCGGGCACGGTCTGGCCACCCAGGCGGTCCGGGCCAACGCGTCCCGGCCGGCGTCGATCGGACTGGTGCTCAACCTCAGCCCGATCGAGGCGGCGACCGACCGGCCGGAGGACGTCGCGGCCGCCCGACGGGCAGACGGGCACGTCAACCGGTGGTGGCTGGACCCGATCCACGGGCGCGGCTACCCCGCCGACATGATCGCCACCTACGGGGTCGAGCCGCCGGTACGCGGCGACGACCTGACGGTGATCGCCACGCCCACCGACTACCTCGGGGTGAACTACTACTTCCGGCAACTGGTGGTCGACGACCCGACCGGCGCGGCGCCGTACGCCCGGCAGGTGCCGGTGCCCGGATCGGTGGAGACCGCGATGGGTTGGGAGAACTACCCGCCCGGGCTGGAGCGGCTGCTCGTCGACGTACACGAGGGGTACCGGCCGGGCCGGATCATCGTCACCGAGAGCGGCTCGGCGTGGCCGGACGAGGTCACCGCGGACGGCACGGTGCAGGACAAGGAGCGCACCGACCATCTGGAGCAGCACCTGGCGGCGTGCGCGTCGGCGGTGGCCCGGGGTGTGCCGCTGGGCGGCTACTTCGTCTGGTCGCTGCTGGACAACTTCGAGTGGGCGTACGGCTACGACAAGCGCTTCGGGCTGGTGCACGTCGACTACGCCACCCAACGCCGGACGGTGAAGGCGAGCGGCCTGCGCTACGCCGACCTGATCCGCGCCCACCATCGTCTCGCCGGGGCGACCGGCACCGCCACGCAGGTGGCCTGAACGGGGGCGGTGAGGCCGGCCGGCCGGGGTGCCGCGTTGGCGACCCCCGGGCGGCCCTCCTCGTCCCTTGGGCGGAACGTCCGGTTGCCGCTGCCCTGAGCGGTTAGCCTTCCCCAGTGGCCGAAGCCCCCGACGAGGTCGAGCAGACCGGCGCCGGCTCACGTCTGTCCGGCACCGATCGGATGACCGCGTTCAGCGACGGCGTGTTCGCGATCGTGATCACCCTGCTGGTGCTCGACCTGCGGGTGCCGGAATACCACGAGGGCGAGCTGCTGGCCGGGCTGCGCAGCGAAGGCGCCTCCTACCTGGCCTTCGTCGTGTCGTTCGTCTACATCGGGGTGCTCTGGCTCAACCACCACGCGCTGTTCAAGCTGATCCGCGCGACGACCCTCACCCTGAGCTGGATCAACCTCGCCGTGCTCTTCGGCGCGGTGATCATTCCGTTCCCGACCGCGGTGCTGGCGTCCGCGCTCACCCACGGGGACACCGCCGACCAGCGCGCGGGCGTCGCCCTGTACGCGTTGGCGGCGGCGCTGATGTCCGCACCGTGGCTGGTGTTCTTCGGCTACCTGCACCGCCACCCCGAGCTCCTTGATCGTGGGGTCAGCCCCGAGCATGTCCGGACGCAGCGGCTGCGACCGGTCACCGGCCTGGTCCTGTACGGGTTGAGCGGCCTGCTCGGCTGGTTCGTCAACCCGGCGCTGGGCCTGATCGGCATCATCGTCATGATCACCTATCACGCGGTGACCAGCCAGGGGCTGCGTCGGCGGCGCGGGCGGCGCTGACCGTTCGGGGCAGGTCGGCGGGGGTGTCCACGTCGACAGGTGAGCCGACGTCGTCGCAGGGCACCTGCACCACCAGGTCCGGCCGGTCACGCAGCAGGTCCCGGGCGCCCCGGTCGCCGACGGCGTAACCGTCCAGCAGCGGCCAGGTCTCCCGGGTGAGCAGGACCGGATGCCCCGGCCGGCCGGCGTAGGTGGCGACCGCGATGATCGCGCCACCGGCGTACGCCCCCCGTACCCGGCGAACCGCGACCGGGCTGAGCAGCGGCTGGTCGACGAGCACCACGACAGCGGCCGACACGTCGGCGGGCAGCGAGGCCAGGCCGCGGCGCAACGACGAGCCCAGCCCCTCGGGCCAGCGGTCGTGGCGAACCGGCACCGCGCCGGGCAGGTCGGGCACCTCGTCGGCGCCCGCGCCGATCACCACGTGCACGGGCGTGCAGCCGCCGTCGCTCAGCAGCCGGACTCCGCGCCGCGCCAACGGCTCGCCATCCAGCTCGACCAGCGCCTTCGGCCGGCCGTACCGCCGCCCGGCACCGGCGGCCAGCACCAGCCCGGCGGTCACCGGCAGGTCGGGCACCCGGGTCACCTCCTGCGTTATTCGCCCCTGTATGTACCGGTAAAGCTAGTCTGGGCCGGTGCAGGGCGGACCAGAGAACGCGACGACGACCGACGAACGGCACTCGTCCCGGGTGGCGTTCGAGGTCAACGGCGCCACCCGCGAGGTACGGCTGGACAATCGCACCACCCTGCTCGACACGCTGCGCGAGCACCTCGGCCTGACCGGGGCGAAGAAGGGCTGCGACCACGGCCAGTGCGGCTCCTGCACCGTGTTGCTGGACGGCCGCCGCGTGAAGAGCTGCCTGGTGTTCGCGGTCACGCTCGACGGCCGGTCGGTGGTGACGGTCGAGGGGCTGGCCGGGCCGGACGAGCTGTCCCCGCTGCAGGCCGCATTCATCGCGCACGACGCGTTCCAGTGCGGCTACTGCACCCCCG
The DNA here is from genome assembly GCF_003205615.1 of Micromonospora arborensis. GTDB lineage: Bacteria > Actinomycetota > Actinomycetes > Mycobacteriales > Micromonosporaceae > Micromonospora > Micromonospora arborensis. The sequence continues at coordinate 85,397 of NZ_PYBV01000036.1, read as the reverse complement.
GGCAACTCTGTTCCGCCCGCGGCATGCTCGACGAGGTCGCCCGGGGCTGGCCCAGCGCGGTCACCGACGACCTGAGCGCGCCGGCCGAGCTGACCGACGCGGAGATCCGCGAGCGGATGGCCGGCAACCTGTGCCGCTGTGCCGCGTACCCGCACATTGTGGCGGCCGTGCGCGAGACGGCGGCGACGCGATGAGAGCGTTCCGCTACCACCGGCCCGCCGACGTGGCCGACGCGGTGGCCGTGCTCGGCGCGGAACCGCAGGCGGCCTACCTGGGCGGCGGGACCAACCTGGTGGACCTGATGAAACTGGGGGTGCAGCGCCCCGACCTGCTCGTGGACGTGACCGGCCTCCCGCTGGACAGCGTCGAGGAGCTGCCCGACGGCGGGCTGCGGGTCGGCGCGACCGTCCGCAACAGCGACCTCGCCGCGCACCCGGTGGTCCGCCGGGACTACCCGGTGCTGGCCCGCGCCCTGCTCGCCGCCGCCTCCGGGCAACTCCGCAACATGGCCACCACCGGCGGCAACCTGTTGCAGCGCACCCGCTGCGTCTACTTCCAGGACACCGGCAAGGCGTGCAACAAACGTGCGCCGGGCAGCGGTTGCGCCGCACTGCACGGCCAGAACCGCGACCTGGCCGTGCTCGACTGGTCCGAACAGTGCGTGGCGACCCACCCGTCCGACCTTGCCGTCGCGCTGGCCGCACTCGACACGGTGGTGGAGGTGCACGAGACCGACGGCACCCGCGACATCCCGATCACCGCCCTCTACCGCTCCCCCGGGGCGCACCCCGAGCGCGAGACCACCCTGGCCCGGGGTGCGCTGATCACCGCCATCCGGTTGCCGCCGCTGCCGGCCGCACGCCGCTCGACGTACCTCAAGGTGCGCGACCGGGCCTCGTTCGCCTTCGCCGTCGGGTCGGTGGCCGCGGTGCTGGACCTCGACGGCGGTGTGGTCCGCGACGTGCGGCTCGCCTACGGGGCGGTGGCGCACCGGCCGTGGCGGGCCTACCGGGCCGAGGCCGAGCTGCGGGGTCGAATGTTCAGCCCGGAGCTGGCGGGGCGGGCCGCCGACGTCGAGCTGGCCGAGGCACGCCCGTTGCGGCACAACGGGTTCAAGGTGCCACTGACCCGGGCCATCACTGTGCGGGTGCTCAGCGAACTGGCGTCGTCGTGAGCACCGGCGCGGTCGGCCGGGCGTACCCCCGGCTCGAGGGCAGGGAGAAGGTCACCGGCACGGCCCGGTACGCGGTGGAGTACCCGGTGGACGGGGTCACCTACGGCTGGGCGGTGCCGTCGGCGGTGGTGCGGGGCCGCATCACCCGGGTCGACACGGCCGAGGCGCTCGCGTCGCCCGGTGTGCTGGCCGTCCTGCACCACGGCAACGCGCCCCGCCTCGCGCCCGGCCCGCAGCCGGAGGTGTGGCTGTTGCAGGAGCCGGCGGTGCACTACCGGGGGCAGTTCGTCGCGGTGGTGGTGGCCACCAGTCTGGAGGCGGCCCGCGAGGGCGCCCGGCTGGTCCGGATCGACTACGACACCGGGCCGCACAGCACGGTGCTCGCCGCCGACCACCCCGGCCTGTACCGGCCGGACAAGGTCAACCCCAACTATCCCACCGACACCGCCGAGGGCGATTTCGACGCCGGGTACGCGGCCGCCCCGGTGCGGGTGGACGCCACGTACCGAACGCCGGCCTACCACAACAACCCGATGGAACCGCACGCCACGACGGCGCACTGGCGCGACGGGCGGCTGTTGGTGCACGACTCCACCCAGGGCGCCTCGCTGGTGCGGGCCACGCTGGCCGAGCTGTTCGAGGTGCCCCCGGAGTCGGTCCGGGTCATCGCCGAGCACGTCGGTGGCGGCTTCGGCAGCAAGGGGTACGCCAAGGCCTCGGTGGTGCTGGCCGCCCTCGCGGCCCGACACGTGGACCGACCGGTCCGGCTGGCGCTGACCCGTCAGCAGCTGTTCGGGCCCGTCGGTTACCGCACCCCGATCATTCAGCGGGTCCGGCTCGCCGCCGACGCCGACGGGCGACTCACCGCGATCTGCCACGACGCGATCAGCCAGACCTCGACGATCCGGGAGTTCGCCGAGCAGACCGCCGTCTACACCCGCAGCATGTACGCCGCGCCCCACCGACGCACCACGCACCGACTGGTCCGCCTCGACGTACCCACACCGTTCTGGATGCGCGCTCCCGGCGAGTGCCCCGGCGCGTACGCCCTGGAGTCGGCGATGGACGAGTTGGCCACCGCCGTCGGCATCGACCCGGTGGAGTTGCGGATCCGCAACGACGCGCAGGTCGACCCCGACCAGGGGCGGCCGTTCACCAGCCGCAACCTGGTGGCCTGTCTGCGCGACGGTGCGCAGCGCTTCGGCTGGGCGGACCGGGACCCGACGCCCCGCGCCCGGCGCGACGGGCGCTGGCTGATCGGCACCGGGGTGGCCGGGTCGAGCTACCCGGCCCGGGCCAGGCCGTCGTCGGCCACGGCCACCGCCCGGCCCGACGGCAGCTTCCTGGTACGGATCAACGCCACCGACATCGGCACCGGCGCCCGAACGGCGATGTGGCAGGTGGCCGCCGACGCGCTCGGGGTGCCGCCGGAGCGGGTGGAGATCCGCATCGGGGACAGCGATCTGCCGACCGCGGCGGTGGCCGGCGGCTCGATGGGCACGGCCAGTTGGAGCTGGGCGGTGATCCGGGCCGGTCAGGCGCTGCGCGAGAAGCTTCGGGACCTTCCCGGCGACGAGCCGTCTGGCGAGGTGACCGTCGAGGTGAGCACCGACGACGAGGTCGGCGGCCAGCCCACCCTGCCCCGGTACGCGTACGGGGCACAGTTCGTCGAGGTACGGGTGGACGCGGACACCGGTGAGGTGCGGCTGAACCGGATGCTCGGGGTGTTCGCGGCCGGGCGGATCGTCAACCCGACGACGGCGCGCAGCCAACTCGTCGGCGGCATGACGATGGGGTTGTCGATGGCGCTGCACGAGGAGGGCCTGCTCGACGAGCGGTACGGCGACTGGGTCAACCACGACCTGGCCACCTACCACATCACCGTGTGCCCGGACGTGGAGTCCATCGAGGCGTACTGGCTGGACGAACAGGACGACGAGCTGAACCCCGCCGGGGTGAAGGGCATCGGCGAGATCGGCATCGTCGGCGCCGCGGCGGCTGTCGCCAACGCGGTGCACCACGCCACCGGCGTTCGGATCCGGGAGCTGCCGATCCGCGTGGACAAGCTCGTCGGGTTATCAGCTCTAGCTTAAATAAGCGGCTGGTGATATAAAGGCGTCGTGCACGCCTTCGACGTGCTGGGCGATCCGGTCCGGCGCCGCATCCTGGAACTTCTCGCCAACGGCGAGCAGACCGCCGGCGCGGTCAGCGCGGTCATCCGCGACGAGTTCGGCATCTCCCAGCCAGCCGTGTCCCAGCACCTCAAGGTGTTACGGGACAACGGCTTCGCCACCGTCCGGCCGGAGGGCACCCGGCGGCTGTACGCGGTCGACCCACGCCCACTGCGCGAGGTCGACGGCTGGCTGGAGCACTTCCGCCGGTTCTGGACCCCACCCCTGGCGGCACTCGCCACCGAGCTGGCCCGGGGCCGACGCGAACGTCGGCTGAACGGGCCCGCCGACCCACCCGACGAGAGGAACACCTGATGATCGACGCGATCGAGCAGATCAACGCCGTCCAGCGACAGGTCGGCAGCCGCACCCTGGAGGCCGGCGAGGCCCGCGTGAGCACGCTCAGCCAGACCTACCAGGCGACGCTCGACGATCTGTGGGACGCCTGCACCAACCCCGAACGCATCCCACGCTGGTTCCTGCCGATCACCGGTGACCTGCGGCTGCACGGCAGGTACCAACTCCAGGGCAATGCCGGCGGCACCATCGAAAGCTGCGACCCGCCGCACGCCTTCACCGCCACCTGGGAGTTTGGCGGCGAAGTGAGCTGGATCGAGGTGCGGCTCACCCCGGTCGACGCGGAGCGGACCCGCTTCGAGTTGGACCACATCGCGCACGTCGACCAGGACCGGTGGGCCCAGTTCGGGCCTGGTGCCGTCGGCGTCGGCTGGGACCTGGGGCTGCTCGGTCTCGCCTCCCACCTGGCCGCCGACGGCAGCGGGGTCACCCCGGAGCAGAGCGCCGAGTGGAGCGCGTCCGACGAGGGACGGCGGACCATGGAGCTGAGCAGCCACCTGTGGTGCGAGGCGAGCATCGCCGCCGGCACCGACGCCGACGAGGCGAAGGCCGCCGCCGAACGCACCACCGCCTTCTACACCGGCACCCCGGAGGCCTGAGCGGCAGCGGCGGAGCGGGGCGGGAGCGGCAGCGGGAGCGCGGGAGCGGCGGGGCGGGAGCAGCGGGCGGGAGCAGCGGAGCGGCAGCGGCAGCGGCGGAGCGGGGCGGGAGCGGCAGCGGGAGCGCGGGAGCGGCGGGGCGGGAGCAGCGGGCGGGAGCAGCGGAGCGGCAGCGGCGGAGCGGCAGCGGCGGAGCGGCAGCGGCGGAGCGGGGACAGCGGCAGCGGCAGCGCGGGTAACGTGCTGCGGCATGACCGGCCAGCCGTACCCGTACTCGCACTGCTCCTTCTGCGGCGCCGCCTACCCGGCGGGCGCCGGTTGGCCGCGGGTCTGCGCGGTCTGCGGCGAAACTGTCTGGCGCAATCCCCTGCCCGTGGCGGTCGCGGTGCTGCCGGTCCGCACGGCCGAGGGCCTGGGCGTGGTGGTGGTCCGCCGGGACATCGAGCCGGCCCGCGGCCTGCTCGCGCTGCCCGGCGGCTTCATCGAGTACGGCGAGGAGTGGTCCGAAGCCCTCGTCCGTGAGTTGCGGGAGGAGACCGGGCTGATCGCGGCTGCCGAGGATGCCCAGCTCTTCGCAGTGCACGGCGCGCCGACAGGTGGCACGATGATGATCTTCGGAGTGCTGCCCGAGCGATCGGCCGAGGACCTGCCACCGTCGGCGCCGACCGCAGAGGCGACCGAATGGCTGGTGCTCACCGACCCGGTCGAGCTGGCGTTCTCCACCCACACCCAGGTGCTAGCCGACTTCCTAACCTCCAACCGCCCCGCCTGACTCCCCGCGGCCGCCTCGAACACGCACCCCGCCCCGACTACCTCCGTTGCCCTGCCGCCGAACACCCCCACCCCCGCCGCCCGAACACCCCTGACCCCGCAAGATCGTGCTCGATCCTGCTTGTAGTGCCATCAAAAGCCGGCGAGGCCACTACTTCCAGGACAACACCGTTGCGTTATGGCGTAGGGCGAGATGGCAACCCCTGCGGAGCAAGGGGGCCGCACCGATCTTGCAGTTTCGGTTGTCAAAATGGGTGGGATAACCGTTGTGTCGGGACAGAAAGCGCAAGATCGCGGAGCAGGGACAGTCCAGCCTCGTCGATCAAGGAGTTGTGGTGCCTGATTTGGCATCTTGCAGGCAACTTGTCACCCACCACAACTCCATGATCGACGGGGCGGGTGGGTGACGAACAGCCGCTCTGCCTGACGCAACGGTGTTGACCTTCCAGGATCGAGCACGATCTTCCGGCGCGGGGCGCGGGGGCGGTTGCAGGGGTGGGTGAGGCTCCGGGTGAGCGTGCCTCAGCGGGGTAGGGCGTCGTCGGCGCCCGTCAGGTAGCCGCTGGCCTGAAGGTCGAACAATTCGCGGTAGAGGCCGTTCGCGGCCATCAGCTCGTCGTGGCGGCCCTGCTGGACGAGTCGACCCCGTTCCATGACGAAGATCCGGTCCGCGTGGCGGACGTTGGCGAGCCGGTGGGTGATCAGGACGACCGCCCGGTCGGGGCGGCGGCGCAGATGCTGGAACAGGGCGTGTTCGGCGCGCGCGTCCAGGGCTGCCGAGGGTTCGTCGCAGATCAGCAGGGCGGCGTCCCGGTAGAGGCCGCGTGCGGCGACGAGCCGCTGCCACTGCCCGCCGGACAGCTCGTGGCCGTCCTTGAACTCCCGGTCCAGCAGGGTGTCGTAGCCGCGCGGCAGGCCGACGATCATGTCGTGGGCGGCGGCTGCGGCAGCGGCCTCCTGGACGCTGGGGCCGGACCGCTCCGGCGGCCGGTCGTGCCGCCCCACGCGGATGTTCTGCCCGGCGGTGAAGGGGAACTTCCACCACTCCTGGGTCATCACGGCCACCTGGGCGCCGAGGGTACGTGGGTCCAGCTCGGCGGCGTCGACGCCGTCCCAGCGGATCACCCCACCGGTCGGCCGGTAGAGCCCCGCGATCAGTTTGGCCAGGGTGGTCTTACCGGAGCCGTTCTCGCCGACCAGTGCGATCACCTCGCCCCGGCGGACGCTCAGGCTGACCCGGTCCACTGCCGGGGTGTCGGTGTCCGGGTACCTCAGGCTCACGTCGTCCAGCTCGATCACGCCGACACCGTCGGCCATCCGGTCGCCGCCGATCGGCACCCGGGCGTGGGCGCGTGCCAGGAAGTCCTGGTAGTCCTGATAGTAGAGGGCGTCCTCGTACAGCGAGTTGGTGGCGATGACCGCCACGCCCAGGCTGTTCCGCGCGGACTGCAACGCGAGCAGGGCGGTGGCCGCGGCGGCGAGGGCGACCATCCCGTTGAGCAGCAGGCCGCCGAGGACCGCGTACACCCCGAAGGTGGCCACCCCCGCCACCGTCGCGCCGATCACCCGCGTGCCGGTCTGTGAGCGGACCAGCCGTAGCTGGGCCCGGGTCTCGACGGCCATCACCCCGCGGTACTCGGCGAGCAGGAAGTCGCGCATCTGGTACGCGCGCACCTCGGCGGCGGTGTGCCGGTTGGCCATCAGGTGGGCCAGCATCCACATCCGACGCTGTCGGGTGATCCGGGCCAGCATCGCCAGATACTCCCGGCGGGCCATCCGCACCGCCGTGATCGCCTGGGGTACCGCAGCGAGCAGCAGGCAGGGCAGCAGCAGCGGTTGAATGACGGTCACCGCCACGGCGGTGGCGAGCATCCCGACCACGCCGGTGACCAGGTTGACGGTGTGGTCGACGATGTACGCGGCCTCCGCCATCCCCCGGTCCCGCGCCCGGTCCATCTCCTCGGCGAAGCCGGCATCGTCGAACGCGGCCAGCTCCACCGCGGTGGTGGCCTCGAACAACCGCAGCTCCACCTGATAGTTGATCTGTGGGGTCAGTCGGGCCTGGGCCCAGCCGGCCGCGATCGCCAGGCCGCCGCGCGCCGACACCGCCGCCGCGGCCACGACCAGCGCCGGCAGAGCCGAACGGACCCGGTCCGGGGTGGGGCCGGCGGCGAACAGCTCGCGCAGCACACTGGTCGTGGCGAGCAGGCCGAACGTGGTCATCACCCCGGCGGCGATGTTCAGGCCGATCGAGGCGACCGTGTCCCGACGGTTGGTGGCCCAGGCCAGCCCGACCGCCTCCCGGACCAGCCGGGGCAGCCGGCGGGCCACCGCCCAGAAGCTGGTGTGCGCGAACTCCTGCGCGTGGTGCATCCAGTCGCGGTCCTCCAACTCCGGCAGCATCGTGCCAGGAGGCGGATCACCCGGCTGGTCGTCGTCCTCGGTGGCGGTGCGCTGGCGGGCCATCGACTCCACGGGCCCTCCTCGGGGGCGGGGATCACAGACGCCGCCCGAGACTACTGCCCGCGACCACTCGATGTCTCTAGGTAGTCGGCGCGTCGTGCGGCATGTCCGGTGCGCCCTCCGTGATCGGCAGCAGCACCCGGAACGTGGTCCTCCCCGGCTCGGTCTCCACCCGGATGTCGCCGTGGTGCTTGCGCACCACGATCCGGTACGAGATGTCCAGCCCCAGGCCGGTGCCCGTGCCGACCGGCTTGGTGGTGAAGAAGGGCTCGAAGATGCGCGGACGCACCGCCGGCGGGATACCAGGACCGGTGTCGGTGACCTCCACCGCCAGCAGGTCGCCGCTGAGTCCGGTACGAACGGTCAGCACCCCCTTCTCCCCCATCGCGCCCAACGCGTTGTCGATCAGGTTGGTCCACACCTGGTTCAGCTCAGCCGCGTACGCCGGAATCGGTGGGAGACTGCGGTCGTACTCGCGGACCAGCTTGACCTCGGCGGGGATCTTCCCCTTGAACATCACCAGCGTGGCGTCGAGCAGGTCGTGCACGTCCACCACCCGGTGCGGCGCGCGGTCCAGCTGCGAGTACTGCTTCGCGGCGTCGACCAGTCCGGAGATCCGGGTGACCGCGTCGCCGATCTCGCGCATCAGCAGCTCGGTGTCGACGGTGTAGGTGAGCCAGCGAACCGCCGCTTCCAGGTCCGCGGCACCCACCGCAGCCTTCACCTGCGCCAACCAGGCCGCGTCGAGCCCGCCACCCACCAGGATCGGCGCCAGGTCCCAGGCGCCGCCCACCCCGTGCTCCTCCAGCCAGTCGGTGAGGGTGTCCTCGGCGTCGGCGGTGGCCATCGGGGTCAACTTCGGCGCGGTGGCGACCCGGGCGACGGCCTCCTCCTGCAACGCGACCAGACCGTGCAGAGCACGGCCGTCGAGCCGACCGTCGGCGATCATGGCAAGTTTGTGCCGCATCCCGGCAACCCGGTCACGCAGCACCGACGTGGCCCGCACCGCAGCCGCGGCCGGGTTGTTCAGCTCGTGGGTCAGCCCCGCCGAGAGCGAGCCGAGGGCCAGCAGTCGCTCCCGCTCACCGACGATGGCCTGACTGTCCCGCATTCCGAAGAACAGCCCCTCCAACAGGTGCATGGGCATCGGAAACCAGGACCGCAGGGCGTACGCGATGTCCTCCGCCGGCAGCACGAAGAACTCCGCGTCGGTCACCGCCCGCAGGCTGTTGCGATAGATCTGCTCGACCTGGTCACCCAGGTACGACTGAGTGGCCCCGCCGTACACCCCGCGCTGGTCGGTTCGACTGACCTCGACGTCGTCGCCACGCACCAGGCGACTCAACGCCACCGCCCCGCGCACCAGCACGAAGAAGCAGGTGGCGGGCTCACCCTCGCCGTACACCAGAGTGCCCCCGGCGCGCTGCTCGACCCGGCCGCGCTCGGCCAGCCAGGCGAGCTGCCCGTCGTCGAGGGCCTCGAACAGGAACAGGGTGCGCAACTGTGCCGGTGTCAGCCGGTCAGACTCGATGGTCACTGGGCCTCCTTCGCTCGCGACTGCGGGGCTCGCAAACCCGGCTCACTCCTCGCGCTCACTGGGCCTCCAGGTAACGGTGCACGAGCGAGACGGCCATCGCGCCCTCGCCGACAGCGGAGGCGACCCGCTTGACCGACTCGGCCCGCACGTCCCCGGCGGCGAACACCCCCGGCACGCTGGTCTCCAGGTGGTACGGGTCGCGCGACAGCGACCAGCCGGCCGGCCGACGCCCCCCGGCGAGCAGATCCGGGCCGGTGACGATGAAGCCGCGCCCGTCGCGGACCAGCACCCCGTCCAGCCAGTCGGTCCGGGGCTCCGCGCCGATGAAGATGAACAGCCAGGAGGTGTCGACCGAGCGGGCCTCCCCGGTGCGGGTGTCGCAGAGGGTGAGCCGTTGCAGGTGGTCCTCCCCCGCCGCGCCGACGACGGCCGTGTGCGGGTGCACGGTGATCCGGTCGATCCGTTCCAACTGGTCGATCAGGTAACGCGACATCGAGGCGGTCAGGTCCGCGCCGCGGATCAGCAGGTGCACCCTCGACGCGTACCGGGAGAAGTGCACCGCCGCCTGGCCGGCGGAGTTGGCCCCGCCGACGATGTAGACGTCCTGCTCGACGCAGCTCGGCGCCTCGGTCGCGGCAGCGCCGTAGAACACCCCCCGGCCGGTGAAGTCGGCCAGCCCGGGGGCGTCGAGCACCCGGTACGACACCCCGGTGGCCAGCACCACGGTGTGCGCCGCGATCTCGGTGCCGTCGCCGAAGCGCAGCAGCCGTGCGCCGCCGGCCTCACTCAGACCCACCACCTCCCGGGCGCTGAGCAGCTCGGCGCCGAACTTGACCGCCTGCCGCCGGGCCCGATCGGTCAACTGCGCGCCGGAGACGCCGTCCGGGAAGCCCAGGTAGTTTTCGATTCGGCTGCTCTGCCCGGCCTGCCCGCCGGTCGCCCGTCGCTCGACGAGCACGGTGCGCAGCCCCTCCGACGCGCCGTAGACCGCCGAGCCGAGGCCGGCCGGGCCACCGCCGATCACCACCAGGTCGTAGAAGTCGGAGGCGGGCACCACTGTCAACCCGGCCAGCGCGGCCAACTCGGTCTCGCTCGGGGCGATCAACGCCTTACCCTCGGCGGTCACCACCAGCGGCACGTCCGCCTCGGTGGCTCCGGCCGCGTCGAGCAGGCGGATGCCCTCCGGGTCGTCGGACAACATCCAGCGGTACGGCACCAGGTTGCGGGCCAGGAAGTCGCGGACCTTGAACGACGGCGCCGACCAGCGATGCCCGACGACCCGGATCTCGGCGCTCGCCGCGTCCGGGGTGACCGCCCACGCCTCCAGCAGCCCGTCCACCACCGGATACAGCTTCTCCTCCGGCGGATGCCAGGGCTTGAGCAGGTAATGGTCCAGGTCGACCACGTTGATGGCCTCGATCGCGGCGTCGGTGTCCGCGTACGCGGTGAGCAGCACCCGGCGGGCGGCCGGAAAGATGTCCATGGCCGCCTCGAGGAACTCGACGCCGGTCATCTCCGGCATCCGGTGGTCGGCCAGCAGCAGCGCCACCTGTTCGCCGCGCAGCTTGACCTCCCGCAGCGCGTCCAACGCCTCCGGTCCGGAGGAGGCCCGCACGACCCGGTAGCGGTCGCCGTAGCGGCGCCGGATGTCCCGGGCCACCGCCCGGGAGACCACGGGGTCGTCGTCGACGCTCAGGATCACCGGGTTAGCCATGGCGCCATGAAATCACCTGTTGCGGGTGGACGGCACCACCGCCTGGGCGCCGACGCACGGTTGACCGGGTTGAGGATGGGTAAGCCGGGGAGCCGCGTGGGTGGCCGTACATCGACCACCGCCCGGCTGCCGCGCACACCTCGGGGGGCCCATGGCGGACGTGTCGCCGACCGAAGAGCCGACGTCGGGCGGGATCGTTGAGTTGCGGGTGCACGGCGTCTCCGGGTCGGGCGCGGACCAGGTGTTGAACCGGCCGTACGTGCACCAGGTCGCCGGAGACCGCAGCGGAGGATTCTACCGACCGCGTCCCGGCTATCCCGACTCGACCGGGACCGACGGGGTGACATTGGAGGCGTACCGCTGGAGCGACCTACCGTCCGGCACCGCCGTGCGGACGCTGTCGCTGGTGTTCCTGCTGCCGTTCATGCTCTGCAACGTGGCGCTCTGGATGCATCCGACGATCCACGGCTGGAAGAACGTGGTCGTCGCGCTGTGCCGGGTGCTCGCGCTCACCCTCACCATGCTCTACGTGCTCTCCATCGTCGGGGTGGCGGTGGACCTGATCGCCTGGCGCTGCATGGGCACGCCGTCGTGCATGACCGGCCGGAGTTGGCTGTCCTGGCTCGGTGGCCGCCCGACGGGGCTGCGCCTGGGTGTGCTGGCACTGGTGCCGGTCGCCGCGATCGGGCTCGTCTGGTGGCTGAGCACCCGTCTCAGTCACTCGTTCGACGCGTTCCGCACCCGCGATCCGGCAACCTCGAAGCACCAGTTGAGCGCGGTCGGCCAGTGGGACGGCGCACCGCTGGTCGGTCGGCTGCGCTCGGTGCACGTCGCGGCCGCCTTCGCCACGCTGGACGGCAGCCTGCTGGCCGCGCGGGCCAGCCAGCACCACTCGTCGACGATGGTGGTGCTGCTGGCGGCAACCGGGGCGGTGCTGCTCACCTGCCTGGTCCTGCTCATCGCGGTGCGCAGCATCGACCGGACCGACCCGGCACCGGGCATGGACGCCTTCTTCCGCGGGCTGCGGACGATCGCCTGCGGCGTGACGATCCTGGTGATCGTGCACATCGTGACCAGCCCGGCGCCGTGGTCGCGGAGCCGCTCGTTGCCCGGGTACGGCGCCATCGTGGCCTGGCTGTTCGTCAGCCAGACGGTGCTGGTGGTGATCCTCGCGGTCGTGGTGATCTGGCGGCGGGGCGGCGGGCATCCCGACGGCAAGGGGCGTCCCGCGCCCCTGCGTGCGTTGGGCGCACCGGTCCTGGTCACGATCGCCGCGGGGCTCGCGGTGGCGTTCTCCGCCGAGTTGGTCTATCGGACCGCAGACGTGTTGGACGACGGCGGAACGACCGCGGACAGCCTCGTGACCAGCCCGCCACTGGCGTACAAATGGGCGATTTTCGGGTTTTTCCTGGCGGTGTTGAGCGCGTTGCTGGCGGCCGGCGTGGTCACCGTGCTGAGCCGGGGTCGTCGGTGGCGGGCCGCGCGGGCGATCGTGGCGGCGGACTTCCCGCACGCCCCGCCGGAGGCGGCCGAACGGCTGCGCCAGGTCGAGCAGGCGGTTGCCCGGGCACGGTTCACCGAACGGCTGGAGCCGCTCACCGTGGTCTACGCCGGGCTGGCCGCGCTCGGGCTGGCGACCAGCGCGCTCGGGCTGTTCCAGATCTTTCCCGGTGACGTGTCGCAGCAGTACGTCGGCCTACCCGAGAGCTTCGTCAACTTCTTCATCGGAACGGGCAGCTACGTGATCGCCGCGATCGTGCTCGGGCTGGTGATCGGCGGTATCTTCGCGTACCGAACGGCGGGATTCCGCCGGTACGTGGGCGTCCTGTGGGATCTGGGCACCTTCTGGCCCCGTGCGGCGCACCCCTTCGCCCCGCCCTGCTACGCGGAGCGGGCCGTGCCGGAGTTGGCCAAACGGATCTCCTACCTGGTGGAGCAGGGGCAGGGTGTGCTGCTGACCGGGCACAGCCACGGGTCGGTGCTGCTCGCCGCCACGGTGCTGCAACTGCCGGCCCGGGTCACCGACCGGGTCGCCCTGCTGACCCACGGGTCACCGCTGCGCCGGTTGTACGCACGGCTGTTTCCCGCGTCCGTCAACGTGTCGACGCTTGAGGAGATCGGCGAGCGGGTCGGCTGGCGCTGGGTGAACCTGTGGCGCGACACCGACCCGATCGGCGGCTGGATCTTCGCCCCACACTGGGCCGGAGACAGCGAGACGCCGGCCGGACCGGCGGCGGCGGTGGACCGGCGGTTGACCGACCCGCTGGACGTGGTGCCGCCCCCCAGCGACAGCGTTCCCCCGCCGATCCTGGCGCACTGGCCGTCGGAGTCGGAGGAGGCGTTCGCCCAGGCGGCGCGGGACCTGATCGCGCGACTGCACCCGGACCGCCCCGGGGCGGGCTGATCCGGCGGCCGGATATCGTCGCCGGGTGAGCCCGTCGAAGCAGCCCGAACGCCGGTTGATCGCCTCGAACAAGAAGGCCCGGCACGAGTACACCGTGCTGCGCACCTATGAGGCGGGCATCGTGCTGGTCGGCACCGAGGTGAAGTCGCTGCGCGAGGGGCGGGCCTCGCTGGTCGACGCGTTCGCGCACGAGCGCGACGGCGAGATCGTGCTGTACGGCCTGCACATCGCCGAGTACGCCTACGGCACGTGGACCAACCACACTCCCCGCCGCAACCGCAAGCTGCTGCTGCACCGGGCCGAGATCGACCGGATCCTGGACAAGGTCCGCGAGGGCGGGGTGACCCTGGTCCCGCTGTCGATGTACTTCGAGAACGGCTTCGCCAAGGTCGAGCTGGCCCTGGCAAAGGGCAAGCGCTCCTTTGACAAGCGGCAGACGCTGGCCGAGCGGGACGCCAACCGGGAGATCGCCCGCGAACTGGGCCGACACCTCAAGGGCCACCCCCGCCGGCCCTGAGCTGCCCTCCTTCGCGCAGGTCGCGGGTCTCTCACCGCGGGTTGCGGGTCTTTCACCGCGGGTTTCGGCGCGGCACGCCGGGACGTCGTTGACGTCATCCGCCCAGCGTGGTCTGCCCTGTTCGCACCGTTAATGACAACGGTATTCATTGTCTAGAAGCGGAGGAGAACCATGTCACTCACCGTCCCGCCCGCCCTGCTCGACGCCGCCGAACGCGGCCCCGTCGACGACGAGGCGTTCATCGCCTGCGTCCGCGACTCCCTCCCGTACGCCTGGGCCACCGTCAGCCGAGTGGTGGCCGAACTCGAGGCCGGCGACGCCGACCTAGCGGACAACAGCGTTCCGCCGCCCACCGACGCCGACCGAGGTCAACTGCTCCGGGCACTGGCGAGCGACGCGATCCGCGCCGGCCTGGAACGACACTTCGGCGTACGCCTCGCCTTCCAGAACTGCCACCGCGTCGCCGCGTTCCGCCCCTCGGCCGTCGACGGGGAGCGCTACCGGCGCTTCGTGTCGACCCGTGGCCAACTGCTTAACCAGTCCCCCGAGCTGCGCAACTGCTGACCGGCGGGGCGGGCGGGCAGCCCCCCGCGAGCCCGCCCCCCCCGGCCCCCCCCGGCGCCCCGCGCCCCGCCCGCCCCGCCGCCTCGGGCCCCGCCGTCTCGCCGCCCGCCGTGATCGTGCTCGAACCAGGATGTAGTGGCCTCGCCGAGGCACCGACACCACTGCATCCTGGTTCGAGCGTGATCATGTGGTCAGTGGCCAGGACGGACGCAGACAAGGACGACAGTCGCAGTTGCTGGCGGTCACACTCATTTGCCCACACGGATGCTGTCCGGATCGGGCTTTTGCCCTCGCAGATGCGGGGGTTAGGGTGAGCGGGTGACGAGGTTCCGGATCGGGGAGGCGGCCGACCTGCTCGGCGTCAGCGCCGACACGGTTCGCCGCTGGGTGGACGCCGGGCGTGTGACGGCCGAGCGCGACGAACACGGCCACCGGGTGATCGACGGGGTTGATCTGGCGGCGTTCGCCCGCGCCCAGGCCGCCGACCCGGACGCGGGCGCCGAGTTCTCCTCGGCCCGCAACCGGCTGCGCGGCATCGTCGTCGACGTTCGCAAGGACACGGTGATGGCCCAGGTCGACATCCAGGCCGGCCCGTTCCGGGTCGTGTCGTTGATGAGCCGGGAGGCGGTCGACGAGCTCGACCTGCGGGTCGGGTCCGTGGCGGTCGCGGTGATCAAGTCAACCACGGTGGTGGTGGAGCGGGCCGCTCCCCCGACGGCGAGGGGGAGGGCCGGCGGATGAGCGGGCGGGCGACGCGCACGGTGGTGGCCGTGCTGGTGGCGGCGCTGACGGTCACCGGCTGTGGTGCGGGCGACGACCGGGCGTCCGGCGGCGCCGGGGACGGCCGGGTCACCGGTGCGGTGACGGTGTTCGCGGCTGCCTCGCTGACCGAGTCGTTCACCCGGATCGGCAAGGACTTCGAGGCCGCCAACCCGGGCAGCACGGTGACCCTCAACTTCGCCGGCAGTTCCGCCCTCGCCAACCAGATCAACCAGGGTGCGCCGGCAGATGTGTTCGCCTCGGCCGCCCCGGCGAACATGACCACGGTCACCGAGGCCGGCAATGCCGACGGCGCACCGAACGTCTTCGCCCGCAATCAGTTGGTGATCGCGGTGCCCCGGGGAAACCCGCGTCAGGTGACCGGGCTGGCCGACCTGAGCCGGCCGGGCGTGAAGGTGGCGCTCTGCGCCAACCAGGTGCCCTGCGGCGCGGCGGCCCGCACCGCCCTGGACTCGGCCGGCGTCGCGCTGACGCCTGTCACCCTGGAGCAGGACGTCAAGGGCGCGCTCGCCAAGGTGAAGCTCGGCGAGGTCGACGCGGCCCTGGTCTACCGCACGGACGCGCGGGCCGCGCACGCCGACGTGACCGGCGTGGAGTTTCCCGAGTCGGCGCGGGCGGTCAACGACTACCCGATCCTCGCGTTGAAGGACGCGCCGAATCCGACCGGCGCGCGGGCGTTCGTCGCGTACGTCCGCTCGACGCCGGCGCAGGCGGTCCTCGCCGAGGCCGGTTTCCAGACCCCATGACTCAGGTTCGCGACCACACCGCGCCCCGACGGCGGGGGCGGGTGCCGGCGGCGCTGCTGGTCCCCGCCGGCCTCGGGCTGCTCTTCCTCGTCCTGCCGCTGGCCGGGCTGGTGATCCGGGCACCGTGGACGACCCTGCCGCAGCGGCTCACCGAGCCGGGCGCGTTGACCGCTCTGCGGCTGTCGGTGCAGACCGCGACCCTGGCCACCGTGCTCTGTCTGCTGCTCGGGGTGCCGCTCGCCTGGATGCTGGCCCGGGTCGAGTTCCCCGGCCGCCGGCTGGTACGCGCGCTGGTCACCGTGCCACTGGTGCTGCCGCCGGTGGTCGGCGGGGTGGCGCTGCTGCTGGTCTTCGGCCGGCGCGGGCTGCTCGGCGGTTGGCTCGACGCCACGTTCGGCATCACCCTGCCCTTCACGACCGCGGGTGTCGTGTTGGCCGAGTCGTTCGTCGCGATGCCGTTCCTGGTCATCGCCGTGGAGGGTGCGCTACGCGCCGCCGACCACCGCTACGAGGAGGCCGCCGCGACGCTGGGCGCCAGCCGATGGACCACCTTCACCCATGTCACGCTGCCGCTGGTGGCGCCCGGGCTGGCCGCCGGGGCGGTGCTCTGCTGGGCGCGGGCGCTCGGCGAGTTCGGTGCCACCATCACCTTCGCCGGCAACTATCCCGGCCGGACACAGACCATGCCGCTCGCCGTCTACCTGGCGTTGGAGACCGACCTGGAGTCCGCGATCGTGCTCAGCCTGGTGCTGCTCGTCGTGTCGGTGGGCATCCTGGTGGCGTTGCGGGACCGCTGGATGACAAGCGCATGAGCGGGGCGCTGCTCGACGCCCGGCTCGTCGTGGAGCGGGGCGCCTTCCGGCTCGACGTGCCGCTGCGGGTCGCGCCCGGCGAGGTGGTCGCGCTGCTCGGCCCGAACGGCGCTGGCAAGACCACCGCGTTGCGCGCGCTGGCCGGGCTGCATCCGCTCACCAACGGGCACGTCACCCTCGACGGCATCGACCTGGACCGCCCGGCGACGCGGGGCTGGGTGCCGACCGAGCGCCGGTCGATCGGCGTGGTCTTCCAGGACTATCTGCTCTTTCCGCACCTCAGTGCGTTGGACAACGTGGCTTTCGGGCCGCGCCGGCACGGTGTCGACCGACGGGCCTCCCGTGCCACCGCCCGGGAGTGGCTCGGCCGGGTGGGGCTTTCCGCGCAGGCGCACCGCCGGCCCCGGCAGCTCTCCGGCGGCCAGGCGCAGCGGGTGGCGCTGGCCCGCGCGCTGGCCGTCGCACCGGCACTGCTGCTGCTGGACGAGCCCCTGGCCGCGCTGGACGCCCGCACCCGGTTGGACACCCGCGCGGAGCTGCACCGCCACCTGTCCGCCCACCCGGGCGCGACGGTGCTGGTCACCCACGACCCGCTGGACGCGCTGGCGCTGGCCGACCGCCTGGTCATCGTCGAGGGTGGCCGGGTGGTGCAGGAGGGCGACGGGCCGAGCGTCACCGCCCGCCCGCGCACCGACTACGTCGCCCGGCTGGTCGGGCTGAACCTCTACCGTGGTCGGGCCGAAGGGCACGGGGTACGCGTCGCGCCGGAGCTGACCCTCACGGTCGCCGACCGGCTGGACGGCGAAGCCTTCGTGGCGTTCCGTCCGGCGGCGGTGGCCCTGCACCCGACCCGACCGGAGGGCAGCCCCCGCAACACCTGGGCGGGCACCGTGGCAGGTGTGCAGCGGCACGGCGACAACGTACGGGTGCAACTCGACGGGCCGATCGGGGTGGCCGCCGACGTCACACCGGCCGCCGCGGCCCAGCTGCGGTTGGCCCAGGGCCAACGGGTCTGGGTGGCGGTGAAGGCGGCCGAGACGCACGCCTACCCGGCGACGGGCTGACGTCAGCCGGCGAGCAGGTCGTTGTGCGCGGCGCGCAGCCGGGCCAGCGTCGGGTCGCTGCCCGAGACGACCCGTCGATCCAGCTCGGCCCACACCTCGGCGAGTGCCGCGCGGATCGCACCGAGCTCGGCGGCGTGCCGCTGAGTGCTGCGCCGGTGCTGCTCGTCGAGGCGCCGTGCCCAGCCGGCGGTGACCGTGGCGAGGCGGTCGGCGTCGGCGCGGGCCTGCGCGCCGCTGCGGGCGGCCGTGGCGGGAACGATCGCGGCGACCGGGCGGGGATCGCCGTCGCGGGTGACGACGGTGACCGCGTCGGTCAGCTCGGCCAGCGCGACGAGCTGACTGAACCGGGTGCGCGCCTCACGCAGCGGCACGGAACGCGGCGGGTCGGGGTGCGGGGTGAGCGCGGGAACGGCCATGAATGCATCGTGCCGCGCGGGTATGACAACTATTCGCTGTCGTCAGTGGACGGTGCGTGGCCCGGTGAGGCAGCACCTTCCCCGAAACTGTGCGCAATCCTGGGGCACGAGCGCGACCCGATCAGATGATCATGTGGGTCCAGTAGCTGAGCCAGAGCACGAACAGCGCGCCCTGCACCACGGCGAGCGCCGCGGTCAGCCACACGTCGACGCTGGTGTGGCGGGCCCAGCGGGCCAGCACCAGGGCCACCGGGAACGCGGCGAGCAGGTAGCGCAGCAGGCTCCGGTACACCGCCGGGCCCATCGACAGAGGCACCAGCACCATGAGTACGCCGTACACCAGGTAGGCCAGCTCCCGGCGGCGGAACCCGGCGACCAGCACGCCCAACACGGCCACGGCGAAGAGGACCCGGGCGGCATCGCGCGGCTCCCCGGCCAGCCCGTCCAGCAGCACCGGCACCGGGTTCTGCACCTCGATGCCCCACCCGGTCTGCTGGGCGTGCTGGTAGGCGAACCAGTCTCCGCCGCGCCACCAACAGAACGCCATGAAGGTGAACCAGCCGGCGGGCAGCAGCAGCAACGGCCAACCGGTCCGCAGGTAGCCGAGCAGCGCGCGCGGGCCGAGTCGCCAGTCGTGCTGACGGAGCAGGACCAGGGCCAGCGGTAGCGCGACGAGCAGGCCGACCGAACGACTCATCGCCAGGAAGTAGCCGAGGACGCCGACCAGCAGCCACTGGTGTCGCTCGGCGTGGTAGAACGCGGCCAACGCGAGACAGACGAAGAGCGACTCGGTCAGCGCCGCCTGGAAGAGGAACGCGGTCGGCAGCAGCACCAGGTACCGGGTGAATCGGCGGGCCGCCTGCGCGTCGCCGAGCAGCAGCTCGGCCAGCCGGTAGCCGTACCAGAGCGCCAGCAGGAACGCGACGTTGCTGATCAACAGCAGGGCCAGCGCGGTGTCGCCACCGAGCAGTGCGCCGACCGGCCGGGCCAGGAACGGGTAGAGCAACGGGAAGCCGAAATCGTTCCACGGCCCGGTCAGGGGCAGTTCGCTCAGTCGCAGGTAGAGCAGCCCGTCCCAGGCGAACCAGAAGGAGATCCACCGATGCCCGGAGACCTCCCGCTGCTGCGCCCACATCAATGCATCGTCCGCCGGTGGCGCCCCGGGAACGCCGTCCCAGGCGTGCAGGACCAGCAGCCCGAGCAGGGTGAGCAGCAGCTTCGCGCCGAGGAACAGGCCGATCACGTACGACCAGGGTGCCGGCACCCGGCGGGCCGCGCGCGCTCCGGCGCGGCCTGCCTCGGCAAATCGGACGGCCAGCGTCGCCGCGCCGCTCCGCCACCGGTGCATCCGCCCCGCTCCCCCGCCTGCCGGCCCGCCCGTCGCACAGGAGTGTCGTACACGCCGTTGTACGTCGCCACGCGCCACTCCGCAGCGGAAACGATCGTTGACCAAGAGTGACATTCGACGCAGAGCGGGTACGGGCGGCGCTTCAACCAGGGCAGGTGAGCAGGGAGCACTCCAGCATGAGCGAACAGCACGGCACGGTGGTCATCGGTGCGGGGCCGGCGGGGCTGACCGCGGCGTACGAGCTGCTCCGGCACGGCCGGCCGGTGCGGGTCTTCGAGGCCGACGAGGTGGTCGGCGGGATCAGCCGGACCGTGGAACGCGACGGGTGGCGGTTCGACATCGGCGGGCACCGGTTCTTCACGAAGGTGCCCCGGGTGGAGGCGTTCTGGCACGAGATCCTGCCGGACGAGGACTTCCTGACCCGGCCCCGGATGAGCCGGATCTTCTACCGGGGCGCGCTGTTCAACTACCCGCTCAGCGCCGTGAACGCGCTGCGCAACCTGGGGCTGCCGGAGGCGGCCCGCTGCCTCGGCTCGTACGCCCGCGCCCGGCTGCGCCCACCGCAGGACCAGTCGCACTTCGAGGGCTGGGTGTCGGCCCGGTTCGGCTGGCGGTTGTATTCGATCTTCTTCAAGACGTACACCGAGAAGGTCTGGGGGATGCCCGCGGACCGGCTGCAGGCGGACTGGGCCGCGCAACGGATCAAGAACCTGTCGCTGGCCAAGGCGATCCGCAACGCGTTGCTGCCCCGGCGTCGACGCACGGACGTGACAAGCCTGATCGAACAGTTCCAGTACCCGAAGTACGGGCCGGGGATGATGTGGGAACGCTGCGCCGAGCAGGTGTGCCACCAGGGCGGGCGGGTGTCGACCGGCACCTGGGTCACCGCGGTGCACCACGACCCGGCGCGACGACGGGCGATCAGTGTGACGGTCAACGGCGCGGACGGGCAGCGTACCGAGCCCGCGGACCACGTGATCTCGTCGATGCCGATCTCGGAGCTGGTGGCCGCGCTGCGTCCGGCGGCGCCGCCGGAGATCCTGGCCTGCGCCGCCGACCTGCGCTACCGCGACTTCCTGACGGTCGCGCTGGTGGTGCCGGCGGAGTTCTCGTTCCCCGACAACTGGATCTACGTGCACGACCCGGGGGTACGGGTGGGCCGGATCCAGAACTTCGGCTCCTGGTCGCCGTACCTCGTCAAGGACGGGCGCACCTGCCTCGGCCTGGAATACTTCGTCTTCGCCGACGACGAGATGTGGCGTACCCCCGATGCCGCCCTCGTGGCGTTGGGCACCGCGGAGCTGGAGCGGTTGGGGTTGGTCCGACCCGGCGTGGTGGAGGCCGGCTACGTCGTGCGGATGCCCAAGGCCTATCCGGTGTACGACGAGCGCTACCAGCACAACGTGGACGTCATCCGGGCGTGGCTGAGCGAGGCGGTGCCGAACGTGCACCCGGTGGGGCGCAACGGCATGCACCGCTACAACAACCAGGACCACTCGATGCTGACCGCGATGCTCACGGCCGAGAACATCGCCACCGGCAGTACGCACGACGTCTGGTCGGTCAACGTCGAGCAGGACTACCACGAGGAGTCGTCGAGGAGCGACGGCCGACGGGGCACGGGCCGGGACGCGCCGGTGCTGCCCAGCCGGATCGTCGCGGCGTCGATCAGCGCGCCCGAGGGTGTCGGCGCCGTGGGGAGCGGTGATCGGCCGACGCAGGTGCCGCTGGGCTGACGACCTGCACCGGGGAACGGACCGATCAGAGGCCGAACGAGGCTCTACAGCCGTCCATGCCATCGACCGTGACGGCGGGCCGCTTGTGCTGGCGCCACCGCTGCAGAGTCAGACGCAGGCGGTCGGAGACAACGGCCTCGCCGTCGCGGGCGTCGACGGAGATCCCGTCATGCTCGTAGCCGAGTTTGCGCGACACGCCCTGCGAGGAGTGGTTGTCCTGGAACACCTCAGTCAGTGCGGCGGTGGCGCCGAGATGATCGAAAGCAAGGGTCAGTAGTCCAGCCCTGGCCTCCGTGCCGTAGCCCCTGCCCTGATGCTCCACGCCGAGCCAGGCCGAGGTCGTCACCTGCCGCACAACCGTGAAGTCTTGTGCGCGGAGCGTGACCACCCCGATCGGCTGATCCGCCCGGAAGACCCCCATCCCGAGTCGCCACGCTGCCACGTTCCACGAGGCGAGCTGGTGCCAGTGCCCCTGCAGGACAGCTCGGGCCCGGTCCGTATAGGTGCCATCCGTCCAGGGCGTCAGGAACGGCCGCTCGTCGGGACGATGTACGCCCCGGCCCGCGAGATCAGCCAGCTCGGCGAGTTCCTCCTCGCGCGGCAAACGCAGCTGCAGGCGCGGTGTGACGATGGTGAGCCCGTACTGGGGCCACAGGTCGGCGAGCATGTCCCGCATCCTCCCGACCAAGATCTGGTTAGGCAAACGAGATCCGTGCGTCCTCGACGCGCAGTGGCGGTGTACGAAACCGCTACCGCCAGAGTGCCGCTGTGACCGCGCAGCGACCGCCACTGCTTATCTGCACGCGTGACCGCCGGGACCGCTGGCGCTGTTCAGCTTCGACTGCGCGCTGGCCCTCGTTACGAGTCGGCTTGACCGTGCCTGTGGTGGCGGGCCGTCGGAGCCAGGTCCTGGGTGCCTATGACGCTGAGCAGTTGGAGCTGACTGACGGCCTCCGAGCCGGGCCTCGGGGTGAGGATGACCAGCCGCTGGTCCTGGCGGGGGGTGCCGAGCACCTCGCAGTCCAGTTCGATGATGCCAACCGAGGGGTGGACGATGCGTTTGCGGTCCGAGCGGCGTACGGCGACGTCGTGTCGCTGCCAGAGCGTGGTGAACTCGTCGCTGGTGGTTTGCAGGGCGCGGATTATTTTGGCGGCTTCGGGGTCGCCCGGGCGCAGGGCGATGGCGGCCCGTAGGTCGGCGACCAAGATGCGGGCCTGCTCTTCCTGATCCTCGGCGGGGTATTGGGCGCGGGCGGTGGGGTCGGTGAAGAAGCGGTAGATGTGGCTGCGTGCTATGCCTGTGAACGCCGAGACCTGATCGCCGACCAGGGCGACTGCCAGGCGGTTCTGGGCGAGCGTGATCCCGAGGTCGGAGCCTATCTGGGCCGGTATGGCGGTGAGGGCATCCAGCAGGCGCAGCAGGCCGGGGCTGACGTGTTCGTCGACGCCGAGGTTCGGCGGTGCGTGGTGCCCGGCCAGGCGGTACAGGTGGTCGCGCTCGTCTGTGGTGAGGCGCAGCGCACGGGACAGGGCGGTGAGCATCTGCGGCGAGGGCTGGGGCCCGCGTGCTTGTTCGAGGCGGATGTAGTAGTCCGGGGACATGCCGGCGAGGTCGGCGACCTCGTGGCGGCGTAACCCCGGTGTGCGCCGGCGGGCGCCCAATTGCAGGCCGACGTCGGTGGGTTGAAGTTGCTCGCGGCGCGTCCGGAGGAAACCGGCCAGCTCCTTCTGGTCCATTTGACCAGCCTGCCCGATGGCCGCCGGGCTAGACAGGGATCGGCGATACCTGTCTCACGGAGTCTCTCCCGCCGATGACCGGGCGGGCTCAGGCTTAAGCCCATGAAGATCCTTGTCACCGGCGCGACCGGTACCGTGGGCGGTCATATCGTCCGTAAGCTCCAGGGCCACGAGGTCGTCGCCCTCGTCCGCGACCCGTCGGCCGCTATGCCCGCTGGTGTCACCGCGGTCGCCGGCAACTTGATCGACCGCGACGACGTGAGCCGCGCGTTGGAAGGTGTCGACCGGGCCTTTCTGATCCTGGCCGACGACAGCGGGGCGGTCTTCGCGGAGGCCGCGGCCGAGGCCGGCCTGCAGTTGGTGGTCATGCTGTCCTCGTTCACCGTGGACACGCCGCTGCGATCGGGAGCGGCCAACTTCGTCGCCGCACACCACCGGGCGGGGGAACAGGCCCTGACGAAGGCAGGGGTACCGTCCGCTTTCCTGCGGGCAGGAGGCTTCGACTACAACATCGTGCCGTGGGTGGCGGCGGCACGCGACGACGTCGTACGCCTGCCGTACCCGGACATGCGGTCGCCATTCGTCGATCCCGCCGACATCGCGGCGTCAGCGGTGGCGCTGCTGAGCGCCGCCGAGCCGACGCTCGGGGCGTACTCGATCACCGGCCCGGAGGTTGGATCGCTGCGTGAGCAGGTCGCCGAGGTGAACAAGGTTTTCGGCCGCTCGTACGTCGTCCAGGAACTCGGCGAGGAGGAGGCCGGAATCGGCTTCCTGGACGAGATGCCGGAGGCCGTACGCACGTCGTTCCTCGAGGTCTTCGAGGGAGCGGGGCACCTGGCACCGAGTGACGACGTTCTGCGTCTGACGGGTGTACCCGCGCGCCCGTTCAGCGCTTGGCTCGCCGAGAACCGCGGAGCTTTCGCCGTACATCAGTGAGCTGTTCATCGTGACGGTCCAGGTCGCGACAGGTGTCGGAACCCAGTATCGACATAGGGCGAGACTCCCGGTGCGACAGCAGTCGACCAAGATTAGATGCCCCAACCGGGAGCCTCGCCATGCTGTGGTGCTGCCCCCGACCAGCGACCGATCGCACAGGCCGTCCTCGTCCTGCACCACGTCGAGAACGCCGTCTACCAAGCAATTTTGCTCTTTTCAGCGGCGGGCCGCCCACCGACTCAGACGGGCTGGGCTGGGCTGGGACGGCTACTGGCCCAGTGGCGCCGACTGGCTCGAACGCGCCGACTTCCGGGGCGAAAAGGTGGTGTGGCACCGCGACGAAGCAGGCAACCTGTGGGCCGAACAAGGCGACGACCACGACGCCTCGTTCTACAGCACGCGGGTAACACCGCCGGCGGAGGTCGAGGAGCAATTCCCGCATACCCGGCTCAGGAATCTGCTGGCCGCCGCCGCGACCACGGTAGCGACTGGATCCCGCCCCTAACCTCTGGAAGCAGCGCCTTCTCACTCGCGAGCAACGGGGGACGTGACACGGGTCGGACGTGACGGGCTCGGGGGGTAGTGACCGGCGGCGCCAGTGACCTTGCTCAGCCGGAGGGCTTGTTGCCGTTTGTCGGCGAGGAACCCCAAGGTCGGGTCGAGGCCTTCGATTTCGCCGAGCCAGCCTTCGGCCTTGGCGCGTACGCGCCGGGCGTGGAGGTCTTCTTCGAGCTTGGTGAGCCGGTCCAGCATCTTCGGGTTGACGTTGAGCATCGGGCACCTGACTGCCGGCGAGCCGGTGATCAACGGCACGGGTAGCATCCCCCAGTTGCTTGTCGATACAGGTCCATTCTTGCAATCGCCCCGAGGTGAATCCGGGGCGGGAAAGGGTGCGGAGTTGTCACAGCCTCCCTATCCGTACGGTCCACCCCAGACGCCATCAGCACCGCCGATGCCGTGGGCGAATCATCCGGCCCCTCCCGCCTACCCGGCTTCGCCCGCGCCCCTCACCCCACCCTCGCCTTACCAACCACCGGCGATGCCGCCGACACCGGCACCGCAGCCCGCAACGCCCAACGCGGAGGGTGGGCGTAGCGGCCGCAAGCGCCGGATCCTCGGAACGCTGACGATCGTGTTCGGGGTTCTTCCGCTGCTGGCCGCTGGCGGCCTGGCCTTCGCCGCAGTGAAGAACCACCGGATCCAGACCGGAAACGACGCCTTCATCCCGGCGGCGTGGCACAACCTGCGTACCGACGAGATCTTCCCGGACCTGCTGCGCGAGCCGTCAACCGGCGGGCAGCAGGCACCTGGTTGGGTTCGCCAGGGCATCGTCAAGGACAGCGACTGTAAGAAGGCGCTGATGCCGCGACTCGCCAGCGTCGCGGTCGAGAATGGCTGCACGACCGTGCTGCGGGCGACGTATGTGGACGCCGGAGGCGAGGCGGCGGCCACCGTCGCACTCTGCGTACTCGGATCGAACGACCAGGCCCGCACGATCGAACGGTCCGGCCTCTCCGTGGTGGCGGATCACCCGGGACCGATGGTCGTCCCGGTCGCGGTGCCGAAGACGGCCGCCGCGGGCTGGCGGACCAGCCTCGGTCACGGCGGTGGCACCATGAGCCCCACCCTCTTCGGCCCGTACCTGGCGGCGATCACCGTCGGTCCGACCGACCCCGACCGCCGGTACGGCAACCTGCCCGGCGAGTGGAAGTCCAGTGGGCAGCCGGAGAGCCTGGTGTACCAGAGCCTCTCCACCGACCTGCTGTTCGCGTTCTCGCACTCCTTCGACAAAGCGGTGGACGGACGATGAGCCGGTGGTATCGGGTGACGGCGCGGACCGTCGCCAGCATGAGTGTCGGTGCGGTGTTGCTGGCGGCCGGAGCGCCCGCGCAGGCCGCCGGACGAGGCTGGGAACTCGACGCGATGTCGGTCTCGGCCGCCCACGCCCTCAGCCGTGGCGAGGGAGTCACCGTCGCCGTGATCGACAGCGGGATCCGCACCAAGCACCAGGTGTTGGGCGGGCGAGCCACCGAGGGGCCAGACTTCCTTGGCGAGACCGACCAGAAGGAACCCTGGTACGGCTTACACGGCACGATCATGGCCTCCAACGTGCTGGACGTCGCACCCGGCGCGAAGGTACTCGGGTTGCGCGCGATCCGGGACAAAGAGGATCCGGACTACAGGACCTGGGAACAAGGGCTCCACGAAGCACCGAGCAAGAATGAGGCGGGCTCCGTCGCCAACGCCATCCGCCACGCGACCGACAACGGGGCGCGGGTCATCTCGCTGTCGTTGGGCTCGGACACCCCGTTCAGCGCGTACGACCCCGCTGAGATGGACGCTGTCCAGTACGCGCTCGCCAAGGGAGTCGTGGTGGTCGCCTCCGCCGGCAACGAGGGGAACAAGGACAACCGGGTCAGCTACCCGGTCAGCTACCCCGGAGTGATCGGCGTGGCCGCGAGCACCCCGGGCGGTGGCCGTGCCCCGTTCTCCAGTGTGCACTCGTACGTCGACGTGGCCGCGCCCGGTGTGCAGATCTGGGGCGCCAAGTTCAACGGGACCGGTCGGGTCTCGGGGCAGGGCACCTCGCAGGCGGGCGCGCTGACCGCGGGGGTCGCCGCGCTCATCGTGGCCAAGTACCCGAAGCTCGCGCCGCGTCAGGTGGCCGAGTTGCTGCAGGCCACCGCATCGCATCCCAACCGGCACGACCCGAGCACCGGGTACGGCGTGATCAACGCGGCCAAGGCACTACGGGCTGCCGCCAAGGTCGCACCACAACCGCTGACCCTGGTGGGCGCGGAGAACGCCGGCGGGCACTTCGGCCCGGGCAACGACGGCACGCCGCGTCTGGTCGGCCAGCCACTGGACGCGTCCTACCTGGTCGTGGCCGGCATCCTCGCCCTGGTCGCGCTGGCCATGACGCTGGGCGGGTTCCTGATGGTGCGCAGTGGCCGTCGGGCCCGACGCCGGACGCAGTCGTCCGTTCCCGCCGCGATCTGACGCGTACCGGAACAACCGGCACCACCGTGAGCGTGGTGCCCGGGTCGGCGCCGCCGGAACCGCCCACGCGGTCCCGGCGGTGGCCGCGGGGCGTGGAGGGAATCATGCGACCCGGACGTCCTCGGCCGCCGCGACCGGCTCGGGAACGCGACAGTGCATCCGCCTGGGCAGCAGGAGAGGGGTGGCGAGCAGAAGTACGCCGGAGGTGGTGATCGCGGCGAGCGGGCTGGTGAGGGTGGCGAGAATGCCCCAGACGACCATCAGGGCGGCCTGCAGGAGTTTGCCGGCGGCACTCCAGGTGCTGAGGATCCGGGCGGTGTGGTTCGCGGGAGTGCGTTGCAGGCGTTCGGTCGCGTAGATCGGGTTGAAGATGCCCATGCAGGTGATCAGCAGTCCCTCGACGAGGATCACGGTGACGAGTCCGGGGATACCGGGGTGGATGAACGCGAGACCGAGCGGGAAGAACGACCGCAGCCAGCCGGTGCTGGTCATGACCCGGTGCCGGCCGTAGCGGGTCACGAGCCGAGCGGACAGGCGGGCGCCCACGAAACCGCCGACCGCGGGGATGCCGAACGCGAGACCGTACTGCCAGGCCGGAAAGTGGTACTGCCCCAGCAGGAGGACGGCCAGGAGCGGGGCGGTGGCCATGATGAGGCCGCCGACCAGGACCGAGTTGAGGAACAGGCCCTTCAGTACGGGGTCGCGCAGGATGAACCGCCAGCCGTCGAGAAGGTCTGCCCCGCTCAGCCTGGTGACCCGGTCGCGGGGTGCGGCGACGTCACCGCCGCGGATGCGGAGGACCCCGAGCGCGGACAGCAGGTAGCTCAGGGCGTCGGCCATGATCGTGACGACCGGGCCGAGCAACCCGATGAGGGCACCGCCGAGTGGCGGGCCCGCTGCGGTCGCCACCCAGTTCGTGCCCTCGAGTCTGCCGTTCGCCACGAGGAGTTGCTCACCACGGACGAGAAACTTCAGGTACGCGCCGGACGCGGCGGCGAAGGCGATGCTCGCGGTTCCGGAGACGACCGAGACAACCAGCAGTTGGCCGTAGGACAGCGAGCCGAGAACGTACGCGATCGGGACACTCGCCATCGCGGCGAACCGGATCAGGTCCATCGCGACCATCACCGGGCGCTTGGCGCGGTGCTCCACCCACGGCCCCAGCGAGAAGGCGACAATCGCGGCGACGGCGAGCCCGGCCGCCTCCAGGAGCGACACGGCGAATGCCGACGAGTCCAGCACCCGGACCGCGATCAGCGGGAACGCGCCGAAGGCGATCCACGTGCCGTACGTGCTGACGGCGTAGGCCGACCACAGCCAACCGAAGTTGCGCCCCAACCCCACGCGCATGCGACTCCCCCGTGACAACCGACGTTCGGGTCCGCATCCCACCGCACGCACCGGCACGGGATCGAACAACCTCATCCCCGGCGAGCCACAACCATTGGTTGTGCATCTGCATAATGGCCCGGTGGATACCGAGGCGCTGCGATCGTTCGTCCGAGCGGCCGAGCTCGGGCAGTTGCAACACGCGGCCGACGAGCTCGGCGTGACGCAACAGGCCGTGTCGAAGCGGATCGCCACCCTGGAGCGCGACCTCGGCGTCCGGCTGTTCACCCGTACCGCCCGAGGGGTCGAGCTGACACTCGACGGCCAGGCTCTCCTCCCGCACGCCCGGGACGTCGTCGCGGGCGTCGATCGCGGCATGGCCGCGATCAGACCAGGCTCGCGGACCCTTCGGATCGACGTCCTCGGCCTACGAACCGCACAGGCCGTCGTCCTGCACGACTACTGGCGCTCGCATCCCGAAACCGACCTCGACGTGGTGACCCTCCGGGTCAACGACCCACGCGCGGCGGTCGCCGCCGTCCAGGCGGGTGACATCGACGCCTCGTTCCGCTCGGTCACCGACCCGGCCGCACTGCCACGCGACGTGCGCATGATCCACGCGTTCGACTCCCCGACGGAGCTGCTCGTCGGCCCGAGGCACCCGCTCGCCTCCGCACGAACGCTGACGCCAGCCCAACTGCGCCGGCACCGGATCTGGGTGCCGGGCATCGCGCCGCACAGCGAATGGGCGGACTTCTACGATCAGCTCGCCACCGACTTCGACCTCCGCATCGACGCGGCGGGCCCGAACTTCGGCAACGAGGTGCTCCTCGACATCCTCGCGGACTCCGCCGACGTGGCAACGCTCGTCGGCTCGCGCGACCGGTACATCTGGCCGACGAACCACGACCTACGCCGCATCCCGATCGTGAGTCCGACGCTCGCGTACCCGCTCTCGCTGATCCTTCCCCGAGCGAATCCACACCCCGGGCTCCGCGCGATCATCGACCATTTCGCGAGCCTGGCACCGCTGCCCGCGACTACCTGGCGTCCCTCCTGGGCGACGACGCCACGACGCCGCGAGGAAGCCGTCGAACACCACCGACCTTGACGGTCAATTACCGCACCGCGCCTGTGGGTCGGTGATGGATCTCGGCGGTTACGGAACCGACACTCGTAGCATGGGTTCTTCGATCCCCAGGGGGCCGCCGAGTAGCCGGCCCACAGTGGACAGCTGCGTAGACGTCCCTGCTCTTCCCAGCAGGCGTTGATGATCTTCACCGCCGAGCGGGAGCGATTTACTACCGTACGAAGGAGATGGGTATGGGCTGGATCGCGGTGGTTGGAACCTTGGCCGGAACCGTCATTGGGATGATCGGAACGATCGCTGGCCAACGAGTGGCTGCCAGCGCGGCGGAATCCCGCGAGCGACTCCAGCGCCGTGCAGCTCTACGCGGCGAACGGAAGACCGCCGTTGACGCCTTCCTGGAGGCCGCCCAAGAGACCGAAGTGGCAGCCGGCAGCCGCGAATCCCTTTCCGACACGGAGAAAGCCCACGTCGCCAAACAACTGTGGTCTCGCCACAAGCAACTTACGTTGATTTGTTCGGACGAGCTCAGCACCGCGGCAGACGATCTCGCGAACAAACTCGGCCACTGTCTCTGGCACGGCACGCCTGAGGGCCAGCGGGTCTATGAGGTTATCGCAGACCACACACGTCTGTTCCGGCAAGCTGCGAAGGCCGAGTTGACGTGGTCAGAGCAGTGACCAACTCGGCGTCCGACACAGCGTCATCGACATAGGCGGATGACCAGTATCCCGGCGGGCTGGGCAGGCCGCTCCAGCACCGACGAAGTCCTCGATCGGCAAGCCGGCGCCGCGCGAGCCCTGGCCTGCGCAACTGGTCAGGGCTTGCGGGCCACCGCGCCGTAGATGGAGGCGTCGGCCAGGGACGGCCGCTGCTCCGGTGGCACCTGCGGCCGCCACTCGGTGACCGGCACGATGCCCGGCTCGGCCAGCTCCAGGCCGGTGAAGAAGCGGGCGAACTCGGCGCGATCGCGAGGTACGGCGTCCTGCTTCATCCGGCCGGAGGCAAACTCGGCCTCCATCCGCTCGACGATCTCGGTGGGGATGTAATCGGTGGTGAAGTGGGTCAGCGCCAGCCAACTGCCCGACGGCAGCGCGTCGAGCAGCCGGGCGACGTGTTCGTGTGGGCGGTCGTCGTCGGTGAGGAAGTGCGTCACGGCGACCAGGACCAGGGCCACCGGCCGGGACAGGTCCAGTGTGGTGTGCAACTGCGGGTCGGCGAGGATCCGCTCCGGATCGCGCAGGTCCGCGTCCAGGTAGGCGGTGGCGCCGGCCGGGTCGCTGGTCAGCAACGCTCGGGCGTGGACCAGCACCATCGGGTCGTTGTCGACGTAGACCACGCGGGAGTCGGCGGCGACGGACTGGGCGACCTCGTGGGTGTTGTCGGCGCTCGGGATGCCGGTGCCGATGTCGAGGAACTGCCGCACGCCGGCCTCCTCGGCGAGAAACCGAACCGCCCGGCCGAGGAAGGCCCGGTTTTCCCGTGCGAGGGTACGCACGCCCGGGTAGACGGCGGCGATCTGGTCGCCGGACTCGCGGTCGACGGCGAAATTGTCCTTGCCGCCCAGCCAATAGTTGTAGCGGCGAGCCGGGTGCACGACGCTGGTGTCGATCCGGTCCGAAGGTGATGGTGTCGTCAAGTGACCTCCCCAGGTCGACCGCCACCGATCGTAGGGGAAGAACGCCGATGTGGTGGCCCCACACCAGCTATTGGCGATCATCACTGGCTGTCAGTACCGTGATGCGGGCAGCGAGAAAGCGCTTTCCGACCCTCACCGTCCGACAGGGAGCGCCCCCATGCCCCGATTCCTCCGCGCGATCTGCCTCGCCCTGCTCGCCGTCGCCACCGTGGTGAGCACCACCACCGCCCTGCCCGCCGAGGCCGCCCCCCGCTTCCGGGTGTTGCTCTTCTCCAAGGTCACAAACTTCTACCACGACTCGATCCCGGCCGGTGTCGCCGCGATCCAGCAGCTCGGCACCGCCCACAACTTCGAGGTCGTCGCCACCGTGGTCACCGCGCAGTACACCGACGGCGGCGCGGCCGGCGGCGTGCCCTGATCGGTAGGGCCACCATCGGCTCGACCGGCGGGTGGGACAACCTGGTCTCCCCCACCGTCACGCTGACCAACAAACCCGCCGGCACCACCACCCTGTACGCGAAGTTCGTCAACAGCGCACAGGTCGGCGGCACCCCGGACCTGCTCTCGCTGGACTGGCTGCGGTTCAACGGGGCCGGCGTCAAGCAGGAGCCCGGCGGGACGCTGTCCCTCGCGGCCAGTCCGGGCAGCGGCACCGCCCGGGTGACGACCACCTACAGCAGCGGGGAGACCCGCTCGATCAACCTGATCATCACGGTCACCTGACCGCTGGAACGACGGTGGGGCGGTGCCCATCGGCACCGCCCCACCGCCAATACCGGTTACTCCCAGGCGCTCTGCTGCGTGTTGACGAGGTTGCCAGGAATGACCGTGCCGTTGGTGCTCAGCTCGGTGTAGGCCCAGAAGTCGCCCTCGGGCAGCGGCTTCTTCGGCTTCAGCGTGAATCCTTGCGTCGCACCGCGCTCCGCCGTGGATGGAAGCGTCAGCGTGGCGGCCGAGTACTTGGCGTTACGGCCGATGATGGCGTGGCTCAGCTGGAAGTCGACGACCGGGCCACCGGAATACTGTGCGAACACGTACGCGGTGTAGCGCCCCGGCTCGGGCAGGAACTTGTACGCCTGCTCCGCGCTGGTCCAGTACCTGTCGCTGCTGTAGATCAGCTTGTCGCCCTTGTACAGGTAGAGGTCGAGGTTCGTGTTCGGGTCGTCGGTGCTGGTTTCGACAATGATGCCGGCGGTGTTCGCCGGCACCGTGAAGTCGACCTTCTTCACTCCGGTGGCGCCCGGGTCGAACACGCCGCCGTCGACGCCAGCCGGCATCGAGTACGACTTCCGCTGCATCGGCGTGTAACCGGTGCTGCGACCGGTGAGTGGTCCGGTGAAGCCGGGCTGGAGCGAGCCGGACGCACCGTTGGCCATCCGGGCGTATTCCTCGCCGTCGTCGGCGTACGGTCGGGGCGCGATTCCCCATGGGCGGGCGGCGACCGGAATCCGGGCGCTGTGAGCCTTGCCGTGCCAGCCGATCGATCCGGTCACGTACCGGTCCCAGGGTGCGTTGCCCCGGCGCAGGGTGATGGTCACCTTCGCGGACCGACCCGGCTCCAGCGTCACCGATTCCGGCGCCACGGTGACCTTCATGCCGGCGAGGCCGGACACCGACGAGCGGTAGGTCTCCCGCGCCTTGCCCACGTTGGTCAGGGTGCGGGTGAGCGTCACCGGCCGGGTTCCGTCGTACTCCCGCAACGAGATGGCCGGCAGGTTGAGCTCCTTGCCGTCCGGTTCCGCCGTCTCGCTGAAGGCGGTCAGCTCCGCCGCCGTGGGCTCGATGACCAGACCCGGGTCGTTGGCCCCGGCCAGGTTGATGAATCCGCTGCCCTGCTCCAGAGGGCTGCTGGTGCCGACCGTGTCGGTGGCGGTGGTCCGCAATGCGGAGGCGACGGCGCCCGGTGACCAGTTCGGGTGCGAGGCCCGCAGAACCGCGGCCGCGCCGGCCACGTACGGCGAGGCCATCGAGGTGCCCGAGTACGCGTCGTACTGCCGCCCGAAGTTGCCTGCTGGCGAGACCGCGGCGATGATGTCCGCGCCCGGCGCGACCAGGTCCGGCTTGAAGACGCCGAGGGTCACCTTGTCCGGTCCGGTGGAGGAGAAGTCCGCGACGCTGGGTACGCCGGGGACGCTGGAGCCGTCACCGCCGGTGCGCAGCGACACCTTCGCGTCGGTGGGGTGGCGCATCAGGTAGTTGAACAGCGTGCCGGCCTGCTTCTCGGTCGGCAGGTAGACGACCGGGAAGTTGAAGATCGAGTTGATCCGGTAGTTGCCGACGGGGTCGAACACCACCATCGCCGCCCCGCCCTTGGCCTTGATCTCGGCGGCAGAGTTGAACATGTTGTCCAACGCGCAGGCGACCACCCTGCCCTTGATCTTGGCAGGGTCGAGGCTGCCTGGTGCGCAGTACACGGCGCCCAGATCCAGCGATCCGGCCTGCTCGCCGAAGACCATCGGCCGCGAGTCGCCACCGGGCAGCGCGTCCAGTGAGCCGCCGACGAGCTTCGTGCCGTCGCCCAGCTTGACGGTCGCCTCGTCGAGGTTCGTCACCGCCGCGCCGACCGTGGTCACCCAGGGTGCCGCGTTGCTGATCGCCCCGCTCACGATGCCGGTGTTGCCGGCCGACGCCGCCACGAAGACTCCCGCCAGCGTGGCGTTGAGGAAGGCGATGCCGATGGGGGTGTTGGCTTCCCAGTCGCCGAGATCGCTGCCGATCGAGTAGTTCAGGACCTGCACACCGTCGGCGACAGCCGCGTCGATGCCGGCGATGATGTCGGCGTCGGAGCCCGCGCCGCCCCAGAGCACCTTGTAGACGGCGATCTGAGCGTCCGGCGCCACGCCGGAGATGGGGCCGAAGCGGCGACCGTCGATCGTGACGTTCGACAACGGCAGACCCGCCGCCGTGGACGCGGTGTGGGTGCCGTGCCCGACCATGTCACGGGCGGAGAGAACCTCGCCCTCGGGCAGCGAGCCGCCGCCCGCGAGCAGCGAATCCGCGAAGTACCGGGCGCCGACGATCTTGCCGTTGCAGTGCTCGGCCACGAACGCCACGCCGGTCTGGCAGGTGCCGTGCCAGGTCGCGGGAGCGGGCATCTTCTTGGCGAACGACGCGCTCTCCGGCCAGATGCCGCTGTCCAGAACGCCGATCACCGTCCCCGCACCCGTGCTGGCGCCAGGCTTGGCTGGCTCGCCAGGCTTGGCCGGCTTGGCCGGCTTGGCGGCGAGGCCCGTCGCGGCCGACTGATCGGCCGCGGTCGAGGGTGCCTGCGAGTCGTTCGGGGTGGTCGCGGACGGCGCAGCAGCGGTCGTGGTGGTCGCGAGGGGCGACGCCGACCGGGTGCCGAGCATCCGCGAGGCGGTGACGGCGCGGACGCGCTTGTCCGCCTTCAAGGTGGTCACCTGCTGGGCGGTCAGCTGTGCCGAGAACCCGTTGAAGGCAGTCGAGTACGACGTGATGATCTTCACGCCGACGGCGGCAGCCACGGCGTTCCGCTGTGCGTCGAGGTGTCCGCGGTAAGCCCGCGATGGTGCCGAAGTCACGTCCAGGCGGTTGCCCGACTCCGGGCGGGTTCGCTCAAGCCCGGACACTCCGCCGGCATACGAGGTCAGCGGGTCCCCGGCCAGTTCGACGATGTACTGGCCAGAGCCGCTCTCGTCGGTCGTGGACCGCTGGCTGGCCGAGTCCTTCCCGGCGGGTCGACGGTCGGTCCCGTCGGTCAGGGTGACCTTCTTGTCGTTCCCAGGGGTGAAGTAGCCGGCCGCACCGCTGCCGTTACCCGACGGCCCGACGGGGGCCGCCGACGCCGCTCCCGCGACACCGGTGCTGCCGGTGACCAGGGCGAAGACCAGCGTCGGTACCGCCAGTCTTCGCAGCCTGTTTCCGCTCGTGCTAGTAGCCACGAGGCTCCTTTCAAGTGCTCCCTTGTGGAGCTGTTCTTCGATCACGATCCGCTGATGGGAGCGCACCCCCACCTAAGCCGCCGACGGTTAATCGGAGGTTCGCGAACTGTTACGGATCGCTGGTGCGTATAAGATCATGTTCTGCCAGCCGCGACTAGATCATGTTGCTCAGGCGCTGCCCAGGCAGGGTGCGCGGGTACGGATACCCGCGGGTAGGGATACCCGCAGGTGCGGTCAGTTGCGGGGCCAGACCTGGACCGGCACCCGGGGAAAGGCCGCTGTCAAGAACTGCTCGGTACGACGGTCGCCCAGGAGGCAGTCTGGCCAGGTGTGCAACACCTCGGGCAGGGTGCGGTGACCGAGGGCCAACTGGAGCAGGGCGCCCGGTGGGATGGCGGCATGGGTTCCAGGTTCGGTGGACGGGCTGACGGCGCCACGCACGCCGATCACGTCAGTCAGTCTGCCGTCGGTGAACTCGAGTCGGGCGGCGCGGCCGTACATGTCGATGGTCATCGTCGGCTCGTGCCAGCGCAGGTCGGCTGCCTGCCAGCGTGCCCGCAGCAGCGGTCGCAGCCGGGCAAGCAGGTCGGCCGGATCACCGGAGCGGACGTACCAGCCTCTGGGCCGCCTCGGTACGCCGGCCGGGCTGAGCCGAACCAGTGGGTGCTCCGGGCCGAGGATGGGCCGCACCGCCGTGAACGGCCCTTCCGCCGACGCCTCGTACCGCCGGCCAGCGTGAGTGAGGTGCGTGTGCATGGCGGCGGCGGCCTGCGGCCAGTCGGCCGGCTGGTCGACTGCGGCGGCGAACACGTTCAGCTCACCGGCGGCGGAGAGCCGGGAACCGTGCACCAGATAACCACACACGTCGCCGCCCTGGACCAGCACGGTGACCACGCGCCGGGCGAGATCCGCCGGACGGCGACCGGCGATCTCGTACCGCCACACCCCGGCGTCTCTCGGGCAGACCAGGGCATCGCCGTCGGCGAGCCGTCGGTCGATGCCGGCGAGCGCGTCCGCGTCGGCGACGGTGGCCGGGCGGACCGTCAGGCTGGCGGAGCGATCGTGCTCGATGGCCAGCAGCGCGGCGGCGGGCACCGTCGGAGCACCGTCGTTCGCCAGGGCGTACTCGTAGCCGAGCCGCCGATAGAAGTACGGGATCCCCTCGATCACCTGCACCGGCACGCCATCTGCCGCGTACCGCTGGTGCAGTGCGGCGAACATCCGTTCGGTGAGCCGGTTTCCGCGGTGCTCCGGTGCCGTACCGACCAGCTCGACCTGGGCAACCGGCAGCCGCACCCCGGCAAGGCTCCAGTGCTGCCGCAACCCCACCAGACTTGCCACCGGGCGGCCGGTGGCCGAGTCCTCGGCAACCAGGAAGTCGTCGGGCACGACAGAGGGATGACCATCCAGCAGGTCCTCCACCCAGGCAGCGATGCCGGGGTGCGGCTGGCCGCCGGTCACCGCCTGAAGCTGGACCGAGGCGTGCAGTCGGGCGAGTTCAGCGGCGTCGCTGGCTCGGCCGGGCCGGACCACGTAACGGTCGCTTGCCGTTGTCATGTCTTGTCCTCCGCAGGAATCCGATGCGAGCCCGTTCTCCACAATGGTTGCACAGTCGAACCATCCGGTTGTACCGTCGAACCATGCAGGCTGGTGAACTCGACGCGGCGCAGGAGGCCCTGATGCGGTTCGTCCGCAACTTCGGCCTCCATCAGCCCGACCGGACCCCCTGCGGGCAGCCACTGCCGGTGTCGGAGGCGCACGCCATGGTGGAGATCGCCCGAGAGGGGCAGATCCGGCAGGTGGAGTTGGCTCGCCGGCTGCGGCTGGAGAAGAGCAGCGTCAGCCGCCTGGTCACCAACCTGGTCAACCGGGGCTGGGTGCACCGAGAGACAGCCGAGGGTGACGGGCGTGGTGTTCTGCTTCTGCTGACTGCCGCCGGCACCACTGCCGCCGCCCGGCAGGCCGACGCCCGCCGGGACCGGCTCAGCGCCCTGCTCGATCGCGTCCCCGACGACCAGCGCACGGCAGTGGTGCATGCGCTCCAGACCCTCGCGGAGGCCACCGGTGAACCGTTCTGACCGCCCTCGTTCCCATCGGGCCCTGCTCCTGACGGCCGTCGCTGTCGCCGCGCTGAGCGGCGGCTGCGCCGACGACTCCACACCGTCGACAACGCCCACCTCCAGCCGACAGGCCGACGTCGCCGAGCGAGGCGCGTCAGTCATGCCGTTCGACCTGGACCGCACCACGCACCGTTTCACCAGGACCGACACCGGCGGCGTGCAGACCGTCGTCGCCGACGACCCTCGGGACACCACCCAGATCTCCCTTGTCCAACGACATCTGACCGCAGAGGTCGAGCGGTTCCGGCGCGGCGACTTCAGCGATCCCGCCCGCATCCACGGCACCGGGATGCCCGGCCTGGCAACGCTTCGGGCACACGGCGGCCGCATCACCATCGAGTACGGAACCATCCCCGGCGGCGCGCGCGTCACCTACACCACCGACGACAACGAGCTTCGCGATGCCCTGCACCACTGGTTCGACGCCCAGGTCAGCGACCACGGCCCGCACGCCACCCGTTAGGAGCCGCCCGGTCCGCGCTCCCTCGGCGTTGCCAGAGCACCGCGCACGCCTCGGCCAGGGCCAGTCCGAGCAGTGGGGCGACGCCCGCCCCGGCGAGCGTGCGGACCACCGCCAGCAACACCGGCGGCACCCCACACCAGGCCGCCACGGTACGAAGTACGACCGCGCCGACGGGCGGCGGCCTTCACCTGGGCGTCACCCGGCTGAGCGTTAATGGGCGACGTGGCCCAGTCGCACACCTGACGCACGTGCTCTCGCGTGCCATCGCCCCTCGGTGCGCTGGACGTCGATGGGGTGCTTGAAGGCACGGGAGATCGCATCGGAGGTGATGGCGGCTTCGGCGCGACCGCTGGCAACGGCGAGACCCTCGGAGATGAGCAGCGCGTGCGTGGTCGTCGCCGGCAGCTCCTCCAGATGATGGGTGACGATGACCGACGCAAGGTCGGGAGTCGCGCTGACCACGTGCGCGATCGTCTCCAGAAGTTGCTCGCGGGCGGCGACGTCGAGACCCGTGGTCGGCTCGTCGAGCAGGAGCAGCCGCGGGTCACCGGCCAGGGCGCGGGCGATAAGGACGCGCCCTCGTTCTCCTTGAGACAGGACGGGCCACGCCGCTGTGCGGCGGTGAGCCAGGCCGACCGAGGCGATGAGCGAGTCGGCCTTCTCGACCTGTTCCGCGGCGGGCGTCCAGCGCATGGGCGTCTCGATCGTGCCGGTGATGCCGGTCAGGACGACCTCGCGCACCGAGAGCGGCGACCGCAGCGGGTGGCGGGGATCGACGTGGCCGATGTCGCGCCGCAGCGCCTGCAGCTCCACGCGCCCGAGTCGCCGCCCCAGCACACTGACGACACCGGAAGTGGGATGGGCCCACGCTCCGCAGAAATTGAGCAGCGTGCTCTTGCCAGCGCCGTTCGGGCCCAGGAGCGCCCAGTGCTCGCCTCGGTGGACCGTCAGGCTGAGGCCGCGGATGATGAGGTCTTGGCCACGACGGAAGGTGACGTCTTCCAACTTCAGGACGGCGTCCGTCACGGGGGGTCCTCCTGAAGTGAGAGGAGCGAGGAGGACCTTGGCCACTGCGCTGACGTCTGCCCGAGCAGGACCAGGTCCCAGTCCACGGCCATGATCATACTCCTCTGCTTGTCTGAGGAGTTGTGCCGACTGGTCCGATTGCGTACGCCCATGAGCGGGCTGCGATGATCAGCGGATGGAGTTCGTGCTCGACCCACCGCGCGGGGTGGGTCCGCTTTCGCTCGGCATGACGATCGACGAGGCCCGTGGGGCGCTCGAAACGCTGGGCCGGCTGACGCCGACCGTCCATGGCGAACTGGTCCTGCATCTGCCGAGCGGGCTGGGGTTCAGCGTGGGGTTCGGGGTCGGGCCGACGCGGGGCCGGGTCAACGCGATCGAGGTGTGGCGTCCGCACGAGCAGGACGTGGTGCGCTACCGCGACGTCGATGTCTTCGGGCTGCCGGCGCTGGAGGTCGTGGAGCGCCTCCGTCGCCATATCGACATCGTGCCGAACGAGGACGACGACGGGTTCACCGCGCGAAAGCTGCACCTCGCGCTGTGGCGGCCGTTCAGCGAGGAAGACGACCCGGACGACGAGCAGGGCCGCTTCTTCCAATCGGTGCTCCTGGCTCGGCCCGGCTACGACGACACGCCCGCCGAGGCAGCGGCCCGGCTGGCCGCGGGCGACGAACCGGGCTACTGATTCAGCTCACCTGCATTCGGTGTCGCCAACCGGGCGCGAGTGTGGGGACAATCTGACCCAGAGTCAAGGATTGTCATGGGACAATCGGGAAGGGTGTGGGCGTGCCGGTGCACTCGCGCTACCTCGACATCGCGTCCATGATTCGAGAGCGGATCGAAGCCGGAGAATGGTTGCCGGGCGCACGGCTTCCGACTCTCAACGACCTCGCTGCCGAGTACGACGCCAACCGCGACACCGTCGGTCGGGCCATCGCCCTTCTTGAGACAGAGGGCTATCTGTGGGCCGTCCAAGGGCGGGGCATCGCTGTTCGCTACGGCACCATGCGCCCCCGTCGACCACGTGGTGACCTGGTCAAGCGCAACGAGCAAGCAACCGGATACTCGTTCCCCTCGGCGAGCAGCCAGGAGGTTTGGGTTCGCCACGGCGAGGCCGTCAGCGCGCCGGCCCGGCTGGACAATCCCCGCGTCGCCAAGCTTCTCGGCGTAGACCCGGGCACCGAGGTGCTTCGCCGGTTTCGGGTCACCGGGCCCGCGTCCGAAGCCCCATTCCAGATCAACGTGTCGTGGATTCATCCGCGTGTCGCCGACATCGTTGCCAACCTGGACGCGAACCCCGCTGCGGGCGAGTGGCTGCACCACATCGAAAAGGCTGGCCACTGGCCCATCAGTTGGATGGAGATTCACCGAGCCCGGATGCCCAGCAAGGACGAAGCCGCCCTCTTGGAGATCCCCACCAACCTGCCCGTACTGGAGATCGTTCGGGTCGGCACCTCGGGTGCCGACAACAATCCGGTCGAGGTGACCGAGTACGTCGTGGCGAGCGACCGGGTCGAGACGGTCCACGTCCTGCACCGTGCCGAGAACGCCCAGCAGCCGTGGCCTGACGCCGGATCGAGAGGTGACTC
Source organism: Micromonospora arborensis (assembly GCF_003205615.1). GTDB lineage: Bacteria > Actinomycetota > Actinomycetes > Mycobacteriales > Micromonosporaceae > Micromonospora > Micromonospora arborensis. The sequence continues at coordinate 45,399 of NZ_PYBV01000036.1, read as the reverse complement.
ATGACCGTCACCCTCACTGTCGAGGCCGCCAGCCGAACTCACCAGGGCCTCGTCCGTAGACGGAACGAGGACTCCCACCACCAAGGGCAGTGGCTCTATGTCGTCGCGGACGGCCTCGGCGGCCACGTCGCCGGTGACATCGCCAGCAGCACGGTGACAAACGCCTTGGCGGCGTATGACCGTCCGGTCCAAGCGAAGGATCTTGCCAGCTTCATGGGACGGGCGATAAACGAGGCGAGCGAGGCGTTACGCCGGAAAGTCCGCGCGGACCCGGAGCTGGCCGGGATGGGAACCACGTTGGTCGCTCTGCTGTGCTCCGGCGGCGAGGCGGTCGTGGCGAACGTCGGGGACTCCCGCGCCTACCTGATCCGACGCCACGGCTCCCGCGACAACGCGATGCTTCAGATCAGCGAGGATCACAACTACGAACATCTCGTCGCCAACGCCGCGAAGGTGCCGGGTCTGGGCGAGAGGCTGACCCGCTGCCTCGATGGCCGAAACGACGGCCGATCGCCCGACCTGACGCCTCTCCAACTCTCTCCCGGTGACCGAATCCTGTTGTGCTCTGACGGTCTGAGCTCCTACGTGCCCCACGAGCGGATACGGGCCACGCTCGCATCCGACAAGAGTCCCGGAGAAGTTGCCGACCAGCTCATCGACCTGGCGGTGGACCAGGGCGGGCACGACAACGTCACCGTCATCGTGCTTGACGTGACCCAGCGCTAGACGCCGACTCCGCGACGCCGCCAGAGCAGGGTGCACGCCCCGGCGAGGGCCAGCCCGAGCAGCGGCGCGACGCCGACCCCGGCGAGCGTGCAGCCGACCGCCAGCAGCGCCGGCGGCACCCAGCACCAGGCGGGCACGGTCCGCGGCGCACGACCGCGTCGACGGGCGGCGGCCTCGGTCGCCATCGGCACCACCAGCACGGGCAGCGCGGCGGCCAGCAGGGTGAGCCAGGGCAGCACCAGGCGGTCGAAGCGCGCCACCGCCAGCATCCCGCCGAGCACCGCGACGGCGAGCATCGCCGCACGGGCCGGCACCCGCGGTGCCAGGCCGCGCACCGCCAACGCCCCGGAGTACGTGGTGGTCAGCGCCGCGGCGAAGACCGCCACCGCGACGAACAGATTCGCGTACGCGGCCAGCCCCGAGCCGCTGGCTAGCAGCGCGACCACGTCGGCCGAGCCGGTGCGCAGCCACAGGCCGGCGCCGGCGAGCACACCGAGCAGCGCGGGACCGATCAGCAGCCCCACGCACCAGGCCAGGTCCCGCCGCCGGGCCAGGCCGACGCTGAAGTCCGGTGCGCGCAGCGCGAACACGGCCGCGTACCCGATCAACGCGGCGGCGTCGGCGAGCCCGCCGCCGGCGAGGCGGACCGGTGCGGCGGGTGGCGGCAGCACGGTCAGGCACCAGCCGACCAGCACCACCGCGCTCAGCGTGGTGAAGATCGCGACCCGGTTGCCGAGCCGGGCCGGCCCCCACGAGACGGCGAGGACCGCGACCTCCAGCAGGGCCGGTCCGGCCCAGCCCGGCAGGTGCGTCAACGCGGCCAGGGAGGCCCCGCCGAGCCCGACGTTGAACCCGTTCCAGCCGATCATCGACACGGTCAGCACACCCGCCAGCAGCAGGCGCGACGTGGTGCCCAGGTACGCGGGCAGCACCGCGGTCAGCGTCCCACCGTCGCCGAGCGGCCGGCGCAGACCGATCCGGCCCTGCCCCCAGAGCAGCGCCGCCATGAGTGCCGCGCCGACCAGCAGCCCGGCCACCGGCACCGCGCCACCGTGGCGGGCAGCCATCGCCGCGCCCAGAACCAGGGTGGCTGGCGCGGTGCCGATACCCAGCCAGGCGCCGACCGCCGCCGGCCATCGCCGCCCACCGGCCAGGTCCACGGAGGACCGGCTCGGGCCGACGTCGAGGCGACGGTCAGACAACGTGGCCCAGGTAGCCGGCGATCGCCGCGTCCAGCACCTCCGCACCGGGACGCGCCCACACCTCTGCGGAGAAGACCTCCACCTCGATCGGGCCGACGTACCCGGCCGCGTCCACCGCCTCGCGCAGCCGACGCAGCTCGATGCAGCCGTCGCCGGGCAGCGCCCGGCCGAGCAGCACCCCCTCCGGCAGCGGCGTCACCCAGTCACAGACCTGGAATGCGGCGATCCGTGGGCCGGCCCGCTCGATCTGCGCGTACACCGTGTCGTCCCACCACACGTGGTACGCGTCGACCACCACCCCGACGACGGTCGGCTCGAACAGCTCGGCGATGTCCAGCGCCTGACCCAGGGTGGCGATCACGCACCGGTCGGCGGCGAACATCGGGTGCAGTGGCTCGATCGCCAGGCGCACCCCGGCTGCCGCCGCGTGCGGGGCCAACTCACCGATCGCGTCGGCGACCTGACGACGGGCGCCGTCGATGTCCCGGCTGCCGGGCGGCAACCCTCCGGAGACCAGCACCAGCTCCGGTGCGCCGAGCGTGGCTGCCTCCTCGATGGCGCGCAGATTTTCCGCACGCCAGTCGTCGGCCGCGAAGAAGCCGCCGCGACACAGCGAGGTGACGGCGAGGCCGGCGTCGCGGACCAGCTTCGCCGACCGGGCCAGGCCATGCTCGGCGACGGGCTCCCGCCACAACCCGATGCCCGGTACGCCGGCAGCCACACAGCCGGCCACCGCGTCGGGCAGCGGCCACCGCTGGGCGGTCGCCTGGTTGAACGAGAACCGGCGCAGCCCGGTCACTGCGATACACCCGCGACGGTGAACAGCGCCCGGGCGCGGGCCGCGGCCAGATCGGCGTCGGGCAGCAGCCCGGCCGCGTCGGCCAGGGTGAGCAGGGTCGCCAGGTGCGCCGGAGAACGGCCGGACTGCGCGCCGCCGACCATCGTGAAGTGGTCCTGGTGCCCGGCCAGCCAGGCCAGGAACACGATCCCCGTCTTGTAGTGCCACGTCGGTGCCGCGAACAGGTGCCGGGCCAGCGGCACCGTGGGCGCGAAGATCTCGTCGTACGCCGCCCGGTCGCCCCGGTCGAGGGCGGCCAGCGCCGCGGCGGCGGCCGGCGCGATGGCCGCGAACACCCCGAGCAGCGCGTCGGAGTGACCCACCTCGTCACCCCGGATCAGCTCCGGGTAGTGGAAGTCGTCGCCGGTGTAGAGGCGTACCCCGGCTGGTAGTCGACGGCGCAGCGCCACCTCACGGCCGGCGTCGAGCAGCGACACCTTGATGCCGTCCACCCTGGACTGGTGTGCCTTGATCAGCTCGATGACCGTGTCGGCGGCCAGGTCCAGGTCGACCGCACCCCAGTAGCCGGTCAACGCCGGGTCGAACATCGGGCCCAGCCAGTGCAGCACCACCGGCCCTTCGGCGGCGGTCAGCAGCTCGTCGTACACCCGCAGGTAGTCCTCCGGGCCGCGGGCGGCGGCGGCCAGGTGCCGGCTGCACATCAGCACCGGCTGGGCGCCGACCGCGTGTACGTCGTCGAGCTGCTCGGCGTACGCGGCCCGGACCGCGGCCAGGGTGGCCGGGCCGGGCGGTAGCTGATCGGTGCCGACACCGGCGACGATCCGCCCACCCACCGCGCGAGCCTCGGCGGCGCTGCGGCGGATCAACTCGCGGGTGGCCGGATAGTCCAGCCCCATCCCCCGCTGGGCGGTGTCCATCGCCTCGGCGACCCCCAGCCCGTACGACCAGAGGTGCCGCCGAAACGCGAGCGTGGTGTCCCAGTCCACCGCCGCCGGTGCGCCCGGCACGTTCTCCGCCCCCGGGTCGGCGACCACGTGCGCGGCGGCGTACGCGATCCGGCTGGTCGCGGGTGCGGCCGGCCGGGCGAACCCGCTCCCTGAGGCCAGCCGGTACCGCCGCCCGCCCGGCAGCACGACCTCGGCGGTCATGAACGCAGCTCCGGCACCTCGATGCGACCGCCCTCGCGGGCCGAGCGCAACCCCAACTCGGCGAGTTGCACGCCGCGGGCGCCGGCCAGGAAGTCCCACCGGAACGGCTCACCGGCCACGACGTGCCGCAGGTACGCCTCCCACTGCACCTTGAAGCCGTTGTCGAACTCCTCGTTGTCGGGCACCTCGGCCCACTGGGCCCGGAAGTCCTCGGTGGCCGGCAGGTCCGGGTTCCACACCGGCTTCGGAGTGACCGCCCGATGCTGGATCCGGCAGTTGCGCAACCCGGCCACCGCGCTGCCCTCGGTGCCGTCGACCTGGAACTCCACCAACTCGTCGCGGTACACCCGCACACTCCAGGCCGAGTTGATCTGCGCAATCACCCCGCCGTCGAGTTCGAAGACGGCGTACGCGGCGTCGTCGGCGGTGGCCTGATACACCTGACCGGCCTCGTCGACCCGCTCCGGCACATGGGTGGCGGTCACGCAGGAGACCGCGTTGACCCGACCGAACAGCTCCTCCAGGACGTAGTGCCAGTGCGGGAACATGTCGACCACGATGCCGCCGCCGTCCTCCGCTCGGTAGTTCCACGACGGACGCTGCGCGGGCTGCCAGTCGCCCTCGAACACCCAGTAGCCGAACTCGCCGCGCACCGAGAGAATCCGGCCGAAGAAGCCGCCGTCGACGAGGCGCTTGAGTTTGCGCAGACCGGGCAGGAACAGCTTGTCCTGCACGACGCCGGTGCGTACGCCGGCCGCGTCTGCCGCCCGGGCCAGGTCGAGCGCCGCCGCGGTGTCCTCGGCCAGTGGCTTCTCCGTGTAGATGTGCTTGCCGGCCTCGATGGCCTGCCGGATTGCCTTCTCCCGCTGCCGGGTGACCAGGGCGTCGAAGTAGATCTCGACGTCGTCGCGGGCCAGCGCCGAGGTCAGGTCGGTCGTCCAGTCGCTCAGCCCGTGCCGTTCGGCGATCTCCCGGAGCTTCGTCTCGTTGCGCCCGACCAGGACCGGTTCCGGCCAGATGGTCGTGCCGTCGGCCACCGTCACACCGCCGGATTCACGGATGGCCAGCAGCGAGCGGACGAGATGCTGCCGGTAACCCATCCTCCCGGTCACTCCGTTGACGATGATGCCGATCGACCTGCGGGTCATGGTGTTCCTTCCGTCGTGCTGGTCGTGCCGATTCGCGCTCAGTGGTTGGCGGCCGCGCTGCCGAGCAACCCACGCAGGTCGGTGGCGAGCCGGTCGAACCGGGAATCCGACATCACCTGCGCGTAGTCGCGGTGCGCCGGCAACTCGACCGGGAAGGTGCGGATGATCCGGCCGGGCCGGGCGCTCATCACGACGACCCGGGTGCCGAGGAAGACCGCCTCCGCGATGGAGTGGGTGACCAGCACGACAGTGGTGTCGGTCTCCCGCCAGATCCGGTGCAGTTCGGCGTTCATCTGCTCCCGGGTCAGCGCGTCCAGGGCGCCGAACGGTTCGTCCATGAGCAGCACCGGCGGGGAGTGCAGCAGCGCACGGCAGAGCGCCACCCGCTGCTGCATGCCGCCGGACAACTCGTGGGGCAGCGCCTTCTCGAAGCCGGTCAGCCCGGTCATCTCGATCAGCTCGTCCGCCCGGCGGGCCGCCAGCGCCCGGTCCATGCCCCGCATCTCGGCCTGGAGCAGGATGTTGGCGCGCGCGCCGCGCCACTCCAGCAACGCGGCCTTCTGGAAGACGAAGCCGATCTCCTTCTGCGGGCCGCGCACCGGGCGTCGCCGCAACGACACCGCGCCGCTGGTCGGTGTGACCAACCCCGCGATGATCTTCAGCAGGGTGGACTTGCCGCAGCCGGACGGGCCGACGATCGTGACGAACTCACCCGGCTCGATGTCCAGCGACACGTCGTCCAGCGCGGTGGTCTGCGACCGTCGGGAGGTGAATCGGACGGTCACCCCGGACATCCCGATGGCGGTGCCGGTGTCGGCCGGCGCGGCGGTCACCGGGTCACCCCTGGGCCGCGTACGAGGAGTCCCAGTACGCGTTCGGCGCGCCCGGGTCCTTCAGCTCCGCGTAGCGGGACATCAGGTCGATGGTCTCGGTCCACTGGGCCTCGGTGTTCACTCCGGGCGGGCCCTCGCCGCCGAGCAGCGGGAGGTTGAGGGTGAGCTGCTTGGTGAGCACCTCGGGGGCGGGCTCGTTCTCGGCGAGCGTGACCATCGCGCTCACCGCGCCGGCCGGGTCGCGCGCGGCGTCAGCCCAGGACTTCTGGGTGGCCCGGACGAACTTGCGGGCCAGCTCCGGGTCCTTCTGCAGGGTCTGGGTGTTGGCGATCAGGCCGGTGCCGAGCAGGTTCATCCCGTAGTCGGCGAAGAGCAGCACGTCGACCTTCTTGCCGGTCTTGCTCTCGATGGTGGGCGCCTGGTCGTGGAAGAAGCCCATGATGGCGTCGACCTTGCCCTCGGCCAGGGCGGCGATCTTGCCGGCGGCGTCCACGTTGACCACCTTGACGTCGTCCTTCTTGAGGCCGTTCTTCTCCAGCCAGGCCGGGAAGGTCGCGTAGAGCGCGTCGCCGGGGGTGCCGCCGACGGTCTTGCCCTTGAGGTCCGCCGGGGTCTTGATGTTCTCCTCGGTGAAGAACTCCACCGAGGAGGGGCCCTTCTCCAGGTACGCGCCGAGGCTGCGTACCGGCATCCCGCTGGCCACCGACTTGAGCAGCACCGGGCTGTCCGCCCAGCCGAAGTCGGTCTGCTTCTGGGCGACCTGCTTGACCGTGTTGCCCGAGCCGTTGCCCGGCAGGATCTTCAGGTCGATGCCCTCGGCCGAGTAGTAGCCCTTCTGCAGGCCGTAGTAGAACGGCGCGTGCTCGCCGTAGGGCACCCAGTTGAGGGTGAGGGTGACCTGCTTACTGCCGTCGGCGCCGGTCTTGCCGGCGGAGTCGTCCCCACCGCAGCCGGTGGCGGCGAGGAGCAGTGCGGCGGTGGCCAGGATGGTGGTGGCGGTGCGTTTCATCGGTGCCTCCGTGATGGGGTCGGTCAGGAGGTGGTGAGTGACACGCCGGCTCGACGGCTGGCGTGCCACGGGATGAGCAGTGCCTCGGCGATCTCGACCAGGACGAACAGGACGATGCCGATGGCGGACATCAGGATCAGGTCGGCGAACAGCAGCGGGGCGTCGAGATTGCCGTTGGCCAGCAACAGGACGTAGCCGAGCCCTTCGCTGGCACCGACGAACTCACCGACCACGGCACCGACCACCGCGAGGGTGACGGCCACCTTCAGGCCGGCCATCAGGTGCGGCAACGCGTTCGGGAAACGGATCTTGCGGAAGGTGCGCCACGGACCAGCGCCCATCGTGGCGGCGAGGTCGAGCAGCTCCGGGTCGGTGGAGCGCAGCCCGGCCACGCCGGAGATGACCACCGGGAAGAACGCGATGAGCACCGCCAGGATGATCTTCGGGGTGAGGCCGAGACCGAACCAGACCACCAGCAGCGGTGCGATAGCGATCTTCGGGATGACCTGTGCGAACAGCACGATCGGATAGAGCGCCTTGTCCAGGGTGCGCGAGTAGGCGATGGCGACGGCGGTGGCCAGACCCAACGCGGCGGCCAGCACGAAGCCGAAAACCGTCTCGTAGAGGGTGACCACTGTGTGTCGGGCCAACTCGGACCACTGACCGGTCATCGTCTCCCAGACCTGGCCGGGCGTGGGCACCAGGTAGTTGGGGACGTACTCCCGGGCGGCCACGAACCACCACGCCGCGACGAAGGCCGCGAGCACCAGCGCCGGGCGCCAGAGCGAGTCGGCGAAGGTCGCCGCGCGGCGGCCGAGCGTCGGGCGAGGAGGGCGGCCACCGCTGCCGGGTGGCAGTCCAGCCACAGGGGACGGTCCGACACCGCCGGTGGCCGGCGATCCGGCCCGTCGGCCCGCCGTGTCCAGAGCGTTCTCGGTCACGCGGAACCTCCTCGGGGCCCGGCCCGGCCTTCGGGGAAGGGAGCCGGTCGGCGGATCAGGCAAACGCTTTCCAGGAGCGTAGGCGGCCCACCAACACCAGGCAAGGGCTTTCCTCTATCTGTTTCCACCGATGCCTGTCGAGCTCGACGGCCGTATTCTGTGGACGGTCAGCCGGCCGCCGGATAGGTGTCGAGCAGGCCGCACATGCCCAGCCGACCCCGCTCGATCGGCTCGTCCACCGCGTACACCCCCGCCTCGCCCAGGTGACCGGGATCCCCCCGTTCTAGGGCATCGAGCTGCTCGCCGGTGCCGGCGGCGGCACGGCCCGCGCCGGCCTCCCACCGCTGCCGCCACCGCGCCAGCAGCGGCTGACGCAGCGCGATCGCGGCGGCATGGAACGCGGCAAGCGCCGCCGGGCCACCAGAGCGCAGCGCCTGGAAGCCGGTCACCGCAAGGTCCCTCCTGCGGTACGCGCAGCGCACGTCCGCACCCGGCGCTCCCCCGTCGGGCAGCGCCGCCGCGGCCGCGTACGCGGCCGGATCAGCAAGCACGTCGGGCGGGAACGTCAGCACCGCGTCGCCGGCCTCGGGTAGACCGCTGTTCTGCATGAGCACCACAATGGTCAGACCGCCGCCGTTGATCAGGCGGTGCACGGTGCCCGGCTCGAACCAGACCACGGCGCCCGGCCGCAGCGGAGTCTCCCGGAAACCGGCGGTGGTCAGGGTCTGCACCGCGCCCTCGCCGTCGGTCACCAGGTAACCCTCGGTGCAGCAGAGGTGCAGGTGCGGGGTGCCGCCCACCAGACCGTCCGGGGCGACGGTGTCGTAGACGCGCAACCGGGAGACCCCGATGCCGCCGGGCAGCGGGGCGGCGAAGCGATTCGACACGGCCGGGCCTCCCTGCGGGAAAGGGCTTTCTCTGCGGTACCGTGACGCTAGCCGGCACGATGAAACGCCGTCAACAGACCGAGGGGGCGGGCCATGGCGACCCTGTCCGATGTGGCCCGCCGCGCGGGCGTCTCACCCGCCACCGCCTCCCGCGTGATCAACGGCAGCAGCAAGCCGGTCACCGACGAGCTGCGCGAGCGGGTGCTCGCCGCGGTCGCCGAGCTGCAGTACGTGCCGAACGCGCACGCCCAACTGCTGGCCCGCTCGCACCGCAGCGCGGTCGGCGTGATCGTGCACGACGTTTCCGACCCGTACTTCGCCGAGATCACCCGTGGCCTGCAACGCGTCGCCACCGACCAGGGCCGGCTCCTGATGATCTGCAACAGCTACCGCGATCCGGACCGTGAGCTGGAGTACGTGGAGCTGCTGCGTGGTCACCAGGTGGCCGCCCTGATCCTGGCCGGCTCCGGCTACCACGACGAGGCGTTCACCCGGCAGCTCAACGAGAAGCTCGCCGCGTACGAGGCGACCGGCGGGCGGGTCGCGGTGATCGGTCGGCACGAGCACTCCGGCGACGCGGTGATGCCCGACAACCGGGCCGGCGGTTACCTCGCCGGGCGGGAGCTGTGCGGGCTGGGGCACCGGGCGATCGGCGTGGTCGCCGGCCCGCGCATCCTCACCACCACGACCGACCGGCTGGCCGGCCTCCGGCAGGCCCTCAGCGAGCAGGGCCGCGACCTGCCCGAGCGGCGGATCCGGTACGCCGAGTTCGACCGCGACGGCGGGGCCGAGGCGACCGCCCGACTGCTCGACGCCGACCCGGAGCTGACCGCGATCGCGGCGCTCAACGACTCGATGGCCATCGGCGCGCTCGCCACCCTGCGGGCCCGTTCGCTGGCCGTGCCGCAACAGGTCTCCGTGGTGGGCTTCGACGACATGCCGATCGCCCGGGACGTGACCCCGGCGCTGACCACCGTGCGGCTGCCGCTTGTCGACATGGGAGTGCGGGCGATGTCCCTGGTGCTCGGCGCCGGGGCACCGATACCCCGGGTCGAGGTGCTCCCCGCCGAGCTGGTCCGCCGCGACACCACCGGTCCCGTCCCCCACTCCGCCCGTGCCTCGGCCGGCTCGGTGCCGCGCGCGCGAAGAGGTGACGCCGCCCCGTGACCGTGGTCAGCCCGACGCAGCGTCGGATCACGAGCGACGACGTGGCGTACCTGCTCCGTGCGTCGTTCGGGTCGCACACCCGGGTCCGCGACACCGGTCCGCTGACCGGCGGCGGGTACGCGACGGTCTGGTGGGCGCTGCTCGACGACGACAGCCGGGTGGTGCTGAAGCTGGCCCCACCGGCCGGGACGCCGCTGCTGCGCTACGAACGAGGACTCTGCGCCGCCGAGGCCCGATACTTCCGACTCGTCGCCGACCATGCGCCGCAGGTGCCCGTACCCCCGGTGTTGCATCACGGCACCGACCCGGCGTACGGCGAGTGGTTGGTCACCGCGCTGCTGCCCGGCCGGTCGCTGCACGAGCTGGCTGAGGCCGGTGTCGTGGTCGACGACGGCCCGGCACGGTACGACCTCGGGGTGGCCCTCGCCGCGCTGCATCGGGTGACCGGCGACCGGTTCGGGTACGACGGCGACCGGGCCGACGGGTCGACCTGGCGGGCGGCGTTCACGGCGATGCTCGACGCGCTGCTGGCCGACGCGACCGAGTGGAACGTCCGGCTGCCCGTGCCCCGGGAGCGCCTGCACGCGCTGGTGGGGTCGCACGCCGACGTGTTGGACGAGGTGCGCCGCCCGGCCCTGCTGCACTTCGACTGCTGGGACGGCAACGTGCTGGCCGCGCCCGACGCGGACGGCCGGTTGCGGCTGTGCGGGCTGGTGGACGGGGAACGGTTCCTCTACGGCGATCCGCTGCTGGATCTGGTTTCGCCGGTGCTGTTCCGACGCGTCGAGGACGACCCGGAGCAACCTCTGCTGCGCGGCTACCGGGCCGCTGCCGTCGAGCCGGTGGTGCTGGACGCGTCCGCGCGCTGGCGGCTCGGTCTCTACCGGTTGCACCTGTACCTGCTGATGACCGTCGAGATGCCCAGCCGCGGCATGACCGCGCAGAGCCACCCACAGCGGCACGCCCGGCTCGCGGCGCTGCTGGAGTCGGAGCTGGCCGCACTCGCCGGCGACTGAACCTGTTGCCCGGCCGGGTTGGCCTGCACGTGATGTACCAGGAGTTCTGACCGGGCGCGCCAACGGGCGGCGGACCACGGCTGGCGGGTGGGGTGTACCGGTGAGTGCCTGTAGAGCTGCCCCAGCAGTGGGGCAGACCGCTCGGTCGGCGATCACACCGGTCGCTCACCGGAGACCGGCGGCGCACATCAGACAGACCGGCCACGCACACCAGACAGACCGGCCACGCACATCGGGCAGGCCGGCCACGCACATCGGGCAGGCCGGCCACGATCCTGATTGCCCCACGTCTGGGGCAGCTCGACAGGCAGCACGGGACATGTCGGCGGGAGCCCGGCTCACTCGCGTCTCAGCTCACGCTGTCGACGAATGCTCCACCGGTGACTGGCCTGCCTGATCCCCCAGGATGGCGGCAGGTGGACCATCCGGCAGCACGCCGGCGCGGCGGATCGGGGTGAAGAGGCCACCGACCGCGACCAGCAGGCATCCCGCCCCTGCCACGAGCGTGACCGCCTGGACGCCGTACCGGCCGGCGGCCCAGGTCAGCGCGGCGGCGCCGATCGGCCCGAGGGCGTAGTGGGTGCTCCAGAACGCCGAGGTGACCCGGCCGAGCAGGTAGTCGGGTGTGATCTCCTGACGCAGTGACATCGAACAGATGCCGCCGACGCTGAGGCAGCACAGGTACACGGCGGTCAGCGCGGTGACCGCCGGCACGGTCGTCGCGATGCCGACGCCCGCCACCGCGAAGCCGCAGATCGTGTGCGCGCCGATCCAGGTCGGGCCGAAGCCGCGACGACGGCGCAGCGGGGCTACCAGCAGCGCGCCGGCGACCGTGCCCAGCGCCGCCAGGCCGAGCACGATGCCGACGGTGCCCTCGGAGCCGCCAAGGTCGTGTGTGACGTGGTAGATCAGCACGTCGGTGAAGCCATAGGTCAGGAAGATGAAGACCGACAACAGGACGGTCAGCGCGCGGAGCACGGGCTGTCGCCACAGGAACCGCGCCCCGGCGAGAAACTCGGCGAGTGGCCTCTCCCGGGTTTGCGGTGCGGCGTCGTCGGCCCGCGCGGGTCGTAGTCGGATCAGCCACAGACCTGTCGCGGAGAGCGCGAAGCTCGCCGCGTTGACGGCGATGGCGACCGCCGGGCCGAAGCGGGCCGACACCACGCCGGCGAGCAGCGGCCCGAGGACGGCCGTCGCCGCGTACGTCGCCTGCAGCCGCCCGTTGGCCTCGGTGATCCGATCGGAGTCGACGAGGTTGCGGACCGCGGTGACCGCGGCGACCTGGAACAGCATTCCGGCCGCCTCGCAGATCGGCAGCACGACGAAGAGCAGCCACACCTGTGGGCCGACGAACCAGACAAGTGGCACCAGGCCGTAGAGCACCAACCGGACCAGGTCCGCGACGATCATCAGAGTGCGGCGGTCGTACCTGTCGACCAGCACCCCGCCGAAGATCCCGGCGGTGACGGACGCGGCGCCCGCCACGGCGGTGAGCAGGCCCATCTGCGCCACCGACCCGGTCGCCTGCAGGACCAGTAGCGGCACCGCAAGGTAGGCGAACGAGTCGCCGGCCGCCGAGAGTGACTGCGCTACCCAGTAGGTGCCGAAGGCGCGGTCCCGCCACAGCGGAGCCCGGCCGGCGGCGACAGATCGGCTCATCGCGATGAGATTAGTCGCCTCGACCACTCAACGTCGGCCGCGGCGGGCGTCAGCCGGTCGTGGTGAGGTCGGTCGTGGCGGCGAGTTCCGTGACCACGTCCAGGAGCCGGTGCAGGGCCGGTGAGGTGTTGCCCGGCAGCCACACCATCTCGGTCTGCGCGTAGGCGCCGGTCAGCGGGACGAACACCACGCCGGTGCGGCGCAGGCTGGCTGCCGAGCTGGCCAGCCGGGTGACACCCAGCCCGGCGGCGACCAGGCCGAGGAGGCTCTGCACGCTGGCTTCCTCCTGGACGATGTTCGGCACGAACCCCGCTTCGCGGAACTGGTCCTCGAAGGTGCGATGCCAGGGTTCCCAGGAACTGCGCGGCGTCGTCACCCACGGTTCGTCCGCCAGGTCGGCGAGCTCCAGTTCGGCCCGGCCGGCGAGCGGGTGGCCCTCGGGTAGCACGGCGCACACCGGTTCGGTCGCCAGCTTCTTGGTCTGCAGGCCGGGAACGAGCGTGGTCCGGGTGAAGGCGGCGTCGTAGTGGCCACCGAGGACACCCTCGACCAGGGAGGCGATGCCGGTGGACTCGGTCGCCAGGTGCAGATCGGGAAGTTGGTCGCGCACCGCCCGGACCACCGGGGGCAGGAGGTGGTTGGCGACGGTGGTCAGGAAGGCGAGCCGGAGGGTGCCGACCTCGCCCCGCAGTGCCCGTCCCACGACGGCGACGGCTTCGTCGGCGCGGTCCAGCACCGCCCGCGCCTCGGGCACGAACAGGGCGCCGATGTCGGTCAGGGTGGTGCCGCGGGAGTCGCGGGCGAACAGCTTCACCCCGAGGGTGCGTTCCAGGGCGGTGATCTGCTGGGACAGCGACTGCTGGGCGATCATCAGGCGGGTGGAGGCCCGCGTGAAGCTCAGTTCCTCCGCGAGGACCAGGAAGTATCGCAGTTGCCGCAGCTCAGGGGTGGCCACAAGGACAGACTGTAGCCACGTCAGGAAGCGTGTGTTGGCCGTCTCGCAGACCTCCGCGCACGGGACTGAGCAGAGGGTGACGGCCGCGGGAGGGATCCCGCGGCCGTCTCCAGAAGTGCTCGAAACGATCAGGCTTGGCGCAGCGGAGCAAGCGCGGTGCTCCAGGCGACCACCTGGTCGAGGGTGGTGCTCAGCGCGTCCTGCTGGAACTGGTTGGGCTTGAACACGCTGAAGTTCTCGAAGTCGGTGAAGAGCGACAGGGCGACCTGCGAACGCACATCGGCCATCTGCAGCTCACCGGAGATCAGACGCAGGTGCTCCACGGCGCGGGCGCCACCGACCGAGCCGTAGCTGACGAAGCCGACGGCCTTGTTGTTCCACTCGGCGTACAGGAAGTCGATCGCGTTCTTCAGGGCACCAGAGGTGGAGTGGTTGTACTCGGGGGTGACCATGATGAACCCGTCGTACGAGGCGATCGTCTCGGCCCAGCGCAGCGTGTGCGGCTGGGAGTACTGGCCCATTGACGGCGGGTACGCCTCGTCGAGGTGCGGCAACTGGTAGTCGAGCAGGTCGATCAGCTCGTACTCCGCGTCGGAACGCTGCTTGGCGATCTCGAGCACCCAGCGGGCGACGGCCTCCCCGTTACGCCCCGGGCGGGTGCTTCCGAGGATGATTCCGATCCTGGTCATTTTGGCACCTTTCAGAAGTCCTTGCCTGGCGACGTGAACGCTAGCGGGTGCTTGTTTGGTCAAGCAAATGCCCTCGGTATGGCTACGATCACACACAGAGTAGGCAGTTGCTCGTTCAAGCAACTATGATATGAGGATGTCCGACCCCTCCGCAGAAGCGTTGCAACCCCTCACGCCCGACGAGGAGGCCCTGGTCCGCGCCCTGGGCCACGTCATGTACGTGCTGCCCCGCACGATCGACGCCGACATGGTCAACGACCGTCAGCTGCCGCTCACCGAATACACCGCACTCATGAACCTATCCGAGGCGCCGGGTCGGCGGATGCGGATGAACGAGCTCGCCTCGGCCTGCCACCTCTCGCTCAGCGGCATGACCCGCACCATCATCCGGCTGGAGACACAGGGGCTGGTCAAGCGGGAACGCTGCGAGGAGGACGCCCGGGGCTGGAACGCCGTCCTCACCGACGCGGGCTTCGCCCGCCTGGAGGAGTCCTGGCCCAGTCACCTGGCCGCCGTACGCCGGCGGTTCCTGCAGCACTTCGAGGGCTTCGACCTCGCCCAGTTGGCCCGCGCGTTCCGCGGGGCGGGAACGGCCGAGACAACCGACTGAGCGGGGCCCGGGCAGGCGGGTCAGCCGGGCAGCCGACCCGCCTCGACCAGCGCCCGCCGTCACCGGGCCGGAGCGTGAGCCGCCAGCGGGTTGGCGAGCGTGCCGACGAACTGCAGCGCGGCCGACGGGTCGGCCAGGTCGATCATCTGCTGGTTGTCGCGCAGCTGGAGTCGGTTGAGACAGGACAGCGTGAACTCCGGTGCGAACAGGTCGTAGTGGCGCACCCGCTCGGCCAGGTGCGGCACCCGTTCGAAGTAGTCGGTGGCGCAGGCCGCGACCGTACGCCAGAAGTCGTCCTCGGCGAGCACACCGGCCTCGACCAGCACCGCGTTCAGGTGCCGCAGGAAGCAGTCCACCACGTCGGTGAAGATGGTCAGCAGCTTGGTGTCGTCGGGCACGTCGACCCGGATCCGCTCCACCGCGGCGGGCAGCTCGGCCTCGGTGTTCAGCACCGCGATCTCCTCGGCGATGTCCTTGAAGATCACCCGTTCGACGGTGTCCCGTTCGTCGAGGACCAGGATGACGTTCTCGCCGTGCGGCATGAAGGCCAGATCGTGGGCGTAGAAGCTGTGCAGCAGCGGGGTCAGGTAGGCGTCCAGGTAGCGGCGCAGCCACACCTCCGGCGCCAGCCCGGACCGGGCGATCAGCGCCGCCGCCAGCGAACCGCCGTCAGCGTCCACGTGCAGCAGCGCGGCCATCGTGGACAGTCGCCGCCCCGGCGCCAGGTCCGGCACCGGGCTCTCCCGCCACAGAGCGGCCAACATCTTCCGGTACGGGGAGGTGCGGTCGGTCGCCGCCTCGTACTGCTGATGCCGGTAACCCACCGCGGCCCGCTCCCGGATGACGGTCAGGCCCGTGCTCGTCAGCACCTCGTCGCCGGCGATCAGGTCGGCCAGCCAGTCGTTGATCGCCGGGGTGGCCGCCATGTACGCGGCCGACAGCCCTCGCATGAAGCCCATGTTCAGCACCGACAACGCGGTCTTCACGTAGTGCCGGCTCGGCGCGGAGACGTTGAAGAAGGTGCGGATGGACTGCTGGGCCAGGTACACGTCCGGGCCGGGGCCGAGGTGCACCAGTCGGCGCGCGGCCAACTCCCCGGCGAAGGTGACCGCCAGTTTGTTCCACCACTGCCACGGGTGCGCCGGGATCAGGTGGTAGTCGGCGAGGTCCAGGCCGAGGTTGGCCATCGTGGCCGCGAACCGGGCCCGGGTCTGCGCGTCCAACTCGCCGTCGATCAGGGTGTCGTAGTCGAGGTCGGCGGCGCTGCTGAACGTCGAATGGTCCCGGTGCGCGGCGAGCCACTCCAGCCGGACCGGGGCGGCGGCCTCCGGGGCGTACCTGTGGTATTCGTCGACGCCGAAGCCGAGCCGGCCGTTGTTGGCCACGAAGCAGGGATGGCCCTCGGTCATCGACGTCTCGATGGTCTGGAAGTCCGCGTCGGCCAGTTCGGCGGCGCTCGGCGCGGCCTGGGCCAGCTTGTACGCGGTGCCGGCCAACGTCGAGGTGATCTCCTCCAGGTAGACCGGGAGCACCCGCGCGGAGAGGCCCAGGGCGTCCCGCAGCTCGATGATGAGGTCCACCGCGTCCGGCGGTAGCGAGCTGCCGTCGCGGTGCCGGGTGATGCTGTCCGTGTCGATCTGCCAGTGCGCCAGGGCGAGCACCCGCGCCGCGAACCGGTACGTGACCGCGCCGTCGTCGCTGCGGACCTCGTACCACTGCCGGTCGTCGGGGCCCGGCACGGGCTCCGGGGTGAGCAGCCGTTCGTGGGTGAACTCGGCGAGCGCCTTGCGGACCAGCAGCCGGTTGGCCCGGGCCCAGCGCTGCGGGGTGAGATGCCCGACCGGGTCGCCGGGGGCGGCGGGCGCGGCGATCTGGGTGGGGACGGCGGTGGCGGTCACGCCGGGGCTCCTTCGATTCGGGTGGCGGCAGCGCGGCCGGTCGCGGCGCGGTCGGTCGCGGCCTGGAACTGTGCGCGGGTGCAGACGCTGAGCAGCGCGTCCTTCTCGGGCTTGGCGATCGGGCCGACGACCTCGAAGCCGACGGCGGCGTTCAACGCGTGCACGGCGGTGTTGCGCACGTCCGGCTCGACCACCACCCGCCTGGTCGCCGGGTCGGCGAAGAGCCAGGTCATGACCGTGTCGAGCACCGCCCGGGTGAAGCCGTGCACCGGGGTGCCGACGGGCGCGCAGAGGAAGTGCATGCCCACGTCACCGAGCTGGTGGTCGTAGCGTCCGACCAGCTCGACGTGGTCCGGGTCGTAGCGTTCGGCGAGGAACGCGGGACTCCCCCGCCACAGCCCGAGGTACGCGTCGTGGTGCGGGTGCTCCGCGACGCGCTGGTACTCCTCGGCCACCTGGGCCTCATCGGCGTCCTGCATCAGCCAGAACGCCGCCTTCGGGTGGGTCACCCAGGTGTGCAGCAGCGCGGCGTCGGCGACCGGGTCGACCGTACGCAGCGCGAACTCGCCGAGCCGATCGTCGGAGCGGGTGAAGACGACGCTCACGACGACACCCCGAACTCCTGGAAGGTGATGCTCTTCTCGATCGGGTAGTGCTCCCGGCCGAGCAGCTCGCGGATGATCCAGGAGTTGCGGTAGGCGCCCATGCCCAGGTCCGGTGAGGTGATGCTGTGCGTGTGGGTGCCCGCGTTCTGCAGGAAGATGCCCCGCCCGCTGTGGTCGATGCTGTAGTTGCGGGCCACGTCGAAGCGGCCGTGCGCGTCCCAGCGGATCCGCTCGTGCACCGGCGCGAGGAACGTCGGCACCTGGTAGCGGTAGCCGGTGGCGAAGACGAGGCCCTCGGTACGCAGGGCGTAGTCCCGCTCCTGCTCGACCTGACGCAACCTGAGGGTGTACGCCCCGTCCTGGTGGCCGGCGCCGACCAGCTCGGTGTTGGTGAGCAGGTGGGTGTTCACCGGCCCGTCGACGCTGTGCGCGTACAGCAGGTCGAAGATGTCGTTGATCAGGTCGGCGTTGATCCCCTTGAACAGGCCCTTCTGCTCGGACTCCAACCGGTAGCGGGTCGCCTCGGGCAGCGCGTGGAAGTAGTCCACGTAGTCCGGTGAGGTCATCTCCAGCGTCAGCTTGGTGTATTCGAGTGGGAAGAACCGCGGCGACCGGGTGACCCAGTTGAGCTGGTAGCCGTACCGGTCGATGTCGCCGAGCAGGTCGTGGTAGATCTCGGCGGCGCTCTGCCCGCTGCCCACCACGGTGATGCTGCGCTTGGTGCGCAGTGCCGCCCGATGCTCCAGGTAGCGGGAGTTGTGCACGGCGTCGCCCGGCAGATCGGCGACAGCGTCGGGCAGGTGCGGCGGGGTGCCGGTGCCGAGCACCAGGTGCCGGGCCCGGTACTCGACGCTCTCCCCCGTGCCCGTGCTGGCGCGCACCACGTACCGCTCCTCGGTGGCGTCGTACTCCACGGTGGTCACGGTCTGACCGAAGCGCAGGTTCGGCAGTTTCGCTGCCGCCCACCGGCAGTACGCGTCGTACTCGCTGCGCAGCGGGTAGAAGCTCTCCCGGATGTAGAACGGGTAGAGCCGGCCGATCTCCTTGAGGTAGTTGAGGAAGGAGAACGGCGACGTCGGGTCGGCGAGGCTGACCAGGTCGGCGATGAACGGGGTCTGCAACCGGGCCGATTCCAGCAGCATGCCGGGGTGCCAGGCGAGGCTCGGCCGGGCCTCCAGGAACACCCCGTCCAGTTCGTCGATCGGCGCGGTGAGGCAGGCCAGACCCAGGTTGTACGGGCCGAGCCCGATGGCGATGAAGTCGTGGGTGGACATCCGGCCCTCCAGGCGCGGGTTCGAGTTCATCGGCGTCAGCCGACGGGGCAGGTTCATCGGCGTCAGCCGACGGGGCAGGTTTATCGGCGTCAGCCGACGGGGCAGGTCAGGTCGGCGGCGACGTGGTCGTGCACGTACCGGCCGGCGTGGCTGGCGATCAGGTCGAGCACGTGACCGACGTCGTCGATGGTGGTCGCCGGGTTGAGCAGGGTGAACTTGAGGAAGTGCCGGCCGTCGACCCGGGTCCCGGCGACCACGGCGAGGCCGGACGCCGCGAGGGCCTCCCGGGCGTGCAGGTTGGCGGCGTCGGCCAGCTCCCGGCCGGGGCCGGTGGGCAGGTAGCGGAAGACCACGGTGCTCAACTCGGAGCGGGTCACCACCTCGAAGCGTGGGTCCTCGCTGACCAACTGCCAGGCGTCGGCGGCCCGGTCGACGACCTCGTCGAAGAGCGCGCCGAGGGAGTCCGGGCCCAGCACCCGCAGGGTCAGCCAGAGCTTCAGCGCGTCGAAGCGACGGGTGGTCTGCAGGCTCTTGTCGACCTGGTTGGGGATGCGCTGCTCCACCATCCGGGCCGGGTTGAGGTAGTCGGCGTGGTAGGTGGCGTGCCGCAGCGTCCGCCGGTCGCGGACCAGCAGCGCGCTGGAGCTGACCGGCTGGAAGAACGACTTGTGGAAGTCGACGGTCACCGAGTCGGCCCGCTCGATGCCGTCGAGCAGGTGCCGCCGCGTCGGTGAGACGAGCAGACCGCAGCCGTACGCGGCATCGACGTGCAGCCAGACGTCGACCGCCGCGCAGATCTCGGCCAGGTCGGTGAGCGGGTCGATGGAGCCGAAGTCGGTGGTGCCGGCGGTGGCCACGACGGCCATCACCACCAGCCCGGCCTGCCGGCACCGTGCGATCTCCTCGCGGACGGCGGCCGGGCGGATCCGGCGCCGGGCGTCGGTGGGCACCGCGATCACCGCGTCCGGGGCGAGGCCGAGCAGCTTTGCCGACTTCTGCACGCTGAAGTGACCGGCCGCGGAGGTGAGGACGCGCAGTCTGGGCAGCAGCTCCGCGCGCGCGGCCGGACCGATCGCCTCGGCGCACGCCTCCTCGCGGGCCAGCAGCAGCGCCTGCAGGTTGGACTGGCTGCCGCCGCTGGTGAAGATGCCGTCCGCGACAGGGCCGAGGCCGATCCGCTCGGCGGTCCAGTCGATCAGTCGCCGTTCGATGAGGGTGGCCCCGGCGCTCTGGTCCCAGGTGTCCAGGGACGAGTTCACGGCGGTGAGCACCGCCTCGCCGAGCAGCGCCGGGATCGCCACCGGGCAGTTGAGGTGGGCGAGGTAGCGGGGGTGGTGGAACCAGACGGCGTCGCGCAGGTAGACGTCCTCCAACTCGTCCAGTGCCGCGCGGGCGTCGCCCAACGGCCGGTCGAGGTCCACCCGGTCGACCAGGGGGGCCAGCTCGTCCGGCGTGATTCCGGTGCCGGGACGGTCCACGGTGGCCACTCGCCGGGCGACCCGGTCGACGCCGTCGGCGATCGTCCGGCGGTACTGCTCGACCGAGCCGCCGTGCAGCAGCTGGGCCCGCGCGGCCGTTGACGCCGGTGGCGGCGTCGTGGTCTCGACAGGGTACGTCGGCACGGTCACGGAGTGTCCTTCCACGTTCTCGACGAGGGGCAGCCGGAACCAGCCCCGGCGCGGCGGAGCGCCTCGGGGCAGTGCTGCCGATCGGTTGGGGTCGTCAGTCAGGCGGTGGCGCTCGTACTCATGGCGTCAGCCGACCTTCTTCGCGTTCCGGATGGCGGTGGCGAGGTTCTCCAGCAGCGGCGCGGAGCCGGCGTACGAGAAGCGGGGTACCGCGTCCCACGGGGTCACCTGGTTGGCCTTGACCGCCGGCAGTTGCTGCCAGGTCGGCTTGGCGGTGAGGTCCTTGGGCTGCAGCGCGGTGCTGCGGTTGTCCAGCAGGATCAGATCGGCCGGGAACTTGCCGGCGTTCTCCCAGCTCAGCGCCTCGAAGTAGTCGCCGGCTTCGAGCTTGGTGGGGACCACGATGTCGACGCCCAGCTCGGCGAAGTACCTCAGGTCAGTGCTGACCTTCGGGTTGGAGACGTAGAAGAGGTCGGGGCTGCCGGAGCAGGCCATCACCTTGATCCCGGGGTTGGCCTTGACCGCCTGCCGGACCGCCTCGGCGGCGGCGTCGAAGCGGGCCTTCGCGTCGGTGACCTTCTTCGCGGACAGGTCCGCGCCGAGCGACTCGGCGAGCGCCGCGTACCGCTCGATGGGTTTGGTCATCGGCACCCGGGCGGTGGTGATCGCCACGCTGGGCGCCAGCGGGAGGATCTTGGTCTTGCTCTCGTCCGGCACGTACCAGAGCGCGTCCGGGTCGTACATGTGGGTGACCAGCAGTTCGGGGCGCAGGGCCGCGTACTTCTCCAGGCTGAATTCGCCCCACACGTTGCCGAGGATCTCGACGCCCTCGACGTTCAGGTCGCCGGCCTGCGGATCGGCCGTGCCATCGGCGCGCTTGGTCTCACCGAACACGCCCACAAGCTGCTTGTCGAGACCGAAATCGATCAGGGCCGCCGCCACGCCGGTGAAGGCCACCACGCGGGTCGGACGGGCCGGGGCCTCGACCTTCGTGCCGCGGTCGTCGGTGAACGACCAGGGGCCACTTCCGTTGCTGGCGGCGGGCTTCGTGGCGTCGTCCTTGCCACAGGCGGCGAGCAGGGTGGCCAGCGTGGCAGCGCCACCGGCGGCCAGCAGGCCACGGCGGGAGAGACGGCGGGCGGACAGGGCATCGGGCATGGTGTCGTCTTTCGATCAAGGATTGGCCGGGGTCGACCAGGGCAGCGGGGTTAGGTTAGCCTAACCTCGGTTATTGTCAACAGCGGTTCGCCGTGTCGCCACCACCCCGGAGCCCACACTGGACGCCACACCCACCGTCACCCGGCCGGCACCGCCCGTGCCGACCAGGGACACGGCCGCACCCCCGATCCGGCGTGGCCGTCGGGCAGCCCGCGCCGCCGGCCTGGCCGCCGCCGCGGCACTGCTCGCGGTGATCGTGGTGCTCAGCATCGCGGTCGGCGCGAAGGCCATGCCGCTCGCCGACGTCTGGTCCGGGTTGCTGCACCGCGACGCCACCGAATACGCCGTGGTGCACCGGATGCGCCTGCCCCGCACCCTGCTCGGGCTGCTCGCCGGCGCCGCCCTCGGCGTGGCGGGCGCGGTCATGCAGGCCCTCACCCGCAACCCCCTCGCCGACCCCGGGCTGCTCGGCATCAACGCCGGCGCGTCCGCGGCCGTCGCCACCGCCGCCGCCTTCCTGGGCGTCACCGCCGTCGGCGGGTACGTCTGGTTCGCGCTGCTCGGCGCGGCGGTGGTGACCGCACTCGTCTACGCCGTCGGCGGCGGTCGGGGCGCCACCCCGGCCCGCCTCGCGCTTGCCGGCGCGGCGCTCAACGCCACCCTCTACTCGTACGTGAGCGCGGTGATGCTGCTGGACACCGCCTCGCTGGAACGGCTGCGCTTCTGGACGGTCGGCTCACTGGCCAGCGCGGACACCGCGACCGTCACCCGGGTGCTGCCGTTCATCCTGGTCGGGTTGCTGGTCGCGCTCGGTGCGGCCCGTCCGCTGAACGCGCTCGCGCTCGGCGATGACGCGGCGCGAGCCCTCGGTGCTCGACCCGCGCTGATCCGCGCCGCCGTGATCGTCGCGGTCACCCTGCTCTGCGGCGCGGCGACCGCCGCGTGCGGCCCGATCGTCTTCGTCGGGCTGCTGGTGCCGCACCTGGTCCGCGCCCTCACCGGCCCGGACCTGCGCTGGCTGCTGCCGTACTGCGCGGTGCTCTCGCCCGCTCTGCTGCTCGGCGCCGACGTGCTCGGCCGGGTGCTGGGTCGGCCCGGCGAACTCCAGGTCGGCATGGTGACCGCCGTCCTGGGCGGCCCGCTCTTCCTGTGGCTGGTCACCCGCCGACGGGTGGCGCAACCGTGAACGAGCGAACCAGCAGGCTCAGTGTCGTGGCGCGTCGCGCCAGCGCGCAGCGAAGCGGAGCGATGACGTGACAGTTCTGCGTACCGGAGGGTTGTCGCTTCGGTTCCGACCCCGCGCGTTGGGCGTCGGCGCCGGCGCGGCGGTGCTCGCGGCCGGGTTCGGCCTGGTGGCCCTGGGCAGTGGCGACTACCCGATGGGGCCGGCGGACGTGCTGCGCACGCTGACCGGCGGCGGCACCCTGGCGGAGCACTTCATCGTGTACGAGCTGCGCCTGCCCCGGCTGGTCACGGCCCTGCTGGTCGGTGCGGCGCTGGCCCTCGCCGGCACGGTGTTCCAGTCGCTGGTCCGCAACCCGTTGGGCAGCCCGGACATCCTGGGCTTCACCCAGGGTGCGTCGACCGGGGCGCTGGTGGTGGTCGTCCTCGGCGGCAGCAGCCTGGCGTTGGCCGGCGCGGCGGTCGTCGGTGGGCTCGGCACCGGCCTGGTGATCTACGCGCTCGCCTGGCGACGCGGGGTGCACGGCTACCGGCTCATCCTGGTCGGCATCGGTGTCTCCGCGATCCTGACCGGCGTCAACGGCTACCTGCTGACCCGGGCGCCCCTGCTGGATGCCGCCCGCGCGGTGCTCTGGCTGACCGGCAGCCTGGACGGGCGGGGCTGGGCCAACGCCGGGCCGCTGCTCGCCGTCCTGGTCGTGTTGGCGCCGCTGGTGCTCGTCGGCTGCGCCCCGGCGCTGCGGATGATGGAGTTGGGCGACGACGCGGCCAGTGCCCTGGGCGTGCCGGTACGCCGGCTGCGCCTGGTGCTGCTCGCCGCCGCCGTGCTGCTGGTCTCGTTCGCGGCGGCGGCCGCCGGGCCGGTCTCCTTCGTGGCGCTCGTCGCCCCGCACGTGGCGCGACGACTGACCCGGGCACCGGGCCCGAACCTGCTGCCGTCGATGGCCGTCGGCGCGGCGCTGCTGGTCGGGGCCGACCTGCTGGCGCAGCGCGCGTTCGCCGGGCACCAACTCCCGGTCGGCGTGGTGACCGGCGTGATCGGCGGCGGCTACCTGGTCTGGCTACTGGCCCTGGAACGCCGGGCGGGCCGGCTGTGAACACCCGCGACGCCCTCGAAGGAGCACCTGTGCACCCCCGCGATTCCCGGCTCGGCGGTACCGCCCTGACCCTCGCCTACGACCAGCGCACCATCGCCAGAGATCTCACCGTGGCGGTACCCGCCAACTCGTTCACGGTGATCATCGGCCCGAACGCGTGCGGCAAGTCGACGCTGCTGCGCGCACTGTCCCGGATGCTGCGCCCCAGCGCCGGCGCGGTGCTGCTGGACGGGCGGGACATCCACGACCTGCCGGCCCGGAAGGTGGCCCGTACGCTCGGCCTGCTGCCACAGACGTCGATCGCACCGGACGGCATCAGCGTCGCCGAGTTGGTCGCCCGGGGCCGCTACCCCCACCAGGGGCTGCTGCGGCAGTGGTCGCGCGAGGACGAACGGGTCGTCGCGGAGTCGATGGCCGCGACCGGCGTCGACGATCTCGCCGATCGACCGGTGGACGAGCTGTCCGGCGGGCAGCGGCAGCGGGTCTGGATCGCCATGGCGCTGGCCCAGCAGACGCCCCTGCTGCTGCTCGACGAGCCGACCACGTACCTCGACATCGCCCACCAGATCGAGATCCTGGACCTCTGCGCCCGACTGCACGAGGAGCAGGGCCGCACCCTTGTCGCGGTGCTGCACGACCTGAACCACGCGGCCCGCTACGCCACCCACCTGATCGCCATGCGCGACGGACGCGTGGTGGCCGCCGGAGAGCCGGCGTCGGTGGTCACCGCCGACCTGGTGGCGGAGGTGTTCGGGCTGCCCTGCCGGGTCATCGACGACCCGGAGACCGGCACCCCGCTGGTCGTCCCCGCGGCCCGACGCCGCGTCCGGGAGTCGGCGTGAGCGGGCGGCGTTTCCGCGACCCGTGGGGCGTGCCGCATCTGCGGGCCGACGACCCGCTCGCGCTGGCGGCGGCGCAGGGCCGGGTGACCGCGTACGACCGGGCCTGGCAGATCGAGGTGGAACGGCACCGCGCCCGGGGCACCAGCGCGGCGTTCCTCGGCCCCGACGCGCTGGGCTGGGACCGGTTCGTCCGGCAGGTCCGGCTCGACGACACCGCGCGCCGCTGCCACGCGGCGCTGGATCCGGCGACCGCCGAGTGGGTGAACGCCTACGTGGACGGGGTCAACGCCGGTCTCGCCGCCGGGGCGGCCCGAGCGCCGGAGTTCGCCGCCACCGGGCTGCGCCCGGGTCGGTGGGAGCCGTGGACACCGCTGGCGGTCTGGCTGGGCCACCACATCCTGTTCGCCGGGTTCCCCGGCAAGCTCTGGCGCGAGCACGTGGCGCAGCGACTCGGCCCCGACGCGATCGAGACGTTCGCCACCGACGGGCCCGCCGTCGCCGGCAGCAACGGGTGGCTGCTCGCCGCCGAGCGCACCGGCACCGGGGCCGCGCTGCTCGCCGGCGACCCGCACCGGTTCATCGAGGATCCCGGCGTCTACCAGCAGATCCGACTGGCCTGCCCGGAGTACGACGTGGTCGGGCTGGCGGTGCCGGGCGTGCCGGGCATCGCGCACTTCGGGCACACCGGCCAGGTGGCCTGGGCGATCACCAACGCGATGGCCGACTACCAGGACGTGTACGCGGAGCGGCTGCGCCGCGACGGCCCCCGGGTGCAGGCGTTCGGCCCGGACGGCTGGCGTGCGGCGCACCGCCACGTCGAGACGATCGAGGTGGCCGGGGCCGACCCGGTCGAGGTCGAGGTGGTGGAGACCGACCGGGGTCCGGTGATCGCCGGTGGACCGGACGACGAGACGGCCGTCAGCCTGCGCTACCCGCCCCGGATCCGAGGTGACCTGGGTTTCGCGACGCTGCCGGAGCTACTGCGCGCCCGTACCGTGGCCGATGTGGACCACGCGCTGCGGCACTGGGTGGAACCGGTGAACGTGGTGCAGGCGGCGGACACCGCCGGAGGGTTGCTGCACCGGGTCGCCGGAGCGGTGCCGGTACGGCACCCGGAGAACGGCCGGCGGGTCGTCCCCGGATGGGACGCCACGCACGCCTGGCGGGGCTGGCACGCGCCGATGCCCCACGCCGAGGTGGTCGGTCGGGCGGTGATGGCCAACGAGCGCGGACTGGCGGCGCCGTTCGGGGTGGAGTTCGCCCCGCCGCACCGGGCACGTCGCATCGCGGCGCTGCTCGACGCCCGTTCGACCTGGACGGCCGAGGAGATGGCCACCGTGCACACCGACACGTACCTGGGCGCGGCCGGGCCGCTGCTGGCGGTGCTGGCCGAGTCGACGGGGCTCGGCCCGGCCGCCGCCGCGCTGCGCGAACGGCTGCTGCGCTGGGATCGCCGGATGGCCGCCGACAGCACGGACGCGGCGGCCTACGCCATCCTGCGGGCGGCTGTCGTACGCCGGCTCGCCGCCCACCCGGCGCTGGCCGCGCTGGCCGAGCCGCCCGCGTACCCCGAGGTGTTCGCGCCCTGGCTGGCGCTGACGCCGCGCATCGGTTACGCGCTGGAGCACCTGCTCGGTGCGACCCCGCTGCCCGGTGTGGACATCGCCGCCCTCGTGGGCGCGGCGGCCGAGGAGGTCGGCGACACGGCGGCCGGTCAGGTGCCCTGGGGTGACCTGCACCGGCTGGCGTCGTGGCGGGCCCTGCCCGACCCGGACGCCGGGCTCGGCCCTCGCCTCGACGGTGACCACGACTGTGTGTTGGCCACCTCCAGCGTGCCCGGGGTCACCCACCGGTGCTTCCGGGGGCCGGCGGCACGCTTCGTCTGGGACCTGGCCCGCCGCGCGAACAGCCGCTGGGTGGTCCCGCTGGGCGCCTGCGGGGTGCCCGGCGACCCGCACCACGACGACCAGACCCCCGCCTGGCTGGCCGGTGAGTTGCTACCGGTCGTGACGGACTGGGACCGCCTCGTTGAGGAGCCAGATGAACACTGACCAGCAGCACTACCGCAGCGACGTCGCCGGGTTCGGGGTGGTCACCATCCGCGCCGTGCGACCGGAGTCCGACGTCGACCTGCTGCACGGGTGGGTCACCCAGGAACGGGCCCGCTTCTGGGGGATGCGGGAGGCGAGCCGCGAACGGGTACGCGAGATCTACGCGTATCTGGACTCGCTGAGCACCCACCACGCGTACCTGGTGCACCGCGACGGCGTGCCGGTCGCGCTGGCCCAGACCTACCAGCCCGAGTCCGACCCGGTCGGCGAGTGCTACGACGTACGCCCCGGCGACATCGGCGTCCACCTGCTCATCGGGCCACCGGTGACCCTCGAGCGCGGGTTCACCGGTGCGCTGTTCGGCGCGATCCTCGACTTCGTCCTCGCCGATCCGCGCCGACTGCGGGTCGTGATGGAGCCCGACGCCCGCAATGGCCGGGCCGTCGACCGGTTGCTGCGCACCGGGTTCCGGCTCGGGCCGCTGATCGACCTGCCGGAGAAGCGGGCCCGCCTGCTCTTTCTCGACCGACCGGCGAGCACCGGCTGACGCCCGGCACGGCGCCGGCCGCCGCTCGGGTGCACGCGGCACCCCGAGCGGCGGCCGGCCACCGTGGCGACCCGACCAGCCGCGCCGTCAGCGCAGGCCGAACGCCCGGGTGATGCGCTGGCTCACGGTGTTGCCGGCGTTGTCCCGCGCGGTGGTGCGCAGGCTGACGAAGCCGGCCTTCGCCGGTGCGGACAGCGAGGTACGCCAGCCGTCGCCGTGCCGGGTCAGGCGCTGCTTCTGCCAGGTCGCACCGTCGTCGTAGGACACCTCGACGGTCACCGGGCCGACAGTGCCCGAAACCTCGGGCAGGTGCGAGGCGACCACGGTCAGCGGCGCCCGCCGCGACGCCCTGCCGTCGGCGTCGATGGCCACCTGGTAGTCCAGCTGGATCATCGGCAGCACCTCCGACGACTCCTCCCCGGTCGCCGCCGAACTGAAGCCCCACTCGGTGCGGGTCTGCCGGGAGTACGGGTTGGTCCAGGCGGCCCGGTCGTTCTCCACCACCAACCGGTACGGCAGTCGCTGCTCGGCCAGGCCGGAGACCTGGAGGTACTCGGCGTTGCCCCAGTTCAACTCCTGGTCGCCCTGGTAGAGGGTGGTCCGGTTGACCATGTCGTAGTTGGCGTTCGCCTCACCGATGTGGCCACCCCCGTCGCCCCAACCGGGCGCGGGCAGGTAGACGGTGTCCAGGTAGCGGACCGGCGTGTAACCCTGGCCGCCCATCCGGGGCCGCTGGATCGGGCCGAACCACTCGACGGTGCTCCGTTTGCCGGCCGGGTACCGGACCACGTCCTTCAGGTGCTGGCCGGTCTCGCCGGCGATGAACGCGTCGTCGATCCACCGCTGATCGGCGCTCACCCAGTCGGTGCGCCGCCCCTGCGCCGGGGCGGCCTCCTGGTTGCTCGACGCCATGCCCCGCCAGATGTCGGTGCGGAACTCCAGCGCCTTGCCCGGCCGGTAGTTGCGGAACTCGACGTCGACCCGGGCCAACTGCCCCGCGGAGGGCCGGTAGGTGGGGTCGGCCGGCACGGTGCCGGTCCAGTGGTGCGCGACGTCGTACAGGTAGCTGGTCTCCGGATGCGACTCGACGGTCAGCCGCACCGTGCCGCGCTCCACCGCCGCGATGAGCTGGTCGCCCTCATCGGCGCTGAGCGTCGCCACGGTCACCGGGGCCGGGCTCTCCGGGCTCCACGGCACCTCGTCCCACGGATCGAGCCGGCCCACGCCGTCGTTGACCACCAGCAGTAGCTTCGCCCCGGCCGCCGCGGCGGCCTGCGCCTGGTTGGCGATGTCCACCGTGTCGCTGCGGCGGACCACCACCGCCCGGTCCCGGACCGGGCGCTTGGCCATCCCAGCCGCCGAGGCGTCGGCGACGTAGACCGCGTCCAACTGGCGACGACCGGCCGGCAGCGCGGGGGTCGCCCGCTTCACCAACAGATCGTCGTACGAGCGTCCGCCGACGGAGACCGTCAACGCCGGCTGCTCGAGTCGCCACCGGGCACCGAACTCGAACTCGCCGTCGGTGACCGCACGGCTCGTCGGCAACGCCCACATGCTGTCGTACGAGTCGTTGGGCAGCACCTGACTCTCGGTGAGGCCGTTCGCGGTGGACCGGTGGATGTCCATCCGCAGCGAGGTGGCGGTGGACTCCTGCGGCACCTTGGCCTGCACCTGTCGGGCGGCCCGCGCGTCCAGCGTGACGGTGCGGTCGCGGTCCAGGTTGACGTCGGTGAAGCTGAGCATCGCCATCCCCTTGGAGCGCGGCCCGTTCACCCCTCGCACGTCGGCGGAGATCCAACCGGTCCAGCTCGCCACCGGCAGGCGCAGCGTGGCGGTGCCGCTCTCGGGCAGGTCCACGGAGGTGAACAGCCCGTCGGTGGTGAGGATGACCTTGCCGACGAGCGGCTTGCCGTCCCGGTCCTTGGCGATCAGCGTCAGGTTCTGCCGCTGACCCTCCTTGCCGGCGCCGATCAGGGTCCGGCCGCGGACCGTACCGGCGTCGTCAGTGGCGACGATCATGCCGCTGACCTGCTTCTCCACCGGGAGCTTGTCGTACCTGGCGGTGAGCGTCACCGTGCCGGTGCCGCCGGCGGGCACGGTGACCGTGTCGGCGGAGAGGGCGAAGAGCCCGGCCGGCGCGGTGGCCGCGTCGAGGGCCAGCCTCAGCGTGACCGGCGCGCTGCCGAGGTTGGTGTAGGTGACCGTGCGGTCGACGGTCATCCCCGGCTGCTGCGGCCAGGCCTGGAAGCCGGAGTAGGCGCTCGGGGTGGCGAAGACGGTGGCGTGTACGGCGGCGACCGCGTCCACCCGACCGGCACCGGCCTGGTACGGGGTGTAGTCCGGGGTGGCCTTGACCGTGCTGACCAGCGCCTCCTTGATCCGCTGACCGGTCCAGTCCGGGTGTGCGGCGGCGACCAACGCGGCCGTACCGGCCACGTGCGGGGTGGCCATCGACGTGCCGCTCATCAGCGTGTAGTCGCCGGAGCCACCGCGGACGAGGTGGGAGCGGGCGGCCAGGATGTCCACACCGGGCGCGGTGATCTCGGGCTTGAGCCCGCCGTCGCCGGCACGCGGGCCCTGGCTGGAGAAGTCGGCGAGGTGGTCGGTGGAGTCGACCGCGCCCACGGTGAGCGCCGAGTTCGCGGCTCCCGGGCTGCCGATGGTGGCCGGGCCGCTGTTGCCGGCGGCGATCACGAAGAGCGCGCCCGTCTCGGCGCTGAGCCGGTCGACCGCCTGGCTCATCGGGTCACTGCCGTCGGTGGCCTCACCGCCCAGGCTCATGCTGACGACCCGGGCCTTCTGCTCCCGGGTCGCCCACTCCATGCCGGCGATGATCCACGAGTCCTGCCCGCTGCCCTCGCTGTTGAGGACCTTGCCGATGTGCAGCCGGGCACCGGGGGCGACGCCCCGCTCGACACCACCGGACGCGGCGCCGGTCCCGGCGATCGTCGAGGCGACGTGCGTCCCGTGTCCCTTGTAGTCGAGGATGTCGGGCTCCGCGGGCACGAAGCTGCTGGACTCGGCGATCTGCCCGGCGAGGTCCGGGTGCTCGGCGTCGGCGCCGGAGTCGAGCACCGCGACGTCGACACCGGCGGCGGTGTTGCCCTCGGCCCACAGCTTCGGCGCGCCGATCTGCGCGGTGGACTCCGACAGGTCGGCGTGCACCCGACCGTCCAACCAGATCTTGGCGATGCCGTTGGTCAGGGTCGGGGCGTCACCCGTACGACGCGCCGCCGTGCCGGCGGTGAGCGCGGTCCAGAACCGGTCGGCGGTGGCACGCGGACGGGTCAGCGCCGCGCCCTGCACGCTGTCCAACGGCCGGACCAGCTCCGCGCCGTCCACGGCAGGGCGGGTGCGGTTGCGGGCCGCCGCGTCGGTCATCGTGACGATCAGCGGCAGCTTGTCGGTGCGGGCGTCGTCGTAGCCGTCGGCGATCAGCTCGGTGACGTTGAAGAGCTGCCGGTCCAACACGCCGCTGGTGACGTACGGCAACGCGACGTCCGGGTACACGTACGTGTCGCCGTGCAGCACCGTGCGGTGGAAGGTCGGCGTGCTGCCGTCCGGTCGGCGCACGGTCGACACGGTGCTGCCATCCGCCGCGGTGGTGACCGTGACCGTGTCACCGGTGATCAGGGTGACGGTGGCGGCGCGTCCGGCAGCGGCCGGGGGAAGGCCTACCGGGTGGTCGGGGGTGTTCGGCGGGGCGGCGGACGCCCCCGCGGCGGGTGGGGTGAACCCGGCCGCCAGGGTGAGGGCGGCGCCGAGGGCGATCAGCCCGGATCGGCGACGCCGGCGAGACAGAGCCAAGATGACCTCTTTGTGTCGAGAAGTGGTACGCAGCACAGCATCGATGCCCCGCCCACCCCCACCACCCATTCACTCCCGACGCATAGACGACATGGCGCAAACCCGCCAGCGCCGGCTCAGGTCGCGGGCTTGGTCAGCTCGGCTAGTTGGTCCAGCTGGTTCGGGTCGGAGAGGGCCGAGCCGACCGCCACCACCCGTACGCCGGCTTGCAGGAACGCGGCGGCGTTGCTCGCGTCCAGGCCGCCGGTCGCGACGAACCGCAGCTGCGGCAGCGGGCCGGCGACAGCCTTGAACCAGGCCGGCCCGAGGGAGATCGCGGGGAACGCCTTGAGCCAGGTGAGGCCGTGCCGCATCGCCTGCTGTGCCTCGGTCGGGGTGGCCACGCCGGGCAGGTGCGGCAGGCCACGCGCGGCGGCCGCGTCGGCGACCGCGAGGTCCAGGCCGGGCGCGACGGTGAACGCGGCGCCCGCGTCGGCCGCCGCGACGACCTGTGCGACGTCGAGCACGGTGCCCGCGCCGACGATCCGGCCGCGCTCGGTGCCCGCCTCGACGGCGGCGCGCAGCGACGGCACGGCGTCGGCGGTGGCCACCGGGACCTCCACCACGTCGATGCCGAGGTCCCAGGCACGCTCGGCGAGCCGAACGGTCTCGTCGACCGGCAGTCCGCGCAGGATCGCCATCACCCGGGCGCCGCCGAAGATGTGGTCGAAGTCCGCTGTGGTCATGGTGCACTCCATCCGAGTTAGCGGTGAATCTGTTGCCTGGTGGTCCGGTCGGGCCACGACGACACGACTCAGGTCGTCGCCCGTGTGCCGGTCAGATCGAGCGGCGACCAGGCGTCGGCGGAGGCGTCGATCAGCCTCTCGAACCAGGCCCACGGCGGGACCGGGGCGTTGTCGCCGCTGCTGGTCAACGCCTGCGCCGCGACCAGGTGACCGAGGCGCAACCGCCGAACGGGATCAAGGCCGCGCAGCAGTCCGGCCAGGTAACCGGCCGCGAACGCGTCTCCGGCGCCGACCGGCTCCACCACCGTCACCCGGGGCGCCGGGACGAAGATCGGCTCGGCGTCGCGGCACAGTGCGGTGGCACCCACCGCGCCGTCCTTGACCACGACCGTCTCCGGGCCGGGCAACAGTTGGCGTACGGCCATCGGGTCGGCGCTGCCCCACAGCGTCTCCGCCTCGTCCTGGCCGACGAAGACCAGGTCGCAGCGGTCGGCAAGGTCACGCAGCACCGGCGCGGCCTGCTCGGCGGGCCACAGCCGGGCCCGGTGGTTGATGTCGAAGCTGACAAGCGCCCCGCCCAGCGGCCGGTTGGTCACCGCGTGCTCGACCAGCGCACGGCAGGAGGCGGAGAGCGCCGGGGTGATCCCGGACAGGTGCAGCACACGGGCACCGGCCAGCCCCGGGGCGGCCAGCGTGCCAGGGTCCATACGGGAGGCCGCCGACCCCGCCCGGTAGTAGTGCACGGCGGTCCCGTCCGGGCCTGGGTCCTTGACGTACATGCCGGTGGGGGCGCCCGGGTCCACGCTCACCTGGTCGACGCGGACGCCCGCGGCGGCGACGTGCCGGACGACGGCCCGGCCGAAGGGGTCGTCGCCCACCCTGCTCACCCAGGCCGCCCGGTGCCCCAGCCGAGCCAGGTATCCGGCCACGTTGGACTCCGCCCCGCCAACCGAGACAGCGACCCGTTCGGCGTGCTCCAGCGGCTCGCCCGGCGCGGGGCAGAGCACCACCATCGTCTCCCCCACCGCGGCCACCTCGACCGGCGGGAAGACCGCCGGGACAGTCACCTGGTCAGGTCGAGGCTCGGTCGACATCGGGGCACACGTCCTCGCGGCGGGGGTCCTGGGCGTCGCCGAGCCTAGGTGCCCCACGCGAGACGAGCAACCCGTTGCACGGTGGCCGGTGGCAACCCGGACCACCGTCTTCCCCGGCCCGCGGGAATCGCCGATCCGGGGACGGGCGATGCCGCTGCCGCCGATAATCCTCGGGAGATACGGCGGGAGGCCAGGCATGACCATCGAAGGGAATGCGGCGCTGGTACGCCGGACAGAGGGGTCGACCCGGGCCACGCTGCTGGAGTTGCTCTTCGACGTGGTCTTCGTGGCCGCCCTCGCGCTGATATCGACACTGTTGACCGAAGAGCGCACCTGGTCGGGCATCGCCAAGGTGCTGCTGATGCTGACAGCCATCTGGTGGACCTGGTCGCTCACGGCGACCACGACCGAGTTCTACGACCCACGGCAGCGCCCGATCCAGGTCGTCCTGATGATCGCCATGGTCGGTTCGGTGGGGATGGCCGTAGCGCTGCCGATGATCACCGTCGGGCACCTGCTGCTCTTCGTGGCCTCGTACGTCGGCACGCACCTGTCTCGCTGCATCATCCTGGTCGTCGCCCTGCACCGGCGGGGGCACCAGACGGCCAGGGAGCGCGCTACCCGGTTTCTCTTCTGGTTCACGGTGTCCGGCGTCTTCTGGGTCACCGGCGCGCTGTCGAACAGTCCGAACTGGGCGCTCTGGACCATCGCCATCACGATCGACCTGGTCGCCTCGGCGGCCCGCTACCCCACCCCCCGGCTCGGCCAGGTGCCCCTCGCCCAGTACCAGCGGATCACCGGGCACCTGGGCGAGAGGTATCAGCAGTTCGTCATCCTGGCCCTCGGCGACATCGTCCTGTTGCCGACCCTGCAGGTCAGCCGGGGCGGACTCGAATTTCTCCGGGTCGTCGCCCTGCTCTGCGCATTCGCCACCATGCTGCTGCTCTGGCAGATCTACGTCTTCCGCGCCGGCGAGTTGGTGGCGGCGGCCGAGGCCAAGGCGCACCGGCCGGTGCGCCTGGCTCCTTATACCCATCTGGTGCTGCTGGCCGGTGTGGTCGCCACGGCGGCCTCGTTCGAGATCGTCGTCGGCCATCCGACCGGAACGACACCGGTGCGGTGGCTCATGTTGATCATCGGCGGCCCGGCGCTGTTCGTGCTCGGTCGCGTCCTGTTGGCCCTGCTGGTGTCCTGGACCGTGCCATGGCGGCGAGTGGCCTGGCAGCTCGCGCCACTGCTGGTGCTGCCGTGGGCCGGCGGCTGGCCGCCGCTGCTGGTCGCCGCCGTCGCGACGCTCGCGCTGGCCGGTCACATCGTCGTCCCCGGCAGCGACCGGGAGACCAGGCCGGGGCTGAACGCACGGCCAACCGACGACTGACCTCAGGCGAGGTGCCGGCCGGTCCACTCGGCCCGCCCCGGAGATGTCCCGTGGCAACCTCCGGCCGCCCTCTTCCCGGACCGGCGGGAATCGCCGATCCAGGGACGGGCCGCGCCGGCACCGCCGATAATCCTCGGAGACACGGCGGGAGGCCGGGCATGACCACCGGAGGCACCGCGGCACTGGTACGCCAACCGGACGGATCGACCCGGGCCACGCTGCTGGAGTTGCTCTTCGACGTGGTCTTCGTGGCCTCGCTCGCGTTGACCTCGACACTGCTCGCCGAACGCCACACCTGGTCCGGCGCCGCGACGGTCCTGCTGATGCTGACGGCGATCTGGTGGACCTGGTCGGTCACCTCCACCACTACCGAGTTCTACGATCCGCAGCAGCGCCCGATCCAGGTCATCCTGATGGTCGCCATGGTCGGGTCGGTGGGGATGGCCGCGTCGCTGCCGAAGGTCTCCAGCGGGCACGCGATGGTCTTCGCCATCGCGTACGTCGGCACGCACGTGATTCGCGGCATCATCCTGATCACGAGCTTGCACCAACAACATCACCGGTCGGCCCTGATCCGCGCCGCCCGGTTCCTCTTCTGGTTCCTGGTGTCCGGCGTCCTCTGGATCACCGGCGCGCTGTCCGGCACGGTGAACTGGACCCTCTGGAGCATCGCCATCGCGATCGACCTGCTCTCCGCGGCGGCCCGCTACCCCACGCCCTGGCTGGGCCGGGTGCCCTTCGACCAGTACGCGCGGACCACCGAGCATCTGGGCGAGCGGTACCAGCAGTTCGTCATCCTGGCCCTCGGCGACATCATCCTGGTGCCCACCCTGCAGGTCAGCCGGGGCGAGTTCGGCGGGCTCCGGGTCGCCACGTTGTTCTGCGCGTTCGCGGTCATGCTGCTGCTCTGGCAGGTCTACGTGTTCCGGGCCGGCGAACTGCTGGCGGCCGGGGCCAGGGCGGGACGGCCGGCGCGGGTGGCTCCGTACACCCATCTGGTGATGCTGGCCGGGGTGGTCTGCACGGCGGCCTCGTTCGACCTGGTCGTCAGCCGGCCGACCGGCACCACGCCGGTGGGATGGCTGTTACTGATCGTGGGCGGCCCGGCGCTGTTCGTGATCGGCCGCGTCCTGTTCACCCTGCTGATATCCATGCTCGTGCCGTGGCGGCGGATGCTCTGCCTCCCCCTGCCGCTGCTGACGCTGCCGTGGGCCGGCCGCTGGCCGCCGTTGCTGGTCACCACGGTCGTGGCGCTCGGGCTGACCAGTCACATCCTGATTCCCGGAGCGACCCGGGAGACCACGCCGGGCCTGCGGGTACGGCGACCCGACAACTGACCCTGCTCGGTCAGGCGAAGTGTCGAGCGGCCCACGCGGCGAGGTCCCGGGCGCAGGCGTCCACCGACTCCCGCCAGGTCCGGGCCGCGCCCTCCCCCGCCTCGTCGCTGACCTGCTTGACCAGGCGGCACGGCACACCGGCCTGCGCGGCGGCCCACGCCACCGCGTACCCCTCCATGTCGACCAGGTCGGCACGCTGCGCCAACCGGTCCCGTGCCGCGTCGTCGGCCACGAACGTGTCGCCGGTGGCCAGCACCGCACCCTCGGAGGCCAGCGACAGTGGCGCTCCGTAGGTCTCGCCGGTGAGGGTACGCAGCAGGTCGGTGTCCAGGTCGTGCTGCAGCACGGTGGCGACCTCGTGGATGCCGGCCCACCCGGGGCGCAACGCGCCGGCCGTACCCAGGTTGAGCAGCAGCGAGGGTCGCGGCCCGGCGGCCAGCACCGCGGCCACCGCGCTGGCCGCGTTCACCTTGCCCATGCCGGTGAGCAGCACCGGCAACTCGGGAGGCAGGTAGCTGGCCTCCTCGCCCACGGCGAGCACCACCAGCGGACGATCGGCGCGCACCGTACCCCGAAGATTCACCGGAGCATCGTACGAGTCGGCCCGGCGGCGACTCTCGGCCGGTTCGGCGGCGACGCTCAGCCTCCGGCGGTGGGCGCTCGGGCGTCCAGCCAACGTCCAGGCTGGTCGCATCGCGCGTCCAGCCTGGTGGGGCAGGCTGAGCTGGCGAGCCACCGGAGGGGTGCGGTGTGCCGACGGAAGAGGTGACCAGGATGTACGACGGGCAGGAGTTCCTCCGCGACAACCGCTGGTGCCTGAGCCGGCGCGGGTTGCTGACCGGGGTGGGCGCCGTCGGCGCCGCCGGGCTGCTCAGCGCCTGCGGTGCCGGCGACAGCCCGACGGACAGTCAGGCGGCTGCCACACCCGGCACCGTGCTGGCCCGCACCGGAGACGTCCCGGTCGGCGGGGGCACCGTCAGCGCCGGTGTGCTGGTCGTCCAGCCCGAGGCGGGCACCTTCAAGGCGTACGACGCGACCTGCCCGCACCAGGGCGTCCGGGTCGGCGCACCCCGCGACGGGGTCGTCACCTGCCCCGCGCACAACTCCACCTTCTCGCCCAGCGACGGCGCCCGCCTGGGCGGCCCCGCCCCGAAAGGCCTCACGGAAATCCCAGTCAAGGTCGAAGGCGAAAACATCACCCACGCCTAACCAGCCCCGCTCCCCGCTCCCCGCTCCCCGCTCCCCGCTCCCCGCTCCCCGCTCCCCGCTCCCCGCTCCCGCGATCTTGCAGTTTCGGTTGGCGTTCTGCCCGAATTTGCCGCATTCGCAACGGCAGAAAGTGCAAGATCGCGGCAGGGATAGGGGGCAGCGGGGCAGCGGGGCAGCCCGGGGGTTAGTCGTTGGCGAAGCGGTACAGGACGAAGTCCTTCTCCGCGCCGCAGGCGATCACGTGGGTGTTCCACGAACAGGACTCGCTGCGGACGTCCTTCAGCTCGCCCAACTCGTCGACCTCACCGGACTCGGCCCACACACCGGCCAGCACGCGACTGTCCGCGACGATGCTGGGCGCCTTGGCGAAGACCAGCAGGTTGCCCTCGTCCAGCCGGACCGCCACGCCGCCACGGTCGCGCAGCACCGCTTTGCCGGCGGCGTCGAAGAGGGTCGCCTTCGGCTCCGAGGACTCCCGTTGGGCGAGCACCTGCTCACCCAACGGGACCAGGTCGGTCACGCCCGGCGCCGGCCAGGTGATCGCGTGTTCTCCCTCGCTCACCGCCACCACCTCGGTGCGCTGGACGTCGTTGTTCGGCACCTGCAACAGGCAGGCCCGCCGTTCGCCGCAGGCCACCAGTTCCGTCGGGCGGTAGTCGTCGTTCCCGGAGCGGTGGAGCACCACCGGTTCCGCGTCGGACCCCAGGTCGTACGCCAGCAACTGGTATCCGCCCTCGTTGGCGGCCACGTACAGGCGGTCCTCGTGTGCGACCACCAGGTCGTCCAGGTCGGCGACACTGCCCCACCGGCGCAGCACTTTGCCGGTTTCCATGTCGAGCAGCCGCACCGACCGGTCCGCACCCACCTGGACGAGTCGCCGCCCCTTGCTCGTCCACGGGTTGCGGGGCGTGCCGTCGAGGAAGGCCGGCCCGCCCGCCGCCGCATCGGTGCCCACCGGCCGGACCACGGTACGGCTGCCGTCGTACTGGTCGCGGGGGTTCGGCTCGGTCCACTTCGTCGAGCCGTCGGTCAGGCGCAGGCCGACCAGCCGGGCCTCGGCCCGGTCCACCAGCACCGCCGTGTCATCGGCGAAGTAGACGTTGTCGTCGCCCCGGACCGCTCGCTGCCACCGCTGCGTGCCCGAACGACCGTCGAGGACGGCCAGCGGGCGGAGGGTACTGTCGCCCGGCGCATCGGCGAGGACCGCGACCGCCCCCGGGACGGCGATGATCGATTCCCAGTCGTCGGCCCGTACGTCGGTCGCCTTGCGCCACAGCTCGTCGCCGGTGCCGGCGTCGACCGCCACCACCTCCAGACGGTCGTCCGGCAGGGGGTACCCGAGGTAGGCCCGGTCGCCGAGCACCGCCGTCCACATGCCGGCCGGGCGCTCCCCGCCGGCCGCCGGCCGGGACAGCTCCTGCAGCGACCGGAACTCCAGATCCGGATAACGGTCACGGGTGAAGTAGAGCGTCGCCGCGGTAGCCACCCCGACCAGGGCGACCACCGCGCCGAGCACCACCCAGCGCGCCCGCCGCCAACGCCCCGCGCCCGCCGGCGAGGGCGGCGCCGCACCGGACCAGCCCGGCCCGGGCGGGCCCGCCGGCGGCGTCGACCCGGGCCAGGGCTGCGACGGTACGGTCGGCGGGATCGCCCCCGGCCACGGCTGCGACGGTACGGTCGGCGCAACCCCGGCCGGCACACTCGGCGCAGACCCATCCGGCACCGTCGGCGCAGCCTCAGCGAGCGCAGTCCCAGCCGGCACGGTCGACGCAGCCCCAGCTGGCACGGTCGACGCAGTCCCAGCCGGCAGAGTCGGCGCGGGCGGTGCGGACGGCACAGTCGCTGCGGCCGACGCGGACGGTGCCGGCCGACTCACGGGAGTCGGTGCGGGCGGACTCGCGGGGGTCGGTGCGGGCGGACTCGCGGGGGTCGGTGCGGGTGGTGCGGGTGCGGCGATTTGCGGCCCGGCGTACGCCGGCGTGGGCAGCGGTCGGCGCAGCGGCAGGTCGGTCAGCGCGCCCTCGGCCACCGGCAGCTCCGGCTGGTCGAGCACGGTCGGCGCGACCCCCAGCTCGGCGTGCAGCATCCGGGCCACCAGCGGAATCCGCGACGAGCCGCCGACGAGGAACAGCCCGGCGAGTTGGTCGGGGCTGAGCCCGGCGGCCGCGATCACCTCCCGGGCCCGGTCCACCGCGCGGCGCAGCAGCGGTGTGGCCACGCGCTCGACGTCGGCCCGGGTCAGTCGGACAGCCTCGGCCACCCCCGGCACCGCGACCGGTGCCGTCGTGGACCGGGACAGGGTTTCCTTCGCACCTCGTACCTCGTCCCAGAGCCGCACCTGGTCGCGGCGCTGCGCCGGGTCAGCCGGTCGGGTCAGCCGGGCCCACTGCGCGGCGTGCCGGTCACCGACCAACTCGCCGACCCGCTGCACGAGTGCGGCGTCGAGGTCCAGGCCGCCCAGGTCGGGCAGACCACCGTCGGCGACCACGGTGAAGCCGGAGTCCCCCCAGGGGTCCGCGCCCTCGTTGCGCAGCACCGCGACGTCGAGCGTTCCGCCACCGAAGTCGAAGACCGCGATCGCGTCGCCGACCGGCACCGGGCGGTGCAGCACCTGCGCGTAGTAGCGGGCGGCGGCCACCGGCTCCCGCAGCAGCCGGGTGCCCGGCGGCGTCGGCCCGGCGAGGGTGTGCTCGGCCGCCTGCGGCCAGCCCGCCTGCAGCAGCGCGTCGGCGAGCACCTGCCGCCGCGTCGCATCCCACGCCGCCGGGCAGGTCAGCACGGCCGGGGGCAGGAAACCCACGGTGCCCACCGCGGCCCGCGCGACCGCCGCCAGCACCGCGGCGAGCAGGTCCGACGGTGGGTACGAACGGTCGCCGAGCAGTACGGTCGGCTCGTCCACCCGACGCTTCGGGTTCGCCTCGAAGCGCGCCGGGTCGGCCTGCGCCAGCCGTCGGGCGTCCCAGCCGGTGTGCAGGGTGCCGTCCGGGTCGGCGTACACGGCCGACGGACTGACCGGCTGACCGTCCATCAGCAACGGGCGGGTCCGCCCGTCCGGCCAGCGCAACACGGCGACGGTGTTGGACGTACCGAGGTCGACGCCGAGGGCGAAACCCTCGTGCTGGCCTGCCATCTACCCGATACCTCCGCCGTGACGAGGGGGACTCGACCCCGCATCGTACGCAGGCCGCGCCGCCCTGCTGATCACTCGGTCAGGGGGACGGGCTCCTGATCAACTCCAGGTCGGCGACCTAGCGGCCTCCGAGCGGCTGGACACCGCAATATCGGTGAGATGGAGTGGATCATGCACGGAGCGCCACGCCGGACCCCGCCGCGCCAGGGGCGGAACGGCGGGACGTAAGGGGATCGCAAGATCTGCGCGGTCGCCGACGGTAACGGCGCTGGCTAGGCTGGCCGGGGAGGTGGCCGGTGACGCAGCGGGTGCTCGTGGTCGACGACGACCGGACCGTCAGCGATGTGGTGTGCCGCTACCTGGAACACGCCGGCTACGACGTCAGCCACGTCGGGGACGGGCTGGCCGCCCTGGACGCCGTACGGGATCGGGCGCCACACCTGGTGGTGCTGGATCTGATGCTGCCCGGGCTGGACGGGTTGCAGGTGTGCCGACGGCTGCGGGAGGGGCCGGACGGCGTACCCATCATCATGTTGACCGCGCGTGGCGACGAGGCGGATCGGGTGCTCGGCCTGCAGTTGGGCGCCGACGACTACCTGGGGAAGCCGTTCTCCCCGCGCGAGCTGGTGTTGCGCGTCGGCTCGGTATTGCGCCGGGTCGGGGAGCCGGCGGTGCCGGCGGCCGAGCTGCTTGTCGACGCGGGTCTGGAGGTGGCCACCGGGCCGCGGATCGCCCGGTTGCACGGCGCTGAGCTGGCCCTGACGCTGCGTGAGTTCGACCTGCTGGCGCACCTGATGCGGCACCCGAACCGGGCGTTTCGCCGCACCGAGTTGCTGGAACGGGTGTGGGGTTGGAATTTCGGCGACCAGTCGACCGTGACCGTCCACGTGCGGCGGCTGCGGGAGAAGATCGAGGACGACCCGGCCGAACCCCGACGGATCGTCACGGTCTGGGGCGTCGGCTACCGGTACGAGCCGGCCGATGCGTGACCTTGCGCTGATCTTCGGGTCGGCGCTCGCGGCGGCGCTCGGCGTGGGCCTGCTCGGGGCGCTGGCGCTGCGGCTGCTGCGCGACCGGTCGATCACCGTGCACGTGTGCGTCCTGCTCACGGTCACCGTGGCCGCCGTGGTGGCAGGTGTGGTGGTGGTCGCCCAGGCGATGTTCCTGTCCCGACACGATCTCCAGGTCGTCCTGCTCACCGTGGCCGCGGCGGCGACGGTGAGCCTCGGCGTGGGCTGGTATTTCGGGCGCCGGCTGGCGACCGCCGCGGTCTGGGCGGACCAGGCCCGGGAGCGGGAACGGCGGGTCGAGAAGGGTCGCCGCGACCTGGTCGCCTGGGTGTCGCACGACCTGCGCACACCGCTGGCCGGCCTGCGGGCGATGGCCGAGGCGCTGGAGGACCGGGTCGTCGACGATCCGGCCACGGTCGCCGAGTACCACCGGCGGATCCGCGGGCAGACCGACCGGATGACCCGGCTCGTCGACGACCTGTTCGAGCTGTCCCGGATCAACGCCGGGGCACTGCGGCTGACGCTGTCGGCGGTGCCGCTCGGCGAGGTGGTCTCCGACGCCCTGGCCGGCACCGCACCGCTGGCCGAAGCCCGACGTATCCGGCTGGTGGCCGCCGAGTCGGGCTGGCCGACCGTGTTGGCCAGCGAGCCCGAGCTGGCCCGGGTGGTGGGCAACCTGCTGCTCAACGCCGTGCACTACACCCCGAGCGACGGCACCGTCCGGGTCGACGCCGGGCGTGAACGCGACGCCGCGTGGCTGGCGGTCGCCGACACCTGTGGCGGCATCCCCGAGGACGACCTGCCCCGCCTGTTCGACGTGGCGTTCCGAGGGGAGCCGGCTCGCACTCCCCGCTCGGGCGGGGAGGGCTCCGGCGGGCTGGGTCTGGCGATCGTGCGGGGCCTCGTCGAGGCGCACGGCGGCCGGGTGGACGTGCAGAACGTGGTCGGCGGCTGCCGCTTCGTCATCCAACTTCCGGCGGCCTGACCCCTCACCGGGCCGACCTCAGCTCACCGAACCAGCGCCGGCCACGGCGGAACACCTCCCGCACGGACAGGCCCGCGGCCTCGGCGACCGGGTGGACGGCGCGTACGTCGAGCCGGGCCCACCGGAACGCCGGCCCCAGCAGCAACCGACCGGCACGCTGCGCGGCGGCCACCTGGGCCTGGCCCTGCCAGAGCCCGGCGCCGGGCGGCTCCAGCTCGACCAGCACCGTGCCGCCGGGTACGAGCAGCTCCCGGCACCGGCGCAGCAACGCGACCGGGTCCCCACCGATGCCAATGTTGCCGTCGATCAGCACAGCGTGCGCCCACCGGCCCTCGCCGGGCAGCGCGGCGAACAGGTCCCGGTGCAGCGCCACCGCACCCCGGGCACGCGTCAGC
This sequence comes from Micromonospora arborensis, assembly GCF_003205615.1. Classification (GTDB taxonomy): domain Bacteria; phylum Actinomycetota; class Actinomycetes; order Mycobacteriales; family Micromonosporaceae; genus Micromonospora; species Micromonospora arborensis. The sequence continues at coordinate 3,258 of NZ_PYBV01000036.1, read as the reverse complement.
CGCACCGCCACCGCCGAGGCGTCCACACCGACCGCCGTCAACCCTGCCTGCGCCAACGCGACGGTGAATCGGCCCGGCCCGCAGCCGAGGTCGAGCGTCGGCCCGACACAGCGGTCGACCAGCCCGGCGACCGCCGGTTCGGCGCGGCCGTGCCAGCGGTCCACGGGCAGTGGGCTGCGGACACCGTCGCCGTACATCAGCCAATGCCCGCTGGCTGTGCGCTGTGCGAGTACGGCAGCGAACCCGTCCGCTCCGCCGTTCCCGGACGGCCCGTCGGGGACGGCGACCCGCAGGGGCGTGTCGACCGGGTTCACCGGCGGCCCCTTGGTACCAGGGTGTGGTGGACCGCCGCGACCTGCCGGGCGAACCGACTCTCGGGCACCTCGACCGCCACCGCGAGCGCGTCGGGCCACTCGTCGACGTCGCGCAGCACCGGCAGCGGCGCGGCGCGCAGCCCTCGCCCGGTCAACGCCTCGCAGGTGTCCCGGCCGGTGTCGTGCGTCGACATCCGCACCGCACGCAGCACACTCGCGTGCCGGGGGTCGCGCAGGCCCAGCGACCACCAGCCTCCGTCGTGCGCCCGGCCGAGGACCGCGTCGGCGGTACGCAGCCGGCGGACCGCGGCGGCCAGCTGGGTCGGGGTCACCTGCGGGGTGTCCATCCCGATCTGCAGCACCGGTCGGCCCGGGTACGCGGCCGCCACCTCGGCGTACGCGTTGGCGAGCCGGTCGCCGAGACCTTCGCCGTGCTGCTCGAACACCGGCCAGCCGAGCAGCGCGGCGGTCAACTCGACGAAGTCCTCGGCCTCGGTCAGCGGGCCCGCGCAGGCCAGTACGGGGATCACCCCGGGGGTCGCACGGACCGCGTCGAGGGTGTCGCACAGCGCCGCGGCGGCGATCCGGGCCGCCTGCGCAGGGGTGGCCGGCGGACAGAGGCGGGTCTTCACCGCCCCGGGGACCGGTGCCTTGGCGGCCACCAGCAGGACGGTCACCGGGGGCCGTCCACCGTGCGCAGCACGCCGGCGAAGTCGCGGGTGGCGCGCAGGGTGCCCCGGACCGAGCCGGACACCTTGGAGCGGGTGCCGGCGGCCCGGGGCGCGTAGGTGACGTCCAGCTCGTGGATGCGCCAACCGGCGGCGGCCGCGCGGATCAGCAGTTCGAGCGGGTAGCCGAAGGCCCGGTCGGCAACGCCGAGGTCCAGCAGCGCGTCGCGGCGGGCCACCCGGATCGGGCTGAGGTCCCGCAGGGGTACGCCCCGACGGCGCAGCAACGCCGCGACCAGCGCCGTGCCGGCACGGGCGTGCCACGGCCACACCCCGGCCCCGACCGGCCGTCTCCGGCCCACGCTGAGATCAGCCGTACCACCCAGCACCGGCGCTACCAGGGCCGGTAGTTCGGCAGGGTCGAACGAGCCGTCGGCGTCGAGGACGCAGACCAGCTCACCGTCGGCAGCCTCCAGCCCGGCGTGCACCGCCGCGCCGTAGCCACGGCGGCGTTCGTGCACCACCCGGGCGCCGTGCCGGGCCGCCACCTCGGGCGAGCCGTCCCGGGACCCGTTGTCCACCACGATGGCCCGGTAGCCGGGCGGCAGGGCGGCGAGTACGCCGGGTAGGGCGGCCGCCTCGTCCAGGCAGGGCAGCACCACGTCGATCTGAGTCGGCATACCGCCGACGCTAGGACGGCGCTCGGGCCGTGGAGGCCGGAATGTGCTTACCGAACCCTTACCACCTGCGCATTTCTTACCGTCCGATGACGGGCCGGCGGTTCCGCTCCCCGGAGGCCAGCGGCCGCCGTACCGTCCGGTGGTCATGACCTCGACCACCGCTCTCCCTGCCACCGACGGACGCACGCCGACCCGCCGCTTGCCCGGCGACCTGCTGGTGCTGGGCGTGGAGGTGGCGCTGCTCGCGGTGGCCGTGCTGGTGGGGGCGCTGCTCAACGCGCGCGACGCCGGCCTGCACGCCGACGCCGCCCCGGTCTACGCGACCTGGCGACCGCACCTCGGCTGGGGCAGCCCCGCCGCGCTGCTGGTCGCGGTCGCGGTGGTGGGCTGGGGGGCGCGGTGGGCCCGGACCGCCCGGTGGGGCCTGCTGCTGATCTCCGCGTGGCTGGCGGCCGTGGCGTGGACGTTGTCGTTGGCCCTGGTGGACGGGTGGACGGAGGGCCTGACCCGGCGGCTCACCGCGCAGGCCGAGTATCTGCACGAGGTGCCCGGGGTCACCGACATCCCGACGATGCTGACCGGGTTCACCGACCGGATCCTGGACTTCCAGCCCGCCGCCTGGTCCACCCACACCGCGGGTCATCCGCCGGGCGCCCTGCTGATCTTCGTCTGGCTGGACCGGGTCGGCCTGGCTGGGGGTGCCGCCGCGGGGTTGGCCTGCGTGCTGCTCGGGGCCACGGTCGCGGTGTCGGTGCCGGTGGCCCTGCGAGCGCTCGGCGCGGCCGACGCGGCCCGCGCGGTCATCCCGTTCCTGGTGCTGCTGCCCGGCGCGGTCTGGGTGGGCGCCTCGGCGGACGGGATCTTCGCCGCGGTGGTCGCCGCAGGCCTGGCCCTGCTGGCGGTACGCGGCCGGGCCGTCGCCGCGCTCGGCGGCGTGCTGCTCGGCTTCGCGCTGCACCTGTCGTACGGATTCCTGCTGGTCGGGGTGCTGGCGCTGGTCGTGCTGGCGCTGCGGCGTACCCATCGGTGGGGTGCGCTGCTCGCCGCGTGCGCCGGGGTGGCTGCCGTGACGGGGGTCTTCGTCGCCGCTGGTTTCCAGTGGTGGGTCGGCTACCAACTGGTGGTCGAGCGGTACTACCAGGGGTGGGCGGCGGACCGGCCGTACGGCTACTGGGTGTGGGCCAACCTGGCCGCGCTGCTGCTCAGTGCCGGGCCGGTGCTCGGGCCGGCACTGCGCCGGGCGCTGGCCGCCGCCGGGCGGCGACCCCCGGTGCTCGGGATGCCCCCGGCGGTGGGCCGGTGGCGGGCGACCCGCCGGCTGGTCGGGTCGGCGGCGGTACGCGCGGCCGGCCCGACGGTGCTGCTGCCGCTGGCCGCCGCGCTGGCGGTGCTCGGCGCGGACCTGTCGGGTCTGAGCAAGGCCGAGGTGGAGCGGATCTGGCTGCCGTTCACGGTCTGGCTGCTGGTGGCCACCGCCTGGTTGCCGGTGGGGTCGCGGCGCTGGTGGCTGGCCGGGCAGGCGGCGACCGCGCTGGCGGTGAACCACCTTCTCTGGACGGTGTCCTAGACGAGCAGATCACCTCCGTCAGGGCGGAT
>NZ_PYBV01000035.1 GCF_003205615.1 Micromonospora arborensis | reverse complement strand
CCATCCGCGACAGCCTGCCGGGAACACCGGTGTACCGCACGTTCGTGGAACGCTGCCCTCCATGTCGATGTGCTGTTGAGCGGTATACCTCAGAGGTATGAATATGACTCTGAGGTATACCGCTGACTACCGCATCCGCCGCCACGGAGGTGACCGACGGTCACCGCCGGAGCATCTCTACATTTCGTCGACAGAGACTGCGGGAGTCCGATCCTCTCGGACGACCGCCACGTCACCGGCCGGCAGTGTCAGCCCATCTGCACACCGCGCGTCAGTCAACAGCTCGACGCCGGTCACCGGAAGCCGCACCTCGGCGTCGGTGTGGTTGATCGCGAACAGCCAGCTCCGTTCGCCGTCTCGTCGGCGTACCACCTCCACTCCGGGCGGCGCCGACGCCGCCGGGCGGACGCCGGCCTCCGCGACGAGCCGGGCGACCAGTCGATCCGTGGCCGGCTCGTCCAGCCGGGTGGCGACGTACCAGGCGGCGCCGTCGCCAACCCGGTGTCGGGTCAGCGCCGGCACGCCCGGCAAGGGCCCATCGGTGTACGACGCGAGCACCTCGGCGCCGTCGGGGTGCAGCCACTCGGTCCACACGTCCGCGGTGCTGCCGTCGTCCAGTCGAACCTGTTCGCCCTCGCGCAGGGGGAAGAACTCCTCGGTACGCACACCGAGCAGTTCCCGGAACGCACCCGGATAGCCGCCGAGCCGGATGTGGTCGTTGCCGTCCACGATGCCGCTGAAGTAGGTGACCGCGACGGTGCCACCACCCTCGACGTAGGAGTGCAGTGCCGCGACATCGTTGTCCCGGACCAGGTAGAGGGTCGGCACCAGGACCAGCCGGTAGCCGCTGAGGTCCGCCGAAGGGTGGATGATGTCGGCCGTCACGCCGGCCCGCCAGAGTGCCCGGTAGAGGGCGTTAAGTCGGTCGTCGTAGGTGATGTCGGCGCTGGGGTGGGAATCCAGCTCGACTCCCCACCACGCCTCCCAGTCGAACAGGATGGCCACGTCGGCGTCCACCCGACTGCCGCGCACCTCGGCGAGGGCCTTGAGGTCGGCGCCGAGTTGGCAGACCTCGCGGAACACCTTGGTGTCCGGCCCGGCGTGCGGCACCAGCGCGGAGTGGAACTTCTCGGCGCCGACCCGGGACGCGCGCCACTGGAAGAACAGAACGCCGTCGGCGCCGCGGGCGACGTGCGCCAGACTGTTGCGGCGGAGCTGACCGGGGAGCTTTGCCAGGTTGCGCGGCTGCCATTGGACCGCACTTGTGGAGTGCTCCATCAGCAGCCACGGATCGCCGCCGGCGACGCCCCGGGTGTGGTCGGCGGCGAGCGCCAACCCGAGGTGCGACTGCGGGTCGGCTGCGGTCAGGTAGTGGTCGTTGGACACCAGGTCCACGTCGTCGGCCCAGGACTGGTAGTCCATGTGCTTGACGCCCATGCCGATCATGAAGTTGGTGGTGATCGGCTGGCGGACCAGCGTCTTGAGCACCTCGCGTTCGGCGCGCAGTTGGGCGCGCAGCTCGTCGGAGGAGAAGCGCAGGAAGTCGAGCTGCTGCGTGGGGTTGGCGAAGGCCGTCACCGTGCGCGGCGGGTTGATCTCGGCCCAGTCGCCGTAGCGCTGACTCCAGAAGGCGGTGCCCCAGGCGTCGTTGAGCCGGTCCAGGTCGCCGTAGCGCTCCCGCAGCCAGCCACGGAACGCCTCGGCGCTGACGTCGCAGTAGCAATGCGCGTTGTGGCAGCCCAGCTCGTTGGAGACGTGCCACATCACCACGGCGGGGTGCTCGGCGTACCGGCCGGCGACCGCGCGTACCAGCTCCAGCGACCGCTCGCGAAACACCGGTGAGCTGGGGCAGTACGCCTGTCGGCCGCCGGGCCAGAGGATCGCGCCGTCGGCGCGGCGGGGCAGCGTCTCCGGGTACGCCCGGGCCAGCCACGGTGGCGGGCTGGCGGTGGCGGTCGCGAGGTCCACCTGGATACCGCCGGCGTGCAGGAGGTCCAACACCCGGTCCAGCCAGCCGAACTCGAAGTGGCCCGGGGTGGGCTCCAGCAGGGCCCAGGAGAAGATGCCGACGGAGACCAGGTTTACCCCGGCCCGGCGCATCAGCTCGACGTCCTCGGACCAGGTTTCCTCGGGCCACTGCTCAGGGTTGTAGTCGCCGCCGAAAAAGATGGTGTCGCTCTGCCATCGTCGCATGAGAGCAGAGGGTGCACCGCACCGGAGACGCAAGTCAACAGGTGCTCAGCAACCAGGTTCCCGGTGATTCTGGGAGAATCTTTGGTCGGAGTGTCGAGAACGGCGGGGCCTGTTTCTACCTCAGGGTGAGAGCACCGACGAGGTGCGCAGGTGTGAGGAGCCAACCATGAAGTACATGCTGCTGATGCAGTTCAGCGCAGCCGGGACCGACTTCCCGAGCATCGACACCTGGACCCCGCAGGAGGTCCAGGCGCACATCGCGTTCATGGGCGAGGTCAACGACAAACTCACCGCCGCCGGCGAGTGGGTCGACGGGCAGGGCCTCGGCGGCCCGCAGCAGGCCCGAATCGTCCGCGCCGGTGCGGGCGGGACGCCGGTGGTCACCGAAGGGCCGTTCGCCGAGACGAAGGAGTTCCTCGCCGGCTTCTGGATCGTCGACTGCGACAGCCCGCAGCGGGCGGTGGAACTTGCCGCGCACATCTCCACCGCACCCGGCCCCGGCGGACGCCCGCTGAACATGCCGATCGAGGTGCATCCGGTGATGTCCGCCCCGGCAGAGGAGTTGTGAGGGGCTGAACACCGATCCCCGCGTCGAGGACCTGCTGCGCGAGTTGGCGCCGCAGGTCCTCGGCGTGCTCGCCCGGCGCTTCGGTGACTTCGCCACCGCCGAGGACGCGGTGCAGGAGGCGCTGCTCGCCGCCGCCACCCAGTGGCCGGCCGAGGGGGTGCCGGCCAACCCGCGCGGCTGGCTGATCCAGGTCGGTTACCGCCGAATGATCGAGCTGGTCCGCGGTGAGCAGGCCCGACGCCGCCGGGAGGACCTGGTCGCCCGCCGCGACCCGGACGACCGGCAGTACGCGCCGGCTGCCGACGAGGAGCTGACCGCCGAGCGGGACGACACCCTGGTCCTGCTGATGCTCTGCTGCCACCCGGCGCTCGCCCCGACGTCGGCCGTGGCGCTGACCCTGCGCGCCGTCGGCGGGCTGAGCACCGCCGAGATCGCACGGGCGTTCCTGGTGCCCGAGGCGACCATGGCACAGCGGATCAGCCGGGCCAAGCAGCGCATCCGCGCATCCGGGTTGCCGTTCCGGATGCCCGAGCCGGCGGAGCGGGCCGACCGGTTGGCGGCCGTCCGGCAGGTGCTCTACCTGGTCTTCACCGAGGGACACACCAGCACCACCGGCCCGGACCTGCGCCGGATCGACCTCGCGGTCGAGGCGATCCGGCTCACCCGCGCGCTGCACACGCTGCTGCCCGACGACAGCGAATCGGCTGGGCTGCTGGCGTTGATGCTGCTCACCGAGGCGCGCGGGCCGGCACGGACCGGGCCCTCCGGCGAGCTGATCTCACTGGCCGAACAGGACCGCAGCCGCTGGGACGCGTCGGCCATCGCCGAGGGCGTCGCGCTTGTCACCCGTGCGCTGCCGCGTGGGCCCGTCGGCCCGTACCAGGTGCAGGCCGCCATCGCCGCCCTGCACGACGAGGCGCCGAGCACCCAACAGACCGACTGGCCGCAGATCCTGGCGCTCTACCAGGTGCTGGAACGGCTCGTCGGCAGCCCGGTGGTGGCGCTCAACCGGGCCGTGGCAACCGCCATGGTGTACGGGCCGGCGGCCGGCCTCACCGCCCTCGACGCGCTGGCCGACGACCCCCGACTGGCCGGGCACCACCGGCTGCCCGCCGCCCGCGCCCACCTGCACGAAATGGCCGGTGACCGGGAGCGGGCAGTCACCGACTACCGGGCCGCCGCCGCGCGCACGAGCAGCGTGCCCGAACAGCGCTACCTCACGATGCGAGCCGCCCGGCTCGCCGCCGAAAGCGCGCCGATCGCATCCGAGCCCAGCCCGTTAGCCTGACCACCTACGAGCTCCGCCGAACAGGACATCGCCGGGGTGGTCATCGTCAACCTGACCGGGGGGCATTGACGACAACGGTAAGGGGGTTCCCCCGCCTCCCGTCGGAGAAGCGGGGGAACCCCCTCAGGCAGAGAGGATCACTCGCCGTCGAACCGCACGTTGACCCACCAACCGAAGGTCCGCGGACGGTTCAACCACGTTCCGAACGGCGCATTGAAGCCTCCACTCGTGGTCGAGGTGAAGGTGTGCATTCCCAAGCTGTCGTCGGCGTACCAGTAGAGCACGCCCAGATCGTCGCGCTTGTCGCCGTTGTAGTCGCCGGTGGCCAGCTTCATCTTGGCGAACTGGCCGAAGCTGGTCGACGACCAGGACGCGACGGGCGCGTTGAAGGTCCCGTCCGCCCTGCCCGTCCAGGTGTGCAGACCGGTGTGGCTGCCTCCGTAGTTGTACAACACCGCCACGTCGCCGCGACCGTCGCCGTTGAAGTCGCCGTCTGCCAACTTCATCGCGGAGAGCGCGCCGAACGGCTTGTCCGCCGGAGTCGTCCAGGAGTTGTACGGGGTGCCGAACTTGCCGTCCGTCTGACCCGGCCAGGTAATGATCGACATTGCCCCGGTGGCGTACGCGTAGAAGAGGGAGGCGTCGGCCCGGCCGTCCCCGTTCACGTCCCCGGCGAAGACTGAAACGCTGTTCCAGTTGCCGAAGTCGGACGCCTGCCACACCGTGGACGGGGCGTCGAAGCCGCCGTCCGGACGGGCGATCCAGTTGATCCAGGCCTCGTCGCCGGTGCCGGACTTGTAACCGTAGAAGGCGGTCAGGTCGGCCCGGCCATCGCCGTTGAAGTCGCCGGAGGCCATCTTCATGGCACCGAGATGACCCCAACCGGCAGCCGCCGTCCAGGAACGCAGGGGTGCGCCGTACTTGCCGTCGGCCTGGGTGATGAACGTGTCGATGGCGAAGCTGCCATCGGCAGCGGTCGACAACGCCACGACGTCCTTGATCCCGTCACCGTCGAAGTCGTCGTTGAACACCTTGACCCGGTCCCGGTCGTACCTCTGCTCGGTGCTCTTCCACGAACCGATCGGGCCGGGGAAACCGCCCGTCGAGTTCGCGTTGAACGTCATCGGAGCCGCTTCCCCCGGGTCGTACGTGTAGAGGAAGTTGAGGTCCTCGTAGGCGTCGGTCGCCACACCCTGCGGCATGGTCGCGGCGAACCAGGACGCGAGGTCGTCGACCCGGCTGTCCACCGCGTCGCGGCGAGTCTCCGTCTCGGCGAGGCAACCGCCCTGCCACGAGGCGTGGTGCACGCCGACGAGCTGCGGCTTTCCGCTCACCACGCGAACAGTGGGGCCGCCGAGGTCGCCGCGGCAGATACCGGTCTGGCCGCTACCCAGGATGTCCAGAGTGGAGGTTCCGACGGCCTGCACCGCGAAGGAGCCGCCGTGCAACTGGTCGGGAACCCAGGTGGTGGCGGTACGACCGAAGCCGGCACCGGTGAGCTGCTCGCCGACCACGGGTGCGGCACCCAGCGCCACCGGGGTCACGTCGACGCGGCGGGACAGCCGCACGAGCACGAGGTCACGAGTGGCGTGCGGCACGATCCGGAAGGCCGGAACGACAGCGCCCGTCGACTTGGTGAGGTCGGGGCGCCCGACGGTGACCGTCGTCGGCTTGGTCGGCTTGCCCGCGACCACGGCCTGGCCATCGAAGCTGAAGCAACTCTTGGCGGTGAGCACCCACCAGGGGTCGACCAGAGAGCCGCTGCACGAGCGCTCCATCGATCCGACCTCGACCTTGGCAACGAAGGCGAACGACCCGTCGGTGACGGGGGCTCCTCCGGTCACGGCCTGCGCCGGTGCGGCATTGAGGAACCCCGCCGCCAGGGTTACCGCGAGCAGGCCTGCCTGGACTGCTCGCCGCCGATTAGACGATGACACAAACGATCCTTTCTGGATCGGAGAGCAGGGACGCTGCGCGGCGCGTACCGGCGTCAGTGACGACGTGCGTCGAAACGCCGCGACGGCACGTGGTGCCGCGCTGACGTAGTCGGCTGTTGCACACGGCACACCGGCTCCGGGCGTGGTGAAGCTGGTCGCGCCCGTTGATCGTGGGCGCGACTGTGCACAGTCGTACAAGAAGGACCCCCGTGGCCCCTGCGGGCTGAATGGTTGCCGGAAAGCAACCGCAGGGCCACCTTAGGGATCGAACAGTTCAGTTGCCCTCCCAATGGATATGGCAAATCCCACAACACCGCAACCCGCGGGGCCATTCATCATCTGCTATTCGTGCTCTGACCCGCGCGGACCCGGCCACCGTTGCTGGTTCAGTTGCTCACCTCACGGTGCAGCTCAGCTGTGGTACGGCGTTGCTGCCGGTCCAACTGCCGAGGAAGCCGAAGCTGGCGCTGGCTCCGGCCGCGAGTCGACCGTTGTAGTCCGCGTTGCACGCGGTCACCGTGGCACCGCTGCTGGTCAGCGTCGTGTTCCAGGACTGGCTGACGCTCTGGCCGTTGGCGAACGTCCAGCGTACGGCCCACCCGGTGATCGCCGTGGCGCCGGCGGTCACACGCACCTCACCCTGGAAGCCGCCCTGCCACTGGCTGGTCACCGTGTAGGTCCCCGTGCAGCCGCCAGCCGGCGGAGGCGTGGTGGTCGGAGGCGTGGTGGGCGGTGGGGGCGTCGTCGGCGGTGGGCTGCCGCCGAAGACGCTGGCCTCCCGGGGGCGATGGATTGATCGGCGCAACCGGTTCAGTGACCACGCCCCAAGCTCTGGACAGCCGCAACGGCCCACGCGGACGCGGGCCGTCACGGGGCGATCATCCCCACCACAGGATGTGCGCCGCACCTCCGGCCTTAACCGGTTAAGAGCGACGGTAGGCAGGTCGCCGCCATCCGTCAAGCATTCCCTCCGCTAACCGGACGGGAGGGTTGAGCACCGCCGACCTGGGTATCCCGGGAACGATCCGTCAGTGGAGGGAGATACCAGGATGGTCAGCGTCGGCTACACCCTGATGAGCGAGCAGGCCGGGCCCAAGCACCTCGTCGACCATGCGGTACGGGCCGAGGCGGCCGGCTTCGACCAACTGGTGATGTCCGATCACTACTACCCCTGGCTGGACTCGCAGGGCCACTCCCCGTACGCCTGGTCGGTGCTCGGCGCGGTCGCCCATGCCACCTCCCGCGCGCAGCTGATGTCCTTCGTGACCTGCCCGATCCGCCGCTACCACCCGGCCGTCGTCGCGCAGAAGGCCAGCACGATCGGGGCACTCTCGGACGGCCGGTTCACCCTCGGCCTGGGCGCCGGGGAGAACCTGAACGAGCACGTGGTCGGCGGCTGGCCGCACGTGCAGCAGCGGCACGAGATGTTCGAGGAGGCGTTGCAGATCATCCGGCCGCTGCTCAACGGGGAGACGCTGACGTTCTCCGGCAATCACTTCGACGTGCCCGACGCCTACATCTGGGATCGCCCCGAGCGGCCCGTGCCGATGGCCGTCGCGGCGTCCGGTCGGCAGTCCGCGACGCTGGCCGCGGAGTACGGCAACGGCATCATCTCCACCGAGCCCGACCGGCACATCATCGAGATGTACGACGACGCCGGGGGCGCCGGCCAGCCCCGCTACGGGCAGGTCGCCATCTGCTACGGCCCCGACGAGGCGGAGTGCCGCAAGATCGTGCACGACCAGTTCCGCTGGTTCGGCATGGGTTGGAAGGTCAACGCGGACCTGCCCGGCCCGGAATCCTTCGCCGCCGCCACCCAGTTCGTCCGTGAAGAGGACGTCGCCGAGGGCATCCCCTGCGGCCCCGACGTGGACGCGCACGTCGAGGCGTTCCGCAAGTTCGTCGACGCCGGCTTCACCCATGTGGCGATCGTCCAGGTCGGTGGCGAGACCCAGCCGATGTTCCTGGACTGGGCGCAGGAGCAGTTGCTGCCCCGGTTGCGGGCGTTGTGACGTCGAGGCCCGCCGCCCCGGATTCCGCACTCACGGACAGGTGACCCTCATGCGCTTCGGCAACGTGGAGATCCGCCCACTCGGCGGCGGTCTCGGCTGCCTCCTGATGATCCTCTTCTCGATCGTCGCCTCGGTGGTGCTCACCGTCCTGCTCAACCTGGTGCTCTGAGGGCCTGCGCCGCAGCGCCGCCACGGTCGGGCGTCCGCGCCACTGCGCCGCCACGGTCAGCGGCGCAGGCCCAGGACGCCGAGCACCTCCCGGGAGGCCAACCGGGCCGGGTCGAGCACCGAGCGGCGGATCCAGCGGGCCGCGGGCGCGACGGTGGCCCGCCAGGCCGCCCGCAGACCGTGCGCCACCGGCACGACCGTCACCGACCAGACCCAACGGACACCCCGCAGCAGCGGGAGCACGGTGTGCCGCCACAACCACCGCAACCCGCGCCCGAGCGGACGCAGCAGCAGCCGATAGAGCAGGCGCAGCACCCAGCCGGCCGTCCACCAGGCACCGACCACCGCGGCGACGACCAGCCGGCCGAACCCCACGAGGACCCACCAGATCCCCCGGGCCAGCCCGACGAGCGCGGCGCTCAGCGCCCCGACGAGCATGCCGACGCCCCGCGCCAGCAGCCGCCCGGCGGGTGTGAGCACCGCGCCAAGCCAGCGCAGCGGCCGCAGGACCAGGTGTTCGGCGAGCCAGACCAGCACGCGCCCCAGAGCGACGAGCGGCGGACGCAACCCTCTGCGGGCCAACCAGACCAGTGGCGCCCAGAGCAGCCACCGAGCCGCCCGTCCCACCGCGTACCCCAGAGCGACCAGCACCGCGCACAGCCAGACCAGCGGGGCCCAGACCAACGTGCGGCCCGCCCAGGCGAGGGCGTACGCCAGCCACACCAGCGGACGCCAGATCAGGGTGCGGGCCACCCACGCGAGGCCACGCGCCAGCCAGACCAGTGGGCGCCAGATCAGGGTGCGGGCCACCCACCCCAGCGGGAGCCAGAGCAGGTTACGGGCGCACCAGATCAGCGGAACCCAGAGCAGCCGGTGCAGGGCCCAGGCCAACGGGGCCAGCAGCCAGCGGCGCAGGAACCGGCCGGTCGGCCTGAGCAGGTGCCGGTACGACAGCCGGCCGGCAGCCGCGATCAGCTCCCAGAGCAGGCGTACCGGCAGCACCACGACCAACGCCACGACGCGCGCGAAGGCCGCGACGAGCGGGAGCGCGACGGCGGCCGGCTCCGCCGTGTCCGGGGCCAGCGGTGCACGGGCCGGACGCGCCGCCGTCGGCGCGGCCAGGTGGTTGCTCGACGGTCCAGGCAGCGGCGAGCGGAGGGTGGGGCGGTCGGTCACGGTGGGCACGGTAACCGGCCCGTGCCACGTCGTGCGGCGGCGGCACCACGCCGACGGGCAGCCCTCAGCCGGCGTCCAGGTCGAGCGTGGCCAGCAGCGGGTAGTGGTCCGAGGCCCGGTCCGCCGCTCCGCCACGGATCACCCGACATTCCCGCAACCGATCAGCCACCGCGTGGCTGCCGAGCAGGTAGTCCAGCCGCATACCCGCGAACTCCGCCCCGCCGAACCGGGTGGGAACGGTGCGGCCGGCGGCCTCCGGCGCTCCGATGTTGCCCGACGGCCACAGGTCGACGAGGTCGGCGGCGAGCAGCCGGCCGATCGCGCGAGTGTCCACGGTGCCGCCGGAGCGGCGCAGGTGCCGCCGCCGGTAGAGGGCCGGCATCCCGGCCAGCCGCTCGGTGTGGTCGACGGTCGGGTCGAGCGAGTTGAGGTCACCGGTGACCAGGGTCAGCGGCCCCGGGGCACGCCGCACCGCGCTGACCAGCCAGTCGGCCTCCATCCGCCGCCGCCCACCGGAGTACGGGTAGAGGTGGGCGCCGAGCACCGTGAACGGACCTGCGGAGGTCGCCACCACGACGCGGGCGGCGGCGTGGTGGAACGGCCGGCGCAGCGTACCCGCGTCGATGACCCGGTAGGGCGGCCGGACCAGCACGGCCACCGGCTGCCCGAAGCAGGACCGAGCCAGGTGGGGCGTCATGCCCACCCGACCCGCCACCTCGGCCAGGAGACCGCCGCGATCGAAACCACGCAACTCCTGCAGGGCCAGCACGTCCGGGGCCTGTTCGTCGACGACCTGGACCACCTGGTCCAGCCGGTCGGAGCCGCCGCGATCCCGACCGCCGGTGCGGATGTTCCAGGTCATCACCCGCAGCACGGCGGCGCTCAGTCGGCTCGGCCGGCCCGCGCCAGCTCGTCGTCGAGGGTGTCCACGTCCTCCGACTCGATGGCCGGTTGGTTGCCGTCCTTCAGGTCGGCGTTCGGGCGGACGACGAGGTAGAGCAGCCCGATCCAGAGCGCGGAGAGCAGGATCGCGCCCATGAAGTCGGTCGGATGGTGCATCCCCCGGTACATCCGGGAGGTGGCCACCCCGACCGGCATGATCACGGCCAACGCCACGAAGATCCACCGCCACCACCGATCGGTACGCGGGAAGACGACGACGGTGATCGCCAGCCAGACGCAGATCGTGGCCGCGATGTGCCCCGACGGGAACGACGAGGTGGGCATCTGCCCGTCGAGATTCTCCACCGGCGGGCGCGGCCGGTCGACAGCCCGGGCCGAGGCGAGGAAGAGGGTCAGCTCACCCACCATCGCCAGCGCCACGAAGAGCACCGGCCGCCAGCGCCGCCAGACCGCCAGCACCAGCGGGCAGAACACCAGCGAGATGATCAGGATCGCGTGGGTGTCACCGAACTTGCTCCACCACCAGCTCACCTCGGTCAGCACCTCGGTGTGCCGGTCGGCGAACCAGCGGGGCACCTCCGTGTCGAGGGTGGCGAAGAGGGTGCCCTTGGCGTGGTAGCTGACGTACATGCCGAAGCCGTACAGCGCCCCGAACACGAGCACCCAGCCGACCAGCAGCTCGGCCACCGCCGAGCGGGGGTGGGCCAGCACGTGCTCCTCCGCCGGGGCGGGGGCGATGTCGTGCCCGGCCTCCGGCTCGAGGCCCTCGCTCAGCGGCGGCACCGGACGCCCCCGCTCGCGACGCCACAGCCGGAAGGCGTACGCGGTGACGCCCAGCCAGGCCGCACCGAGCAGCCAGCCGGCCAGCACGTCCGAGAGGTAGTGCACGCCCAGCGCGATCCGGGTCAGACCGACCAACGCCACCAGCACGCCGACGCCGACGATCGCCGGCTTTCGCCAGCGGGGCGCCATGGCCGGCAGGAACACCAGCAGCAGAGCCCCGTACGCGACGAACGAGCCCAGCGCGTGCCCGCTCGGGAAGCTGTTACCCGGAGCGCTCGCGATCGGCACGTCCACGACCGGGCGGAGCCGGCCGACAAGCGTCTTCAGCGACGGGTCGAGGATCAGACCACCGACCCCGGTGATGATCAGGTAGACGGCCAGCCGTGGTTGTTTCCGAATCAGCAGCCCGACCACGGCGATGCTGACCAACCAGATGAGGACCGGGCGGCCGCCCAGGTCGGTCACCGCCTGCAGGACGGTGACAAGCGCGTGGTGCGGGGCGACGAGACCGTTGAACCACTCGGCGCCCGCGTGGTCGACGTCCTGCAACGGACTCCACCGCACCCGGACGAGCAGCAACAGCAGCCCGAAGCCCACCCCGGCGCCGGTGACGGCCGCCAGACCGGCGACGCTCCGCTCGGCGAAATGACCGATCGGACGTCGCGCCACCTCTTTGACCGCGGTCACCCCGCACCTCCCTTGTCTGCCTGGCGAGGCGTTTTACCCGATCCGCGTCCGTCGTACACGCCGGTGCCGCTACAGCGCCGTCATGTCCCCGGTGTCGACGAGCTCGGCGCGGTCGTTGTCGGGCTCCCACAGGTCGGGTTGGGCCGGCTCCTGCACACCGATCCGCAGGGCCTCCAACTGGGCGGCGAAGGCCAGCCCACCGAAGAGCGCAATCCCGGTCAGGTTGGCCCAGAGCAGCAGCGCCATCATGCCGGTCAGTGCGCCGTAGGTCTGCCCGAAACCGTCACTGAACCGCACGTACGCGGCAAGCAGCAGGCTGGCCAGCCACCACAGGGCCGTGGCGATGCCCGCGCCGAACAGCAGCCAGGACAGGCCGGGCTGGTTGCGACGCGGCGCGTGCCGGAACAGCACGGCGACGGCGAGGACGGTCAGCCCGAGGCTCAGGGGAAAGCGGACCACGTCCCAGATGCCGTTGGCGACCGCGCCCCACTCGTAGTGCTTCCGCACCGAGTCACCCATCGCGCCGCCGCCGACCAGGATCAGGAAGCCGGCGAGCGCGGGCAGGCCGGCGGTGATGGCCAGCACGGCGGCGCGGAGGTATTTCCGCAGCGCGGGGCGGTCCCGCTCGACGCCGTAGATCCGGTTGGCGCCCCGCTCGATCTGGGCCATGGTGGTGGTCAACGCGAACAGGCCGGTGAGCAGACCGAGGGTGAGTGCCACCTCCCCGGCGTCCTCGACGCGTTCGCCCTCGCCCAGCAGCTCGGCGACCATCTGCGCGCTCTGCCCCGGGGTGAGCGCCAGGACGGTGTCGGCGACCACCTGGCCGCCCTCCTCGACGCCCAGTTCACTGATCAGGCCGGTGAGGGCGATCAGGAACGGCACCACGGCGAGGCAGAGCTGCAGCGCGAAGGCCCGGGAGTGGCTGAAACCGTCGCCGTAGCGGAACCGGATGAAGGCGTCCCGCAGCAGGTGCCAGCGGCCCTCACGGCGCAGTGTGTGCCAGGCGTCGTCGGCGGACAGCTCCTCGTCGGCCATCAGCCGGGTCTCCGGCACGATCCGGGTGCTACTCACGGCGTGCCTCCTCGATCAGCTGCTCGCCCCGCTCCCCGGCGCCCTGCACGTCGACGGCCAGGTCGGGGGCGTCCTCGGGTTGGGGAACGCAGAGCCAGAGCGACTGGGGCCGGATGGCCGCCCGCAGGTGCCGGCCCGGGGAGATGAGGTCGCCGTCCAACTCCCTGGGCTGGGCCCGGTTGCTGGTGACCACCACGCGCCGCCCCCGGAACACCTCCATCTGCGGCACCTGGCCGCTGCGGCGGATCACCGCCCAACCGAGCGCGAGCCAGTGCCGCAGGTTGCGCGGGGTGAGCACGGCGACGTCGAGCCAGCCGTCGTCCGGCTCGGCCTCGGTCAGCAGGGTCACCCCGCCCTGCAGCCGGCCGACGTTGGCGATCAGGACCGAACGGGCCCGGCGGCGCACCGGCGGGCGGTCGTCGATGCGGATCTGCACCCGCATCGGCCGGTCCCGCAGGTGCCGGGCGGCGCCCACGACGTACGCCGGCCAGCCGATGCGGGCCTTCGTGGTCTCGGAGGTGGCGGCGAGCATCTGGGCGTCGAAGCCCATGCCGGCCATCACGGTGAAGTACCTGTCCTCGACGGCGCCGACGTCGAGCAGCCGTCGGCCCCGCTCGACGGCGACCTGCAGCCCGGCGGCCAGATCGGTGGAGAGCCCGAGGTTGGCGGCGAGCAGGTTGCCGGTGCCCTGCGGCAGCACCGCGAGGGCCACGTCGGTGCCGACCAGCGCGCTGACGCAGGACATCACGGTGCCGTCGCCGCCGCAGGCGAAGACCAGGTCGACGCCGGCCTTGACGGCCCGCTCGGTCTGGCCGCGGCCCGGATCCTCGACGGTGGTCTCGTGCCACTGCGGCTCGGGCCAGCCGGCCGCGGCGAGGGCCTCGTTCACGGTGCGGCGCAGCTCGTCGAGATCGTCGACCTTCACCGGGTTGACCACCACGGCGGAGCGCAGCCCACCGTCACCACCCGAGGGTCGCCTGTCCTGTCCAGCATCCACGGGCGCCAGTGTGCAGCACCGGGGCGGCTTCAGCGACCCAGCGGGGTGCTCGCGTCGAAAGCGCCACAGACAGGTTTCAACGCGAGCGCACCCGTCAGGCCGCCGCTCGCAGTGCGACCTCCACCCGGCGGCGCAGATCGTCGAGGTCGACACCGGATTCGGTGAGCACCAGCGCGCCCAGCCCATGCCCCTCCCGGAGCACCCCGAGCAGGATGTGCTCGGTGCCGATGTGGCGGTGGTGCAGGCGCAGCGCCTCCCGCAGGGACAACTCCAACGCCTTCTTGGACCGGGGCGAGAACGGGCCGCCGAGGTACCGCCGCCGCCTGCGGCCCCAGCGGCTACGCGGTGCCGGCACGGCCTCGCGCAGCGCGTCCGGGCCGAAGGACTCCTCGATGCGGGCCACGATCGCGGCCAGGTCGATGCCGATCTCCCGCAGGGCCGCCGCGTCCGCGTCGCCGAGGCCGGCGCCACCGCTGACGGTGTGCCGGCGGACGCGCTCGCGCAGGTCGTCGGCGCGCACGCCGGCGTCGGCGAGGACCCGGCTGGCCAGGCCTGCGTCGTCGTCGAGCAGGGCGAGCAGCAGGTGCTCGGTGCCGACCGGCCGCTGGCCCTCGGCCCGAGCCTCCTCCAGCGCCCGTCGCACCACGCCGCGCGCCCGGTCGGTGAACCGTTCGAACATCACGCCTCCCAGGATGACTTGACCGCCGGTCGCCCAGCGTGCTTCTTGTGCACGGCCTGCCGGCTGACCTCGAGCGCGTCGGCGATCTCCTGCCAGGACCAGCCCTGTCGACGGGCGTTGTCCACCTGGACCACCTCGAGCCGCTCGAGCAGCCGGCGCAGCGCGCGGACGGCGCGCAGCCCGACCCGGGGGTCGGTGCTGCCGGCTGCCGCCGCGAGTTCCGTCGCCTGACTCATGTCGTCAACATACGTTGACAGCGCCACTCGTGTCAACCCCAGTTGACGCGCGGCTTGTCTGCAACCGCGCCACCATTGTGGGTTCTCCAGCGGAGTTGATCGGTTCTCACTGGATCTGATCCGCCCGGCTGCGTGCCGCCGTCCGGGGTTACTCAGGCATCAGGCCGGTCACCAGGTCGCGCAGGGTCCGGTCGAGGCGGTTCCCGTCGCCACGCTCCAGTGCGTTCAGGATCGGTTCGCTGTGCAGAGTGGCGAGGAGGACGTGGGCGAGCATGTCGGCGTCGAGGTCCGGCCGCTGCTGGTGGACCAGCTGGCTGATATGGCCGTGCCAGGACCGGTAGACCGGATGCGCCTCGCGCGGTTCCTGTTCCGGCGCGGCGGTGACGGGCGCCGCGGGGCCGAGGGCGGCGAGCAGGCCCTTGTTGCGGGCGACCAACTCAACCACTGCAGTGAGGAAGGCCAGGAGTCGTACGCGCGGCGGGGCGCCCTGACCCAGCGGCGGCGGGCCGGTGTTGATCGCGATCTCCAGGTCTTGCGCGCGTTCCTGCATGAGTGCGCGCATGAGCCCGTACCGACTGCCGAAGCGGTGGAACACCGTGCCCTTGCCAACGCCGGCTGCCGCGGCCACCTGTTCCATCGAGATCTGCTGCGGGTGATGCCGGGTCAGTAGTTCCTCGGTGGCGCGCAGGATGGCCGTGCGGTTGCGGACCGCGTCGGCGCGGAGGCGTTCGGGCTCGGTCATGACGCTCCTCGACAACTGGACCAGCGGTCCAGTAGCATTCTGAACTGAAGTTGACTGTCGGTCCATTTTAAGTGAGGGGTGGCCATGCGACGCGTCCGGTACTACGAGTACGGCGGGCCGGAGGTACTGACCGTCGAGGACGTCGACCAGCCGGTCCCGCAGGTGGGGCAGGTACTGCTGCAAGTCGAGGCGATCGGCGTCAACTTCGTCGACACCCGGTTCCGCCGTGGACCCGGCAGCGGCAGCATCTTCCAGCGCCCGCTGCCTGGCCGGCCGACCGGTGACGTCGTCGGCACGGTCACCCGGGTGGGCCCCGGCGTCGACCCGCAGCTGGTGGGCCGACGGGTTGCCGCGCTCGCCGAGGACGCGTACGCGGACTTCATCGTCGCCGAAGCACAATGGCTCGCCGCCGTCCCTGACCACCTCGATTCCGGTGACGCCAGCATGCTTGCCATGAGCGCCCCCGTCGCCCTGCGGATCCTTCGCGCCGCGCCGCTGAACTCCGGCGACACCGTCCTGATCCATGCCGCCGCCGGCGGCATCGGGCACCTCGCCGTTCAACTCGCCAAGCTCCTCGGCGCCGGCACCGTCATCGGCACTGCCCGATCATCACGCAAGCTCGACTTCGTACGGACCGTCGGTGCCGACGTCGCCATCGACTACGCACAACCTGACTGGCCCGACCAGGTCCGCGCAGCCGCCCCGGATGGTGTCGACGTCGTCCTCGACGCGGTCGGTGGACCGGTCCTGCAATCCAGCCTCGACCTACTTGCGCCCTTCGGCCGCGCCATGGTCTACGGCGCCGCGACCGGAGAACTGGAACAGATCCCCGTCGCCAAACTCTTCGCGCTGCGATCCGTTACCGGCTTCAAC
This sequence comes from Micromonospora arborensis, assembly GCF_003205615.1. GTDB lineage: Bacteria > Actinomycetota > Actinomycetes > Mycobacteriales > Micromonosporaceae > Micromonospora > Micromonospora arborensis. The sequence goes on along the minus strand of NZ_PYBV01000035.1, from coordinate 51,235 downwards.
CTCACCGCTTGGCGCCATGCGAACCCGGACCAGGCGCGCCACGAGATGGACGAGATCGCCGACCTGTTCGCGGCAGGCCAACTGCGCACCACCGTGCACGCCCGCCTCCCACTCACCCAGGCCGCGACCGCCCACGAACTCATCGAGGCCCGCTCTCACACCGGCCGTATCCTGCTACTCCCAACGGTGTCCACACCCGAGAACACACGCTCATAGGCATCCGCACATCGCCATACGCCCATCTGACGATGTGGGTACGTCGGCGCGACTTCCTCGCGCACCTAGCCGATGTGCGGACGGTCACATGAGTGGCATAGACGCCTTGGGTGCACCTGCATGAGAGCATCAAGATCCTGAAGGTCAGGACCGGAACCGCACAGGACACCTTACGTGTCGCCAGCCTGCACACCGACAGTTGGCAGGCAGCGTATGCCGGCCTGATGCCGGCCAGCTACTTGGACGGCCCGCTGCGGGACCAGCAGGCAGGCATGTGGAAGAGCCGGTTGGCGCCTACGGCTCAGCGCGACGGCGACATGGCTGGCGGCCACCTGCTGATCGCCGAGCACGGCATGGACCTACTTGGCTTCGCCTACCTCATCCCCGGCCACGACGGACGGATCCTGCTCGACAACCTGCACGTCGATCCGGCACACACCGGCGGTGGTATCGGACGCTGCTTGCTACGGCACGCCTTGACCTGGGCCGCTACCACTCGCCCTGGCCAATCTGTGTATCTGGAAGTGCTACGCGACAACACCCGCGCGACAGCCTTCTACGCCAAGGCGGGCGGGCACGCCACAGCGGCCCGCCTGGCGCGCTTCCCCACAGGGTTCGAGTTGCCCGAGATCGAGTACACCTGGCATGCAGACGCCATCAACGCCTACGCTACGGGGCACTGAGACGACCCGGACGCGGAGCAATCGGGCGCCCTGGATCACCTTCGCTGAGAACCGACAACCGCGTTCCCGTCCCGTTGCCGCCTGGGCGGATGGTGCCTGGGTCTAAGCGCGAGGCGGCCGTGGGGTGTCGTGGGCGAGGGATTCGGCGAGGAGCCGCCAGATCTCAGCGGCCAGCGCCATGTTGCCGTTGCCCTGGGCCTGTTCGGCGAGGCCGCGCAGGCCGGCGATTGCTTCGTCGCGTGCGCCGTCCTGTAGCAGGAGCCGGTTGCGCAGCACGTCGAGTTCGATGCGGTGCTGGTAGGGCAGGAGCGGGTCGAGGTGGTCGAGCTGGTCGAGCATCGCGCGGGCTTCGGCGGTGCGTCCGGTCTGCATGGCGAGGTGCGCACGCAGGGACAGCAGCTCTTGTTCGATGGCGGGTGTTCCGGCCAAGGGGAGGCTGGCCTGGACTTCCTCCACGCGGCGGTGGGCGGCCTCGGTGTCCGGCGGGGTGGTTTCCAGGTTGAGTTTGGCCGCGCTGATCCGCAGGCGCGTCCACAAGGTGGGATTGTTCCGTCCGTCGAACCCTCGCACGGCCTCGCCGAGCAGCTCGGCCGCGGCGGCGGGCTCACCCTGGCGGAGCCGGATGCTGGCCGCGGTCCAGAGCGCCTCGGCCCACAGCGTGTCTGATCGGCCCTCGACGAGGCTGAGCAGTTCGTCGGTGTGCCGGCTGGCCTCGGGCAGCCGGCCGGCCTCAGCCAGCGCGGACACCACGGCCAGCAGGACGTTCGCCATGACATAGGGGGCCAGCGCGTTGTCCTTGGCCAGCCGGTGAGCCGCCAGCGCGGTGTCGACGGCGGCCGGGACCTCGCTGGTGGACCGCAGGCAGCGGGCCAGCTCGGCCAGCGCCCTGGCCTGCAACTCGGGCAGTCCGAGTTGGTCGCTGAGGGTGGTCAGCTCGTCCAGGCAGGCCCGCTGCTCGGCGTACTCCTTGCGGTGCCGGCGCCAGCCGGCGACCCGCCACAACGCCTGCCAGCGCAGCAGGGGGTCCTCGCCCTCGGCGGTGGCCAGCGCACCGGACAGCAGCTCGCCCGTCTCGTCAGCGCCGAGGCCGGTGGCGATGGTGAGGCTGCGCGCCAGTGATGAGGCGGTGGACTCCTCCAGCTCGTCGGTGCTGACGCCGAGCTGGCTGGCCAGGTGCGCCAGCGCGCGTTCGGTGGGCTGCCGGGCCCCGGACTCCAGCCGCGACAGGTAGCCAGTCGACATGCCGTCGCCGGCGAGCGCGCCCTGGGTCAGGCCCCGCTCGATCCGCAGTTGCCTGAGCCGGCGGCCGAAGGCTGGTTGCTCCACCACATCCCGAGCCTAGCCGGCTTGCCTCAACCATGGCAACAGACCCTGACTTAAGGAACCTCATTGGCAAATCCTGTTGGCAAACTATTGCCAACGCGCTGGCAAGTGTCGTAGCGTTCTGGGCATCGCAACCGAGCACGACACCCAGGAGCAAGTGATGAGCAAGAAGACCCTGATCTCCGGCGCCAACGTGGCCACTTCGGCCTGGACCGGCATGATTCCGGTCGACGACACCGCGCTGGCCGTCGCCGACACCGGCGGCCCCGGCATCCCGGTGGTCTACCTCAACGGCCAGTTCGCCACTCAGGGGTACTGGCGGCGGGTCATCGCCGAACTCGGCCCCGACTACCGGCACATCACCTACGACGAGCGGGCCCGCGGCAAGAAGTCGAAGCGTTCGGCGGACTATTCCTTCGAGGCCGCCGTCCGGGATGTCGATGCCGTTCTCGCCGCCAGGGGCGTGGACCGGGCGCTGCTGGTGGGCTGGTCCTACGGAGCGTTCCTCGGGGCACACTGGGCCAGCCGGAATCCGGAACGTGCCCTGGGTGCGGTCCTGGTCGACGGCGCGCAGCCGTTCGACTGGCTCGACGAGGCCATGGAGCAGCGGATCCGAAAGACGTTCAAGCGGTTGAACCTGTTCATGCCGCTGCTGCGCCCCACGGGCCTGACCCCACGGATGAGTGCCGAACAGATGGCGAACAGCAACATCGAGATCGGCAGACTCGCCCGCGAGCGCGAACTGGGCCCGGTGCTGGACAACATCGCCGTCCCGGTGCGCTACGTGGTCGCCTCGGGGACGTCCTTCGGAAGCAAAGGTGATGAGCAGGAACGGATCCGCGCCAGCCTCGATGCGGTGACTGAGCGCAACCCGAACATCAAAATCAGCGCGAAGGTCCCCAGCAACCACGGCGCGATCCTCAAGAAGGACTTCTCGGCCATCGCCGAGGCCGTACGCGAGACGGCAGCGGCGGCCCACGACCGGCAGGGTTCGTCGAGCCGATGACCGACGGGCTCACGATCGGTCCGGCGGCGCGTTCGCCGGCGCCGCCGGCGATCCCCACAAGAGCGCCACCGACGGCAGCGTCGCCCTGGCCTCCGCGACGCGGCGTCCTGGTGGGCCGGCCGCCCCGGATCACCTGCACTGAGAACCCCCAGATCCGTGGGGGTTCTCAGTGAGCACCGCTCGAAACTAGTAGTAGTCGTCGATCGGCTGGCGGGCCTCGTCGAACAGCGCCGGCCCCTCGTAGCGCACCGGGGGCAGCGGCGGGGTCGCCGGTTTGACCTCCTCGAACTGCTCGCTGGACAGGGCGTACACCACCCGGCCGAGGCCGGACCGGTCGATCGCGGTCGCGCACATCGGGCAGGGCTGGCAACTGGTGAACATGGTGGTGCCGGCGGCCACGTCGGGGGCGAGTTCCCGAGCGGCCCAGCGGGCCAGCTTCAACTCGGGGTGGGCGCTGATGTCCGAGTCGGAGACCACGGTGTTGTGGTCCTCGATCAGGACAGTGCCGTCCGCGCCGACAAGCAACGAGGCGAACGGGCGTTCGCCGGACGCCCCGGCCTGGCTGGCGAGCGCCACGGCGCGGCGGAGGAACTTCTCGTCGTCGGGGGTCATCGGTCCTCCTGGGATCGGTGGTACGCGGCCACGGCGGCGAGTGTCCGCCAGGCGCGTTCGGGCTGGCGGATCTCGGTCAGGTCACCGTTGAACGGATCGAGCACCACCGTCTCCGCCCCGAGCAGACGGATCCGGTCGAGGTCGGCGACGATCTGGTCGATGGTGCCGACACCGGCCAGCCGGTCCGGGGCGGTGACCGGTTCAGGGGTTTCCCGCAGTGCGATGCGCGGCATCAACGCGGGCACCGGGCGATCCAGTTCGTCGGCGATGACCTTCAGCCGTCCGGCGGCCTCGGCCAGCCACTCGGGCGTGCACCGCAGCGGGTGCCAGGCGTCACCGAGCAGCACCGCCCGGCGCATACCGGCGTCACTGTTGCCGCCGACCCAGATCGGAATCGCAGCCGTGTCGTAGTCGTCGGTGTCCCGCCAGGCCTCGCGCATGGCGTGCAGGTACTCGTCGGTCAGCGCGCCGCGCCGCCGGAACGGCACGCCGAGCGCCTCGAACTCCTGCCGGGCCCAGCCGACTCCGACGCCGAGGACGAGCCGGCCACCGCTGAGCCGGTTGAGGTTCGCCGCCATCCGGGCGGTGAGCAGCGGGTGCCGGTACCCGACGATGAGCACGGTCGTGCCCAGCCGGACCCGGCGGGTCACCCCGGCCAGCCAGGACAGCGTGGTGAACGGCTCGTAGAAGGGCGCCGGATACTGCTCGGCCACGTCCGGGGTGATCGCGATGTGGTCGGAGACCATCAGCAGGTCGAAGCCGAGACCCTCGACCGTCTGCGCCCACTGTCGCAACATGTCGGGGTCGGTACCCGGCCCGAAGTTCGGAACGTTCACGCCAATCTGCACGAGCCCTACGCTAGCCAGCGTGGACGCCTGTGAACATGGCCATGTCAGCGTGCACCTTCCCCCACCGCTAGCTGACGAGCTGCACCGAGAACCCACAACCGCCCCGCGGACGTGACCATCCGACTACCCTCGGTCAGGGACAGTGTGGTCGTGCCGGGCGCGACGCCCGGGAGGTGATGTCGATGGCCGCAGCCGCCGATGCAGCGGTGCTGGTCGGTCTCGGCTCGGATCTCGACCTCCCGGTCGTCGAACAGGCCGCGCAGGAGGCCGCCGCGCACGGCCGACCCCTGCACCTGCTGCACACCTTCGACTGGCACGCGGCCTTCGCCGCGGACACCGTCGCCGCTCCCCGTGCCGAGGCCGAGGATCTGATCACCCGAGCCGCTCAACTCGCCCACCAGGTCGAGCCGGAGCTGACCGTGGGCGGCGAGATCGTCGAGAGCGCCACGCTCGCCACTCTCATCCGCCGGTCCGAGGGTGCCTTCCTGCTGGCGGTCGGCGACAGCGGGATGGCCGGCAGCGGCCAGTGCGTCCCGGCCGACACGCTCGCCGTGCAGTTGGCCGCGCGGGCCGGCTGCCCGCTGCTGGTGGTCCGCCGCGAGCCGCCGCCGCAGGGCCCGGTGCTGGTCGGTGTGGACGGCTCGCCCAGCTCGCACCTCGCTCTGCAGTGGGCCGTGGAGTGCGCCGCCCGACGGGGCGCCCGACTGCTGGCGCTGCGCGTCGTGGAGTACGACGAGGACGTCGACGCGGTCGCCGAGCAGCTCAGCGAGGCCCTGGCCCGCCACACCAGCCGCAACAGTTCGGTGCCCACCGAGTGTCGGGTGGTTCGCGGGGACCCCGGTCAGGTGCTGGTCGACACGTCCCGTACGGCCCAGGTGGCGCTGGTCGCCGCCCGCGGCGACGAACCGGCACGCGCCATGCTGGGCGCGGTCGCCCAATCCCTGCTCTACCACTCCCCCGCCCCGGTGATCGTCGTCCGGGGCCTGGCCGAGATGCCGCTGACCGGGCCCGACGCCCACCCGGTGCGGGACCAACGGCCCTGACCCGGGGCGTTCGCAGCGGCGAAGCTGGACGCCGGACGCCCCACCCCTACCCGCGAGAGGCAGCATGATGGACACCGCTCTCGACGTGCAGCGCGCCCTCACCGACGACGAACTGCGCCGCCTGGACGCCTACTGGCGCGCGGCGAACTACCTCACCGTCGGGCAGATCTACCTGCTGGACAACCCGCTGCTCCGGGAACCGCTGACCCCTGACGACATCAAGCCTCGGCTGCTCGGGCACTGGGGCACCAGCCCCGGGCTCAACCTGATCTACGCCCACCTCAACCGGGTGATCGTGGCGCGCGACCTCAACGCCATGCTGATCACCGGCCCCGGCCACGGCGGCCCGGCCATCGTGGCCAACACCTGGCTGGAGGGCACCTGGTCGGAGCGCTACCACGACGTCGCACGCGACGAGGTCGGGATGGCCAAGCTGTTCCGCCAGTTCTCCTTCCCGGGCGGCATCCCCAGCCACGTCGCGTCGGACGTGCCGGGTTCGATCCACGAGGGCGGCGAGCTGGGGTACGCGTTGAGCCACGCCTACGGCGCCGCGTTCGACCACCCGGATCTCGTGGTGGCCTGCGTGGTCGGCGACGGCGAGGCGGAGACCGGGCCGCTGGCCGGGAGCTGGCTCTCCAACGTGTTCCTCAACCCGGCGCGCGACGGTGCGGTGCTGCCGATCCTGCACCTCAACGGCTACAAGATCGCCAACCCGACGGTGCTGGCCCGGATCCCCGAGGCCGACCTGCTCGACCTCCTGCGGGGTTCGGGCTACCAGCCGTACGTGGTGGCCGGCGACGAGCCCGCCCAGGTGCACCGGGCCCTCGCGGCGACGTTGGACCGCGTGCTGGACGAGATCGCCGAGATCCAGCGACGGGCCCGCTCCGGTGGTGTCATCGAACGTCCCCGCTGGCCGATGATCATTCTGCGTACGCCGAAGGGCTGGACCGGCCCGCGCGAGGTCGACGGCACCCAGGTGGAGGGCACGTACCGCGCCCACCAGGTGCCCCTGTCGGGGGTCCGCGACAAACCGGCGCACCTGGCCGAGTTGGAGCGGTGGCTGCGCAGCTACCGGCCCGAGGAACTGTTCGACGCGACAGGTGCGCCGGTGGACGAGTTGCGGACGCTGCCGCCACGCGGTGACCGGCGGATGAGCGCCAACCCGGTCGCCAACGGCGGCGTGGTGCTGCGCGACCTGTCCCTGCCGGACTTCCGTGACTACGGCGTGGAGGTCCCCGAACCGGGCGAGCCGATGGCCGGCGCGACCGGGGTGCTCGGGCCGTGGATCCGCGACGTCATCAGCGCCAACCCGGAGACCTTCCGGCTGTTCGGCCCGGACGAGATCGCGTCCAACCGGTTGGGCGCCGCGTTCGAGGTGACCGGCCGGACCTGGGTGGCCGCCACCGTGCCCGGCGACGACCACCTCTCCCCCGATGGTCGGGTCATGGAGGTGCTCTCCGAGCACCTGTGCCAGGGCTGGCTGGAGGGTTACCTGCTGACCGGCCGGCACGGCGTGTTCACCAGCTACGAGGCGTTCATCCACATCGTCGACTCGATGCTCAACCAGCACGCCAAGTGGCTGAAGGTGACCCGGAGCATCCCGTGGCGGCAGCCGATCGCCTCGCTGAACTACCTGCTGTCCAGCCACGTCTGGCGTCAGGACCACAACGGCTTCTCCCACCAGGACCCGGGCTTCATCGACCACGTGGTCAACAAGAAGGCCGAGGTCGTGCGGGTCTATCTGCCGCCGGACGCCAACACCCTGCTCGCCACGATGGATCACTGCCTCCGCAGCCGGCACTACATCAACGTGGTGGTGGCCGGTAAGCAGGCGGCGCCGAACTGGCTGACGATGACCGAGGCGATCCAGCACACCCGCCGTGGCCTGGGGATCTGGGAGTGGGCCAGCAACGACGGCGGCAGCGTGCCGGACGTGGTGCTCGCCTGCTGCGGGGACGTGCCCACCCTGGAGGCGTTGGCCGCCGCCGAGCTGCTGCGCCAGCACCTCCCGGAGCTGAAGGTGCGGCTGGTCAACGTGGTCGACCTGATGCGGCTCCAGCCGGACACCGAGCATCCGCACGGCCTCACCGACAACGAGTTCGACACCATCTTCACCGAGGACCGGCCGATCATCTTCGCCTACCACGGCTACCCGTGGCTGATCCACCGACTCACCTACCGCCGCAGCAACCACGAGAACCTGCACGTGCGCGGCTACAAGGAGGAGGGCACCACCACCACCCCGTTCGACATGGTGATGCTCAACGACCTGGACCGCTTCCACCTGGTCATCGACGTCATCGACCGGGTGCCCGGGCTGGCCGCCCGCGCCGCGCACCTGCGCCAGCGGATGGTCGACGCCCGGCAGTCGGCCCGCGACTACACCCGTCGGTACGGCGAGGACGACCCCCAGGTCGCCGAGTGGCGCTGGGTCCGCGAGACCGACCCGACCAACCCCTGAGGAGTACGACGTGCGTGACGCGGAGATCCTGGTCGGCTACGACGGCTCCACCGACGCCTCGGTGGCCGTGGACTGGGCGCTGGAGGAGGCTCGGCACAGCGGCCAACCGGTGCGGCTGGCGTACGTCTTCGAATGGCTGACCGTGGCCGGCTGGGTCGGTCCGGGCGTGGCGCCCGGGGTCTGGCCGGACGAGACCGCCCGCCGGCAGGTCGAGGAGCTGGTCCGCAAGGCCGCGGCGGACGCCACCGCCACCCACCCCGGGCTGACGGTCACCGGCCAGGTGTACGACGGGCCACCTGCCCTGGTGTTGCAGGAACGCTCGGCCGAGGCCGGGATGCTGGTGCTCGGCAGTCGCGGCCACGGCGGATTCGGAGGTCTGCTGGCCGGGTCGACGGCGGTGTCGGTAGCCGCCCACGCACACTGCCCGGTCGTGGTGGTCCGGGACGGGGCCGACCGCGCTCCGGTCGACGCGTCGACCGGCCCGGTCGCGGTCGGCGCGGACGGCTCGCAACCGTCGCTGGTGGCCCTCGGCTTCGCGGCGGAACGGGCGGCGCAGCGGCAGGTGCCGCTGCGGATCCTGCACGCCTGGACACCGGGCCCTGGCGGGGCGGCCGGGGTGCCCGACGAGCGGGCCGCGGTGGAGCAGGCGCTGGAACCGTGGCGACGGACGTTCCCCGAGCTGGACATGACCGTCGACCTGGTCCCGGCCAGCCCGGCGGCGATGCTGATCGAGGTGAGTCGTGACGCGCGGCTGGTGGTGGTCGGCAGCCGGGGCCGGGGCGGGCTGGCCGGGATGCTGCTCGGCTCGGTCAGCCAGCAGCTCATCCAGCACGCCAACTGCCCGGTCGCGGTGGTCCGGGAACGCTGACATCGGCGAGGTGCTGGACCTGCCGGTGGTGCCGACCTGACCTCGGCACCACCGGCCCGCCCGGTCAGGCGAGCAGCGCCGCCTCCCGCTCGGCGTCCAGCCCCACCGTCACCCGGGCCGGACGGCCGGCGCGCGGCGGCACCGACCCGACCGAGCGCAGCCACTGCCAGGTGTCGGCGACCGTGTCGGCCACCGGTCGGCAGGTCAACCCCGCCGCGTACGCCTTCTCCACCCCGCGCTCCTGCAACCACCGGAACTCGTGGTCGCGCGGAATCCAGATCGGCAGATCGTTCCAGGGGACCACGCCGGCGGCCAGGATCGGCTCCGGGTCGGTCCACCGCAGCCGGGCGTCGGAGCCGGCCACCGCGACGACCGACGCCAGCAGCTCACCCATCGTGGTGTGCCCCGAACGGCTGATGACGTTGAACGCGCCGCCGATCCCTTCGACCGCCCGGTCGAGCGTCCACCCGGCCAGGTCGCGCACGTCGACGTACTGCACGGGCAGGTCCTCCGGGCCGGGCGCGAGCACGTCGCCACCGCGGGCCACCCGCTGTAGCCACCAGGGCAGCCGGCCGATGTCCTCACCCGGGCCGAGGATCAGCCCGGCGCGGACCAGCAACGCCCGCTCGCCGAAGACCTCGGTCGCGGCCAGCTCACCGCCCATCTTGCACTGCGCGTAGTCCCCCTCGGTTGCGTCGGCAGATCCATCCACTGTGGGCGCCTCCTCGCCGACGTGCGCGGGCACCGGTGGGGCGTACACCGAGCCGCTGGAGATGTAGGCGTAGTGCCCGACCGACCCGACCAGTACGCGGGCCGCTTCCCGCACCCCCCGCGGGGCGCCATCCCAGGTGTCGACGACCAGATCCCACTCGCCGCCCGCCAGAGCCGCCAGACCGTCCGGCTCGGTGCGGTCACCCCGCAACCGGTGTACGCCGGCCGGCACCGTGCCGTGCAGCCCCCGATTGAACACGGTCACCGACCAGCCACGGCGCACCGCCTCGGTGACCGTCGCCCCGCCCACGAAACCCGTACCGCCCAGCACCAGCAATCTCATGCGCTCCACCATGCCGGCGCGGGTCGGCGGATGGCACCTCTGTTCGCCGGTGGCGGATCTGCTCGTGGCAGAACCGTCAGGTGAGCAGCCGATCCAGTGGCCGTGGGATGGCCCCCGGGTCGCAGGCGCGGACGAGCGCGCGAGCGTAACGCGCCTTGCGGCCGCTCATCGTGCCCAGGAAGCGGCGCAGTTGCCGCTCGATCGTCCGCCCGCGCTGCGCGGGCTGGTTCTGGAAGACCCGGAACCTGGCCAGATCGCCCTCGGCGTCGATGACCCGCTCGACACCGGCGCTGCCGAGAGCGCGGATCAGCTCGTCCTCCAGGTCGGCCACGCACACGTGGAAGCCGAGCGCCTCCATCGCCGAGCGGCTCAGGTCGGTGCCGAAGCCGGCCTGCTCCAGCCCGCGCCGGAAGAAGCCCTCCTCGGCCTCGTCGCAGAGCCCTCGTACGGTCAGCGCCAGCCCCTGCCCGCCGAAGAGCCGCAAGTACCGGGCGACACCCATCGCGCCGCCGATCGGCAGGACGATCACACCCTCGCCGGCCAGGTCACGGTCACGCCGCTCAGCGAGGGTCTCCACCGCGCACTGGTCACTGAACCCCTCGACGAGCACGACGGTGCTCAGCTCGCCGGCCAGCTCGCGGGCCACTGTGGCGGCTGCCGCGACGTCCGTACCGCCGGCCGCCCAGCCGTGCACGGCGGCTCGGAAGCGGTCCGGCTCTCGCACAGGTCAGAGTCTCGCAAGGTCCGACCAGCACCGCCAGCGCGTTGTCAGGCATCTCCCTCGGCCTCGTCGTCGCTCGGCAGGTGGAGGTCCCTCGTCCACAATGCAGGAATGCCGCCCAGGGCATGGTCAACTGAGCCGCCGATTGCGAAACTGCTTCAATCTGGAGGCTGGCTCGACGTCGGCACAACCCGGACGGAGAAGGCGATGACCAGCCCACCGCTGTCCCTGCCGCAGCCATCCGCGCGGGCGCCCGAGTTCGGCCAGGACGCGCTCATCGTCTGCGAGAACCTGGTGCGGATCTACCAGACCGGTTCGATCGAGGTGCAGGCACTGCAGGGACTGGACCTGGCCGTGCAGAGCGGTGAACTGGTCGCCGTCGTCGGTGCCTCCGGGTCGGGCAAGTCGACGCTGCTTTCCATCCTGGCCGGCATCGACGCCCCCACCGCCGGGCGGGTCCGGGTCGAGGAGTGGAATCTGCTGGCGATGTCCCGCGCCGACCGGGTGAACTACCGGCGGCACACCGTCGGGTTCGTACGGCAGCAGACGGCGAGCAACCTGATCCCTTACCTGACCGCACGGGAGATGGTGGACCTGCCGATGACGGCGGCCCGTACCCCGAAGGAGGAGCGCCGGGAGCGCGCGGCCGAACTGCTGGACGGCCTCGGTGTCGCCGACTGCGCCGATCGGCGCCCCGGGCAACTCTCCGGAGGGCAGCAGATGCGGGTCGCGATCGCGGTGGCGCTGGCCAACCAGCCGCGGGTCCTGCTCGCCGACGAGCCGACCGGCGAGCTGGACGCCGCCACGTCCGCGGAGGTCTTCGGCGTGCTGCGGGACGTCAACCGGCGCTACGGCGTCACCGTTGTCGTGGTGACCCACGATCCGGAGGTCAGCGGCCAGGTCGAACGGACCATCGCGATCCGGGACGGGCGCACCAGCAGCGAGGTGCTGCGCCGCACCACCACCGACGCGGAGGGCGACACGCACATGATCGCCGAGGAGTACGCAGTGATGGACCGGGCCGGGCGGGTCCAGGTGCCCCGCGAGTTCCGCCAGGCGCTGGCGCTGACCCGACGGGTCCGGCTGGCCCTGGAACCCGACCACATCACGATCCGCCCCGACTCGGGAAGCGGCGAATGAGCGGCGAGCCGCTGCTGCGCGTGCGCGGCGTACACCGGCGCTTCCGCACCGGGCCGACCGTCGTACACGCCCTGCGCGGCGTGTCGTTCGACGTGGCCGCCGGTTCGATGGTGGCGCTCGTCGGCCGGTCCGGCTCGGGCAAGACCACCCTGCTCAACGTCATCGGCGGCCTGGACCGCCCGGACGCCGGCAGCGTGCACGTCGACGGTACCGACGTCACCACGCTCGACGAGGACGGCCTGTCCCGGCTGCGGCGCGAGAAGGTGTCGTACGTCTTCCAGAGCTTCGGGTTGATCCCGGTGCTGTCGGCCGCGGAGAACGTCGCGGCCCCGCTGCGGATGGCCCGTGTCGCCCCAACCGAGCGCGAGCGGCGGGTCGAGTTGCTGCTGGAGCTGATCGGCCTGGCCGACCACGCTCGACAGCGGCCGGCCGAGCTGTCCGGCGGCCAGCAGCAGCGGGTGGCGATCGCCCGCGCGCTGGCCGCCTCGCCCCGGCTCCTACTCGCCGACGAGCCCACCGGGCAACTGGACGCCGAGACCGGCCTGTCGGTGATGGCCCTGCTGCGCGGGATAGTGGAGTCCGAAGGCGTCACCGTACTGGTGTCGACGCACGACACCGTGATGATGGCCTTGGCCGACCGGGTGATCCGCATCCACGACGGGCACCTCGACGAGCAGGCGGCCGAGCAGCCGTACGCGCCTGTGCCGGACGCCGGGTGACGCGACGATGAGGCTGGTCAGTCGGCGCGCTCGCGCGCAGTGGCCGTTGCTGGCGACCCTCCTCGGGGTCGTCACGATCGGCGCGACCCTGCTGGGTACCTGCACCCTGCTGATCACCCGCACCGCCGAGCGGGCGCTGGAGGTCGCCATGGCCCACGCCGCCCCCGCCGCCGTCGACGTGACCGTCTACACCGGTGCCGTCGAGGGCCGGGACACGTCGTCCGTCGCCGCCGACACCCGTACCGTGGTGGCCTCCACGCTCGCACCGTTCCCGGTGACGACGACCGCGCGGGCGTCGACAGTGCTGCGGGCGCTGCCGCCCGCGCTCGCCGAGGGCACCACCGTCGGAGCCCAGGCGTACCTGTCGGGGCTGGACGACCTGCCGTCCCGAGCCGAGCTGGTCACCGGACGCTGGCCACAACACCCTGGCGACGCGGTGCTGCTGGAGTCCACCGCACAACTGCTCGGCCTCACCCCCGGTCGCCGGGTGCGCCTCGGCGCCGAGCTGGCCCACGCGCCCGTCCCGGCCATCGACGTGCTCGTCGTCGGTGTGGTACGCCCGTTGCCGGGGCGCGGCTGGGACCGCGACCCGCTCGCCGCGGCCGGCTCCGCCACCGGCTACCGCGACGGCCGCTTCATGCAGCCGGTCAACGCCTACGGCCCGTTCCTCGTCGACCTCGCCGACCTGGTCACCACCGGCGCCACCGTCGACCGGATGGAGGTCACCGCCCATCCGGACCTGTCCCACCCCAACCGCCACGACCTGGAGACCGTGGCCGGGGCCGTCCGCGATGCCGACGGCCGGCTGGCCGGCACCCTCGGCGAGCGCGTCCGGCTCGCCCGTGTCTCCTCCGACCTGCCGGCGACCCTGCGGGCCGCCGACGACCAACAGCACGTCACCGCCGCCGTCGTGCTCGCCATCGCCGTCCTCGGCGGTGTCCTGGCCGCGACGGCACTCGTCCTCGCCGGACGGCTGACCACGGGCATCCGCGCCGACGAGACCGCCCTGCGGTCCGCCCTGGGCACCAGCCGTCGCCAACTCGCCGCCACCGCGACACTCGAGGCCGGGCTCGTCGCCGCCGTCGCCGCCGCGCTCGCGATACCGGCCTCGTCGGCCCTGCACGCCGGCCTGACCCACCTGCCGCCGCTGGACGGCGCCGGCCTGACCGTCCGGCCGGCCATCGCCGGTGCACAGGTTCTCGCGGTCGCCGGCGGGGCGCTGGTGCTCGCCTCCGTACTCACCGTCCTGGCGATCCGGCCCGTCCCGGCAGCCGGCGACCAGCGCACCCGCCGCGAACTGCTGGCCCGATCCGGCGCCGACGTCCTGCTCGCGGTGTTCGCCGCGGCCGGATGGTGGCAATTGCACGCGCAGTCCACCGCCGCCAGCCCACGCGCCGACGCGGTCCGGGTGCTCGCGCCGGCGTTGCTGCTCACCGCGGGCGCCGCCCTGGCTCTCCGGGTGGTACTGCCCGCCCTTCGCGGCGCCGACCGGCTGGCGTACCGCGCCCGCGGTCTGGCGCTTCCGCTGGCAGTCGCGGAGACCGCCCGTCGGCCACGAGCGGTCGCCGCCGGGCTGCTCGTCGGACTGGCCTGTGCGGCCGGAACCTTCGGCCTCGCCTTCGACAACACGTGGCACCAGTCGCAGCGCGACCAGGCCGCGCTCTCCGTCGGCACCGACCTGGCACTCACCCTCGGCACGGCGCCGGTGGCCGGCGAGGGCGCGGTCGTCGGCGCGGCCACCGCGGGGGCCGTGAGTCCGGTCCTCGACCGTGGTACCGCCGTCGGTCAGTGGCTCGGCGGCGCCGGCGATGCGCCGCGCCTGGTCGCCGTCGACACCACCCGCGCCGACGCCCTGCTACGCGGACGGCTGGACGGCGACCGCGGATGGGCGGACGTGGGCGCCACGCTGGCGCCCCGCACCCCGGTCACCGGCCTCGCCATTCCGACTGGCGCCCCGCTCGTCCTGAGCGGGACCGCCACCGGCGACACCCCGCTCGTCGTGACGCCCCGGCTGCTGCTGCAGGACCCCAGCGGCCTCCGTACGTCCTGCACCGGTCCCGCCGTACCGCTCGACGGCCACGAGTTTCGGCTGCCCGCCTGCGCGACGGTTGACGGGCTACGCCTCGTCGCGGTCGCCCTGCCGGTCAGCACCGACGCGGTGGGCGGACCCGTCGCCGTGGCCGTCACACTCACCGTGCCGCCCGCCGAGTCGGCGGAGAGGTCCACCGACGGATCGGACTGGACCGTCACGTCCGCGCCGCCGGTCCCGAGCAGGTTGACCGACCTGACCGTCGGGTTGTCCGCCACGCCGACGGGAACCGCGCTGCGGATGGCCGCGACCGTCGACCTCGGCGGCGCCGAGGACGCCGCCCGGACCCTCGTCGCCACCGCCTTCCCGGACCCCGGCCCGGTGCCCGTCGCCGTCTCGGCCCGCTTTGCCAGCGAGATCGGTGCCGAGAGCGGCAGCCAGCTCAGCGTCACGGTCGGCATCACGCCCGTCCCGATCGTCGTCGCCGAGGTGGTGCCGACCGTACCGTCCGCCCCCGGCGCCGTCGCCGTCCTGGCCGACCTGGACACGCTGTCCCGCGCACGCGCCGTCACCGGCGACCTGACGTTCCCGGTCGACGCCTGGTGGGTCGGCCATCCAGCCGGTCCCGGTGCCGCCGAGCGGGCCAACGCCCTGCACCTGGGCACCATCGCGACCCGCGAGGCGGAGACCGCCCGCCTCATCGGCGGCCCGCTGCGCGCCGGACTGCCGGCCGCGCTGCGGCTCATCGTCCCCGCCGCGGCCCTGCTGCTGCTCGCCGGCGTCGTCCTGCACGTCACCTGTGATCTACAGGTCCGCGCCGTCGAGGTGGCGCGGCTGCGCGGCCTGGGGATGTCCCGGCGCGGCATCCGGGCCGTGCTGCTCGGCCAGCACGTCGGCATTCTGCTGCCCCTGCTCGCGGCGGGCGCGGCCGTCGGCGCGCTCGCCACCCGCATCGTCGCTCCCCTGCTCGTGCGCTCCGACACCGGCGCCGCGCCCGTCCCGGCCACCCAGCCACACTGGCCGTGGCCAGCCGAGGCCGCGTTCCTCGCCGTACTGCTGGCCGGATGCGTGCTGGCGGTCGCCATCGTGGTCACCGTCCAGGTCCGCCGCGCCAACGCCGCGCACCTGCGGGTGGCGCCGTGAACCGGTGGCTGACCCGCCGGTGGCCGGCACTGCACTGGCCCAGCATCCGTGGCCGTGGCCGTACCGACGCCGGACCTCTGCTGCTCACCGCCACCGTCATCGGGGCCGTCACGCTCCTCGCCGGGGCCGTGCCGGCGCTGCTGGGCGCCGCCGCCGACAACGCCGTCCAGGACACGGTCCACCGCGCCGGCACCGACTCGAACGTCCTCGTACACGCCAACTGGGAACGCGACGACGGGCCGACCGGCGGGCGGGTCCGGATGCCCCGCCTCGGCGAGGAGCTCGACGACTTCCGCGCCCGGGCGACAGACGCGCTCGGGCCCGACCTGGACGCCGCGCTGCTCCCGCCCGTCACCGCTGTCAACGGCCCGATCCTCAACATCACCGACGGCAGTGTGCCGCGTACCTTCCAGTTCACCTACCTGGCCGGTGACCTCGGCGGCCCGGACGTGGCCTGGATCGCCGGCAGCCCGCCCGGCCCCGCCGTCTCCGACGAGTACGTCGAGATCCCCTACGACGGACCGCCCTGGCCGGTGCAGGTCGGCCTGTCCGAGCCGGATGCCACCGCACTCAACCTCGGCCCCGGCGATCGAATCCCGGTCAAGGACGGCCAGGGCCGCGACAAGGACGTCCGGATCAGCGGGATCTACCGACCCGCGGACAGCGCCGACCCAGCCTGGCGACTCGCCCCGGCGCTACTGCGCCCCGTGCCCGGCGCCGACGGCGTGGGGACCACCCGGTTCGCCGGCCTGCTGTCGCGCGAGTCGTTACCGGACGCCCGGCTCGCCGTCGACGAGGACCAACTGCGGCGCACCGTCCACTTCGCACCCGCTCCCGACGCGCTCACCTGGGACGCCACCGCGGCGCTCGCCAGCCAGGTGGTCAAACTCAAGGCAGCCTCCGGCTCATCGAGCGACCGCGGCCAAGCCCTGAAGTGGGAATCGCAGCTCGACACCGTCCTGCGCGACGCCCGTGCACGCAACAGCGCCGCCTCCGCACAGGCCGCCGTCCTGCTCGCCGGGGTGCTGGCCGCCACGGTACTGGTCCTGCTGCTCGCCGCCGACCTGCTGGTCGGCCGCCGTACCCCGGTGCTGAGCGCCGCCCGGCAGCGCGGGGCGGCACTACCCGACCTCGGTGCGGAACTGATCATCGAGTCCACCATGGTGTCCCTGTCGGCCGCCGCCGTCGGGCTCGCGCTCGCCCGCGCGGTCGCTCCGGGCGTCTCCTGGACCTGGGCCGTTCCCGTGGTCCTGGCCGGTGCCGTCGCCGGGCCGGCGCTCGGCACCCGCGCCGCCGCCCGCGCCAGCCGCGACCGGCGTCAACCCGCCAATCCGGCCGCTCGGCGCTGGATCCGGGCCACCGGCCAGCTCCGCCGGGCCGCCGTGGAGGCCGCTGTCCTGATCGCCGCGGTCGCCGCCTTCGTCACGCTGCACCAGCGCGGGCTCCTGCCCGTCGCCGCCGACGACGGCACCGGTGAGCTGACCGGTGACCTGATCCTGCCGATCAGCGCCCTCACTCTGGGCGCGCTCGTCGGCGCGCTCGTCCTGCTCCGGCTCCTGCCCCTCGGTGCGCGGTTCGCGCTCCGACAGGCCCTGCGCTCGCGCCGCCCGCTGGCCGTGTTCAGTGCCGCCCAGGCAGCCACAACGGCCGGACGCGCGCTGCCGCTGCTGGTTCTGGTCAGCACCACGGCGCTCGCGTCGTTCGCGCTCATCCTCGGCAGCACCGTCACCCGGGGTCTGACCGACGGCGCGTGGAGTGCCGTCGGCGCCGACGCCCGCCTCGACGTCAGCGCCGACGCCGAGGCGGCCACGCCCGCACTCGCCGAGCGCGTCGCCGCCGCACCCGGGGTAGGGCAGGTCGTCGTCGCGCAGGTGACCGACTCGGCACGCGTCTTCGCCGACTCGACGCTGCTCACCCCACGCCTGGTCGTCGTGGACGCCGCCGCGTTCCAGCGCCTGCTGGCCAGCACTGCGCTGCCGGACGCGCCGGCGCTGGCCCGGCTCACGGCACCCGGCCCCGGGGACGTCCCGGCGCTGGTCCGGTCGAGCGACGGCGCTCTGCGGACCGGCACGCGGCTGCAGCTACCCCGGGACGACGACCAGGCCCCCGCGATCCGTCTCACCGCGGTCGGCACCGCTCCCTCCGTCGGCGGCGCCACCGACGTCGTCATCGTCGACGCCGCGGCCCTCGCCGACGCCGGGCTGCCCGCCGTTCCGAACACCGTCTGGGTGACCGGCTCCGGCGCGGCGCGGGCCGTGTCGAACACCGGCGTCGCCGCCGACGTCGTGCTGCGCGCGGACGTCCTGCGGGCGCAGCGAGTGGCCCCGCTGACCGCCGGGCTACTACGGCTGGCGTGGACGGCCGCCGCGGTGCTGCTGGCGCTGGGGTTGCTCGGCCTCACGCTCGCCGCCGCCGCCGGTGCGTCGGCGCGGTGGCAGACCCTGACCCGGCTGCGGACCCTCGGCCTACGGCCACGCGACGTCCGCTGGGTCGCCGCCGGAGAGCTGCTGCCGCCGGTCGTGGTCGCCGCGGTGTGTGGCCCGCTGCTCGGGGCCCTGCTCGCACGCCTGACGCTCGGCCCGCTCGACCTGCGGCTGCTCACCGGCCAAGCCGCCGACCCGGCGACGGTCCTACCGTGGTGGCTGCTGGGCCTGGTGAGCGTGGCGCTGCTGGCGGCGGCCGCCACGGTCGTACCTGTCGAGTCGGCGCTGCGGCGACGCGACCGGCTGAGCGAGGTACTCCGCGCCGGCGAATGATCGACTACTGGTGGGCGATACTGGGTTTGAACCAGTGACCTCTTCCGTGTCAGGGAAGCGCGCTCCCACTGCGCCAATCGCCCATGGTGACCGCCCGAGGCGGATCAAGAGCGGACGACGGGATTCGAACCCGCGACCCTCACCTTGGCAAGGTGATGCGCTACCAGCTGCGCTACGTCCGCACGCCCCCGACTAGCGCCGGCGACAGGTGAACTCTACCCGATGCCAAGATCGCTTGGCGCGGCACCCTGGGGGGGCGGCGGTTGCACTGGTCGGCACCGGGGTACTGAAGGGCTCGACAGCGCACCACACCCCCTTAAGGAGGCTGTCGTGGGTATCGGCACCAGCATCTTCCTGATTGCGCTCGGCGCGATCCTCACCTTCGCCCTGGACGCGAGCGTCGGCGGCATCAACCTCGACGTGGTCGGCTGGATCCTGATGGGGGCCGGCGTACTCGGCCTCATCATGACCACGCTGATCTGGGGTCGCCGCCGCCAGGTGGTCACCACCACCGAGCAGCCGGTGGAATACCGCCAGGTCGAGGAGCGGCGGGACATCGCCCCGCCGCTGTGACACCACCACCGTCCGTCGGTGGCGTACCCGGCGGATCACTCGGTTCCGGGCCGGCCGCCTGACTGGAAAGGCGGCCGGCTCGTCGCACCCGTGGCCCGCTCAGCGCATCAGCGCGTTGAGCGTGCCGTAGTCGAGGGCGTCCGTCAGCGCGCCGTACGTGCCGGCGCCGAACGCCTCGTCCGCCGCCCGTCGGGCAACCGCGTACGCGGCCTCCGCGACCGACGAGCCGAGGCTCACCCGGGCCACCCCCAGCCGGGCCAGCTCCTCCACCGCCGGCGCACCCGGCCCGGCCAGCACGTTCAGCGGCGCCGGCACCGCCTGCACCAGCGCGCCGATGGTCGCCGGGTTGACCACCCCGGGCACGAAGATGCCGTCCGCGCCGGCGGCCAGATAGGCGACGGCCCGGGCCACGGTCTCGTCGACGCCCCCGGCGCCGCTGAGGAACGTGTCGATCCGGGCGTTGACGAAGAGCGGCAGCCCGGCCGCGTCGGCCGCACCCCGTACGGCGCCGATCCGGGCACACTGATCGGCCACGTCGCGCAACGGCGAGCCGGCGTCACGCCGGGCGTCCTCGATGTTCACGCCGACGGCACCAGCATCGATCACCGCGCGGATAGTCGCGCCGACCTCGGCGGTGGTCGCACCGTACCCGGACTCGATGTCCGCGGTGACCGGCAGCGACACCGCGGCGGCGACCCGGCCGACCAGGTCGACGGCCGCGTCGCGGCCGAGGACGTCGCCGTCGGGGACACCCAGGCTCCAGGCGACGCCGGCGCTGGTGGTGGCCACCGCGCGGCCGCCGGCGGCCGCCACGATGCGGGCGCTCGCGGCGTCCCAGGCGTTGACCAGGACCAGCGGCGACCCCGGGGTGTGCAGGGATCGGAACAGTTCGGCTCGGGTGTGTTGTTCGCTCACCCGGCAAGTCTCGGCCGTCCCTGACCTCGGCGGTAATGTTTCAGTCCCAGCTGAATCCACCGGGGGTGCCGTGGTCGCCATCAGCCTGTCGGCCGGTGCCGTCGCCCGCATCCGGTTCGCCGTCTCCTGCCTGTGGGAGGTCGTCGCGAGCATCCGGGTGCTGCGCGACCCCGGGGACCACGCGGTGCACCTGCCCTGGGTACGCCGGGTCCGTCCAGCGCTGGTCGAGGCGGGTCTGGCCGGCCCGGACGGCGGGCTGCTCTGGCAACTGGTGCCGGCCCCGCCCGGCTACCTGGCCGACTTCCTCACCCCGTCTCCCACCGGCCTCATTCCAGATCTCGCCGCCGAGCTGGCCGCCCTGCGGGCCACCCCGGCTGACACCGTCCGCGCGCACCTGGATCTGTATCCGGGCGAGCGCACTCCGGCGCTCGCCGCCCTCTACGCCGACCCGCCTGCCGGCCTGCGGCGGCTGACCGAGGAGATCGAGGCGTACTGGCGGATCGCCCTGGCCCCGGACTGGCCACGGCTGCGGCTGCTGCTCGACGCGGACGTCACCGCCCGCGCCCGCCTGTTGGCCGAGGAAGGCGCGGCGGCGCTCCTCAACGACCTGCACCGGCAGGTCCGGTGGGAGGCCGACACCCTGCTCGTCGCGCAGCAGCACTGCCTGGCCCCGGACGTCGCGGACGGTCCGGGCCTGGTGCTGATCCCGTTGGTCTTCGTCTGGCCGTCGGTGCTGAGCGTCTCCGCCGGGGACGCGCCGCAGCTCGCCTATCCCGCCCGTGGGCTCGGTACGCTCTGGGAACGCTCGACCGGCGTCCCGGAAGCGCTGGCCGCCGTGCTCGGACGCGGGCGGGCACGGCTGCTCACCGAGCTGACCTCGCCGGTGAGCACCACCGAGTTGGCCCGCCGTAGCGGAATGTCGCCCGCCGGGGTCTCCCAACACCTCACCGCGTTGCGCGCGGCCGGTCTGGTGGTGACCCACCGGCGGGGCCGATCGCTCCTCAGCGCCCGCACCGACCTCGCCGAGGCACTGCTCTCCGCGACCGGGTAAGCCGTCGGGCATCGATCGCCTTTTCGCTGGTCAATGGGCTTCCAGAGCCCCGGGTTACGATCAGGGATCATGGAGTCACTCGACACGGTGCTGGCGGCGCACCGGGCGTATCTGCTCGGTTGGAACATTGGCGTGGCCGGGGGCCCGGACCTCCCGACCTATCGCAGCGGCGTGCCGCACGCCACGCTCAACGGCGTACTGCGGGTGGCGGGGCGCACACCGCAGGACGCGCTCGCCGAGGCCCGGCAGCGCCTCCACGGCGTACCCCGGGTCTGGTGGGTCGGCCCGGACAGCGACCCGGGCACGGCGGACGGCCTGGCCGACCTCGGCGCCGTCGAGGTCGCCCGCCTGCCGATCATGACCCTGGCGATCGGAGAGGCGGCGGACGTCCCGCCGCCAGCCGGCCTGGACATCACCGAGACCACCGACCTGGACGCCTTCGTCGCGGCGTACGCCCGGGTGTCCGGAATATCGGCGGACGGCGTGGCGGCGACGATCGAACGGGAGAAGGCCTTCACCGGCGACGGCACCGTGATCCGGCTGGCCGGTCGCCTCGACGACGGCGGGATCGTCGGAACGACCGTCGCCTGGCTCAGCCAGGGTCTGGTCACGCTCTACTTCGTGGGCACGCAACCGGAGCAGCGTCGCAGGGGCATCGGCGCGGCCCTGACCAGCGCGGCGCTCCGACTCGCCGCCGAGCGGGGCGCCCGCACAGCCGCTCTCACCTCGTCGCCCATCGGTGAGTCGGTCTACCGCAACCTCGGCTTCCGGCCGGTGGGCGAGTTCCGACTGCTGACCTTCTGAGCCGCCCGGCACGGCAACGGCCGTCTGAGGAAACCTTGACTATGAGGGTCAGACAGCGTTGTCTTTCACGTGGTGCCTGGGGAGGAGAGCAGTGGTCGACGACATGTCCCTCGTGTTCTGCGTAACCGCCGACGTGTCGGTGCGCGAGCGGATGGTCCGACGCCTCGACGGGCTCGGCACCCTGGTGATCTGCGCCGACCTGGCGGAGCTGCAGGCGATGATCGGTCCGCCCCTGATCGGCGGGCCGGCCCCGCTGCTCAGCCCCGCGGCCACCGCCGGCCCCGCTCCGGCCGCCACCACCTCCGCGCCCGCTCCGGCCGCCGCCTCCACCTCCGGTCGGATCAGCCTGCGCGACCTTGAGATCGATCCGCTTCACCACCTGGTGACGTGGCGCGGGCAACCGCTGACCCTGACCCGACTTGAGCGCAACCTGCTCACCCAACTCGCCACCGAACCGGTCGGAGTCTGGACGTACGAGAGGCTCTTCGAGTCGGTCTGGGGCTGTGCGTACCTCGGCGACACATCGGTCCTGCACTCGGCGGTGAAGCGGTTGCGCCGCAAACTGCGCGCTGCCGACGACACCCTGCGTGTGCAGACCGTACGCGGGGTTGGTTACCGGCTCAGCCTGACGTGAGCCCTCGCCCCGGGCTCTCGCGGAGGTTCAGGCCGCCAGCGGGCGCTGCTCGGTGACACCGATCAGGAGCAGCCGTTCGGCGAACAGCCACCTTCCGTCGACACGTGTGAACGTGTCGCGGTAGCGAATGGTCATTGCCGTCAGGGTTCGTTCACCGGCCGCGTTGGTCACCATGTGGGCGATGCAGTAGCTCTCGCCCGTCGCCTGGTCACCGCTCAGCGTCAGCACCGTGCTCTGGCCGTTGAAGTGAAAGGTCTGCTCGAAGTCCTGCAACGTCGCCGTGATACCGGATTCGATTTCGTCCCGGCCGGTCAGCACCTGGGCGGGTTCGTTTGTGCTGGGGTCGGCGGTGTAGACGGCGACCCGACCATTCTCCGCGTACAGCGCCGCCTGTCCCTTGAAATCCCTCACGTCTGCGCGGTGGGCATAGGCATCGACCAGATCGCGCAGGGCGAAGCGGTCGGCGAACTGCTCAAGAGAAACTTCCGAAGGCATGATTATTCCTTTGCGAATATCCGAGGGTTCACGTTTCGGCCCAGCGAGCCGAACCGTCCAGTGGTTGACGAGACAAATCATCCGCAGAGCGGGTCTGCCGCGTCCAACACCCTTTTCCTGTGCCGACCACAGTTTGATCCTGTAGCCGCTGCCGACTGCCACGAAGTCGACACCTCACACAGGGCGCGTGAGGGTGAGGTTAGCGTGCAGACCGCCCTGAGGGCTTCGGGTTGGCCGACCTCGCCACGTACGACTCGTCCTGTGGTTGCGACCTGCTCGGCGCGATCCAGTGCCGCGCGGGCCTGGGGAACGCGCCCGAGGGACGTCACAGGAGCAGACTGTCACTGCCCCAGGAAACATGTGTTGGACCCTGTCGCGCGCCTGCAATAAGAATGGTTCTCGCAAGCAGTCAATAGAGAACCGACACCGATCAGGAGCAAGACATGACAGGTCAAACCCAGGACCGCGTGTGGCTTATCACGGGGTGCTCAAGCGGTTTCGGCCGTGAAATTGTGCTCGCCGCAGTGGCCGCGGGTGACCGGGTGATGGCGACAGCGCGCCGTCCCGAAGTTCTTCAAGACCTCGCCGATCTCGGTAACGGGCAGGTCAGCACTTACGCTCTGGACGTCACCGATCCCCACTCCGTGAAGGCTGCGGTAGAGGCGACGCTGGCACTATTCGGCCGGATCGACGTTCTCGTCAACAACGCCGGATTCCTCATGATGGGCGCCGTCGAGGAACTCACCACGGAGCAACTGCGTGAGCAGATGGAGGTCCTGTTCTTCGGCGCCGCCCAGACGACGAAGGCTGTACTGCCGAGCATGCGCGAGCGGGGTAGCGGAACCATCGTGCAGATGAGCTCGATGGGTGGACAGACGAGCTTCCATGCCTTCGGGGCCTACCATGCCGGAAAGTTCGCCCTCGAAGGCCTGTCTCAGACGCTGGCGGGAGAGGTTGCCCCATTCGGTGTGCGCGTCGTGATGGTGGAACCGGGAGCATTCCGCACCCAGATCAACAGCAACAAGAGCGAGGCGACGGTCATCGACGCCTACAGTGGAACCGCCGGGGCCTTCCGCGCCTACGTCAACGCGATGCAGGGCTCCGAGGAAGGCGACCCCGCCAAGGCCGCCGCAGCCATCGTCACCGCGGTGGACAGCGACAATCCGCCTCTTCGACTCGCGCTGGGTGGTGACGCCGTCGACGGGCTCCGCGCCGAGCTCGAATCGCGTCTCGCCGACCTGACCGCCTGGGAAGAGCTCAGCCGATCGACCGCGGTGTCCTGACACGCTGCACAGGTGACTGAGCCTGGCCGGCTTGCTCCTTACCACCACCAACCAGAACGGCTCGTTACCGGAAACTTCCGGTAACGAGCCGTTTGACCTGTTCGTCCAACTGGTGGGCGATACTGGGTTTGAACCAGTGACCTCTTCCGTGTCAAGGAAGCGCGCTCCCACTGCGCCAATCGCCCGTGCTTGTTGCTGAGGTGGGGACGGGATTTGAACCCGCGTACACGGCTTTGCAGGCCGTTGCCTCGCCTCTCGGCCACCCCACCGAGGTTGCCCCCGTCATGCGTGGCGGCAGCTCCGAGCGGACGACGGGATTCGAACCCGCGACCCTCACCTTGGCAAGGTGATGCGCTACCAGCTGCGCTACGTCCGCACGCCCCCCGGACGTTCCCGGGTGACGGATGAGAACTTTAGCCGAGCCGGTGAACTACTGCCAACTCGGGGTCGCCCCCGGCGCGTCCCACCCATGATCGGCGGGACCGGCGCCACCACCGACAGGCTTCCTAGGGGGCTGGCCTGGCGCCTCGACGGGTCACCGACCGTCACCTTCGGCCGTCGCCACACCATGAACACCAGCGCCGCCCCGGCTGCCGGCCGGCGGACCTCTCCGCGCGCCGACCACTCGCGGCGGACCTCGACGAACATCTCTTGAGAGAACGACCGACGACAGCCCCAGGAAGTGTCCGGCTTCCGACTGTCGCAGCGCGGATCGGACGGCAGCGGTAACTGTTCGTGTTCACTCGAATGGGCTACGGTAACCGTCGTGACGAGACGTGCGGCCGAGATCCGCCTGGATGCCCTGCTGCGCACCGCCTGCGACGTGATCGTGGAGCGGGGTCTGGCCAACACCCGGACGGCGGACGTGGCGCAGGCCGCCGGAGTGAGTCAAGCATTGGTTTTCTACCACTTCGCCACCAAGGAACGGTTGCTCGCGCAGGCCTTCGCGTACGCGGTCGAGCAGGATCTGGCCCGGCTGGACGTGGTGACCCGCTCCTCGGCCCCGCCGCTGACCAAGCTCCGCCGGATCCTCAAGCTCTACACCCCGGCCGGGCGGGCGACCTCCTGGTCTATGTGGATCGACGGCTGGTCCGAGTCACTGCGTACCCCCGAACTGGAGAAGGTCTCCCGCCGGCTCGACCTGCGCTGGCGGCAGGACCTGGCGGCGGTGATCTCCGCCGGGGTGGCCGACGGCACCTTCCAGTGCGCCGACCCGGACGGCGCCGCCTGGCGGATCAGCGCGGTTATGGACGGCCTCGCCGTGCAGCTCGCCGTGCACGACCGGGTGATCTCCCGCCGGCAGTTCGGCGAGTGGGTCCGCCTGGTCACCGCCCGGGAGCTCGGCCTGGACCAGGCCGAGCTGGACTGAGCCGGGCGGCCCGGCACTGAACTCGCCCCACCAGGCCGGGGAAAACGGCTCGGCCCGCCGCGCGGACCGGAACAATCGGCAGCATGGATCTGCTGGACGCGTACCGCCGGAGCCTGGCCGAATTCGTCGACCGGGTGGATCAGATCGAGCCCGGCCAGTGGTCCGACCCGACACCCTGCGCGGAGTGGGACGTACGGGCGCTGGTCAACCACGTGGTGACCGAGGACCGGTGGAGCGTTCCGCTGCTCGCCGGCCGGACCATCGACGAGGTCGGCGACCGGCTCGACGGCGACCAGCTCGGCACCGACCCGATCTCGATGGCGCGGGAGGCGGCCGCGCAGGCAGAGATCGCCGCCACCCATCCCGGCACGATCGACCGCACCGTGCACCTCTCCAGTGGCGAGACCCCGGCGACGGAATACCTCAAGCAACTCCTCGCCGAGCATCTCGTCCACGGCTGGGACGTGGCGGTGGCGATCGGGGCGGAGCCGAGTTTCGATCCGAACGTGGTGCGCGCCGCCGCCGGCTGGTTCACCGGCCAGATCGACAACTACCGGCGCAACAACCTGGTCCGGCCCGGCGTGCTGGTGTCCGACGACGCAGACGAGCAGGATCACCTGTTGGCCGCCTTCGGCCGCGACCCGAACTGGGCGCCGAGCGACTGACCACGGCGGTGGCCCCGGATGTGCCCGACACAGCAGCGCCCGTAGCCGGTCGGCGCCATCGCCACCGTGGACAACCAGCGCCGCGCTCGCTCCCGCTCGGGAGGGGCGTCGATGGCGATGCCGTGGACGGCGACGGACAGTCGGTGCACGGCGCGTCCTGACACCCGACCGCGCCCTTCTCCAAGAGATGTCGATCTGTTGCCGCATCGGCGGCCCTGGACCTTGCCGCCATCACGATCGACTGATATCCACAGATGCACATGCGTCTTCGCGCAGTGGCGGCCGGCGACCGTCGGCCATCCCGCTCCCACGAGGAGGTCCTGTGCCACAACCGCAATGGTCACCCCCGATGAGCCGGCGTCGACGCCGGCTCATCGCCGTCCTGGCGACGACGGCGACGGTCGCCGCGCTGCTCCCCACCAGCGCGAGCACCGCCGCCCCCGCGGGCAGCGCGCCGTCCGCCGAGCGCCGGTCCGGACCGTTCGCCGAGGGGCACGAACCGGCCGACGTCGACAACCGCATCGGTACGGCGGCACCCGACGCCCGTCAGCGTGGCCTGGCCCGGGCCGCCGATCCCGACGTCCGGTGGAACCGGCTCGGCACCCCGCAGGCGCTCGGCCCCGGCCGCACCCCGCTGGCCACCGGGCTGTCCGCCGACCCGGAGGCCGCGGCCCGCGCCTACCTGACCGCCAACCGCGACCTGTTCGGGATGGACGCCGCCGCGGTGGCCAGCATGGAACGGGTGCTGGTCCGGCCGATCGGCAGCGGGACGGTGGTCACCCTCCGGCAACGCTTCGGCGATCTGCCCGCCGGACCGGACGGCCTCGTCACCATCGCGGTCACCAACGGCACGGTGCTCTCGGTCAGCTCCTCGCTGGCCCGGAACACGGGCGCCCCGGCACCGGCCACCCGCACCGCCGAGCAGGCGTACGCCGCCGCGCTCGCCGACGCGAAGCTGAGCACCAACGCGGTGGCCAGCCACACCGTGCGAGCCGTGGCGGTCCCCACCCCGCTGGACGGGCCTCGGGCCGCCTACGAGGTGACCATGATCGGTGCGGACACCGAACAGCCGGCCGCGTTCACCAGTTACGTGGACGGCAGGACCGGGCAGGTGCTGGTCCGGGAGGACCTCGTCGACTTCGACTCCGACAACCCGAACTGGGCGGTCTTCCCGGCCACCCCGCCCCGCGACCTCGGCCCCGGGCAGGACCCCCGGGTGCGCTGGTGCGGCGACCCGTCGCCCGGGTGCCAGGCCGCCTTCCGTGACCCGGCCACCGGCCAACCGTGGGATGTCGACGCGGCCACCGGCACGCCGACCTTCACCTCGCGCGGCAACTCGGCCAACACGGTGCTCTCCTGGGGGTCGGGCACCCCGATCGTGCCGGCCACCACCAGCCCGGAGCGCCGCTACGAATACCCCTTCACCGACCAGTGGCACCAGGCCCGCTGCAACCCGGGGGTGTTCACCTCCACCCAGCGCAACGACGCGGACGCGTCGATCGCCAACCTCTTCGCCATGCACAACCGGCTGCACGACTGGTCGTACCAGTTGGGCTTCACCGAGTCGGCGTGGAACCTCCAGGCGGTCAACCTCACCCCCGACGGACTGGGCGGTGACGCCGAGCAGGGCCGCGCCCAGCAGGGCGCGCTGACCGGCAACCGGAACAACGCCAACCAGGGCACCATGCGCGACGGGCTGCCGCCGACCACCAACATGTACCTGTGGCAGCCGCTGGCCGGCGGGCCGTACCCGCCGTGCGTGGACGGCGACTACGACATGACGGTGATCGGTCACGAGTACACCCACGCGATCACCAACCGGATGATCGCCGGCCCGGACAGCGGGATCGGCGGCCACCAGGGCGGGGCGATGGGTGAGTCCTGGGGTGACCTGCTCGCCGCCGAGTACCTCTTCCAGCACGGGTTGCGCGCGCCCGGCGAGACGCCCTTCGTCACCGGCGGCTACGTCACCGGCAACCTGGTCAGCGGCATCCGCAACTACGACCTGAGCCGCAGCCCGCTCAACTACTCCGACATCGGCTACAACACCGGCGGGCCGGCCGTGCACGCCGACGGGGAGATCTGGGGCGCCACCAACTTCCGGGTCCGCTCCGCGCTCGTCAAGCGGTACGGCCTCGGCACCCCGCAGCGACAGCTCGAATGCGCGCAGGGGAAGGTCGCCGCCGACAAGTGCCCCGGCAACCGGCGCTGGTCGCAACTGGTCTTCGACTCGTTCCTGCTACAGGCCGCCAGCCAGGTCAGCATGCTCGACATGCGGGACAACATGCTCACCGCCGACCTGCTCCGCTTCGGCGGCGCGAACCAGGACCTGATCTGGGCCGAGTTCGCCCGCTCCGGAATGGGCCGGGACGCCGTCACCGTCGGTGCCGGTGACACCGACCCGACGCCGAGCTTCGCCTCCCCCGGCGGTGGCAACGCGACGCTCACCCTGCGCCCGCGCGGGGACAGCGCCGACGCGCCCATCCGGGTGTACGTCGGGGCGTACGAGGCGCGGGCCGTGCCGGTGGCCGACACCGACCCGGCGACGCCGATCCCGGACACCGTGGAGCTGGTGGCCGGCACGTACGACCTGCTCGCCGTGGCCCCTGGCTTCGGGCACCAGCGGCTCAGCGTGGACGCCAAGGCCGGCCAGAGCGGGTACGTGGACCTGCGGATGAGCCGCAACCTCGCGTCCACCGCGTCCGGTGCCACGGTCAGCGGCGACGGGGTCAACCTGGACCGGATCGTCGACGACACCGAGTCGACGAACTGGGCCTCGCTGGACGGGGTCGCCGGCCGGCAGCTCACCGTGGCGCTGCCCGGGGACGCCGCGCAGGTGGTCAAACGGGTGAACGTCAGCGCGATGCTGCGCCCGGCGATCGCCGGCGACGCCGACACCGGCAGTCAGAACGCGCTCAGCGCGTTGCGCTCGTTCGCCGTGTCCGCCTGCAACGCGACCACCACCGACTGCGCGGATCCGGCGCGCTGGCAACGGATCTACACCAGCGCGGGCGACGCGTTCCCCGGTGGGGCGTACCGGGCCTACAGCCGGGACATCAACCTCCGGACGTTCGCGGTGCCCACCACCCTCGCCACCCACCTGCGGCTGGAGGTGCTGGCGAGCCAGTGCACCGGCGGTCCGCAGTACGCGGGCGAGCAGGACGACGACCCGGCCACGACGACGGACTGCGCGACCGCCAGCCCGGCCCGGAACCAGGTCAGGATCGCCGAGTTCCAGGCGTTCTCGAAGTGACACCGTGAGGGCCGGCGGGGTGTCCGCCGGCCCTCACGGCCCCGGTCAGCGGCGGGCCGGTCGCCAACGGTCGGCCGGGGCCGGTCGCTCCCAGCGCCGGTCCATGGGCGGGTCCTCGGGCGGGTCCTCGACGTCGTCGCCCGCGGCGCGGGTCAGGTGGCGCAGCCGCAGCAGCAACCCCATCCCGAGCGAGAGCAGCAGCCCGCCGAGCAGGAACGCGGCCTGCACGGCACCGAACCCGCCGGACTGCGAGACCGGGCGGCCGGGCGGCGGCGCGGCGTCGGCCGGGTAGTCCCCCACCGGCTCCACCCCGGACGTGTCCTCCTCGGCCGGCGCGCTCGCCGGTTCGCTGGGCTGCGGCGCAGTGGCGCTCGGCTTCGGCGTGGCGGTCGGCTTCGGCGTGGCGGTCGGGACGCCGCGCACCCCCACCACGGAGCGCGTGGCCGTCTGCCGGGCCAGCAGACGCGCGTCGGCGTCGTACGCCTCGGCGGCGAGGGTGACCCGGCCCTGGGTGACGTCCTCGTCGAAGGCCACCCGGTAGCGTGCCGTGACGGTGCGGCCCGGGCAGAGCGTGCCCGGATCGAACTGCCGGTCGGTCAGCCGCGCCACGTTGCCCTCGGTCCGGACGTCCAGGGGGAAGTCCCCGGTCTCCTCCACCCGATCCATCTTCACCTGGTCGAGTCGGATGCCCTGGACGCTGAGCACCATCGACCACCGCACCTTCACGCAGCCGCCGCGCCGGTCGGTCCGGGAGACGACCGCGGACACCGTGCGTACCTGCTCGCCGGCGGTGAACCGGGCCGGCAGCCCACTCAGCTCGGTGGTGAACGCCGCCTGTGCCGGAGCGGCCAGGGTCAACCCCACCCCACTCAGGCAGGCCAGTACCACCCCTGCCCTCAGCGCATACCGCCACACCGTCACCACCGCCGTCCTCGCCTCCGGTCGCCCCCACCCGCAACGCTAGAAGCGGGGCATCGACCCGACCAGACGGGTGTGTTCGCACCGGACGGCAAGGAGAGGGTGGGTTTTCACCGACGGTGGTGAACCGGTCACCGCTCCCCCGCGACACGCCGGGAGTCGGCCCGCTGGGACAATCGTCGACGTGTCCGAGCTTTCCAGCGCGTTCGTCCGGCTGCACGCCCGGCTGACCCCGGTCCCCTTCGTCCCTGAGGTGCGGCTGCACCAGGCCGACGAGCCGATCGGGCTGTGGGAGCTGACCGAGGGCGAGTTCTCCACCGACCGGCCGCCGCCGTTCTGGGCGTTCGCCTGGGCCGGCGGGCAGGCACTCGCCCGCTACGTGACCGACCACCCGGAGCTGGTCGCCGGCCGCCGGGTGCTCGACCTCGCCTCCGGCTCCGGCCTGGTGGCCATCGCCGCCGCCCGGGCCGGCGCCGCGTCGGTGCGAGCCGTCGAGGTGGACGAGCTGGCGGTGGCGGCGGTCGCGCTCAACGCCGAGGCCAACGGGGTACGCGTCGACGCCGAGTTCGGCGACATCCTCGACTCCGACGCCGGGGACGCCGAGGTGGTGCTCGCCGGCGACGTCTTCTACAGCGACGCGATGGCCCGCCGGGTCCTGCGGTTCCTGCTCCGCGCCACCCGGGCCGGCGCACCGGCGCTGGTCGGCGACCCCGGTCGGGCGTTCCTGCCCCGGGACCGCTTCGACGAGTTGGCGGCGTACGACGTGCCGGTGCCGGAGGCGCTGGAGAGTGTCCGGGTGAAGCGCACCACCGTCTGGCGGCTGCGGGCCGGGCTGCCGGGGGCCTCCAGCTAGCGTGGCCGGGTGCTGTTCCGCAGTTGGGCGCGGGTAACCGACCCCGCATGGCCGGACGTGGCCCGGGTGCCGGACCACGTCGGCGGCACCCACCTGCTCGTCACCCGGCACGCGCTGGTCCGTCAGGTCCTCGCCGACCCGGTCACCTACCGACCGGACAACGCGCTGGACGCGGTGACACCGATGCCGGCGACCGCGCTGCGGGTGCTCGCCGGGCACCGGTTCCGGCTGCCGCCGACCCTGGCGAACAACTCGGGTGCCAGCCACCGGAAGATCCGGGCGATCGTGGCGGACGTCCTGCACCCCGCGCGGGTCGCCGCGCAGCGGCCCTGGCTCACCACGCTGGTCCGAGACCGGGTCGCCCGGCTCGGCGCCACCCTCGACGCCGGCACGCCTGTCGACCTGTACGCGGATCTCGCCGCCGACCTGCCGCTGCTGGTGCTGGCCCGGCTGGTCGAGCTGCCGGACGCCCCGGTCGGCGCGGTCAAGGAGTTCGCCCGCGCCGCGCTGGAGTTGTTCTGGGCACCGCTGGACGCCGACCGGCAGGTGGCACTCGCCGCCGAGGTGGGCCGGTTCCACCGCGTACTGCGTGACTTCGCCGCCACCGGCGGCGGGCTGGCCGCCGAACTGCGCGCGGCCGGGCACCCGCCGGACGTGGTGGTCGGCGCGCTCTTCTTCCTACTGGTCGCCGGGCAGGAGACCACCTCGCAGTTCCTCACCCTGCTGCTGCACCGGCTGGCCGGCGAGCCCACGGTGCGCGCCGGCCTGCGCACCGGCGAGGTCGCGGTGGCCGACGTCGTGGAGGAGGGGCTGCGCCTGGAACCGCCGATCGTCACCTGGCGGCGGGTGGCCGCGACGGACACCACGTTGGGCCCGACGGCGGTGCCGGCGGGCAGCAGCCTCGTGCTCTGGCTGGGCCGCGCCGGCCGGGACCCAGCGGTCGTCGAGTCGCCCGACGAGTTCCGCCCGGGCCAGCGCGGATCGCGCCGACACCTGGCGTTCGGGGCGGGCGCCCACCGCTGCGTCGGTGACGTGCTGGCCCGGATGGAGGCCGCCGTGGTGGTCGCCGAGGCCGCGCCGCTGCTGGACGGGGTGACCGTGGTCCGCCCGCCCTGGTGCCCGGACAATCTCACCTTCCGGATGCCCGACGCCTTCGTGATCGCCGCCGCCGGTACGCGCGGCACCGAGGGGCCGCGATCCTGACCTTGACCCGATATGTTTCCGGGCGTGTCATCAGCCCCCGTGCGCCGCATCCTCGCGGCGGTAACGCTTCCGGCCATCCTGGCGCTGAGTAGCTGCACAGCCGGCCCCGGTCAGGCGATCCACGTCCGTCAGGTCGCCGCGGGTCAGCCGAGCCCCGCCACCCCGTCCCCGACGCCGTCGACCTCGCCGTCCCCGACGGCGAAGCCCGCACCCGGGAGCCTGGCGTGGTACGTGTCCCAGGTGCCGACCTTTCCCGAGGCGCCACCACCGCAACCGGTGCAGTTGCCGGCGACCGGGCCGGCCCCGATCTGGCACCGCCTGCCGACCGACCAGAAGGTCGCCTTCATCACCATCGACGACGGTGGCCTGGCCCGCCCGCCCGCAGTGCCCGACTTCATCTGGCAGGCGCACATCCCGGTCACGATGTTCCTCAACTCACCGGCCGCCGAGGAGCACGACGTCTACTTCCGGCAGATCGAGGTGGCGGGCGGGGTCGTCGAGAACCACACGATCCGGCACACCTCGCTGCCCGGCCGGTCGTACGACCACCAGAAGCAGGAGATCTGCGGTGCGGCGGACAAGCTGGAGGCGTTGTTCGGCAAGCGCCCGACCCTGTTCCGCCCCCCGTTCGGCGAACACGACACCACCACCTTGCAGGCCGCGCACGACTGCGGCGCGAAGGCGGTCTTCCACTGGTCCGAGACCGTCCACGAGGGAAAGGTCCGCTACCAGACCCCGGAGAAGGTGGTACGCCCCGGCGACGTGCTGCTGATGCACTTCCGGCCGGCCCTGATGGACGACCTGCTCGCGGCGCTGAAGGCGATCCACCGGGCCGGGCTCACGCCGGCACTCCTGGAGGACTACGTCCAGTGACCGGCCAGCCGCCAGCCTGACGAAAGTCAGTACCGGGTGGTGCCGTTCGGGCGCGGTGCGGCAGCGGGCCGCGCGCCTAGCGTCAGCGCATGATCACATTACGTGGGTTGACGAAACGGTTCGGGGCGACCGTCGCGGTCGACGCCCTGACCGTCGACGTCGCGCCCGGCCGCGTCACCGGCTTCCTCGGCCCCAACGGCGCCGGCAAGTCCACCACCATGCGGATGATCCTCGGGCTGGACCGTCCCAGTGCCGGGCAGGCCCTGATCGACGGGCGCGCGTACCGGGAGTTACGCCGGCCACTGCACGAGGTGGGTGCGCTGCTCGACGCCCGGGCCATCCACCCGGCCCGCTCCGGCCGGGCGCACCTGCTGGCCACCGCCCGCAGCAACGGCATCCCCACCCGCCGGGTGGACGAGGTGCTGGACACCGTCGGGCTGGACGCACGGGCCGCCGGGAAACCGGGACGGACCCTCTCCCTCGGCATGGGCCAGCGGCTCGGCATCGCCGGGGCGCTGCTCGGCGACCCACCGGTGCTGATGTTCGACGAGCCGGTGAACGGCCTCGACCCGGACGGGGTGCGCTGGGTGCGGCAGCTCATGCGCTCGCTGGCCGACCAGGGACGGACGGTCTTCGTCTCCAGCCACCTGATGAGCGAGATGCAGCTCACCGCCGACCAGCTCGTGGTGATCGGCCGGGGACGACTGCTCGCCGACGCAGCGATCGACGACGTGATCGCCGGCAGTACGGTCGCGGTCCGGGTCCGCAGCCCGCACCCGGACGGCCTCGCCGCCCTCGCCGCGCGCCTCGCGGCCGCCGGCGCGACCGTGCAGGCCGCCGACCGCACCGAGCTGACCGTCACCGGCACCACCGCCGACCGCGTCGGGGACCTGGCACACGAGCTGGGCGTACGACTGCACGAGCTGACCGCGCAGGCCGCGACCCTGGAACAGGCGTTCATGGAATTGACCGCCGACAGCGTCGAGTACGCCGGCGGCCCGACCGAAGGTGGGCAACGATGAGCGCACAGACCGACGCGGGCAGCCGTCCCGCCACCGCACCGGCCGCCGGCGCGCCGGGCGTCTTCCGGGGCGCGGTCGCCGCCGAGTGGACCAAGCTGTCCTCGGTCCGCAGCACCTGGTGGACGGCGCTGGCCGGGCTGCTGGTGATGGCCGCGAGCGCCGGCCAACTGGCCATCTACGCCGCCAACGCCAACACCAACGACGACCCGACCGACGACCGGGGAGTCGTCACCGTGGGCAGCGTGCTGATCGACTCGGTCGAAATGACCCAGTACGTGGTGCTGGCGCTCGGCCTGCTGGCCATCACCGCCGAGTTCACCAGCGGCACCATCCGGACGACGCTGCAGTCCACCCCGTCCCGCGGTCGCGTGCTGCTGGCCAAGGCCGCCGTCGCCGGGGCGGTCACCTTCGTCCTCGGCCTGCTGCTCGGCGGCGTCGGCGCCCTGGTCGCCCGCCCGGTGCTCGGCGAGTGGGGCAGCGCCCCGGCCGCCGGCACGTTCGGCGACATCGTGGCGGTGGCGATCTACCTGGCGCTGGTCGGCGTGCTCGCCCTGGGCCTCGGCGCCGCCCTGCGCAGCGCGGTGCTCACGATCACCGTGCTCCTCGCCACCCTGATGATCGTGCCGCTGTCGCTGCAGGAGCCGGACATCGACGTGCTGAACCGGATCGCCGACGTGTTCCCCGGCGTGGCTGGCGGGCACTTCATGGCCGGCGACACCGAGCCGTACCCGAGCCTGGTCGGGCTGCTCCTGCTGGCCGGGTGGGCCGGTGCCGCGCTGCTGCTGGGCCGGTACGCGCTGCGCCGCCGCGACGCGTAACGGATCACCGGCTGAGCGGGGACCGTACCGGTCCCCGCTCAGCCGTCGACCAACCCCGCCTCGTACGCGAGGATCGCCGCCTGCACCCGGTTGCGCACATCCAGCCGGGTGAAGATGCTGGTCAGGTAACTCTTCACGGTGCCCTCCACGAGATGCAGCCGACGGGCGATCTCGGCGTTGGACAGCCCCGCCCCGACCAGGGCCAGCACCTCCCGTTCCCGCTCGGTCAGCCCGGCCGTACGGTCCCGTGCGACCGGCCGGCGGGCCAGCCTCCCGGCCCCCAGCTCGATCACCCGGCGGGCCACCTTCGGTGACAGGTACGCGCCACCGTCGGCGACGGCGTGCACACCCGCGATCAGCTCCCGCGGGTCGCCGGCCTTGAGCAGGAACCCGTTGGCGCCGTGCCCGAGCGCCCGGGCCACATGGTCGTCCTCGCCGAACGTGGTCAGCATGATCGTCGCGGTCTCCGGCACGACCCGGCGGATCTCGGCGGCGGCGGCCAACCCGTCCAGCCGCGGCATCCGAATGTCCAGCAACGCGACCCGAGGTCGGTGCGCGCGCACCAACTCCACCGCCGCGTGCCCGTCGCCGGCCTCGGCGACCACCTCGATGCCGGGATCGGTGGCGAGGATGGCCCGGACACCCGCCCGGATCATCGCTTCGTCGTCGGCCAGGACCACCCGGACCGGCGACGCCCCGGCCATGTCGGTGTTCACTACGCGATCCACTCCTTGCTGACCAGCCGGCCGTCGGTGAAACAGAGCCGCCAGGTCGGCTCCGCCAGGGGAAAGTTGCCGTCGGTGTAGTACTCGCAGTCGGCCGGGTCGGCCTCAGTGGGGCGTTCCAACTGCCGCCGGGGCAGCCCGGTCAACTCCGACCGGGCCGTGCCGACGCGCATCTGGTCGAAGGTGGCCCGGTCCAGCACCGTCCCGGCAGTCGCCACCGGGTAGTAGACGAAGGAGAGCACCAGGGCGAAGCCGACCGGCGCCACGAGCGCCACGAGGAGACTGCGCCGGACTCGTCGGCGGGCGTCGTGCAGCCGCCGTTCCGCATCCACCGGCCGCTCCACCGGACCGGGCCGGCCCTCGCCGGGTCGTACTGCCAGACCCAGCTCACAGCCCACCAGGTCGACCGCCTCCAACGGCGGACCGCTCACCGGCAACTCCGCCCGTACGGCGAATCCGGCGTCGTCGCCCGGGCCGGCGTCGAGCCTCCCACCGGCGAGGCGGACCCGCTCGGCGAGGGCGAGCAACCCGCTGCCCTGCGACGTCGGCGCGGGCAACGGCCCAGCCGGCGGTGCGCCGTTGACGACACTCACCTCGACCCGGTCACCGGCCCGGGCGAGGCGCACGTCGACCGAGGCACCCGGCGCGTACCGGGCGGCGTTGGTCAGCGCCTCACGGACCACCCGGTGGGCGGCGTGGCCGGTCATCGCCGGCAGGTCCGCGACCCCCGGTGCGGCGTCCAGCCGTACCGCCATGCCGGCCTCCCGGGCACCCTCGACCAGGTCGGCGACGGTCTCCCCGCTCGGACGCACCGACGCGCCGCCCTCCTCGCGGAGCACCCCGATGATCTCGTGTAACCGCTCGGTCGCGGCGGAGACGCTGGCCCGCAACTCCCCCGCCGCGGCCCGGTGCCGGTCGTCGAGATCGGCGGCGACCTCAAGAGCGGCGGCGCGCAACGCGATCAGGCTGAGGTCATGACCGAGCGAGTCGTGCATCTCCCCGGCTATCCGAGCCCGTTCCCGCAACCGGATCCGCTCGGCGGCGCCACGCTCCACCCGGGTCAGCGCCTCGACGTGGCGACGACCCGCGTCGGCCAACTCCTGCTGCTGACGCCGGTACCGGCCCACCAACCAGGGGAACACCGCGGCGAAGAGCAGCACCGAGGCGAGCAGGAACCAGGTGGCCGCGCCGGTGCCGAGCAACCCCAGGTTGAGCGCCGTGCCACCGGCCGTGATCAGCATGAAGACCATGATCGCCGGACCCACCGTGGCGCTGCGCCGCCCGGCGAGATAACTGAAGACCGGAATGGCGAACACGAAGTTGCCATCGACGACCGACCCGAGCACCGCCAGCACCAGGGCGACCAACGGCTGACGTCGAGTCGTCACCACCGCGACACCGAGCAGCAGCAGCTTGCCGACCAACAGCGGCAGCGTGTACCGCGTGTAGGGCGGGCTGACCTCGGCGTAGCCGACCGGGGCGGCCACCACCGCAAAGAGCAGCACGTCCAGCAGCAGGCGACGCCGCCGGTACAGCCAAGCCGGCGGCGGGGAGTCGGGGATCCGCACGGCCGTCAGGCTACCCACGCACGACCTGGGCGGACACCGACGAAAGTCAGGTGTTCAGCCGCTCTCCTCGGCCCAGACCCGCCAGTCGTCGAGCACGCCGTGCAGGGCCGGGGTGAGCCAACCCGGCGCGGAACGCCGGAACACACCCGGGTCCATCGCGCCGGCGCCGTCCGGCAGCGCGCCGAGCAAATTCGGCACCAGGTCGGTGAGGTTGGTCCAGTGCACCAACTCCGGCCTGGTCGGCCAGGCCCCGATCACCACACCCGCCGGCACCGCACGCCGGTCCAGCGCCTCCAACGTCAACGCGGTGTGGTTGAGCGTGCCCAACCCGGCCCGGGCGACCACCACCGCCGGCGCACCGAGCGACACCGCCAGGTCAGCCATCGTCCACGGCTCACCCGACGGACGCAGCCCCATCGGAACCAGCAGCCCGCCCGCACCCTCGATCAACACCAGGTCATGCTTGTCGGCTTCGTCACGGACGGCGTCCACCGCCGCGTACAACTCCAACGGCGGCAGGTCGGCGACCCGGGCGGCGGCCAGCGGGGCGAGCGGGTCCGGGTAACTGGCCAGGGTCCGCCCGGTCAGCGGGGCAGCCAGCCGATTGACCGCGTCCACGTCACCGGGCTCACCGCCGGCCGTACCGGTCTGGCCCGGTTTCACCACGGCCACCCGCAGCCCCGCCGCCTGCGCGGCCGCCGCGATCGCCGCGGTCGCCACGGTCTTGCCGACCTCGGTGTCGGTCCCGGTAACCAGAACCGGCCCCTCCCACCCGCTCACGGGGCACAGTCCACGATGACCTCCAGGGCCCGCTCGAAATTCGCCCGGGGTACCCCGGCGCTGACCGTGAGGCGCAGACGGGAGCGGCTGTCCGGGGTCGACGGCGGCCGGAAACAGCCCACCGCGACGCCCCGGTCCCGGCAGTCGGCGGCCCAGGCGCTCGCCGCTTCCGGCCCAGGGGCGGTCACCGAGATCACCGCCGCGTCCGGTGCGGAGACGGTCAGCCCGGCCGCACGCAGTCGACCGACCGCCAACCCCACCCGGTCGGACAGCTCCAGGCGCAGGTCGTCGCCGACCCGCGCCAGCCGCAGCGCGGCGTGCACACCAGCGGCGACCGCCGGGGGCAGTGCCGTGTCGAAGATGAACGTGCGTCCGGTCTCGACCAGGTGCCGGATGAACTCGGCCGGGCCGGCGACGACCCCACCCGCTCCACCGAGCGCCTTGGACAGGGTGGCGGTGATCACCACGTCCGGTTCACCGGCCAGCCCGGCGGCGGCGACCGCGCCCGCGCCGGCCGGACCGGTCACCCCGAGGGCATGCGCGTCGTCGACAAGCAGGAGCGCCCCGTGCCGTCGCGCCACCGCGTGTAGTTGGGTCAGCGGGGCGAGGTCACCGTCGACCGAGAAGATCGACTCGGTGACCACCACCGCCGGGCGGCCCGGAGCGGCCTCCAGCGCCGCGGCGACCGCCAACACGTCGGCGTGTGGGGTGACCACCGTCTCCGCACCGGAGATCCGGCAGCCGTCGATCAGGGACGCGTGGTTGTGCGCGTCGGAGACGAGCAGCGTCCGAGGTTGGACGAGCGCCCGCAGCGCACCGAGATTGGCCAGGTAACCGGAGGAGAAGACGAGGGCCCGGTCGGTGCCCAGCCACTGCGCCAGCTCGTCCTCCAGCGCCTGGTGGGCGTCGGTGGAGCCGCGCACCAGGCGCGACCCGGTCGCCCCCAGCCCGTACGCCGACAGAGCCGCCGTGGCCGCGGCGGTGACCTCCGGGTGGGTGGCCAGGCCGAGGTAGTCGTTGCCGGCCAGATCGGTCATCTGATCGTCGGCGGGACGCGGCTGCAGTCGCCGCGTCAGCCCAGCCTTCGCCCGCAGGTCCGCGCGGCGGTCGAGCGCCGCCAGCCAGTCCGCCACCGTCACCCCTTCACCGCCGTCCGCGCCGGTCAGCCCGACACCTGCCGGGCGAAATTACCACCCGTCGTCATCGGCCCGACGAATCCACTCGGTGCGAGGGGTCGACGGGCTGCCAGGTCATTCCGGTTGTCCGGGGGGCCTTGTAGGGTACGAGCCATGCCAGAGATCCTCGACCAGGCCCGGACCCAGGTCCTGGGTGACGGTGTCGGCCTCGACCAGGCCGGCATCCTCGCGGTGCTCAACCTGCCCGACGAGCACCTGCCCGCCGCCCTGCAGCTCGCCCACGACGTGCGGATGCGCTGGTGCGGCCCGGAGGTCGAGGTCGAGGGGATCGTCTCGCTGAAGACCGGCGGCTGCCCGGAGGACTGCCACTTCTGCTCCCAGTCCGGCCTGTTCACCTCCCCGGTGCGCTCGGTCTGGCTGGACATCCCGTCGCTGGTCGAGGCGGCGAAGCAGACCGCCAAGACCGGTGCGACCGAGTTCTGCATCGTCGCCGCCGTGCGCGGCCCCGACGCCCGCCTGATGAAGCAGATGCGCGAGGGCGTCGCCGCCATCAAGGCCGAGGTCGACATCCAGGTCGCCGCGTCGCTGGGCATGCTCAACCAGGAGCAGGTCGACGACCTGGTCGACATGGGCGTGCACCGCTACAACCACAACCTGGAGACCTGCCGGTCGTACTTCCCCAACGTGGTCACCACGCATTCCTGGGAGGAGCGCTGGGAGACGCTGCGGATGGTCCGCGACTCCGGCATGGAGGTGTGCTGCGGTGGCATCCTCGGCCTCGGGGAGACCGTCGAACAGCGGGCCGAGTTCGCCGCGCAGCTCGCCGAACTGGCCCCACACGAGGTGCCGCTCAACTTCCTCAACCCGCGCCCCGGCACCCCGCTCGGCGACCGCCCGGTGGTGGAGGGCAAGGACGCGCTGCGGGCCATCGCCGCGTTCCGGCTGGCCATGCCGCGCACCATTCTGCGGTACGCGGGTGGCCGGGAGATCACCCTCGGTGACCTGGGCACCCGCGAGGGTCTGCTCGGCGGCATCAACGCGGTCATCGTCGGCAACTACCTGACCACGCTGGGTCGACCGGCCACCGCCGACCTGGACCTGCTGCACGAGTTGAAGATGCCGGTCAAGGCGCTCTCCGCCACACTGTGACGACCATGACGACGACCGAGCTGTGGTGCGACCGGTGCGGTGAGCCGGCGAGCGCCGCCCATCCGGGTTGCGCGGCGGCCCGCCAGTTGGAGCCGCCCCGGTTCTGCCCACAATGCCGTCGCCGGATGAAGGTGCAGGTGCTGCCGGTCGGCTGGTCGGCGCTCTGCGTAGAACACGGCGAGATGCGAGGCTGAGCCGGTGCTACGCGGGCGGGCGGTGACACTGCGACCGGCGACGGCCGCGGACGTACCGGTCCTCGCGCAGATCCGGGCCGACCCGGAGGTCCACCGGTGGTGGCGGGGCGGCGACGACCTGACCGAGGCCGTCCGCGCCGACCTCGGCGACGACGACCTGCACGTCTACGCGATCGAGCACGACGGCCGGGTGGTCGGCGCGATCCAGTGGTACGCCGAGCCGGACCCGGACTACCGGCACGCCAGCCTGGACATCTTCCTCGACCCGGCGGTGCGTGGCGCCGGCCTCGGCGGTGACGCCATCCGCACCCTGGCCCGACACCTGATCGACGAGTACGGTCACCACCGCTTCACCATCGACCCGGCCGCGGCGAACAGCGCCGCGATCCGGGCGTACGCGAAGGTGGGTTTCCGCCCGGTGGGCGTGCTGCGCCGCTACGAGCGCGGCGCGGACGGGCGCTGGCACGACGGCCTTCTGATGGACCTGCTCGCCGACGACCTGACCGGCTGACGTCCACTCGCAGATCTTGGACAGTTGCCGTTCTCGCGGAGCAACAACTGTCCAAGATCTGTTAGCCCGTGACCTGGGTCGCGGCGAGACTTCCGGGAATGCTGCCCGCCGACGACGCCGACGCGCTCGACTGGCTCGCCTTCGAGCAGGCGGGCGTTCTCACCACCGCGCAGACGACCCGTTTGCTGAGCCCGGGAACGGTACGCGGTCGGATCCGCTCCGGGCGCTGGCGGTCGATCTGCCGAGGGATTCTGCTGACCGGCAACGGTCGGCTCACCCGGGACCAGCAACTGTGGGTCGCGGTGCTGGCCGCCGGGCCGGGCGCGGTGCTGGCCGGTGTCACCGCCGCGACCGAGGCCGGGGTACGCGGACTGCGGCGCGAGCCACTGCACGTCCTGGTGCCGGCCGCCCGCCGCGCGGCGCGCAGTTCCCTGGGTCGGCTGCCGATCGACATGCCCTCCGTGGTGGTACACCGTACGTCGATCCTGCCGCCGGCCCATCTCCAGCTTGCCCGTCCGCCGCGAACCATTACCGCACGGGCCCTGGTGGACGCGGCGGGCTGGGCGGTGGGCGTGGACGAAGCGCAGGCGTTGCTGGCCGCCGGTTGCCAGCAGCGTCGGGCGCTGCCCGAGGAGTTGCGGACGGTGCTCGACGTCCTGCCCCGGGCACCTCGGCGGCGGCTGATCCGGCAGACTCTCAACGACATCGCGGGTGGTGCCCAGGCGCTCTCCGAGATCGACTTCTTGCGGCTCTGTCGCCGCCATCGGTTGCCCACTCCCGACCTGCAGGAGCATCGGGTCGACGCGGCCGGCCGAACCCGCTGGCTGGACGCGTACTGGCGGGAGTGGCGGGTGCAGGTGGAGATCGACGGTGCACACCACATGGATGCCCGGCAGTGGGCCGCCGATATGCGCCGGCAGAACGACGTCTGGACCAGCGGCGACCGGATTCTGCGCTTCCCTGCCTGGCTGATCCGCGCCCGCCCCGACGAGGTCGCCGAGACCGTCCGTCGAGCCCTCACCGCGGCCGGCTGGGTCCCGTCACCACCCCACTCTCGTCAACGGAGGTGAATCTTGGACAGTTACCGTTCCGCGCGAACGATAACTGTCCAAGATCTCATTGCGGTGCGGTTCAGGCGACGGTGCAGGTGGTGTTGTTGACGGTGTAGGCGGTTGGCTTCGGGTTGGTGCCGGTGTGGGCGCCGTTGAAGCCGAAGCTCACCGACGATCCTGGCGCGATCGTGCCGTTGTAGGAGAGGTTCGTGGCGGTGACCGCCGCGCCGCTCTGGCTGACCGTCGCCGACCAGCCCTGGCTGACGGTCTGCCCGCCCGGGAAGCTGAACCGCAACGTCCAGCCGTTGAGCGCGCTGGTGCCGGTGTTGGTGATCGTCACCGTGGCGGTGAAGCCGGTGCTCCAGTCGGTGGTGGCGTACCCCACCGTGCAGGTGCCGCCGACCGGCGCAGGCGCGGTGGTCACCGCGACCGGCGCGGACGCCGCGGAGGTGTTGCCGGCCGCGTCGACGGCGACCACGTAGAACTGGTACGTCGTCGAGGCGGTCAGCCCGGCCACGGCGAGGGTGGTGCCGGTCGGCGAGCCGACCAGCGGGTCGGTGGCGCCGGCCTCTCGGTAGACGCGGTAACCGGTGACGCCGACGTTGTCGGTGGACGCCGCCCAGCTCAGGCTGAGACCGGTGGCGGTGACCGCCGAGGCGGTCGGGGTGCCGGGCACGCTCGGCACGGTCGTGTCGGCGCTGCCGGTCGGCGGCGTGGTCACGGTGAGCACCTGTGACGCCGCCGACAGGTTGCCGGCACCGTCACGGGCCGCGACGCTGAACTCGTACGTCCGCTCCGGCAGCAGCGTCGAGAGGGTCAGCGTGTTGCCGGTGGCCGGTCGGATCGCCACCGTGTCGCCACCGACCAGAAACTCGCGGACGTCGTAGCCGGCCAGACCGCTGCCGCCACTGTCGGTGGAGGCCGGCCAGGTCAGGGTGACCGAACGGGGCGTGAGACCGGACGCGACCGGCTTACCCGGCACGGTCGGCGCGGTGGTGTCCGGTACGGCCGGCCCCGGCTCGTCGCCCCAGACGCGGGTGGTGCCCGAGTAGAGCGGCACCTTCCGGTTCGGCCCGGCGGTGGCCTGGTACGACGGGTCGTTGGTGGGGTCCCAGGTGCCGCCCTCCGGCACTCCGATCTTGAACTGGACCTCCATCCGGTGCTGCGACTGCCCGGCCGGCGCGATGGTGTGCCCGGTGCAGTCCACCTCGACGTACCAGATGTCGCCGCTGAACTGCTTGGCGGTGGTCGGGGACGGGCAGCCCTGGGTGTAGCCGGCGGTGACCTGGACTCCGCCGGTGCCGTCGGGCCGGAAGTAGTACCGGAATCGACCGTCGGTCAGCGCGCGGGCCGGGAACGCCGACTTGTTGTAGATGATCGCCTTGAGCCCGGTGGCCCGGGGTTCGGCCTGCATCACCGTGGTCTCCACGGTCAGCTCGTCGATGTCCGGCGTCTCGGCGACCGGGAAGCCGGCGAGTGGGCTGCCGCCGTACTCGGAGGCCAGCCGGACCAGCGCGGACGTGAAGCCGGCGTTGTAGTCGGTGGCCACCTCGTTCATCACGTAGTCCGATCGGCTGTCGCTGTACGCGTCGTTGGCCGAGGACGGGCCGCCGACCAGTGCGCCGTAGAGGGTGTGCCGGGTCTGGACGGGCACGGTCTGGCTGTCCCACCAGGAGCCGTGCGCGGTGCGGTGGTGGGGGTTCTTCGGCGCGTTGGCCCCGAACCCGATCAGGTAGCTGGAGCTGCGCGGGTTGTCGCCGAGCGCGTAGTTGATCTGCCGGACGGCGAAGTCGTGGTAGCGCGCCTTACGGGTCGTGTCGGTGGTCTTGTCGCTGTAGACCAGCG
This sequence comes from Micromonospora arborensis, assembly GCF_003205615.1. Lineage (GTDB taxonomy): Bacteria > Actinomycetota > Actinomycetes > Mycobacteriales > Micromonosporaceae > Micromonospora > Micromonospora arborensis. Next base: position 6,924 of record NZ_PYBV01000035.1, on the reverse strand, counting down.
CGGCGAAGGAGGTGTTGGCGGCGTAGCGCAGCGCGCCCCAGGAGTCGAGCACCGCCATGCCACCTGGTGAATACGGCACCCGCTGGCCGTTCACCCCGACGGTCCAGTAGTCCAGCCAACGGTTGGCGTCGTCGACGTACTTCTGCTTGCCGGTCAGGTTCGCCAACAGCACGTACGCCCCGAACTGCTTGTTGTCCCAGGCGATGGTCCATTTGTAGGAGCGGGTGGTGGACTGGTTCTCGGTGCCGAGCTTGTCGTACTCGCTCTCGGCCTTGGCCAGGTAGCTGGCCTCGCCGGTGGCCCGGTGCAGCCAGATCGCGGCCCAGACCAGCTCGTCCTGCCAGCCACTCCAGGAGCGGTAGAAGCTGGTCGCGTCGGTGATGCACTCGTGGTAGGACTTCCGCACCGTGTCGGCGAATGTGTAGAGCTGCCGGGCGTGGCCCAGCAGCTTGTCCGCGTAGGCCGCGTCGGTGGGCCGGAACACCATCGAGGAGGCGGCCATCGCAGCCGCCGTCTCCCCCGCCAGGTCCGCGCCGCCACAGCTCGCATCGATCTTGTACGCGGGCCGCGCCATCGTCATCACCTCGGCCGGGCCCCACCACTTGTGGTCGTCGTCGCCCTTGCCGACCTGGCCGTAGAGGACGTTGGCCGACGGGTGTGCCTTGATGAAGTAGTCGTTGACGAAGCGCAGGTTGTTGAGCAGGTGTGGCAGTTGCCCGGAGGCGGTGTAGCCGCTGCGGTACTCCACCGCGCCCCAGGCGAGCATCGTGGCGCTGAACGCCATCGGGAAGCCGAACTTGACGTGGTCGCCAGCGTCGTACCAGCCGCCGGTGAGGTCCAACCCGACGTCCGCGCCGTCGGTGAGCGCGCTGTCGCCGCGCCAGGAGACCCGGTTCCAGTCGGGCAGCCGGCCGGACTGCTGTGCCTCGTAGAAGAACAGCGACTTCTGCAACGCCTCGGCGTAGTTGTACGTCGCCGGGGCGGCGGACGCCGGCGACGACGCCGGCCCGGCGACCACGAGGGACAGGCCGGTGAGCAGGGCGATGCCGGCGGTCAGCAAGCGCCGCGGCCAGGGTTGGTCGGCCGGAGACCGACCGGGGCGGCCGGAGACCGACCGGGTGGGGTGGCGCATGGCGGGCTCCTGTCGGAGGCGCCGCCGGCGGCCGCACCGACGCGGGACGGCGTCGAAACGGTACGACCGCCGGCGACTGTGGGGTGGCGGCGTGACCAGGGTCAGCGCTGTGGAAGCGCTCCCATGGATAACCGACAATGTAATGTGCCGGTCACCGCTTTGTGAAGGGGCACCGGACCCCGCGCTATCGCCACCCCGTCGCCACGGCCACGACTAGCGTCACCACCAGGCGCTACGGGACGGGGGGCGCCGATGGGAGGCGGGAGTCGCATGAGCATCAGGACGCAGAAGTGGGCACCCGAGGGCCCCGGTGCCGAGCGGCTCACACTGCACCAACTGGAGGTGCCCGACCCGGGCGCCGGAGAGGTCGTGATCGCCGTTCGCGCCGTCGGCATGAACCGTATCGACGCGATCAACCTGGCCGGTGGAGCGCCCGACATCGGTTACGAGGTGTCCGGAACTGTCGCAGCGCTCGGGCCGGATACCGGCGGTCACGACGTCGGCGACGAGGTCCTGTCGTTCCGGGTAAAGGGCGGCTACGCGACCGCGGTCACCGTCGCGACCCGGGACGTCTTCGGAAAACCACCGGGCCTCGGCTGGGCCGAGGCGGCCAACCTCCTGCTCACCGGCACCACCGCCGCCGAGATGGTCCACCGAACCGAGATCGCGGCGGGCGACGTCGTTCTCGTCCACGGCGCATCCGGCGCCGTCGGCATCAGTGCCGTTCAGCAGTCGAAACTGCGCGGAGCGCGCGTACTGGGTACGGCGAGCCGGAAGAACTGGGATCTGCTCCGACGATTCGGCGCCGAGCCGGTGGCCTACGGACCGGGCCTGGAGCAACGCGTACGCGAACTGACCGATCGCGTCGACGTCGCCCTGGACGCGGTCGGCACGGCCGAGGCCGTCGACGTCTCACTCGCCCTGGTCGCTGACCGCCGACGCATCGCTTCCAGTGCGGCGTCCTATCGTGCGAAATCCGACGGCTTCTGGATCGCCGGCCACGAGACCGACAGCGCCGCCTACCGGGACCAGGTTCGGTCCCACCTGATCGAGCTGGCCGGCGCGGGACGCCTCACGGTGCCCATGGCGAAGACCTTCCCCTTCGCGGAAGCTCCCGACGCGCTGAACCTCGTGGCGTCGGGACACGCCGGCGGCAACGTCGCTCTGCTCGTGTGAGTGAGCTACCGAACCACCGGAGCGCAGTACGCGAAAGGGTGCCAGCTACACGGCGGTGCCCTTCCGCTCCGCCAGGGCGGCGACGGCGAGCGGGACCGTCACGGTGAGGAACGCGCCGTCGCGATCCGCGACGCTGGGCCGGCCCAGTCGGCGCAGCGTACGCAGCATCGGGTCGTTCTCAGCCTGGGCGTGCAGCACCAGCGCCGCGTACCCGGACCGGTCGGCGTGCTGGACCAGCCGGCGCAGCAACGCCGACCCGAGCCCGCGCCGCTGCCAGTCGTCCCGCACCAGCAGGGCCACCTCGGCCTCGTCGCCCTCGCCGAACAGGTTCGCCATGGCGACCACCGACTCCGCCGTGCCGTCGGCACCGGTGGTGCTGGCGATCAGCGTCAGCCCTCGGCTCGGCTCCAACAGCCGACGCAGTCGGGCCGGTTGCGGAAGCGCCGGCCCGCCCAGGTAACGCCGCTGCCGGCTGCGCGGTGAGCACGTCTCGTGCAGTTCGACAACGCCGGACAGGTCATGCGCGCTGGACGGCCGGACGGCCACCTCCGCGCCGTCGGGCAGCACCAGGGTGACCTGTTCCGCGGCCCGATGCGCCACGGTGGCGGCCAACTCGACCAGGGCCTGCGCCCGGGCGTACTCCGCCGGGGTGAAGGCCGGCGCGGCCCGGCGCAGCGAGAACGAACCGCCCGCCGGGTCGGCCAGCAGCATGCTGACGCCGCTGATCCCCCGTTCGACGCCGGTCGACGCGGGCCGCCAACTGACCGAGTCGGCCCCGAGCAGGGTCCGCAACGCTTCACCCGTCGCGTCCGGGTCACGCACCAGCCGGTTGGCCAGCCCGAGTACCCGGGTGGGCTGGTCGACCAGGCCGCGCGCCTCGCTGCGGGCAACCCAGCAGTCCCGCCCCCGACCACGCTCGACGGCGGCGACCAGCCCCGCCTCGTCGAGCGTGTCCGGGGCGTCCACCAGGAAGTCGTCCACCGCGCCCTGCTCGGTGGGTTGGACCTGCACGGTGAGGATGTTGACCCCGCGCAGCGCGAGGCTCGCCGTGAGCACCGACAGGTAACCCGGTCGGTCGTCCACGGTGGCTCGAATCCGCCACAACGTCATGGTTGGCTCCCTTCCCCACCCAAGAGCCTCACCCCCGCCTGTTGCCGCCCGGTTGCTCAGCGGTGTCGGCCCGGGAACTCCTCGGACCGCTCACGGGCCGGCGACCACCGGGGGCGTCCCGACGAGGTCGAGCCGGTCACCGAGGATCACCGCGCTGGCCCGGACGAGCTGGGTGAGCCGGTCCACCTCGGTGCTGTGGAAGGCCGCGGCGGAGAGGGTCTCGCTGTGCTCGCGGGCCACCACCAACACCAGGCCCGCCCGGCCGAACGGCACGATCGCGTGGTGGGTGTCGTCGGGCGTGGTCATCGACCGACCGCGCAGCGGTGTCACCTCCGGCAACCGCAGGGGTACGGGGGCACGCCAGCTCGCGTACCCCACGGTCGCCCCGCCGCCCCCGGTCCGGGAGGCCCAGTCGACCGGCACCACTGCGGCGACGGCCCAGTCCGCGGCCAGCAGCCCGGGCACCGCGTCGACCAGGGTGGCCAGCCCGTCGGCCGGGTTGGCGGCGACCTGGGCCAACAGCTCCGCGTCCTGGCCGGTGGTGGTGGGCGCGCCGATCGCCCGCCACACACCGTCCACCCGTACGCCCGGGATCGCCGCGAGGCCAGCCAGCAGCCGCTCCACCCGCGCCGCGCCCGGCCAGACGACCGTGAAGTCGTCCACCGCGCGCCCGCCGAGACGTTCGAGGACCACCACTTGGACGATGTCCGCCCCGGAGACGCCCAGCGTGCGGGCGACCTGGCCGAGCGTGCCCGGACGGTCCGGCAGGGTGACCCGAACTCGCAGCAACATGTCTGTCCCTCCGCTTGGCGGGGCCGGCGAAGAGCGACCGGCAGGCTGCGTCCCAGCCTGGCTGTTGACCATTTCGTCCCTGTTGCAGTGCCATGTCCCGAGAGGAAAATCTGACCTTGACAACGTGCGCGAGCTGCCATCAACTAGTCCGATGAGTGATCCGGCCGTCGATGCGCTGCGGCCGGGTGCCGTTCCACCCTCTCCCGCCGGGCTCTCCCTGGACCGGCTCGCCGGCTATCTGGCCGAGCACCGACCCGAGCTGGCGGTGGGGCCGCTACGCGCCAACCTGATCGCGGGTGGCAAGTCCAACCTCACCTACCTGCTGCACCTCGGCGACCGGGAGGTCGTGCTGCGCCGCCCTCCGCTCGGGCACGTGCTGGCCACCGCGCACGACATGGCCCGCGAGTTCCGGGTCATCTCGGCGTTGGCGCCGACCGACGTGCCGGTCCCAGGCGCGCTGCTGCTCTGCACCGATCCGGAGGTGATCGGTGCGCCGTTCTACCTGATGGAGCGGATGCCCGGCGAGGTGTTCCGCACCCGCGCGCAGACCGACCCGCTGGGTGACGAGCGACGCCGCGCCCTCGCCCTCGCGATGATGGACACGCTCGCCGCGCTGCACAGCGTCGAGCCGTCCACGGTCGGGCTGAGCGACTTCGGCCGCCCGGAGGGCTACCTGGCGCGGCAGGTCCGGCGCTGGGGCGGGCAGCTCGACCGCTCGCGCAGCCGCCCGCTGCCCGGCATCGACGAGCTGCGTGACGTGCTCGCGGCGACCGCCCCGGAGGGCGCGAACGCCGGCCGGATCGTGCACGGCGACTACCGGTTGGACAACCTCCTCGCCTCGGCCGACCCGGTGGCCGTGCACGCGGTGCTCGACTGGGAGATGGCCACCCTCGGCGACCCCCTCGCCGACCTGGGGCTGCTGCTGACGTACTGGGACGTTTTGGGCGGCAGCGACACCGCTGCGGGCAACCCGGTCGCCGACGGGCTCGGCCCGCGCGCCGGCTTCCCCACCGGCGGCGAGCTGATCGACCGGTACGCCCGGCGCAGCGACGTCAACGTCGGGCCGCTGCACTGGCACGTGGCGCTTGGCTGTTTCAAGCTGGCGGTCATCTGCGAGGGCATCCACTACCGCCACACGCTCGGGCAGACGCTCGGCGAGGGCTTCGACCGGATCGGCGAGATGGTGGCACCGCTGGTCGCGCACGGGCTGACCGCCGCCAGGGAGCGGTGATGGACTTCTCATTCGACAGCCGGACCGAGGAGCTGCGCGACGAGCTGACCCGGTTCCTGACCGAGCACGTCTACCCGGCCGAAGCCGTACACGCCGAGCAGGTCGCCGCCGGCGACCCGTGGTCACGTACCCCGGTGCTGGCCGAACTGAAGGCCGAGGCCCGCAAGCGCGGCCTGTGGAACCTGTTCCTGCCCGACCCGCGCTACGGCGCCGGCCTGACCAACCTGCAGTACGCGCCGCTCGCCGAGCTGACCGGGCGCAGCCCGCACCTCGCGCCGGAGGCGGTCAACTGTGCGGCACCGGACACCGGCAACATGGAGTTGCTGGCCGAGTTCGGCTCGGACGCGCAGCGGCAACGCTGGCTCATGCCGCTGCTGGAGGGCGAGATCCGCTCCGCGTTCTGCATGACCGAACCGGACGTCGCGTCCTCCGACGCCACCAACATCGCCACCCGGATCACCCGGGACGGCGACGAGTACGTCATCAACGGGCGTAAGTGGTGGTCGTCCGGTGCGATGGACCCGCGCTGCGAGATCTTCATCGTGATGGGCAAGACCGACCCCTCCGCCGACCGGCACCGCCAGCAGAGCATGGTGCTGGTCCCCCGGGACACCCCCGGGGTGAACGTCCGCCGGGGCATGACCGTCTTCGGCTACACCGACGGTTCACACGGCGGGCACGCCGAGATCGACTTCACCGACGTCCGGGTGCCCGCGGAGAATCTGATCGGCGCCGAGGGCACCGGCTTCGCCATCGCCCAGGCCCGGCTGGGTCCGGGCCGGATCCACCACTGCATGCGGCTGATCGGGATGGCCGAACGAGCACTGGAGCTGCTCTGCCGCCGTGCCAACGAGCGGATTGCGTTCGGCCGACCCCTGGCCAAGCAGGGCGTGGTCCGGGAGTGGATCGCCGAGTCCCGGGTGCGAATCGAGCAGGCCCGACTGCTGGTGCTCAAGACGGCCTGGCTGATGGACACCGTCGGCAACAAGGGCGCACACACCGAGATCCAGGCCATCAAGATCGGCACCCCGGCGATGGCGGAGTGGGTGATCGACAAGGCCATCCAGGGGTACGGCGGCGCCGGCGTCAGCCAGGACACCCCCCTGGCCGCCCTCTGGGCGCAGACCCGCACCCTCCGCCTGGCCGACGGTCCCGACGAAGTCCACCGCAACTCCCTCGCGAAGCGCGAACTGCGTCGCTGGACCACCACCCCCGCCTGACTCCGCCAGCCCGAACCCGCCGCGCGGCCGCACATCCTCCGCGCCCCATGCGGCAACCCGATCAGGCCTCCCGGTGGCCTTGTTCAGTGTTGGGGTCGCTCGGCACTGGACTGCCGCAGAGGGATTTGCCCTATTTGCCCCTGGAGGGTGGGCTGGATCGTCTCCTTGGGCTCACCCAGGGTCGTCGAGGGCGCGACTCGGGCGTGATCGACTCCATGTCGCCGATGTGGCGCTATCCAAGCGGCTTGGGCTCAAGTGGTTGT
>NZ_PYBV01000034.1:83057-91924 GCF_003205615.1 Micromonospora arborensis | reverse complement strand
CGCGCCGAGCAGCACCGCGCACACCCGCCCGCGCCGAGCAGCACCGCGCGCACCCGCCCGCGCCGAGCAGCACCGCGCGCACCCGGCCGCGCCTCGTCGGCGCGGCCGGGTCGGTGGCTCAGCGCAACCGTCGTCCGCGCGGCACCGTGTCGGTCTCGTCGTCGAACTCGCCGATGACCTCCTCCAGGAGGTCTTCCAGGGCCACGAAGCCGATCGGCCGAGCCGGGCCACCGCCGTTGCGCACCAGCGCGAGCTGCGACTGCCGGGCCCGCATCGCTGCCACCGCCTCGGTGACCGTGGACGTCGCCGGCAGGGTGAACGCGGGCGTCATCAGCGCCCCGGCGGTGGCGACGCGGCCGGTGGTGACCACCCGCACCGCCTCCCGGACGTGCACCAGGCCGCAGACGTCGCCCGCCTCGTCCAGCACCGCCAACCGGGACCGACCGCTGTCCCGGCTGATCTCTTCGATCCGCTCGGCCGGGTCGTCCCGATGGACGGTGACCATGGTGGCGAACGGTTCCATCACCTGCGCCACAGACGTGCCCTGCAACTCCAGCATGCTGGTCAGCAACTGGTGCTGCTCGGCGCCGAGCAGCCCGTGCTCACGGGACTGCTCCAGCAGGATCCGCAGCTCGTCCGGGCCGTGCACCTGGGCGAGCTGGTCCTGCTGGTTCACCCCGCACAGCCGCAGGATCGCGTTGGCCAGGGCGTTGAGCGCGGAGAGCACCGGTCGGGACACCCGGGCGAACGCGCGGAACGGCAGCGCGAGCAACGTCGCCGAACGCTCCGCGTCGGTGATCGCCCACGACTTCGGCGCCATCTCCCCCACTACCAGGTGCAGGAAGGTGACCACCCCGAGGGCGAAGACCAGGGCGATCAGGTGACTGGCGGCGTCCGGCAGGCCCACCACGTGCAGCAGAGGGCTGAGCAGGTGCTCGATCGCCGGCTCGGCCAGCGCGCCGAGACCCAGGGTGCACAGTGTGATGCCGAGCTGCGCGCCGGCCAACATCAGCCCCAGCTCGCGGACGCCGTCCAGCGCGGCGCGTGCCGCCCGACCGCCTCCGGCCGCCGCCTGCTCGAGGCGGTACCGCTTGCTGGCCACCAGAGCGAACTCGGCGGCCACGAAGAATCCGTTCAGCGCCAGCAGGATCACCGAACTGAACAGCGCGATCCCGGGGCTCACGCGCTCACCCCCGGTTTGGTCAACTGCAGCCGTACCGAATCGGCCACGTGCCGATCCACGGCCAGCACCTCGACCAACGCCCGCGGTTCGGCGTCGTTGTCCTCGCCGTCCGCACCCTCGGGCAGCAGGCTGATCTCCAGCCGGTCACCGACCTCCGGCACCCGGCCGAGCTCCCGCATCACCAAGCCGGACAGGGTGTCGTACTCCGGTGCCTCGGGCAGCGCGATCCCGGTGCTGTCGGCGACCTCGTCGATGCGCCAGCGGGCCGGCACCACCCAGGACCCGTCGTCCTGCCGGGCCGGTGCCCGGTCCGGCGGGTCGTCCTCGTCCCGGATCGGGCCCACCAGTTCCTCGGCGATGTCCTCCAGCGTGATCACGCCGGCGAAGCCGCCGTACTCGTCGACCACGCAGGCCATCTGCCGGTGCCCGGACCGCAGGCGGTCCAGCACCGTGGGCAGGGGCAACGTCTCCGGTACGAGCAGCGGCGGCCCGGCCACCGCGCTCACCGGCGTGGTGGCCCGCTCCTTCGGGGGTACGCCGAGCACGTCGGCGATACCCACGACGCCGAGCAGGTCGTCGACGCCCTCCGCCCCGCGCACCGGGAAGCGGGAGTGACCGGTGTCGAGCAACTCGACCACCCGGCTGACCGGCTCCTGCGCCCGTACGGTGTGCACGTCGACCCGGGGCACCATGGCCTCCCCGGCGGTCAGCTCGCGGAAGTCCAGACCTCGGTCGAGCAGCGTGGACATCTCGGCGTCGAGGCTGCCCTCCTCGCGGGACTCGGCGATGATCTGTTCCAGGTCGGCCGGGGTGGCGCCGCTGGGCAGTTCCTCGATCGGCTCGATGCCGATGCGGCGCAGCAGACGCACCGACGCCCGGTCGAAGAGCCGGATCAGTGGCCCGGCGACGGCCAGGTAGATCAGGGTGGATCGGCTCAGCGCCCGGGCCAGTTGCTCGGCCCGCGCGATGGCCAGGTTCTTCGGGGCCAGCTCACCGAGGACCATCTGCACGACGGTGGCGATGACCAGGGCCAACGCCACCGACAGCGGCAGACTGACGGCCTCGCTGACGCCGGCAACGCCGAACAGGTCGGCGAGGCCGCCACCGAGGTACGGCTCGGCGACGTAACCGACGAGCAGGGCGGTGACGGTGATGCCGAGTTGGGCGCCGGAGAGCATGAAGGAGAGCCGGCTGGTGACGGTCAGTGCCCGGGCGGCGGCCTGATCGCCGTCATCGGCGAGCTGGCGCAGCTTGCCCCGGTCCACGGCGACATAGCCGAACTCCTGCGCCACGAAGTAACCGGTGGCGGCAGTCAGGACGATGATCAGAAGAAGACCAACGACGATCAACACGGGTTGCTCAGGGCTCCCGGGGTCGTCGGTACGGGGATATGCCGGGCACGACCCGGCTGGCTACTGCTGCCCTCCTGGGCAGAAGAGTCGATCATGCCGTTATTTTATCGGCGCTGGCTGGGACTCCGCTGGGGGTGGGCCGAAGGAGCGGATCGTCCGGTTCATCGGCTGTCACGCCGGTCCGGCCGTCCCACCGCCCGGACCCCGTTCGGCCAGCTCATCGGCGTCGAGCAGGCTCCGGTCGAGCCGCCCCGACCGGTACGCGGCCCGCCCGATCATCTGGGCCGCGACCGGCGCGGTCGCCAACTGGAAGACCGCCACCAGCAGGATCATGCCCAGGTCCGCCGGGGACCGCAGCCGCAACGCGATGCCCAGCAGCAGCAGGAGCACCCCGAGCACCTGCGGTTTGGTGGCCGCGTGCATCCGGGACAGCGCGTCCGGGAACCGCAGCACGCCGACCCCGGCGGCCAGGCCGAGCAGCGCGCCGGCCACCAGACAACCCGCGCCCAGCCAGTCCGCGATCGTCGCGATCACTGCTGCTCCCGGACCGCGAAACGGACCAGCGACACCGAGCCCACGAAGCCGAGCAGGGAGAGCACCACCAGCACGGGCAGTGTGGTGGCATGGCGGTTGACGGCCGCTTCCGCGCCCACCGCACCGATCATGGTGGCGAGCAGCATGTCCGCGGCGATCACCCGGTCCACCAGCGACGGACCGCGGTAGAGGCGGGCCAGCGCGAGGAGCGCGGTCACCGACAGCAGTACGGTGAGGACGACGGCCAGGAACGTGCTCACGGGCGGGTTCCCCTCTCGGATCGGTCGGTCTCGACGCGGCGCAGCTCGGCGGCGGAGCCCACCGCACGGACGATTCGCCGCTCGACGGCGCGGGTGCGTTCCCGGGCCACGTCCAGGTCCGCCGGCCCGTGGGTGTCCAGCACGTGCAGGTAGAGCGTTCCGGAGTCCCGGTCCACCTCGAGGATCAGCGTGCCCGGCACCAACGAGACCGCCTCGGCAGTGAGCGCCAGGTTCAGGTCGGTGGGCACCCGCAACCGAACCGCGATGATCGCCCCACGCGGCCGGTAGCCGGGCTGCACGGCGATCCGGGCGATGTGCAGGCTCGCGCTGACCAGCTCCACACCGAACCGCGCCGCGAACACCAGCATCCCCCGGGCCCGCAGCCGCCCACCGAAGCTGACCGCCGGCAGCGGGAAGAAGACCAGCACCGCGCCGCCCACCAGCAGGCCACCTGCCACATTGGCCCAGTTGATGTCGCCCCAGAGCAGGTTCCAGACCACCACCAGCCACCCGAGCGCCACCGTCTGGTCCCGCCAGCGCCCGAACCGGCCGCGACCCGACGCCGCCGGCCCGGAAGCCTCCCGGGCCGCCTCGGGCGGGCCGGTCACGGCCCGCCGCCCGGCAGCACGGCACGGACGTACGGGGTACGCAGTCGCAGGTCGGCGGCCGCGTCGGCGGTGACGTCGAAGAGCGGACCGGCCAGCACGGTCAGCGCCAGCCCGATGGCGACCAGGGCCACCGTCGCCCCGACCATCAGCTTCGGCAGGCGCACGGACGGCTCACTGGTGGCCAGTCGGGGTGCCCGCCAGAAGGCGAGGTTCCACACCCGCGACGCCACGTAGAGGGTGAGCAGGCTGGTCAGGGTGCCAGCCGCGACCAGCACGAAGGGCAGCGGCCCGCCGGCCGCCACCCCGGCCTGGAGCAGGCCGAGCTTGCCGAGGAAACCGGAGAACGGCGGCACCCCGGCGAGGTTCATGGCCGGGACGAAGAACAGGACACCGAGCAGCGGCGCCACCCGGGCCAGCCCGCCGATGCGGCGCAGATCGGTGCTGCCGACACGCTCCTCGACCAGGCCGGCGACGAGGAACAGGGTGGTCTGGATGGTGATGTGGTGCACCACGTAGAAGATCGCTCCGGAGAGCCCCGCGGCGGTACTCAACGCCACCCCGAAGATCATGTAGCCGATGTGACTGACCAGGGTGAACGAGAAGAGCCGCTTCAGATCGGACTGGGCCACCGCGCCGAGGATGCCGATCACCATGGTCAGCCCGGCGACGACCATGAGCAGCACGTCGGCCTGCCCACCGGGGAACAGCAACGTCTCGGTGCGGATGATCGCGTAGACGCCGACCTTGGTGAGCAGACCCGCGAAGACGGCGGTGACCGGGGCCGGCGCGGTGGGATAGCTGTCCGGTAGCCACGCCGACAGCGGGAAGACCGCCGCCTTGATCGCAAAGGCCAGGAGCAGCATCAGCTCCAGGGCCAGTCGGACGCCGTCGGGCAGGTCGTCGAGGCGCTGGGCGAGCTGGGCCAGGTTGAGCGTGCCGGTGGCCGCGTACACCAGGCCCACCGCCGTCAGGAAGACCATCGACGAGAGGATGCTGACCACCACGTACGTCGACCCGGTCCGGATCCGGGTCTCCGTGCCGCCCAGGGTGATCAGCACGAAGCTGGCGGCCAACAGGATCTCGAAGCCGACGAAGAGATTGAACAGGTCACCGGCGAGGAACGCGTTGGTGACGCCCGCGGTGAGCACCAGGTACGTCGGGTGGAAGATGACCACCGGCGTGGTCTCGCTCGCCTCACTGCGCCCCTGCCCGATCGAGTAGAGCAGCACGCAGAGGGTGACCGCCGACGAGACCACCACCATCAGTGCGGCGAGTTGATCGGCGACCAGCACGATGCCGACCGGGGCCGGCCACGCCCCGACCGCCACGACCACCGGCCCGTGCCGGTACGCCTGCACCAGCAGCAGCACCGCCACGGTGAGGGTGCCGCTCAGACAGAGCACGCTGATGGTCCGCTGCAGCCGGGGCTGCCGGGCCAGCAGCAGGGTCAGCGCCGCACCGAGCAGCGGCACCACCACCGGCAACGGCACCAGCGTGCTCAGCACGCCTCGTCCCCCCGTCGCAGTCGGCGGCGGGCGGGCTCCGGATCGACCTGCTCCGGATCACCGTTCGGGCCCTCCCCGCCGAGGTCGACGGTGCCCACCTCGTTTCGCACGGCCCGGCGGATGATCTGCCGGTCCTCCAGGTCGTCGGGCACCTCGTCGTCACCGGTCAGATACCAACTCCGGTACGCCACCGCGAGCAGGAACGCCGCCAACCCGAAGGTGATCACGATGGCGGTCAACACCATCGCCTGCGGCAGCGGATCACTCATCTGCTCGACCGGGCCGGTGCCGACGATCGGCGCGCCACCGGGCCGCCCGCCCAGCAGGATCAACAGATTGACCCCGTTACCGAGCAGGATCACCCCGAGCAGGATCCGGGTCAGGCTGCGCTCCAACAGCAGGATCACTCCGCAACCGACCAGCACCGCGACGGCCAGCACCAACACCATCGTCGGCCCAGCACCGCTCGCCGTCATGCCCGCTCGCCCTTGTCGACGGCCAGGCCGCCCGTGGCCGTCCCGGTTGCCTCAATGTGCCGGTCCACCTCGGCCCCGAGGCTGCGCAGGATGTCCAGCACCAGCCCGATCACGACCAGGTACACGCCGATGTCGAAGAAGAGTGACGTGACCAGGTGGGCGTCGCCGACCAGCGGCAGGGACCGGTCGACCTTGGCGCTCTCCAACACCGACCCACCGACCAGCAGCGCCACCACACCGCTGCCCACCGACACGGCCAGCCCGGCCCCGAGGATCGCACCGGCACCGATCGGTGCCGCCTCGGTCAACTCGTACCGGCCGCCGGCCAGGTAACGGACCACCAGGGCGAGACCCGCGACCAGACCGCCGGCGAAACCGCCGCCCGGCGCGTTGTGCCCGGAGAAGAGCAGGAACAGGGAGAACAGCACCACGGTGTGGAAGATCAGCCGGATGACCACCTCCAACACGATCGAGCGCCGCCCCTCGTAGAGGGTGGGGCCGCCGCGCAGCCACACCGGCCGGCCAGGTCGGTTCACCTGCGCGGCCGACTCCGGCCGGCGCGGTCGCGGCCCGGTGCGGGACCGCTCGAAGATCAGGCTGGCCACCCCGGTCGCGGCGACCACCAGCACCGCCAGCTCACCCATGGTGTCCCAGGCGCGGATGTCGACAAGGGTCACGTTGACCACGTTGCGGCCGTACCCGTGGGCCACCGCCAGATCCGGGAAGGCAGCGGAGATGTCCGGTGCCCGGCGGGCGCCGGCGGCGGCGAGGGCCAGCCCGGCGGCCACCAGACCCACCGCCACCCCGAGCGCCCGGCGGGCCCACCGGCTGCGGCGCAGCGGGCGGGCCGAGAACCGTTCCGGCAGGCGACGCAACACCAGCACGAAGACCGCGATCGTCGCGGTCTCCACCAGGAACTGGGTGAGGGCCAGATCCGGTGCTCCATGCAGGACGAACAGCATGGCGGTGCCGTAGCCGGTCATCCCCACCAGCAGCATCGCGGTGAGGCGGCGACGGGCACCGACCGCCAGCACGGCAGCCACCGCGATGACCAGGACGACCACCGGTTGCAGCAGACTGTCCCAGAGCGGGATCCGGGCCCGCCACGGGCTGGCGGAGAGCATCGCCCCGCCGGGCACCAGCACCAGGATCACCAGGATGACGCCGAGATACTGCGGCAGGGAGCCGCGCTGGGTCGCTCCGGTGACCTCGACGGCCAGCCGGTCGAACCGACCCACGATCCACTCGTACCCCTGGTTGCCGCCCACCGGCGAACGGAGCCGGGCCAGCACCGGTCCGAGCGGCCCGCGCACGGCGAAGAGCAGACCGCCGCCGACGAGCGCCAGCACGGACAGGCCGAGCGCCGGGGTCGGTCCGGACCAGAGCGCCAGGTGCGCGTCGACCCCGCCGAGCAGATCGGCGTACGGGCGCAGCAGGCCGTCCAGCACACCCGCGGCCGGGCCGACGAGCAGACCGATCCCGGCGAGCACCGCCGGCGGGACCAGCAGCGACGCGGCGATCGGGCCCGGCTGGACCGTTTCCACACCCGGCCGGTCGGCGAACGCGCCCCACAGGAGGCGGGCGCTGTACGCGACGGTGAGCACCGTCCCGGCGACCAACCCGGTCAGGAGCACCGGCTGGTCGGTGAACGCCCCGAACACCGCCTCCTTGGCGACGAAGCCGACCAACGGCGGCACCCCAGCCATCGACGCCGCGGCGAGCACCGCGACCACGAACAGGGGCCGGGACCAGTGCCGCAGCCCGGACAGCTCACGCAGGTCACGGGTCCCGGCACCGTGATCGATGATGCCGACGACCAGGAACAACGCCGCCTTGAAGAGGGCGTGCGCCAGCAGCATCGCGGTGCCGGCCAGGGCGGCGTCCGGGGTGCCCGACCCGGTCACCGCCACCAGCAGGCCGAGCTGACTGACCGTCCCGTACGCCAGCAGCAGCTTCAGGTCGGTCTGCCGCAGCGCGGCCCAGCCGCCGAGCAGCATGGTGGTCACGCCGGCGATCTGCGCCACCGGCCGCCACGGGCCGACCGTGGCGAGCACCGGCGCGAGCAACCCGACCAGGTAGACGCCGGCCTTGACCATGGCGGCGGCGTGCAGGTACGCGCTGACCGGCGTGGGTGCCGCCATCGCGACCGGCAGCCAGGAGCTGAACGGCAGCACCGCCGACTTGGACAGCGCGCCGGCCAGGATCAGCAGCACGGCGACCACCAGGTATCCGCCGCCGGGCAGCGGCTGGGCGGCGATCTCCGACCAGCGGTAGGTGCCCGCGTGCTCGCCCAGCAGGATGAACCCGACAAGCATGGCCAGCCCGCCCAGCGTGGTGACCGTCAACGCCTGCGCCGCCGCCCACCGACTGGAGCGCCGCTCGGTGCTGTGCCCGATCAGCAGGTACGAGAAGATCGTGGTCAGCTCCCAGCCGACGTAGAGCAGCAGCAGGTCGTCCGCGAAGACCAGGACGAGCATCGCGCCGGCGAAGGCGACCAGGACCGCGACGAACCGTGCCAGCCCGCTCGAACCGGCGCTGAAGTAGCGGGCGCTGTAGACCAGCACCAGCGCGCCGATGCCGCCGATCAGCAGGGTCATCAGCCAGGACAGGGTGGTGAGCCGCAACGCGATGTCGAGGCCCAACTGCCGGATCCACGGGTACGTCTCGACCACCGCCCCGCCGTCGTCGACGGCCGGCGTGCGGGCCACCGCCCAGCAGAACGCGGCGGCCGGTGCCAGCGCCAACGGGTAACACGCGCGTGGACCCCACCACCGGACGAGCAGGGGCGCAGCCAGGGCCGCCACGAGATGGAGGACGAGCAGTACCAGCACCTGCGCTCCCGATCGAGGTGGCCGACGCCCGAGCAGCGGTGGCGCCTAGCAGCGATCAGACGCCAGTTCGTTGCCCGCCGTGCGGTTTTGCCGGAATTCACCCCACCCCACCCCACCC
>NZ_PYBV01000034.1:50713-83031 GCF_003205615.1 Micromonospora arborensis | reverse complement strand
CCCCCCCCCCCCCACCCCCGCCCCCCCCGCCGCGTCCCGCACCCCGCGCCCCCACGCCCACCCCGCCCACCCCCGCCTCCCCGCGTTGATCAAGAGGTTTGCGTCATCCGCGCCGGCGTTCCTGACGCAAACTTCTTGATCAACCCGGGCGGGGGTGGTGCGGGGCGGGGGTGCGGGGCGGGGGTGCGGGGCGGGGCGGGGCGGGGCGGGGGTGCGGGGCGGGGGGTGCGGGGCGGGGGTGCGGGGCGGGGCGGGGCGGGGTGGGGTGGGGTGGGGGGAGTTAGTGCAGGAGGGCGTTGCTGATGGGTTGCGCGTCGTCGCGGGCGGGGCGGTCGCGCGCCAGCTCGGCCAGCAGGTCGACGCGGCCCAGTTGGCGCGCGACCCGGTCGACCACCCGCTCCGCGACGGCCAGCGACCGTACCGAGAGCAACCGGCCACGGCTCTCGCGGCGCAGCACGAAGTAATGGACGGCGACGCGGACCTGGCCGCGATCGGCGGCGCTGGCCTGGGCGGTGCACAGGACCAGCTCCCGCAGGCAGCGGGCGAGGCGTTCGGCGAGTTCGAGCTCGGGGCCGTGCAGGCCGCCGCGGAGCGCGGCAAGGTGGCTGTCAACCTTGCGAATCAGCACGTCGGTGCCCGGTTCGAGGTTGCGCTGCTCGCCGGCCATCAAATCCCCTCACCCCGGTTCGCGTTGGGAGTGAAGTTACTTTATGTTGCTCCTTAGAAGCAAGCAGTTAAGTGAGACTTAACGTATTAAGCGCGCCTTCGGCGCTTTTTGCTTTTGTCCGGCACATTCCGTCGTCAGGTCGGTCGTGGTTGTCGTACCGGCGGGGCACGATGGACCGGTGACCGGGGCAGACGCAGACGCCGGCGCGGTGCTCGGCGGCTTCGGCCCGGCCACCCGCGCCTGGTTCGAGGCCGCCTTCGCCGCGCCCACCGCCGCACAGACCGGCGCCTGGCGGTCGGTCGCCGCCGGCCGCAACGCCCTCGTGGTGGCACCCACCGGCTCCGGCAAGACGCTCGCGGCCTTTCTCTGGTCACTGGACCGGCTGGCCCGCGAGCCCGCCCCGGCCGAGGCTCGCCAACGATGCCGGGTGCTCTATGTCAGCCCGCTCAAGGCCCTCGCCGTCGACGTGGAGCGCAACCTGCGCGCCCCGCTGGCCGGCATCCGGCAGGCAGCGACCCGGCTGGGCGTCGCACCACCCGACATCACCGTCGGCATGCGCACCGGCGACACGCCAGCCGACGAGCGACGAGCCTTCGCGCGCACCCCACCGGACATCCTCATCACCACGCCCGAGTCACTGTTCCTGCTGCTCACGTCCGCGGCCCGCGATTCGCTGCGCGGCGTCCAGACGGTGATCGTCGACGAGGTGCACGCGGTCGCCGGCAGCAAACGCGGTGCCCATCTCGCCCTCTCCCTCGAACGCCTCGACGAGCTGCTGCCCGCCCCGGCGCAGCGCATCGGCCTCTCCGCCACCGTGCGGCCGATCGATGCCTGCGCGCAGTTCCTCGGCGGCGCCCGCCCGGTCGACGTCGTACAGCCGGCCAGCACGAAGACCATCGAGGTCAGCGTGCAGGTCCCGGTGGAGGACATGACCCGCCTGGACGAGCAGGAGCAGCCGCCGGAGGACGACCTCGGCGGCCCCGGGCCGCGTCGCGCCTCGATCTGGCCGGCCGTGGAGGAGCGGGTCTTCACCCTCATCGGGCAGCACCGCTCGACAATCGTCTTCACCAACTCCCGACGCAGCGCCGAGCGCCTCTGCGCCCGGCTCAACGAGTTGGCCGCCGAAGAGGTGGCCTCCGCAGAGTTGGCCTCCGCGTCGGACGGGGGCGCCCTCGTCGTACCGGAAGGGCTGTCGGCCGACGACGACCCGGCGGGCGACGGCGGCCCCGCAACCGGCGCGCAGCGGTGGGGTGGCCCCGCCGGTCCGGTGCGCAACCGGCCACCGGCCGAGGTGCTGGCCCAGTCCGGCACAGCCACCGGCGCGTCGCCGGTGATAGCCCGCGCCCACCACGGCAGCGTCTCCCGGGAGGAACGCAAGCACATCGAGGAGGCGCTCAAGTCCGGTCAGCTCCCGGCGGTGGTGGCCACCTCCAGCCTGGAGCTGGGCATCGACATGGGCGCGGTCGACCTGGTGGTGCAGATCGAGGCGCCACCGAGCGTGGCCGCCGGGCTGCAACGGGTCGGCCGGGCCGGGCACCAGGTGGGCGCGGTCTCCCGGGGCGTGGTCTTCCCCAAGCACCGCGGCGACCTGCTCTCCTGCGCGGTGGTCGCCGAGCGGATGACCGACGGCGCGATCGAGGAGCTGCACTACCCGCGCAACCCACTGGACGTGCTGGCCCAGCAGATCGTCGCGATGGTGGCGCTGGAGCCGTGGCCGCTCGGCGACCTGGCCGTGCTGATCCGCCGGGCCGCGCCCTTCGCCGAGCTGCCCGACTCCGCGCTGCACGCCGTGTTGGACATGCTCTCCGGCCGCTACCCGTCCACCGCCTTCGCCGAGCTACGCCCCCGACTGGTCTGGGACCGGGCCACCGACCTGCTCACCGGCCGTCCCGGCGCACAGCGTCTCGCCGTGACCAGCGGCGGCACCATTCCCGACCGTGGACTGTTCGGGGTCTTCCTGGCCGGCGCCGAACGGGCCGCCCGGGTCGGCGAGCTGGACGAGGAGATGGTCTACGAGTCCCGGGTCGGCGATGTCTTCCTGCTCGGTTCCTCGTCCTGGCGGATCGAGGAGATCACCCCCGACCGGGTGCTGGTCTCACCCGCTCCGGGGCAGGCCGCGCGCATGCCGTTCTGGAAGGGCGACCAGCTTGGCCGGCCGGTGGAGCTGGGCCGAGCCATCGGCGCGCGGGTGCGCACTTTGCTGCGGCAGAGCGACGAGGCGGCACTGGCCGCGTTGCGAGACGGCGGGCTGGACGACTGGGCCGCCGGCAACCTGATGGCGTACCTGCGCGAGCAGCGGGAGGCCACCCGCTCCCTGCCCGACGACCGCACGGTGGTGGTCGAGCGATTCCGCGACGAGCTGGGCGACTGGCGGCTCGCCGTGCACAGCGTTCTCGGTGCCCGGGTCAACGGGCCGTGGGCCCTCGCGGTGGGCCGCCGGCTGGCCGAACGGTACGGGGTGGACGCCCAGGTGATGCCCTCCGACGACGGCATCGTGGTGCGACTTCCGGACACCGCCGACGAGCCACCCGGTGCGGACGTGGTGGTCTTCGAACCGGACGAGATCACCCAACTCGTGGAGGAGTCGGTCGGCACCTCCGCCCTCTTCGCCGCCCGTTTCCGGGAGTGCGCCGCCCGGTCACTGTTGCTGCCCCGCCGCGACCCGCGCCGCCGCCAGCCGCTCTGGCAGCAGCGCCAACGGGCCGCGCAACTGCTCGACGTCGCCCGCGAGTACGCGGACTTCCCGGTCACCCTGGAAGCCGCACGGGAGTGCCTCCAGGACGTCTTCGACCAACCGGCGCTGGCCGGCCTGATGCGCGACCTGGCCACCCGGAAGGTGCGGCTGGTCGAGGTCGAGACGAGCGCGCCGTCCCCGTTCGCCCGGTCGCTTCTCTTCGGCTACGTCGGCGCGTTCCTCTACGAGGGCGACGCCCCGCTCGCGGAGCGGCGCGCGGCCGCGCTCGCCCTGGACTCCACGCTCCTGGGCGAGCTGCTCGGCCGGGTCGACCTGCGCGAGTTGCTCGACCCGGCCGTGCTCGCCGAGACCGATCGGCAGCTGCGCTGGCTGACCGAGCAGCGCCGCCCCCGCGACGCCGAAGACGTCGTCGAGCTGCTGCGGGTGCTCGGTGACCTGAGCGACGCCGAGTTGACCGAGCGGGGCGTGCCGGAGACCTGGCTGACCGAGCTGGAGGCCACTCGGCGGGTGCTGCGGGTCCGCATCGCCGGCGAGCAGCGCTGGGTGGGCGTCGAGGACGCCGCCCGGCTGCGCGACGCCCTCGGTGTCGCGTTGCCGGTCGGGGTGGCCGAGGCGTACCTCGCCCCGGTGGCCGACCCGCTCGGTGACCTGGTGGCCCGCTACGCCCGCACCCACGGGCCGTTCGCCGCCGCCAGCTGCGCGGCCCGCTTCGGGCTCGGCGGGTTCGTCGTCGAGCAGACGCTGCGCCGGCTCGGCGCCACCGGGCGGGTGGTCTCCGGGGAGTTCACCCCGGATTCGGCCGGCGCCCAGTGGTGCGACGCCGAGGTGCTGCGGATGCTGCGCCGCCGCTCGCTCGCGGCGCTGCGCCGCGAGATCGAGCCGGTGCCGCCCCGCGCACTGGCCACGTTTCTGCCCCGCTGGCAGCAGGTCGGCTCGTCCGCCCGAGGGGTGGAGGCGCTCGCCGCGACGGTGGAGCAGTTGCAGGGCGCGGCGGTGCCGGCCTCCGCACTGGAACGGCTGGTGCTGCCCGGTCGTGTCGCGGACTACTCCCCCGCCCAACTCGACGAGCTGTGCGCCAGCGGGGAGGTGCTCTGGGCCGGGTCGGGGGCGATCTCCGGGGGCGACGGCTGGGTCACCCTGGCGTACGCGGACTCCGCACCGCTGCTGCTCCCGCCACCCGACGAGGCGTTGACCCGCACCCCGCTGCACGACGCGGTGCTCGACGCGCTCGGCGACGGGCAGGCGCTGTTCTTCCGGCCGCTGGCCGACCGGGTCGGCTCGACCGACGACGCAGCGCTGACCGGGGTGATCTGGGACCTGGTCTGGGCTGGGCACCTCACCAACGACACGCTCGCCCCGTTGCGCGCGGTGCTCGGCGCCGGCGGTGCACACCGCTCGCGGCCGTCCGCGCCGCGCACCCGTTACCGGCGGCCCGGTCGGGTTGCTCTGCCCAGCCGGGGTGGCCCACCGACCGTCGCCGGTCGCTGGTCACGCCTGCCCGAACGCGACATCGACCCGACCCGACGCGCTGCCGCCCTCGCCGACGTGCTGCTGGAGCGGCACGGGGTGGTCACGCGCGGAGCGGTGCTGGCCGAGCAGGTCGTCGGCGGGTTCTCGGCGGTCTACCCGGTGCTGTCGGCGTTGGAGGAGCGCGGCGCCGCCCGTCGGGGTTACTTCGTCGAGGGGCTGGGCGCGGCGCAGTTCGCGGTGCCCGGCGCGGTGGACCGGCTGCGCGCACTGGCCGAGCCGACCGACGGCGCCCGGGGCCGGGGCACGCCGGCCACCGTGCTCGCCGCCACCGACCCGGCCAACCCGTACGGTGCTGCGCTGCCCTGGCCGGAGCGCGTCGTCGACTCCGGCGACGGGGCCGCCCCGGCGACCGGGCACCGGGCCGGCCGCAAGGCGGGCGCGCTGGTGGTGCAGGTCGGCGGCGACCTGGTCCTCTACGTCGAACGCGGCGGCCGGACGCTGTTGTCTTTCAGCGACGACACCGACGCGCTCGCCGCAGCGGGCAAGGCGCTCGCCGACGCCGTCCACTCCGGGGCACTGGGTGCGTTGTCGGTGGAGCGGGCCGACGGCGAGGCCGTGCACTCCTCACCACTGCGCGACGCCCTGACCGCCGCCGGCTTCCGGGCCACCCCACGCGGCCTGCGTCTGCGCGGCTGACACCCGCGCCGGGGCTGCGGGCGACGGGCCGGTTGGCAGCGCGCCGGCTGACGTCCTTTCGCAGGTGGCCGGAGCGGTGCCCGTCCTGCCAGAAATCGGTCGACACCAATGCGCAAGCTGGACGAACCACCACCCGGCCTGTCGCACCCGAATGAGCGGTATACCTGTGAGTCATATTTATGACACAGAGGTATACCGCTCACCAGACATCGCTGCCCCAGAGCACCGAGGGCACGAGCCGGCGCTCAGCGAAGGGCGTTGAGCACCTTCTCGTAACGGGCGCGCTCGGCGGCCGGGGTCTTCGCCTCGAGATAGTTGAGCACCACCGCACCGCGCCGGTACGACTGGCCGCCCCAGGTCTCCGCGATGTCACCGGCGCTGATCTCGTCCGGAAACACGTACACGGTGACGGCGTCGGTGGCGATCAGCTCGGAGCAGCCCAGGCCGAGCCCGTCCGGTCCGCAGTCGACCGAGCGGTCCTTCGGGTGCGGCACCTTCAGGCCGGCCGCCTTGAACGCGTCGACGACCTGCTTCGCCCCGGGTGCCCCGGCCGGGCGTTGGGGCAGCACCACCGGTGGTGGGCTGGCCGGCCGTCGCCGCGTCGGACCCTGCGCCTCAGCGGAGGGCGGTGCCGGCGCGGAGGGTGACGCCGTCGACGAGGGCGCGGTGGGCGAAATCGCCGAGGGCATCGGCACGCTCGGAAGACCGGTGGCCGCTGGAGCCGACACGGGCGAGTCGGAGGGGGCCGCGTTCGGTCGGCCGGGGTCGGCACTGCCGCAGCCGGCCGCGAGCGCGACGGCGACCAGCAGGACTCCGACGGCGGGCAGGCTCCGAACTGTCACCATGGCAGTCTGCCCAACGGCGTCCGGCGGCGGGAAGGGCTGACCGGTCACCGCGCTGTCCCATATCCGCCTCTCGCCGGCCGACCCCATGACACGACTACGCTCTATAGCCTGCGGGGATGTCCGTCACGCCCTGGATCTCGCTGACCACCGACTACGGCCTCACCGACGGCTTCGTGGCCGCCTGCCACGGGGTGATCGCCCGGATCGCGCCGACGGCCCGGGTCATCGATGTGACCCACCTGGTGCCACCGACGGACGTACGGCGGGGTGCCGCGGTGCTGGCGCAGACGGTGCCGTACCTGCCAACGGGTGTGCACATGGCGGTGGTCGATCCGGGGGTGGGCACGGCCCGGCGGGGCGTCGCGCTGGCCACCCCGGGTGGGCTGCTGGTCGGTCCGGACAACGGGCTGCTGCCGGACGCCGCCGCAGCGCTCGGCGGGGTGACCACCGCCGTGGAGTTGACCGAGCCGCGCTGGCTGGCCGACCGGGTGTCCGACACGTTCCACGGGCGGGACGTCTTCGCACCGGTGGCGGCCCGGCTGGCGCTCGGCGCACCACTGGGCGACGCGGGACCGCCGATCGACCCGGCCGATCTGATCCGGCTGCCGTCGCCGACGCTGATGTCGGACGCACACGGTTTCACCGCCGAGGTGTCGACCGTGGACCATTTCGGCAACGTCCAGCTGGCCGCACCGGCGCACCTGCTCGACCCGCTCCCGGCGGCGCTGCGGGTCGGTCCACCGGATTCGACACCCGCCCGCCCGGCCGTCCGGGGACGGACCTTCGGCGACGCCCCAGCCAACGGCCTGGTGGTGTACGTCGACTCGGCCGATCTGGTCGCGGTCGCGGTCAACGGTGGGCGGGCGGTCGACGTCCTCCGGGTGGCTCCGGGGGACCTCCTGCGGGTATCCGGCTGATATTCGACTGTGGAATGCTGCCCCGGTGGGTGAACAAGTAGTTCCCGTGGGTTGTCCCTGCTGCGCATCCCGGACCGGCGGCGGGACCTGCCCGGTCTGTTTCTGGACCGACGACGGCCAGACCGACGCCGACGCGGACGCGGTCCGCGGTGGCCCCAACGGCGACCTGAGCCTCTCGCACGCCCGACTCAACTACGCCGTCTACGGTGCCAGTCACCCGCGCTACCAGGACATGGTGCGCCCGGCTCGCCCCGACGAGCGCCCCTGATCGGCGCCCGCCGGGCGAGCGTGGCTCAGCAGACGGGCACGCTGCCGCCGTACACGCCTGAGATGTACGCGTGGCTGACGTACTGCCCGGTGGCGAGGCGATTCCAGCGGGTGGTGGTGCGGTACGGACCGGCAACCGACTGGCCGATGACGTAGCACTGGATCGGCACGTGGGCGAACCGGGCGGCGAGGCCACGAATCGCGTACGACGTGCTGGCCCCGGCGCGGATGTTCAGCGGCCCGTCACCGACCACGCCGCGCGGCCCGCCCCCGGTCCACAGGTAGGCGACGTCCACCCAGGCGTTCGTGGTCAACTGCAGGCCATCCCAGAAGGTGCCGTCGGCCAGGTCGATGCCCGCCGGGTTGAGCACGGTACGCCCGAACTGGTCACGCCCGCCGTTGTAGCCCGACTGGTACGCGGCCTGCGCCTCGGGCCGGCCCTGCGGCAGGTCCTTCCAGTTCTCTCGGACCGCCGAAAGGTTCCAGTAGTCGTCGCGGGTGTTCCACGGCCCGACATCCCAGACCGGGGCGTACTCGCAGCGGGAACCGCTGGTCGTGCAGACCCGCACGGTGTAGTCGCCGGTGTTGAGTGGGGACAGGCCGCGCCGCGACGGTAGCGCCGCGAAGTGGTCCCGGGGTTGGACGGTTCGACCGTTGGCGGTCAGCTCGCCGACCAACCCGATGCGGGTGGCGTACACCCGGTAGGTGCGGCCGGGCGTGGCGGCGGAGACGGCGGCGGCCGCGTCGGCGGTGAGCTGCACGCCACGTACCGTCGCGGTGGCACCGCCACTGGGCGCGGTCAGCACCACCCGGGCCTGCACCTGGGTGACCGGCCGGTCGAAGACCGCGCCGGCGGTGGCGGCCCGCCACTCCGTCCAGCCGGCGGCCCGCCATCCACGGACCTGCGCCTCCACGGTGGCGCCCGCGGGGACCGAGGCGGTGATCTCGGCACGGACACGGGTGGCCGGCCGGGCGAGGGTGCGGGATGTGCTCAGGAGCATCCCCTCGGCGACCGCGCTGTGTGGGCTGTGCGCGCTGCGCCCGGTGGGTCGCGCCGTCCGCAGTCGCAGCCCGGTGGCGGTGCGCCGGACGTTGACATCGTCGCGGTCGACGACGGACAGGTCGACGTTCCACCGTTCGGCGCCCGGGGCGGCGGCGAGGGTGGTCGGGCCGCCAGCGGCGGCGATAGTGATCGGGCCGCCAGCGGCGGCGTTCGCCGGGACGTCGCCCACGGTGGGTAGGAGCGCTGCGGTGAGGACGAGGGAGAGAGCGCCGACGAGGGCGACGGATGGGAAACGACAACGAGGTCGTGTCATGGATATTCTCCTCAGAACCCCCTGACCCTCGCATGTCGGGAGATCATGAGGAACCTGTGTACAAATAGCGACACATGCGAATCTCGCTCGAAAGAGGGAGGATGGCAGGGTGCCCGAAGGCGACACCGTCTGGAACACCGCGCGTGTGCTGCACCGCGCGCTGGCCGGCGCGCGGATCATTAGCAGTGACTTCCGGGTGCCGCAGCTGGCCACCACGGATCTCACCGGCTGGACCGTCCGCGAGTCGGCCAGCCGGGGCAAGCACCTGCTGCTGCGCCTCAACGCTCCGGACGACGCGCACTGGACCCTGCACTCGCACCTGCGGATGGACGGCGCCTGGCGGGCGTACGCCCCGGGGGAACGCTGGACGGGTCGGCCCGCGCACCTGATCCGGGTGGTGCTGCGCAGCCCCGGCGCTGTCGCCGT
This sequence comes from Micromonospora arborensis, assembly GCF_003205615.1. Classification (GTDB taxonomy): domain Bacteria; phylum Actinomycetota; class Actinomycetes; order Mycobacteriales; family Micromonosporaceae; genus Micromonospora; species Micromonospora arborensis. Next base: position 73,732 of record NZ_PYBV01000034.1, on the reverse strand, counting down.
CGGCTATCACCTGCACGAGATGACCCTGGTGCCGACCGCCGAGGAGGACCAGTTGGTCGGGCACCTCGGCCCCGACCTGCTCGGCCCGGACTGGGACCCGGCCGAGGCGGTCCGCCGCCTTGCCGACCACCCGGAGCAGACCATCGGCGAGGCGTTGCTCGACCAGCGCAACCTCGCCGGAGTGGGCAACCTCTACAAGTGCGAGGTGCTGTTCCTGCGCGGTGTGTCGCCGTGGACGCCGGTCGGCGCGGTGCCCGACCTGCCCGGCCTGGTGGCCCTCGCGCAACGGTTGCTCGCCGCCAACCGGGGGCGGTGGACGCAGAGCAGCACCGGCTCGCTGCACCGGGGGCAGACCAGCTACGTGTACGGCCGCCGCGCCCAGCCCTGCCGCCGCTGCGGCACCGCGATCCGCAAGGAGGAGCTGGGCGAGAGGGTCACCTACTGGTGCCCGGTCTGCCAGCCCGAGCACCCGGGCCCGCCGGCGACCGGCTGACCAGGGCACCCTTCGCGCGAGGCCATCCCAGATACGGACGATTGGGTAATTCCTATCTGGCCGTCGGAGTTGCATGCTGCGGTTGAGTGCTCACCGATCGTCAGCAGAGCGCCGAGGTCCACCACGCCGGGGTGGCGGACCTCGCGCCCCGACCCGGGGAGAGTCATGGCGCTGTTCCGCAGACTCCGCTCCACCTTCTTCGAGCGGGCCACCCGCGACACCACCGGCCGCGCCAACGGCCGGACGGCGGTCGTGCCAGCCGCGCGTACCGCCGAGGAGACCGCCCCGGCGCCGAGCCTGGACCCGGCCGTGGTGCCCCGCTGCTTCGGCCCCGTGCCGAACTTCGCACACAGCCCTCGCCCGAGGTACGACGCCAGCGGGCAGGTGCTCCCCGGGACCGGGCTGCGCAAGTTCGTCGACCCGTTGCCCACCCCGGGCCAGCAGGGCCGCACCGACCTCGGCGGCCACCTGCCGGTGGCAACGCCGGACACGATCAGTTTCCCGGGCTGCGACTACTACGAGATCGGCGTGCAGGAGTACGCGCAACGGCTGCACCGGGACCTGCCGGCCACCCGGCTGCGCGGCTACCGGCAGCTCAACCTGGGCACCGACACGGCGGGGCACAACACGGTCGTACCCCCGGAGCGACCCTGGCACCTCGGCCCGATGATCCTGGCCCGCCGCGGCCGACCGGTCCGGGTGAAGTTCATCAACCAACTCCCGACCGGTCGGGCCGGCGAACTGTTCCTGCCGGTCGACGACACGATCGAGGGGGCCGGCCTCGGCCCGCTGGACGGGCCGGCGCCGTTCCCGCAGAACCGCGCGGTGCTGCACCTGTCCGGGGCGCAGACCGGCTGGACCAGCGCCGGCAACCCGGGGCAGTGGATCACTCCGGCTGGGGAGATCACCCCGTACCCGACCGGTGTGGGGGTGACGCCCGTACCGGACATGCCGGCGCCGGGTGCCGGGGCCACCACGCTGTACTACCCGAACGAGCAGAGCGGCCGGCTGCTGTGGTTCCACGACAACACCCTCGGCCTGGCCCGGCTCACCGTCTACGGTGGGCAGCTCGGGCTCTACCTGCTCACCGACCCGGCCGAGGACCAGCTCGTCGCCGACGCGGTGCTCCCGGCCGACCAGTTGCCGCTGGTGATCGAGGACAAGACGTTCGTGCCGGACGACGCCCAACTCGCCGCCGAGGACCCGACCTGGGACCGGGAACGATGGGGCGCCCGGGGCAGCCTCTGGCACCCACACGTCTACCAGCCGCGGCAGAACCCGTACCGGTCCGGCGGACGCAACCCCACCGGCCGGTGGGACTACGGCCCCTGGTCGCACAACCCGGGCCTGGATGGCGCCCACCCCGACGGCGGGGTCCCGAACCCACACCACGACCCCGTCAGCGCGCCGGACGAGCCGCCGTTGAGCCCCGGCGTGCCGCACCCGTCCGCGGTCCCCGAGGCGTACGGCGACACCCCACTCGTCAACGGCGTCGCCTACCCGTACCTGGAGGTGCGGCCGCGCGCGTACCGGTTCCGGATCCTCAACGCCTGCCTGGACCGCAGCCTCAACCTCCAGCTCTACCGCGCCTGCTCCGACGATGCGATGTGGACGGTCGACGGGGCGCTCGCCGACGCCGACGCCGGTGAGGTGCCGATGGTGCCCGCCGTGCGGGCGGCGGACCGGCCCACGGGGTGGCCGACCGACGGGCGCGAGGGTGGTGTGCCGGACCCGCGCGCCGCCGGGCCGGAGTTCGTCCAGATCGGCAACGAGGCCGGGCTGCTGCCCGCCCCGGTGGTGCTGCCGAACCGACCGATCGGCTACCGCTACGACCGGCTCGACCCGACGGTGCTGAACGTCGACGGGCACACCCTGCTGCTCGCCCCGGGTGAACGGGCCGACGTGCTCGTCGACTTCTCCGCCCTTCCACCGGGCAGCACGCTGATCCTCTACAACGACGCCCCGGCGCCGCTGCCCGGGTTCGACCCCCGAAACGACCAGCACTCCGACGCGCCGGACCGGACCGCCGAGGGCGGCCCGCCCACCACCGAACCGGGGTACGGCCCGAACACCCGCACCCTGCTCCAGTTCCGGGTCACCGGAGCCCCGGCCCCGCCGTACGACCTGGACCGGCTGCGCGAAAGGCTGCCCCTGGCGTACGCGGCCAGCCAACGGCCGCCGATCGTGCCGCAGCCGGCGTACGACCCGGCGTTCGGCACCCGGACCGCGGCGCAGACGACGGTGCCGGTGCACGCCACCTCGGTGACGTTCACGCCGGCGGCCGGCGCCGGCCCGGTGACCCTGCCGATCGCAGTCAAGGCCGTCCAGCAGGTCTTCGAGCCCGACCACGGCCGGCTGACCGGCCGGCTCGGCGTCGGACACCCGCAGGCCGGGCCGCTCAACCCGACGACCCTGCCGCTCGGTCCGACCGACCCGGTCACCGAGGTCGTCTTCGCCACCGACCTCGCCGTGCCGGTGGGCACTCCGACCGACGGCACCCAGCTCTGGCGGATCAGCGGCAACGTCCGGCAGACCGAGCCGCTGCATTTCGGCGGCTGCGACGTACAGGTGGTCAACCGGGTCGGCTGGGACGGGACGCTGCGGCTCCCACACGGCACGGAGTTGGGCTGGAAGCAGATCGTCCGGGTCAATCCCCGGGAGGATGTGGTGGTGGCGCTGCGCCCGGTCGCCCCGGTGCTGCCGTTCAAGCTGGGCGACAGCGTCCGGCTGCTCGACCCGGGCCGCCCGGCCGGGGCCCGGACCGGGTCGACTCCGATCAGCCCGGCGGACGGGCGGCCCGCCACCGTGGTCAACCACCTGGTCAATCTGGGCTGGGAGTATCGCTGGCACAGCCAACTCGCCGGCCACCGCGACGGCGGGATGAGCCGGCCGCTGGTGCTGCGGGTCGCACCGAAGGCACCCACCGGGCTGACCGCCACGCCGGTGCCCGGCTCGGCCACCGCGCTACCCGCGATCGCGCTGGCCTGGACCAGCAACGGCGGCCGACCACCCGCCACCAGCCACCTGCTGCAACGGGCCACCGACGCGACCTTCAGCGAGGTCACCACGATCACCGTCGCGGCTGCCGCCACCCGATACACGGACGCGTCCGTCACCCCCGGCGTGACCTACCACTACCGCATCCGGGCGGAGAACGCCGTCAGCTACTCGTCCTGGTCGAACGGCGTGCCCGCCTCGGTGCACCTGGCCGCGCCGAGTGGCCTGGTCGCGGCACTCGCGCCCGCGGCGCCGCTGCGAGTGGCGCTGCGCTGGGCGAACCGCTCGTTCGCCACCGGCATCGACGTGCAGCGGGCCACCAACCCGACGTTCACCAGCGGCCCGGGCACCACTGCGATCGGCGCCGGCGACAACCACCTGGACGTCACGATCGCCCCGGACACCACGTACTACTACCGCGTACGGACCACCTACCTGGGCGCCGCCTCAGCCTGGTCCACGGTCGCCACGGTGACCTCTCCACCCGCGCCGGGCACCCCGAGCGGGGTGAGCGTCACCGCCACCGCACCGGGGCCGGACACCGCGACGGTGATCCTCGCCTGGGCGGCGAGCACACCTGCCGGCCCGGGGTCCGGGTTCATCGTGCAGCGGGCGCTGGACCCGGCGTTCGACCAGGAGGCGGCCACCTTCACGGTGACCGGTCGCGGCTTCACCAACACCGGACTGACCCGAGGGGTGACCTACCACTACCGGATCCGCTCGTTCAACGTCGTGGGCAGCTCGCCGTACACCGGCACGGTCCTGGTCACGACCCCGCCGTGAGCGGCCGGGGCGGCCCCGACGATCGACGGACGTATGGGGTCAGCGGGTGGGTGCGCGCAGTGGGGTGCCGACGGCGCGCAGCTCGGCCAGCGCCCCGGCAATCCCGTGCAGCAGGTCCGTTGCCTCGGTGAGCCGGTCGGCGGCCGGGTGGGCGGGCTCCGGTCGGGTGTCCTCGGCCAGATAGCCGGCGGCGGCGACCACCAGCCGTTCGTAGGCCGCGACCCCGCCCTCCAGTTGGGCGGTCAGCACGGCGTGGGCCTCGGCCAACGGCGGCCGGGCGTCGACCGGGGCCAGCCGCAGCGCACGTTCGACGCTGGCCACCCGTGCGGCCAGGTCGCGCAGCGAACGGTCGGCGGCGGCAGCCTCCAGCACCGCCGGCTCGGCCAGCCCGGTGAGCCGGGACGCCATCCCGGCCAGGGTGAGCGCCGCCCGGTCCAGTCGGGCCCACTGCTCACCCGCGCTGGTGCCGCGCAGCGCGATCCGGGACCGGACCCGGCGGACTTCGGCCAGCACACCCGGGCCGACCGGCAGCCGCTCGACGGCGGCGATCAGCCGGGCCCGCGACCGGGCCGCGGCCTCGGCCGGGTCGAGCGCGGGTGGTGCCGGTTGGGCGGCGAGGGCGCGCACGTCGATCCAACGCCAGACCGCGAGTGCCACCGCACTGCCCGCGGCGCCGGCCCAGGCCGCGTCGGGCAGACCGAGCCCGGCGTACGGGGTCAACACCGCCGCCGCGCCGCCCAGCCCACCGGCCAGCACGCTCCACCGTCGGGCGGAACGACGAAGCCGACCCAACCTCCGGAAGTATCGCGTCCGCTCGTCTGCCACCCTGACCTCCTCGGTCCGGTCGTTCAGCCGGCGGCGGTCGGGTCGCCGGTGCCCCGCTCACGAGCCATGCTGGCGCGCAGCTCGTCCAGACGGGCCGCGGCCGTCGGGTCGTTGGCCGGGCCGGCCTTCTCGGCCTGCGGCACGGCCTGTCGCTGCGACGCACCGCCGAGCTGCTCCCCAGCCATGCTGGACCGGATCTGCTCCAGCCGGGCTGAGCCGGCCGAGTCGATGGTCGCCTTCTGGATCTCCAACATCCGACCCTCGACGGAGTTGCCGGCCAACTCGGCGCGACCCATCGCGTTGGCGTACCGCCGTTCGATGCGGTCCCGCACCTCGTCCAGCGACGGGGTGTTGGTGGGCGCGGTCAGCGACGACATCGACTCCAGCGAGCGGGCCACCGTCTCCTGCATCTTGGCCTGCTCCAGCTGGCTGAGCAGCTTGGTGCGCTCGGCGAGCTTCTGCTGGAGGATCATCGAGTTGTTCTCGACCGCACGGCGGGCCTGGGCGGCGGCACCGAGCGCCTGGTCGTGCAGGGTCTTCAGGTCTTCGGTGGCCTGCTCGGCGGAGACCAACTGGGTGGCCAGAGTCTGCGCCGACTGCTCGAACCGCCCGGCCTCGGCCTCGTCACCCTTGGCCCGGGCCTGGTCGGACAGCACCAGGGCCTGCCGGGCGTTGCCCTGCAACCGCTCGACCTCGGACATCTGCCGGGACAGCTTCATCTCCAGCTGACGCTGGTTGCCGATCACCGCGGCAGCCTGCTGAACCAGCGCCTGGTGCTGCCGCTGGGCATCCTCGATGGCCTGCTGGATCTGCACCTTGGGGTCGGCATGCTCGTCGATCTTCGCACCGAAGAGCGCCATCAGGTAGTTCCAACCCTTGACGAACGGGTTCGCCATCTCCGCGGTATCCCCTCAGTAGCGTCGCTCCACCACGGCCGGGCCGAACGGACCGACCCGACCACCACCGGCCCGGTCTTCATCGTCCCAGTCGAACGCCAACAAGGCATCCGTACCCGACGGTCGACCGCACCGGCAGCTCCTGCGGGCCACCCTACGCGGCCGGGGCCAGCCCACCCAGGGTCAACCAGAGGCCGGGCTCAGGCGGCGCAGACCACGTCCCGGTCGCGCTCGGTCGGGCGGACGCGGGAGCTGCGCAGTGTGGCCCTGAGCGGAGAGTCCTGGCGGACCGAGACGGCGACCTTGCCATCGGAGGTGACCTGACGGACACCCCGGCTGGCGCTCTTGGGCACTGCCGCGGCCTTGGCCGGCTCGTCCTGCATCGAGACGAGCACCTCGGGCATCTGCTCGGCAAGCGCCACGGTGTCGCTCACCTCACGCAGAAGCTCGGACAGACGGGCGCCGAGGGCGTCACAAATCGCGGCGAGCAGCTCGCTGGACGGCTCCTTGTGCCCCCGCTCGATCTCGGAGAGGTAACCGAGGCTGACGTTGGCAGCGGTGGACACCTCACGCAGCGTGCGCTGCTGCCCCTGCCGGCGCGCCCGCAGTGCGTCACCGATCACCCGGCGTAGCAGGATCATCGCACCTCCCCCTGAGGGATACCTCGCGCCCGGCGTTGGGCAGCCGGCCGCGGTAGCCCGCGCCGACCCCGAAACGTCGGAGCCTTCCCGCAACCGTACCCGTTGCGGGCCCGGCCGACATCCCGCCCCGCCCGTCGGTTCGGCGGGACGGGCTCACCGGCGGCCGGCGCGGGCCGTCCCCGCCCCGTCCCGGGTGGCCCCGGCCGCGGTCTGGGAGCCGGTTTCGGGGGCGGCGGGCACTGCGGCGTCGGCGTCGGTGTCGGCAGCGGCGGCCTCTGCGGCGTCGGCGGCGTGGATGCGCTCGGCGAGCAGCCGCAGCGCCTCGATCACCGCCGCCGCGCGGACGTGCTCCCGGCCGCCGCTCAGGGCGAGCTGGCGCACCTCGGCGCCGTTCGGGCCGGCTACCGCGACGTAGACCAGGCCGACGGGCTTGCCGTCCTGCGGCTCGGGGCCGGCGACGCCGGTGGTGGCGACCCCCCAGTCCGCGCCGCAGCGCTGGCGGCCACCCTCGGCGAGCGCTGTCGCCACCTCCGGGTCGACCGGTCCCCGTTCGGACAGCAGATCGGCGGGTACGCCGGCGAGGGTGCCCTTCAACTCGGTGGCGTAGACCACGAGGCCACCGCGGTAGATCCCGCTGACCCCGGCGATGTCCACGATCGATGCGGCCAGCAGCCCACCCGTGAGCGATTCGGCGGTGGCCAGGGTCTCGTGCCGCTGCGCCAACCTGTGCACCACGCCCGCCGCGGCGCTGCCCGCGGCGGCATGGTCCACCGCACCATCCGCCGGCCGCCCAGAGCTCGCCTCTCGCTCCATCAACCCGTCCTTCCCCACCCGCCGACCCCCAACCTTCCCGGCCCAAACGCGTCGATCATGAAGTTAGCGGCACGACACGCCGCCCCGGGTGGCAACAACCTCATGATCAACCGGGGTGGGGGTCGGGGTGGGGTCGGGGTGGGGGTCGGGGTGGGGTGGGTTAGCGGGGGCGGCGGAGGCGGAGGGCTTGGGCTATGTAGTCGAAGCCGGTGGCGACCGTCACCAGGACGGCGGCGGCCATGATCCACGGGCCGACGGCGGCGAGGGCGGCCGGCATCGGCCAGAGGTACCAGGCGATGGCGAGGATCTGCAGCGCAGTCTTGACCTTGCCACCTCGGCTGGCGGCGATCACGCCGTGCCGGAGCACCCAGAACCGCAACCCCGTGATGCCCAACTCGCGGACGAGGATCAGCGCGGTCACCCACCAGGGCAGTTGGTCGTACCAGGAGAGCAGCACCAGGGCCGCACCGGTGAGCGCCTTGTCGGCGATCGGGTCGGCCACCTTGCCGACCGAGGTCACCAGCCCGAACCGGCGGGCGATCCAGCCATCCACCAGGTCGGTCGCCGAAGCCACCGCGAAGATCAGGCACGCCGCCATCCGCCAGCCGGAGTGGGTCATCCCGGACATGACCACCGAGGCTGCGAAGACCGGCACCAGCACGAGCCGCAGGGCGGTCAGCGCGTTGGCCGCGTTGACGACGGGCACCACGGCGACCACCCGGGCGGGGGTCGACTCCGCCGCTCCGGTCACCGCCGCGCTCCGCTCAGGCAGTCGTGGCGTACCCGGCACCGCACCACTGGGCTCCCCCGCTCCGCTCGGGCCCACCGTCACCGTGCCGCGCCGGGCGCCGCCGAGATCATCTCATCCGGCACAGCGAGCAGGTCCACCCCTTCGGTGCCGGTCACCGTTGCGCGTACCAGATCACCCGGGCGCAGCGCGGCGAGGTCGACCCCACCCTCGGCCGGGGCGACCAGGGTGGTGGAGCCGTCCACCTCCGGCGCCTGGTGCGCCGCCCGGCCCTCCACCACGCCATCGGCGATCGAGTCGACCAGCACCTCGACGGTCGAGCCGAGCCGGTCCTCGGCCCGCTGCGAGCACAACTCGTCGGCGAGCGCGCTGAGCCGGTCGTAGCGCCGCTTGATCGTCGCGGCGGAGACCTTGCCGGGCAGGCCCGCGGCCTCGGTGCCGTCTTCGTCGCTGTAGTCGAACATGCCGATCGCGTCGAGCCGGGCCTCGGTCAGGAACCGGACCAACTCGTCGACGTCGGCGCGGGTCTCGCCGGGGAAACCGACGATGAAGTTGCTGCGGGCACCCGCGTCCGGGGCCAACGCGCGGGCACTGGCCAGCAGTTCCAGGAACCGGTCGGTGGAGCCGAAACGTCGCATCCTGCGCAGCACCGGTTCGCTGGAGTGCTGGAACGACAGGTCGAAGTACGGGGCCACACCCGGGGTGCTGGCGATCGCCTCGATCAGGCCGGGCCGGGTCTCGGCCGGCTGGAGGTAGCTCGCCCGCACACGGACGATGCCGGTCACCGCGGCGAGCTGCGGCAGCAGCTTCTCCAACGCGCGAGGGTCGCCCAGATCCTTGCCGTACGAGGTGGAGTTCTCACTGACCAGCACCAGCTCCCGTACGCCGGTCTTGGCCAGCCACTCCGCCTCGGCGAGCAGCTCGTCCGGGGTACGCGAGACGAACGCCCCCCGGAAGGCGGGGATGGCGCAGAACGCGCAGCGGCGGTCGCAGCCGCTGGCCAGCTTCAGCGAGGCGACCGGGCCGTTGTCGAGGCGGCGGCGCAGCACCTGGCGCAGGTGTGCCGGGGTGTGCTCGTCGGTGTCGACGGCGGTGCGGGTCACGGTGCCGTGCCCGGGCAGCGACACCCCGGTGTCACGGCGCTTCACCGGGGTCAGCGGCAGCAGCTCACGCCGGTCCCGGGGGGTGTGCGCGGTGACCTGCTCGCCGGCGACGACCGCGTTCAGCCGGGCGGCGATGTCCGGGTAGTCGTCGAAGCTCAGCACCGCCTGGGCCTCGGGCAGGCTGTCGGCCAACTCCCGGCCGTACCGCTCGGCCATGCAGCCGGCGGCGACGACCTTGGCGCCCGTGCCCGCGGCGGCGAGCAGGGTCTGGATGGAGTCCTGCTTGGCCTTCTCCACGAAGCCGCAGGTGTTGACGACCACAACGTCGGCGCCCTCGCCGTCGGTGGTCACCTGCCAGCCGTCGGCGTGCAGCCGGGCGGCGAGCTCCTCCGAGTCGACCTCGTTGCGGGCACAGCCCAGGGTGAGCAGGGCGACGCGACGGCCCTCGGCGTGGTCAGAGGGAGAAGGAGAGGTGGCAGACACCATCCGAGGGTACCGGGCCGGCCGGAGAAGCCCACGCACGCGGGCTGCCAGCACCAGTGGTGTACGCCTCGTCACCGACCCCGGGTGTCGGCAGGCTCCGGCGCGGCCCGCTGGACGGTCACCCCGACCACCCGCCGGGTCCACGGTCGGACCTGTGCGGTCACCACGTCACCGAGCCGGCATTCGTCCGCGATCTGGCGCGGGAGGACCCAGGCGCGTAGCTGGTCGGCGTGGCCGTCGTCGATGACGAGGTAGTGGTTGATGATCCTGCCCGGCCCGTCGTCCGACGCCTGCCGCTGCCACACCTCGTGCCAGAGCACCTCGCCGCTGGCGGTGGCCGGGGCGCCCAGGTCGAGAACTGCCCGGAGGACGAGGTACCCGGCGAGGCCGAGCAGCGCGAAGCCCACCAGGACGATGCCGAGCGTGACCGGGCCGAGGTCGGTCAGTCGCGTCCACCCGGCCGACGACGGCCCGACCGAGGCGAGGAACGAGCCGCCCACCACTCCGACGAACGTCCAGCCCAGGAGAGCGGCGAGCAGCGCCCACAAGATCACCCATCCGAGCGCCTTCCCGTACCGGGGGTACCCGCCCGGATAGCTGACGCTGACCTGCCGCCAACTGCCCCCGTACGACGACCAGAGCCGCCGCCGGTCGGCCATGCCGAAACTGATCAGCGGGGATGCCGTCCGGGTGAGGCCGAGCGCGGAGCCGTACGCCAGGTAGCGGTCCCACACCGCGACGGCGGCGGGCGGCAGGTCGCCGAAGGCCTCGTGTCCGACGAGCCAGGCGCGCAGCCCCAGCCAGCGGGCGGCGGCGGCGCGACCGGCGGGGGTGTCCCGCTCCCCCAGGTCCCGACGCGCGAGGGCAACGAGCACCATGGCGGGGACGAGGAAGGCGGCGACCACGCCGAATTTGTCGCCGCCGGACCGGGTCACGTAGTGCCAGGAACCGGCCGCGACCCCGGCGGCGGCGACCACGCCGAGCACGCTCTGCAGGGTGACCAGCGGCCGGGAGAACCGCGGGCGGGACAGCCCGAGCCGTTGGGCGTCGGCCACGACCGCTCGGCGCAGCCGCTTGGACCAGGCGTCGGATCGGTTGGCGTCGGAAAAGCTCAGCGCGGTCAGCGGGACCACCCCGTCGACCGCGCGCTCGGCCACCCGGTCGTAGACCTGCCGCTCGTACGGGTTGAGGTCGTCGGGGGCGTGGCCGGTCAGGTGCACCGTGGTGGCGCGGGGATCCGGGTCGGCCTGGCGCAGCTGGAGGTAACGGCGCGCGGCGAGGTCCAGCAGGGTGGACTCGGCAGCGTCCACCGTGGGCCGCCACCGATTGGCCAGCAGGCCGACCACGGCCGGGGGCTCCTGGCCGGGGAACCCCGCGGCGGCAGGCGCCGGAGTCACCGCGGCGGGTCGGCTGGCCAGCCGGGTGATCCCGTAGACCACTGCCCAGCAGGCCAGGCTCGCCACCGGCAGACCGATCTCGATGACCGGGTCGGAGAGGCTCGTTGCGGCGAGGGTCATGGCACCTCATGTTCGGGTTGCTTCGCCGGCCCCGTCGCGGCGGTCACCCTCATCATGATCGCTTAGCGGTGCCGCCAGGGCCGCCCGGTCGCCCAGGTGGCGGTCCACTGTTCGGTCAGTCCCGTCTGCGACGGTTCCGCGTCCCGGTCATCGCGCCGGGGCGCCCATGCGGGTCAGCGTGTCGAGCAGGAAGACCTCGGTGCCGGCCAGGCCGGTGGAGCAGAAGACGGAGATCTGGTCCGCGGCGGTCCGGCCGGGGACCGCGCCGGCCAGGATGCCGCCCAGGTCGCGCAACAGTCCGGCGTACGGGGGTGTGGCCGCGAGCATCGGCGGCTGGTAGTCCGCCGCCTGGGCCGGCGAGTCGGTGACCAGCAGGTCCGCGGCGTCGAGCAGGTCGGTGCCGAATTCACTGCGGTCGCGCTGCTTGAAGCCGACCGCGTTGACGTGCGTGCCGGGGCTGAGGTCGGCGGCGCGGAGCACCGGGGTGGGGCTGGTGGTCGCGAGCACCACGATGTCCCGCCCCGCCACGGCCGGTTCCGGGTCGGCCACCGCGCGGGCCGACACGCCCAGTTCGGCGCGGACCCGGGCGGCGAAGACGTCCCGCCGGGCTGCGGAGCGGCTGTGCACCACCACCTCGCGCAGCGGGCGGACCGCGGCGGTGGCCCAGACCTGGGTCCACGCCTGCCGGCCGGAGCCGATCACCCCGAGGGTGGCCGCGTCCGGGCGGGCCAGCGCGTCGACCGCCAGGCCTCCCAACCCTCCGGTCCGACGGGATCCCAACTCCTCGCCGACCGCGACCGCCCGGATCGCCCCGGTCCGGGCGTCGTGCAGCACCACCAGTTGCTCGCTCTGCGGGTGGCCGAAGGTGTCGTACGAGCGGAAGCCGTACCACTCGCCGACCAGGTGCCCGGCGGTGAGCACCAGCCGCCCACCGCTGAGCGGGGCGGCGGCCCGGGGCGGGGCGACCAGGCGTCCCTCGTAGGCGGCCAGGAGGGCGGCACGCATGGCGTCGACCGTGGTGGCCGCGTCCAGTGCGCTGGCGACCTCGGGGTCGGCGTACAGCAGGGTCATGATGACCATCCTGCAAGCTGAAGTTAGGTGGAGGTCAACATGCGGTGGCGGGAGTCACCACATCGCCGTCGGGGCCGGTGCTAGCGTCGGCGTCGGTGGCCCGGTCGCCCGTGGCCACCCCGGACGAGTGGTGGGCGTACCCGGTCAGGCCAAGACGCCCCGCGACGTGCAGACACGACTCGTCCCGGCCCCGGCGGTCCGGGCACTCCCGCGTGAGGTGAACGATGGCCTGGCTCGTGTTGGTGATCTCTGGACTGATGGAGACGGCCTGGGCGATCGCCCTGGACCGCAGCGCCGGCTTCAGCCGGTTGATCCCGTCAGTGGTGTTCGTGGTGACCCTGGCGCTGAGCATGGCCGGGCTGGCGTACGCGCTGCGCGACATCCCGGTCGGCACCGGGTACGCGGTCTGGGTCGGCATCGGGGCGGTGGGCACCGCCGTGGTCGGGATGGTGGCGCTCGGCGAGTCGGCGAGCCTGCCCCGGATCCTGTGCCTGCTGCTGGTGGTCGCCGGCGTGATCGGCCTGAAGATCTTCCACTGAAGAGCCGCATCGACAGGCGTGTCGAACGCCCACAGTGGGTAGTTGTCGATACGTCACGACAGGCTCTCAACCGGAGGAAGACATGGCCGACCTGCCCAGCACCGCCCGTCCCCGCAGCAACGCCGCCCGCATCCTCACCATCGTGGGCTTCGTCTTCGCGGTCCTCGCACTGCTGCTCAACCCGATCATCTTCGGCGTGCTCGGCGTCATCGCGGGCATTGTCGGCGCCGTGTTGGGCGACAAGCCGCTGGGCTGGTACGCCGCGGCGGCCAGCGTCGTGGCCGCGATCATCGGCCTGGTGGTCTACAGCACGCTGATCAACAACTGACCACTCCGCACAGACTCGGGCCCGCCGGAATCCGGTGGGCCCGTCCTGCACTCTGGCCCGGTCGCACCCCGAGCGTCAGTCGCCGTCGCCGCGCAGGCCGACCAGGACCTCCTCCAGCTCGTCCGGCTTGACCAGCACGTCGCGCGCCTTCGACCCCTCGGACGGCCCGACCACCCCACGGGTCTCCATCAGGTCCATCAGTCGGCCCGCCTTCGCGAACCCGACCCGCAGCTTGCGTTGCAGCATCGAGGTCGAGCCGAACTGCGAGGTGACCACCAACTCCACCGCCTGCACCAACAGGTCAAGGTCGTCGCCGATGTCCTCGTCGATCTTCTTCTTGTTCTCCTGCGCGGGGGCCAGCACGTCCTTGCGGAACTCCGGCTCACGCTGGTCCTTGCAGAACTTCACCACGTCGGCGATTTCCCGCTCGGTGACCCAGGCGCCCTGGATGCGTACCGGCTTGGAGGCGCCCATCGGCAGGAAGAGCCCGTCACCACGACCGAGCAGCTTCTCCGCGCCCGGCTGGTCGAGGATGACCCGGGAGTCCGCGAGCGAGGAGGTGGCGAACGCCAGCCGGGACGGCACGTTCGCCTTGATCAGACCGGTCACCACGTCGACCGAGGGGCGCTGGGTGGCCAACACCAGGTGGATGCCGGCGGCGCGGGCCAGCTGGGTGATCCGGACGACCGAGTCCTCCACGTCGCGGGGCGCGACCATCATCAGGTCGGCCAGCTCGTCCACGATCACCAGCAGGTACGGGTACGGGCGCATCTCCCGTTCGCTGCCCGGCGGGGCCTTGATCTCGCCGTTGCGGACCTTGCGGTTGAAGTCGTCGATGTGCCGGACCCCGTTGGCGGCGAGGTCGTCGTAACGCATGTCCATCTCGCGGACCACCCAGTCCAGCGAGTCGGCCGCCTTCTTGGCGTTTGTCACGATCGGGGTGACCAGGTGCGGGATGCCCTCGTAGCCGGTCATCTCGACCCGCTTCGGGTCGATCAGCAGCAGCCGCACCTCGTCCGGGGTGGCCCGGGTGAGGACGGACACCAGCAGGGTGTTGAGGCAGCTCGACTTTCCGGCTCCGGTGGCCCCGGCGATGAGAATGTGCGGCATCTTGGCGAGGTTGGCCACCACGTAGCCGCCCTCGATGTCCTTGCCCAGCGCCACCACCATCGGGTGGTGGTCACTTGTCGCCGCCCGCGAGCGCAGCACGTCGCCGAGGGCGACGTTCTCCGGGTCGGTGTTCGGGATCTCCACGCCGACGGCGCTCTTGCCCGGGATCGGGCTGAGGATCCGCACGTCCGGTGACTTCACCGCGTACGCGATGTTGCGGGAGAGCTGGGTGATGCGTTCGACCTTGACGCCGTGCCCCAACTCCACCTCGTACCGGGTGACCGTCGGGCCGCGAGTGAAGCCGGTGACCGCGGCGTCCACATCGAACTGGTCGAAGACGCCCGTCAGTGCGGCGATCACCTCGTCGTTGGCCTTGCTGCGGGTCTTCGCGGCGGCCCCGGCGCTGAGCATGTTGGCCGGCGGAAGGACGTAGTCCCCGGCCAACCCGGTCAGTGCGAGCTGCTCGGCCCGGGTCGGCGGAGCCGAATGCTCCGGTGGCTCGGCCGGCGGCCGGCGGCTCGCCGGCACCTTCGCCGGCGACTTGCGCGGCAGCACCATCGTCTCCTGGAGGTCCGCACCGTCCAGGTCCTCGAAGTCGTCCGGGTCCAGCGGCGGCGGCATCCGCTTCGCCGGCCTCTTGCGTGCCGGCCGTGGGGCCGCCTCGTCCGACTCCTCGTCGACGGCGGCGTCCGGCGGGGCGACCAGACCGCCGGCGAGCAGGCCCAACCGCTCGGGGATCTTGTTGATCGGGGTCGCGGTCACCACGAGCAGGCCGAAGAGCAGCAGCAGGATCAGCAGCGGCACCGCCACCCAGGCGGTCACCGCGCGTTCCAGCAGCCCGCCGACACCCGCGCCGACCAGACCACCCGCGAAGTCCCGCTGCAGCGGGGTGGCCGGGGCCTGACCGATCTGGAGCAGCGCGGCGGTCGACACGAGCAGCGAGGTCCAGCCGATCAACCCGCGGCCCCGGTGCTCCGGATCGACCGGCTGACGCATCAACCGCCACGCCCCGATCATCAGCAGCACCGGCACGACAACGGAGATCGCGCCCAGGAACAACCGGATCGAGTCGGCCAGCCGCGCACCCACCGGGCCCGCTCCGGAGAACCAGAGCGCCACGGCGGTGAGCAGGGCGAGCCCGAACATCAGCAGGCCGGCACCGTCACGACGGTGCTCCGGGTCGAGGTCGCGAGCCGAGGCGGCCTGCCGACCGGCGGCCCGCACCGCCCAACCCATCCCGTGTGCCACGCCCATCCACAAAGCACCCACCGCACGGCCCACGTACACCGCCGGGCCGGGCCGGGCCGGCGTGGTAGGACGCCGGACCGGCGCCCGGGTCTTCTTCGCCGGTTGGCGGGCACGACTGTTGGTGCTACCGCGCGGCGACGCGCCGCGCCGCCGGCTCGCCTGAGAGGTACGGCCCGCCATAGAGTCACGGTAACGGTGGGACCGGGCAGATCCCCGCTTTTCCCGGTCGTGTCCGCGCGTCGCAACACCGGCCCCGCCGCCGGTCGTGATATCCGCCTCAGAAGGGATGCCCCATGGCGTCGCCGGAAATCGAGAGCGATCCGGGCGAACCGCTGGCCGGGCATCCTGGCGCACTGCGCCCACTGACCGGCGAGCTGGTCGCCGCGGTGCTCGCCGCCCGCGGCCGGTCCGCCGGCCTGACCGTGGACGGCGAACTGGTGGGCCGTTTCGACGACAACATGATCTGGTTCCTACGCCTCGGCGGGGCCGGCGAGCTGCTCCAGGTCCGCACCATGGTCACTGCCACCTTCGGCATCGAGCAGGTGCCCGCCCTGTACGCGTTCTGCAACTCGTGGAACCACGACCGGCTCTGGCCGAAGGCGTTCGTGCATGTCGACGACGACGGTCGGGCCCGGGTCTACGGTGAGGTGATCACCGATCTGGAACGCGGGGTGACCCCGCACCAGCTCGACCAACTGCTCGACTGTGGCATCTCGACCGGCTGCCAACTCGCCGTGGCGGTCCGGCGGCTGCCCGGGGCGGTGCCGTCGTGACCGGCCGGGACGAGTTCACCGGCAGCAGCACCGACCGAGTGGCCCACCCGGACACACCGCACGCCGCTCCCGTCGGCTGGGTCGGCGTAGGTCGCCTGCCCGCGCTGGAGGCCGCCCTCGCCGACGCCCGGGACCAGCCCGACGGGCCGGCCCGGCAGGTGACCCTGGAGCGGCTCGCCGAGCGCGCCGACGCGGCCGGCGACGTCCGGTCCGGGATGGACGCACGGTTCGCGCTGATCGAGGCGTACCTGCTGCACGGGGAGCGGTGGCGCCTGGTCGAGCCGGTCCGGCGTTGCCGGGCCGCCGCCGACCACCGGCCCGAGCTGCTGACCGACGCGGAGGCCGGGCTGCTGCTGCGTTACCAGCGGTACGCGGTGGAGGCGCTGATCGGCACCCCACGGGTCGGTCTGGACCAGACCCGGGCCCTGCTGCACGACCTGGCCCACCGGGTCGGCGTGGGCGGGCCGGACACACCGACCGTCGCGGAGTTGCACTGCCGGATCGCCGACCACCTGGGCGACGAGCCCACCGCCCGCCACTGGTACGAGCGGTGGTCCGGTAAACGGCCCGGCCCGGCCGGTGGCTGCCCGGGGTGCGCCCCGGCTCGACGCGCGGAACTGCTGGCCGGCTGGGGCGAGTGGCGGGCCGCGCTCGACGAGCTACGGGAATCCGACGGTGACCGGGACGCCTGCACCGACCAGCCCGAACGGGACCTGATCGCCGGTCTGCTGCCCGCCCTGCGCGCCGGCGAGCCGGAGCGGGCCGCAGCGGCACACGTCCGGGCGTACCGCCGGCACCGGCGCGAGCGCGCCGCGTTCGCGCATCTCGCCGCGCACCTGCGGTTCTGCGCACTGGGCGGGCACCTGGAACGCGGGCTGACCATCCTGGCCGAGCAACTGCCCCGACTGGACCGGCCGACCGACGACCTCGCCGCCATGGAGTTCGCCGCCGCCGGGGCGCTCGTTTGCGGACTGGCCGTGGACGCCGGGCTGGGCGGGCGGACGATGCCACGCCCGGCGTACGGCGGGCGACCCGCCACCGAGCTGGACGTGGCCGCACTCGGTGCGCTACTGCTCGGGGTGGCCAACGAGCTGGCCGGCAGCTTCGACGCCCGCAACGGCACCGGCCACCACTCCGGACGGATAGCTGCCTGGCTCGCCGAGCGCCCGCTCGCGGCACCGGTCCCGCTGCCCGACGACGACGAGCCCGACGAAATCGACGCCGACCGGTCCGGCGATGAGGCCGAGTTGAGCGAGCGTGAGCTCGTGGCGCTGAGCCTCGACCTGATCACCGCGGTCCTGGACGGGCGTGGCGACCCGTACCTCGTGGAGGCCCGTGACACGGTGGTCGGCCGGTGGGGTGGCGCGGTGATCCAGTTCCGACGGGCCGGTGAGCGCGGGGAGGTGCTGCACGCCCGCGTCATGGCCACCCGCCGGCTGCCGGCAGCCCGCCGCGCCGAGGCGTACGCCTTCTGCAACGCGTGGAACCACGACCGGCTGCTGCCCAAGGCGTACGCGCACGAACTCGGCGAGGAGTTGGTGCTGGCCGGCGACGTGGCCACGGACCTGGCGCACGGGGTGGCACCGGCGCAACTCATGGTCCTGGTGGACGCCGCGATCACCACCGGCGTGGCGTACGCCGACGCGGTCGGCGCGCTGCCCTAGGTCGCGAACAGGGCAACAGGTTGCACCCCGGGGCGCGACTATGCGACATCCGACAGTGCGCAACCGGAAGCGCTGTGTCGATGTGGTACGGCCATCATCGATCACAGCTTCCGGGAGTCGTCATGAACCGCCTGCTCAGCTCCGGCCTCCTCGCCGCCGCCCTGCTCTTCGTGCCCACCCTTGCCGGGCCGGCCGCCGCCGCGCCAGCCGCCACCCCGACCGGGTCGCCGAGCGCGACCGCCGCGCCCACTGTCACCGCTCGGGGCGACATCGTCTTCCTCGCCCAGGACCCGTGGTTCCCGTCCGGCCCGCTGGAGGTCACCGTCAAGAACCCGGGCGCCGCGGCAGCGAAGGGTTTCTTCGTGCTGCGCCTGCCGGACTTCGTCGAGCCGACCTCGGGCGCGGACTGCCGTTCGCTCAGCGGCACGCCGCGGAGCTGGCTCTGCGGCGGCGCGGAGCTTCCCGCCGGGGGTGAGCGCGCGTACCGGCTGACGGTCACCTCGTCGACCCCGGAGCCGGTCTTCGGAGTGAGCGCCTGGGGCTCCGTCGCCGGCCGGGACGCCGCCGGGGTCACCGATGGGTTCACCGACTTCCGGATCAACTGGCCGGACCGCACGTCGCTGCGACTGCGGGCCACCGCGGCGCCGATCGTCAACGGGATGACGACGGTACGGGTGCGGGTCACGAACGCCGGCACCTTCGACATCGGCGGTTACTCGTTCACCATCACCACCCCGGACGGGGTGCGGGTGACCGCGCCGGCGTGCTCCGACAGCGGCCGGATGAACGGCGTTGGCTGCGAGGTCCTGCGGCGGGGTGTGCTCGCCGACGGTGCCACCGACACCTTCGACGTACGGCTGTCGGTCACCGGGGGCACGAAGACCGTGCGCCTCTCGCTCACCCCGACGAGCCGCTACACCAACAAGGACACCGCGCTGACACTTCGCCTGGGCGGCACGGGCGGATCCGGTGCCGGCGACGCCAGCACCCCGCCATCGGCCGATCCGGCCACCACCCCGACGCCGACCGCGGTGGGCACGTCCACCCCGGAAGCGGCGCAACTGCCCCGCACCGGCACGTCCGGCAGCGTCTACGGCCTCATCGGCGCAGTGCTGCTGGCCCTCGGGGTTGGGCTGCTCGTGCTGCGGCGCCGGATGTCGCAGGGCTGAGCCGAAGCGCGTACCAACAGGATCGGGCCGGCCACCGACATCCACGGGGGATGTCGGCGACCGGCCCGATCACGCGGGTCAGACCTCGACGACGGTGGGCACGATCATCGGCCGACGACGGTACGCGTCGTTGACCCACCGCCCCACGGTCCGCCGGACGATCTGCTGGAGCTGGTGCGGGTCGGTGATGCCGTCCGCCGCGGCCCGATTGAGCGCCTCGGTGACCAGCGGGATCACCGGGTTGAACGCCTCCGGGTCCTCCGAGAAGCCCTTCGCGGACAGCGTCGGGCCGGCGACCACCTTGCCGGTGACCGAGTCGACGACCACGGTGGTGGCGATGAATCCGCCGTCACCGAGGATCCGGCGCTCGGTGAGCAGCGACTCGCTGACGTCACCGACAGCGAGGCCGTCCACGTAGACGTACCGGCTCTTCACGTGCCCAACCAGGCTGGCGCGGCCCTCGACCAGGTCGACCACGTCGCCGTCCTCGCAGAGCACCACCCGGTCGGCGGCGACCCCCGACTCGATCCCGAGCCGGGCGTGCGCGCGCAGGTGGCGCCATTCGCCGTGCACGGGCATCAGGTTGCTGGGCCGGACCACGTTGAGCAGGTAGAGCAGTTCCCCGGCGGGGGCGTGCCCAGAGACGTGCACCTTCGCCACGTCCTTGTGTACGACCACCGCGCCGGCCCGGGCCAGCCGGTTGATCACCCGGTAGACCGAGGTCTCGTTGCCGGGCACCAGCGAGGACGCCAGCACGACCGTGTCGCCGGGAGCGATGGTGATGTGCCGGTGGTCGCCGCTGGCCATCCGGCCCAGCGCGCTCATCGGCTCACCCTGCGACCCGGTGGACATCAGCACGATCTCTTCCGGCGGCAGCGTGGTCGCCTCGTCGATGCTGATGACCAGGCCGGCCGGGATGTTGAGCAGGCCGAGGTCCCGGGCGATGCCCATGTTGCGAACCATGGACCGGCCGATCAGCGCGACCTTGCGGCCGTGTTCCGCGGCGGAGTCGAAGACCTGCTGCACGCGGTGCACGTGCGAGGCGAAGGAGGCCACGATGATCCGGCCCTTGGCCTTCCCGAAGATCGAGTCGAGCACCGGCC
The DNA here is from genome assembly GCF_003205615.1 of Micromonospora arborensis. GTDB lineage: Bacteria > Actinomycetota > Actinomycetes > Mycobacteriales > Micromonosporaceae > Micromonospora > Micromonospora arborensis. The sequence continues at coordinate 53,428 of NZ_PYBV01000034.1, read as the reverse complement.
CGATCTCCCGTTCCGGCGTGACGAAGCCGGGGATCTCCGCGTTGGTGGAGTCGGACAGCAGCAGGTCGACGCCTTCGGCGCCGAGCCGGGCGAAGCCGGCCAGGTCGGTGATCCGGCCGTCCAGCGGGAGCTGGTCCATCTTGAAGTCGCCGGTGTGCAGCACCAGGCCGGCGGGGGTGCGGATGGCCACCGCGAGGGCGTCCGGGATCGAGTGGTTGACCGCGAAGAACTCGCACTCGAACGGGCCGAGCCGCTCACGGCCGCCCTCCCGCACGGTCAACGTGTACGGCTGGATGCGCCGCTCGGCCAGCTTCGCCTCGACCAGGGCGAGGGTGAACTGTGAGCCGACCAACGGGATGTCGGGCTTGTGGGCGAGCAGGTAGGGCACCGCGCCGATGTGGTCCTCGTGGCCGTGGGTCAGCACGATCGCCTGGACGTCGGCCAGCCGGTCCAGGATCGGGCCGAAGTCGGGCAGGATCAGATCCACTCCCGGCTGCTCGACGTCGGGGAAGAGCACCCCGCAGTCGACGATCAGCAACTTGCCGTCGTACTCGAAGACGGTCATGTTGCGACCGATGGCGCCGAGCCCGCCGAGCGGGATGATCCGCAGCCCACCCTCGGGCAACGGCGGGGGAAGCTCCGCGTCGATGTGCGCCTCGGTCACGCGTCCACCTCATTCTGCGACGCCGTAACCCGGCGCCCATCGTGTCGTTCGATCATTCGGGCAGCTCCAGGCCCACTGCCGCGAAGTCCGCGCGCAGTTGGGCGATCTCGTCGTCGGTGGCGTCCACCAGTGGGGGTCGCACCGGGCCGGCCGGCAGGCCCAGCGATGCCAGGCCCGCCTTCACCAGGATGGTGCCCTGGGTGCGGAAGATGCCAGTGAACAGCGGCAGCAGCCGCCGGTGCAGGGCAAGCGCGGCCGGCATGTTCCCCGCGTCGAACGCCTCGATCATCTGTGCGGCCAGCGCCCCGACGAAGTGCGTCGAGGTGCCGACCAGGCCCACGCTGCCAGCGGCCAGCGCCGGCAGGGTGAGTGCGTCCTCGCCGCAGTAGTAGGCGAGGGCGGTCCGGCTGGTCACCCAGCTGGTGGCGATCAGGTCGCCCTTGGCGTCCTTGACCGCGACGATTCGGCCGTGCTCGGCGAGTCGGACCAGCGTCTCGGTCTCGATCGGCACGCCCGAGCGGTGCGGGATGTCGTACAGCATCACCGGCAGGCCGGTGGCGTCGGCCACCGCGGTGAAGTGCCGCAGCAATCCGCTCTGCGGTGGCTTGTTGTAGTAGGGGGTCACCACGAGCAGACCGTGTGCGCCGGCCTTCTCGGCAGCGGCGGCCAACTCGATGGTGTGCCGGGTGTCGTTGGTGCCGACCCCGGCGACCACCTTGGCGCGATCGCCGACAGCCTCCACCACGGCCCGAATCAGGCGTTCCTTCTCGGTGTCGGTGGTGGTCGGCGACTCGCCGGTGGTGCCGTTGACGACCACCGCGTCGTTGCCCTGCTCGTCGACCAGGTGACTCGCCAGCCGAGCGGCACCGTCGAGGTCGAGGGAGCCGTCGGGGGCGAACGGGCTCACCATGGCGGTGAGCAGCCGGCCAAAGGGGCGGGACACCGGTCGGGCAGCGGCGTCGAGGTGGTCGTGCGTCATACCCCCCAACCTAGCGGACGACCAGCCGGGGCCCGCCAGGGAAGGGCTCAGGACGCCTCGTGCGGGCTGGCCGCAACCTCGGTGCCATCCGGCAACGTGGAGATCACGAAGTCGGCGAACACGTTGGGGGCGACCCCCTGCAGTTGGCGCAGGCACTCCACGGCCAGCTCGCGGATCTCCACATCGGCGTGCTCGGTGGCCCGCATCGCGATGAAGTGCCGCCAGGCCCGGTAGTTGCCGCTGACCACGATGCGGGTCTCGGTGGCGTTGGGCAGCACCGCTCGGGCCGCCTGCCGGGCCTGCTTGCGGCGCAGCGTCGGGTTCGGCTCGTCGGAGAAGCGCTGCTCAAGGCCCTCCAGCAACTCGGTGTACGCCCGCACGCTCGCCTCGGCGGCCTCCACGAACCTCTTGTGCAGCTCCGGGTCGTCGGCGATGACCGCCGGCTCGACCATGGCCGCGTCCCGCTCCGGGACGTAGCGCTGGGACAGCTGGGAGTACGAGAAGTGCCGGTGCCGAATCAACTCGTGGGTGAAGGAGCGGGACACCCCGGTGAAGTAGAAGGTCACCGACCCGTGCTCCAGCACCGAGAGGTGCCCGACGTCGAGGATGTGCGCCAGGTAGCCGGCGTTGGTGGCGGTGGCCGGGTTCGGCTTCTTCCACGACTGGTAGCAGGCCCGGCCGGCGAACTCGGCGAGCGCCTGGCCCCCCTCGGCGTCGGTCGACCACGGCACGTCGTCCGGGGCCGCGAACTGGGTCCACGCGATCAACTTGACCTGGGGCTGCACCATCTCCGGCATTCCTGCGACTGTAGTGGTCAGCGGTCCCACGCCCAACTCGGGCTCGCGGTGCCGAAACCGCCCAGCTGCCGCCAAAATCACCGACGCCTCTCGCCTCAGCGGGGGCCATAAGTGTCCAAGATCTCGACACCCTCGACACCCTCGACACCCTCGACACCCTCTGCACCCTCTGCACCCTCGCCGACGCACCGCCGACCCCTGACCCCTCCCCGGTTGCCTGTAGAGCTGCCCCAGATCTGGGGCAGGCGCTGCGTGGCCCGGCCGAGTCCCCGCCG
>NZ_PYBV01000034.1:0-50642 GCF_003205615.1 Micromonospora arborensis | reverse complement strand
CCGGCCGAGTCCCCGCCGACGAGCCGGCCCGCCTCGCGCTCCACGTCCGAGCACGGCCCCCGCGCACCACATCCGAGCACCATCCCAGCGGAGTTCTGGCGGCCCGGCACCGCGCGCTTTGCGCCGGTTCGTCGCGGGTGGCAGGTCGACCAAGCCCTCTGCCCCAGATCCGGGGCAGCTCTACAGGAACACCGCAAGGCCCTGCCCCGCGCCCCGGCAGATCACACTGAAGCCCCTCTGCCCCAAATTCGGGGCAGCTCTACAGGAACACCGCAAGGCCCTGCCCCGCCCTGGGCGACCACGCTGGCTCTGCACCGCCCGATTCCGGCCGTCGAGAGGCCGCGATGCGAGCAGGTCAGACGTAGAGCGAGGTGAACGGCGCCCAGGGCAGGTTGCGCAGCACCGAGAAGGCGAGCCACGCGGCCAGGAAGCCGCCGATGACCTTCGAGCTGATCCGCAGCTCGGGCAGTCGCCAGCCGAACGCCTGGTTGCCCGCCCAGGCCACGAAGAGGTACGCGAGGAACGGCAGCGCGAAGACGAACAGGAAGTGGTGCCGGGCGGCGGCCGGCAGGTCGCCGTGCAGCACGTACCAGAGCGCGCGGGTGCCGCCGCAGCCCGGGCAGTCCAGCCCCGTGGTCAGCTTGAGCAGACAGGTGGGCGTGGCGTCCGGGCTGGCGTCGGCCGGATCGCTGATCAACGCGTAGCCCATGCCGGCGGCGACGCAGCCGACCGCGGCCAGCGGCACCGTCCACCGCGGCGAACGCTCGTAGAGCCGCAGTACGAACCGGGTGATCCGGTCCGGCTCGGGGGCCGGGTAGCCACCCGGCGGAGTCGCCGGCCAACCGACCGGACCCGCCTCGACCGGACCCGCGCCGGCCGAGACCCCGCCAGCCGAGACCCCGCCGGCCGGACCCGCGCCGGCCGCATCGGCCGGCACCGTGTGGACCGCCCCGGGGGCGGGCTGCGGCTGGTCGACCGGACCGGGAGCGCTCGTCACGCGCTCACGGTACACCGGACACGCTGGCCAACGCGGCGGTGAGCGGACCGGCCAGGTCGCCGGCCAGCGGTGGTGCCACCGCGTCCAGGCCGAGCCAGCCGGCGAGCCGGTACAGCTCGGCGGCGAGCGCCGCCGCGGTCTCCCCCGGCTCGGCGCCGGGCTCGATCCAGGCGGCCGGCACCAGCAGCACCCCCGCCTTGCGGTCGGCCTTCAGGTCGACCCGGGCCGTGAACCGGTCGCCCTGCAGGAAGGGCAACACGTAGTAGCCGTAGACCCGCTGCGGCGCGGGCACGTAGATCTCGATCCGGTAGTTGAAGTCGAACAGCCGCTCGGTGCGGGCTCGTTCCCAGATCAGCGGGTCGAAAGGGCTGACAAGGGTGTTACCTCGAACCCAGCGGGGCAGCCGGGCGGACGCGTGCAGCCACGCCGGCTGGCGCCACCCCGCAACGGTGACCGGCACCAGCTCACCGGCCTCGGCCAGCTCCGCGACGGCCTGCCGGGCACCGGCCAGCGGCAGCCGGAAGTAGTCGCGCAGCTCCGGCTCGGCGGCCACCCCGAGCGACCGCGCGGCAAGGGCCACCAGCGTGCGGTACGCCTCGGCGTCGGTCGGGGTGGGCGCGGCCAGCACCGCTGCGGGCAGCACCCGCTCGGGCAGGTCGTAGCGGCGGGCGAAGGAGGTGCTGCGCTCGGCGGCGGCCACCTCCCCAGCCCAGAAGAGGAATTCCAACGCCCGCTTGACCGCCGACCAGTTCCACCCCCAGTTGCCGGTCTCCCGGGGCGCGTCGTGCTCGATCTCGGCAGCGGTCAGCGGACCCCGGGCGGCCACCTCGTCACGGACCCAGGCGACCAACGCCGGCTGCTCCTGGGCGATCCGCCGCATCCCGCCCCAGGATTCGCTCTGCGCCCGGGCCATCCGCCAGCGCAGCATCGGGTGCAAGGCGACCGGAATCAGCGACGCCTCGTGGCCCCAGTATTCGAACAGCTCACGCGGGCGCCGGTAGGCGGCCTGGTCGAGCAGCGTGGTCGGGTAGGGCCCGAGCCGGCTGAACAGCGGTAGGTAGTGCGCGCGTTGCAGCACGTTGACCGAGTCCATCTGGATCAACCCGACGCGGTCGAGCACCCGGCGCAGGTGCCGCCGCGTGGGCACGCCGACCGGCGCCGGGTCGGCGAAGCCCTGGGCGGCGAGCGCCACCCGCCGGGCCTGGGCGAGCGAGAGTGATTCCGGTGCGGTCATCGTCGGCGACCTTAATTCATCGGTACGACGTCGGTGCGGGAAGCTGGACGCGACGACCATCGGGGCATAGAACGGTGCAATGCTGACCATCCGTCGGGAGGAGCCGGACGACGCCGAGGCGGTCGCCCGGGTGCACGTGCACGGCTGGCAGGCGGGTTACGCCGGTTTCATGCCGGACGAGGTGCTCGGGCGGCTGAACGTGATGGCCTGGGCGCAGCGCCGCCGGGACGTCGGCACCGCCGATCCGGAGCATCCGTTCACCACCCTGGTCGGTGAGGTGGACGGGCTGGTCGTCGGCTTCACCACCTTCGGGCCGTACCGCCGCAACCAGGACCGGGACGACCTGGACCCGACGGTCGGCGAGGTGGTGGCGCTCTACGTGGAGCCTTCGTGCTGGGGTGACGGGACCGCCGCCGCGCTGCTGGCCGCCGCCCGGGCCGGGCTCAGCGAGCGGGGCTGGACCGGGTACCGGGCGTGGGTGCTGGCGGACAACCGGCGGGCCCGCCGGTTCTGCGAGCGGGCCGGGCTGTCAGCGGACGGTGAGCAGTCGACCTATCAGGTGCCGCTCGCCGGCGGGCGTGGGCCGGTCGGGCTGGTCGAGTTGCGGTACGCCGGACGCCTCGACCACTGACCCGGGCGGAGCCAGCCAGCGGCGGATCGGCAGGAAGGCCAGCAGCGCCAGGCTGATCCACACGTAGGCGTTGCTGCCCAGGAAACCGTCGACGCCGGTGAAGTCCTTCTCCCAGAACCAGACGGTCCGGCTGATCAGCAGCGCGTACCCGATGGTCGCGGCGATCAGCAGGACCCGCCGTCGACGGCCGGCCGGCGCGGCCATCGCGTTGTCGACCAGCAGGATCAGCGCGGGCAGCAGCCAGACCAGGTGGTGTACCCAGGTGACCGGGCTGACCAGGCACATCACCGCGCCGGTCAGTGCCAGCCCGGTCGCCTCGTCGCCCACCGCGACGGCGGCCCTGGATCGCCAGGCCCACAACGCCAGGGTGCCGAGCACCAGCAGCAGCCAGAGCAGGGTGCTCGGGTGTTGCGGGTCGAGCCGGGCGACCACCCCGCGCAGCGACTGGTTGGAGACGAAGGCGAGCTCCCCCACCCGTCCGGTGTTCCACAGGGCCGCGGTCCAGAATTCCCGGGACGCGTCCGGGAAAAGCGCCCCGGCCAGCAGTGACACCCCGGCGGCCGTGCCGCTGGCGGTGAGAGCCGCCCGCCATCGCCCGGTCAGCAACAGGTAGACGATGAAGACGCCCGGGGTCAGTTTGATCGCGGTGGCGAGCCCGATGCCCACCCCGGCCCACCGGTTGCCGGCCGGCAGCAACCGCAGCAGATCCACCGCCACCAGGAAGAGCAGCAACGTGTTGACCTGGCCGAAGTTGACGGTCTCGCGCATCGGCTCGAACGCGGCGGCCAGGCAGAGCGCCACGGCGAGGGCGAACCACCTGGTCCAGCCGGCGCGGCGGGCGATCGGGTCGACCAGCCACCAGATCAGCACCGCCGTGGTGACCACGCTGGCGAGCACGCTCACCACGATCGCGGCCGACCACGGCAGGTACGCCATCGGCAGCATGACCAGCGCGGCGAACGGCGGATAGGTGAAGCCGTACTGGGTGTTGGGCTTGAGGTAGTCGTAGATCTCCCCGCCGTCGTGCACCCACCAGGTCAACGCGCCGTAGTAGACCTTGAGGTCGAAGAATCCGTGCCGTACGGCGGCGACGGCGAGGAACGCGGCGACCGCCGCGGCGAGCACCACCACCCCGACGACCTGCGCGGTCGTCCTCTTGGCACCCTGCGCCACCGTCGTCCCCCTCGCCCTGCGTAGGCTTCCGTCCCATGGCTCTCGGGTACGTCCGCCCGGCGCGTCCCGAGGACGCCGGCGAGATCGCACGCATCCAGCTCGCAACCTGGCGGGTTGCGTACCGCCGGATCCTGCCTCGGCACGTGCTCGACAACCTGGACGAGGCGTTCCTCGCCCGGCGGTGGAGCGCGGCGGTGCTGGAGCCGCCCTCGGCCGCGCACCGGGTGCTGGTCGCCGTCGAACAGGCCGAGCAATCGTATCTGGTGGGGTTCGCCGCCTCCGGGCCGGCCGACAGCGAGGCGCTGGCCCCGGGCGAGCCCGCCGACGCGCTCGGCCCGGACGTGGCGGCGGTGACCGACCTGCTGGTGGAGCCGCGCTGGGGTCGGCGTGGGCACGGCAGCCGGCTGCTCGCAGCGGCCGTCGACCTGTGGCGGGAAGACGGCCTGAGTCGCGCGGTGGCGTGGGCGTTCGACGGTGACGAGGCGACCCGCAAATTCCTCACCAGCACGGGTTGGGAGCCCGACGGCGCGGCCCGCGCGCTGGACGTCGACGACATGCTGGTGCCGCAGGTGCGCCTGCACGTGGGCGTCCCGACCGAGAAGGTGACCGAGGACGTTCCCCCCGGCTGATCCGGTGCGACGGCCCCGACGCGGAGCCGCCACACCGGCGGGTCAGCCCTTGTCCGAGCCGTCGTTGGCGTCGCGGACGAAGTACCGCTGGAACACCACGAAGATGATCGCCACGGGGATGGTGGCCAGCAGCGCGGCGCCGAGCTTGAGCGGGTACTGGGTGCCGCTGCCGAGTGAACCACTGACCAGGTCGGCCAGCCCGCGTGGCAGGGTGAACAGGTCCGGGTCCTGCACCGACACCAGGCTGTGCGGGAACTCGTTCCACGAGCTCTGGAACGACAGGATGGTCAGGGTGATCAGCGCCGGTTTCGCCATCGGCAGCACCACCGACCAGAAGGTGCGGAAGATGCTCGCCCCGTCGATGCGGGCGGCCTCCTCCACGCTGACCGGGATCGACTCGAAGAACTGCTTCATGATGAACACACCCGCCGCGTCGGCCAGCAGCGGCACCACCAGACCGGCGTAGCTGTTGTAGATCCCGAGCTGGTTGAGCACGAGGAACTTCGGGATCAGCAGCACCACCCCGGGCACCGCCAGCACCGCGACGACTGCGGCGAACAACCCGTTGCGCCCCCGGAACCGCAGCCGGGCCAGCGCGTACCCGGCGAGCGAGTCGAAGAACACCCGACCGATGGTCACCAGCACCGTGACCAGCAGCGAGTTGCCCAACCAGAGCGGAAAGTTGGTGCCGGCGAAGACCCGCTCGAAGCTGGCCAGCGTGAGCGGGTCCGGGAACGGCGAGAGCGGGTCCGCCGCCGCGTCGGCCTCGGTCTTGAGCGAGTTGCCGATCTGGATGACGAACGGGTAGAGGAACACCAGCCCGAAGAAGACCAGCGTGGCGTACCCCAGGAAGCGGGTGGCCAGGGTGCGGGCCGCGCGCTCGTCGCGCCGCGCGGGGGCCGCCGCCGGGCGGTCGGTCAGCAGGGCCATCTCAGGACCTCTCCGGTACGCGCCGACGCCACCAGCCGCGGCGCGGCCGATCGGTGTCCCGCTCGGCCAGCACCCGGCGCTGGATCAGCGTGAGCACGATGATGATCAGGAACAGGACGAACGAGATCGCCGCGCCGGAGCCGTAGTCGAAGTCCCGGAAAGCGGTCCGGTACGACAGGTAGGCCGGGGTGAGCGTGGTCTTGGCCGGGTCGCCCTGGCTCATCACGTACACCTGGTCGAAGACCTGCCAGGAGCCGATCGTGCCGAGGGTGAGCACCAGGAAGGTGGTGGGCCTGAGCAGTGGCAGGGTGACGTGCCGGAATCGCTGCCATCGGGACGCGCCGTCGAGGGTGCTCGCCTCGTCCAGTGCCACCGGCACGTTCTGCAGGCCGGCGAGGAACATCAGCATGAAGGTGCCGGAGGTGGTCCAGACGACCAGAGTGATGATCGAAATCATCGCCACGCTCGGGCCGGCGAGCCAGTCCCACCAGCTCAGGCCGAGCGGGCCGCCGCCGGTCAGCGCCGCCGGGGGCGAGTCGACGCCGACCACCCCGAACAGCAGGTGCAGCACGCCACGGGAATCGGCGAACCACTCCGGGCCGTCGATCCCGAAGAAGCCGAGCAGCGCGTTCACCGCGCCGGAGTTGGCGAAGAGGAACAGGAACACCACGCTGATCGCGACCGAGCTGGTGACCGAGGGAAAGTAGAAGGCGCTGCGGAAGAAGCTCTTGCCCTTGAGCATCCGGTTGTTGACGACCAGCGCCAATCCGAGCGCGAGAGCGGTCTGTGCCGGCACCACGATCGCCACGTAGTAGATGTTGTTGCGGATGCTGGTCATGAAGTCCCGGCGGGCCAGCCCGTCCTCGGTGAACAACCGGGTGTAGTTGTGCGCGCCGACGAACGGGACGTCGCCGGTGAACGGGCTGCCCTGGCCGTTCCAGTCGGTCAGGCTGACCCAGAACGCCATCAGGATCGGCAGCAGCAGGAACAACCCCAGAATGGCGATCACTGGTGCGACGAAGAGCCAGCCGGCGAGGTTCTCGTTGCTGCGGGTGCCGCCCCGGCGGCGGCGGGGGCTCGCCCCGGGCGCGGTCGCCGCGGCGGTGAGTGTCTCGGTTGCCATCTCCCCTCCCTCCCTTTATCGGGCCGACGGGTGCGGCAGGGGCCCCGTGCGTGCCGGGGCCCCTGCCGTCAGGTCAGCTGGTGCCGAGCGCCGCCTTGGCGTTCTTGTCGAAGTTCTGCAGCACGGTCTTCGGGTCGCCGTTGGCCAACCCCTGCAGACCGGTGTCGAAATCCTTGAGAACGCTGTCCATCTTCGGGGCGTTCACCGGGCCCTGGGCGTACGCGGCGCCGTCGATGAACGGCTTGTCCTCGGGGTTGGCGGCGGTGTACTGGTCACGCACCGACTGCCGGGACGGCATCACACCGACCGCCTTCGCGAAGATCAGTTGCTGCTCGCCGCTGGTCATCGCCTCGACGAACTTGATCGCCTGGTCCTTGTACCTGCTCTTGGCCGCGATGCCCCAGCACTGGGTGAAGGAGAGCGTGCCCTGCCCCTTCGGGCCGGCTGGTAGCGCCACGACCTTGTACTTCACGTTCGGGAAGTCGTTCTTCAGGGCGCCCGTGATCCAGTTGCCCTCGATGGTCATCACGGCCTTGCCCCTGCCGAACGCCTCACCGGACCAGCCGGCGTCGAGCTGCTTCGGGTACTTCGCCAGGCCGGTGGTGAGCATGGTCCTGATGTACTGGAGGGCGGCGAGGTTCTCCGGGGTGTCGGCCGTGGGCTGCTTACCGTCCTTACTCAGCAGCCATCCGCCGTTCTGCACCATGAAGGCGCCGATCCGATCCCGGGTGTCGCCGAGGGCCAGCGGGACCTGCCCCTTGGCCTTGATCTTCTGGGCGGCCGCGGTGAGCTGCTCCCAGGTGGTCGGCACGTCGGCGTCGGTCAGTCCGGCCTTGGCCCACAGGTCGGTGTTGATCTGCAGGGCCAGGGTGGAGAAGTCCTTGGGCGCGCAGTAGAGCTTGCCGTCGTACGTGAACGCGGTGCGCAGGCTCTCGTAGAAGTCGCCCGAATTGCTGATCTTGTCGCCGTACGGTTCCAGGGCACCGACGCTGGCGTAGTCGGCGAACTGGGCCGCGTCCACGTAGAACACGTCCGGCGGGGTGCCACCGGCGAGTGCCTGTCCGAGCTGCTGGGTGAGGTCCTGTGCCGGGGTGACCGTGGCGGTGTTGCCGGAGCTGGTCGCCCACTTCGCGGCAGCCTCCTGCACGGCCTTGGTCTCGGCCTCACCGGAGGAGCCGATCAGGATCTGCAGGCTGGCCGGGCCACTGGACTGGGCGGCGTCGCCGGACGAGTCGTCGAAGCCGCTGCCGCAGGCCGCGGAGCCGAGCAGGGCGACGGCGGCGAAGCCGGCCACCGCCGCCCGGGCGATGGTGTGAGGTGCCATGTTCTCTCCTGGTGGGGGTGGGACTACGCGGTGTGCCGCAACGCCAGCGAGGGCTGGAGCAACACGTGGGTGGGGGTCTCGTGGTTGCCGTCGAGGACCCCGGTGAGCAGGTCCACGCAGCGGGCGGCGGCCTCGCCGAGCGGTTGGCTGATGCTGGCCAGCCCGACCGCGGCGGCCACCGGCGTGTCGTCGAAGCCGATCACCGACACGGGCGGGTCGGTGCCGCGGATCGCCTGGAGGGCGCCGAGGGCGAGCGAGTCGCTGGCGCAGACCACGGCGGTCGGCGCCACGGCGGCGAGCAGGTCGCGCATCAACCGTTCGCCCTCGGCGATGCCGTCCTCGGTCTCCCGGTGCAGCCCGGTCGGGTCGACACCCGCTTCGTGCAGCGCGTCGCGCCAGCCGGCGCGCCGGTCGTCGCCGACGCCCGAACCGGCCGGCCAGCCGATGAACGCGATCCGTCGGTGCCCGGCTGCCAGCAGGTGCCGGGTGGCTCCGGCGGTGCCGGCGGCGCCGTCCACGTCCACCCAGGGGTGGGCGTCGAGGGCGTCCCACGGACGGCCGAAGGTCACGAACGGCACGTCCCGCTCGGCGAGCCAGGCGGTACGCGGGTCGCCGTGCTTCGTCCCGACAAGGACGAAGGCGTCCAGCTCGTACGTGCCGAGCAGGTCGTCGTAGGTCGAGATCTCCCGCTCGTCGTCGCTGGCGGTGTAGAGCAGCACCCGGTAGCCGGCGGCGTCCGCGGTCTCGGTGAGACCGTGCAGGAAGCGGTCGAGCACCGAGCCGTTGATGCCGTCGCGTGTGGGTTCGATCCGGGCGGCGATGAGTCGGGACCGGCCGGTGCGCATCTGCCGGGCGGCCTGGTTGGCCCGGTAGCCGAGTGTGTTGATCGCGTCCTCGACCCGCAGCCGGGTCTCCTCCCGCACGATGTGTGGGGCGTTGAGCACGTTGGACACCGTCTGCCGGCTGACTCGGGCGTGCCGGGCCACCGTCGCGATGGTCACCTTTTCGGACACTTAATCCCTCTCGCCGTCTTGAACGATCCAATTCGGATAGTGCAGGATTAGATCGTTCAAGTTTCTGGAATGTTTCGCACTTTGCACCGCCGAGGACACGTTGTCAAGACGTCCGCCCCCACACCCCGATGATCTGGAGCCACAACCGTGATCGAACGCCAGCTGCAACCCCTCCTGCACGAGTTGGTGGGGGCGGTCTTCGCCCCGACCAGCGCGCTGGGGGACGCGACCGGGCAGATCCGTCCGACCGGCGTCCAGGGCGTCTTCCACGCCGACGCCCGCGTGCTCTCCCGAGCCGAGCTGCGGGTCGACGACCGGGAGCTGGAGAGTCTGACCCGTGGTGACGACGGCCCGCACGGCGCTCACTTCGTGGGCCTGGCGCGCTGGCTCGGCGACCCCGTGCCCGACCCCACCGTCCGCGTCGACCGGCTCCGCCGGGCCACCCGCAACGGCCTCACCGAGGAGCTACGGATCGTCTCCACCGCCACCGTCGGCGTACGCGCCACCGTCACCATCGACCTCGGCTGCGACCTGGCACCCATCGAGGTCGTCAAGTCCGGTGGCGCCGCCGCCGCGCTGGAGGCCAAGACCGGCCAACCGGGCGTGCTCACCTGGTCGGCGGAGGGGATCACCGTCACCGTCACCGCGTCGGGCGCCGACGTGCTCGCCACCGGTGAGCGGACCACCGCACCCCGGCTGGCCTGGCCGGTCGAGCTGCCCCCCGGCGGCGAGACGGTGCTGCGCTGGCAGCTGACCGTCGAGGACCCCCGCGCCGTCGTCCTCGGCCCAACCGGCGATCCGGAGTGGTCACGACCCGAGGTGACCGCGGACGACCGGCGCCTGGTCCGACTGCTCGACCGCAGCCTGGATGACCTGCGCGCCCTGCGACTGGCCGAAACCGGCGCCCCGGAGGACGTGTTTCTCGGCGCCGGAGTGCCCTGGTTCCTCACCCTCTTCGGTCGGGACAGCCTCTGGGCCGCCCGGATGATGCTGCCGCTCGGCACCGACCTGGCCGCCGGCACCCTGCGGGTGCTCGCCCGGCGGCAGGGCACCCGGATCGACCCCGCCACCGGTGAAGCCCCGGGCAAAATCCTGCACGAGTTGCGCCGCCACGAGCTGGCGCTGCCCGAGCACGGGCTGCGCCTACCACCGGCCTACTACGGCACCGTCGACGCCACCATGCTCTGGGTCAACCTGCTGCACGACGCGTGGCGCTGGGGCCTGTCTGCCGAGCAGATCGAACCGCTGCTGCCGTACCTGGAGGCGGCCCTGCGCTGGCTCGGCGAACACGCCGACCCGGACGGCGACGGCCTGGTCGAGTACATCGACACCACCGGCCACGGCCTGTCCAACCAGGGCTGGAAGGACTCCGGCGACGCGGTCCGATTCCACGACGGCAGCCTGGCCACCGCGCCGATCGTGCTGGCCGAGGTGCAGGGGTACGCGCACGAGGCGGCGGTGAACGGCGCCGCCCTGCTGGACGCCTTCGGCCGACCGGGTGCCGACCGCTGGCGCGAGCACGCAGGCGCGCTGGCCCGCCGGTTCCGGGACAGCTTCTGGGTCGACGGCCGGTACGGTCCGCAACCCGCGCTCGCCCTCGACCGGGACAAGCGGCCCGTCGACTCGCTGACCAGCAACATCGGTCACCTGCTCGGCACCGGTCTGCTCAGCCGCGAGGAGGAGGACCAGGTCGCCAAGCTGCTCACCACCGACACCCTCGCCGGTGGCTTCGGGCTGCGGACCATGTCCACCGAAGACGCCGGCTTCAGCCCACTGTCGTACCACTGCGGCTCGATCTGGACGCACGACACCGCGATCGTGCTCGCCGGGCTGGCCCGCGCCGGGCACCGCGAAGCCGCGCTCGGCCTCGCCGAAGGGCTGCTCAGCGCCGCCGAGGCCTTCGACTACCGGATGCCGGAGCTGTACGGCGGCGACGACCGTTCGCTGGTGAACCGCCCGGTGCCGTACCCGGCTGCGTGCCGGCCGCAAGCCTGGGCCGCAGCGGGCGCGGTGCTCCTGCTCCAGGCGGCGACCGGCCTCTACCCGGACGTGCCAGGCGGGACGGTCCGGCTGACCCCACTGGCCGGACCCGAGCTGGGCGCAGTCACCGTCAACGGCCTCCGCGTGGCCAACACCCCGGTCGACGTGGCGGTAGATCGCACCGGCCAAGCCACGGTAAACGGCCTCCCCACCTCCGTAACCCCAACCCTCCCCACCCAACGCCGCCAGCCAAGCCCTCGCCCCCACTAACCCCCAGCCCCATCCCCAGTCCCGGTCCCAGTCCCAACCCCGGTCCCGGTCCTAACCCCGGTCCCGGTCCCGGTCCCAGCCCGGCCTCAGCCCCGGTCCCGGCCGAGCCCGGCCCCAGCCCCAACCCCAACCCCAACCCCGATCGATCATGGAGTTGTGGTGGGCATTACCTCCACATACGCCCCTTTTGCCGGGCACCACAACTCCATGGTCGACCCAGGGCAGGGCGACCGGGGCGGGGGCGCTCGTCCCGCGCGTGCCCCGTACTGACCAGCCGGTCGTGATCGACTCCATGTCGGCGACATGGCGGCATCCCAGCGGCCGGAAAGCGCAATATCGGCGATATGGAGTGGATCATGCGCCGGCTTCAGCGGGCCGGGTCGCGAGGAGACCCGCAAGACGGGACGAAACGGTCTAGGGGCGTTCTCGGGGGTTAGGAAGCTTGTTCGGCTATCAGTTCTTCGTCGTCCATTGCGCCGGTCGGGTGGAAGCCAAGGGACGTGTAGAGGGCGGCGGCCGGGAGGTTGTCCGGGTGGTACGAGAGGCGGACCGGGGGCTTGCCGTCCTTGGCACCCAGCCAGGCTGCCAGGGTCCGCACTGTCGCTCTGCCTACGCCACGGTTCTGCTCGGCTGCGTCGATCAGCATGCCACCGATCCAGTGCGAACCGTCGTCGTCCACGCCCCACATGACGTGGCCGACGACGGTCTCGTCGGCGTACACGGCGAGTGAGGTCCACACCTCGGAGCGGGTGCTGACCAGCAGGTAGCGGGCACCCAGCGCGGCCACGAACCGCCGCTGGTCGTCACGCGGGGCGACATCAGCCACCGCACGCCAGTTGTCGTCGTCAACCGGGCGCAGGGTGACCGGCCGCCCGAGACGGTCCAGGTGTCCACTATCGATCATGGCGGCAGCGTAGGAGGGACCCGGCCAGCCGGCGACCCGGTTCCGCCCGGCCTCCCGCCACGGCGAGGCCAGGCGACCACCGGTGCAACGCCCACCGGCACGGCGACCAGCTCGCGAGCGCCGCCGCAGGCGCGGTCAGTCGAGCAGTGCGTCCAGGCCGACGGTGAGGCCGGGGCGGTTGCGCACCGCACGGACGGCCAGCAGGACGCCCGGCATGAACGACGCCCGATCGTACGAGTCGTGCCGGATGGTCAGGGTCTCCCCGGTGGCGCCGAAGAGCACCTCCTGGTGGGCGACGAGCCCGGTGGCACGCACCGCGTGGACGCGTACCCCGTCGATGTCGGCGCCGCGCGCGCCCGGCACCTCGTCCTTGGTGGCGTCCGGCACCGGGCCGAGGCCGGCCTCGGCGCGGGCCCGGGCGATCTGCCGCGCGGTGTGCGTGGCGGTGCCACTGGGGGCGTCCAGCTTGGCCGGGTGGTGCTGCTCGATGATCTCGACGGACTCGAAGTGTCGGGCGGCCCGCGCGGCGAACTGCATCATCAGCACCGCGCCGATGCCGAAGTTCGGGGCGATCACCACGCCCACCTCGGGCTTGTGGGCCAGCCACTCGCGCACCTGCTCCAGCCGCTGCTCGCTGAAGCCCGTCGTGCCGACAACGGCGCTGATGCCCTGGTCGATGCACCACCGCAGGTTGTCCATGACCACGTCCGGCGTGGTGAAATCGACGACCACCTGGGCGTTGGCGGCGGCGGAGCGGTCGTCACCCTGGTCGATCGCGGCGACCAGCTCGACGCCGTCGGCGGCTTCGACCGCCTTGCAGACCTCGATGCCCATCCGGCCTCGGGCGCCCAGCACGCCGACCCGCAACGATCCGGCCGGGGTCTTCTCCTGCTCGTCAGTCACGCGGCACAACCTATCCCAATCGGGACGTGCCCTTCCGGCCGGATCCGGTGCGCTCCACCGGCCGGGACGCCCCGACCGGGGCGCCGTCGACCGCGCCGCGCGGCGAACCTCAGACCGTGAAGTCGCCCTCGCCGAACGGGCCGACCACGGCCAGCGACATGGGCCGGCTGAGCAGTTCGGCAGCGAGGGTGTTCACGTCCGCGACGGTGACCTCGTCGACCCGGCGGAGCAGTTCGTCCACCGGCATCAGATCACCGTAGAGCAGCTCGCCCTTGGCCAACCGGCTCATCCGGGAGCCGGTGTCCTCCAGGCCGAGCACGAACGAGCCCTTGCTCATCCCCTTGCCCCGGGCGACCTCGGCTTCGGTCAACCCGTCGGCGGCCACCCGGGCCAGTTCGGCGCGGGTCAGGGCCAGCACCTCGTCGACCTTGCCCGGCGCGCAGCCGGCGTAGACGGCGAACAGGCCGGTGTCGGCGTACTGGCTGGCGTAGGAGTAGACCGAGTACGCCAGGCCGCGCTGCTCGCGGATCTCCTGGAACAGGCGGCTGGACATGCCACCGCCGAGCACGTTGTTGAGCACCCCGAGGGCGAAGCGCCGATCGTCGAGCCGGTCGATGCCGGGGCAGCCGAGGATGACGTGCGCCTGCTCGGTCTCCTTCGGCTCCACCAGGGTGGTCGCCGGCTTGGTGCGTACCGCCGGGGTTGCCGCCCGGTGCGGCGCCGGCGTCGCCGGGTCGCTGTCCAGTGGGGTGCCACGGACCGCCTGGCGGACCAGCTTGACCACCGCGGCGTGATCGAGGTTGCCGGCGGCGGCGATGACGATCTGCGGCGCGGTGTAGCGGCCGCGGTAGAAGCTCTGGATCTGCTTGCGGGTCATCGGCGTGACGGTCTCGGCGGTGCCGGAGATCAGCCGACCCAGCGGGTGGTCGCCGTAGACGGCCTGGACGAAGAGGTCGTGCACCTCGTCACCGGGCTCGTCGTCGTGCATGGCGATCTCTTCCAGGATCACGCCACGCTCGGTCTCGACGTCGGCCGGCTCGATCAGCGAATCGGCGACCAGGTCGCACATCACGTCGATCGCCAGCGGCAGATCCTCGTCCAGCACGCGGGCGTAGTAGCAGGTGTATTCCTTCGTGGTGAAGGCGTTGGTCTCGCCGCCCACGGCCTCGATCTGCGAGGAGATCTCCAGCGCGGTGCGCTTGTTGGTGCCCTTGAACAGCAGGTGTTCGAGGAAGTGCGCGGCACCGGCCTGCGGGCCGGTCTCGTCACGCGAGCCGACCGCCACCCAGATGCCGAACGAGACGCTGCGCATCGCCGGAATCGCCTCGGTGAGGACGCGCAGGCCGCTGGGCAGCACGGTACGTCGTACCGTGCCACCCAGCGGGTCGTCGCTGAGCGTCCGGGTCACCGCGCGGGCGGTGCCGCCGGAGCGGCCCGTCCCATTCCCCGGGGACGCAGCCACCCCCCGTCGATCCGGTGGAAACGGCGCGCTGAAGGCCCGACTCACGTGGTGCTCCCGGTTCGACGAGGGGTGGGTGATGCGATGTACGAGGATCAGCTGTGCCGGGTCCGGCGGCGCGGACGCTCGCCGCCCTCGCCACCCTCGCCGCCGCCGCCGTTGCCGCCCTCGCCGCCGCGCTCCGGGCCACGTGCGCCCCGGTCGCCGCCGCGCTCGCGGTCACCGCGGTCACGCGGGCCACGGTCGCCCCGGTCCCGACCAGCCGGCCGGTCGCCACCGGCGGCCTCGCCGGCGGCCGGCGCCTCGGCGCCCTCCGGGCGGACCTTGTCCAGGTAGATCTTGCCGCGGGCGTCGATGTCCGCGATCTCGACCTCGACGCGGTCGCCGACGTTGAGGAAGTCCTCAACGCGCTCGACGCGCTTGCCGTCGCCCACCTTGGAGATGTGCAGCAGGCCGTCGCGGCCCGGCAGCAGGGAGATGAACGCGCCGAACGCGGCGGTCTTGACCACCGTGCCGAGGAAGCGCTCACCCTGCTTGGGCAGGGTCGGGTTGGCGATCCCGTTGATCCGGTCGACGGCCGCCTGGGCCGACGGGCCGTTGGTGGCGCCGACGTAGATCGTGCCGTCGTCCTCGATGGAGATCTCGGCGCCGGTCTCGTCCTGGATCGCGTTGATGGTCTGACCCTTCGGGCCGATTACCATGCCGATCTTGTCCACCGGGATCTTGACGGTGGTGACCCGCGGGGCGTAGTCCGACATCTCGGCCGGAGCCTCGATCGCCGCCTTCATGACCCCGAGGATGATCTGCCGGGCCTCGTTCGCCTGCTGCAGTGCGGCAGCCAGCACGTCCGACGGGATGCCGTTGAGCTTGGTGTCGAGCTGGAGCGCGGTGACGAACTCCGGCGTGCCGGCGACCTTGAAGTCCATGTCACCGAACGCGTCCTCGGCACCGAGGATGTCGGTCAGCGTCACGTACTGGGTCTTGCCGTCCACCTCGTCGGAGATGAGCCCCATCGCGATGCCGGCGACCGGCGCCTTCAGCGGGACACCCGCGGAGAGCAGGCCCAGCGTCGACGCGCAGACCGAACCCATCGAGGTGGAGCCGTTGGAGCCGAGCGCCTCGGAGACCTGCCGGATGGCGTACGGGAACTCCTCGCGCGACGGCAGCACCGGGATCAGCGCACGCTCGGCGAGAGCACCGTGGCCGATCTCGCGACGCTTCGGCGAGCCGACCCGGCCGGTCTCACCGGTCGAGTACGGCGGGAAGTTGTAGTTGTGCATGTAGCGCTTGCGGTTCTCGGGGGACAGCGTGTCCACCATCTGCTCCATGCGGAGCATGTTCAGAGTGGTGACGCCCAGGATCTGGGTCTCGCCCCGCTCGAACAGCGCCGAACCGTGCACCCGGGGCAGCACGCCGACCTCGGCGGTCAGCGCCCGGATGTCGCGCGGGCCGCGCCCGTCCATGCGGACCTGCTCGCGCAGCACGCGGTTGCGCACCTCGGACTTGGTCAGCGACCGGAAGGCAGCGCTGAGCTCCTTCTCCCGGCCCTCGAACTGGGCACCCAGCTCCTCGGCGACGCGGGCCTTGACCCGGTCCAGGGCCTCCTCGCGGTCGGCCTTGCCGGCGATGGTGATCGCCTCGGCCACCTCGCCACGGGCCAGGTCGGCCACGGCGGCGAACACGTCGTCCTGGTAGTCCAGGAAGACCGGGAACTCGGTGACCGGCTTGGCGGCGACCTCGGCCAGCTCGCTCTGCGCGCGGCACAGCTCACGGATCGCCGGCTTGGCGGCCTCCAGGCCGCTGGCCACGATCTCCTCGGTCGGGGCGGTGGCACCGGCCGAGATCAGGGCGACGGCGTTCGGGGTGGCCTCGGCCTCGACCATCATGATCGCGACGTCGCCGTCCTCGAGCGTGCGGCCGGCCACGACCATGTCGAAGGTGGCCCGGGCCAGCTCCTCCAGGGTCGGGAAGGCAACCCACTGGCCGTCGATGTGGGCGACGCGGGTCGCACCGATCGGGCCGGAGAACGGCAGGCCGGAGAGCTTGGTCGACATCGAGGCCGCGTTGATCGCCACGACGTCGTACGGGTGCTGCGGGTCGAGCGCGAGGATGGTCTCGACGACCTGGACCTCGTTGCGCAGGCCCTTGACGAAGGACGGGCGCAGCGGCCGGTCGATCAGCCGGCAGGTGAGGATCGCGTCCTCGCTGGGCCGGCCCTCACGGCGGAAGAACGAGCCGGGGATGCGGCCGGCGGCGTACATCCGCTCCTCGACGTCGACGGTCAGCGGGAAGAAGTCGAACTGCTCCTTCGGGTGCTTACCGGCGGTCGTGGCGGAGAGAACGACCGTCTCGCCCAGCTGGGCGATGACGGAACCGGCGGCCTGGCGAGCCAGCCGACCGGTGGAGAAGGTGATCTCGCGGGTGCCGAAGGCCCCGTTGTCGATCACGGCGGTACGGGATTCGGTGCCGAGTTTGGTCTCGGTCATGTGCTGTCGTGCTCCTTCGCGTCGTGGGCCCACGACGTCGGGGAGCTGCTCAGCCGGCCGGTCTTCGATCGAAGCGCCCGGGTGGTCGGCAGAAATGCCGGGTTCCCGGGGGCCACTACCGGAGACCGGTACGCTGACCGGCTCCCTCTCGGGTGGTCGCGCGGCCCGTGTTCTTCAGGTGGGACGCCGTACGGGGGAGCGGCCGTCCGGCCACTCCCCCGTCACGTCACCGGCGCAGGCCGAGCCGCTCGATGAGCGACCGGTAGCGGGCAATGTCCTTCTTCTGGACGTAGTTGAGCAGCCGACGGCGCCGGCCGACCAGCAGCAGCAGACCACGACGGCTGTGGTGGTCGTGCTTGTGCACCTTCAGGTGCTCGGTCAGCTCGGCGATCCGCTTGGTGAGGACCGCGACCTGAACCTCCGGCGAACCGGTGTCGCCCTCGGCGGTCGCGTACTCCGCGCGGATGCTGGCCTTGGCTTCTTGATCGAGCGCCATGTTCTCCCTGTTTCGGTGGGTTGATCAGTAAATGTCCGTCGTCCCGGTGGACCGGGAACGGACCGGTACCTCGCACCCGCGGCGTCGAGCAGGCACGCGAGGCCCCACGCCGGTCACCCGACGTCTCGGCAAGACTACCAGCACTCACCGGTAACACCCGGCCAAGGGCCTCGGCGGGGCCACGTCACCCCGCGACGATCAGGCCAGAGCGCTCCGGGCACGCGCGACGTCCTGGTTCATCTGGGCGATCAACGGCTCGATCGAGTCGTACCGGATCTGGCCGCGCAGGTGCGCCACGAAGTCCAGGGCAAGTCGCTCGCCGTAGAGGTCGCCGGAGAAGTCGAGCGCGTACGCCTCCACCCGCCGCTCCCGGCCGGAGAAGGTCGGGTTGGTGCCCACCGACACCGCCGCCATCAGCGGTTCGTGCTGCCCACGGCGGATCAGTCGGGCGGCGTACACCCCGTCGGCCGGGACCGCCGCGTACCGGTGGCAGAGCAGGTTGGCGGTGGGGAAGCCCAGCTCCCGTCCCCGCTGGTCGCCGCGGACCACCACGCCCTCCAGCCGGTGTGGGCGGCCCAGTGCGGCGGCGGCCGCGCCGACGTCACCCGCGTCGACGCAGGAGCGGATGTACGTGGAGGAGAAGACAGTGCCGTCCTCGGCGACCAGCGGGCTGCCCTCCACGCCGAAGCCGAAGGTCTGACCGAGCCGCTCCAACAACGCCACGTCGCCGGCGGCCCGGTGCCCGAAGCGGAAGTTGCCGCCGACCACCACCAACGCGGCGTGCAGGTGCTCGACCAGGATGTCGTGCACGAACTGCTCGGCCGTCAGCCGGGAGAACTCCGGGGAGAACGGCACCACGCAGAGTACGTCCACACCGAGCGCCTCGATCAGCTCCGCCTTGCGGGCCGGCTCGGTGAGCACCGCCGGATGCGAACCGGGGCGAACCACCTCGGCCGGGTGCGGGTCGAAGGTGACCACCACCGACTGCACACCCAACTCCCGGGCTCGGGCCACGGCGTGCCCGATGGTCGCCTGGTGCCCCTTGTGTACGCCGTCGAAGACGCCGATGGTGACGACCGAGCGCCCCCACCCACCGGGCGCCGCGTCGTACCCCCGCCACCGCTGCATGCCGTTCCTCCCCTGCTGTCCCACCGGCCGGCGGGTCGACTCCGTCGGCCACGGGCCGACGGACCTACGCCCCCACCGTCAGGCCGGGGCGAGCACGATCTCCGCGCGGGCCCGTCCGTCCCGCTCGCTGACGATAGCGATCAGGCCGCCCGCCGGTCCGAAGACGGCGTACGGCCCGGTGCGGCCGGTCGGGTCGAGCGGTCCGCCGTGGGCGAGCACCCGGGCCTCGTCGGGCGTGGCCTCCCGGCGGGCGAAGAACCGGTCGGCCGCCGCGTCCAGCGGCAGGTTCACCACGTCCGGGGCGCGTTGCTCCAACTCGTCGAGGGTCGCCGCCTCGGCGAGGGTGAAGCCACCCACCGCGGTCCGCCGCAACGCCGTCAGGTGCCCACCGACGCCGAGCGCCAGGCCGGCGTCCCGGGCGATGGCCCGGATGTACGTGCCGGAGGAGCAGGTCACGTCGACGTCCACGTCCACCACGTCCGGCTCGGTGCGGCGGATGGCCAGCACCTCCAACCGGGAGATGGTGACCCGCCGTGCGGGCAGTTCGACGCTCTCCCCGTCGCGGACCCGCTTGTACGCCCGCTGCCCGTCGATCTTGATGGCGCTGACCGCGCTCGGCACCTGGTCGACCTCGCCGCGCAGTGCGCCCAGCGCCGACCGGATCGCCTCGTCGGTGATCTGACCGGTCGGCGTGGTGGCGATCACGTCGCCCTCGGCGTCGTCGGTGACCGTGGCCTGACCGAGCCGGATGGTGCCGGTGTAGCTCTTGCCCGCGCCGATGACGTAGGTCAACAGGCGGGTGGCCCGGCCCACACCGATCACCAGCACGCCGGTGGCCATCGGGTCGAGGGTGCCGCCGTGCCCGACCCGGCGGGTCTTCGCCAACCGGCGGATCCGCGCCACCACGTCGTGCGACGTCATGCCGCCGGGCTTGTCGACCACGATCAGACCATCGGTGCTCACGTCGGCCAAGCCTGCCAGATGGCCCGTACCCGGGAGTGCCTGGGCACGCCCGGCGTGACCCGAGCCTCCGCCCTGCGGGGTGAGCGGCTTTGTCGGGACGAGGCGTCGATCAGGCGGTTTGTCAGGCAGGGGCATCCGGCCGACCCTACGGGTGCGAAGATCATCCGCCCGTTGACGTCGACCCAAGATCGGACCGCCGATGAGCCCCGACCGCCGTCCGGCCCATCAGCACCGCGTGCGGGTCGACCTGCCGGAGTGGATGCGGCATCCGGCGCGGAGGCGACGGACCCCGGCGCGCTACGTCGACGACCTGATCGAGAGCTGGCCGGCGCTGCGGACCGTGCGCCGGGCCGTGTGGCACTGGCGCGACCGGACCCGGTGGAGCGAATCGCATCCGAACCTCGTCGCCGTGCTGTCGTTCGTCGTGGCCGCCGTCCTCGGGACCGCGTTGGTGACCGGCGCCTACTACCTGCTTGCGCTGGCCACCAGCGGCGAATACTGACGGAGGAACGATGGAACACACGTCGCCGAACGAGCCCACGCCGAAGGACCCGGTCGAGCCGCCACCGGCCGCGGTCGCGCAGGTCAACCCGGTGCAGCTACCGGAGTGGATGCGGTCCTCGCAGACCGAGCACCAACCCACCGGATGGGACCGCGTCCGCTTCTTCTCGGCCCGGCACAACGGGGCACTGCTGGTCGGCCTCGGGCTGGTGCTGGCGCTGCTGATGGTCGTCGGCGGCGTGGTGCTTGTCGGCCGGATCACCGGTGGCGGCGGCGCGTCCGCCTCGGCGAGCCCCACAGCGAGCCCGACGCCACCGCTGAGCAGGGTCGGCGAGCCACGGGACCTGTTCGCCGGGTCGCCGGCGGCCTCCTTCGCGCCAGCCGAGGAGGCCGTGCGGATGCCGGCGGCCAAGGGGACCGGGCCGTTCACCGAGACCCAGGTGCGGACCGCGCTGGAATCGGTGCGCAAGGCACTGGTCGAGAGCCGGATCGACATCTCGATGTTCATGGGCGACCCGGAGCCGTTCCTCGCGTTGCTCGCCCCGGACACCCGCGAGCAGATCCGGGCGGACTTCTCCAACAACAGCTTCCTGCGGTACGCGACCCGGATGGCGTCGCCGTCGGAGTGGGAGCCTGGTGCCCGCGCCGACGGCCGGATCAGTTACCGGGCCACCAAGGCGAACGGCATCCGGGTACTGGAGGTCTCCACGGAGTTCGTCTGGGCGTACCCGTTCGACGTGGACCTGCGGGCACCCGCCGGCGCCAGCGTGGTGGCGCTGCGCGACCGCGTGGTGTGGCAGGTGCCGCACCCGGACGACGTGCCGGCCTCCGCCCGAGGCCTCTGGATCACCTCGGCAGATGCCGTGACCTGGAACGCGGACTGTGACGCGCTGCGGGACGGTTGGGTACACGAGCAGTTCTGGGTGGCCGACGTGCACCGGGACCGGATTCCCGCGGGTGACCCGGGCACGATCTTCGACCTCGACGCGCCCGCGCCGACGACCACGCGCTGCTGACCGGCGGGGCGGCGGCGTCAGCGGACCGCGCCGGTCACCGCCCAGCTGCCGTTACGCAGGCGCAGCAGCAGCGCGACCAGTCGGATCACCACGAACAGGGTGAGCCCGGCCCAGATGCCGCCCAGCCCGAGATCCAACCAGTACGTCAGCCAGATGGCCGGCAGGAAGCCGCCGAACGCCGCCACGATGGTGAGGTTGCGCAGGTACCGAACGTCGCCGGCGCCGATCAGCACACCGTCGAGGGCGAACACCACTCCGCCCAGCGGCAGCATGACGACGAACCACGGCCAGGCCACCATGGCCTGCTCGCGTACCGCCGCATCGGAGCTGAACCACGACGGCACGACGCCGGCGCCGGCGGCGACGAGCAGCGCGAAGCCGACGCCGCAGACGCCGCCGAGCAGCCCGATCCGGCGGGCGAGCGCCCGGGCGGCCGCGTCGTCGCCGGCGCCGAGCGCGGCGCCGACCAGCGATTGCGCGGCGATGGCCAGCGCGTCGAGCACCAGCGCGGCGAAGAACCAGAGCTGCAGGGCGATCTGGTGGGCCCCGACGGCGGCGGCGCCGAAGCGGGCGGCGACGGCGGTCGCGGAGAGGAAGCTGGCCTGGAACGCCAGCCCCCGGATCAGCAGGTCCCGGCTGAGCACCAACTGCTGGCGGATCACGCGGGGCCGGGGCCGCAGCGACACCCGCTCGGCGACCAACGCGGCGGCGAAGAGCACCCCGCAGAGCGTCTGCGCGACGACGTTGGCCACCGCCGAACCGACCAGGCCCAGGCCACCGGGGTAGACCAGCAGCGGGCAGAGCAGCGCGGAGAGCACATTGGGGCCGAGCACGAAGAACAACGGGCGGCGAGTGTCCTGCACACCGCGCAACCAGCCGTTGCCGGCGGCGGCGAGCAGCAGACCGGGGGCGCCGAGGGCCGCGATCCGCAGCCAGTGCGCGGCGGCGTCGGCCACGTCGCCACCACCGCCGGCGAGGGTACGCGCGAGCGCGCCCGCGCCGAACTGCATCCCGATCGCGACCAGCAGACCGACACCGAACGCCAGCCAGGACGACTGGACGCCCTCGGCCACCGCGGCCGCCCGGTCGCCTGCGCCGAAGCGGCGGGCCGCGCGCCCGGTCGTGCCGTACGCGACGACGGTGCCGACCCAGGCGGTGAGCGTCAGCACCGTGCCGCCGACGGCGAGCGCGGCGAGCGGCACCCGGCCGAGGTGACCGACCACGGCCGTGTCGACAAGCACGTAGAGCGGCTCGGCGGCGAGCACCACGAGGGCCGGTAGGGCGAGGCTGGCGATCCGGCGAGGCGAGGCGGATCGCTGGGCGGCAGCGGTGGCGGTGTGGCTCATCGCCGCCGATCCTGGCACGAGCGCGGTAAGGATCGCAATCCCGCCGAGGGCTTACTCCCGTCGGTGGGTGGCGGTCAACCGCGGACTTGGCCTACTGACGGGTGTCCATCGAGGTCTGCAGGGCGCGGCGAGCCTGCTCACGGGCGTCGTCGGTGCTGGTCTCGGGCTTGGGCTTGTTCGGCATGGTGGCGCTCCTTCCAGGGCGCGAGCCGCCGACACGCGGCGACCCTCGCGGGCGGTCGTGCTGAGCGCCCCACGGCGGTCCGGGGTTACCGGAGCAGCCGGCTGGGCAACGTGAGCCCGGGTCGGTCCGACCCTGGAGGGAGGCGGCACGAGGTGTGGCACCACCACCCATGACCTGCACCGCCACGCGGCACCGGCCCGTCTCCCAAGTTATCGTTCAGGTCCACATGCTGCTTCCGGTTCCCGCCATTTGGACAGGTGGCGACCCGGCTCAACGGGCCAAAAAGTGCCACCCCAGCCACCACCAGAACCCGAACAGACCGATCCGGCCCACCGGCACCGGGCCGACCTCATAGCGCATCACGTACGCGCAGACCTCACCCAGGGTGGGGATCCGGGAGCCCTCCCGCCGGGCCATCCACTCCACCAACGCGAAGAGGGCCAGCGCGGTGAGGAAACCGCCTATCGCGAGCGCTCGCATCATCGCCGCACCAGCCCCCAGAAGGCGGCCAGCCAGGCGAACCACGCCGCCGACCGGGTCAGGTGATCCTCCAGGAGAGGGTCGGCCAGCCGGGAGAAGGTGGGGAAGTCGTCACCAACCGCCAGCACGAAGGTCACGCCCTCGAAGACCCCGAAGACCACCACCGGCACCGCCCACCAGACCGCCCCGGCGCCCAGGCGACGCGGCGCCGGTCGGCGGGGCACCCGATTGCTCAGACCGAGCCAGATCAGCACCCCACCGGTGCCGAGGGTGAACAAATTCGCCTCGGTGGAGAACGAGACGAACCGACCACCGACGAGCGACAGACAGACGAGGACGGGAACGGAGACGGCGGGCCGGTCCCAGGCGCGGGGGGCCTCCACGGTGAGGTCGTGCGGCTGCTCCATCCCGCAATTCTTCCCGGTCTCACGGAGCGCGGGAAGACCAACACTCCCCGGAACTGACCCTGATCTTCCGGGCCAACCGATCGACGGCGGCGATTCGATTCGCCGGTGTCAGCCGCGGGGGTGGATCAGTGCCGCGTCCAGTTGGCCGCGAATCGACTCGACCACCTGCTCGGCGCTGCCCCGACCGGTGAAACCGGCCGCGAACCGGTGACCACCACCGCCCAGCGTGACCGCGACCCGGCTGACGTCCACCGCGCCCTTGCTGCGCATCGACACCGCCCACTCGCCGGGCGTGGTCTGCTTCAACACACAGCTCACATCCGCCTCGGCGGTGCACCGTACCGAATCGATCAACGCCTCCAGCACGTACGGCCTCTGGTCGTGCCGGGCCAGGTCGTCCAGGGTGGCGAAGGTCCAGACCAACCCTCGGCCGTCAGCAGCGGCCGGCTCCAACTGTGCCCGCCCGAGCACCTCACCGAAGAGGCGAACCGCGCCGAAGGGCCGGGTGTCGAAGACCCGCCGGGAGATGTCACCGGGCGAGATGCCGGTCGCCAGCAACCGGGCGGCCAACTGGTGGACCGCCGGCGTGGTCGCCTCGAACCGGAACGAACCAGTGTCCGTGGTCAGCGCCACGTAGAGGCACTCGGCGATGGCCGGATCCACCACCACCCCGAGCCGGGCCAGCAACTGCTCGGCCACCACCGACGTCGCCGCGGCACCCGGGTCGACCAGGTTGACCGTGCCGAAGCCGGCGTTGGAGGCGTGGTGATCGAGCACCAGCGCCGCCGGAGCGGTCGACAACCGCCCGGCCAGCTCACCGAGGCGTGACTCGCTCGCCGCGTCGAAGCAGATCACCAGATCAGGTGCCGGATCCGCGGCGCTCGCCGGGACCAGCAGGTCCAGCCCGGGCAGCCCGCGGAACGGCTCGGGCACCTCCGGCGGCCCGGGAAAAGTTGCCTGCACCTCGCGTACGCCGAACTGCCGCAGACCCAGACCGAAGCCGAGCATGCTGCCCAGCGCGTCGCCGTCCGGGTTGACGTGACAGATCAGCAGCACCCGACCGCTCGGCGGGAGAGCCCGCACCAGCGCCTCGGCCGCAGCCCAGTCCGTCTCGACGGGGCCGGCCCCGGCCGCCCCGGCGAGCGGGACACGGGCGGTGCTGGTCACCGCGTTTCCCCACCCCGCGGGGTGTCCTTGACGTCGGTGGCCTCGTCGGCCTCCTCCGTCTCATCGGCCTCATCCGTCTCGTCATCCACCCGGTACGGCTGCGGTTCACCCGCGTACTTCGCCTGGGCGGCGAGCCGCTGCACCTCGGCGTCGGCGTTGCGCGCGGCGGCGAGCAGGTCGTCGATGTGCTTGACCTGGTCCTGCACGTCGTCCAGGACGAACGTGAGCGTCGGCGAATGCCGCAACCCGAGCGCCTTGCCGACCGTGCTGCGCAACAGCCCCTTGGCGCTCTCCAGCGCCGCGGCGGTGTCCGCCTGGGCCACCGCGTCACCGAGCACGGTGTAGAAGACCGTCGCGTCACGCAGGTCCGCGGTGATCCGGGCGTCGGTGATGGTGATCATCCCGAGCCGCGGGTCCTTGATCTGGCTCCGCACCACCGACGCGACCAGCTCACGCACCCGTTCCGCGTGCCGGCGTACCTTGGCCGGATCAGACATCTCGCCACCTCCACGGCGTCCTGCTCCCGGTCGACCCGGCGACCCGGAGGCCGCCGGCCGACCGGCCAACATCTCGAACACTACCTTCGCGGCCGCACCGGTCGCCCGGCACAGCCGGCACCGTGGTCAGTCGTCGTCCACGCCGTACAGCCGGCGCCGCACCGACAACAACTCGACCTCGGGGCGGCCGGCCACCAGACGCTCACAGGAGTCGAGCACCTCGCGGACGTGCCCCGTCTCGGCGGCCACCACGGCCACCGCTATCTGCGCTCGACCATGCAGGTCGAGCGCCCCCACCTCGGCGGCCGACACCTCGAAGCGGCGTAGCGCCGCCACGATCGGCCGTACATATGATCTCTTGGCTTTGAGCGACCGGGAGTCACCCGGCAGCAGCAGGTCGAAGACCGCGGTTCCGGTAAACATCGCCCCGGACGATACCGCCAACCCGCCCCGCATGATCAAGGGGTTTACGCCGTTCGGCGTAAACCCCTTGATCAGCGTGTCACTGCCGGATCAGGCGCGAACCTTCTCCCGCATCTCGAAGGTCTCGATGACGTCGCCGACCTGGACGTTGTTGTAACCACCCAGGGTCAGACCACACTCGAAGCCCTCGCGGACCTCGGTGGCGTCGTCCTTGAACCGCTTGAGCGAGGTGATCGTGAGGTTGTCCGCCACGACCGTCCCGTCCCGAAGCAGTCGAGCCTTCGCGTTGCGTCGGATGATGCCCGACCGGACGATGCAACCGGAGATGTTGCCGATCTTGGACGAGCGGAAGACGTCGCGGATCTCCGCGCTGCCCAGCTCGACCTCCTCGTACTCCGGCTTGAGCAGGCCCTTGAGCGCTGCCTCGATCTCCTCGATGGCCTGGTAGATGACGGTGTAATACCGGATCTCCACGCCCTCGCGGTCGGCCATCTCACGGACCTTGTTCGAGGCCCGCACGTTGAAGCCGATGATCGTGACCGGCTCGGACGAGGCACTCGCGAGCATGACGTTGCTCTCGGTGATCGCGCCGACACCCCGGTCGAGGACCTTGAGCTGGACCTCCTCGGGAATGTCGAGGTTGAACAGCGCGTCCTCCAGGGCCTCCACCGAACCAGAGACATCGCCCTTGAGGATGAGGTTGAGCGACGTCTTCTCGCCCTCCTTGAGCTGCTCCATGAGCGTCTCAAGAGTGGCCCGACCACGGGAGTTGGCGAATGCCGCCGCCCGCCGCCGCGCCTGCCGCTGCTCGGCGATCTGCCGCACCGTGCGGTCGTCCGCCGCGGCGAGGAACGTGTCACCCGCACCGGGCGGCGCGGTCAGACCCAGAACCATGACCGGACGGGCCGGCCCAGCCTCGGAGAGCTGGTTGCCGTTCTCGTCGAGCATGGCCCGGACCCGGCCGTGCGCCCCGCCGGCGACGATCGAGTCGCCCGCCCGCAGGGTGCCCTTCTGCACGAGCACCGTCGCCACCGCACCGCGACCCTTGTCCAGGTGCGCCTCGATGGCCACACCCTGCGCCGGCCCGTCGATCGGAGCGGTCAGCTCCAGCGACGCGTCGGCGGTCAGCAGGACAGCCTCGAGCAACTCCTCGATGCCGATGCCCGGCTTGGCTGCCACGTTGACGAACATGGTCTCGCCGCCGTACTCCTCGGCGACCAGGCCGTACTCGGTGAGCTGCTGGCGGACCTTGTCCGGGTTCGCGTCGGGCTTGTCGACCTTGTTGACCGCGACCACGATCGGCACATCGGCCGCCTTGGCGTGGTTCAACGCCTCGATGGTCTGCGGCATCACGCCGTCGTCGGCCGCGACCACCAGGATCACGATGTCCGTCACCTGGGCACCACGAGCACGCATGGCGGTGAACGCCTCGTGACCCGGGGTGTCGATGAAGGTCACCGCGCGGTCCACACCATCGTGCGGAACGTGCACCTGGTACGCACCGATGTGCTGGGTGATGCCACCCGCCTCACCGGCAACGACGTTCGCCTTACGGATCGCGTCGAGCAGCTTGGTCTTACCGTGGTCGACGTGACCCATGACGGTCACCACCGGCGCACGGCTGACCAGACGCTCCTCGGCCACCTCCGCGTCGAGGTCGATGTTGAACTGCGCGAGCAGCTCGCGGTCCTCGTCCTCCGGGCTGACGATCTGGATGTCGAAGCCCAGGTGCTCACCCAGCAGCTGCAGGGTGTCGTCAGAGCAGGACTGGGTCGCGGTGACCATCTCGCCCAGGTTGAACATCTCCTGGACCAGCGAACCCGGGTTGGCGTTGATCTTGTCGGCGAAGTCGGACAGCGAGGCGCCACGGGAGAGCCGGACGACCTGACCCTGACCCCGGGGAGCACCCGAGCTCATGGTCGGAGCCGACAGGTTGTCGAACTCCTGTCTGCGCTGCTTCTTGGACTTGCGACCGCGCGTCGGCCGGCCACCCGGACGCCCGAAGGCACCCGCGGCGCCGCCGCCACGGCCACGACCGCCCGCACCCGGACGACCGCCGCCACCGGACGGAGCACCCGGACGGAAACCGCCACCGGGGGCACCGCCACCGCCGCCGGGACCGCCACGGTAGCCACCGCCACCGCCGGCACCCGCGCCGCCACCAGGGCCGCCGCGGTAACCGCCACCGCCGCCGGCGCCACCGCCGGGACCGCCACGGAAACCACCGCCGCCACCGCCGGGACGACCAGCGCCACCGCCACCGGGGCGACCAGCGCCACCGGGACCGGGACGACCGGCAGCCGGACGCTGACTCGGCATGGACGCCGGGCTGGGCCGCGGCGGCATGGAGTTCGGGCTCGGCCGCGGCGGCATACCCGCCGGGGTGTTGGGCCGGGGGCCACCCGCACCGGCGGCCGGGGGCCGCTGCTGCTGCTGGCCACCCTGGATGCCGAACGGGTTGTTACCGGCGCCGCGCGCCGGCGGGCGACCGCCCGGCCGGGCACCCGGACCCGGTGCCGGCGTGCTCGGACGAGCTGCCGGTGAACCGGGACGAGGGGGCATCGCGGCGGGACCCGGCCGAGGGCCGGGGCCGGGACGGTTGCCGTCTGCCGGAGGCTCCCGGCGAACGGGGTTGTCCCGCTGCTGCTGGCGGGCGGCCTGCGCGGCCTTGACCGCGGCCTCCTGCTCAGCCTTCAGCGCGGCGGCACGCGCCTCCGCGGCCGCCACCTCGATGTCGTGGGCACTCGCCGGCTTGGCGACCGGGGCCGCCGGTTGCGGCGCGGCGGGCACCGGACCCTTCGGCTTCGGACCGGGTGCCGGCGCGGCCGGCCGCCGAGGCGGCATCGGCTTGGCCGAGACCCGGGGCGCGCCCGGGGTCGGGGACAGCGTCGGGGTCGGATTCGAAGCCGGCGTCGACGCGGGCGCCGACGGGGCGGCCGGTGCCGGAGCACCGGCGGACGCGACGAATGCGTTACGCAGCCGCCGGGCGACGGGCGCCTCGACGGTGCTGGACGCGGACTTCACGAACTCGCCCATTTCCTTCAACTTGGCGAGAACGGTCTTACTCTCGACCCCGAGCTCTTTTGCAAGCTCGTGTACGCGGGCCTTGCCTGCCACTGCACTCCTCACTCCGAGGTCGTGCGGGCAGCACCCGCAGCGACCTCACTCGTGCACTTGAAGCCTGGTCATTTCAGGGACTTCATCGTGTGCTCATGTCGGTCGTCCTACCCTGCTAGCGACCCTCGCCCGGTCGGGCTGACCGGACGTAGTGGTTGGCGCATCGACGTGCTCTGCCAGCAAACCGTGGTCGAGGACCTCGGTGATGCGCAGCGCGCGCCCGAAGGCGCGGCGACGCACCGCCAGCGCGAAGCAGGCCGGATCCGGGTGCATGTTCGCTCCCCGACCCGGCAGCCTGCGGCGCGGATCAGGCCGGAGACTGAGACCAGCCTCGTCCCGGACCGCGATGATCCGCAGCAATTCGCTGGCCGGCGCACGTTGCCGGCAACCCACACAGGTGCGTTCCGGCATTGCGCGTCGTACCACTGGAGGAAGTCTACCCCTAGCTGCCCGAGATCGCGCCGCCCGGCTCCCGCACGTGATCAGCTGCCTCCCGCGCGGCCGGGGCGGTTTGCTCCGCGTCGGACCGAATGTCGATCCGCCAACCGGTCAATCGCGCCGCCAGTCGGGCATTCTGCCCCTCCCGGCCGATCGCGAGCGAAAGCTGGAAGTCCGGAACGGTCACCCGGGCGGCTCGACCGGCCAGGTCGACCACCTCGACCCGCAACGCCTTGGCCGGCGACAACGCGTTGCCGACGAAGGTGGCCGGGTCGTCCGACCAGTCGATGATGTCGATCTTCTCACCGTGCAGCTCACTCATCACGGCGCGCACCCGCTGGCCCATCGGGCCGATGCAGGCGCCCTTGGCGTTCACTCCGGGGGTGGTGGAGCGGACGGCGATCTTCGTGCGGTGACCTGCCTCACGGGCGATCGCGCCGATCTCCACCGTGCCGTCGGCGATCTCCGGCACCTCCAGCGCGAACAGCTTCTTGACCAGCGCCGGGTGCGACCGGGACAGGGTGATCTGCGGCCCGCGCATGCCCTTGGCGACGTGCACCACGACGCAGCGGACCCGCTCGCCGTGCGCGTACCGCTCGCCGGGCACCTGCTCGGACTGCGGCAGCACGCCCTCCAGCTTGCCGAGGTCGACGCTGACGATGCCCTTCTCGGTACGCGTCTCGTGCGCCTGCACCACGCCGGTGACCAGGTCGCCCTCGCGACCCACGTACTCACCGAAGTGCACCTCGTCGGTGGCCTCCCGCAGGCGCTGGAGGATCACCTGCTTGGCGGTCATGGCGGCGATCCGACCGAAGTCGTGCGGGGTGTCGTCCCACTCCCGCACCAGGCTGCCGTCGGAGTCCATCTCCTGCGCGTACACCAGGGCGGCGCCCGACTTGCGGTCGATCTCCACCCGGGCGTGCGGTTCGGCGCCGTCGGTGTGCCGGTAGGCGGTCAGCAGCGCGGTTTCGATCGCCGCGAGAATCGTGTCGAACGGGATCTCCCGCTCGCGCTCGAGTGCGCGCAGCGCCGCGAGGTCGATGTTCACCTCTCCTCGTCCTCCACATCATCTTCGTCGTCGATGTCGTCTGAATCGTCGATCTCGTCTGAATCGTCCGCGTCGTCGAACTCTTCGTCCGGCTCGCCGAGTTCGGCGAGCCGGGTGAACTCGACCTGCACGCGGCCCGGGCCGAGCTGGGCGTACGCCAGGGAAGCCCGGCCGCTCTCGGTCTCCAGCTGCACGCCCTCGTCGTCGGCCGCGACCACCCGGCCGGTCAGCTGGCGGTCACCGGCGGGCTGCTCGCCACGCTGGCCGGGCAACGCGGCAGCGCCCCGGACAGTGACCTTGACCAGCCGGCTCACGTTGCGCCGCCAGTGGCGGGGCAGGGTGAGTGGCCGGTCGACGCCCGGTGAGCTGACCTCGAGCTGATACTCCCCGGCGACGATGTCGCCACCGGTCTCCTCCGCAGCGTCCAGCGCGGTCGACACCGCGCGGGAGACGTCCGCGACGGCGTCCAGGTCGATCCCGCCGTCGGCGTCCACCAGCACCCGCACCACGTGTCGTCGGCCGGCCCGGGAAACCGTCAGGTCCTCCAGGTCGTAGCCGGCGTCGTTGACCACCGGCTCGATCACGGTCCGCAGCCGGGCTCGCCGCGCGGCGAGGTCACCGCCGCGGGGGCCCGCGCCATCACGGGGTCTACCTGTCGACCTGGTGGCACGGCCACGCTGCGTCATCTCCGCACCTCTCCCTGGTCGACGGCGTTCGGTCGTCCCGCCATGCCGGCACGCCACCGGAGCGGACGCGCCGGTGGCTGCGCAGAGCGTAACGCGCCTGCCCGGCGGCGGACCGGGCGGCGCACCGACGTCGGTGGCCCCCACGCCGGCGCGGATGGTGTTGACTTGCCCGGTGGGGACCGGCAGAACGACACAGCGCGACCAAGCATCCGGACATTCCCGGCGAAAGCTCCTGCGCGCCGGGGCGCTACTGGCACTCGGCGGTGCCGCAGCGCCGCTGACCGGCTGTGATCTTTTCGACCGTGACGACCAACCAGCGCCACCACCGGACCCGCTACGGCCGATGGTCGACGAGGCGCTCGGGCTGGCCGCCGCGTACAAGGCGAGCGCGACCGCGCATCCGGACCTGGCCGACCGGCTCGGCCCGATCGCCGAGGCGCACACCGCGCACGCCACCGAGTTGGCCCGGGTGATCGGTGTCGCCCTACCGTCGACGGTCGCCGCCGCCCCCACCGACCCGGCCAACGACCCGGCCGGCGCGCTCGCCGCCCTGCGCCGGCTCGAGAAGACCGCCCAGCAGTCCGCCACCGCCGCCTGCGCGGCGGCGCCCGCGGAACGGGCCGCACTGCTCGGGTCGATCACCGCGGCCCGAGCCACCCACCAGGAGGCACTGAAGTGAGGCAGCCGTCCGCCGGGGAGGCGCTGTCCGCCGCCCTGTCCGCCGAGTACGCGGCCATCTACGCCTACGGGCGGATCGGTGTCCGGCTCACCGGGGCGCCGCGGGACGCCGCACGCCAGGCGGAGGCCGCCCATCGCAACCGGCGCGACACGCTGGTGGTGCAGTTGAGTACGGCCGGTGGCGTCGTGCCGCCGGACCGCGCCGGGTACGCGCTGCCGTTCCCGGTCACCGACCGGGCCAGCGCACTACGGCTCGCCGCGGAGGTGGAGGAGCGCACGGCCGCGCACTGGCGGGCGGCTCTGGCGTCCACCACCGGCGCCGACCGGGACCAGGCCCTGGCCGCCCTGGTCGAGTACGCGGTACGGGCCACCCGGTGGCGCAAGACGGCCGGGCTGACCCCGCTGACTGTCCCGTTTCCCGGTCGACCGACCTGAACCGGCCCGCTCCGGTTGCGATACGCATACCAGGTATGCATACTCCGTTGCCATGTCCATCCGTCACGGGTTGCTCGCCCTGCTCGAACGCGGCCAGATGTACGGCTACCAGCTACGGGCCGCGTTCGAGGAGTCGACCGGCTCGACCTGGCCGCTGAACATCGGGCAGGTCTACACCACGCTGTCCCGGTTGGAACGGGACGGTCTGGTGCGCCCGCTGCCGGAGAGCGAGGCCGGGCAGCGCCCGTACGAGATCACCGACGCCGGCCGGGCCGACCTGACGCTCTGGTTCACCACCCCGGTCAGCCGTACCGACCGGCCCCGCGACGAACTGGCGATCAAGCTGGCGCTGGCGCTGACCACCCCCGGAGTGGACGTCCGCTCGGTGGTGCAGGCCCAGCGCAGCGCGACGATCCGGGCTCTGCAGGAGCTGACCCGGTTGAAGTACGGCAGCGACCGACCGCAGGACCTCCCCTGGCGCCTGGTGCTGGACTCGATGGTGTTCCAGGCCGAGGCTGAGGTGCGCTGGTTGGACCACTGCGAGACCAGCCTGGTCCGGCACCAGCCCAGTGACCCGGCGCCTCCCCCTCCCCTCCCGGCGGACGCCGACGCGAGTCATGCGGCGCGATGGGCCGGCGAGGAGGCACGACGGTGAGCGGATCGGACGACGCGGTGCTGGAACTACGCGCCGTCCACCGCACCCACGGGGCCGGACCGGCGGCGGTGCAGGCGTTGCGCGGCGTCAGCCTGGTGGTTCGGCCCGGCGAGCTGGTCGCCGTGATGGGCCCGTCCGGCTCCGGCAAGTCGACGTTACTGGCCCTCGCCGGAGGGCTGGACCGCCCGACCAGCGGCGAGGTCCGGGTCGAGGGGCAACCGCTGGGGGAACTGGACCGGCGCGGGCTGGCCCAGCTGCGCCGCCGCCGGATCGGCTACATCTTCCAGCAACTCAACCTGCTGGGCAGCCTCAGCGCAGTGGAGAACGTGGCGCTCCCACTGGAGCTCGACGGCGCCAGCGGACGCCGGGCCCGCGCGCTGGCCATGGCGGCGCTCACCGAGGTGGGCCTGCCCGCACTGGGTGACCGCTTTCCCGACCAGCTCTCCGGCGGGCAGCAGCAGCGGGTGGCCATCGCCCGCGCGCTGGTGGGCGAGCGCCGGCTGGTGCTCGCCGACGAACCCACCGGGGCTCTGGACTCGCAGACCGGTGAGGCGGTGCTGCACCTCCTGCGCCGCCGGATCGACGCGGGTGCCGCCGGGGTGCTGGTGACGCACGAGGCGCGACATGCCGGCTGGGCCGATCGGGTGGTGTTCCTCCGCGACGGCGTGCTGGTCGACACGACGGCGCCCCTGGGGAGCGTCGAGCAGCTGCTGTCCGGCAGCGAGCGGTGACCACCCGCCGTACGATGCGGGACCCTGGCCGGGTCGACACCGGTGTGGCACGGCCGATCGTGGCACCCGCCCACCGCGGCCGGCGGCGGATCGCCGAGCTGGCCGGCTCCTGGCGGGCGGCGTTACGAATCGCTCGGCGGGAGTCCCGCCGGGCCATGCGACGAACCGCCCTGGTGCTCGCGATGATCGCCCTGCCGGTGGCCGCGCTGGCGTTCCTGGCGGTCAGCTACGACATGGCCGAGCTGACCCCGCAGGAACGCCTGGACCGCCGCCTCGGGGTGGCCGACGCCGAACTGCGCTGGATCGCCGACACCCCGGTGGGGCAGGACGAGTGGGGCGAGGGTTGGTACACGCGAGAGGGCGAGCGGCAACCCACTGCTCCGGCCACCGCCGCTCAGGTGACCGCGCTGCTCGGACCGGGCAGCCGGGTCACCGAGGTTCGCACCGACCTCCCGCTGACCCTGCGGGGTCCACACCGCGACGAGGACGTCGAAGGGCGGGTGCTGGACCTCAGCGACCCGTTGGCCCGCGGGCTCGTGCGGTTCCGGGCCGGTCGGGCGCCCCAGCAACCCGGCGAGGTCGCGGTGAGCCCCGCGGCGCTACGCCGCCTGGACCTGCGCCTCGGTCACGCCGTGGCCCTCGCGGACGGGAGCCGGGCGTACACCGTGGTCGGGGTGGTCGAGTTCCCCGACTATCTCGGCACGGTGGTGGCGCTGCACCCGGGGGCCGCGCCCTCGACCGGTCCCGGGACGGAGAGCAGTTGGCTGGCGGACGTGCCCGGCACCGTCGATGCCGCACTGGTGTCCCGACTCAACGACCGGGGGGTGGTGGTGGCCGCGCGCCCTCCGGCCGACTCGACGTCGGAGCGGACGAGGACGTGGCTCGGCTCCATCGACCCGAGCGGCAACGATCTGAGCACCGGCGTGCTGATCGCCGGCCTCGGGCTGCTGGAGGTGGTACTGCTGGTCGGGCCGGCCTTCGCGGTCGGCGTCCGTCGTCGACGCCGGGATCTGGCGCTCGTCGCGGTGGCCGGTGGGGACGCCGCCCAGCTTCGTCGGGTCGTGCTGGCGGACGGTGTGGTGCTGGGTGTGCTGGGCGCCGCCGCCGGCCTGCTGGTCGGCGGCGGCGCGGCGTTCGTCGGTCGTCCGCTGGTGGAGCAGTACGTCTACGGCGCCCGCTTCGGTGGGTACCGCTGCTGGCCGGCCGCGCTGGTGCTGCTCGGCGGGGTCGCGGTGCTGGCCGGGGTGCTCGCCGCGCTGGCACCGGCGTGGACCGCCGCACGGCAGGACGTCAGCGCCGGGCTCGCCGGGCGACGCACCCCACCGGTGTCCCGGATCCGGTGGTTGGCCTTCGGGCTGTCGCTGGTGGCCGGTGGGGCGGGGCTGGCGGCGTTCGGGGCCGCCCGCACCTCCTCGGCGGTGATCCTCACCGGCCTGATCCTCGGCGAGTTGGGCCTGGTGTGCTGCACACCCACGCTGATCGGCGCACTTGCCCGGCTCGGTCGCGTGTTGCCGTTGGCGCCGCGCATCGCGTTGCGCGACGCCAGCCGCAACCGGGCGTCCGCCGCGCCCGCCATCTGCGCCGTGATGGCCGCCGTCGCCAGCAGCGTGGCGCTCGGCGGGTTCCTGGCCAGCGACGACGCCCGCGACTCGCGCGCCTACCGGCCGATGCTGCCGGCGGGTCATGTGCTGGTCCACCTTCACGATCCGGCCCGGCAGCCCACGCTGGCCCAGGTCGCCACCGCAGCCCGGGACCAGTTGGGTACGGACGCGATCGCCCCACTGCACGCGGTCAGGTGCGCGCCGCCCGGCATGGGCTACTGCGACGTCGCGCCGGCGCTGCCGCCGGAGCAGACCTGCCCCTGGCAGCCCGGGGACAACCTCTCCGCGGCGCACCGGCGGCAGGCTCGGGCCGACCCGCGCTGCCGGGCCCATGCGACGGACTACTACGGCGGCTACGTGCAGACCGGGGTGGACGACGGGGGCGCGCTGCCACTGCTCACCGGCGCGGACCCGGCCGCCACCGCCGCCGCCACGGCGGTGCTGCGCGCCGGGGGCGTGGTGGTGACCGACCCGCGCTACCTGCACGACGGCCTGGTGACCGTACGGGTGAACCAGGTGGATCCCGGGACGGACCGGCCAACCGCTGCCGCCGACCTTCCCGGGTACGCGCTGCCGGAACCGATCGGCCAGGCGCAACTGTTGCTCTCCCCGGCGGCAGCCCGGCAACTCGGCCTGACCTGGTCACCTTCCGGCTGGGTGATCGGCACCTCGACACCGCCGGACCGGCATCGACAGGAGCGGTTCGTCGCCGCGTTGCGGAACGTCGGCACGGTCTCGTTGAGCGTGGAGTACGGCGGTGGCCCCCGCGACATCTCGCCACTGCTCCTGCTGCTCGCGGCGGCCGCCGGGGTGATCACGCTGGGTGCGGCCGGGATCGCCACCGCGCTCGCTGCCGCCGAGGGACGCGCCGAGCTGACCACTCTCGCGGCCGTCGGCGCGGCACCGGCGGTACGCCGAATGCTGGCGATCTGCCAGGCCGGGGTCATCGCCGGACTGGGTTCGGTGCTCGGCATCGTGGCCGGGCTGGGCACCGCCGCGATCGTGTTGTTCTCGGTCAACCGGCAGTACGCGACCAGCTGGCCGGTACCCGATCCGTACCCGTTTCTGGTGCCGTGGCCCGCGCTCGGGGTCCTGGTGCTGGTGCCGGTGGTGTCGATGCTCGGGGCGGGCCTGTTCACCCGCGCCCGACTGCCGATCGAGCGGCAGCTCGATTGACGTCGCCGGCGTTCGTCAGCGAGTGGCCCGCGCCGTCGGCTGGCTAGGCTGCGGCGTCACAGCCCGCCCTGTACGCCGATCAGCGAGCCGATGAGGTAGGTGGCTCCGGCCGCCGCCGCGCCCAGCAACAGTTGGCGCAGCCCGCTGGTCCACCAGGGCCGCCGCGTGAAGCGAGCTACCACCGCACCGGCGGCGAACAGGCCGAGCCCGCCGACGGCGAGCGCCAGCCACAGCTCGGTGGAACCGAACAGGTACGTCAGCAGCGGGACCAGCGCGCCCAGCGAGAAGAACACGAACGACGAGATCGCCGCGGCCCAGGGGCTGGGCTGGTCGTCGGGGTCGACGCCCAACTCCTCGCGGACGTGTACGCGCAGCGCCTCCTCCGGGTCGCGCCGCACCGCCTCGGCGACCTGGGTGGCGAGGTCCCGCGGTAGGCCGCGCGCCACCCAGGCGTCGGCCAACTCCCGGGCCTCCGCTTCGGGGTGCCGCTCCAACTCCCGTCGCTCCTTGGCCACCTCGGCGGCGACCTGCTCGTTGGCGGAGCGCACGCTGGTGTACTCGCCGAGCCCCATCGAGATCGCACCGGCCACCAGACCGGCCGAACCGGTGAGCACGATGCTGTGCGACGACACACCACCGCCGCCGACACCGGCGATCAGGGCGATGTTGGTGACCAGACCATCCATCGCGCCGAAGACGGCCGGGCGCAGCCAGCCGCCGGAGACGTCCGCGTGGTGCGCCTCGCGCAGCGCCGCCGGGGTTTCGGTCACGGCGCCTGCCCTTCGTTCACGACTGCGGGACTTCGCTTCGCTGCGTTCCTCGCGCTCACGGAAGGGTCAGGATTTCGTGGCCATCGTCGGTCACCACGATGGTGTGCTCGAACTGGGCCGTCCACTTCCGGTCCTTCGTGACCACGGTCCACCCGTCGTCCCACATGTCGTACTCGTAGGTGCCGAGCGTGATCATCGGCTCGATGGTGAACGTCATCCCCGGCTCCATGACGTCCGTGGGGCGCGGGCTGTCGTAGTGCGGCACGTACAGCCCGCTGTGGAAGGACTCGCCGATGCCGTGGCCGGTGAAGTCGCGGACCACGCCGTAGCCGAACCGCTTGGCGTACGACTCGATGACCCGGCCCACCACGTTGATCTGCCGACCCGGGGCGACCGCGCGGATGCCGCGCATCATGGCCTCGTGGGTCCGCTCGACGAGCAGCCGGGCCTCCTCGCTGACCTCGCCGACGCAGAAGGTGGCATCGGTGTCACCGTGCACCCCGCCGATGTACGCGGTCACATCGACGTTGATGATGTCGCCGTCGGTCAGGACGGTGGAGTCCGGGATGCCGTGGCAGACGACCTCGTTGAGGCTGGTGCAGCAGGACTTCGGGAAACCCCGGTAGCCCAGCGTCGACGGGTACGCGCCGTGGTCGCAGAGGAACTCGTGCACCACCTTGTCGATCTCGTCGGTGGTCACGCCGGGCTTGCAGTGCTCGCCGGCGAGCTGGGTCGCCTGGGCGGCGAGCCGGCTGGCGATCCGCATCTTCTCGATGGTCTCCGGCGTCTGCACGTGCGAGCCGCGCCACTCCTGCGGGCGCTTCTTGCCCACGTACTCCGGTCGGGCGATCTGGGGTGGCACCTGTCGCATCGGGGAGAGCGCGCCTGGTGTCAGCGGCGGACGGACGGTCATGCCGCAAGCCTATCGCCGGGGCGGCTGGTGATCCGCGCCACGGGCGCTCCGGAGGGGTTGTTGCCCTGCCAGGTCGGCTGTGCCATGGTGTGAGCGTGGATCAAGGGGGAGCACCGCCCGTCTTCTCCGCCAGCGCGGAGATGGACGGTGACCACCTCCAGGTGCTGGTGGCCGGCGAGGTGGACATGGCGACCGCCGACACCATGCTCCAGACCGCGCTCCGCGAGCCCGCCAAGCGGATCACCCTCGATCTGAGTGCCGTCACCTTCTTCGACTCGGCCGCCATCCATGCCCTGGTCCGGCTCGCCCAGCAGTTTCCGGGCACGCTCACCGTCCTGCCGTCGCGGCAGGTCCGCCGGGTGCTGGAGATCTCCGGCCTGGGCGAGCAGAGCTGGCTCAGGCCGGCCTGAGAAACCCCGACGCCGTCGGGCGCACGGTCAGCCCCGCAGCTGCCGGCGCAGCGTCACCTCGGTGCCCTCATCGGTACGCCGCACCGTCAGCTCGCCCAACGCCCTGATCAGGGCCAGGCCACGCCCCCGGAATCCGGAGCCGGTCGACTCACGCCACTGCCCGCTGTCACGCACGGTGGCCGTCACCGTCCGATCCTCGATGGACACCTCCACGCTGATCACGGCCTCGACGGGGTGGACCGGATGCTCGATGGCGTTCGCCGCGGCCTCGGAGACCGCGACGGTCAGGTCGAACACGTCCGTCTCGTCGACCGCGTGCGCGACCAGGAAGTCCTCCAGGCGTTTGCGCAGCACGCTCAGCCGGGTCGGGTCCGCCGGTAGCCGCAACGCGAAACGGTTCGGCTCGGCCGCCTCGAGGGCGAGGAGCGCCACGTCGTCGCGGCGCGGCCGCCCGTTGACCCGCTCGACGACCGCGTCGATCAGGTCCGCCACGTGCTCACTGGGGGTCGCCGCGTCGACACGGAGCTGGGCCAGCGCGGCGTCGATGCCGAGCTGACGGTCCTCGATCAGGCCGTCGGTGTAGAGCAGCAGTCGGCTGCCGGCTGCCAACTCCCCCTCGACCGCTTCGTACGTCGCGCCCGGGATGGCCCCGACCGGTGGGCCGAGCGCACGGTCGTGCAGGAACGCCACGTCACCTCCTCTGATCGACAGTGGGGACGGGTGACCGGCGCTCGCGTACCGCAGCCGGCCGGTGCGCGGGTTGAACAGCAGACAGACCACCGTCGCGAAGGAGCGGTGGTCGGTGGACCCGACCAGTCGGTTGAGCCGGGTCAGCGATTCGCCCGGGTCGTAGCCCTCCAGCAGGTACGCCCGCAGCGCGTTGCGCAGTTGCCCCATCGCCGCGGCGGCCTGGACGCCCTTACCGACCACGTCCCCGATGACCAGCACCAGGTCGTCGTCGGAGAGGACGATCGCGTCGTACCAGTCACCGCCAACCTCGACGTCGGCGCTGCCGGGCAGGTACCGGCCGGCCAACACCGCTCCGGGCAGCTGCGGGAGCGACCGGGGCAGAAGGCTGTGCTGCAGCGTGGTGGCGATGCGGTGTTCGGCTTCGTAGAGCTGGGCGTTCTCCAGCCGCACCCCGACCAGCCGGGCCAGCTGGG
Organism: Micromonospora arborensis; assembly: GCF_003205615.1. Classification (GTDB taxonomy): domain Bacteria; phylum Actinomycetota; class Actinomycetes; order Mycobacteriales; family Micromonosporaceae; genus Micromonospora; species Micromonospora arborensis. The sequence continues at coordinate 11,157 of NZ_PYBV01000034.1, read as the reverse complement.
TCAACGCGGCCTCGTCGGCCTGCGCGTCGTCGCCGGCCGGCCGCCAGACCCGCAACTCGCCGAGCGGGCCGCCGGTGGTGCCGGTCAGCTCGGCCACGAAGGACGGATCGGTGGCGGTGGCGCCGCCGGCGTCCGCCTCGGACCGGGCCCCGGGGGTGGTCACCACCACCCGCGCGGCCTCGGCGAGGCTCAGCGCGTGCCGGGCGGCGACCTGGAGCACGTCGCCGGTCGAGCGGGCGGTGTTCACGGCCACCGCCGCGTCGGCCAGTGCCCGGAGCCGACGGATGATCTGCCCACGGAGCTGGCCCAGCTCGACGTTGGCCCGGACCCGGGCGATCAGCTCCTGGCTGGAGAACGGCTTGGTGAGGTAGTCGTCGGCACCGGCGGAGAGGCCGGCGACGGCCTCCGCGGAGCCGGCCCGGGCCGAGAGCAGCACGATCGGCACGTGCCGGGTACGCGGGTCCGCGCGCAGCGCGCTCACCAGCCCGAAACCGTCGAGTCGGGGCATCATCACGTCGGTGAGCACCAGGTCGAACCCGCCCTCGCGGGCCAGCGGCAGGGCAGCCAGCCCGTCGCTCGCGGTGACCACGTCCCAGGTCGGGGAGAGCAGGCGGGTGACGTGCTCGCGCAGGTCCACGTTGTCGTCGACGACCAGGATCCGGCCGGCCGGTACGTCCGTCGTCGGTCGGCCGTCGAACTCGGGTGCCGGCTCGACGCCGATCCACAGCGCGGTCTCCGCCACGTGGAGCCGGGCCTGCTCGGACTCGTCCGCGGACAACGGACCGAACGCCGCCACCCGGTCCGCGGGCAGGTGTGCCGACCCGAACGGCACGGTCACCGTGAAGGTGCTGCCCTCGTCGACCTGGCTGGTCAGCCCGACCTCGCCGCCGTGCATCTCGACCAGCTCCCGGACCAGAGCCAGGCCGATCCCGGTGCCCTCGTGCGTGCGCGCCCGCGCCCCGGGCACCCGGTGGAACCGTTCGAAGACGTACGGCAGTTCGTCCGGCACGATGCCGATGCCGGTGTCCGTCACCTCCAGCCGGGCCGCGCCGTCGACGGCCCGGATCCGCACCCGGATGTCGCCGTCGAAGGTGAACTTGACCGCGTTCGACACCAGGTTGAGGACGATCTTCTCCCACATGTCCCGGTCGACGAAGACCGGCGCCGGCAGCGGCGGACAGTCCACCACCAGCCGCAACCCGGCCCGGTCGGTGGCTGAGCGGAAGGTGCTGGCCAGCCGGGCAGTGTAGCCGGCGAGGTCGGTGGGCTGGTAGCGGGCGGCGAGCCGACCAGACTCCAGCCGGGAGAAGTCCAGCACGGTGTTGACCAGTTTGAGCAGGCGCAGCGCGTTGCGGTGCATCACGGTGAGCCGGTTGGTCTCCTCCGCGGGTAGAGCCGGGTCGGCCAGCATGTCCTCCAGCGGGCCGAGCACCAGGGTCAGCGGGGTGCGGAACTCGTGGCTGACGTTGGCGAAGAAGCTGGTCTTCGCCAGATCCAGCGCGGCCAGCTCGGCGGCGCGGGCCCGCTCATGCTCGTAGGCCCGCTGCGTGCCGACCGCACGGGAGATCTGCGCGGCGGCCAACTCGAGGAAGTTGCGGTAGTCGTCGCTGAGCGGCAGCAGGCGGGCCACGCCGACGACCAGCGCGCCGACCTTCTGGTTGCTCGCCATGAGGGGCAGCACGAGGGCCTGGTCGGCGGCGTCGACCGGCGGCCGGTCGAGCAGATCGGCGACGTCGACCTCGGCGGGCGCGGCATCGACGATAGCCCGGGCCAGCAGCTCGGCACTGTCGCCGACGGCGGCCGGGGCGGCACCGGTGGGCCCGGCCAGGGTGAGACGACCACTCTCATCGGTCAGGTAGATCAAGGCGAAGGGCACGTCCGCCCGGTGCCGGCCGAGCACCCCGGCGGCGGTCCGGCCGAGCTCGGCGGCACTGCCGATGTCGTTCAGCTCGGCACCCAGTTCGGCCAGTGCCCGCAGCCGGCGTTCGCCGAGCACCCGGCCGGTGGTCTCGTTGACGATGCAGTAGACGCCACTGACCGAGCCGTCGTCACCCCGGATCGGGTCGTACGAGACGTTGAAGTAGGTCTGCTCGACATAGCCGTGCCGGTCCAGCAGGAAGGGGTGGTCGTCGCCGCGATAGGAACGCCCGGTGCTCCGGACGCCGTCGAGCAGCGGGCCGAGCACCGCCCAGGTCTCCGACCAGTGCAGACGGGCCGGCTGGCCGAGCACCTCCGGATGTTTGTCGCCGATGGTCGGCCGGTAGGCGTCGTTGTAGAAGGCGAGCTGCTCGTCGCCCCAGAACATGACGATCTGGGCGCTGGAGGCGAGCATCATGCCGACCGCGTTGCAGAGCGCCGCCGGCCAACTACCGGGCCCGCCCAGCGGGCCGGTGGACCAGTCGAAGCCGCTCAGCAGCTCGCCCATCTCGCCGCCGGCCGCGAACGCGGCCGTCAGCATCGGGGGGGTCTCCCGGGCAGGCGCGACGGGATGCCCGATGTCCGCACCCCCCTGGGCCGAGCTCATGCAGCCTCCCCGCTCCGGCCGTACCCCGCGACCGTTGATCTTCACCCCGCCGTGCTTCGACTTGTACCCCAGCGGACCAGCAACGTAACGCATCAGGACCTTTGGACGCTGGTTACGTACACCTGCGCGGTCGGGCACCGGACAGAGCGGGTGCCGACGATGTCGAGCGGCGGTCGCCGGAGCGCCCTGACGAGTCAGAAGACCGGTAGCCCGTCGATGCTCGCCGCGTTCCTGGTGGCCCGATAGATCGCCAGATCGTCGGCGGTACGACGGGAGTGTGCGGTGAGCAACAGGTCACGATCGGCGCGGAAGTCCATCAGTGGCACCCCGTAGCCGCAGGAGTCGCTGATCCGGTCCACCTCGACGGTGATCACCGCCCGGACGGCGTGCACGTCCGGCGGTGCGGGAAACTCGGCGATCCGGTCGGCGAAGGTCTCCTCGGTCACCGCGACGCTGCTGCCCCGGCCCTGCAACCGGACGATCTTCGGTGGCCCGTCGAAGGCACAGAACATCAGCGTGATCCGACCGTTGTCCCGCAGGTGGGCGATGGTCTCCGCCCCGCTGCCGTGATAGTCGAGGTAGGCCACCCGGTGCGGGCCGAGAAGCACGAACGTGCCCCGCATGCCCTTCGGTGAGACGTTGACGTGCCCCTCGGCGCCGGACGGCGCGGTGGCCACGAAGAAGACCGGCTGACCCACGATGAAATCCCGTAGGCGACCGTCGATCTCCGGATAGACCTTCCCCATGCGGCGATCCTCCCACCGGCCCGCTCACCGGACGGGTGCGATGTGCGTCACACCCGGTGACGCCGCGCGAGGCGTACGGCTTCGTCCCGGGCCGCGACGACCGACGCGCGCCGAGCAGCCGCCTCGACCAGCGCCGTGATCGGACGCGGGTCCGGCTCGTTCTCCGGATGCCACTGCACGCCGAGCACGAACGGCAGGGCCGGGTCCTCCACCGCCTCGATCACGCCGTCCTCGGCCCAACCCGTGACGGCGAGCCGGCCCGCGTCGGCGACCGCCTGGTGGTGGTACGAGTTGACCCGGTCCACCCCGGCCAACACCGTCGCCGCGAGACTGCCCGCCGCGAACCGCACCCCGTGGGAGCCGTAGACGCCGGGTGCCGGACGGTGCGCGTCGTGACCGACCACCTCCGGCAGGTGCTGGTGCAGGGTGCCGCCGTAGGCCACGGCGAGCAGCTGCATGCCCCGGCACACGCCCAGCAGCGGCAGCTCGACGGCGAGCGCGCCGGTCAGCAGAGTCAGCTCACCGGCATCCCGATCCGGTCGGTCCTCGGTACGCGGGTGCGGCGGCTGGCCGTACCGCCCCGGGCCCACGTCGGCGCCCCCGGCCAGCAGCAGCCCGTCGAGGACGGCCAGCACGTCGCCGTCCACGTCGTCCGGCGGCAGGACCACCGCCCGGCCACCCGCGGCCGTGACCGCCCGCACGTACGCCTCGGGCACCAGCACCGCCGGCACGCCCCGCCAGACCGCCCAGTCGGCGGGCTCGACGTACGCGCTGATCCCGATCAGTGGCCGCCGCCTCAGGGCCGGCACCGTTCGCGACTTCGGGGCTCGCAGAACCGGCTCACTCCTCGCGCTCACAGGGCCGGCACCGTTCGCGACTGCGGGGCTCGCAGAACCGGCTCACTCTCCGCGCTCACAGCGGGGTGACGTACGCGCCCGTGATGCCGCCGTCGACCACGAACTGCGCGGCGGTCATGAACGAGGCGTCGTCGCTGGCCAGGAACGCCACCGCGGCGGCGATCTCCTCCGGTTGCCCGAAGCGACCCATCGGCACGTGCACCAGTCGACGGGCAGCCCGCTCCGGGTCGGCGGCGAACAGTTCCAGCAGCAACGGAGTGGCCACCGGGCCGGGGCAGAGCGCGTTGACCCGGATGCCGTCACGGGCGAACTGCACGCCCAGCTCCCGGGTCATCGCCAGCACGCCGCCCTTGCTGGCGGTGTACGCGATCTGCGACGTCGCGGCACCCATCAACGCCACGAACGAGGCGGTGTTGATGATCGATCCTCGGCCCTGACGGCGCATGTGCGGTATGGCGTACTTGCAGCAGAGGTAGACGCTCGTGGTGTTGACCCGCAGCACCCGTTCCCAGGCGTCGAGGCCGGTGTCCAGGATGGAGTCGTCGTCCGGCGGGGAGATGCCGGCGTTGTTGAACGCGATGTCGACCCGCCCGTGCCGGTCGGCCACCCCGTCGAACAGGTCACGTACCGCTGCTTCGTCGGCGACGTCGGTGGCCACGAACTCGCCGCCGCACTCCTCGGCGGCCTTCTCGCCGGCGGTCGTGTCGATGTCCACGCAGACCACCCGGGCCCCCTCGGCGGCGAACCGCCGCACGGTGGCCAACCCGATCCCGCTGCCCGCCCCGGTGACCACGGCCACCCGGTCCTGCAAACGACCCTGCACTGGCGTCACTCCTCCGTCGCGATGAACACGTTCTTGACGTCCGTGAAGGAGTGCAGCGCGTCCGGGCCCAGCTCACGGCCGAGCCCGGAGCGCTTCATCCCGCCGAACGGGGTCCAGTAGCGCACCGAGGAGTGCGAGTTGACGCTGAGGTTGCCCGACTCGACGGCGCGGGCCAGGCGCAGCGCGCGACCCACGTCCCGGGTCCAGATCGAGCCGGAGAGCCCGTACTCGGTGTCGTTGGCGAGCCGGACCGCGTCGGCCTCGTCGTCGAACGGCAGCACCGAGACCACCGGGCCGAAGATCTCCTCCCGCCAGTGCCGGTCGGCCGGCGAGTCGGCCAGCAGCACGGTGGGCGCGTGCCAGAAGCCGGGGCCGTCGGGGCACGAGCCGGCGAAGGCGACAGTCGCCCCGGCCAGGTAGCCGGCGACCCGGTCCCGGTGAGCCGCGGAGATCAGGGGACCCATCTCGGCGGTCTCCCGGGACGGGTCCTCCACCCGCACCGCGCGTACCGCTGGTTCGAGGAGGGCCAGGAAGCGGTCGTACACCGAACGCTGGACCAGGATCCGCGACCGTGCGCAGCAGTCCTGGCCGGCGTTGTCGAAGACCGCGCCCGGCGCGGTCGCGGCGGCGCGTTCCAGGTCGGCGTCGGCGAACACGATGTTGGCGCTCTTGCCGCCCAGCTCCAGGGTGAGTCGCTTCACCTGGGCGGCGCAACCGGCCATGATCCGGGTGCCGACCTCGGTGGAGCCGGTGAAGCAGATCTTGCGGACCGCCGGGTGGCTGACGAACCGCTCACCCACCACCGCGCCCGCACCCGGTACGACGATGAACACGTCGTCGGGCAGGCCCGCCTCGCGGGCCAACTCGGCCAGCCGCAGCGCGGTGAGCGGCGTCAACTCGGCGGGTTTGAGCACCACCGTGTTGCCGGCGGCCAGGGCCGGGACGAACCCCCACGCGGCGATCGGCATCGGGAAGTTCCACGGCACGATCACCCCGACCACGCCGAGTGGCTCGTGGAAGGTGACGTCCAGCCCGCCGGGCACCGGGATCTGCCGCCCGGTCAGCCGCTCCGGCGCCCCGGCGTAGTAGTCCAGGACGTCGCGGACGTTGCCGGCCTCCCACCGGGCGTTGCCGATGGTGTGACCCGCGTTGCGGACCTCCAACGCGGCCAACTCGTCCAGCCGCGCGTCGACGACAGCGGCGAACCGCCGCAGGAGCCGCGCCCGGTCCCCCGGAGCCACGTTCCGCCACGTCTCGAAGGCCTTCGCGGCTCGCGCGATCGCCGCGTCGACCTCGTCGGCGGAGGCCCCCGGAACCTCCCGAAACCCAACCCCAGAAGCCGGATCCACCACAACCGTCACGTCCTGACCCGCCCTTCCTCCGCGCGATCTTGCAGTTGCTGCCCCGACATCAGCGACGATTCACCACAGCTCGACGACACAAAATGCAAGATCGCGGGGGTGGGGGTTCTAGAGGCGTTCGAAGCCACGGGTCAGCTCCCAGTCCGTCACCGCGGCGTCGAAGGCCGCGAGTTCCACCCTCGCCTGGTTGGCGTAGTGGGCCACCACCTCGGCGCCGAACGCGTCCCGAGCCACCGTGGAGTCCTCCCACAGGGTCAGGGCGTCGCGCAGGGTGCCGGGGACCCGCTCGGCCTCCGGGTCGTCGTACGCGTTGCCGGTGCACTCCTCCCCCAACGCAAGCTCGCCATCGATGCCGTGCAGCGCGCCCGCTACCAGCCCGGCGATGGCCAGGTACGGGTTGACGTCGGCGCCGGGCACCCGGTTCTCCACCCGCATGCCCTGCCCGTGCCCCACCACCCGCAGGGCGCAGGTGCGGTTGTCCACACCCCAGCGCAGCGCAGTCGGGGCGAACGAACCCGGCTGGTAACGCTTGTAGGAGTTGATGTTGGGGGCGAAGAGCAGGCTGAACTCCCGCATGGTGGCGAGCAGCCCGGCGAGCACCCGCTGCCCGGTCTGCGACAGGTGCGCCGGCCCGTCGCCGAGCATCGCCGAGGCCCCGGTGGTGTCCCGCAGCGAGAAGTGGATGTGGCAGGAGTTGCCCTCCCGCGCGTTCGGCTTGGCCATGAAGGTGATCGCCATGCCCTCCTGGGCGGCGATCTCCTTGGCGCCGTTCTTGTAGATCACGTGGTGGTCGGCGCAGGCGACCGCCTCGTCGTAGCGGAAGGCGATCTCGTGCTGGCCGAGGTTGCACTCACCCTTGGCGCTCTCCGGCGTCAGCCCGGCGCCGGCCATCTCGGTGCGGATCCGGCGCAGTAGCGGCTCCACCCGGGCGGTGCCGAGCAGCGAGTAGTCCACGTTGTACTGGTTGGCCGGGGTGAGGTCGCGGTAGCCGCGCCGCCAGGCGTCCTCGTACGAGTCGCGGAACAGCACGAACTCCAGCTCGGTGCCGGCGTACGCGGTCAGCCCGTGCTCGGCCAGCCGGTCCAGTTGGCGGCGCAGGATCTGCCGGGGCGAGGCGACCACGTCACCCGACCCGTCGAGCCAGGTCAGGTCGGCCAGCAGCAACGCGGAGCCCGGTTGCCAGGGCATCCGGCGCAACGTGCCGAGATCCGGCACCATCGCGAAGTCACCGTAGCCGCGCTCCCAGCTCGACATCGCGTACCCGTCGACGGTGTTCATGTCGACGTCGACGGCGAGCAGATAGTTGCAACCCTCGCTGCCGTTGGCGACCACCTGGTCGAGAAAGTAGGGCGCGTGGAACCGTTTGCCCTGCAAGCGGCCCTGCATGTCGACGAGGGCCAGCACCACGGTGTCGATCTCACCGGCTTGGACGGCGACCCGCAACTCTTCCAGCGAAAACGGCGTTCTGCTCATCAGCGGGCCTCCATCACCAAGGTCTACTGGCAATCCGGATCACCGTCAATGCCCCCGGCCCGGCCGACGGCAAACCACGCGAGGAGAAGTCATGCGTCTTCGAGTCATCTTGACCGCTCTCCTCGCCCTCGGGCTGGGCACGACAGCGAGCGCCGAGGCAGGCACGACGGCGAGTGGCGAGGCAGGCACGACAGCGAGCGCCGGGGCGGGCACGGCGGGGGTCTCGGCGGGCGGTCGGCCGGAGGGCGGGTCGGTCCTCGCACTGGGCGCGGGCGATTTCGACTTCGCCCAACCGGAGGTCGTCGCGAGCGGGCTCGAAGTCCCCTGGGGGCTCGACTTCCTGCCCGACGGCAGCGCACTCGTGGCCCAGCGCGACCAGGGCACCGTGCTGCGAATACGACCGGGTCGACCACCCGCGCCGGTCGCCCGGATCACCGGAGTGGTCGGCGGCGGCGAGGGGGGTCTGCTCGGCCTGGCGGTCTCGCCCACGTACCGCCTCGACCGGTGGGTCTACGTCTGCTTCACCACCGCGTCCGACATCCGGATCGCGCGGTTCCGACTGAACGCGCCGCAGTACCAGCAGGTGATCCTCAGCGGCCTCGCGCGGGCGTCGATCCACAACGGCGGCCGGATCGCCTTCGGCCCCGACGGGCTGCTCTACGTCGGCGTCGGTGACGCGGGCGTCCCTGCCAACGCGCAGAACCTGGCCAGCCGGAACGGCAAGATCCTGCGGATCCGGCCGAACGGGCGCATCCCGGCGGGCAATCCGTTCCCCGGCTCGCCCGTGTTCAGCTACGGCCACCGCAACGTGCAGGGTCTGACCTGGGACGCGCAGGGCCGACTGTTCGCCACCGAGTTCGGCCAGAACACGTGGGACGAGGTGAACCGCATCGTCGCCGGTGGCAACTACGGCTGGCCGATCGTGGAGGGCCCGAGCAGCGACCCCCGGTTCCGTGCCCCGGTGGTCGTCTGGCCCCCGGCACAGGCGTCGCCGAGCGGTGCCACCTTCGCAGGCGGGACGCTGTTCGTCGCCGCGCTGCGGGGAGCTCGGCTGTGGGCCGTTCCGGTCAGCCCCGCCGGCACGGTCGGCACACCGTCCGCCGAGCTGGTGGGTGCCTACGGCCGGCTTCGTACCGTGGAGGTGGCCCCGGACGGTTCGCTGTGGGTGGCCACCAGCAACCGCGACGGCAATGGCACGCCGAGGCCACCGGACGATCGCATCCTCCGGTTCACGACCGGCGAGCGGCAGCCGCCGCCCGCCGGTCGCGCCGGATTCCGTCGCGCGAACCCCACACGGCCCTGACCCGGCCGGGCACGGGTCAATCGGACCCGTCGGCCGCCGCCGGTTCTGACCTGGCGGCCGGCTCCTCGACGGTACGGACCGGGCCGGTGAACCAGCGACGGGCCGAGGCGTACCACCAGACGGCGACCACCAGCAGCACCCCGCCGACGGCCAGCGGCGCGTAGTTCACCGCCGACCAGGTGAACCCGTCGTTGCCGGGCACCCCGGAGGGCACGATCGGCAGCACGAAGTAGACCGCGATGACCGCGATCTCGACGACCGCGATCCAGCCGAGCAGCTTGTACTTCCGTCCCAGCGTCCACGGCCCCGGAACGAACCTGTCGCCCATCCGCAGTCGTAGCGCGATCGGGATGAGGAAGGACAGGTAGAGCCCGAGCACCGCGACGGAGACCACCGCGTAGAAGGCGATGGGGATGCCGGCCGCGCTCTCGTAGAGGGCCGGCAGGGTGAGCACGAGGCCGGCCAGGGTGGCGCCGATGATCGCGTTGACCGGGGTGCCGTTGCGGTCGACCGTCGACCAGAGCCGCCAGCCGGGCACCGCCCGGTCGCGGCTGAACGCGTACGCCATGCGGCTCATCGACGTCACGCAGCTCATGCCACAGAAGAACTGGCCGATGGTGGAGATGATGATGACGATCTTGAAGAAGACCGGCGTCAGCGCGGACTCGAAGATGGCACCGGAGAAGCCGACCGCGGCGTTGACCGCCTCGACGTCGGTGGCCGCGAAGAGGAATGCCAGCAGCAGGATCCAGCCACCGATCGCCGAATAGAAGATCGACTGCCAGAGCCCACGGGCCGCGGCCTGCGAGGCGCCCCGGGTCTCCTCGGAGACGTGCGCGCAGGCGTCGAAGCCGGTGATCGTGTACTGGGTCAGCAGGAAGCCCAGCGGCAACACGTAGAACCAGAACGTCAGACCACCGGTGTCCCCGGCACCGAAGCCGGAGTTGTTGAACCGCTCGGTGAACACGAACTGGAAGCTCTGGTGGTTGTCCGGCACGAAGACCAGGATGGCCACCACGACGGCCGCGCCGGCCACGTGCCACCAGACCGAGACATTCTGGAGTACGTCGATGATCCGGTGCCCGAAGATGTTGATCAGACCGTGCAGCGCCAGGATGATCACGAACAGGACGAACGCCTGACGCAGCGTCCCGGCCCAGCCGTCGACGAGCGCCGACAGGGTGAGGTTGAGAAACGTCGCGCAGCCGTAGTCGACCGAGGCGGTGACCGCGACGAGGCCGATCAGGTTCAACCAGCCGGTGAACCAGCCGTGCACCGGGCGACCCATGGTGGCCGCCCACCAGTAGATCCCGCCCGCAGTCGGGTACGCCGAGACCAACTCCGCCATGCAGAAACCGATGATCAGGATGAACAGCGAGATCAGCGGCCAGCCCCAGGAGATGGCGACCGGCCCGCCGTTGTTCCACGCCTGACCGAAGGTGGTGAAGCAGCCGGCCAGGATCGAGATGATCGAGAACGAGATGGCGAAGTTGGAGAAGCCGCTCCACTTGCGGCGCAGCTCCTGTTTGTAGCCGAGTTCGGCGAGCCGTCGGGCGTCGTCGTCCATCGGTTGCTCGGCGGTTGGCACGGGGGTCGTTGCCACTGCACACCTCCCTGAGGTGGTTCCGCGTGCGAGTGCGCAAAGTGTCGTCCCGGCCGATCAAGGCGGTCAATACGATGACGGTGGGAATCTCACCGCCGTCGCGGCTAAATACGTTGCCGTCAGGCCGACGCGGGCCCCATCCTTGACCCCGTGACCAGGCCCGACCTCATCGGGCCACCCCCGGGCGCTCGGACCGCCCGGACCGCGGCGGCGCGGGGCACGCCTCTCTCTCACGTACGGCGATCCGCCGTACCCGGCAAGTGCCCCGCGCCCCACCCCCACCCCCCTCTCCCCCTCCCCTCACCCCCTCCCCCGCCCCCACTGTTGATCAAGAGGTTTGGGTCAGAAATCGGGCTCGGCATGACGGAAAGCTCTTGATCAACCGGGGAAAGGGGGGCAGCGCGGACAGCGCGGGCGGGGTGGGGTGGGTGGGTGGGGTGGGTGGGTGGGGTGGGGGTCGGTCAGGT
>NZ_PYBV01000033.1:28589-72348 GCF_003205615.1 Micromonospora arborensis | reverse complement strand
CCCGCTTCGGGGCTTTTCGTACCGCATCCCTAGCGCTTTCCAGCGCCAGGCACTTTTACTACGTTACCCGCTCGTTTCCGCCGTGTCAAACCGGTGTTTCCCGGTTCGTCGTGCTTCACCCGATAATGCGGGCACCATGTCTCGACCGGCTTGCGCCGCGCTCGTCATGGATTCGGCAGGCCGGCCGTCGCGATTTCCCGCGACCCGCCCGGTGCCCTGCCGGTTGGTAACCTTACCCGGTCGGTTTCGCCGCACCAAATCCGCCTCGCGGCGTTTCTGGGGGCACCTCCCGGTCCGGGATCCGGTGGGCATGCCCGCCCGGCCCCGAGGCCGTTGGCCTGCGCTCCGGCCGTTTCAGGCTTTCGCCTGTTTCGTCCGTTCCGCGCTGGCAGAGAGAAAGTTACGCGTCCGGCGGGATGATCGTCAAATCCGCCGGACGCGTCCCCGGTCACATCGTCGACGGACGGCTATTCACCCAGCTCAACGCCCGCGAACGAGCGTTTGCCACGGCGCAGCACCAGGTATCGCCCATGCAGCAGATCGGCCGGCGAGACCTCGGCGTCCACCTCGGTAACCCTGTTGTTGTTGACGTAGGCGCCGCCCTCGGCGATCACCCGACGGGCCTCCTTGAGGCCACTCACGAGCCCGGAATCCCGCAGCAGGCCCGCGACATCCGGCAATTCGCCGGTAAGGCGCACCAGCCCGGCTTCGGCAAGCGCCGCCCGCAGTGTCTCCGGGGCGAGGTCGTCCAGCGACCCGCGCCCGAAGAGCGCCTGACTGGCGGCGACCGCCTGCCGGGTCTCATCGGGGCCGTGCACCAAGGTGGTGAGTTCCTCGGCGAGCGCCCGCTGCGCCAGGCGAGCCGCCGGCCGCTCGGCGGTCGCCTTCGCCAACTCCTCCAACTCGTCGCGCGTGCGGAAGCTGAAGTAGCGCAGGTAGCGGTCGACCTCCCGGTCTTCGACGTTGAGCCAGAACTGGTAGAACGCGTACGGACTGGTCATCGTCGGGTCGAGCCAGACGGCACCGCCCTCGGTCTTGCCGAACTTCGTGCCGTCGGACTTGGTGACCAACGGCGTGGTGAACGCCTGCACCGGCCCCGCGCCCCGTCGCCGCACGTAGTCGACGCCGGCGGTGATGTTGCCCCACTGGTCGGACCCGCCGAACTGGAGCTGGCACCCGTGGCGGCGGTGCAGCTCGAAGAAGTCGTTGGCCTGCAACAGCTGGTAGCTGAACTCGGTGAAGCTGATGCCCGTCTCCAACCGCGCCCGCACCACCTCCCGCGCCAGCATCTTGTTGACCGGGAAGTGCTTGCCCACGTCGCGCAGGAACTCGACCACCGACATCTCGCCGGTCCAGTCCAGGTTGTTGACCAGCTGCGCCGCGTTCTCACCGGTGTACGACACGAAGGGCGCGAGCTGGTCGCGGATCACCTCGACCCAGCCGGCGATCACCTCGGGCGGGTTGAGCGTCCGCTCGGCCGTCTCCTTCGGGTCGCCGATCTGCCCGGTCGCCCCGCCCACGAGCAGCAGCGGGCGGTGGCCGGCGAGTTGCAGCCGGCGGGCCATGGTGACCTGCATGAGGTGGCCGACGTGCAGGCTCGGCGCGGTCGGGTCGAAGCCCACGTAGTAGGTGGCGGCGCTCCCGCCGTCGAGCAGCTCGCGCAGCTCGTCGAGGCCGGTCGAGTCCTGGATCAGGCCACGCCAGAGCAGGTCATCGGTCAGGGAGTCCCGCCCGGGCGGCGGAAGGCTACTGTCGGTCACGGTCACCGATTCTCCCCCATCGCCGGCATCGACCCGTACCGGGTTTCGCGCAACCCGCCGAGGCTAGGCTTGCGCCCCATTGATCAAGGAGGGGTTTGCCGTGGAGATACCGGACCTGACGGGTGGTTTCGTCGCCCTGCTCGGCTTGAAGTTCGAGGAGGCGACCGCCGACCACGTGGTCATCAGCTGGCAGGTCCGTCCGGAGCTGCACCAACCGTTCGGCATCCAGCACGGCGGGGTGTACTGCTCGGTCGTGGAGACCGCGGCCAGCGTCGGTGGGGCGCTCTGGCTGGCCGACCGGGGCACGGTCGTCGGGGTGTCGAACCAGACCGACTTCCTGCGGCCCGTCCGCGAGGGCGAGCTGACCGCGGTCGGCACCCCCGTGCACCGGGGTCGCAGCCAGCAGCTCTGGCAGGTGGAGATCACCGACGCCGACGAGCGCCTGGTCGCCCGGGGTCAGGTCCGCCTGCAGAACCTCTCGCGCGACTGAGCGGCGGCCTCGTCGGGACGGGTCAGCTGCGGGCCTCGTCCAGGACCGGCTCCGCCGCCTGATCGGTGTCGGTGTCATCGGGTACGCGGCTGAGTCGTACCTCGGTGATCGCCCGGTGGTCGATGCCGGCCACCACCAGCACCCAGCCGTCCAGCGTGACGTCCTCTCCGACGACGGTGGGGATGTGCCCGAGTCGGGCCAGCACCAGCCCGGCGACGGTGGTGTAGTCACCGGCCGGGCGCGACGGCAGCTCCACGCCGATGTCGGGAAGGTCGTGCACCGGGAAGATGCCGGGGAGCAGCAGCGCACCGTCGGGGTCGCGGCGAACCGAGTTCACGTCCCGGTCGGTCTCGTCGTAGATCTCTCCGACGATCTCCTCCAGGATGTCCTCCAGCGTCACGATGCCGTCGACGGCGCCGCGTTCGTCCACGACGAGCGCGATGTGCTGGCGCTCGGCCTTGAACTGACGCAGCGCGTCCACCACCGGCAGCGAGTCGGGCAGCAGCATCGGAGGCCGGGCGATCTCGTCGACCGGGCGATCGTCGGGCACCCCCACGAGGTCACGCAGGTGGATCACGCCGGCCGTGTCGTCCAGGCCGCCGTGGCGCACCACCGGCGCCCGGGAGTGCCCGGTCGCGGCCAGCACGAGCCGCGCGGCCTCCGCGGTGGTCCCGCTGTCGAGCGTGAAGACCTGCAACCGGGGTACGAGGACAGCCCGCAACCGCCGGTCGGCGATCTCCACGGCGCCGGCGATGATCGTGCGCTGCTCCTTGGTGAAGCCGTGGTTCCCAGCGACGATGTCCCGCAGCTCGTCCGGGCCGATCTCCTCCGGCTGGTGCTTCGGGTTGAGCCCGAACAGGCGGACCACCAGATCGCTGGTGGCGCCGAGCGCCCAGACGGCCGGGCGGGTGAGGCTGGCGAGCAGGTCGAGTGGGCGCGCCACCAGCAGCGCCCACCGCTCGGCGGACTGCATGGCGATCCGCTTGGGTGCCAGCTCACCGAAGACCAGGGTGACGAAGGTCAGCGCGAGAGTCACCACCACGATCGCCACGGTCTCGGCGGCGCCGCCGAACACTCCGAGCAGCGGCACGAGGGGCTTGGCCAGCGAGACCGCCGCGGCGGCCGAGGCCAGGAAACCGGCCAGGGTGATGCCGATCTGGATGGTGGCCAGGAAGCGGTTCGGGTCCTTGGCGAGGCGAGCCAGCACCCGTCCGGCCCGGCTGGCGCGTTCCAACCGCTGGATCTGGCTGTCCCGCAGTGACACCAGCGCCATCTCGCTGCCGGCGAAGAGCGCGTTGATCACGACCAGGATCCCGACCAGGGCCAGTTGGCTCCCGTAGCTCTGCACGCCCGGTTCGCTCCCTCTGCGGTGGTGGCACCGGCCGGTACGGCGGCGCCCGCCGTTCGGCGAACCCGCCCGGCGTAGGCGTGTCTTTGCCCCGTCCGGCGCCGGCCGAATCCTGCCCCGGCGACGCCACGCCGGATCGGCGTCTCACGACGCCACGCCGGATCGGCATCTCACGACGCCACGCCGCAATGGCGTCTGACGACGCTATGCCGCAACGGCGGCCGGCGACGCTATGCCGCAACGGCGGCCGGCGACGCTATGCCGCAACGGCGGCCGGCGACGCTATGCCGCAACGGCGGCCGGCGAGGCTATGCCGGATCGGCGGCCGGTGCTGCGGGCAGATCGAGGACGTACGAGTCGCCCTCCGGGCGGAAGCCGAGCCGGTGGTAGTACGGGGCGACCATCCGGGGTGGGCTGACCACCCGGTGGAAGCCCCGTTCGGTGAACAGGTGGCTGCGCCGGTAGACGAACTCGCCCGGGGTGAAGTCACGGAACTTCGGGGTCACG
Source organism: Micromonospora arborensis (assembly GCF_003205615.1). Taxonomy (GTDB): domain Bacteria; phylum Actinomycetota; class Actinomycetes; order Mycobacteriales; family Micromonosporaceae; genus Micromonospora; species Micromonospora arborensis. The sequence goes on along the minus strand of NZ_PYBV01000033.1, from coordinate 68,243 downwards.
TAGTCCAGGTCGATCTGGGCGACTCCGCGCGCCTCGGCGTGCGACAGCACCACCCCGACCACCTCGTCGGCCGTGACCACCAGGAACGCGGAGCGTCCCGCGACCTCCGGATCCCAGTGGAAGTCAGGGTTGAACCGGATGATGTCGGCGGCGTGCACCCGCAGCGTGTGCGCGAGGAACTGGTCGCCGACACCGACCTCCACCACCTGGTAGGTCTTCTCGTCGTGGCGGGTGGCGAGCATCCCGCGCAGGTACCAGATGTTGATCGCCGCGAGTACGACGTTGAGCCCGACCATGGGCCAGACCTCGATCGCGGCGTTGTAGCCGATCAGCACGGCGCTGCCGACGAGGTTGAGCGCCCGCAGGCGCAGGACGCGCGACTGCAGCAGCGACCAGACCAGCACCGCGGAGCCGGCCCAGCCGACGAGATCCAACCAGTTCACTCCGCGAGACTAGTGCCCGCCCAGCTCAGGGCCGTCGGCGGGCAGCTCCAGCAGCCATTCTTCGACGTCCTCTCCGCGGCCGTTGGCGTACCCCGAGTCTTCACCGATCACGACGAAGCCGCACTTGCGGAGCACCGCCAGGGAGGCGGCGTTGTCCTTGGCGGCGCGGGCGTGCACCGGCCGGGGCAGCTCGCGCAGCAGGGCATCCAGGGCGGCGGTGGCGTGACCGCGGCCCCAACGGGCCGGGTCGATCCAGTAGCTGACCTCGGTCTGCTCGCCGACGGGGAAGGCGCTCACGTAGCCGACCACCTCGCCGTCGACCTCGATGGTGCGGACCCGGTTCGCCGGGTTGGTGAGCACCCGAGCCCAGTGCTTGGCGAACTCCCGACGGTCGGACGGGTCCTCGGCGACGAAGGCCGCCATCCGGTTGGCCTCCGGGTCCTGCTGGTGCAGGAAGAACTCGACGAGGTCGTCCTCGCGGACCGGGCGCAGCCGCAGATCAGGAGTCATCCGACGAGGGTACGCAGTGCCGGTGGCAGGTGGGGACCGCCGGCCGGCCGGGCTCGGGTGCTGGCGCGGCGGCGCGTCCGGCGTCCCGGCGGAAGGTAAACGGTCGACAATGACCGGACCGACCCAGGGAGTGCCGATGAATCGACCCGTCGTGGTGGGCGTGGACGGATCGCCGTCCAGCCTCGTCGCCGCGGAGCACGCGGCCAGGGCCGCCCTGCTCCGGTCCCGCCCGCTGCTCCTGGTGCACGGCTACCTGCACCCACTCGGCTACGGCGTGCCGATCAACCCGTACGACGTCGGGGTGCCGGTGCCCTCCGAGGAGGCACAGCGAATGTTGGAACGCACGGCGGCCGACCTGGCTGAGCGGTGGCCCGGCCTGGTCGTCGAGGTGCGCCAGGTCGCCGGCGGTCCCGGCATCACGATGGTCGAGGAGTCCCGCCGGGCGGAGTTGGTCGTGGTGGGCAGTCGAGGGCTGGGCGGGTTCGCCGGGCTGCTGCTCGGCTCGGTCGGCGCGCAGGTGGCCGCCCACGCGCACTGCCCGGTGCTGGTGGTCCGACCGGATGCGCAGCCGATTCCGATGGGCGGCCCGGTGCTGGTGGGCGTCGACGGGTCCGAGTCGTCCCGGCTCGCCGTGGGCTACGGCGCCGACGAGGCGGCGCTGCGGGATGTGCCGCTGGTGCTGGTGCACGTGGGCCCGTCGGAGGGGGACCGTGCGGTGCCGGAGGAGGCAGAGGAGTCACAGGCCGCGTACCAGGCCGAGGCGGTACGGCTGCTGGCCGACGCCTCCGCGGCGGTTCGCGCCGCGCACCCCGGTCTGGTGGTGCGGGAGCATCCGGTCCGGGCGGCCGGCGCGGCCCAGGGGCTCATCGAGGCCAGCGGCACGGCGTCGCTGCTGGTCGTGGGCACCCGGGGCCGGGCCGGCTTCACCGGTCTGCTGCTCGGCTCGGTCAGCCAGGCGGCGATCGGGCACGCGCACTGCCCGGTGCTGGTCGCCCACCCGCACCCGGTCAGCTGACCGGGGCGTCTGGCCCTCCGCCGAGCATCTGGAGGAAGTCGGTGGTGAGGGCGAACGGGTCGGCGGGGCCACTGGCCGGTGGCCGACGCTCGATCTGGTCGGCCAGCTCGCCGGCGCCGCGCAGGATCCGAGCACGCAACGCGCCGTCGGCGGTGCCGTCCGCCCAGTCTTCCGGGGCGGCGAAGACCGCGGTCGGGACCACCACCGAACGCAGGTAGGCGAACATCGGTCGGACCGCGTGCTCCAGGGCCAGGGAGTGTCGTGCGGTGCCGCCGGTGGCCCCGATCAGCACCGGCCGGTCGACCAACGACTCGGCATCCAACACGTCGAAGAAGGACTTGAACAGGCCGTTGTAGGAGGCGCTGAAGATCGGGGTGACGGCGATGATCCCGTCCGCCCCGGTCACCGCGTCGATGGCCTCGCGCAGCGCCGTCGGCGGAAACCCGGTGAGCATGTTGTTCACCACGTCGTGGGCGTACTCCCGCAGGTCGACGACGTGCAGCTCCACCTCGGAGCCGCGCCGGACCAGCTCGTCGCGGGTGGCCGCGGCGAGTTGGTCGGCGAGCAGCCGGGTCGACGAGGGCTGACTCAGCCCCGCCGAGACCACAGCCAGGGTGCGGTGCGTCATCGGGTCACCTCCGGCGCCTTGCCCGTCACGTCGTCGACGGCGTGGACGGTGCTGTCCTTGGCGCCACCGGCCGCGGCGACCATCGAGGCGTGGGTCGGCGCCTCCGGCACGTGCGCGGGACGCAGCGCGGCGAACTCCTTGCGCAGCACCGGCACGACCTCCTCGCCGAGCAGATCGAGCTGCTCCAGCACGGTCTTCAGGGGCAGGCCCGCGTGGTCCATCAGGAACAGCTGCCGCTGGTAGTCGCCGACGTACTCGCGGAAGCCCAGCGTACGGTCGATGACCTGCTGCGGGCTGCCCACGGTCAGCGGCGTCTCCCGGGTGAACTCCTCCAGCGACGGCCCGTGCCCGTAGACCGGGGCGTTGTCGAAGTACGGCCGGAACTCGCGGACCGCGTCCTGCGAGTTGCGTCGCATGAACACCTGCCCGCCGAGACCGACGATGGCCTGGTCGGCGGTGCCGTGGCCGTAGTGCGCGTACCGCTGGCGGTAGAGCTCCACCATCCGCTGGGTGTGCTCCTTGGGCCAGAAGATGTGGTTGGCGAAGAAGCCGTCGCCGTAGTAGGCGGCCTGCTCGGCGATCTCCGGGCTGCGGATCGAGCCGTGCCAGACGAACGGGGGCACGCCGTCGAGCGGGCGCGGCGTCGAGGTGAACGACTGCAACGGGGTGCGGTACTTGCCCTTCCAGTCGACCACGTCCTCGCGCCACAGCCGGTGCAGCAGGTCGTAGTTCTCGATCGCGAGGGGGATCCCGGCGCGGATGTCCTTACCGAACCACGGGTAGACCGGGCCGGTGTTGCCGCGGCCCATCATCAGGTCCACCCGACCGTCGGACAGGTGCTGCAGCATCGCGTAGTCCTCGGCGATCTTCACCGGGTCGTTGGTGGTGATCAGCGTGGTCGCGGTGGACAGCAGCAGCCGCTCGGTACGCGCCGCGATGTGGCCGAGCATGGTGGTCGGTGACGAGGGCACGAACGGCGGGTTGTGGTGCTCGCCGGCGGCGAAGACGTCCAGACCGACCTCTTCGGCCTTGAGCGCGATGGCGACCATCGCCTTGATCCGCTCATGCTCGGTCGGCTCCCGCCCGGTGGTCGGGTCAACCGTGACGTCGCCGACGGTAAAGACTCCGAACTGCATGACCAGCTCCTCGCTTGTCGAACCGGGACCTTCGTGGTCACCCGGACGCAGCTCACAACTTATTTGACGCCGCAACTATTCCGTACGGGGCATGGCTCGCAGTGGCGCCGGTCACTCCCGGACACGGACGATCGGCCGGCAACCGAGCTCGGCCCGAGGGGCAGGTCGGACAAAGAGGCCACCCGGCCCGCCGCAGATCCACCTGCCCGACGAACCGGCTGCCGCGCGTCGACCACGACCACCATTGTCGAGATCAACTCCAGGTCCGCGACCTTGCGGTATCCGGAGCCCGGGACACCGCCACCTCGCCGACACGGAGTGGATCAGGCACGGCGCCGCCCGCCATGCCAGGGCGGACGCGGGTGACCCGTAATCGGCTCAACCGCCGGCGACCGACGGCAACACCTGCACCTCGGCGTCGTCGGCGACCGGGGTGGCCAGACCGCCCGAGTGCCGGCAGTCCTCACCGTCGACGAAGATGTTGACGTAACGGCGCAGTTCGCCTCGCTCGTCGCGGATCCGTCGGGCCAGCCGCGGATGCTCGGTGGCCACCTCGTCGAGGACCGCCCGCAGCGTTCCGGCGGCGGTGATGCTCAGCCGACTCGCACCGCCGGCCTCGCCGCGCAGCGGGCCGGGCAGCAGCACGGTGACCACGCTCAGACCTCCGCGGCACGAACGCAGAGCACGTCCGGCAGGTGTGCCGCCACAAGGGACCAGGAGTCGCCCTCGTCGCGACTGGCGTAAACCGAGCCGGAGCGGGTGCCGAAGTAGACCCCACCGGGGGTGGCCTCGTCGGCGCACATCGCGTCGCGCAACACCGCCGGATAGAACGGTCCCTCGGGCAGCCCCACCGACAGCGGCTCCCACTTGCCGCCGGCGTCGGCGGAGCGGAACACCCGGCAGCGGTGGTCGGCCGGGAACCGCTCGCTGTCGGCCACCAACGGGAAGGTCCACACCATGCCGCCCCGCCTCGGGTGGGCCACCATCGGGAAGCCGAAGTCGCTGGGCAGCCCGTCGGCGATCGAGGACCAGGTGCGGCCGTCGTCGTCGGAGCGGTAGACGCCGTGGTGGTTCTGCGCGTACAGCCGCTCGGGGTTGCCGGCGTCCCGGGCGACCTTGTGCACGCACTGGCCGAACTCCGGCCACTCGTTGGGCATGAAGTAGGCGCGGATGCCCGTGTTGCCCGGCGCCCAGCTCGCGCCGGCGTCCTCCGAGCGGTAGACGCCGCCGGTGGACATGGCGACCAGCAGCCGGGCCGGGTCACGCGGGTGGGGCAGCACGGTGTGGATGGCCTGGCCGCCGAAGCCGGCCTCCCACTGCGGGCGGTGCGGGTGGTCCCAGAGGGAGCGGACCAGCTCGAAGCTGCGGCCACCATCGGTGGACTTGAACAGCGCGGACGGCTCGGTGCCGGCCCAGACCACGTCGGGCTGGTCGGGACCGGCCGGCATCAGCTGCCAGACCCGCCCGAGGGATACGCCGGTGTCGGCCGGGAACGCGACCGGCGCCTGGTCGGGCTCGTCCCAGGAGGCGCCGAGGTCGTCGCTGGTGGCGACGCTGGGCCCGAAGTGTGAGCTGGTCATCCCGGCGAGCAGCCGCGGGGTGGAACGACGGGTGTCGACCGCGACCGCGTAGACGCCGGTCATCGGGAAGTGGGGGCCGGTGATCTCCCAGGTACGCCGGTCGTCGCCGCTGGTGGCGAGAAACAACCCCTTGGCCGTGCCGATCGCGAGCAGCGTTGCCATAACGTCCTCCGAACCGTCCGTGAGCAGATCCAGTGATTATGGACACACCCACCGACACATTCGTACGATCACACCTCGGGGCCGCCAGCCCTCCCCCTCGAACCGTCGAACTCCTAAGATCACCGGATGCGTTCGGCGACATTCCTGGTGGAGCGCCTGCTCCGGGCCGGAATACGCGACGTCGTCACAGTGGAGCCGGCGACGGGCGGGGTCGCGGCGCTCGCCGGGATAGCGACCCGCCGGGACGCGCCGCCGGTGTTCGTCAAGGCCTTCGCCGACGCGCCGGCCGACGACGTCTTCGTGGCGGAGGCCGAAGGACTGACCGCCCTGCGCGAGTTCGGCGGCGTGGCGACACCCGAGGTGATCATGGCCGGGCGGGAGCTGCTTGTCCTGTCGGTGCTTCGCCCGAGGCCGCACAGCGAGACCTTCTGGGAACAGTTCGCACACGCGCTCGCCCACATGCACCTGAGCACGACGCATCCCCGCTTCGGCTGGCACCGCGACAACTGGCTGGGTCGCCGCCGCCAGATCAATACGTTCGACGACGACGGCTTCGCGTTCTTCGCACAGCACCGGCTGCTTCGGTGGCTCGGGCAGCCCCGCGTCGAGGCGGCACTCGATTCCGCGGACCGGGCGGCGCTGGAGCGGCTGTGCCGCCGCCTGCCCGACCTGCTGCCGGACCGGCCGGCCTGCCTGACGCACGGCGACCTGTGGGCACAGAACATCCTGGCCACCCCGGACGGGCAGCCCGCGCTGATCGACCCGGCCGTGTCCTACCTGTGGGCCGAGGTCGACCTCGCCCATGTGTGGTCCACCTCGCCCCCGCCCGAGGCGCAACGGTTCTTCGCGGTCTATGCGGAGCTGACCTCGCTCGACAGCGACTGGCGGACCCGCATGCCGATCATCCAGCTGCGACAACACCTCGCCGTGCTGGCCCAGTTCGACGACGACTGGGGCGCGGCGGACCAGATCCGTGCCACCCTCGCCCCGTTCCGGCCGCGCACCTGACCAGAGCCCCGACGGCCGACCGCCGCTACCGCACAGGTGGTCTCATCCGCCAGGCATGTCCGGGGAGGCACGGTGTTGGAGGCAGGCACGGACGAAGTCGCCGACCACCTGGTTGTCGTCATCGGCGGGGGCCCAGGCGACCCCGACCTGGCTGGGGCTGACACCCGTGACGGGCCGGTAGATGACCCCGGGACGCTGGTAGAAGCGGGCGGTGGCTTCCGGGGTGAGGCTGACGCCGTAACCGTTGGCGATGGCCGAGAGCCACTCATCCGGGTTGCGGGCGACCGCACCGATGCGGACCTCGTGACCATCGCGTTCGTCGGTGGCCAGCCAGTAGTCACGCCACCAGCCCGACTCTGGCGGTGTGGCGATGAAGGGCTCGTCCCACAACCGCTGGAACGGGATCTCGGCGAGTTCGGCGAGTGGGTGAGAGCTGGGCAGGGCGACCCAACGCGGCTCGGTGAGTACGACCTCCACCCGCAGCTGGTCCTGTCCCGGAAGCGGCAGTCGCAGCAGCGCGACGTCCACCAGCCCGTCGGCCAACCCGGCGGTCGGATCGGACCAGTCGGTCTGGCGCATGTCCACTCGCCAGCTGGGACGGCGGCGTGTGAACGCCGCCACGATCGTCTGCGTGCTCTCGTTGGCGGCGCTGGCCACGAACCCGACACGCAGCACGTGAGCGGCCCGGCTGGACGCGCGGCGTGTCTCGCGCAGCGCCAGGTCCCACGCCTGCAGCACGGCCGGTGCCCGTTCGGCCAGGCTGCGCCCCGCCTCGGTGAGGGCCATGCCAGCCCGGGACCGGGTGAACAACTCGACCCCGAGTTGGGTCTCCAACTGCTTGACCTGCTTGGTCAACGCCGGCTGGGACACGAACAGCCGCCCTGCCGCCCGGGTGAGATGGCCTTCCTCCGCGACCACAGCGAAGTAGCGCAGCAGCCGTGTGTCGACATCCATGCCGCCAGGTTATGGATGCAGGTATTGGACGGTCGCGACCGGGGGGACCCAGGATTCACCACGTCAACAGAAACAGCGGCTGGAGCGGAACCCCATGAGCGACAAGACGTCGAAGATCGACACGATCAACAGGTTCTTCACCGCCTACGCGAGCTACGACATCCCGGCCATGCGGGCCGTGCTGACCGATGACGTCGAGTGGACCATCCCCGGCCACCACCCGCTGTCCGGCACCAAGCGGGGCGTGGAGGAGGTCGCGGCCTTCTTCACCGAGTTGGGCAGGGCCGGATTCCAGGCCGAACCATTGTTCCTGGAAGCCAACGAGGGGTACGTGGTCGACATCCACCGCGGCTGGACCACCGAGGGCATCGGCAAGGTCGACACCCTGTGGGCACTGGTGTGGCACTTCACCGCCGAAGGCAAGATCGACCGGGTGGTCAACCTCTCCGCCGACCAGCATCAGATGGACAACTACGTGTGGAACAACTACGCGCTCGCCCCGTTGCCCGATCGGCTGGCGTGAGCCGGTCAGCCGTGGAGTCGATGCCGGCACTGCGGGCGGGACTCCGCTCAGTCGAGCCGACCTCGGGAGGAGAACCACGATGAGGATCATCGTCGTCGGCGGCGCGGGCACCATCGGACGACGACTGGTGCCCGCGCTGCGATCCAACGGTCACGACGTCGTCGTGGCCGGCCGTACCTCGGGCAGCGTGCACGTCGACCTCACCGCACACGCCACCATCGAGGCCATGTACCACGAGGTCGGGACGGTCGACAGCGTCGTCAGCATCGCCGCGCACGGTGCGCTCGACGAGTTCACGACACTGACACCGGACGCGCTGTACGAGAACATGCGAGCCAAGTTCTTCGGGCAGGTCGACCTGGTCCTCACCGGCCAGCACCACTGCGCCGATCGTGCCTCCTTCACGCTGACGTCCGGCATCTTCGCCGACCAGGCATGGCCGCACGTGACCGGCGGCGGCGTCATCAGCGGCGCCCTGCACAGCTTTGCTCTGTCCGCCGCGATCGAGCTGCCACGGGGTATGCGGATCAATGTCGTCAGCCCCACGATGATCGACGACTCCGTCGACACCCACGGCGAACACTTCCCCGGCCTGCGTCCAGTGCCGATGGATCAACTCGTCGACCACTACCTGCGCTGCGTCGAAGGCAACGACACCGGCCGCGTCATCCGCGCGTACGGCTGAGCGACCCACCCACACTGCCTCGTCGGCGGGGTCTCCGCACCTGATCGGTGAGTCGGACTACTGTGCCGGCTTCCTCGCGGGCCGCCGACGGGGCACGTGCCGGCGGTAACTACTGACGGTGGGATCGTCGGTGATCCAGAAGCGCCACGGGATGTCATGCGCCGCGGCCACCCCGACCCGGGGGCCGGCAGAGATGGTCGACCGACTGACCGGGCGTGTCGGCGACGTCAACAGGAGCGGACCGTTGCCGTCGATCATGGAGGTGCCATTGGCCGCGGCGGTGATCCCGAGGGCGACCACCAACCGAGCGGGCCCACGAGCGAGGTCTCGATCGGGTACGTCCCCTCGGCGCTCGCGGGCGATGTCCAGGCCGTCGACGACCTCACCCGCTCGCAGCAGGACGGCCGCCGCCTCCCCCTCGGCACCGGACACGATGTTCAGGCACCAGTGCACGCCGAACACGAAGTACGTGTAGGCGTACCCGGCCGGGCCGAACATGACCGCGGTGCGGGGGGTGGACCCGCGATGAGCGTGTGACGCGGGGTCCTCCCCCGTGCCCGCGTACGCCTCGACCTCGGTCAGCCTGACCCGGACGCCTCCGGCGGTGATCTCCCAGCCGAGCAGCGTCTGTGCCGTCTCGGGCACCTGGGCGGCGGGGGCGTGCAGCCACGAGTAGTCCACGGGTCCAGGAAACGTCGGGCGACGAGGATCGGCAAGTTCGACCCGCTTTGACCCGCAAGACTTCAACACTATGTTGACAAGCATGTGTTGATGGTGTGTGCTCGGGGCATGACGACGGACGATCCGTTCACCGCGCCCCACCCGGCCCGTGCCCGCGCCCACCGCACCTACGAGGCCTTGCAACGCATCAGCGAGCGGCACGCCGGCACCGACACTCAGCGCGGGCGCTGGGCCCACCCGTACGTGCTCGACCCGTGGGAGGCGGTCGCCCTGGTCACCGCGCTGGCCGCCGGCGGAGCCGAGCGGGAGCCCACGGAGGAGCCGGTCGACGCCGCCGACCTCACCGCCGCCCTGACCCTGCTGCCACACGTCCGCGCCGAGCTGGACGCCCTGGAGGCCGGGCTGTTGACGCTGGCCCGTGACCGGGGGCTGACCTGGCAGGCCATCGCGTACGGGCTGGGCCTGGGCAGCGCGCAGGCGGCCCGGCAGCGCTACGAGCGGGTCGCCGCCCGCTCGGCCGACCAGACCGGCTGACCGGCACCCGCGACTCCGCGGCGGGATCGCGCTCGCACCGGGCACCGCCGGCTCCCACCCGCTCCCGTGTCCGGGCTCGTCCGCGTCCAGCCGCTGACGACCGTGCACACGCCCGGAAGCCGGACGTCTACCCGCTGACGACCGCGCTCGCACCTCCAAGATCGTGCTCGAACATGGAAGCAGTGGCCTCCAACGCAGCCGAAGCCACTAGATCCTGGTTCGAGCACGATCTTGCGGCGCGCCCAGCGCGAGCAACGCGCCCAGCGCGAGCAACGCGCACAGCGCGAGCAACGCGCACAGCGCGAGCAACGCGCACAGCGCGCCCAGCGCAGGCAGCGCAGGCAGCGCGGGGGTGGATCGGCACGGCGCGTGCCTCCCGGTCGCCGGGCGGGCAGACTGTGCCCACGACGAGGAGGCACCCATGGAGCGCGCGGAGATGCTGGCGTACTGCCTGGCCAAGCCGGGAGCGTGGCTGGACCGGCCGTGGGAGGGCGACGAGGTGGTGAAGGTGGGCAGCCGGATCTTCGCGTTCCTCGGCAGCGGCGAGGGCAAGCCGACCGTCGGCATCAAGTGCGGGCCGACCCGCGAGGTGGCCGACGAGTGGCTGCACCGGCACCCCGACGACGCCCGGGTGATGGCCTACATCGGTCGGTCCGGGTGGAACACGCTACGACTGGACGGCGGCATCGACGACGAGGAGTTGACCGAGGCGGTCGACGCGTCGTACGACATGGTGGTGGCGAAGCTCCCGAAGCGGGAGCGCCCGACGGCCTGAACCGGCCGTGGCGTCGGCGGCATGCGCCGACGCCACGGTGGTCTCAGCGCGGGACGACCCGTTCGGTGGCCCACTCCCGCCAGCCGGCCAGCCGGTCCGCCGCGGCGGCGAGCTGGTCGGCGACCGGGCCAGGGCCGGTCGAGCCGGGGGTGGTCCGGGCCGCGAGGGCCGAGCGGACCGAGAGCACGTCGCGAACCGACGGGTCGAGGTGCTCGCTGACGGCGGCCAGGTCGTCGTCGGAGACGTCCTCCAGCTCGCATTCCCGGGCGGCGCAGAGCGCCACCAGCCGGCCGGTGATCTCGTGCGCGTCACGGAACGGCACGTTGCGCCGGACCAGCCAGTCGGCGACCTCGGTGGCGAGGGAGAAGCCGACCGGCGCGGCGGCGACGAGCCGGTCCACCCGGACCGTCATCGTGGAGATCATTCCCGCCAGGGCGGGGAGCAGCAGCTCCAGGGTGTCGACCGCGTCGAAGGCCGGCTCCTTGTCCTCCTGCATGTCCCGGTCGTAGGTCATCGGCAGGCCCTTGAGCATGGTGAGCACGGTCACCAGACCGCCGATCAACCGGCCGGACTTACCGCGGGCCAGCTCGGCGATGTCCGCGTTCTTCTTCTGCGGCATGATCGACGACCCGGTGGCGAACGAGTCGTCCAGCTCCACCCAGCCGAACTCGTGCGAGGTCCAGAGCACGACCTCCTCGCCGAGCCGGGAGAGGTGCACCCCGATCATGGCGGTGGTGAAGAGGAACTCGGCGACGAAGTCCCGGTCGGCGACGGCGTCCATCGAGTTGGCGAACGACGTCCGGAAGCCCAGCTCCTTGGCCACGGCCACCGGATCCAGGGGGAGCCCGGAACCAGCGAGGGCGCCCGCGCCGAGTGGGCTGATCGCCGCCCGGTGGTCCCAGTCGCGCAGCCGCTCCAAATCCCGCAGCAGCGGCTGGACGTGGGCGAGCAGCCAGTGCCCGAAGGTCACCGGCTGGGCGTGCTGGAGATGCGTCATGCCGGGCGCGGCCGTGTCGACGTGCCGCTCGGCCTGCTCGACCAACGCCTCGGCCAGCTCGACGACGCGGCTGGCCACGCCCCGGGCGTGGTCACGCAGGTAGAGCCGCAGGTCCGTGGCGACCTGGTCGTTGCGGGACCGGCCGGCACGCAGCTTGCCACCGAGGCTGCCGAGGCGTTCCAGCAGTCCGCGCTCCAGCGCGGTGTGCACGTCCTCGTCGTCGATGGTGGGACGGAACGCGCCGGAGGCACACGCGGCCTCCAGGTCGTCCAGGGCGGCCAGGATCCGACCCAACTCCTCGGGGTCGAGCAGGCCGGCACCGGCGAGGACCCGGGCATGCGCCCGGGAGCCGGCGATGTCGTACGGGGCCAGGCGCCAGTCGAACTGCACGCTCACCGACAGTCGCGCGAGTGCCTCGGCGGGGCCGCCAGCGAAGCGACCACCCCACAGGCTCGTCCGGTTGGTGGCTGCGCTGTTCTCGGTCAGGCTCTTGTCGTCCACGCTACCCATTGTGGTTCCCACGATCAGGCACCGCCGACCCGGGCGTCCCGCGCGGACGCCATCCGGCTCGGAAGGCCCCACAACTGCACGAAACCCTTCGCCAGAGACTGGTCGAAGGTGTCGCCGGTGTCGTAGGTGGCCATCCCGAAGTCGTAGAGGCTCGCCTCGGAGCGCCGACCGGTGACGGTGGCCCGGCCGCCGTGCAGGATCATCCGTACCTCGCCGCTCACGTGCCGCTGCGCGTCGTCGATGAACGCGTCCAACGACTCCTTCAACGGCGAGAACCACAGGCCGTCGTAGACGAGCTCGCCCCAGCGCTGGTCGACGCTCTTCTTGAACCGGGCCAGATCCCGTTCCACGGTCACCGCCTCCAACTCCTGGTGGGCGGTGATCAGCGCGATCGCGCCGGGAGCCTCGTACACCTCGCGGCTCTTGATGCCTACGAGGCGATCTTCGACCATGTCGAGCCGGCCCACGCCCTGCGCGCCGGCACGCCGGTTCAGCTCCAGGATCGCCTGGTACGGGGTGACCGTCTCACCGTCGATCGCCACCGGCACGCCGCCGTCGAAGGTGATCACGATTTCGTCGGCGTCGCGGTCCTGCGCCGGGTCGGCAGTGTACGAGTAGAGGTCCTCGATGGGGGCGTTCCAGATGTCCTCCAGGAAGCCGGTCTCCACCGCGCGGCCCCACAGGTTCTGGTCGATCGAGTACGGGGACTTGGCCGACACCTCGATCGGCAGGCCCTTCTCCTCGGCGAAGGCGATCGCCTTGTCCCGCGACCAGGCGAAGTCCCGGGCCGGCGCGATGATCTTCAGGTCGGGGGCGAGCGCGTTCAGGCCCACCTCGAACCGGACCTGGTCGTTGCCCTTGCCGGTGCAGCCGTGCGACACGATCGTGCCGCCGTGCCGGCGCGCCGCGGCCACCAGGTGCTTCACGATCAGCGGCCGGGACAGCGCCGACACCAGCGGGTAGCGGTCCATGTAGAGGGCGTTGGCCCGGATGGCCGGCAGGCAGTAGTCGGCGGCGAACTCGTCACGCGCGTCGATGACCTCGGACTCCGCGGCGCCACAGTCCAGGGCGCGCTGCCGGATGGCGTCGAGGTCCTCGCCGCCCTGGCCGACGTCGACCGCGACCGCGATCACCTCGGCGCCGGTCTGCTCGGCCAGGTAGGGAATGGCGACGGAGGTGTCCAACCCTCCGGAGTACGCAAGCACGACCCGCTCGGTCATGGTGTGTTCCCTTCAACGGTGTCTTCCCGGCGGGCCCAGCCGGCGAGCTTGTCACCGAGTGCGGCCCCGCCGACGGCCTCGCGGGCCACGACGAGGATGGTGTCGTCGCCGGCGATGGTGCCGACGATCTCGGGGAGGCCCGCTCGGTCCAACGCGCTGGCGAGGTACTGGGCTGCGCCCGGCGGGGTACGCAGTACGGCGATGTTGCCGCTGGAGTCGACGCCGTTGAGCAGTTCGCGCAGCAACCGCACCAGCCGGGCCGGTGCGGCCTCGGCGTCGCGCAGCGGCCGTTGGCCGTCCTCGGGGATCAGGTAGACGGCCGGGCCGTCGCCGCCGCGCACCTTGACCGCACCCAACTCCTCCAGGTCCCGCGAGAGGGTGGCCTGGGTGACGCCGACACCGTCGGCGGCGAGCCGGTCGGCCAGCTCGGTCTGGGACCGGATCGCCCCGTCGCGGATCAGTTCCACGATCCGGGCGTGCCGGGCCGCGCGGGTCAGTGGCGCGGTCACCGGAGCTCCCCGGTCGCGGTGCCACCGATCGCGGTGCCACCGATCGCGGTGCCACCGGTCGCGGTCGCGAGCAGGAAGGTCAGCAGTGCCTTCTGGGCGTGCAGCCGGTTCTCCGCCTGGTCGAAGACCGCGCTCTGCGGGCCGTCAAGCACCTCGGCGGTGATCTCCTCGCCGCGGTGTGCGGGCAGGCAGTGCAGCACGATCGCGTCCGGCGCGGCCTGGCCGAGCAGTTCCTTGTTGACCTGGTACGGCAGGAACGGGGTGATCCGGTCCAGCCCGTCGGCCTCCTGGCCCATCGACGTCCAGGTGTCGGTGGCCAGCACGTCCGCGTCGCGTACCGCCTGGACCGGGTCGGTCAACACCCGCACCGACCCGCCGGTGCCGGCGGCGATCTGCGCCGCCCGCTCCACCACGGCCGGGTCGGGCGCGAACCCGACCGGCCCGGCGATCCGCACGTGCATCCCGGCCATCGCCCCGGCCAGCAGGTACGACTGCGCCATGTTGTTCGCCCCGTCCCCCACGTACGTCAGGGTGCGGCCGGCCGTGCCGCCGCACCGCTCGCGGACGGTGAGCAGGTCGGCCAGCAACTGGCACGGGTGGAAACCGTCGGTCAGCGCGTTGATCACGGGCACGGTGGCGCCGCTCGCCACCTCGGCGATCCGGTCGTCGCCGTGGGTCCGCAGCACGATGGCCGCGACGTAGCGGGACAGCACGCGCCCCGCGTCCGCGAGGGACTCACCCCGGCCGAAGTGGGTGACCTGCGTGTCCACGACCAGGGGGTGCCCGCCCAGTTCGGCGATCCCGGCGTCGAACGAGATTCTGGTCCGCAGGCTCTGCTTGTCGAAGAGCACCGCCACCGAGCGGGGGCCCGCCAGCGGCCGGTGGCCGAACCGGTCCGCCTTCATCCGGGCCGCCAGGTCGAGGACCGTGGACTGCTCGGCGGGCGAGAGGTCGTCGTCGCGCAGGAAGTGCCGGGTCATGCGGTCGTCCCCGTGGTGATGGTGGTGGTGGTCGTGGCTTGCGTGAACCCCGCACCGGCTGCTGCCGGGGAGGTCGCGTCCAGGGCGGCGGGCAGCGCGGCGACGAAGGCGTCCGCCTGGGCGGCGGTGAGGATCAGCGGCGGGGCCAGCCGGAGCACACCCGGCTGCACCGGGTTGACCAGGAAGCCGGCCTCCCGCAACGCCTCGGCGAGCACCGGCGCCACCGGCGCGGTGAGCGTCACACCGAGGAGCAGCCCGGCGCCGCGTACGCCGTCGATCAGCGGGTGACCCAGCGCCTCGATGCCGCGCCGCAACCGCTCCCCGACCCGCTTGACGTGGTCGAGCAGGCCCTCGTTGGCGATCGTCGCCACCACAGCGAGCGCAGCCGCGCAGCTGACCGGGTTGCCGCCGAAGGTGGTGCCGTGCGAGCCCGGGGTGAGCAGGTCCGCGGCCCGGCCGAAGGCCAGCGTGGCCCCGATGGGCAGCCCGCCACCCAGCCCCTTGGCCAGGGTGACCACGTCCGGCTCCACGCCGTCGGCCTGGTGCGCGAACCAGTGCCCGGTACGACCGATGCCGGTCTGCACCTCGTCGAGGACCAGCAGTGCCCCGTGCCGGGCGGTGATCTGGCGTGCCGCGGCGAGGTAGCCGGCCGGCGGCACGATCACGCCGTTCTCGCCCTGGATCGGCTCCAGGATCACCATGGCGGTGGCGTCACTGACGGCCGCCTCGAGGGCAGCCACGTCGCCGAAGTCGATGTGGGTCACCTCGCCCGGCAGCGGCCGGAACGGGTCGGCCTTGGCCGGCTGGCCGGTCAGCGCGAGAGCACCCATGGTGCGGCCGTGGAAGCCGCCCCGGGTGGCGACCACGTGGGTGCGCCCGGTCTGCCGTGACAGCTTGAACGCCGCCTCGTTCGCCTCCGCGCCCGAGTTGGACAGGAAGACCCGGCCGGGCCGGCCGGCCAACGCCAGCAGCAGCTCTGCCAGGGCGACCGGCGGCTCCGCGGCGTAGATGTTGGAGACGTGCCCGAGGGTCGCGACCTGCTTCGACACCGCGGCCACCACGGCCGGGTGGGCGTGGCCGAGGGCGTTCACCGCGATGCCACCGAGCAGGTCAAGGTATTCGCGGCCGGCGTCGTCGACCACGACGGCACCGGAACCGGAGACCAGCGCCAACTGCGGCGTGGAGTAGTTGCCCATCATGGACTGCGTCCAGCGCTGCACCAACGTGCTCATGACACGACCGTCCCGTCTCCTGGCACCACCATCGTCCCGAACCCTTCCGAGGTGAACACCTCTAACAACGTGGAGTGCGCCACCCGACCGTCGACGACGTGCGCGGCGGGCACTCCCCCACGCACCGCCCGCAGGCAGGCCTCCATCTTCGGCACCATGCCCGACTCCAGGCGGGGCAGCAGCTTGGCCAGGTCGTCCGCGGCGATCTCGGAGACCAGGCTCGAGGTGTCCGGCCAGTCCGCGTACAGGCCGGCCACATCGGTGAGCACGACGAGCTTGCGGGCCTGCAACGCGATGGCCAGCGCGGCGGCAGCGGTGTCCGCGTTGAGGTTGTGCAGCACCCCGTCCACGTCCGGCGCCACCGTGGAGATCACCGGGATCCGGCCAGCCTCGATCAGGTCGGTCACCGCGGACACGTCGACCGACTCGACGTCGCCGACCTGGCCGACGTCGACCGGCAGCCCGTCCACGTACGCCGGGCGGCGCACCGCGGTGAACAGCCGGGCGTCCTCGCCGGACAGGCCCACCGCGTACGGACCGTGCGAATTGATCAGACCGACCAACTCGCGGCCGACCTGCCCGACCAGCACCATCCGGACCACGTCCATCGCCTCGGCGGTGGTCACCCGCAGACCACCCCGGAACTCGCTGGCGATCCCGAGCCGGCCCAGCATGGCGGAGATCTGCGGACCACCGCCGTGCACCACCACGGGCCTGAGACCGGCGTAGCGCAGGAAGACCATGTCCGCGGCGAACGTCCGCTGCAACTCCGGATCGGTCATGGCGTTGCCGCCGTACTTGACCACGACCGTGGAGCCGGAGAAACGCGCCAACCACGGCAGCGCCTCGATCAGCGTCTCCGCCTTGACCTGAGCGCGGCTGAGGTCCTTGCTGAGACTCACCGTGCCCGCCTTCCGTTCGCGACTGCGGGACTCCGCTGCGCTGCGTTCCTCGCGCTCATGTGGAATACGCCGAGTTCTCGTGCACGTACGCGTGGGACAGGTCGTTGGTCCAGATCGTCGCCGCGGACGTGCCAGCGTGCAGGTCGATCCGGATGGTCACGTCCCGCCCGGTCAGGTCGACCTTCGAGCGGTCCTCGGCGGCCGCGCCGCCCCGGCACACCCACACCCCGTTGACCGCCACGTCCACCTCGTCGGGCTCGAACGCGGCGGCGGTGGTGCCGACGGCCGCGAGGATCCGGCCCCAGTTCGGGTCGTTGCCGAACAGCGCGGTCTTCACCAGGTTGTTGCGGGCCACCGTGCGGCCCACCTCGACCGCGTCGTCCTCGTCGGCGGCGCCGACCACGTCGATGGCGACCTGCTTGGTGGCGCCCTCGGCGTCGGCCACCAACTGCTGGGCCAGGTCGTGACACGCCGCGGTGACCGCAGCGGCCAGTTCGGTCGGAGTCGGCTCGATGCCGCTCGCACCGCTGGCCAGCAGCAACACGGTGTCGTTCGTGGACATGCAGCCGTCGGAGTCGACCCGGTCGAAGGTGACCCGGGTGGCCGCGCGCAGCGCCTCGTCCAGCGTCGCCGGCCCGGCCACCGCGTCGGTGGTCAGCACGCAGAGCATGGTGGCCATGCCCGGCGCGAGCATCCCAGCGCCCTTGGCCATGCCGCCGACCGTCCAGCCGCTGCCCCGGGCCACCGTGGTCTTCGGGCGGGTGTCCGTGGTCATGATCGCCTCGGCGGCCGCGGGACCACCGTCCCGGGACAGCTTCTTGATCGCCGAGCGGACGCCCGGCAGCAGCTTCGGCATCGGCAACCGCTCACCGATCAGCCCGGTGGAGCAGACCGCGACCTCACCGGCGCCGAGGATCAACCGTGGACTGACCGAGGTCAGCGTGGCGGCGGTGTGCTCGGCGGTCGCGTGTGTGTCCTGGAAACCGCCCGGCCCGGTGCAGGCGTTGGCGCCACCGGAGTTGAGCACCACCGCGCGGACCACACCACCCTGCACGACCTGCTGGCTCCAACGCACCGGAGCCGCCTTGACCCGGTTGGTGGTGAAGACACCGGCGACACCGGCGTCCGGACCGTCGTTGACCACCACGGCGACGTCCGCGCCACCGCTGGCCTTGAGACCGGCGGCCACTCCGGCCGCCCGGAAACCCCGTGGGGTGGTGACACTCACGGCGCAACTCCCCAGATCGACAGGCCCGTCGTCTCCGGCAGGCCCAGCATCAGATTGGCGTTCTGGACGGCCTGACCGGCTGCGCCCTTACCCAGGTTGTCCAGCGCGCTGAGCACGATCAGACGGCCCGAGTCGATGTCGACGGTGGCCTGCAGGTGACAGGAGTTCGAGCCCAGGGTCGCCGCCGTGTGCGGCCAGCGACCCTCCGGCAGCACGTGCACGAACGGCGCGTCCGCGTACGCCTGTGTCAGCACCTGCTGCGGGTCGACGCCGCGTGCCGGCACCGCCGTGACCGTGGCCAGGATGCCACGCGGCATCGGCGCCAGGACCGGGGTGAGCGACAGCCCGGTCGCGCCGCTGGCCTGCTTGATCTCCGGTACGTGCTGGTGGGTGCCCACCCGGTACGGCGACAGGTCCCCCTGCACCTCACTGGCCAGCAGGTGCGGCTTCGCCGCCCGCCCAGCGCCGGAGGTGCCGGAGGCGGCGACCACCACCACGTCGGCGGGGCTGGCCGCGCCGTCGGCGATCAGCGGCGCGAGGGCCAGCGTGATCGCGGCGGCGTAGCAGCCGGTGTTCGCCACCCGGGTGGAGCCGGCGATCAGCTCCCGCTGGCCGGGCAGCTCGGGCAGGCCGTAGGTCCACTGCCCGGCGTGCGTGCCGCCGTAGTACTGCGCCCAGGCGTACGGGTCGGCCAGCCGGTGGTCGGCGCCCAGGTCGACGATCCGCACCTCGGTCGGGAGCTGGGCCGCGAGGGCCGCCGACTCACCGTGCGGCAGGGCCAGGAAGACCAGGTCCGCGTCGGCCAGGGTCGCCGGGTCGGTCACGCCGAGCACCAGGTCGAGCCCGGTGAGCTGCGGGTGCACCACGTCGACACGGTGTCCGGCCTGACTGTGCGCGGTGGCCGCGACCAGATCGAACTCCGGGTGCCCGGCGATCAGTCGCAGCAGCTCGCCCCCGGCGTAGCCGCTCGCACCGGCGACCGCGACTCGAATCCCCATACCCACCTCCGCATGACTATGCAGCGAAGGTTAGCAGTGGTGAACGGATCACTGCAAGTTCATACAGTGCGCTGCATGGTGATGAGCGGGCCGCCCCCGCCCCCCGCGATCTTGCACTTACTGTCCTCGCATAGCCGACAAAAAACGCACATCGGCAACACAAACTGCAAGATCGCGGGGGTGGGGTGGGGTTTAGGCGCCGCGCAGGGTTGCGCCGAGACGTTCCGCCGCAACGGCGACCGCCGCGTCCCTTGCCGCGACCGCCTCCTCGACGGTGAGCGTCCGGTCCGGTGCACGGAAGGTCAGCTTGTACGCCAGCGACCGGCGGCTGGCGCCGAGCTGCGCGCCGGAATACACGTCGAACAGCCGCACGTCCTCCAGCAGCTCACCGGCGCCCGCCTCCAGCGCCCGGCGCACCTGCTCCGCCGGCACCGAGTCGTCCACCACCAGGGCCACGTCGATCAGCGCCGGCGGGAAACCGGAGACCGCCGGGGCAGGCGTCACCCCGGCCGCGGGCAGCGCGTCCAGGTCCAGCTCCATCGCGCAGGTACGCCGCGGCAGCTCCAACGCCGCGACGACCAGCGGGTGCAGCTCACCGGCGTGCCCGACGACCGAACCGTCGACCAGCAGTTCGGCACAGCGGCCCGGGTGCCACGGCGCGTACTCGGCCGCCCGCACCTCCACCCGGTCGCCCAGGACACCGGCGGCGTCCAGCACGTCACGGGCCGCCTCGATGGCGTCCGCCCAGCCGGCCGGTCGGCCCGCACCCCACCACCCGGCCGGGTCGAGGTCGCCGGACAGCACCGCCGCGACGTGCACCGGCTGCGCCGGCACCACCGCGTCGGCGGCCGCGAACTCCACGTCGGTGGGGCGCCGGTCCACGCCCATCGCCGGCGGGCTGCCGGCACCGACGCGCGGGTGGAAGACCGCCCCGATCTCGTAGAGGGCGAGGTCGCGGTGACCCCGGCCGAGGTTGCGCTTGAGGATGCCGAGCAGCGGGCCGAGCAGCGTGGTGCGCAGCAGCGGCTCCTCCTCGGACAACGGGTTGGCCAGCCGCACCGCCGGTCGGCGCGGGTCGTCGGCCGGCAGGCCGAGCAGGTCGGCCAACCCCGGCGACACGAACGGGTGCGCGAGCACCTCCACGTACCCCCGCTCCGCCAGCGACCCGGCGACCGCCCGGCGCCGACGCTGCCGCGGGGTCAGACCGCGGCCCGGGGGCGCGGTCGGCAACACCGACGGCACCCGGTCGTACCCGTCGAGGCGGACCACCTCCTCGACCAGGTCGGCCGGGTCGGTCAGGTCGGGCCGCCAGGTCGGCGGGGTGACGCTCAGCGTCGCCCCGGCGCCGACGGTGCCCAGGTCCTCGGACAACCGGTCCGCGCCCTGCGCGACCGTGCAGCCGACCTGCTCCAGGAGGGCGACCACCCGCGCCGGCGGGTACTCGACCCCGATCCGCCGGGTCGGCAGGTCCACCGGCAGGATGATCGGGCTACGCGGTCGGACGTGGTCGATGTCCAGGATCTCCGCGCTCGCGGAGCCACCGCCGTGCTCGGTGAGCAGCCGCACGGCACGTTCCAACGCGACGAGCGCGACGGCCGGGTCGACGCCCCGCTCCCAGCGCTTCGCGGCCTCGCTGAACAGCTTGTGCCGGCGGGCGGTGCGCCCGACCATCGCCGGGTCCCAGTGCGCCGCCTCGAAGAGCACATTTGTGGTGTCGGCGACGACCTCGCTGGTCTCGCCGCCCATCACCGCCGCGAGCGAGATCGGGACGCCGGCGCCCTCGCCTGCGAGGGCGTTGGGCAGCCCAGCGTCGCAGATGACCATGTCGTCGGCGGTGAGCACCCGGTTGACGCCGTCGAGAGTGGTCAGCTTCTCCCCCGCCTCGGCGCGACGGACCACCAGCGTCCCGGCGATCCGGTCGGCGTCGAAGGCGTGCATCGGCTGGCCCAGCTCCAGCATCACGTAGTTGGTGATGTCGACCGGCAGCGAGATGCTGCGGATACCGGCGGTGACGAGCCGCTGCTGCATCCACGCGGGCGTGGGCGCGTTCGGGTCGACGCCGCGGACCAGGCGGGCGGTGAACCGGTCGCAGCCGACCGTGTCGCGGACCTCGACCGGGTACGCCGGCGCCTCGGTGCCACTCGGTGCGGGCACCAGGGCCGGGTCGCGCAGCGGCACCTCGAACGCGTGCGACAGCTCCCGGGCCAGGCCGCGCAGGCTCAGCGCGTACCCCCGGTCGGGGGTGATCTCCAGATCGAGCACGACGTCGTCGAGGCCGACCACCGGCCGCGCGTCGTCGCCCGGCTTGGCCGTCACGTCCGGCCCCAGCACGATGATGCCGGAGTGGTCGTCGCCCAGACCCAACTCCTTCGCCGAGCAGATCATGCCCGCGGAGTTGTGCCCGTACGTCTTACGGGCCCCGATCGCGAAGCCCCCGGGCAGCACACCGCCGGGCAGGATCACCACCACCCGGTCACCCACGGCGAAGTTCCGGGCCCCGCAGACGATCTCCTGCGGCTCGCCGGTGCCGTTCGCGTCACCCACGTCGACCCGGCAGAACCGGATCGGCTTCTTGAAGCCGGTCAGCTCCTCGATCTCGCGCACCTCACCGACGACGAGTCGGCCGGTGACGGTCTCGGCGAGGTCCACGGCGGACTCGACCTCGATACCGAGGTCGACCAGCGCCTGCTCCAGGTCACCGACGGGCAGGTCGGCGGGGAGGTCGACGTACTCCCGCAGCCAACTGACAGAAACTCGCATGACTTCAGACCACCGTTCCCGTGTCTCGTACCCGCATCGCCTATGCCCCGGTCCCGAGCGCGCGGCTGAACCGCACGTCGCCCTCGAAGAGATGGCGGATGTCGCTGACCCCGTGCCGGACCATCAGGGTCCGGTCGATGCCCATCCCGAACGCGAAGCCGGAGTAGACCTCCGGGTCGACGCCGCAGGCGCGCAGCACCCGCGGGTTGACCATCCCGCAGCCGCCCCACTCGACCCACTGCGGGCCGTCGCGGTGCTCCGGGAACCACACGTCGAACTCCGCCGACGGCTCGGTGAACGGGAAGTAGTGCGGCCGCCACCGGGTCTTCGCCTCCGGGCCGAACATCGCCCGGGCGAAGTGGTCGAGCGTGCCCCGCAGGTGCGCCATCGTGATGCCCTTGTCGACCACCAGGCCCTCGGCCTGGTGGAACACCGGGCTGTGGGTGGCGTCGATCTCGTCGGTGCGGTAGACGCGGCCAGGCACGATCACGTAGATCGGCGGCTTACGACTGAGCATCGTGCGGGTCTGCACCGTGGAGGTGTGCGTGCGCAGCACCAGGCCGGAACCCTCCGGTGCGATGTGGAAGGTGTCCATCAACCCCCGCGCCGGGTGGTCGGCGGGAATGTTCAGCGCGTCGAAGTTGACCCACTCCAGGTCGACCTCGGGCCCCTCGGCCACCTCGTAGCCCATCCCGACGAAGAGATCACTGATCGACTCCATCAGGGTGCTCAACGGGTGCCGGGCACCCCGCGGACGCCGGTCGTAGGGCAGGGTGACGTCCACCCGCTCCTCGACCAGCACCCGCTCGGCCTGCTCGCGCTCCAGCACCTCGGCGCGGTCGGCGTACGCGGTCTCGATCGCCCGGCGGGCCTCGTTGACCCGCTTGCCGGCGTCGGACTTGGCGGCCGGCGGCAACGCGCCGATCTCCCGGCGGGCCAGCGACACCGGCGAACGGTCACCAAGGTGCACCGAGCGCAGCGCGGTCAGCGCGTCCGGGTCGGTGGCCTCCGTGAACGCCTTCGTGGCGTCCGCGACAGCCTCGTCCAGGGCGGCGGGGTCGAGCAGGGCGACCTGCTTCGGGTCGTACGGATCGTTGCGGTAGCTCATGGCGTACGGGCACTCCCTCACGGCGGCGCCAGCCCTCCACGGGCGGCTAGGCGAGTCTACGGACGCGCGGCTTCGCCGCAGCCCGCCGGTAGGAGTTGTGCAGGGAGCAGGTCAGGCCCGCCGCCCGCCGACACCGGCGGGCTGGCTAAACGAACGCCGTGACGCGTTCATGGGCGGACGCTCTCCCCTGCTGTCAGTCGCGCCGGGCTCGGTCGCCGTCAGCGCTGTGCTCTCGCTGAAGCGTACAGGCAGACCGCCGCTGCGGCAGCCAGGTTGAGGCTCTCCGCGCGCCCGTACAACGGCACCCGCACCCGGGCGTCGGCGGCGGCGGTCAACTCCTCGGGCAGCCCGTGCGCCTCCGAGCCGAACAACCAGGCGGTGGGCCCGACGAGCCGACCGTAGTCGGTCATATCGTCCAGGTCGCTGTCGCCGTACCCGGTGGTGGCGAAGATCGACAGCCCGGCGGCGCGCAGCGCGTCGACCACCGTGACCGGGTCCGGCGCGCGGACCACGTCGACGTGGAAGAGGCTGCCGGCCGAGGCCCGCACACACTTGCCGTTGTACGGGTCGACGGCGTCACCGGCGAAGATCACCGCACCGGCCCCGGCCGCGTCGGCGGTGCGCAGCACCGTGCCGGCGTTACCGGGGTCGCGAATCTCGGCGAGGACCGCCACCAGCCGGGGCGCACCCGAGAGGGCCTGCTCCAGCGACACGTCGAGGTGCCGGCAGACCGCGACCAGCCCCTGCGGGGCGACGGTCTCGGCCAGCGCCGCGAGGCCGTCGTCGGTCACCTCGGAGACCGGCACGTCGGCGTGGGCCGCCGCGGCGGCCAACTCCGGGTGCCGGTCGAGGGCTGTGGGCGTACCGAAAAGCTCGGTGACCACCCCCGGCCGCGCGAGGGCCTCGCGGACCGCCTGTGGGCCCTCGGCCAGGAAACGGCCGGTGGCGTCGCGGTCCCGGCGGCGCTGCAACCGGCGGGCGGCGACAACCCTGGGGGTACGCGGGGTGAAAGCCATGGTGTGCGCTCCTCCGGCACGATTGAGGCGCCCCCCGGACGGCGGTGCCGACCCGGGAGACGCCTCGCTCTGGTGCGTGGGGATCAGGCGGCCTGAGCCGCCGCGCCGCCGGTGCCCTCGGCCGTGACCGCAGCCCGGGCCAGCTCGACGATCGCCGCGAAAGAGGCGGCGTCGTTGACAGCCATGTCGGCCAGGATCTTGCGGTCGACCTCGATACCGGCCAGACGCAGGCCCTGGATCAGGCGGTTGTAGGTCATCCCGTTCGCCCGGGCGCCCGCGTTGATCCGCTGGATCCACAGCTGCCGGAAGTCGCCCTTGCGGTCGCGACGGTCCCGGTAGGCGTACTGCATCGAGTGCAGCACCTGCTCCTTGGCCTTGCGGTACAGGCGGGAGCGCTGACCGCGGTAACCACTCGCGGTCTCCAGCAGGGTACGACGCTTCTTCTGGGCGTTTACAGCCCGCTTGACGCGTGCCATCTCAACTCCTTATTAGGTAAAGGTGGCGCGCGTCAGCGGCCGAGCAACTTCTTGATGCGCTTGACGTCAGCCTTGGCCACCTCGACCGTGCCGGTCAACCGGCGGGTACGGGTGGAAGACTTGCCTTCCAACAGGTGGCGCTTGCCGGCCTGCTCGGCCACGATCTTGCCACGGCCGGTCACCTTGACCCGCTTGCCCATACCCGTGTGGCTCTTCATCTTCGGCATGTGGAACGTCTTCTCCCCTGTTACTCGCCGCTGGTGTCGGCGGCGAGGCCGGTGTTGCCGGCTGCTGCGGTCTCGCCGACCGCCGCGGTCTCATCGGCTGCCGGCTCGGCGGACTCGTCCGCTGCCCGGTCCCGAGGTGCACCGCGGGACGCCGTAGCGGCGACCGCGGAGGCCTTCACGGCCCGATGCGGGGCGAGAACCATGATCATGTTTCGGCCGTCCTGCTTGGGGGCGGCCTCGACGTATCCCAAGTCCGTGATCTCGGATTCGAGCCGGCGCAGAAGCCGGTAACCCAGCTCCGGGCGACTCTGCTCGCGACCGCGGAACATGATCGTCACCTTGACCTTGTCGCCCGCCTTGAGGAACCGCACCACGTGACCCTTCTTGGTCTCGTAGTCGTGCGGGTCGATCTTCGGCCGAAGCTTCATTTCCTTGATGACGGTCTGCTGCTGGTTACGCCGCGCTTCGCGCGCCTTCAGTGCGCTCTCATACTTGAACTTGCCGAAGTCCATGAGCTTGCACACCGGCGGGCGCGCCATCGGCGCAACCTCGACCAGGTCCAGATCGACGTCCGCGGCCAGCTGAAGGGCGCGCTCCAGCGGGACGATGCCCACCTGCTCACCCTCGGGGCCGACCAGTCGGACCTCACGTGCCCGGATCTGCTCGTTCACGCGTGGTTCGACGCTGATGGGGCCTCCTCGAGTCGTTTCTGCTCAGGTGCCGACCCCCGCGGCCCCCAGGTGGGAACCGACCTGGAAAGCAGAAGGCCCCGGCGCATGCCAGGGCCCGCTCGACCGGTCAGCACGATCACAGGATCGCGCATCCGACGCCGGGACGTGCCCGGAACCGGTGACCGGACCCGGCCACCGAAGAGGCGACTCGGGTGGGAGCAGGCGCTCCACTTTCAAAGGCTGCCTGCTCGCACGCGGAGACAGCCTGGTCGACTCGACAACACTACACCCGCGCCCCGGCCACCCCCAAACCGGGCACACCAGACCACCCGCGCCACGCTGGGTCCAGTCACCCGCCGTGGTTGCCGTTGCCGCGAGTGCGGGGTCTGCCGCCGTGGTTGCCGTTGCCGCGAGTGCGGGGTCTGCCGCCGCGGTTGCCGCTGCCGCGAGCGCGGGAGCCTGCCGCCGCGGTTGCCGCTGCCGCGAGCGCGGGAGCCTGCCGCCGCAGTTGCCGCTGCCGCGAGCGCGGGAGCCTGCCGCCGCGGTTGCCGCTGCCGCGAGCGCGGAGCCTGCCGCCGCGGTTGCCGCTGGGGCGGCGGGCGGCGCCGTGGCGGGCTTGCGGGCGGTGACGGACAACGGCGTGACGGACGACAGCGAATCAAGATCCGCGCAGTTACACCGAAAGTGCTGCCTCCGGGCGGGCCGAAGCAGCAGTTTCGGTGATGTTGCTCGGATCTTGGACCGCTGGGAGGTGCGGTGGTCGCGCCCGGCCGCTCGACCGGGGCAAGGTGGGGTAGCTCGGCTTAGCGGCCGCTGGCGCGCTCGGCGAGGCGGGCCTGGTGTGCCTCGTGCAGTCGGCGCAGCGCGCGGACCCCCTCGACGGCCAACTCCTTGTCGGCGGCCTGCAGGGCGATCATCGGCAGCAGGTCGTCATCGTGCAACTCCAGGCTTGCCCAGGGCGCGCTCCGGTCGAAGCGGACAGCCCGGACGACCTCCCACGGCAGCTCGTACGAGCTGATGACGTTACGCACCCGGACGCCGCGCGTGTCAGCCTCGACCCGCGGCCGGGTGAACAGCAGGAAACCCAGGGCACCGAAGATGCCCAAGCCGATCATGGCGAGCTGATCACCGCGCTGGAAGCTGCCGTAACCGTCGCCGGTCGGCCCACTCAACGAGGTCGCGACCAAGCCGAACACCACTACCAGCGCGATCGCCGCAGACCAGCAGACCAGCCGGATACGGCGGGGCTTCAGGCGGATCAGCTCGGTTTCACTCACCCCACCAGTCTGCCACCCCCACCCGCCCGTCGAACGCACCACCCGCCGAGCCACCACCCATCCGACACGACCTGACCCGTCGCACCAACGCGCCCCTCGGCCCCACTGCAGCCGCGCCGGGACGGGACGAAACCCGCGCGGGGCGAGGCCGGGCACACAGCGCGCGGGGCGAGGCCGGGCACACAGCGCGCGGGGCGAGGCCGGGCACACAGCGCACGGGGCGAGGCCGGGCACACAGCGCGTAGGGCGCTCGGGGCGCACGGGGTCCGACCCTGCAAGATCGCGCTCGATCCTGGATGTAGTGGTGTCCGCCGCGCGTGAGGCCACTACATCCAGGAACGAGCACGATCTTCCCGCTGCGAGCGCGATCGTCGGGCGCGTCACCCCATCGCAGGCCCCGCCGGTTGGTAGATCAACTCAAGATCGGCGATGTGGGGGTGTCGCTGCGGGCGGACACCGCCACATCGGCGACCCGGAGTCGATCAAGAAACGGCCACCTCGAACGGCCACCTCGAACAACCGCCTCGAACAACCGCCTCGAACAACCGCCTCGAACGGCCACCTCGAACAACCGCCTCGAACGCCGACGAGCCGACGAGCCGACGACGCGACAACGCGACGAGGCGACTACGGGACGTACCGGTTGATTGGTGGTCAGAGCCGGCAGGCGTGGATGTTGGTGACCAGGATGGCGCGGGCGCCCAGCTCGTACAGCTCGTCCATGATGCGGTGGACGTCGTCGCGGAGCACCATCGCCTGCACCGCCACCCAGCCCTCGCGGTGCAGCGGCGACACGGTGGGCGACTCGATGCCCGGGGTGAGCCCGCTGGCCCGGTCCAGCAGACCGGCCGGCACGTCGTAGGCGAGCATCACGTAGCGGCGGGCCACCAGCACACCGTGCAGCCGGCGCAGCAACTGCTCGGCCTGCGGTTGGGCCGGGGCGTCGGCACGCCGGACCAGGACCGCCGACGAGCGCAGCAACGGCTCACCGAAGACCACCAGGCCCGCCTGGCGCAGGGTCGCGCCGGTCTCCACGACGTCCGCGATCACGTCGGCGACGCCGAGGCGTACGGCGTTCTCCACCGCACCGTCGAGGCGGATCACGTCGGCCTTGACGCCCGCCTCGCTGAGGTGCCGCTCGACCAGGCCCGGGTACGCGGTGGCGATGCGGTGCCCGCCGAGGTCCTGCACGGAGGCGATGTCGTCGGGGCGACCGGCGAAGCGGAAGGTGGCCTGACCGAAGGCGAGGTCGACGACCTCTTCGGCCGGCGCGGCCGAGTCGATCAGCAGGTCCCGGCCGGTGATCCCGAGGTCGAGGTCACCGGATCCGACGTAGGTGGCGATGTCCTTGGGGCGCAGGTAGAAGAATTCGACGTCGTTGGCCTCGTCGCGGCAGACGAGGTCCTTGGGGTCGGTGCGCTGGCGGTAGCCCGCCTCGCGCAGCATCTGGGCGGCCGGCTCGGCCAGGGTGCCTTTGTTGGGGATGGCGACACGCAGCATGACGGGAGTGCTCCTTCGATCCGGATGGCGATCAACGGGGTTGGGGGCACTCACAGATGTCGGTAGACGTCCTTGAGGTCGAGACCGCTGGCGAGCATCAGCACCTGAACCTGGTAGAGCAGCTGGGAGATCTCCTCGGCGGTGCGCTCCGGCCCCTCGTGCTCGGCGGCCATCCACGACTCGGCGGCCTCCTCGACGACCTTCTTGCCGATGAAGTGCACGCCCTTGTCCAGGGCGGCGACGGTGCCCGAGCCCGGGGTGCCGGCGGCGGCCTTGGCCTGCAGCTCGGCGAACAACTCCTCGAACGTCTTCACGGGGAACGATTCTTCCAGCCGCCGGGGCGGCGCCCCGCGTCCGGGTCCGCCGGAATCCAGCAAGCGGACAATTCCCTATCAACATGGTGGGACAAAGCCCCAAGCAGACTGGTCGATACCTCTACGCTGTCGGCCATGGCCAGCAGCTCACGTCTTTTCACGCTCACCCTCGCCGGTGCCGTCGTCGTAGCCACCGCCGGGTGCGCGCCACAGGTCGAGAAACCTATGCCCACTGTCATCGCGTCGCCGTCCTGCGCCAAGGACAGCCTGCCCACCCGTACGCCGGGCAAGCTCACCATCGCCACCGACCAGCCCGCGTACGAGCCGTGGTTCTCCAAGGACAAGCCGGACAGCGGCGAGGGCTTCGAGTCCGCTGTCGCGTACGCGGTAGCCGAGAAGCTCGGCTACGCCCGTGCCGACGTGACCTGGACCCGGGTCAAGTTCGACACCGCGATCGCCCCGGGGCCGAAGAACTTCGACTTCGACATCAACCAGTTCTCCATCACCGAGGAACGTAAGCAGGCGGTCGACTTCTCCGCGCCGTACTACCTGGTCCGGCAGACCGTCATCGCCTTGAAGTCCTCGAAGATCGCCGGAAAGAAGTCGTTGGCCGACTTCCGCGACGCCCGGCTCGGCGCCCAGGTCGGCACGACCAGCTACCAGGCGATCACCGAGGTGCTCAAGCCGGCCGCGAAGCCGCAGGTCTACAACAGCAATGACGACGCCAAGAAGGCCCTGCAGAACGGGCAGATCGACGGCCTGGTGGTGGACCTGCCGACGGCTTTCTACATCACCGGGGCGGAGATCACCGATGCGACAATCGTCGGGCAGGTGCCGCAGGTCGGCACTCCCGAGGCGTTCGGGTTGCTGCTGGACAAGAATTCGCCGCTGACCTCCTGTGTGACCGGGGCGGTCGGTCAGCTCACCGAGGCGGGCACGCTGAAGCAGTTGGAGCAGAAGTGGCTCGCGCAGGTGGCGGGGGCGGCCGAGCTGCGGTGACGCTCCTGGAGCACGTCCCCTCCGAGGCGCAGGTGCGGCGTTCGGCGTACCGGCGTCGGCAGACCGTCTACAGCGTGCTGGTCGCGGCCTCCTCGACGGCGGCGCTCGGCACGCTGTTGGTCATCGCGGTGACCGGTGCGCCCGGCTGGGACCGGGTCCGGCAGTCGTTCCTGGATCCGGCGATCGCCCGGGACGCGCTGCCGGCGGTGTTGAGCGGGCTCTGGCTGAACGTACGACTGCTGGTCTGCTGTGCGGCCGGCGCGCTGGTGCTCGGGCTGGTGATCGCCGTGCTGCGGACGCTGCGCGGCCCGATCTTCTTCCCGGTCCGGGCGCTGGCCACCGGCTACACGTACACCTTCCGCGGCCTGCCGCTGATCATCGTGCTCTACCTGCTCACCCTCGGCGTGCCGGGACTACGCCTGCAGGGCATGCCGCCGGTGCTGGTGCTCGGTGGGATCGCGTTGATCCTCACCTACGGCGGCTACCTCGCCGAGGTGTTCCGGGCCGGCATCGAGTCGGTGCATCCCAGCCAGCTCGCGGCGGCCCGCTCGTTGGGCCTGACGTACCGGCAGACGATGCGGCACGTCGTCCTGCCGCAGGCCGTCCGCCGGGTGGCACCACCTCTGCTCAACGACGTGGTGGCGTTGCAGAAGGACGTCGGGCTGGTCTCCCTCGCGGGGCCGATCGACGCGGTCCGCGCCGCCCAGATCGCCACCGCCCAGACGTTCAACTACACGCCGTACGTCGTGGCGGGGGTGCTCTTCGTGCTGCTCGCGATCCCGCTGATCGCGGTCACCGACTGGGTGACGCTGCGCGCCGCCCGCCGACAGTCGGGAGGCTGACCATGGCACTGCTGCACTGTCGGGGCCTGCGCAAGGAGTTCGCCGGCCACGTCGTGCTCGACCAACTCGATCTGACCGTCGCCGAGCACCGGGTGGTGGCCCTGATCGGCGCCTCCGGGTCCGGCAAGTCGACCCTGCTGCGGTGTGTGAACCTGCTGGAGGAACTCGACGACGGCACCATCGAGCTGGACGGGGAGGACATCTCCGATCCGCGCGTGGACCCGGACCGGGTCCGCCGTCGGATCGGCATGGTGTTTCAGGCGTACAACCTCTTCCCGCACCTGAGCGTGTTGGAGAACATCACCCTCGCGCCGCGCCGCGTACACCGGCGGGCCCGGGTGGAGGCGGAGGCGCAGGCGCGGGAGCTGCTCGACCGGGTCGGGCTCGGCGCCAAGGCGGACGCCTACCCGGACCGGCTCTCCGGCGGTCAGCAGCAGCGGGTGGCGATCGTCCGGGCGCTGGCGAACTCACCTCGACTGATGCTGCTCGACGAGGTCACCTCGGCGCTGGACCCGGAACTCGTCGGTGAGGTGCTGGCGATGATCCGGGACCTCAAGGCCGACGGCATGACCATGGTGCTGGCCACCCACGAGATGGGCTTCGCCCGCGAGGTCGCCGACGAGGTCTGCTTCCTCGACGCGGGGCGGGTCATCGAGAGCGGCCCACCGGAGCAGGTGCTCCGCGAGCCGACCCAACCCCGCACCCAACAGTTCCTGCACCGCATCATCCAGGCCGGCCGCCTCTGAAGCCGGCCCGCCGCGCACCGAAGCCGCCGCACACCGAAGCCGGCCGCCGTCAAGGACGGGTCAGCCGCCGAAGCCGACCCGCTGGGCGTTGCCCGCCGCGACGGTCCGAACGGCCAGCGCCGCGTCGAGCGCCGCCACGGTGGCCGCCCAACCCTTGTCCTCCGCCGAGCCGGGCAGACCGGCCCGGTCCCGGGCCTGCTCGATGTTCTCCACGGTGAGCACCCCGTGCGCCACCGGCTTGCCCTCGTCCAACGCCACCCGGGTCAGCCCGTCGGTGACCGAACGGCAGACGTAGTCGAAGTGGGCGGTGCTGCCGCGGACCACCACGCCGAGAGCGACCACCACGTCGCAGCGCCGCGCGAGGGCCTGGGCGACCACCGGCAGCTCGACCGAGCCGGCGACCCGGGCGACGACGGCACGAGCCCCGCACGCCTCGGCGGCAGCCACCGCACGCTCCAGCATGTGGTCGGTCAGCTCGCCGTGCCACCGGGCGGCGACGACCCCGACGGTCAGCCCTGCGGCGTCCACCGCGTCGACTCCCGGCTCACCGAAACCCGCCATCGTCATGCTCCGATCTCGTCGTTGGCGACCGGACGCCCCAGCGGCGCCTCGGACACCTCGTCCAACTCGTCCAGCAGGTGACCCATCCGGTCCCGCTTGGTGCGCAGGTAGCGCAGGTTCTCCGGGTGCGCGCCGGCCGGCAACCCCTCCCGGCCGGTGATGGTCAACCCGTACCCCTCCAGCCCGGCCCGCTTGGCCGGGTTGTTGGTCAACAGGCGCATCGAGCGCACGCCCAGGTCGTAGAGGATCTGCGCGCCGGTGCCGTAGTCCCGCGCGTCGGCCGGCAGACCCAGGTCGAGGTTGGCGTCGACGGTGTCGCGGCCCAGGTCCTGCAACTGGTACGCCTGCAGCTTGTGCAGCAGCCCGATGCCGCGCCCCTCGTGTCCGCGTACGTAGAGCACGACGCCCCGGCCCTCCCGCGCGACCCGGGCCAGCGCGGCGTCCAACTGCGGTCCGCAGTCGCAGCGCAGCGACCCGAAGACGTCCCCGGTCAGGCACTCCGAGTGCACTCGGACCAGCACGTCCTGGCCGTCACCGAGGTCGCCCAGCACCATCGCGATGTGTTCGGCGGGATCGTGCTCGGCGCGGTAGCCCAGCGCCCGGAACACCCCGTGCCGCGTCGGCATCCGGGCGTCCGCGACCAGCTCGACCTGCTTCTCGGTACGCCGCCGGTAGGCGATCAGGTCGGCGATGGTGATCAGCGTGAGGCCGTGCTCGGCGCAGAACTTCTCCAGGTCCGGCACCCGCATCATGGTGCCGTCGTCGTTGATCAGCTCGCAGAGCACGCCGGCCGGACGCAGCCCGGCCAGCCGGGTCAGGTCGATCCCCGCCTCGGTGTGCCCCGGCCGGCGCAGCACCCCGCCCTCGCGGGCGCGCAGCGGCACGACGTGCCCGGGCCGGGCCAGGTCGGTCGGGTCGGTGGTGGCGGCGGCGAGCAGCCGGCTGGTGTGCGCGCGGTCGGCCGCCGAGATGCCGGTGCTGATCCCCTCCCGGGCGTCCACGGTCACCGTGTACGCGGTGCCGCGCCGATCCTGGTTGGTGTGGTGCATCGGCGGCAGGTCGAGCCGGTCGGCCTCGCTCTCGGTCAACGCCACGCAGACGTACCCGGAGGTGTAGCGCACCATGAACGCCATCAGCTCCGGCGTCGCCAGCTCGGCCGCGAAGATCAGATCGCCCTCGTTCTCCCGGTCCGCGTCGTCGACCACGACGACCGGCCGACCGGCCGCGATGTCCGCGATCGCCTGCTCGATATCCCCGAAGCTGGTTCGCTCGCTGCGCTCGCTCATGCGACGGCCTCCGTGTAAATGGGACGGACGGGTGCCGGCCGGGTGGCCCGCGAGGTGCGCCACCAGGCGGCGAAGCCCCAGGCGCAGATGCCGCCGTAGATCAGGTACATGACCGCCGACGGGTAGAACCCGCCGCGCAGCAGCAGCGGCACACCGACCGCGTCGACCGCGATCCAGAGCAGCCAGAACTCCACCCAGCCGCGGGCCATCCCGTACGTGGCCAGCAGGCTGCCGGTGAGGATCCAGGCGTCGGGCAGCGGACCCCACGAGCCCAGCGCCTTGAGCACCGGGTACGCGGCGGCGGTGCCGACCACGGCGGCCAGCAGCAGCACCAGACGTTCCCGCCCGGTGGCCCAGCGCGGGACGACCGCCGCCTGCGTGGCGTCGGCGCGACGGTTTCGCCGCCAGCGCCACCAGCCGTAGACGCTGACCGTGAAGAAGAAGACCTGCCGGCCGGCCTGGCCGTACAGGTCGTGCTCCTGTGGGGTGGCGAACACCCCGCCGAGGAACACGGTGAGCAGCAGCGCGTTACCGATCATCCCGACCGGCCACGCCCAGACCAGCCGGCGCAGCCCGAGCAGCGCGGAGACCAGCCCGAACCCGTTGCCGACGATCTCCCGGACCAGCACCGGCGAACCGGCCACCTGCACCTGGGCGTCGAGCAGCCAACTGAGCGGACCCATCAGGCCACCTCGCCCGTGCTCGATGCCAGCGGGTGCGCGTCGGTGGCCCGGCTGCCGAGCAGCCGCTCGACGTACTTGGCCAACACGTCGACCTCCAGGTTGACCGGGTCGCCGGCGGCCTTCGCACCGAGCGTGGTCAGCTTGAGCGTGGTCGGGATCAACCCGACGGCGAACTGGTCCGCGCCCACCTCGGCCACGGTCAGCGAGACGCCGTCGATGGTGATGGAGCCCTTCTCCACCACGTACCGGGACAGGGCGGTCGGCAGCCGGAACCGGACGGTCTCCCACTGCTCGGCCGGCTCTCGGGAGATCAGTTCACCGACCCCGTCCACGTGGCCCTGCACCAGGTGCCCGCCGAGCCGGCTGCCGAGGGCGGCGGCCCGCTCCAGGTTGACCGGGTCGCCGGGGCGCAGCGCGCCCAGCGCGGAGCGGCGCAGCGTCTCCCCCATCACGTCGGCGGTGAAGGTCCCGTCGGCCACCTCCACGACGGTCAGGCAGACGCCGTTGACCGCGATGGAGTCGCCGTGCCGGGCGTCGGACGTGACAAGCGGACCGCGTACGGCGACCAGCGCCGAATCGCCCGCTGTCGGCGTCACCCGGACGATCTCGCCCAACTCCTCGATAATGCCGGTGAACATGTCAGCCCTCCCTTTTTCGGGGCAAAGCGGTGATCCGAAGATCCGGACCGATCTGCGTAACGTCGACGAACTCCAGATCGATGGCCTCGGCGATGGTGGTCACTCCGGCGTCGACCAGGGCGGTCGGGCCGGCGCCGAGCAACCGCGGCGCGACGTACCCGACGATCTTGTCGACCAGGCCGGCGGCCAGGAACGCGCCGGCCAGTCGGGGGCCGCCCTCCAGCAGCACCGCGCGGACCCCGCGCTGGTGCAGCGCCGCGAGCAGCGCCGGCAGGTCGACCCGGCCGTCCGGGCCGGCGCCGACCTCGTCGGCGGTCGCGATCCAGGTGCGCGCGGCGCCGTCGCGGACCCGGGCATCAGCCGGGGTACGCCCCGAGCTGTCCACCACCACCCGCAGCGGCTGCCGGATCGCCAGGCTGCCGTCGCGCAGGTTACGGGCGGTCAGCCGGGGGTCGTCGGCGAGCACGGTGCCCACCCCGGCGAGCACCGCGTCGACCGTGCCGCGCAGTGCGTGCACGTCGATCCGGGCAGCCTCCGAGGTGATCCACATGCTGGTGCCGTCGTCCGCGGCGGAGCGCCCGTCGAGCGTGGCGGCGTACTTCCAGATCACGTACGGCCAGCCCCGGCGCATCGAGGTCAGCCACGCGACGTTGCCGGCCTCGGCCTCCTCGCCGCGTACCCCCAGGTCGACCCGGACCCCGGCGGCGCGCAGGGTGGCGGCGCCGCCGGACGCGACCGGGTTGGGGTCGGGCACGGCGATGACCACCCGACCCACCCCGGCCTGGACGAGCGCGGAACTGCAGGGGCCCGTGCGACCGGTGTGGTCGCAGGGCTCCAGAGTGACGACCGCGGTGCCGCCCTTGGCGCGTCGCCCGGCCTGCGCCAGGGCGACGATCTCGGCGTGCGGTCCGCCGGCGTACGCGTGGAAACCCTCACCCACGACCTGGCCGTCCTCGTCGAGCAGCACGCAACCGACGACCGGGTTGGGACTGGTGGTGCCGAGCCCCCGTGCCGCCAGTTCGATCGCACGCCGCATCGCCTCATCGACGGAGACGCTGACCATCGCCCTGCCCTGCCCTCTCACTCGCCGGTCCGCGCGCGGGCGGTCAGGGAGGCTGCGGCCATGGGGCCACGGGCAGGCGGTGGCGGATTCCGGGAACGGCACAGCCGCCCCGGAGGGGTCGGCACGGCACGCTGAAGCCAGCGGCCGGCTCGGACCCGTCCGTCCCGCGCGCTGTCTCCCATCCGGACTGTCTGGGGGCGGACGAACCGCTCCCAACCGTCGGCCCCGGATTTTCACCAGGTCCACCGGACAGCAGAGCCGTCCGGGTCGCGGGCTGACCACGGTTGGACCGTGGATCACCGCCGGTTCGGAATTTCACCGAGTCCCGCCAGCGCGTGGTGGGTACCCCGAAGTCTTACACGCCGATCCGGCCGCGTCGCCACCTAGGCGAGCTACTTCACAGCGGAATCACGCTCAGGTGACGCCGCGACGCCGGTCCACGGCCACGTACGAACCCGGTTGGCTCTTGGCCACCGTCTTCATCTCCGAGGCCACCGCGATCGCCTCGAGCGGGTCGGTGAACCGCTTGCCGGCGTCGGAGAGGGACACCCCGATGGAGAGCGTGACCAGGGCGGCGCGACGGATGTTGCCACGCCGGTCCTTCAACTCGACGAAGCCGCGCTCACGGTCGGTCGCGTCGTAGAGCGTGTCGGCGGACTTCTCGAAGTCGACCACCGCGCGGGACGTCAGGGGCCGGACCTGGTCGGGGGCGCAGACGATGACGAAGTCGTCGCCGCCGACGTGGCCGAGGAAGGCCGGCGGCAACCCCACCGCCACCACCGCCCGGTGCAAACTGCGGGCCAGCGCGGAGATGAAGTCGTCGCCACGGACGAAGCCGTACCGGTCGTTGACGCTCTTGAACCGGTCGATGTCGATGTAGCCGACCGCGTAGTCCACGCCCTGCCGGACCCGGTCACTGATCTCCCGACGGATCCGGCTGTTGCCGGGCAGCCCGGTCAGCGGGGACACCTCCCGGAACTCCTTGTTGCGGCGCAGGGTCGACGAGACCCGGGCCACCAACTCGGCGGTGTCGAACGGCTTGACCAGGTAGTCGTCGGCGCCGGCGCTGAGCCCGTGCACCTTGTCGACGGTCATCCCCTTCGCCGTCAGCATGATCACCGGCAGGGCGGAGGTCATCGGGTCGGCGCGTAGCCGCCGGGTCAGCTCCAGCCCGTCGATGCGGGGCATCATGAGGTCGACCACCGCCAGGTCCGGCCGCTGCCGCTCGATGACCTCGAGGGCCTCCTGACCGTCGCTGGCGTGGATCACCTCGAAGCCGTGCAGCCGCAGGTTGAACTCGACGAAACGAGCGATGTCCTCGTCGTCGTCGACGACGAGAATGATGTCCTTGCGGTCGCCGTCGGGGTCCATCTCAGGCCTCGGGAGCCGCGCGTTCCGCCAGTGCCCGCAGGTGCCGTACCGCCTCCGCCGGGTCGGCGGCGCCGTACACGGCGGTGCCCGCCACGAACGCGTCGGCGCCGGCGGCGGACGCCTGCTCGATGGTGTCGGCGGCGATCCCGCCGTCCACCTCGATGCGGAGCTCCAGGTGCCCGGCCGAGACGTGCCGGCGGGCGGTACGCACCTTGTCCAGCAGTTGCGGGATGAACCGCTGCCCGCCGAAGCCGGCCTTGATCGTCATGATCAGCAAGGTGTCGAAGCTGGGCAGCAGGTCCAGGTACGGCTCGATCGGGGTGTCCCGGTCGATGGCCAGGCCGGCCTTCGCGCCGGCCGACCGCAGATCCTTGGCCAGCGCCACCGGATCGTCGGACGCCTCCGCGTGGAAGGTGACGTTGTACGCCCCGGCGTCGGCGTAACCGGGGGCCCAGCGGCGCGGATCCTCGATCATCAGGTGCACGTCGAACGGCATGGCGGTGACAGCCCGCAGACTCTGCACCACGGGCAGCCCAATGGTCAGGTTCGGTACGAAATGGTTGTCCATCACGTCGACGTGCAACCAGTCCGCGGCGTCCTCGACGGCACGGACCTCTTCGGCGAGGCGGGCGAAATCGGCGGCCAGGATGCTCGGCGCGACGATCGGCGGCGGTACGGTCACGGGGCCAGTGTACGAACGCGGTCACCCCCATCCCGCATGGCGGCACCAACTCCGACGCGCTGTGACCCGACAGTGACCAGTGGTGCAGAATTAGTCGGTCCGGACCGCCGAATCCGGACGAACAGACACGAGTGGCTGGCCGATCGACGGAAACACGGCGACACTCCATGCGGGACGGTGCCGTAGGCTGCACGCCCGCCGGGGTTTCGCCGCGGGGCGCGGTGACCGGCCGCCAGCTCCCGGAAGGGCGGACGATGCGACGGTGGCTTCCAGCGCTGGTGCTGGCCGGCGTCACGACGATACTGCTGGCCGGCTGCGCGCCGACTCGCGGCGCGGACGGTGATCTCACCGACGACTGGCCGGCGCTGCGGGACCCGACGCCGTTCGCCCCCGCCACCGACACCTGCCTGCCCCGGGTCACCGCCATC
This sequence comes from Micromonospora arborensis, assembly GCF_003205615.1. Classification (GTDB taxonomy): domain Bacteria; phylum Actinomycetota; class Actinomycetes; order Mycobacteriales; family Micromonosporaceae; genus Micromonospora; species Micromonospora arborensis. The sequence goes on along the minus strand of NZ_PYBV01000033.1, from coordinate 30,385 downwards.
GTGCAGGCCAGCACGTACGAGACGGTGGACTGCGCGCGCAACCACGTGGCCGAGGCCATCCACGTCGGCACCTTCGTCGGGCCCGACGCGTTGGCCGAGACCCGGCCCGAACCGGGCTCGTCGGCGCTGCGCAGGGCCCGCGCCGAGTGCGACCAGCGGGCCCGGGAGATGCTCGGTGGCGACTGGCACGCGGCCCGCCTCGCCCTGTCCCTCGCGCTGCCCTCGGGACCCGCCTGGTCCGGCGGGGCGCGCTGGTTCCGTTGCGACCTCAGCGAGACCGGCAGCATCGACAACACCCGCCCGGTGAACCGCACCGGCAGCCTGCGCGGCGCGTTGATCGGCGACGCCCCGCTGACCCACCGTTGCTTCGACCCCAAGCTGATCGGCGACAACCTCAACTACATGCAGCCGGTGCTCTGCACCGAGCCGCACCGCGCCGAGTTCGTGGGCGTCTACGAGGAACGGGACGTGAGCTGGGCGGAGTTCTCCCGCTCCGCCGAGCAGGCACACAAACGCTGCATGGAGTTGATCGCCACGTACGCGGCGGTGCCGAACGACGTCGACCTGCCGTACCGGGCCGGGTCCATCTACTACCCACCGTCGCAACGGGAGTGGGAGGACGGTGACCGGGGGGTGCGCTGTTTCCTGTGGAGCGACGACCGCAAACTCACCCGTTCGATGCGCGGCGCCGGCCCCAAGGGACTGCCCGCGATCTGAGCATCGGTGCCGTATGCTGCTGCGCCGTGGCGCTCCTACCGGCGGGGTCCGGCTGGAGGCCACCGCAGCGGGAGGTCAGGAATGCGACGGTGGTTGGCGGCGTTCGCCGGCGGTGCGGCTCTGGCCCTGGTGCTGAGCGGGTGCGGCGCACCGGCCGGGATCGACCGTGACCTCACCGACGACTGGCCGGCGCCCGTCGCGGCGCAGCAGTTCGTTCCCGCCGCCGACGTCTGCCACCAAACCCCCCAGCAGGTCGGCTTCCTGACCGGTTACAACCCGACGGCGTGCACCGAGTCGCACCTGGTGGAGACCATGCACGTCGGCACGCTCACCGGGCCGAGCGCCCAGTCCGGCACACCCCCGCAGCCCGGGTCGGTGGGCCTGCGGGCCGCACAGACCGCGTGCGACACGGAGGTCAACAAGGCGGTGGGCGCCGACTGGCGTTCCGGGCGACTCGGCCTGACCGTCGTCCTGCCATCGCCGCAGGCCTGGGCGGGCGGGGCCCGCTGGTACCGCTGCGACGTCACCGAGATCGCCAGCATCGACGACACCACCGTCGGCGCACGCACCGGCAGCCTCCGAGGTGCGCTGTCCGGCGCGGCGCCGCTGGCGTACCGCTGCTTCAACCCGAAGCTGGTCAAGGACGACATCGACGAGATGGTGCCGGTCTCCTGCACCGCCAAGCACCACGCCGAGTTCGTCGGGGTCTGGCAGGCGCCGGAGGTCAGCTACGCCGAGTTCACCCGCACCGTCAAGCGGACCCATCGGGCCTGCCAGTCGATGATCGCCAAGTTCGCCAAGGTTCCGGACAACTCGCAGCTCGACTTTCGCGCCGGCACGATCTACTACCAGCCGTACGAGGACGAGTGGAAGAACGGCAACCGTGGCGTGCAGTGCTTCCTCTGGATCTCCGACCGGGACCTGACCCGTTCGATGAGGAACGCCGGCACCAAGGGGCTCCCGGTCACCTGACCGAGCTGAACAAAGAGCCGCGCCATCGGCTGACCGGGCGGGGCTAACGCCTGACGGATGACGGATGGGAACACCATGTCTCGACGTCCTTTGCTCTGCTTCCACCC
>NZ_PYBV01000033.1:0-28544 GCF_003205615.1 Micromonospora arborensis | reverse complement strand
GGTGGAAGCAGAGCAAAGGCGGAAACGAGCACCTCTGCCACCGGTCACCGACACCCGCTGGCTGAGCAATGTCGGCGCGCCCCGCCAGGCACAACGCCTGGCAGGCCTGGCCGTAAACACCGTTAGATCCACGAAGCTACGATCACGCTCATGAGAGCGTGGCGACTGGTGGTTGTTGCTTGCCTGGCTCCGCCGGTCTTATCAGGCTGTGGCCCCGAGCCGTCCATCACCACGACAAACACCCCGATGACGTACACGTGTTGCGATAGCTTGGACGTCGACACGGTTTACCGGCCCGGCCAGCAACTGACGGTTCACTGGACGGTCAAGCCGGGGACCGACCCCGCCGCGAAGCCCTTGCAGGTCGAACTGGCTGCGCGTCTGACCGGCCCGTATGCGGGTGTCGACGACTTGAAGGATGCCGCGACGAGTGCGGCTCAGCCCGCTGCAGGAGTGGTGACGTTCGAGGCTCCCCTGGTGCGGCCCTCCGGCGCGTCTGACGAACGCCCCGTCAGTCTCATCTCAATCGCCGAGGACGCGTCGCCTGGCTACTACAACCTGATCACTTCCGTACAGCAAGGCGAGGAAAGCGCTCTGGGAGCGAGCGTTGTCCGGGTGGCGCCCAGAACCCGAGCTTGAAGAACGGAAGGGTCCCGTGTCAACGCCAACCTCGACACGGGACCCTCCCCGACTCAGCCTCGACGCAGAACGGCGAGGAACATCGCGTCGGTGCCGTGGCGGTGCGGCCAGAGCTGCACGGTCGGTCCGTCACCCAGACCGGGCATGCCGGCCGGCAGCAGCGGCCGGGCGTCCACGAAGTCCACCGGAACCCCACTACGGCGGGCCGCCTCGGTCACCGTCACGTGCGTCTCGACCGTGTGCGGCGAGCAGGTGACGTAGGCGACCAGGCCACCCGGACGGACCGCCCGCAGCGCCGCACCGAGCAACTCCCGTTGCAGCCGGGTGAGCGGCGGCAGGTCGGACGGTTGCCGGCGCCAGCGCGACTCCGGCCGGCGACGCAGCGAGCCGAGCCCGGTGCACGGGGCATCCACCAGCACCCGGTCGAAGTGCTGCTCCGGGAGCTTCGGGTCGGCACCGACGTCGCGGCCGTCCATGGCCAGCACGGCCACCGGCAGACCCCGGGTCGCCTGGGAGACCAGCCGGGCCCGGTGCTCGGCCACCTCCACCGCGGTCACCCGCGCGCCACGCTGCGCGGCCAACGCGCCGAGCAGACCGGCCTTGCCGCCCGGACCGGCGCACAGGTCCAGCCAACGCCCGTCCGGGCCGTCCAACGGTGCGTCGGCGAGCGCGGCGGCCACCAACTGGGAACCCTCGTCCTGGACGTGGGCCCGCCCGTCGACCACCGCCGGCACGTCGCCCGGCGCACCGCCGGGCAGATAGACGGTGTACGGAGAGAAGGCGCCCGGCGCACCGCCGACCTGGTCGGCCAGCTCGATCGGGTCGATCAGCCCGGGCCGCGCGCACAGGTGCACCGGCGGGCGCTCGTTGTCTTCGATCAGGAGACGGGCCGTCTCACCGAGATCGCCGCCGAGCGCCTCGGAGAAGGCCCGCACGATCCACTGCGGGTGGCTGTACGCCAACGCCAGGTGCCCGACCGGGTCGGTCTCCATCGATGGGGCGAGCTTCGCCACCCAGGCGTCCGCGTCGCGGGTGGACACCTCACGCAGCACCGCGTTGGCGAAGCCGGTGGCGCCCGGTGCGACCGACCGGACCAGGTCCACCGTCGACGAGACCGCCGCGTGCGGCGGCACCCGGGTGTGCAGCAACTGGTACGCCCCGAGCCGCAGCGCGTCGCGTACCGGCGGGTCGATCCGGGCCACGTCCCGGCCGGCGGCGTCGGTCAGGATCGCGTCCAACGTGCCCAGGTGGCGCAGGGTGCCGTAGGTCAGCTCGGTGGCGAAGGCCGCGTCCCGGCCGAACAGCCCCTCCTCGCGCAGGATGATGGGCAGCACCAGGTTGGCGAACGCGTCGTCGCGGTGCACCGCGGCGACCGCCTCGTACGCCGCCCGGCGCGGACGGTCCATCGGTGGCCGGACCGGACGGCGGTCCCCGCCACGACCGGCCGACGGGCCGGAGCGCATCGGGCGTGTTCCCTCCGGGGCCGTCACGCGAAGTCCTCTCCGGTGCCGACCCGGACGCCGCGCGCCCAGTCGGTCGCGCCCATGGCCCGCTTGCCCGCGGCGCGGACCTCACCGAGACGCACCGGCACGGTCGCCGTGCCGGCCAGCACCCGGGACTTCTCCACCAGTAACTCCCCCGGCTTCAGTTCAGGGCCGTCGGGCACCGGCACGACCGGGCCGAGCTTCACCCGCTCGCCCCGGAACGTCGTCCAGCCGCCCGGGGCCGGGGTGCAGGCCCGCAGCCGACGGTCCACGGCGAAGGCCGGGTCACTCCAGCGCACCCGCGCGTCGTCCACGGTCAGCTTCGGTGCCAGTGACACCCCGTCGGCAGGCTGCGGCTCCGCCCGGGCGGTGCCGGCGGCGATCGCGTCGAGGACCGCCACCAGCAGACCGGCACCGGATTCGGCGAGCCGCTCCAGCAGGTCACCGGAGGTGTCAGCGGCACGGATCTCGTCGGTGAGGGTGCCGTAGACCGGGCCGGTGTCCAGGCCCTGCTCCAGTTGGAAGACGCTGGCCCCGGTCAACTCGTCACCGTGCAGCACGGCGTGCTGCACGGGCGCGGCGCCACGCCACGCGGGCAGCAGCGAGAAGTGCAGGTTGATCCAACCGTGCCGGGGGATCTCCAGGGCAGCCGGCGGGACCAGCGCGCCGTAGGCGACGACCGGCACGCAGTCCGGTGCGAGCTCGCGCAGCCGGTCGAGGAACTCGGGGTCGCGGGGGCGGGCCGGCGTGAGCACCTCGACGCCCCGCTCGTCGGCCCACTCGCCGACCGGGGAGCGGGACAGGCCACGCCCACGCCCGGCGGGCGCGTCGGGCCGGGTGACCACGGCGACCAGGTCGTGCCCGGAGGCGGCGACGGCGGCCAGGGCGGGAACGGCGACGGCCGGCGTACCAGCGAAGATCACGCGCATCGGGGTCACCGCCCCAGACCGAAGGGGTCGCTGATGTGCGGGCTCAGCTTGACCGTCGGCGGGGCCGCCTCGTCGTACCACTCGGCCTGGCGGATCGCCTTCATGGCCTCCTTGCGCCCCTGGGGATCCAGCCGGTCGAGGAAGAGCACCCCGTCGAGGTGGTCGGTCTCGTGCTGGACGCAGCGCGCCATCAGACCGGTGCCGACGATCTGCATCGGGTCGCCGAACGAGCTGAAGCCCTTGGCGATGACGTTCTGCCGACGCTTGGTGTCGAAGTAGAGCCCGGGGATCGACAGGCAGCCCTCCGGGCCGTCCTGCTCCTCCTCGTCGGGAAACTCGAGCACCGGATTGATCAGGTGGCCGAGCACGTCGTCGACGTCGAAGGTGAACACCCGCAGGCTCACGCCGAGCTGCGGCGCGGCCAGGCCGGCGCCGTTCTGCTCACGCATCGTGTCGGTGAGGTCGGCGACGAGCCGACGCAGCTCGGCGTCGAAGTCGACCACCGGATCGGCCGGCGTGCGCAGCACCGGATCCCCAAAAAGACGGATGGGCTGGACGGTCACGCGGGATGGCTCCTTCGACAGGCGGACGGGCGGTGCCGTACCAGTCTACGGAGTGCTCGGAGGCGCGCCGGCCGGCGTACCTCGATCGACCACCGCCGGTGTGCCCAGCGTCACGGGCAGGCTCTGGTAACCGCGCAGGGTCAGCCGGGTGCGGTGCCGGGGTGTCCCGGCCAGGGCCAGCTCGGGCAGGCGGCGCAGCAGCAGCGGGAAGGCCAGCTGCGCCTCGAGCCGGGCCAGGCCGGCCCCGAGGCAGTAGTGCGGGCCGGCGCCGAAGGAGAGCGGGTGCGCCTGGTCCCGGGTCGGGTCGAAGCGCTGCGGGTCGGCGAAGCGTCGCGGATCCCGGTTGGCCGCGCCGAGCAGCAGCAACGCGGCACTGCCGGCCGGCAGGTCGACCCCACCGCAGCGCACCGGCGCGGTGCTGATCCGGGTGGTCAGCTGCACCGGGGAGTCGAAGCGCAGCAGCTCCTCGACGTACGCCGGAGCGAGATCGGGGTCGGCGCGCAGCGCGGCGGCGGCCTCGGGGTGACCCAACAGCACGACGAGGCCGTTGCCGAGCAGGTTGGTGGTGGTCTCGAAGCCGGCGACCAGCAGCACCATCAGGTTGGCCAGCAACTCCGCGCCGGTGAGCCGGTCGCCGTCGGCGTCGTGCACCTGGACGAGCGCGGTGGTCAGGTCGTCGGCCGGCGCCCGCCGCCGGTCGACGACCAGCTCGACGAAGTAGTCGCGCAGCTCGGTGGCGCCGGCGTCGGCGACGGCCAACTCCTCGGCGGTGATCTCCGGCTCCAGCACCCCGGTCAGGTCACCGGCCCAGCGGCGGAACATCGGCCGGTCCGCCGCCGGCACGCCGAGCAGCGCGCAGATCACACCCACCGGCAGCGGGTACGCGAAGTCGGCCAGCACGTCGACCGGCTCACCGTCGGAGGCGCGGGCCACCATCGCGTCGAGCAGTTCCACGGCCTGGGCGTGCACCACGTCGCGCATCCCGGCGACGCGGCGCGGGCTGAACGCGCCGGAGGCGAGCCGGCGCATCCGGCTGTGATCGGGCGGGTTGGTCCGCAGCATGGAACGGGCGATCGACGACACGGCGGGGCTCGCCCGCCAGTTCGGCCACACCTCATCGCGCCGCTCGTCGTCGAGCACCCCGAGGCGGGGGTCGCGCAGCAGCTCGTCCACCTCCGGGTAACCGGTCACCACGTACAGGCCCGGCATGGCCTGCACGACCGGCCCGTGCGCCCGCAGCCGCTCGTACGTCGGGTACGGGTCGATGCGCCCCTGCGGCGACATGAGCAGTGTCATCGCCTCGGCTGCGTCCATGGCGGGCCTCCTCCGTCGGTACGTCGGAGGCTCCATCATTGCGACGCCGGGGACTTTCGGCAGCCCCCGTGGACGCGGGCCCGCCCTGCGCCGGGTTCACGCCGGCGCGGGGAACGATCCGTCAGGCGTTGGCGCCCGGGTCCCCGGCGAGCACCGCGTCGCCGCGGAGCAGCGCGGGCTCGGGCAGCGGCAGCTGGATCTTGTGGGCCGCCTCCCAGTCGTAGACCAGGCCGGGACGCACCTGAGCGGCGAAGTAGTCGATCGCGCTCATCCCGCCCACCACCGGCTCGTCGACCTCGGCGACCAGTTGGGCGGGGACCAGGGAGAAGCCGTTCTGCAGGGCGGCGCTGAGCCGGCGGTGGCCGTCGACGACGAAGAAGTACTCGCCGGTGAAACCGATCTTCAGCGGTTCCAGGGCCTCGTCGCCGGCCTCGGCCACGTCGCCGACGAAGTCGGTGTCCCACAGACCGCGCAGGGTGGCGATGTCCTCGGTCGGGTAGACGCGGGACGGGTCCAGCAGCAGCAACGGCGGCCCGTCGCGCAGCACCTCGGCGCCGAGCGTGCCCTCGTACGCGGCGACGATGTGCTCGATCACCTCGGCCGCGGAGGCCCGGGTGGTGTCGCAGATCAGGTCGTAGTTGCGCAGTCGGGCCTTGTCCACGCCGTAACGGATGATGAACCGGCTGCGCTCGCTCGCGCTGCGCTCCCGGAGCTTGGCCTTGGCCTCCTCCAGGGTGGCGTAGCTCTCCGCCGGACCGGAAGGGCGGGCGAGCACCCGCCGGGCCGCCTCACCCGGCTCGGTGATCATGTGGACCTTGAGCGCGTCGGTGAAGAAGTGCCAGGCCAGCCGGGAGTCCATGATCAGAGGCTCCCCGGAGGCGGCGATGTCCCGCTGGAGCTGGTCGACGTAGCCGTCGACGGCCTGGTCGAGCTCGGCGTGCAGGTTGAGCTGCAGCGCGGTCATCTGCCGCTGCTGCGCCATCTCCCGGTAGAGGTCTCCCACGCTGACCCGGCGCATCCCGAGCCGCTTGGCGATCTCGACCGACACGGTGCTCTTGCCGCTGCCGAGGTCGCCGTTGAAGACGATCGATTGTCCAACGGTCACGACTGGTCCACCCCTGATCACCGGCTCACAGACATCATCGACATCGCGTCCCAGCGACGCGTTCCCGCTATCGCCGCACCATCCTGCGGCGAACTCCAGCTCGGCTCGGCAGACGCTCCGTCGCGACCTGGAGCCGTCGTACGCCTCGGCATGACGGGCGATGCTACCACTCCGACGCCACCGCCCTGCCGGACGCGGTGTGCGGGAGCCACCCCCGGGACCGGGCCCGCCGACCTCGACACCTGCGAAAACAGGGGCCTGCCGGCGTCGGCCCCCGGGGGAGTCAGAACAGGCTCAGTGGGTCGACCTGGAGACGAACCGGGTCGGCGGCCTTGCGGGCGGCGCGAGCGCCGGCGGCGGAGTGCAGCGCCTCGGCGAGCGCGGCGGCCCGGGCCCGGGGCACCCGGACCAGCATCCGCTCCCGCCCCTCGTCGGCCGGCACCGGCCCGAGCACCTCGGCGTCGGCCGGCAGCCGGGCCGCGGCGAGCAGGTCCGCCACCGCCTCGGCCGCGCCGGTGACGCTCGCCATCCGGACGGCCGGGGGGAAACCCAGCTCCCGGCGCTCGGCCAACTCCCGGCCGGCGAACCAGGCGGCGTCCCAGCGCAGCAGCGCCTGCACCGGGGCGAGCGCGCCGTCGGCGACCACCACCACCCGTCCGGTCGGCGCCGGGCGGGCCAGGGCCGCCGCCGCCGTCCAGCGGCGCAGCGCCTCCTCGCCGGCACGCAGGTCGGCCCGGGTCAGCAGGGCCCACGAGTCGAGCAGCAGCACCGCGCCGTAGCCACCCTCGGCGACCGGCTCGGCGCCGGGCGTGGTCACCACCAGGGCCGCGCCGCCGGGCACCTCGGTCAGCACCTCCTCGCGGCCCGAGGTGCGTACCGGCACGCCGGGGAACGCCCGGCCCAGCTCCTCGGCGGTCCGCCGGGCGCCGGTCACCGCGGCCCGCAGCCGCCGCCCCCCACACTCCGGGCAGGCGTACGCGGCGGCCACCCGCGCGCACCACCGGCAGGCCGGGGTGCCGCCGGCCGACGGCAGTGCGAGCGGGCCGGCACAGTGCGCGCAGCGGGCCGGGGTGCGGCACTCGGCGCAGGAGATCGACGGCAGGTAGCCGCGTCGGGGCACCTGCACCAGCACCGGCAGGTCGGCTCGGATGGCGTCGCGGGCGGCCGTCCAGGCCAGGCTCGGCAGCCGGGCGGTGGCGGCCCCGGGGTCACGCGCCAGTTGCGGGTCGTCGCCGGTCGGCGCGATGGCCGGAATCCGGGCCCGCACGGTCGCCCGTTCGGCGACCACCTCCCGGGCCCAGCCGGTCTCCAGCAGCAGCTGCGCCTCGGCGGTGCGGGCGTACCCGCCGACCAGCGCGCCGGCCTCGGCGAGCTGGACGCGGGTGAGCAGCACGTCGCGGGCGTGCGGGTAGGGGGATCGGGGCTCGGAGTGCAGGTCGTCACCGTCGTCCCAGATGGCGACGAGGCCGAGCCGGTCCACCGGTGCGAACATCGCCGCCCGGGTGCCGATCACCACCGGCACCTGCCCGCGGCGGGCGGCGAGGAACGCCCGGTAGCGCCGGGCCGGCCCGAGCGCGGCGGAGAGGCTGACGTGCCGCCCCGGGCCGAGCACGCCGGTGAGGGCGGCGTCCAGCCGGTCGAGGTCGCGGGCGTCGGGCACCACGACCACCGCGCCACGGCCGCCGGCGACGGTGGCGGCCACCGCGTCGGCGTAGCGGGCCGCCCAGTCCTCGCCGGGCAGCGCCGACCAGACCGCGCGGGGCGCCCGGCCGTCGGTGAGCGCGCGCAGCAACGCCGGGCCCGTCGAGTAGTCCCGCCACCCGCGGGGGTCGACCGCCTCGGCCGCCTCGGCGGCCACCGGGGTGGGCTGCTCGTCGCGGGGCTCCTTCTCCACCCGCGCGTGCCGGGGCGGCACGGCGAGCCGGAGCACGTCGGCGAGGCTGCCCGCGTACCGGTCGGCGACCGCGCGGGCCAGCCGGGCGACCTCGGGCGACAGCACGGGCTCCGGCGAGACGACCTTCTCCAGGTACGCGAGGCGGCCGGTGTGCCCGGAGTCGTCGGCGCGGGACAACAGCCATCCGTCGACGAGTTGCCCGGCGAAGCGCACCTTCACCCGGGTGCCGGGCACCGCGACGTCGTCCAGTTCCGCCGGCACCAGGTAGTCGAACGGCCGGTCCAGATGCGCCAGTCCGACGTCCACGCAGACGCGCGCGACCGGCGACCCGTCCGCGGGTCGCCGGTCGCTACGCCTGGTGGCGGTCAGGCTCCCGCGGCCGACTTGAGGTCGGCGGCCCGGTCGGTGTTCTCCCAGGTCAGATCCGGCAGCTCCCGGCCGAAGTGGCCGTACGCGGCGGTCTGCTGGTAGATCGGGCGGAGCAGGTTGAGGTCCCGGATGATGGCGGCCGGACGCAGGTCGAACACCTCGGCGACGGCCTTCTCGATCGAGGTGACCGGCACGGTCTCGGTGCCGAACGTCTCGATGAACAGGCTCACCGGGTGCGCCTTGCCGATGGCGTAGGCGACCTGCGCCTCACACCGCTCGGCCAGACCGGCGGCGACCACGTTCTTGGCCACCCAGCGCATCGCGTACGCGGCCGAACGGTCCACCTTGGACGGATCCTTGCCGGAGAACGCGCCACCGCCGTGGCGGGCGTACCCGCCGTACGTGTCGACGATGATCTTGCGGCCGGTCAGCCCGGCGTCACCCATCGGGCCGCCGATCTCGAACCGGCCGGTCGGGTTCACCAGCAGCCGGTAGCCGTCGGTGTCCAGACCGAGGCTCTCCAGCTCCGGCGCGATCACGTGGTCGCGCACGTCCGGGGTGAGCAGCGAGTCGAGCGAGATGTCCGCTGCGTGCTGGCTGGACACGACCACGGTGTTCAGCCGGACCGGGCGCAGCCCTTCGTACTCGATGGTGACCTGGGTCTTGCCGTCCGGCCGCAGGTAGGGGATCGTGCCGTCCTTGCGTACGGCGGCGAGGCGGCGGGACAGCCGGTGGGCGAGGGCGATCGGCAGCGGCATCAGCTCGGGGGTCTCCGAGCAGGCGAAGCCGAACATCATGCCCTGGTCGCCGGCGCCCTGCGCGTCCAGCGCGCTCTCCGACGCACCGGTCCGCAACTCGAAGGCGTTGTCCACACCCTGCGCGATGTCCTCGGACTGCGCGCCGATGGAGACGCTGACCCCGCAGGAGGCGCCGTCGAAGCCCTTCTTCGACGAGTCGTAGCCGATGTCGAGGATGGTCCGGCGGACGATCGTCGGGATGTCGGCGTACGCCTTGGTGGTCACCTCACCGGCGATGTGCACCTGGCCGGTGGTGATCATGGTTTCCACCGCCACGCGGCTGTGCGGATCCTCAGCCAACAACGCGTCGAGGATGCCATCGCTGATCTGGTCGGCGATCTTGTCCGGGTGGCCTTCCGTGACCGATTCGGACGTGAAGAGGCGGCGTGTCACGGCACTCCTAAGCGTGTGAGGTCGTTCCGCGGCAGTCTAATCACCACTGCGGCCGGTGTAGGGACCGGTCGCGCTCTGTTCCACCCGTCAGGAGCGGACGGGCAACCGCGCCACGACGAGATCCCAGACGGTATCGGCCACGGCTTCCTTGGACTGCTCGGGGAGTCGACTGACCGAGCCGTCCGCGCCGATGACCGTCACCGTGTTGGTGTCGGCGCCGAAGACCAGGTCGGGACCGACCTCGTTGATGACGATCAGGTCGGCCCGCTTCCGGGCGAGTTTCGCTCGGCCGTTGGCCTCGGCGTCACCGGTCTCGGCGGCGAACACCACGAGCAGTTGCTCCGGTCGTTTGCGCTGGCCGAGCTCCGCCGCGATGTCCGGGTTCGTGACGAGCTCGATGGTGGGCGCGACACCATCGTCCGACTTCTTGATTTTGCCAGGCGCGTACGTCGCCGGGCGGAAATCGGCCGGAGCCGCCGCCATCACCACCGCGTCGGCCTCGACGGCGGCCTTCAGCGTCGCCTCCCGCAGCTCGGCGGTGGTGCCCACCCGGATCAGGTCGACACCGGCGGGGTCGGCGAGGGAGACGTTGGCCGCGACCAGGGTGACCCGGGCGCCCCGGGCGACCGCCGCGCGGGCGAACGCGTAACCCTGCTTGCCCGAGGAGCGGTTGCCGAGGAAGCGGACCGGGTCCAGGGGTTCCCGGGTGCCGCCGGCGGTGACGACCACCCGGCGGCCGGCCAGGTCGGCGGGGGCGGAGTCGCCCCGGGCCAGGACCCGACGGGCGACGGCGAAGATCTCCGCCGGGTCGGGTAGCCGGCCCTTGCCGGTGTCGACGCCGGTGAGCCGCCCGACGGCCGGCTCGATGACCCGGACGCCCCGGGCGCGCAGCGTGGCGACGTTGGCCACGGTGGCCGGGTGCTCCCACATCTCGGTGTGCATGGCCGGGGCCAGCAGCACCGGGCAGCGGGCGGTCAGCAGGGTGTTGGTCAGCAGGTCGTCGGCGAGCCCGTGCGCGGCCTTGGCGAGCAGGTCGGTGGTGGTCGGCGCGACCACCACCAGGTCGGCCTGCTGACCGAGCCGGACGTGCGGCACCTCGTGGACGTCGGTCCAGACGTCGTCGGCGACCGGCTGGCCGGAGAGCGCTGCCCAGGTCGGCGCTCCGACGAACCGGAGCGCCGACGCGGTCGGCACGACCCGAACCCGGTGACCCGATTCGGTGAAGAGTCGCAGCAGCTCACACGCCTTGTAGGCGGCGATGCCGCCGCCTACCCCGAGGACGATCGAGGCGGACATCGGCCGGCGAGGGCTTACGGCTGGTCGGTCGGCTCGGCGGTGAGCAGGCCCGCGTTGATCTCACGCATGGCGATGGAGAGGGGCTTCTCCTGCGGGGTGGTCTCGACGAGCGGGCCGACGTACTCCAGCAGACCCTCACCGAGCTGGCTGTAGTAGGCGTTGACCTGCCGCGCGCGCTTGGCGGCGAAGATGACCAGCGCGTACTTCGACGTCGTCTTCTCGAGGAGCTCGTCGATCGGCGGGTTGGTGATGCCTTCGGGGTTGGCGATGGATCCCACGAATTAACCTCTGCGTCTTTCGAGCCGCGCGGACGCGGTGCTGAGTCTCAACGGCGGCCGGCCGTCAGCCGCGCACGCGCGGCCGGGCCGGATCCGGATAAGAAGAACCGAGTAAGCCTACCAGCTCGTTGACCACCCGTTCGGTGAGGTCATGGGTCAGCGTGTGCTCGAAGGCCGCCGACATGGCGGCGTCGGGTTCGTAGCCGGGTGGGCTCAGCAGCACCAGCCGCGAATCGGGCAGACGCGCCCGGATCAGTGGGGCGCCGGGCAGGTCGAGTGGGAGCAGCACCGGCTGCCCGGCGTCGAGCCGGGCGCGCAGCGGTGGGTACGGAGTGCCCCGGTGGTACCTGCCGATCCGGGACCACTCCAGCAGCTCGCCGAGGGCGAGCCGACGATCGAACTCGGCGGGGGCGAGGAAGACCCGGTCATCCCCGTCGATCTCCGTCTCCCGGCGCGGCCGGGTGGTTGCCGGCACCGGGATCCACACGGACGGAGAACGCGCCCGGACTAGCTCGACGACACTCTCCCTGCCGGAACCCGAAGGTCCAGCCAGGACAGTGAGCCGAGCCGCCGGGCGCGCCTCGTCATCCGTGCTCACTGCTTGTTTCTACACGCTGCCAGGTTCAGTTGGCGGCGAACTCTCCAAGCAGTGCCTTGCGCTGCTGCTCGCCGAGGCCACGCAGGCGACGGCTGTCGGCGATCTTGAGCTTCTCCATGATCTGGGTAGCCCGGATCTTGCCGATACCCGGCATGGCCTGCAGGACGGCCAAAACCTTGAGCTTGCCAACGACGTCGTCGCTCTCGGCGCGCTCGAGGACGGCGCCGAGGGTGGTCTTGCCCTGCTTGAGCTGCTCCTTCAGCTGAGCACGGGCCTTGCGGATCTCCGCGGCCTTCTCGAGCGCGGCAGCGCGTTGTTCGGGGGTCAGTGACGGGAGCGGCACCAGTTCTCCTCAGGTCCCTATCGCGGCGGGCGGGGCGCACCGCCGCATCTGTGAAACGTGGTGTCGCTGTGAACCAAGGGGTCCATGGTTCCCAGCGCGGGGAAAACTAGCGGCCAACGGAGCTTTCGGCAACGTGGGGGCCGCATGATCACCGTAGAGTGACCGACCCGTCAGTCAGTCACCGGGCAGGCAGGACGGCCCGACAGTCGACCAACACGCGGTCCGCGGCGGCCCGCAGGGCGGCGACATCGGGGCCGGCGGAGAGCACTTCCCGGGAGTACGACGGGAGCACCGAGGCGAGGCTCGAACCGAAGACGGTACGCAGATCGGCGGCACCGGCACCCTGTGCGCCGAGCCCCGGAGCGAGCAGTGGGCCCCCCACGCCGGAGAGGTCGTGACCGGTTTCGCCGATGGTCGCGCCGACCACCAGACCGAAGCTCCCGAGCGGAGTCGCACCCCTGTTGAGCTGGGAAATCTCGTCGATCACGGTTTGCGCCACGGTGCGGCCGTCGGCCGTGCGGGCCCGCTGCACAGCCGCGCCCTCGGGGTTGGAGGTGAGGGCCAGCACGAAGACCCCACCGCCGTGCTCGGCGGCCAGCTCGAACATCGGCGCCAGCGAACCGACCCCGAGGTAGGGGCTCGCGGTGACCGCGTCGACATACAGCGGGCTGGATGGATCAAGGTACGCGGAGGCGTACGCGCTCACCGTCGAGCCGATGTCGCCGCGTTTGACGTCGAGGAGAACGAGCGAGCCGGCATCCCGCAACTGTCGGATAGTTGACTCAAGAACGGCCACACCTCGGGATCCGAATCGCTCGAAAAAGGCCGACTGAGGCTTCACCACCGCAACCCGGTCACCGAGGGCTTCCACGACGGTCCGGCTGAACCGCTCGAGCCCCTGGACGTCGTCCGTGAGGCCCCAGCGGGCCAGCAGACCGGGATGCGGGTCGATGCCCACACAGAGCGGCCCGCGCTCGGTGATCGCCCGGTGCAGCCGGGTACCGAAGCTGTCCATCGGAGTGTTCCCCTCTCGTCGTCCGGGCGGCAGCCCCGCCCGGGTAACCGTCGACCCGGCGACCGGGACGACTCAGCCGGCCGCCACCGCCGCCGCCACCCCGGCCGCGATCCGGGCCAGGTCGGTGTCGTCGGTGACGTACGGCGGCATCGTGTAGATCAGGTCGCGGAACGGGCGCAGCCACACCCCCTGCTCGACCGCGGCCACGGTGGCCGCCCCGAGGTCGACCTCGTGATCGAGCTGGACCACCCCGATCGCGCCGAGCACCCGCACGTCGGCCACCCCCGGCATGCCGCGCAGGGGCTCCAGGCCGGCGCTCAGGCCCGCGCCGACCCTGGCCACCTGGGCCGACCAGTCCCCGGCCCGCAGCAGCCCGATGGAGGCGTTGGCCACCGCGCAGGCCAACGGGTTGCCCATGAACGTGGGCCCGTGCGCCAGCACACCGCTGGCGGAGATGCCCCGGGCGACCTCCGGGGTGCAGAGCGTCGCCGCGAGCGTCAGGTAGCCCCCGGTGAGCGCCTTGCCCACGCACAGCACGTCCGGCGTCACCCCGGCGTGCTCGGCGGCGAACATCGCACCGGTACGGCCGAACCCGGTGGCGATCTCGTCGAAGATCAACAACACCCCGTGCGCGCGGGTCACCTCGCGCAGCACCCGCAGGTACCCGGGATGGTGGAAACGCATTCCGCCAGCGCCCTGGACGACCGGCTCGACGATCACCGCGGCCAGTTCGTCGGCGTACCGCTCGACGGTGTCCACCAACGCCGCCACGTACGCGTCGTCGGGCGGGTCGGTGAAGCCACCCGGTGGGACCGGTGCGAAGACCTGCCGGGGCAGCACGTCGCCCCAGAGGTGGTGCATCCCACCCTCCGGGTCGCAGACGCTCATCGGGTGGAACGTGTCGCCGTGGTAACCGCCCCGCCAGGTCGCCAACCGCCGCCGCTGCGGCCGCCCGACGGCCCGCTGGTACTGCAGGCACATCTTCACCGCCACCTCGACGCTGACCGAGCCGGAGTCGGCCAGGAACACGTGTTCCAGGCCATCCGGGGTCAGCTCGACCAGGGTCCGGGCGAGCTGCACGGCGGGCTCGTGGGTGAGCCCACCGAACATCACGTGGCTCATCCGGCCGAGCTGGTCGGTCACCGCCGCGTCCAGCACCGGGTGTCGGTACCCGTGGATCGCCGCCCACCAGGACGACATCCCGTCCACCAACTCCCGCCCGTCGGCCAACCGCAACCGCACCCCCTCGGCGCTCTGCACCACGTACGGCGGGTTCGTCGGCGGCAGCGCGGCGTACGGATGCCAGACGTGGGCCCGGTCGGCGGCCAGGATCTCCTCGGGTGTCATGTGCGCTCCCTCCAGGTGCGAACGGGCCGGACCGTGCCCCCGGCCCACCGGGTGGACGCGCCTCGGCCAGAGGGCACGGCGCAACCAGCCGGCAAGGCCCGACCGACACGTAGTGCGCCGCCGGACCGGTCACTGCTCGGCGTCCTTTGCTCTGCTTCACCGGAGGCAACACCTGGTGTCCGGATACCGGACGCCGACTGTTGCCTGGGTTGAAGCAGAGCAAAGGCAGCAGGGGATACCTCGGCAGGCCACCGGACAGGCACGGCACACAATGTGGTGACGCCCTCGGACTCGGCAACCGACCCGGACAGCCGGCCGGTCACCGGCCGGCGACCGGATCCGGTGCCACCGCTGTGGTCGTCGCGCGGGCGGCGGCGCGGACCAGGGCCGGGCCCCGGTAGATGAAGCCGGTGTAGAGCTGCACCAGGGCGGCGCCGGCATCGAACATCCGCGCCGCGTCGTCCGGGTCGAGCACCCCGCCGACGCCGATGATCGGTAGCTGGCCGCCGGTCTCCCGGTGTACGAAGTCGACCACCTCCCGAGCCCGCCCGGTCAGCGGTCGACCGGAGAGACCACCGGCCTGGGCGCCACGCTCGGCGTCCACCGTGGCCAGCCCGGTACGGGCCAACGTGGTGTTGGTGGCGATCACCCCGGCGGCACCCCGGGCCAGGCAGACCTCCAGCAGTTCGGCGATCGCCGCCTCGGTCAGATCTGGTGCGATCTTGACCAGCACCGGCTTCTCCCCCACCAGCGCGCCGAGCAGCGCGTCCAGGTGCGAGCGGTCCTGCAACGAGCGCAGCCCCGGGGTGTTCGGTGAGGACACGTTCACCGCGAAGTAGTCGCCGTGCCCGCGAAGCGCCCGGTACGAGGCGAGGTAGTCCTCGACCGCCTCGTCGAGCGGGGTCACCTTGGACTTGCCCAGCGAGATGCCCAGCGGCACCCCGAGCGGGCGCGGCAGCGCCGCCAGCCGGGCCGCCAGCGCGGCGGCCCCGGCGTTGTTGAAGCCCATCCGGTTGACCACGGCCTCGCTGGCCGGCAGGCGGAACAGCCGCGGCCGGGGGTTGCCCGGCTGGGCGTGCGCGGTGACCGTGCCGACCTCGACGAAACCGAAGCCGAGCGCGGGCCACGCCGGCAGCGCCGCGCCGTCCTTGTCCATGCCCGCGGCCAGGCCGACCGGGTTGGGGAACCGCACACCGAACACCGTGCGCGGCGCGCTGACCGCGTACCGGGCCCGCAGCGCCGCGAGCGCCACCGGCCGCCGAGAAAGAGCGGTCAACCGCCCCAGCGTCCACTCGTGCGCCGCCTCAGCGTCCCTACCCCCCACTCGGAACAACAAAGGCCGAACAACCCGCTCAAACATCAACCCACCCACCCGCTGTCTCCCCCTCCATCACGCCCCAGACCCGCCCTGGTCCCCGTTGATCATGAGGTTATTGCCGCGACACGCCGACGTGGCGGGCGACAACCTCATGATCAACGAGGTTGGGGCGGGGTCAGTGGGCGGCCCGGAGGGTTCGGTGCAGGTCCTGCAGGGGGCGTACCTGCATGTCGCCACGGATCCGCGCCTCGATGCCCATGACCGCCGCCGCCGCGCCGGGGACGGTGGTGATGCAGGGGATGTCCGCGGTGACCGCCGCGCTGCGGATCTCGTAGCCGTCGGAG
Source organism: Micromonospora arborensis (assembly GCF_003205615.1). Taxonomy (GTDB): domain Bacteria; phylum Actinomycetota; class Actinomycetes; order Mycobacteriales; family Micromonosporaceae; genus Micromonospora; species Micromonospora arborensis. Next base: position 12,518 of record NZ_PYBV01000033.1, on the reverse strand, counting down.
CGGGCGCTGGCGCCCGAACCCTGCGGCGTGTTGATCACCAGCGCCACGTGGCCGCCGCCGATCAGCGACACCGCGTCGTCGCCCTCACCGGCCTGGTAGTGCTTGCGGATCTGCTCGCAGGCGATCCCGTGCCGGCGCAACACCTCGGCCGTGCCGGTGGTCGCCACGATCTCGAAGCCCAGATCGGCCAACCGCTTGATCGGGAAGATCATGCCGCGCTTGTCGCGGTTGGCCACCGAAACGAAGATCTTCCCGGTGGTCGGCAACGAGCCGTACGCGGCCGACTGGCTCTTGGCGAAGGCGTGCCCGAAGTTGGTGTCGATCCCCATCACCTCGCCTGTCGACTTCATCTCCGGCCCGAGCAGCGAGTCGATTCCCTTGCCGGCGCGGGTCCGGAAACGCTTGAACGGCAGCACCGCCTCCTTGACCGCGACCGGCGCGTCGGCGGGCATCGTGCCCCCGTCCCCCGTCGCCGGCAACAGTCCCTCGGCACGCAGTTCGGCGATGCGCGCGCCGAGCGCGATCCGGGCCGCCGCCTTGGCCAGCGGCACCGCCGTCGCCTTGGAGACGAACGGAACGGTCCGCGATGCCCGCGGGTTGGCCTCCAGGACGTAGAGCACGTCGTCCTTGAGCGCGTACTGCACGTTGAGCAGGCCGCGGACGCCGACGCCACGGGCGATGGCCTCGGTGTAGCGGCGGACCTCGGCCAGGTGCGAGCCGGCGAGGGTGATCGGCGGCAGCGCGCAGGACGAGTCGCCGGAGTGGATGCCGGCTTCCTCGATGTGCTCCATCACCCCGCCGATGTAGACCTCACCGTCGGCGTCGCAGAGCGCGTCCACGTCGATCTCGATGGCGTCGTCGAGGAACCGGTCCACCAGCACGGGGTGATCCGGGGAGATGTCGGTGGCCCGACCGATGTAGTCGCGCAGCGTCGGGTCGTCGTAGACGATCTCCATGCCTCGCCCACCCAGCACGTACGACGGCCGGACCAGCACCGGGTAGCCGATCTCGTCGGCGATCGCCTTGGCCTCGTCGTAGGACGTGGCCATGCCGTGCGCCGGCGCGCGCAGCCCGGCCCGGGCCAGCACCGCGCCGAACGCGCCCCGCTCCTCGGCCAGGTGGATCGACTCCGGGGAGGTGCCGACCACCGGCACACCGGCGTTCTTGAGCCGCTGCGCCAACCCCAGCGGGGTCTGCCCACCGAGCTGCACGACCACCCCGACCACACCCGGCCCGCCGGCCGCCCGGCCGGACGAGTCCTCGGCGTGCCAGACCTCCAGGACGTCCTCGAAGGTCAACGGCTCGAAGTAGAGCCGGTCGGCGGTGTCGTAGTCGGTGGAGACCGTCTCCGGGTTGCAGTTGACCATGACCGTCTCGTAACCGGCCGTCCGCAGCGCCTGTACCGCGTGCACGCAGGAGTAGTCGAACTCGATGCCCTGCCCGATCCGGTTCGGGCCGGAGCCCAGGATCAGCACCTTCGGCCGGTCCGACGGCACGACCTCGGTCTCCAGGTCGTAGGTCGAGTAGTGGTACGGCGTCGTCGCCTCGAACTCGGCCGCGCAGGTGTCCACCGTCTTGTAGACCGGGCGCACGTCGAGGCGGTGCCGCAGGGTCCGCACACCGTCCTCGGCGGCCAGCTCCGGGCGCAGCGCGGCGAGCTGCCGGTCGGACAGGCCGGCCCGCTTGGCGCGGCGCAGCAGCTCCGCGTCGAGCACCGGCGCGTCCACGATCTCCGTACGCAGCTCGATCAGCGCGGCGATCTGGTCCAGGAACCACGGGTCGATGCCGCCGGAGGCCTCGGTGACCTCGGCGATCGACGCGCCGAGGCGCAGCGCCCGCTCGACGGTGTAGAGCCGGCCGTCGTGCGGGATCCGCAGCGCGGCGAGGGTGTCGGCGAGCGTCACGCCGGCCGGGTCGGGCACGGTCCAGAAACCAGAGGACTTGGTTTCCATCGAGCGCATCGCCTTGTTCAGCGCCTCGGTGAAGTTGCGCCCGAGGCTCATCGCCTCGCCCACCGACTTCATCGTGGTGGTCAGCTCCGGGTCCGCGCCGGGGAACTTCTCGAACGCGAACCGGGGGATCTTCACCACCACGTAGTCCAGACTCGGCTCGAACGCCGCCGGGGTCTTCAACGTGATGTCGTTGGGGATCTCGTCGAGGGTGTAGCCGATGGCGAGCTTCGCGGCGATCTTCGCGATCGGGAACCCGGTCGCCTTGGAGGCCAGCGCCGAGGAACGCGACACCCGGGGGTTCATCTCGATGACGACGATCCGGCCGTCGGTCGGGTTGACCGCGAACTGGATGTTGCAGCCGCCGGTGTCCACGCCGACCTCGCGCAGCACGGCGATGCCCAGGTCACGCAGGCGCTGGTACTCCCGGTCGGTGAGCGTCATGGCCGGGGCCACGGTGACGCTGTCGCCGGTGTGCACACCCATCGGGTCGATGTTCTCGATCGAGCAGACCACCACCACGTTGTCGTGCCGGTCGCGCATCAGCTCGAGCTCGTACTCCTTCCAACCGAGCACGCTCTCCTCGATGAGCACCTCGTGCACCGGGCTGGCGGACAGGCCGTCGCCGGCGATGCGGGCGAGGTCCTCCGGGGTGTGCGCCATGCCGGAGCCCAGGCCGCCCATGGTGAACGACGGCCGGATCACCACCGGAAGGCCCAGCTCGGCGACGGTCGCCTCGACCTCGTCCATCGAGTGGCAGACCCGGGAGCGGGGCACCAGCGCGGTCGGGTCGTCGACGCCCAGGCGGACACCGGCCTTCGCCACGATCTCCTTGAACAGCTGGCGGTCCTCACCGCGGTTGATCGCGTCGATGTTCGCGCCGATCAACTCCACGCCGTACTTCTCCAGGACGCCGTTCTCGTGCAGGGCGACCGCGGTGTTCAGCGCGGTCTGCCCGCCGAGGGTGGCCAGGATCGCGTCCGGGCGCTCCTTGGCGATGACCAGCTCGACGAACTCCGGGGTGATCGGCTCGACGTAGGTCGCGTCGGCGAACTCCGGGTCCGTCATGATCGTCGCCGGGTTGGAGTTGACCAGGCTGACCCGGATCCCCTCACTGCGCAGCACCCGGCACGCCTGGGTGCCGGAGTAGTCGAACTCGCAGGCCTGCCCGATGACGATCGGCCCGGAGCCGATCACCAGGATGTGCTTGAGATCGGTCCGCTTAGGCATTGCTGCGCCCCTTGCTGTGGGTCCGGCCCTCGATGAGATCGGCGAATCGGTCGAAGAGGTAGTCGGCATCGTGCGGGCCGGCCGCCGCCTCCGGGTGGTACTGCACGGTGAACGCGGGCGCGTCCACGGCCCGCAGCCCCTCGACCACGTTGTCATTGAGGCAGACGTGCGACACCCGCACGCCGCCGAAGTCGGTGTCGATCACCTGGTCGGGGACCACCGCGCCCGCACCCGCGCCGGGCACCTGCACGGCGCCGAGCCGCTGTTCGCGGCCCGACACGTCGACCGCGAAGCCGTGGTTGTGGCTGGTCACCTCGACCTTGCCGGTGGCCCGGTCGAGCACCGGCTGGTTGATCCCCCGGTGGCCGTAGCCCAGCTTGTAGGTGCCGAAGCCGAGCGCCCGGCCGAGGATCTGGCTGCCGAAGCAGATGCCGAACAGCGGCACCTCCCGCCGCAGCGCCTCCCGGGCCAGCGCCACCGGAGCGTCGGCGGTGCCCGGGTCGCCGGGCCCGGGCGACAGGAAGATCGCGTCGGCGCCGGTGGCGAGCAACTGCTCGATGCTCGACGAGGCCGGCAACACGTGGGTGGTCACCCCGCGGGTGGCGAGCCGGCGCGGAACGTTGCGCTTGATGCCCAGATCCAGTGCGGCCACGGTGAAGCGGTGCTCGCCGACGGCCTCGACGACGTACGGCTCGGCGGTGGTCACCTCGGCGGACAGGTCCGCGCCCACCATCTGCGGGGACTGGCGGACCCGGGCCAGCAGGCTCTGCGGGTCGTTGTCGATGCTGGAGATGCCCACCCGCATGGCGCCCCGCTCGCGCAGGTGCCGGGTCAACGCCCGGGTGTCCACCCCGCTGATGCCCACCACACCCTCGGTGGCGAGACGGTCCTCCAGACCGCCGGTGGCCCGCCAGTTCGAGCCGATCCGGGCCGGGTCGCGCACGACATAGCCAGCCACCCAGATCCGGCTGGACTCGTCGTCCTCACCGTTGACGCCGGTGTTGCCGATGTGCGGCGCGGTCTGCACCACCACCTGCCGGTGGTAGGACGGGTCGGTCAGGGTCTCCTGGTAGCCGGTCATGCCGGTGTTGAAGACCGCCTCGCCGAAGGTCTCCCCGACACTGCCGTACGCCTCACCGGGGAACGTGCGCCCGTCCTCGAGCACGAGGATCGCGGGCCTGCGCTTGGTCACTTGATGGCCTTTCCGTCCAGGACCGTCGGCTCGCCACGCAGGAAGGTCGCCACGATGCGACCCGGCAGCGTCATGCGGGCGTACGGGGTGTTGCGACTGCGACTGGCCAACTCCGCCGGCTCGATGGTGCGGCGGGCGGCCGGGTCGATCAGGGTCAGGTTTGCCGGCACACCGGGCGCCGGGTCGACGCCGTGCCCGGTGAGGCCGGCGATCCGGGCCGGGGTGCGCGACATCCGCTCGGCGATCAGATCCCACTGCGGGCCGAGCACGTCCAGCGCGATGGAGAGGGCCGTCTCCAGGCCGAGCATCCCCGGCCGGGCGTACGCCCACTCGCACTCCTTGTCCTCCACGGCGTGCGGGGCGTGGTCGGTGGCGATCACGTCGACCACACCGTCGGCGAGCGCGGCCCGCAGCGCGGTGATGTCGGCGGCCGTACGCAGCGGCGGGTTGACCTTGAAGACCGGGTCGTAGGTCTCCGCACGCTCGTCGGTGAGTAGCAGGTGGTGCGGGGTGACCTCGGCGGTGACCCGTACGCCGCGCGCCTTCGCCTGCCGCAGCACCTCGACGCTGCCAGCGGTGGAGACGTGGCAGACGTGCAGTCGGCTGCCCACGTGCTCGGCGAGCAGCACGTCCCGGGCGATGATCGCCTCCTCGGCGACCGCCGGCCAGCCGATCAGCCCGAGCCGGGTGGAGACCTCACCCTCGTGCATCTGTGCGCCCTCGGTGAGCCGGGGCTCCTCGGCGTGCTGGGCGATGATCCCGTCGAACGCCTTCACGTACTCCAGGGCCCGGCGCATCAGCTTCGGGTCGGCGACACAGTGCCCGTCGTCGGAGAAGATCCGCACCCGGGCCGCCGAGTCGGCCATCGCGCCCAGCTCGGCCAGACGCTCGCCGGCCAGCCCGACGGTGACCGCGCCGATCGGTTGCACGTCGACCAGGCCGGCCTCCCGGCCGAGCCGCCAGACCTGCTCGACCACGCCGGCGGTGTCCGCGACCGGGGAGGTGTTGGCCATCGCGCAGACCGCCGTGTAGCCGCCCAGCGCCGCCGCCCGGGAACCGGACTCGACGGTCTCGGCGTCCTCCCGACCGGGCTCGCGCAGGTGGGTGTGCAGGTCGACGAGGCCGGGCAGGGCGACCAGCCCGGTGCCGTCGACCACTGTGGCGTCCGGCGCGGACAGGCCGGGGCCGACCTCGGCGACCAGGCCGTCGCGGATCAGCAGGTCGGTCGGCGGGCCGCCGACGACACTCACGCTGGTGATCAGGTACGCGGTCACCGGTTGTTCCCTCCGAGCAGCAGATACAGGACGGCCATCCGCACGGAAACCCCGTTGGTGACCTGTTCGACGATGGTGGAGCGGGGCGAGTCGGCGACCTCGGGCGTGATCTCCATCCCCCGGTTCATCGGGCCGGGGTGCATGACGATCGCGTGCTCGGGCAGCCGGCGCATCCGTGGGCCGTCCAGCCCGTAGCGGCGGGCGTACTCGCGCGCGGAGGGGAAGTAGGAGTCGTTCATCCGCTCCCGCTGCACCCGCAGCATCATCACCACGTCGACTCCTGGCAGCACGGAGTCGAGGTCGTAGGAGACGTCGATGGCCGGCGCCAACGCGCCCGCGATGTCCACCGGGATGAGGGTCGGGGGCCCGACCAGGGTGACCTTGGCGCCGAGGGTGGAGAGCAGCAGCACGTTGGAGCGGGCGACCCGGGAGTGCAGCACGTCCCCGACCACCGCGACCGACAGGCCGGCGAGCCGACCCAGCCGGGCCCGCATGGTGTACGCGTCCAGCAGCGCCTGGGTGGGGTGCTCGTGGGTGCCGTCGCCGGCGTTGACGACCGACCCGTCGACCCAGTTGGCCAGCCGGTGCGGGGCGCCCGAGGCGGGGTGCCGGACGACGACCGCGTCGGCGCCCATGGCCTGCAGGGTCAGCGCGGTGTCCTTCAGGCTCTCGCCCTTGGTGACGCTGGAACCCTTCGCGGAAAAGTTGATCACGTCGGCGCTGAGCCGCTTCGCCGCCGCTTCGAAGGAGATCCGGGTGCGGGTGGAGTCCTCGTAGAAGAGGTTCACCACGGTCCGGCCGCGCAGCGCGGGCAGCTTCTTGATCTCCCGGCCGGCGACGGTGGCCATCTCGGCGGCGGTGTCCAGGATCTCGGTGGCGGTGTCGGCGTCGAGGTCCGCGCCGGAGAGCAAATGCTTGATCATGAAGGACTACCCCCGTACAGCCGGACCTCGTCGACGCCGTCGGTCTCGGCGAGCGTCACCTTCACGCTCTCGGCGAGCGAGGTCGGAATGTTCTTGCCGACGTAGTCGGCGCGGATCGGCAGCTCCCGGTGGCCGCGGTCGACCAGGACGGCGAGCTGCACGGACGCCGGGCGGCCCACGTCGTTGAGCGCGTCGAGCGCGGCCCGGACGGTGCGGCCGGAGAAGAGCACGTCGTCGACGAGGATGACCCGCTTGCCGTCGATCCCGCCGGGCGGCAGCTCGGTCGGGCCCACGGCGCGGGTGCCCTGCCGACGCAGGTCGTCACGGTAGAGCGTGATGTCGAGCACACCGACGCCGACGGCGACGTCCTCGAAGGTGCTGATCCGGGCGGCGAGCCGCCGGGCGAGGGGGGTCCCCCGAGTGGGAATCCCAAGAAGCACCGTGTCAGCGGCACCCTGGGTCTTCTCCAGGATCTGGTGGGCGATGCGGTCGACCACGCGTTGCACGTCGGCGCTGGCGAGGATCACCTTCACCGAGGGTTGTCGCGGTGGTGACGAGCGGGCAGCCGGTGGGTATGCCACGGCGGACCTCCTTCCCCGCCTCACGGGACGGGTCGTTAAAGGATGTCGGGCACCTCCGGCCGGACCGCGCAGCGGACCCGACCGAGGCTTCACGCCACGTTACCAGTGGTCACCGCGCCGATGGACGGCGGCTGCTGACCACCGGATCAGCCCCAGGAAATGGGGAAAACCTGCCGGACGCTCCCCAACGGTCGGGTCACGACCACTTGACCAGTTGTCGCATTCCCCGTACCGTCACGCTCCGTAGCGATCGACGGGAGAACCCCGAGCAGCACTGGGAGTGTCCGAATGCCCTCTGAATACGCCAAGTCTCTGGGCGCCCGCCTGCGCTCCATCCGCCAGCAGCAGGGTCTCTCCCTGCAGGGTGTGGAGGAGAAGTCGAATGGGCGGTGGAAGGCCGTGGTGGTCGGCTCGTACGAGCGTGGCGACCGGGCCGTGACGGTGTCCCGTCTGGCCGAGTTGGCCGAGTTCTACCGCGTCCCCGTCTCGGAGCTGCTGCCCGACGGCAGTGGTGTCCGTCACGAGCCCACCAGCAAGATTGTCCTGGACCTGGAGCGGCTCTACGACGAGGCCTCCGAGGACCTGGCCTACGTCGCCCGCTACGCCCGCGCCATCCAGCAGCAGCGCGGCGACTACAACGGCCGGGTGCTCTCCATCCGCGCCGACGACCTGCGGGCGCTCGCCATCGTCTACGACGCCTCGCCGTCGGGTCTGATCGAGCGGCTCACCGAGCACGGTGTGCTGGTGGCCGACCCCCGGGCGTTCTTCGCCTCCTGAACCATCGCTTGACCGAAAGGGCCCGTGCCATCCGGCACGGGCCCTTTTCGTTCGTGGCGCTGACACTGCGTTCGTGGCGCTGACGCCGGCTGGCGCTCGCGCTGACTCAGCGGGTGGCGTACTCGGCGATCCGGCCGAGCACCCCGTTGAGGAAGCGCGGCGAATCGTCGGTCGACATCTGCCGGGCCAACTCCACGGCCTCGCTGATCGCCACCGCGTCGTCGATCTCGTCGACGTAGAGCAACTCGTAGACGGCGATCCGGGCCAGATTCCGGTCGACGACCGGCATCCGCTCCAACGTCCAACCCTCGGCGTAGCTGGCGATCAGCTCGTCGATCCGGTCGAGGTGCTCGGCAACACCCTCGACGAGGCCCACCGCGTAGCCCAGGTGCTCCGGTCGGGGCTGCTCGATCCGCTGCACGTAGCCGGCGAGCACCTCCACCGGAGGCTTGTCCCGTAGGTCGGCCTCGTAGAGGACATCCAGCGCCCGCTTGCGCGCCTTGCGGCGCGCCGGCATCTGCTGCTTGGAACCCTCAGCCATCAGGCGCGGCCGAGGTAACGGCCGTCGCGGGTGTCGACCTTGATCTTCTCGCCGGTGGTGATGAACAGCGGCACCGGCACGGTGGCGCCGGTCTCCACGGTCGCCGGCTTGGTGCCGCCGGTCGAGCGGTCGCCCTGCAGGCCCGGCTCGGTGTAGGTGACCTCCAGCACGACGCTGGTGGGCAGCTCGATGTAGAGCGGCACACCCTCGTGCTGGGCGACGGTCGCCTCCGCCTCGGGCAGCAGGTAGTTGGCTGCCTCGCCGACGGTGCCACCGGGCACGGTGATCTGGTCGAAGGTCTCCAGATCCATGAAGACGAAGTCCTCGCCGTCGGCGTACAGGTACTGCATCGTGCGCTTGTCCACGGTCGCGGTTTCGACCTTGGTGCCCGCGTTGAAGGTCTTGTCGACCACCTTCCCGGACAACACGTTCTTCAGCGTGGTGCGCACGAAGGCACCACCCTTACCGGGCTTGACGTGCTGGAACTCGACGACGGCCCAGAGCTCGCCGTCAAGGTTGAGAACCAGGCCGTTTTTGAGGTCGTTGGTGGAGGCCATTTCCTGCCTTGATCATCAATTGGCGGACAGACCCTGCGAGTCTACTAGCTGCGTCGAATCGGGCGGTCCCCGCTCGGGGCGACCGCTGCGCGGGCGGCCAGGTGGTGCAGGGCGAGACGATAGCCGTCGATGCCGAGACCGCAGATCACCCCGGTCGCCACCGCCGACACCACCGAATGGTGCCGGAACTCCTCCCGGGCGTGGATGTTGGAGAGGTGCACCTCCACCAGCGGCCCCCGCAGCATGGCGCAGGCATCCCGCACGGCGTACGAGTAGTGCGACCAGGCGGCCGGGTTGAGCACCACCGCGGCACGCTCGTCAGCGGCGGCGTGCAGCCAGCCCAGCAGCTCGTGCTCGGCATCGGTCTGCCGGACCGTCACGTCCAACCCCAACTGCGCACCCGTGGACTCGCAGAGCGCGACCAGGTCGGCGTAGGTGGTCGCGCCGTACACGTCGGGCTCGCGGGTGCCCAGCCGGCCCAGGTTCGGCCCGTTCAACACGTACACCCTCATCGGGCACAGACCTCCTGGTAGGCGGCCTCCAGCAGCGCGTCGTCCGGGCCCTCCAGCATCGCCGGCCGGGCCAGCCCGTCGAGCACCACGAAGCGCAGCCGGGCGCCCCGGGCCTTCTTGTCCACCCGCATCGCCGCCAGCAGTCGCGGCCACGCCTCGGCCGGGTAGCTCACCGGCAGGCCGAGCGCGGTCAGGGTGACCCGGTGCCGCTCGGCGGTCGGGGCGTCCAGCCGGCCGGCGAGCCGGGCCAGCGCGGCCGCGTAGACCAGGCCGACGGCGACGGCGTGGCCGTGCCGCCAGCGGTAGCCCTCGTTCTGCTCGATCGCGTGGGCGAGGGTGTGCCCGTAGTTGAGCACCTCCCGAACGCCCGATTCGCGCAGGTCACCGGCGACGACGTCGGCCTTGACCCGGATCGCCCGCTCGATCAGCTCCCGTGTCGCCGGCCCGCGCGCGTCGGTGGCCGCCGCCGGGTCACGCTCGACGAGGTCCAGGATCGCCGGGTCGGCGATGAAACCGCACTTGACCACCTCGGCGAGACCGGCCGCCAGGTCGACCGCGGGCAGGCTGTCCAGGGTCGCCAGGTCGGCCAGCACACCGACCGGTGGGTGGAACGCGCCCACCAGGTTCTTGCCGGCGGCCGTGTTGATGCCCGTCTTGCCGCCCACGGCGGCATCCACCATGCCCAGCAGCGAGGTGGCCACCGGCACCCAGCGCACTCCCCGCAGCCAACAGGCCGCGACGAAGCCGGCCAGGTCGGTCACCGCGCCGCCGCCCACCCCGACCACCGCGTCGGTGCGGGTGAAGCCGGCCGCCCCGAGGCGATCCCAACAGGCGGCGGCCACGTCGATCTGTTTGCCCGACTCGGCGTCGGGCACCTCGATCGCCAGCGGTTCGACGCCGGCGGCGCGCAGTCGCTCGCCAACCGCGTCCGCGAGAGCCTTGAGCGGGGGCGCGTGCAACACCGCCGCCCGGGTCGCGCCGGGCAGCAGGCCGGGCAGCGCGCCCAGCAGGTCGCGTCCAACCAACACGTCGTACGGCCGCTCGCCGCCGACCGGAATCCGGGTCACGTCGTCCATCGCCGGCAGCCTAGTCCAGCGGGCGGCGCGGAGACGGCGTCTGCCCACCTGCTGGCCGGGCGGCCCATTCCGCCAGCAGGCGCGCGTGCTCGGCCACGGCGACACGCAGCGCGTCCGGGTGCCGCACGGTGAACGCGCAACCCAGCCCGGCGAGCAGCGCGGCCATCCCGGGCAGGCTCTCCGCCCGGGCCCGCAGCAACACTCCGGCGGTGGTGGCGGTCAACTCGGCCACGCTGGGCGGAACGCGGCGCTGGGCGGCGACCAGATCGGTCTCCAGCAGCACCTCGACCTCGTGCGTGTACGGCACGCCGGCCAGCGACCGGGTCACCCGGGCCACCGGGTCGAAGCCGTCCGGCACGGTGAAGGTCGCCGCGGCGGGCGTCACGGTGCCGATCCGGTCGAGCCGGAAGGTGCGGACCTCCCCGCGCCGGTGGTCGTGGCCGATGACGTACCAACGGCCGGCGTGGAAGACCAGCCCGTACGGGTCGAGCTCACGGTTCGACTGCTCCCCTCGCCAGGAGCGGTAGTCCAGCGCCACCCGCTGCCGGTGCCGGGCGGCCGCGGCCAGGGTGAGCAGGGTGCCGGACGCGGGCCCTCGCTCCGGCTCCCGGCGGCGCAGGGTGAAGCCGAGGTGCTCCTGCACGGCGGTCAGCCGGTCGGCGAGCGTCACCGGCAACACCCGGCGGATCTTGGCCAGCGCGGTGGCGGTGGCCGGCAGCTCGGTGGCCAGTCCGACCCGGTCGGCCACGACCAGGCCCAGCAGCACGGCCACCGCCTCGTCGTCGGTGAGCATCAGCGGCGGCAGCTTGTACCCGGGGTGCAGCCGGTAGCCGCCGTGTCGGCCCCGGTCGGCGATGACGGGGATGCCCAACTCGACCAGGGTGGCCGCGTACCGGCGCACGGTCCGCTCGTCCACGCCGAGCCGCCCGGCGAGTTCGACGGCCGTCGACCGGTGCCGGGCCTGCAGCAGCTCGAGCAGGGCCAGCACCCGGCCGGCGGGATGAGACACGGACCACTCCTCAAAACCGGGCGGATTCTGTCCGGTTTCGATCGTACGGTCATCCGGTAGCCGAGAGAAGGAGCGACAGATGGCGACGTTCGTGCTGGTTCCGGGTTTCTGGCTGGGTGCCTGGGCGTGGCGGGAGGTGACCGCGGCGCTGCGCGCGCAGGGGCACGAGGTGTACCCGATGACACTGACCGGGGTGGCCGAGCGCCACCACCTCGCCGGTCCGGAGGTCGGCCTGGACACGCACACCACCGACATCGTGCGACTGATCGAGGTCGAGGCCCTGCACGACGTGCTGCTGGTCGGTCACTCCGGCGGCGGGATGCCGGCCGCCCAGGCGGCGGACCGCATCCCGGACCGGATCGCCCGGATGATCTATGTGGAGAGTGGTCCCTTGCCGGACGGCGTCGCGCAGTTCGACACGATGCCGCCGGAGGAGCAGCAGCGGCTTCGCGCCGCGATCGGCACCGGGCACCTGCTGCCGCCGCCGGCCTGGGATCCGGCCGCCGACCCGACCAACCTGGCCGGCCTGGACGAGCCGACGCTGGCCCTGCTGCGTGCCCGAGCCACCCCGCACCCGCTGCGGGCGGCCACCGACCCGGTGCGGCGCACCGGCGGACGCCCGGTACCGACCGCGCTGGTCACCAGCACCTTCCCACTGGCGGTGGTGCGGCAGATGATCGGCGAGGAGCACCCGTTCTTCACCAGGTTGGCCGGTGGCGAGCTGTTCGAGCTGCCCACCGGGCACTGGCCGATGCTCAGCGAGCCGAAGGCCCTAACCGACATCCTCGACGCCGCCGCCCGAGGCTGAGGACCACCCCGTTGCGCCGATCTTGCACTTCCGGTTGCCGAGATGCGGGGAATGCCCCCTACGTCGGGGCAGCAAGTGCAAGACGCTTC
>NZ_PYBV01000032.1:41443-66812 GCF_003205615.1 Micromonospora arborensis | reverse complement strand
GCCGGACAATCTTTCAGAAACGGCCACCCCGTTGGGGTGGCCGTTTCTGCATTTCCTGACCGTGGGGTGACCCCGCCACCAAGGGCGCCAGTGGTCAGCCCCGCGACTGCATGTCCGCGCGGAGGTTCCGCAACAGGCCGCCCGCGTCGTCGACCGACCGGCCCGGGAACATCGCCATCACCACGCTGCCGTGGTCGGCCCACCCACACACCGCGAAGTCGCCGCCCTCACCGCTGGTGTTGCCGCACTTCATCACGCCGCCCAGGTCGCCCGCCGGCACCTCGCGCAGGCTGCTCACCGCGCCCGTGTCGTCCGACATCAGGCGGAAGAGACTGTCCAGGTCCCGCTCCGGCTGCCAGAGCAGGGTGGTGCCCCCGAAGACGAGCACCGAGCGCTTGTCGTCGGCCGGGTCGCGGTAGACAGTGCCGAAGCTGCGGTCCAACTCGATGTCCGCGGCCAGGCCGCTGCGCAGGTAGTCGGCTGTGCTCTTCGCCCGTTCGCTGTCGTCCCGGGTCAGGCCCGCCACCTTCTCGGGCGAGGTGAGTTGGGTGTCCTTCTGCTGCGCGATCCGCCACCCGCCAACACCCAGCACCCCGGCACCGGCGAGGCCGGCCACGAGCGCGACCGTCCAACCGATCTTGCGCCGTCGGGACCAACCTTCCGACCGGTCGTCGGGGTCACCCCCGGAGTCCCGGGTGCTCAGCTGGATCGGCTCTTCGGTCAGCTCGACCGGCTCGCGACCGCCTTCGAACGACCGCTCGGTGAGATGTGCGTCGGACATAGCCGACACCGTACGCGAACCACAGGTGGCGCACGTCAGGTCTGCGGAAGCCCTCCGTAGACTTGACAGGTGACCGAGAGACTGGATGCCCAACGCCCCGACGCCCCCACCCTTGCCGGCCAGTACCAGCCCGGCGAGGTAGAGCAGCGACGGTACGAGCAGTGGGTAGCCGCCGGGCACTTCCGGGCCTCCGCCGACAGCGAAAAGCCGCCCTTCACCATCGTCATTCCACCGCCGAACGTCACCGGCTCCCTGCACATGGGCCACGCGTTCGAGCACACGCTGATGGACGCCTTGACCAGGCGTAAGCGGATGCAGGGCTTCGAGGCGCTGTGGTTGCCCGGCATGGACCACGCCGGCATCGCCACGCAGAACCTGGTCGAGCGTCAGCTCGCCGCCGAGGGCCTCTCCCGGCACGACCTCGGGCGGGAGAAGTTCGTCGAGCGGGTCTGGCAGTGGAAGGCCGAGTCCGGTGGCGCCATCCTCGGCCAGATGCGCCGCCTCGGCGACTCCGTCGACTGGGACCGTGAGCGGTTCACCATGGACGAGGGGCTGACCCGCGCCGTCCAGACGATCTTCAAGAAGCTCTTCGACGAGGGCCTCATCTACCGGGCCAACCGGATCATCAACTGGTGCCCGCGATGCCTGACCGCGCTCTCCGACATCGAGGTCGAGCACACCGACGACGACGGTGAGCTGATCTCCATCCGGTACAGCGACGAGGTCGTGGTGGCCACCACCCGGGCCGAGACGATGCTGGGTGACACCGCCGTGGCGGTGCACCCGGATGACGAGCGCTACCAGCACCTGATCGGCACCGAGGTCGAGCTGCCGCTGACCGGCCGCCGTATCCCGATCGTCGCCGACGCGCACGTCGACCCGTCGTTCGGCACCGGCATGGTCAAGGTGACCCCGGCGCACGACCCGAACGACTTCGAGATCGGCCAGCGGCACGACCTGCCCGCGATCACCGTGATGGACGAGCGTGGCGTGATCACCGTGCCCGGCCCGTTCGAAGGGTTGGACCGGTTCGAGGCGCGGCCCGCGATCGTGGCGGCGCTGCGTGAGCAGGGCCGGATCGTCGCGGAGAAGCGGCCGTACGTGCACGCGGTCGGGCACTGCTCGCGGTGCAAGACGACCGTCGAGCCACGGCTGTCGCTGCAGTGGTTCGTCAACACCGCGCCGCTCGCCCAGGCCGCTGGCGACGCGGTCCGGGACGGCCGGGTTCGCATCGAGCCGGCCGAACTGGCCAAGCGCTACTTCGCCTGGGTCGACAACATGCACGACTGGTGCATCTCCCGCCAGCTCTGGTGGGGGCACCGGATCCCGGTCTGGTACGGCCCGCAGGGCGAGATCGTCTGTGTCGGCCCGGACGAGCAGCCGCCCACCGGTGACGGTTGGCGGCAGGACGACGACGTGCTGGACACCTGGTTCTCCAGTGCGCTCTGGCCGTTCTCCACCCTCGGCTGGCCGGAGCAGACCCCGGACCTGGCCAAGTTCTACCCGACGAGCGTCCTGGTCACGGGCTACGACATCCTGTTCTTCTGGGTCGCCCGGATGATGATGTTCGGCCTGTACGCGATGGACGGCAAGCAGCCGTTCGACGTGGTGGCCCTGCATGGCATGGTCCGCGACGAGCACGGCAAGAAGATGTCCAAGTCGTTCGGCAACGTGGTCGACCCGCTGGACTGGATCGACCGGTTCGGGGCTGACGCGACCCGGTTCACCCTGGCCCGCGGCGCCAACCCCGGCCAGGACGTCCCGGTCAGCGAGGAGTGGTGCCAGGGCTCGCGCAACTTCTGCAACAAGCTCTGGAACGCCACCCGCTTCGCCCTGATGAACGGTGCGCACACCACGGGTGACCTGCCGCCCGTCGAGCAGTTGTCCACCGTCGACCGGTGGATCCTGTCCCGGCTGGCGCACGTCACCGCCGAGGTCGACGAGCAGTTCGAGGCGTACGAGTTCGCCAAGGTGTGCGACCTGCTCTACCACTTCGCCTGGGACGACGTCTGCGACTGGTACGTCGAGCTGAGCAAGCCGGTGCTGGCCGAGGGTGGTGAGCGGGCTGACACCAGCCGGCGGGTGCTCGGGCACGTGCTGGATCAGCTCCTCCGGCTGCTGCACCCGGTCATCCCGTTCGTCACCGAGGAGCTGTGGCTCGCGCTGACCGGTGGCGAGACGGTGCAGACCGCCGCCTGGCCGGTGGCCGACCGGTCGTTGGTCGACGACGCCGCCGAGGCCGAGCTGGCCAGTGTGCAGCGGGTGGTCACCGAGATCCGGCGGTTCCGTTCCGACCAGGGGCTGCGCCCGACCCAGCGGGTGGCCGCCCGGTTGGACGGGCTGGCCGGGGCCGGTATCGACGCCCACGAGCCGCTGATCCGTTCGCTGGTCCGGCTGGACCCGGCCGGTGACGATTTCCAGGCCAGCGCGACGCTGGCCATGCCCGGCGCGGTCGGAGTCGCGTTGGACACCCGGGGGTCGATCGACGTGGCCGCCGAGCGGGCCCGGCTGACGAAGGACCGCGCGGCGGCTGAGAAGGAGGTCGCGCAGGCCCGGTCGAAGCTCGACAACCCTGCCTTCATCGGCAAGGCCCCCGAGCCGGTGGTCGCCAAGATCCGCGACCGGCTCGCTACCGCCGAGGCCGACCTGGTCCGGATCGACGCTGCTCTGGAGACACTTTCCTCGTGACCGACCGTACCGATTTCGCCGCCGTCGAGGCCGAGCTGAACGCCCGCGGCTTCACTCGCATGGTCTTCGAACTGGACCGGATCGAGTCGCTGCTGGATCTGCTCGGCAGCCCGCAGCGGGCGTACCCCGCGATCCATCTGACCGGCACCAACGGCAAGACCTCCACCGCGCGGATGATCGACTCGCTGTTGCGGGCGCACGGGCTGCACACCGGGCGGTACACCAGCCCGCATCTGGAGACCGTCCGGGAGCGGATCAGCCTGGACGGGGAGCCGGTCAGCGAGGAGCGCTTCGCGTCGGTGTACCGGGAGATCAAGCCGCTGGCCGACCTGGTCGACGCGCGGTCGGACGAGCCGCTGACGTACTTCGACATGACCACGGCGCTGGCGTTCGCCACGTTCGCCGACGCGCCTGTCGACATCGCGGTGGTCGAGGTGGGTCTCGGCGGCGCCGAGGACGCCACCAACGTTCTCCAGGCCGGGGTCTGTGTGATCACCCCGATCGGGTTGGACCACACCGAGTGGCTCGGTGACACGCTCCAGGACATCGCGCTGGCCAAGGCCGGCATCATCCACCCGGGCGCCACGGTGATCGCCGCGGCGCAGGAGGAGGAGGCAGCCGGCCCCCTCCTCGACCGTTGCGCCGAGGTGGGAGCGACCATCGCCCGCGAGGGCACCGAGTTCGGCGTGCTGGGCCGGGCGGTCGCCGTCGGCGGGCAGGTGCTCAGCCTGCAGGGCCTGGGTGGCGTCTACGACGACGTGTTCGTCCCGCTGCACGGTGCCCACCAGGCGCAGAACGCCGCGGTGGCGCTCGCCGCCGTGGAGGCGTTCCTGGGTGCCGGGGCCCGACGGCAGTTGGACATCGAGGCCGTCCGCGAGGGCTTCGCCTCGACCAGCTCCCCGGGGCGGCTGGAGCGGGTACGCAACGCCCCGACCATCCTGTTGGACGGCGCGCACAACCCGCACGGCATGGCGGCCACCGTCACCGCGCTGCAGGAGGAGTTCGCGTTCAGCAAGCTGGTGGCGGTGGTCGGCGTACTCGCCGACAAGGACGCCGAGGGGCTGTTGGCGCTGCTGGAGCCGGTGGTCGACCAGCTGGTGGTCACGCGCAACAGCTCGCCACGGGCGATGCCGACTGCGGAACTCGTCGAGCTGGCCGGTGAGATCTTCGGCGAGGAGCGGGTCGAGTTGGCCGAGGAGATGCCGGACGCGATCGAGTTGGCGGTGGCGCTGGCCGAGGAGGACGTCCCGGGTGAGCTCAGCGGGGTGGGGGTGCTGGTCACGGGTTCGGTGGTGACGGTCGCCGACGCCCGTCGGCTGCTGAAGCGATGACCGGCCCGGAGCGGGACCCACGCGCCACCGAGGACCCGACCGGCCTCCCGGCCACCGAGGACCGGACCGGCTCGCCGGCCGAGCAGGACCGGACCGGCTCGCCGGCCGAGCAGCCGACGGGGGAGGAGCCGCGGCGCTCCGGGTTGCGCAACCCGGAGCGGGCGGTACGCGGCCTCGGGGCTGGCACGCTCAGCCTGGAGGCGCTCGTGCTGCTGCTGGCGATCCAGCCGATCCGGGTGGTCGGCGGTGACCTGAGCGGTGCCGCGATCGGTGCCGTGGTGGCACTGGCGGTGGCCGCCGTCGTACTCGCCGGCATGATGCGCCGCCCCTGGGCCTGGCACGCCGGCACCGTGCTGCAGGGCCTGCTGATGCTGGGGGGCCTGCTGCACTGGTCGCTGCTCGGGCTGGGCATCATCTTCGCCCTGGTGTGGGCGTACGCGCTGCACGTTCGCCGGGTCATCCTCGGCTGACGCCCGATGAGGCTGGTGCGCCCCGACGTGGTGCGGGGCCGGTCAGGCCTCGGCGCGTTCACGCCACTGGGTGAGTGCGATGCCGTGGCCGTCCGGGTCGCGGAACGCCGCCGCCCACACCTCCAGCTTGGTGCCCCGGTTGACCACCCGGGGCGCGTACGTGAATCGGACGCCCGACTCGCGTAGCCGCTCGTACGCCGCTTCGATGTCGTCGACCTCAAGGTTGACGTGCACCAGCCGACGGCTGATGGGTGCGGCGCCGGTCACCTCGCGCAGCACGAGCCGGGTCGTGCCGGAGGCGAGTACGGCGTTGCCGGCCCCTTGGTCGACCTCGGTGAAACCGAGCACGTCGCGGTAGAAGCCGAGCGACCGGGGCAGGTCGGTCACCAGGAGGGTGAGACCCACCCCGCTGATCGGCGCCGCCGGGTCCGCAGCCGTGCCCCCGTCGAACCCGAAGATCGCCTCGTCCAGTTCCGCGTCGGTGACGGTCTCGCGGGCTGCCCCGACCGGGGACGGATCGTCCAGCGGAAGGTCGAGTGGGTCGAGCGGGTCGGTCGCCGGTGGGCCGGACCGCTGCGCGGGCGGCGGGTCGAAGCGCTCCGCGGGCGGCGGGTCGGCCGCCCGGTCGTCCTCCGGCCGATCGAAGGGCTCGGCGTCGGGCTCGTCGAAGCGCTCCTCGGCGGGCGAACGCGGCGCCGGCGTTGCCCGTCGAGGCAGCCCACCACCTGCCTGCTGCTCGACGAGGACGCCCTCCAGGACCACGGGGCCGCCCGGGCTCTGGTGCATCACCACGGGCTCGCGCTCCTCGGACACGACGCCCGGGTCGTCGCGCAGGGGGTCGGGGCGCAGCGGGTCGTTGGTGCGCACAGGGTCGGGGCCGAGCGGGTCCCGGAACGGGTCGCGGAAGTCGTCCCGGAAGTCGTCGTCCGGCCCACGGTCGGCCCACGGCGGGGCATCCTGCTGGATCAGCACCTCGTCGATCGCGTCGGCGTCGGCGAACTCCGGCGGAAGGTCGGCGACGGCGGCGGCGGTCTCGGCGTGGGTCAGCACCTCGTCCCAGAGGACCCGGACGTGCCGCTGGTCGTCCAACGCGACCCGGATCGGCAGGGTCTGGCCCAGCGACGGCCACTTGGAGACCGGCACCCTCGGCTCGATGATCTTCTTGGATCGGGGCGGTAGGCCAGGCGCGTCGATCACCAGTTGCAGTTCGCAGCGGCCGAACGCGTACTGGGTGGGTGGTTCGGAGGCGCTGTGCACGTGCCCGACGCCGACCACCCAGGTGCGCCCGCCGCCGCGTACGGTCGCCAGCGCGATCGCCAGCACCAGCAGGGCGACCCCGAGAGCCACGATGGCCCAACTGGTCATGCCCAGCCCGAAGAGGACGACGAACGTGGCCACGGTGCCCAGCACCGTGCCGATCAGCTTGCGTACCGGCGCGATGGGCCGGTTCCCGCCATTCGCCACAGTGGACCTCCCGGGGGTCAGGGCCAGGCTAGGCCGGATCGGCCACCGGGGGAAAGACCGGCCGCCGCGCCGGCGCCGGGACCGGGTCGCTAGGCTGACCGTACCGATCCCGAGCGTTCAGCGCGTACAGGAGGAACCCAGCGTGTCCAGCAACAGCCCGGATGAGCGCAGCCTCGTTCTGATCAAGCCCGACGCGGTCCGCCGCGGCCTGGTCGGCGAGGTCCTCTCCCGCTTCGAGCGCAAGGGGCTGCGGATCGACGCGATGGTGCACCGGACGATGGACGCCGCGCTCGCCGACGAGCACTACGCCGAGCACGTCGACAAGGCGTTCTACCCGCCGCTGAAGGACTTCATGACCAGCGGTCCACTTGTCGCCCTGGTGCTCTCCGGAGACCAGGTCATCGACGTGGTCCGCGGCCTGGTCGGTGCCACCGACGGCCGCAAGGCCGCCGCCGGCACCATCCGGGGCGACCTGTCGCTGTCCAACCGGGAGAACCTGGTGCACGCCTCCGACTCGACGGACAGCGCCAAGCGCGAGATCGCGCTCTGGTTTCCCGAGCTGGGCTGACGCGACCCGGCCGGGGCCGGCCATCAGCGCCGGCGTTCAGTCGACGGACTGCAGTTTTGTCGGGTTGCCGACCACGTAGATCCCGGTGATCTGACCGTCCGCCGCGGTGATGGTGAGGGTGTACCGAGTGCCGTCCGCGCGGGTGATCACCACTGCGGGTTCCCCGTTGAGTTCGATCTGTTCGATCGTCCTGGGCTGGCGTGGGCGGCCGTAGATCCCGGCGTAGAACCGGGCGATCCGGTCCGCGCCACCGACCGGGTTGAGGGCGGCCCGTACCCGCCCACCGCCGTCGTTCCAGGCGATGGCGTCCGAGGCGACCAGGCCGGTGAGGGTCGCCAGGTCTCCGTCCTGGGCGGCGGCCAGGAACGCGTTGAGCAACCGCTCCCGCTCCGAGCGGCTGGCGGTGAACCGGCGCTGCTCCTGTCGGACCCGCGCGGCCGCCCGATGGTGCAGTTGCCGGCAGTCGGCAGCGGACCGGTCCAGGATCTCGCCGATCTCCGCGTACGGCAGCTCGAAGGCCGTGTGCAGGACGTACACCGCCCGCTCCGGCGGGGTGAGCCGTTCCAGGACGTGCAACAACGCCGTGGAGAGCGAGTCGCGCAACTCCGCGCGGTCCAACGGCCCGAACGGTGAGGGCGTGGTCGGCACCGGCTCGGGCAGCCACGTACCCACGTACGTCTCGCGGCCGGACTGCCGGGCCCGCAACCGGTCCAGGGCCAGATGGGTGACCACCCGGGACAGGTACCGGCGCGGCTCGCCGACCGTCGTGCGGTCGACGCCCAGCCAGCGCAGGTACGTCTCCTGGAGCACGTCCTCCGCGTCGTGCCGGCTGCCGAGCAGGCGGTACGCGAGCCCGAGCAGCATCGGCCGGTGCGCCTGGAGCGCACCGGCCGCGTCTGCTGCCTCGGTGGTCATACCTGGGCCGGAGGCTCCAACTGCATCGTCACGCCGATCCGATTCCACACGTTGATTGTGGCAATCGCGATGACGAGGTCGGCCAGTTCCTTCTCCGACCAGACCTTCGCGGCGGCATCCCACACGTCATCCGGAACGCCGTGCTCACCGAGCCGGGTGACCGCGTCGGTGAGCGCCAGCGTGGCCCGCTCCCGCTCGTCGAAGAACGGCGACTCCCGCCAGGCGGCGACCGCGAACAGGCGCCGGCTCGACTCGCCTCCGGCGAGCGCGTCCCGGCTGTGCATGTCCACGCAGTACGCGCACCCGTTGATCATCGACGCCCGCAGCTTCACCAACTCGAGCACGGTGCCGTCGACGTTCGACTGGACGTACTTCTCCAGCCCGAGGACGGCCTGGTACGCCTTCGGCGCCACCTCGCCGGGATTCATTCGCTGCATGACTACCTCCCCTGATCGGTTCGACACCGACACGACGGATCGGCGGGGGCACGTCGTGACAACCGTGGCTGTGACTCCGGTCATGCCGACCGGACAACCCGCGTTCCGACCCGCGTCATCCGCCTCGCCGATCGCGGTCATCTCCGCCCGGTAGACCGACAGGGTCAACCCATCACCGGGAGGAAGCATGACCGAGCTCGATCGACGTACCCTGCTGCGGGCTGGCCTGGTGGCCGGTGCCGGAGTCGCCGGCGGCGCCCTGCTGGGCGGTGCCGGCGCGGGCGCGGCCCCAGCCTGGCGCCCGGCGGGACGCCCGGTACTCACCCACGGTGTGCAGAGCGGTGATGCCACCGCGGACTCGGCGCTGGTCTGGACGCGGGCCGACCGGCCGGGCCGGATGCTGGTCGAGGTGAGCCGTCGGCCGGACTTCCGGGGCGCGCGGAAGCTGCGCGGCCCGGTGCTCACCCCGGACGGTGACTTCACCGGGAAGGTCCGGCTGCGCGGCCTGCCGGACGCCGAGAAGCTGCACTACCGGGTCCGGGTGGAGAGCCTGGACCGGCACGGGGTGGTCAGCGAGCCGCTGACCGGGTCGCTGACCACCGCGCCGGGCCGGCACCGGCGGCGCGACGTGACGTTCGTCTGGACCGGCGACATCGTCGGGCAGGGCTGGGGGATCGACCCGAACTTCGGCGGGATGTCGATCTTCCGGGCGATGCGGGAGGTCCGGCCGGACTTCTACCTGTGCAGCGGTGACACCGTGTACGCCGACGGCCCGCTGGTCGAGTCGGTGACGCTGCCCGACGGGCGGATCTGGCGCAACCTGGTGACCCCCGAGAAGAGCAAGGTGGCCGAGACACTGACCGAGTACCGGGGGCAGTTCGCCTACAACCTGCTCGACACGCACCTGCGGGAGTTCGCCGCCGCCGTGCCGCAGATCAACCAGTGGGACGACCACGAGGTCCTCAACAACTGGTACCCGGGGGAGATCCTGGACGACCCCCGCTACACCGAGCAGCGGGTGGATGTGCTCGCCGCCCGGGCCCGGCAGGCGTTCAACGAGTGGCTGCCGGTGCCGGTCGACGGCCCGATGTACCGGCGGCTGTCGTACGGGCCGTCGCTCGACGTGTTCGTGCTCGACATGCGGACCCACAAGGACCCGAACGACGGCAACACGTACGCCGACCCGAAGCGCGGTCTGCTCGGCCGCGAGCAGCGGGAGTGGCTGATCCGGGAACTCAAGCGGTCCACGGCGACCTGGAAGGTGATCGCCAACGACCTGCCGATCGGGGTGGTGGTGCCGGACGGTCCGACCGCCCAGGAGGGCGTCGCGCAGGGCGACCCGGGCGCGCCGGCCGGGCGTGAGCTGGAGTTCGCCGAGGTGCTGCGGGCCACCCATCGGGCCGGGGTGACCGGCATGGTCTTCCTCACCGCAGACGTGCACTACTCGGCCGCGCACCACTACGACCCGTCCCGCGCGGCGGTCGGTGACTTCACCCCGTTCTGGGAGTTCGTCTCCGGACCCGCGCACGCCGGGGCGTTCGGCCCGAACGCGCTGGACGGCACGTTCGGCCCGCAGGCGGCCTTCGTGCACGCCCCACCGCAGGCCAACAGCTCACCGGCGGAGGGCTTCCAGCACTTCGGTGAGGTCTCCATCGACGGACAGTCGGAGGCCCTGACGGTCCACCTCCGCGACCGCGACGGCGCCTCCCTCTGGTCCACCACCCTCCCAGCCCCCTAACAGCCCACCCCCGCCCCCGGGACCGGCCAGGCCCCGGTCGGCCAGGCCCCGGTCGGCCCGGCCCGGGTCGGCCTGGCCCCGGTTGATCATGAGGTTATCGTCACGACACGCCGGTGCGGCCGGCAATAACCTCATGATCAACGGGGCCGAGGGGCGGGGCCGAGGGGCGGGGCCGGGGCCGGGTGGGGTGGGCGTTACAGGGTGTCTAGGGAGGCTCGGCGGCGGGATTCGGCTTCGAAGACCTTGAGTAGGAGTGCGGCGAGGACGGCGTAGGCGGCGGCGATGGCGAGTTCGGCGGCGAGTTGAGGTGCGGCGGCCTGAAAGCCGTCGCCCGCGACCAGCCGGCGGGCGGCCTCGGCGGCATGGGTGATCGGCAACAGCTCGCCGGTGACCCGCATCCAGGCCGGTAGCCCGGCGGCGGGCACGTTCACCCCGGTGAGCAGGAGCAGCAGCGCCACCGAGACGTTGGAGACCAGCCAGACGTCGCGGAACCGAAGCCCGATCGCACCCAGGGTCAGGCCGAAGAAGCCACAGGCCAGCGCCGCGACCGCCAGGGTCAGCAGCAACCCCGGCAGCGCGTCGAGCGGCACCCGGAGGCCGAGCAGCAGCGCCGCGGCGGTCATGGTGGTCACCGCGATCAGCAGACCATTCGCCGCGTACGGCAGGACGCGGCCGAGGAAGACGGCGGTGCGGCTGCGCGGCGACAGCAGCACGTGTCCGAGGGTGCCGAAGCGGCGCTCGTTGGACACCGCCATCGTGCCGCCGAACACGCAGGCCAGGGAGGCCGCCAGTACCGCGTTGCCGGTGATGTAGAAGCCGTCGTCGGCGACTCCGAGCTGGCGTCCCAGGTAGGCGAAGAAGAGCAACTGGAACAGCGGGCCGACGAGCAGCGTGCCGACGAACATCGCCGGGGTGGTCCAGTTGAACAGTGCCCGGTAGGCGATCACGCCACCGGTGCCGACCAGGCGGAACAGTGCGGTCATCGTCGCCTCCTCAGGCCAGAGCGAGGGTGGCCGCCGCGCGGGCGCGCCGCTCGACGTGGGTCATCATGATCGCGCCGAGCGCCAGGCAGGCCAGGCTGATCGCCAGGCAGACGCCGAGCGACGGCCAGACCGGCCCGCTGCCGGTGGCCGCCTCGCGGACCGCACGCGCCCCCCAGGTGGTGGGCAGCGCGGCGGCGATCGGGCCGGTCCAGCCGGGCAACGCGGTGATCGGTACGAGCATCCCGGAGACCAGCCAGATCGGGTACTCCAGCGTGTTGGTCAGCGCGTTGGCGTTGCGTAACAGTACGAACGTGGAGGCGAGCAGCAGGCCGAACATGCCGAGCCCGATGATGCAGCCGGGCACCGCGACCGCGAAGGCCAACGGATCGGCGAAGGTCAGCGGAATGCCGTACAGCAGGCGGCCCCAGGCCAGCGTGGCGACCATGGCGTACGTGCCGGTGAGCGCGGTGGCCAGCGTGATCGGCAGCACCACCAGGGCCGGCGGCCGGGGCGCCAGCATGATCATCTCCAGGGTGCCCTGCCAGCGCTGGTTCTGGATGGCGCCACCGGAGCCGAACAGCACCGACGACCAGACGCCCATCAGCCCCGCCCCGACGGCGGCCTCCAACAGCCGACCCGGCTCACCGCCGGCCCGGAACAGGTAGACGGCCAGGGTCGCCTGCACCACCGGGACGATCAACGCCGTAGCGATCTCGAACGGCGACCGGCTGAGCTGCTTGGTGTGCAGCAGCGCGCCCACCGCGATCATCCGCAGCGTCCTCACCCGGCCACCGCCTCGACGGGGCGGGTCTGCGCGTTGACCCGGTTCACGATCGCCACGTACGCGTCCTCCAGGGTGGGCTGCCGGGCGGTGACCCGACCCAGCCGGACCCCGTCCAGCGTGCGCAGCACTTCGGCCTGCACGTCCACCCCCGCGTCGGACTGCACGCCCAGCAGCTGGGCCGCTCCGGCGACGGTCACGCTCGCCTCCCGTACGCCGGGCAGGGCGTGGATGGCGGCGAGTTGCGCGTCGCCGACCCCGTACGCCTCCACCTCCAGCACCTGTCGGCCGTCGGCGTGGTGCCGCAGCTCGGCGGGAGTGCCGAGGGCCTGGATGGTGCCGTTGGCGATCACCGCGATCCGGCCGCACAGTTCGTCCGCCTCGGCCATGTAGTGCGTGGTGAGCAGCACGGTGGTGCCAGTGGCGGCGAGGTCGGCCACGGTCTGCCGCAGTTCCCGGGCGGCCACCGGGTCCACCCCGATCGACGGCTCGTCGAGGAAGAGGACGCTCGGCCGGTGCAGCAGGCCCCGGGCGATGTGCAGCCGCTGCCGCATGCCCCGCGAGTAGCCCTCCACCCGGTCGTTCTCCCGGCCGGTCAGCCGGACCAGCTCGAACAGCTCGGCGATCCGCCGCTTCTGCTCACGCCCCGGCACGCCGTACAGCTCGGCGAAGTAGCGCAGGTTGTCCCGCGCGGAGAGCCGGTCGTAGAGGCCGCGGTCGCCGCCGAAGACGTACCCGATCCGCCGGCGCACCTCCCGGGTCTGCCGGACCACGTCGAACCCGCAGACCCGGGCCTCGCCGGCGGTCGGGATGAGCAGCGTGTTCAGCAGCTTGATCGTCGTCGTCTTACCAGCGCCGTTCGGCCCGAGCAGGCCGAACAGCTCCCCGTTGCCGACCGTCAGGTCGACGCCGCGGACCGCCTCCACCTCCCGGCGCTGTGGTCGTAACCAGCCTGTTCGGCTGCGGTAGGTGCGGCGCAGCCCGGCCGCCTCGATCGCGTACTCGCTCATGAGCGGCCACGCTAGGAGCAGCGGGGTGGTCGGGGAAACGAATTCGGATCGGGCCGAATGTTCAGGCCGAGGCGGTCACCGGCGCGTCGCCGACCAACTGCACCAGGGCCACGCCGGCCGGTTCCAGCCCGTACAGCACCCGCCGGCCGACCCGA
This sequence comes from Micromonospora arborensis, assembly GCF_003205615.1. Lineage (GTDB taxonomy): Bacteria > Actinomycetota > Actinomycetes > Mycobacteriales > Micromonosporaceae > Micromonospora > Micromonospora arborensis. The sequence continues at coordinate 53,491 of NZ_PYBV01000032.1, read as the reverse complement.
CGGCGGTGCACCACACCGGCCGTGAGCAACGCGGAGAGTTGCTCCGAGACGGTGCTCGGGGCCAGCCCGAGAGTGGCCGCGAGGCCGGCGGTGGTGGCTGGCCGGGTCAGCGCCCGCAACACCTGGGACCGGCCCCGCCCGACCAGCACCGCCAGCCGGTCGACCGTCGGGTCGGTCGCGGGCCGGTCGACGGCCGGCCGGTCGGCCAGCAGCACCGAGCCCCGGGCCTGGTACGAGACCGCGAGGATCTCCGAGTTATCGGTGGAGAAGGTGAGCGCCCCTCGGGAGAAGATCAACGGGATGAGCAGCAGCCGCTGGTCGACCGCAGTGAACTCCCCGTCGAACGGCTTGACCAGGGTCAGCACCGGCTTCTTCCAGAGCACCCGCTCGTGCAGGTCGGCCAGCAGCGCGTCCGGGCCGTGCGCGGCGAGCGCCCGCGCCCGGTGCAACACCTCCTCGTCCAGGGCGGCCCGCATCGCCGGCCACCAGGGCGCGATCGCGGCGTTCCAGTACGCCTGGAGGCCGTCGGCGAGCCGGTTCAGGGCCGCCTGCCGATCGGTGACGAACGGGCGCAACCAATCCGGGAGGTCGTCGAGACGGTGGTAGCGGGGGAGTTGCTCAGCGATCACCGAGGCCGGCGTGGCCCGGAGCACGGCCAACTCCTCGGCGATGGTCGGGCTGGCCGTCGGCGGCACCGGACCCAGGAAGTCCGGGTACCAGTGGCCGGTCGCCGAGTAGAGCCGGGCCGGGGCAGCCGCCGGCAACTCGGCGAGCACCCGCCGGGCGTGCCGCGCCCAACCGGTGTAGGGCCAGGGCGCCTCGTCCGGGTACCGGTCGAGCAGGTAGAGGCTGCACTTGGCCTCCCACAGCGGGCTGGTCGCGATCCGGGTACGGGCCAGCGTGGGCTCGTCCAACTCGATCCGGATCACCCGGCCAGCCTAGGCGGCGAGCGGCGCGGGATTACTCGGCGGGAGCGGTGGGCGGGTCGAGTATCGTTGAGCACCGTAAGGCGATGACCCGGCCATCACCGGTGAGCCTCCGGAAGAACAGCCGGGTGACCGGCCCAGTAGAACCGGACGGGTCCGGCCCGTCACAGCCGGCCAATGAGCGGGCGGTCGATCCTGACCGCCAAGCGGGGTGGTACCGCGGACCACCCGGGAACGCCGTTTGAGGCGTACCCCCGGAAGGTTCGTCCTCGCAGTCCCACGTTGAGTGACTGCGCGAGGAGAGCGACCCCCGATGGCCTATCCGATGCACGACCCGACCGCCGCCGGTGTCCCGGCGAGCCCGGACCTGCCCGCGGTCGAGCGGCGGGTGCTGGAGCACTGGACGGCCGACAAGACCTTCGAGGCCAGCATCGAGGCCCGCCCGGCGGGCGACGACGGCAAGAACGAGTACGTCTTCTACGACGGCCCCCCGTTCGCCAACGGCCTGCCGCACTACGGCCACCTCTTCACCGGCTACGTCAAGGACGTGGTGCCGCGCTACCAGACCATGCGCGGGCGGCACGTCGAACGGCGCTTCGGCTGGGACTGCCACGGCCTGCCCGCCGAGGTGGTGGCCGAGAAGCAGCTCGGCATCACCAGCAAGGCGGAGATCATCGACCTGGGCGTGGCCCGGTTCAACGAGGCCTGCCGCACCTCGGTGCTGGAGTTCACCCAGGACTGGGAGCGGTACATCAACCGGCAGGCCCGCTGGGTCGACTTCAGCAACGACTACAAGACCCTCGACCTGGACTACATGGAAAGCGTCATGTGGGCCTTCAAGACCCTGCACGACAAGGGTCTGATCTACGAGGGCTTCCGGGTGCTGGCGTACTGCTGGCGCTGTGAGACGCCGCTGTCGAACACCGAGACCCGGATGGACGACGTCTACCGGGACCGGCACGACCCGACGCTGTCGGTGTGGTTCGGGCTGACCCCCGACGAGTCCGCCCCGGAGTTGCTGCGCGGGCCGGTCAAGCTGGGCGTCTGGACCACCACGCCGTGGACCCTGCCGTCGAACCTGGCGCTCGCCGTCGGCCCCGACATCGAGTACGCGGTGCTGGAACGCGACGGCGAGCGGTACGTCGTGGGCGCCGCGCGGCTGGCCGCGTACGCCAAGGAGCTGGACGGCTACGAGCAGGTCGGCACGGTGTACGGCCGGGACCTGGTCGGACGCCGCTACACGCCGCTGTTCGACTTCCTCGTCGAGCAGGCCGGGGAGAACGCCTACCAGGTGCTCGGCGCGGAGTTCGTCACCACCGAGGACGGCACCGGGATCGTGCACCTGGCCCCGGCCTTCGGTGAGGACGACCAGAACGTCTGCAACGCCGCCGGCATCCCGACCATCGTCACGGTCGACGACCACACGCGGTTCACCGCCCTGGTCCCGCCGTACCAGGGTGAGCAGGTCTTCGACGTCAACAAGCCGGTGATCCGGGAGCTGAAGGAGCGGGGGGTGGTGCTCCGGCAGGACACCTACACCCACTCGTACCCGCACTGCTGGCGCTGCGACACCCCGCTGGTCTACAAGGCGGTCTCGTCGTGGTTCGTGGCGGTGACCCAGTTCCGCGACCGGATGGTCGAGCTGAACCAGCAGATCAACTGGACTCCGGCGCACATCAAGGACGGCTCCTTCGGCAAGTGGCTGGCCAACGCCCGGGACTGGTCGATCAGCCGGAACCGGTTCTGGGGTTCGCCGATCCCGGCCTGGAAGTCCGACGACCCGAACTACCCACGGTTGGACGTCTACGGCTCGCTGGCCGACATCGAGCGGGACTTCGGCGTACGCCTCACCGACCTGCACCGGCCCGCGGTGGACGACCTGGTCCGCCCCAACCCGGACGACCCGACCGGCAAGTCGATGATGCGCCGGGTGCCGGAGGTGCTGGACTGCTGGTTCGAGTCCGGGTCGATGCCGTTCGCCCAGGTGCACTACCCGTTCGAGAACGCGGACTGGTTCGAGCACCACTACCCGGGTGACTTCATCGTCGAGTACATCGGGCAGACCCGCGGCTGGTTCTACACCATGCACGTGCTGGCCACCGCGCTGTTCGACCGGCCGGCGTTCCGCAACTGCCTCAGCCACGGCATCCTGCTCGGCTCGGACGGACGCAAGATGTCCAAGAGCCTGCGCAACTACCCGGACGTGTACCACGTCTTCGACGCGTACGGCTCGGACGCGATGCGGTGGATGCTGATGTCCTCGCCGGTGTTGCGCGGTGGCGACATGGCGGTCACCGAGGCGGGCATCCGCGACGCCGTGCGGCAGGTGCTGCTGCCGCTGTGGAACGTCTGGTACTTCTTCACGCTCTACGCCAACGCGGACGGGTACCAGGCGCGGCGGCGCACCGACTCGACGCACCTGCTCGACCGGTACGTGCTGGCCAAGACGAACGAGCTGGTGTCGACGGTCGGCGCGCAGATGGACGCGTACGACATCTCCGGCGCCTGCGCCACCGTCCGTTCCTACCTGGACGCGCTCACCAACTGGTACGTGCGTCGCTCCCGGGACCGGTTCTGGTCTGGCGACGTCAACGCGTTCGACACGCTCTGGACCGTGCTGGAGACGCTCTGCCGGGTGGTGGCGCCGCTGGCGCCGCTGACGGCGGAGGAGATCTGGCGCGGGCTCACCGGGGAACGCTCGGTGCACCTGACCGACTGGCCGGAGGCAACCGAGTTCCCGGCCGATCACGACCTGGTCGCCGCGATGGACGCCACCCGGGCGGTCGCCTCGGCGGCGCTGTCCCTGCGCAAGGCCAAGGGGCTGCGGGTACGCCTGCCGCTGTCCACGCTGACCGTGGCCTCGCCGGCGGCGGAGCAGCTGCGCCCGTTCGCCGACCTGGTCGCCGACGAGGTCAACGTGAAGGCGGTGGAGTTCAGCGCGGAGCTGTCCGCGTACTGCGAGCAGGTCCTGACCGTGGTGCCCCGGGCGCTCGGCCCCCGGGTCGGCAAGCAGGTGCAGCAGGTCATCAAGGCGGTCAAGGCGGGCGACTGGGAGTTGGTCGACGGCGCCCCGGTGGCCGCTGGCGTCACCCTCGCCGAGGGTGAGTACGAGTTGCGCCTGGTCGCCGCCGACGCCGAGCACTCCGCGCCACTGCCCGGCGCCGAGGGTGTGGTGGTGCTGGACACCGAGGTCACCCCGGAGTTGGCCGCCGAAGGGCTGGCCCGCGATGTGGTGCGGGTGGTGCAGCAGGCCCGCCGGGACGCCGACCTGGACGTGTCGGATCGGATCGTGGTGGCGGTGTCGGCGTCCGAGGAGGTGCGTGCGGCGGTGACCGCGTACGCCGACTTCGTCTCCGGGGAGGTGCTGGCCGACTCGGTGGACTTCGCCGAGGGCCTCGACGGCTTCGCCGGCGAGGTCGGCGAGGGCGAACGGGTGACGGTCACCGTCCGCCGCGTGTGAGGACGGTGCGGGCGCCTCACCACCTCCGTCTGCGAGGTGTGGAGGCGTCCGCTACCGTGACACCGCCTGTCCGCACCTCATCTGCCGGAGGACCAGTGCCCCTGCTCTACACCATCGGCAAGCTCGCCGTGGGGCCCACGCTGCGGTTGGCGTTCCGCCCGACCGTGGAGGGGCTGGAGAACGTGCCGGAGACCGGCGGCGCGATCTTCGCCGGCAACCACCTCTCGGTGGCCGACGAGCTGTTCCTCGGCACGGTCGTGCCCCGGCATCTGGCGTTCTGGGCGAAGTCGGAGTATTTCAAGGGTGCCGGCGTGAAGGGCGCGATCTCCAAGTTCGTCCTCACCGGCCTGGGTGCCATCCCGGTCGAGCGGGGCGGCGGTCGGGCCGCGCTGTCCGCGTTCGACGCGGCGATCCCGGCGCTCAAGGGCGGTGACCTGGTGGTGGTCTACCCGGAGGGCACCCGCTCGCCGGACGGCAGGCTCTACCGGGGGCGGACCGGGGCGGTCCGGCTGGCGACCTCCACCGGCGTGCCGATCATTCCGGTCGGCATGATCGGCACGGACAAGGCGCAGCCGATCGGCGCGCGGGTGCCCCGTCCCGGCACTGCCAAGATCACCATTCGGTTCGGCAAGCCACTGGACTTCACCGGTCGGCCGACCGATCGCGCCTCGCTGCGGCAGATGACCGACGAGATGATGAGCGAGATCCAGAAGCTCACCGGCCAGGAGTACGTCCCCCGCTACGCCCCGCCGCGCGCCCACCCGGACCCGATCCGGGAGGCCTGACCGTCAGCCCTTGGGCTGGACGATCTGGGCGCGCAGGGTGGCCAGCAGGGCGGCGCTGTCGGCGACGGAGAGCCGGGTGAACACCCCGGTGGCGATGCTGCCGTAGTCAACCGAGGTGCAGACCACCACCTCGTCGCCCGCGGACCGGCCGACCGCGCATCGTTCGTGCCGGCCCCGCACACCGGTGTCGACGCTCTCCGGGGCGTCCAGCGTGTAGCGCTCGGTGAGCCGGCTGATCTCGGCGTCCGCGTCCGACTCCGGGTTCAGCCGGAAGCCCGTGCCGCCGAAGACCGTCACCTGCTTGCCGTTCGAGGTGGAGTAGACGCCGGCGAAGGTGTCCTCGGCCAGCCAGTGCTCCTTGCGTACCTCGTTCTCCAACTGCTGGGCGGTCTCCGCGCTGCGGTTGTCCTGGCGCAGGCTCAGGTCGTCCACCTGGGCGGGCAGTGCGGCCTGGACCGGGTACTGGGCCGAGATCGGGAACCCGTAGTAGGCGGGGCAGCCACAGCAGCAGGCCAGGGTGAGTAGCAGGACCCACGGCCAGCGGCGACGTCGGCGCACCGGCACCGGCACGTACCCCTTGGGGGCCTGCCAGCCGGGCGGCGGTGCCACCGGCGGCGTGGCGGATCGGCGGCCCCGGCGCTGCTTCGGCACCACCGGCGGCGGCGCGGGCGGCGGCATCGGTCGGGTCGGGATCCTCGGCCCGGTGGCCTGTGGTGGCCTCGGGGCGGCCGCCGGAGACACCGGGTGCGACCCGACCGACCCAGCGGGCGGACCGGACCACTGCCGGGTCGCCGGCGGCGTCGGGTAGGGCACCGTCGGGGGCAGTGGGGGCAGCTCGGCGGACGGCAGGTCCCAGCCGCCGGTGTCCACGCCGGCCCACGGGTCGACCGGGGTCTGGTGCTCCGGCGAGCCGACTGGCGGCGGCGGGGTCGGCTCGGCCGACTCGCCCCACGCCGGTCGACGCGGCAGCGGGGGCGGCACCGGCGCCGACCCGCTCCACCTGGGCGCGGGGGCCTCCGCGGTGGCGGCGGCCGCGGATTGGTCCGAGGGTGCCGGCGGGTCCGGTTTCTCGGGCCGGGTCGGGGGTTCCGGCTGCGCCGAGGGTGCCGGCTGGTCCGGTTTCTCGGGTTGCGCCGAGGGTTCCGGCTGGTCCGACGGTACGGGTGGGGAGGTCGGCTCGTCGGCGGCCGCCGGATCCCGGTCCGGCTCTGCGCCCGGGGTGCTCCCGTCGGCCGGCCGTGCTCCCGGCTGGGGCTCGGGCATCGCGGCAATCTCCTCTCGCGCCGGTCCGAGGTTAGTACCGCGCCGCCACCGCGGGGTGGGCGCGTACCCTTGGGCATCATGAGTGCCACGTCCCCGACGCCGCGCGCGGCCGCGACCAACTCAGGCGACGACTCCAGCTCCGCGGCTCCCACGCCGCGCCGCGACCTGGAGCCGTCGGTCTGGTCCCAGCTCGAGCCGCTGCTGCCCCAGGTTTCCAAGCCCATCCAGTACGTCGGGGGCGAGCTGGGTGCCGTGACCAAGGACTGGGGCGCGGCCACCGTGCGCTGGGCGCTGATGTATCCGGACGCCTATGAGGTGGGCCTGCCCAACCAGGGCGTGCAGATCCTCTACGAGGTGCTCAACGAGCTGCCCGACACCCTCGCCGAGCGGACGTACGCGGTCTGGCCGGACCTGGAGACCCTGATGCGCACGCACGGCGTGCCGCAGTTCACCGTCGACGCGCACCGGTCGGTCCGCGACTTCGACGTGTTCGGCCTCTCCTTCTCCACCGAACTCGGTTACACCAACATGCTCACCGCGATCGACCTGGCCGGCATCCCGATGCTGGCTGCCGACCGCACCGACGCCGACCCGGTGATCCTGGCCGGCGGGCACGCCGCGTTCAACCCGGAGCCGATCGCCGACTTCATCGACGCCGCGGTGCTCGGCGACGGTGAGGAGGCGGTTCTGGAGATCACCGCGATCGTCCGGGAGTGGAAGGCCGAAGGCTCCCCGGGTGGCCGCGACGAGCTGCTGCTGCGGCTGGCCCGGACCGAGAGCGTCTACGTGCCGCGCTTCTACGACGTCGACTACCTCCCGGACGGGCGGATCCAGCGGGTCGTGCCGAACCGGGCGGACGTGCCGTTCCGGGTGCACAAGCGCACGACGATGGACCTGGACGCCTGGCCGTACCCGAAGAAGCCGCTCGTCCCGCTGGCCGAGACGGTGCACGAGCGGTACGCGGTGGAGATCTTCCGAGGCTGCACCCGGGGCTGCCGGTTCTGCCAGGCCGGCATGATCACCCGTCCCGTGCGGGAGCGGTCGATCACGACGGTCGGGCAGATGGTCCGCGAGGGCCTGGAGTTCTCCGGCTTCAACGAGGTGGGCCTGCTGTCGCTCTCCTCGGCGGACCACTCCGAGATCGGTGACATGTGCTCGGGCCTCGCCCAGCAGTACGAGGGCACGAACGTCTCGCTGTCGCTGCCGTCGACCCGGGTGGACGCCTTCAACATCGACCTCGCGCAGGAGTTGTCCCGCAACGGGCGGCGTACCGGCCTGACCTTCGCCCCGGAGGGCGGATCGGAGCGGATCCGCAAGGTCATCAACAAGATGGTGACGAAGGAAGACCTGATCCGCACCGTCGTCACCGCGTACACCAACGGCTGGCGGCAGGTGAAGCTCTACTTCATGTGCGGCCTGCCCACCGAGACCGACGAGGACGTCCTCGAGATCGCGGAGATGGCCCACGAGGTGATCAAGGCCGGTCGGGCCGCCACCGGCTCCAAGGACATCCGCTGCACGGTCTCCATCGGTGGGTTCGTGCCGAAGCCGCACACCCCCTTCCAGTGGGCGTCGATGGAGCGTCCGGAGGTCATCGACCACCGGCTCAAGATCCTCAAGCAGGCGATCAACTCGGACCGTTCACTGGGCCGGGCCATCGGCTACCGCTACCACGACGGCGAGCCGTCGCTGATCGAAGGGCTGCTCTCCCGGGGTGACCGCCGGGTCGGCTCGGTGATCCGCAAGGTGTGGGAGAACGGCGGCCGCTTCGACGGTTGGAGCGAGCACTTCTCCTACCAGCGCTGGGTCGACGCGGCTGCCGAGACGCTGCCCGCGTTCGGGGTGGACCTCGACTGGTACACCACCCGGCAGCGCGAGGAGCTGGAGGTCCTGCCCTGGGACCACCTGGACTCGGGTCTGGACAAGGACTGGCTCTGGCAGGACTGGCAGGACTCGGTCAGCGAGTTCGAGCAGGACGACTGCCGATGGACGCCCTGCTTCGACTGCGGTGTCTGCCCATCGATGGACACCGAGATCCAGATCGGCCCCACCGGCAAGAAGCTGCTGCCGCTCACCCCATTGGGCGGCAGCGGTATGAAGGTCCCGGCAGGCGGCCACTCCCACTGACCGCCCGTCGCAGGGCAGCGCCTGGTGGCGGTGAGCCACTAAACTCCACATCCGACATGTCACCCAACGGGTCCGCGTCTCGCGGGCCCGTTGGCGCTGGTCGGGCCGCACCGCGCGCAACGGTCGACGCCGTGACCTCGCCGGTATCGACGACGCCTGGTGCGGTGTGACGCCGGCCGGGGCTGCCCCGACTGGGTCAGACTCGATACGCTGGGTCCGACATGGACCGACCCGGCGGGTCGGGAACGGGGGAGGAAGCTGATGGGGACCATTCCGCCGCCGAACACCGGCGATCTACACGTCAGCGTCGAGGACCTGGACGCCGCGGCGGCGTACGTCGAGCGGCTGAAGCAGTACGTCGACGACACCATCCTCTACGAGATGGAACGCGTCAAGGAGCGGATGAAGGGCGACAGCAACAACGCCCAGACCGTCCCGAACGGCACCCCCTTCGGCGCCTACGAGGACGCCCGCATGCAGTGGCAGGCGCTGACCACGTCCACGACCAACATGGAGATGCACCTCAAGACGCTGTCCCAGCGGCTCGCCTCGCTGAAGCAGGGCACCGAGGACATCGCCAAGGCGTTCCGTGACGCCGAGGCGCGCAACGGCGCCAACGGCAAGGAGATCGAGCGGCTGCTCGAGTCGGCGGCTCCGCCGCCCGCTGCTGGCGGCGCACCTACCTACCCGTACACGGCCTGAGGGGGACGTCATGGCTGAAGGAACCTGGGAGCGGTGCGTCCGCGAAGTGACGCTCTCCGCGGACCCGGAGACGGTCGGCTCGGTCGGGCAGGGGTGGGGCAATCTCTCCTCCGGCCTGACGCAGCTGCGGGACGCGCTCGTCGGCCGATCGTTCGTCGGTCCGATCGCTACGGGTCAGGAGCGCCCGCACGTCGGCGGCCTGCCCGGGATGCTCGCCGGTTGGAAGGGCAGCGGCGGTGACGCCTACCGCGAGCATCTGGGTGAGATCGGTAAGCAGATCGAGGATCTGATCACCGATTCGACGAACGTCAGCGGCGCGTTGGGGCGGATCGAGACGGACATCCGCAGGGCGGTCGCCACGATCCCGATCCCACTGGGGGACGACTTCGGCATCAACGAGTGGAGCCTGCCCAACGGCACCGAGCTCGACGACGCCCGCGACGGCGAGAGCGCGTCGGGCTTCCTCGCCGCGTTGCGCAAGGACTACCAGAGCAACCCCGGGTCGTACGCCGACGGCGCGTTCCGCGACAAGGCCGACGACCTGGAGGCGACCATGAAGGTCGACGGCCAGGCGGGTGACCACAAGCGGGGCGGTTGGTGGGACACCAAGTCCCATCTGGACAACTGGTACCGGGACAACCAGCAGGCGGCGAACACGGCGATGTCCCCGCTGCCCGCGGCCGTGTACACCGAGCGCCCGAAGCTGCAGGTGGGCGATCCGAAGCGCTATATGGATGACTACCGACCCGACGATCGAGTGCCGCCGAAGGGGCGGCCGGACGTCGGTGACTTCGGTGGCGGTGGCGGTGGCGGTGGCGGCGGTGGGATCGACGTCGGTGGCGGCCCGAGCATCGGCAAGCCGCCCGGCGGCGTCGACATCAGCGGTGGGCCGACGTCTGTCGGGGGCCCGTTCTCCCCGCCCCCGACAAGCGGATTCGGCGATGACTCCTCCACCGGCGGCGGCTCTGGCTCGTTCGCCCCTCCGCCCACCGGTTCGGGATATCCGGGTGTCGACGACGGCTACAGCACCGGTCTGGCCGGCGCCGCGCCCAGCGGCCTTGGCGCCGGATACGGCGGCGCGGGTGGCGGCCTCGGTGGCGCCAGCCTCGGTGGTGCCGGCGGTGGTTTCGGTGGCGGCGTTGGCGCGGGCGGTGGCATCGGGTCCGGTGGCGGTGGCCTGGGCGGCGCCGGCGTGGGCAGCATGGGCGGCATCCCCGGCATGATGGGTGGCGGTAACGGCAAGGTGCCGCCGATGACGAGCGCGGCGAACGCGCTGCGCACCGCCGCCGGTGCGGGCGGCGCCGGCCTGGCGGGCGGCGCGCGTGGCGGTGCCGGGATGGGCGGCGCCGGGATGGGCGGCATGATGGGCGGCGCGGGCGGTGCCGGGCACGGCGGTGGTGGTGGTACGGGTTCGGAGCACTCGTCGTGGTTGACTGAGGACGACGATCCGTGGGGTCCCGGTGACGGGGCGTCCCCGGGCATCCTGCGATGAGGGCGAACGGATGACAGTGAACGTCGGAGCGCTCCGACCGGCCGCGGCCTGTCTGCTGGCGGGGCTCCTGGTGCTGGGGGCCGCCCAGCCGGCGGCGGCGGCACCTCGCCGGGCCGAACAGTGGTATGTGGACGAGCTCCGGATCGAGCAGGCGCACAAGCTGTCCACCGGGCGGGGCGTGGTCGTGGCCGTGATCGACAGTGGCGTCGACGCCAACCATCCGGACCTGAAGGGCCAGGTGCTTGCGGGCGGCCGCAGCGACGGCGGTAGCGGAGACGGACGGGTCGACGCGCAGGGGCACGGCACGCACATGGCCGGCATCATCGCGGCGACGAATGCCGGCCCCGACGGCGTGGACGGCATTGCCCCCGGCGCGAAGATCCTGCCCATCAGGCTGGACGACTCTGCGGATGATGACGCGCCGTATGACGAAGTGGTGGTCAGCCGCGGCATCCGGATGGCCGTCGACGGTGGCGCCAAGGTGATCAATATTTCACTGGGCAAGCCGTCGGCCGTCAGCCCCGAAGAGGTCAGTGCCATCCAGTACGCCTGGGAGCACGACGTCGTCGTGGTGGTCGCCGCCGGTAACATCGCCAACGGCAGCGTCAAGGTCGAGGCTCCCGCCAGCGTTCCTGGCGTGATCGCCGTGACCGGGACGACCCGGGGCGGCAAGTTCTGGTCCGGGTCGGTCCAGGGTCCGGAGGCGGTGGTCGCCGCACCTGGCGATGACATCTACAACGTCGGCCGTGACAAGGGCTACGGCTGGGGTGACGGCACCTCCGACTCCGCGGCGGTCGTCTCCGGTCTTGCCGCGTTGATCCGATCGAAGTACCCGGACCTCGACGCCCCCAATGTGATCAACCGGATCATCCGGACCGCCCGGGACGCCGGTCCCGCCGGCCGCGATCCGCAGTACGGCTTCGGCCTGATCGATCCGGTGACCGCACTGAGCGCGAACGTGCCGCCGGTCACCGCGAACCCGCTGCTCGGCCCGACCGCCGCGACCGCCGACCCGGCGCCGACTCAGACTGCGGACGCGGCCGAGGAGTTCGACGTCACCCAGCACGGTGACCGTGGTGGGCCCACGGACCAGCAGGTCATGGTGATCGTCATCGGTGTCGCCGTGGTGCTGGTGCTGCTGTTGGCGCTGGCGGTGTTCCTGATCTGGAACCGACGTCGGTACCGCCGTGAGGCGGCCCTGGCGGCCAACGTCCCGGACCACCTGCTCGACCAGCAGCCTCCCGACGGCGGATACGGACCACCCGGCGGTTACCCGCCGCCCGGCGCTGGTTA
>NZ_PYBV01000032.1:0-41352 GCF_003205615.1 Micromonospora arborensis | reverse complement strand
GGTTACGCGCCGCCGCCCGGTTATCCGCCATCTCCGGGCTACGCCCCGCCCAGTGGTGGATACCCGCCGCCGTCCGGTTACGCGCCGCCGGGTTACGGCCCGCCGGGAGGGGCACCACCGCCCCCGCCCCCGCCGGGCAGCGGTAACCGGTCCTGATCATGGTGGCCGGCCGGATGACCTTCGGGTCTCCCGGCCGGCCATCGGCGTTTCCGGCAAATGATCATGGTGGTGTCGGCCGGTTTGCACTGTTTCGCCGGGCACGGCGCCCGCCCCGGCTGCGTACCGTCACGGGCCCTGCGCCAGGATGGGCGGACACGCAGGTACACCCGAGGAGCCCACGATCGCCAAGAAGCCTCAACCCGAGGGCGGCCAGGCGCCGGTCGTCCAGCGCGTCCGCATCCGGTACGCCAAGCGCGGGCCGCTGCGGTTCACCTCGCACCGGGACTTCGCCCGGGCGTTCGAGCGTGCGCTGCGCCGGGCCGCCGTACCGGTCGCCTTCTCCCAGGGGTTCCACCCGCACCCGAAGATCTCCTACGCCAGTGCCGCGCCCACCGGGGTGGCGAGCGAGGCGGAGTACCTGGAGATCGCTCTTCAGGCGGAGGTCGACCCGGAGCAGCTGCGGGCCGCGTTGGACGCCGCGCTCTCGCCGGGGCTGGACGTGTTGGACGCCGTGATCGCCGAGGGCGGCAACCTTCCGGACCGGATCGAGGCGTCGCACTGGCACATCGAGTTGCCCGAGGTCGACACGGTGGTCCTACGCGCTGCGGTCGACGCCTTCGTCGCGGCCGATGAGGTGCTGGTCGAGCGGATGACCAAGCAGGGCCGACGCACTTTCGACGCCCGCGCGGCCGTGATATCGGTCGATGTCCTCGCGCCAACGCCGACGCCTTCCGGGGCGGCGGCCGTACCGTGTGCGATACTCGAACTGGTCGTGCGGCAGGTCACCCCGTCCGTACGGCCCGATGACGTCCTTTCCGGCCTCCGCGTGGTGGCCGACCTGGAGCCGCCGGTTTCGCCGAGGGTGACCCGGCTGGCTCAGGGCACGTTGACCGCGCAGGGTGCGATCGTGGATCCGTTGGATGCGGACCGCGGCGGGGCAGCCATCGTTGGGCACTGACCGACGGTCCGTGCTCTGGCAGGCAGACTTCGGCGGTCGCGCACCACGCGCGCCCGGCGGAAACACTTTTGCGGCGACCCTGCGTGGCAGCGCTCACACGCGCCCGGGGTAGCCAGAACTGGAGAACGTCCATGCTCGAGAACGAGCCCGAGGGCGGCGAACGGACCGGTTCACAGCCGGCCGGTGACACCGCCGACCAGAGCACCACTGCCGACGGCGCCACCGCCGCGACCCCTACCACGGCTGTCGGTTCAGCCCCGGTGGACCCGGTCGGCGCCCAGAGCGCCGAGCCTGCCGCGCCGGTGCGGCGCACCCGGGCGACCCGGCGTCGGGCCGCCCCGCTCAACCAGCCGGAGCAGACCGAAGCGCCGGTCGAGGCGCCCACCGGCGACGCCGGCAGTGCCGAGTCGCCGCAGGCGGAGGTCTTCGCCCCGATCTCCGGCGACCTGGACGTCGCCCCGAAGACCCCCCGGCGCCGCCGCAAGGCCACCCCCGTCGAGACGACCGCCGAGGAGCCGCTGGTCGCGGCCTCCGCGGAGGTGGCCTCGGCCGAGGTGGTTCCGCCGGTCAAGGTGACCCGTACCCGGCGTAAGAAGGCCACACCGGCTGCCGTCGAGGAGCCGCCCGCGATCGAGGAGCCGGTCGCCGAGGAGCCCGCCGCAGCCGAGGAGCCGGTCGCCGCTGAGGAGCCGGTCGTCGCCGAGGAGCCGGCGGAGTCCGACCTGCGTGAGGCCGAGGCTGAGCTGAACGACACGGAGGCCGTCCCGAGCGCGACCGCTGCCGAGCTGGCCTGGACCAATGGCGCGCAGGAGCGCTCCGGTGAGGTGTCACCGGGTGCCGCCGTCTCCGGTGTGACGGATGAGCCGAACGACGTGGTCGAGCCGGAGCAGCCGCGTACGCGTCGTCGGCGGGCCGCCCTCTCCGCACCCACCGTGCTGTTCATGGCGCCCCAGCCGGACGCTGTGCCGGTGACCCGCCCGGTCGAGCCCGCCCCGGTCGCCGAGGAGCCGGCCGCCGAGGAGGCCGCAGAGCCGTCCCGCCGCCGCCGGCGTGGTCGCCGCGAGGTCGAGCCGGTCGAGCCGGTCGAGGCGATCGAGGCCGAGGAGGAGCCGACCGAGGAGGCCGACGAGGCCACCGAGGCGGATGAGGACGACGAGGACAGCGCCGCCGCGCGCCGCCGCCGCCGGCGTGGTCGCCGCGGCCGGGGCCGGGGCAAGGGCGGGGCCGACGACGCCGAGGACGAGGAGTCCGAAGAGGCGGCGCAGGCCGATGAGGAAGAGACCGCCGAAGTCGAGGCCGAAGGTGACGAGGACGACGAGGCCGAGGGCGGGGACGGCTTGACCCGTCGCCGCCGGCGTCGTCGTCGCCGTGGCGCCGGCGACACGGAGGGCGCTGCCGACGACGGCGTACCGACCGTGGTGAAGATCCGCGAGCCGCGCCGGACCGTCGACGAGGTGCAGGGCGTGTCCGGCTCCACCCGGCTGGAGGCCAAGCGCCAGCGTCGTCGGGATGGCCGGGAGCAACGGCGTACGCGACCGCCGATTCTCAGCGAGTCGGAGTTCCTGGCACGCCGGGAGGCCGTCGACCGCGTGATGGCGGTCCGCCAGCGCGGTGACCGCACCCAGATCGCCGTCCTGGAGGACGGCGTGCTGGTCGAGCACTACGTCACCCGCAACTCCTCCGGCACCATGGCCGGCAACGTCTACCTCGGCAAGGTGCAGAACGTGCTGCCGAGCATGGAGGCGGCGTTCGTCGACGTCGGCCGGGGTCGCAACGCGGTGCTGTACGCCGGTGAGGTCAACTGGGACACCTCCGGTCTGGAAGGGCGGGCCCGCTCGATCGAGCAGGCGCTGCGCTCCGGCGACTCGGTGCTGGTCCAGGTCACCAAGGACCCGATCGGGCACAAGGGCGCTCGGCTGACCAGCCACATCGCGCTCTCCGGCCGGCACCTGGTCTACGTGCCCAACGGCAACGCCTCCGGGATCAGCCGGAAGCTGCCGGACAACGAGCGCAAGCGTCTGCGGGACGTGCTCAAGAAGCTGGTCCCGGACGGCGCGGGCGTGATCGTCCGTACGGCCGCCGAGGGCGCCAGCGAGGACGAGCTGGCTCGCGACGTCAAGCGTCTGCAGGCCCAGTGGGAGGACATCCAGGCCAAGGCGGCCGAGGGTGGCGCTCCGGCGCTGCTCTACGGGGAGCCGGACCTGGTCATCCGGGTTGTCCGGGACCTGTTCAACGAGGACTTCCGCGAGCTGGTGATCGAGGGCGAGCAGTCGTACGACGTCGTCGAGTCGTACCTGTCGCACGTCTCCCCGGATCTGGTCGACCGGGTGCGTCGGCACGTCGGCACCAGCGACGTCTTCGCCGAGTACCGGATCGACGAGCAGATCATCAAGGGTCTGGACCGCAAGGTCTTCCTGCCCTCCGGTGGTTCGCTGGTGATCGACCGTACCGAGGCGATGACGGTCGTCGACGTCAACACCGGTAAGTACACCGGCTCCGGGGGCAACCTGGAGGAGACCGTCACCCGCAACAACCTGGAGGCGGCGGAGGAGATCGTCCGCCAGCTCCGGCTGCGCGACATCGGCGGCATCGTGGTGATCGACTTCATCGACATGGTGCTCGAGTCGAACCGTGAGCTGGTGCTGCGCCGACTCACCGAGTGCCTGGGTCGCGACCGCACCAAGCACCAGGTCACCGAGATCACCTCGCTCGGTCTGGTGCAGATGACCCGTAAGCGGATCGGCGCGGGCCTGCTGGAGGCGTTCAGCGAGACCTGCGAGTGCTGCAAGGGCCGGGGCGTCATCATGCACACCGAGCCGGTGCCGGAGAAGCCGCGCCCCGCCGGTGCGGGGGAGAAGGTCAAGGCGGTCGCCTCGTCGGTGGCCGCCGCTCCGGCCGCCGAGCAGGGCACCGCGTCGTCGCGCCGCCGGGCGCGTAAGAACGCCCCGGTCGAGCGGGCGGCGGTCGAGGTCGTCGACACCGACACCAGCGCCGAACCGGACGCCGACTACCAGGACACCATGGGCTACGACCTGTCCCGCTACGAGTCGGACACCGCCGCCGCGCCGGCGATCTCCGACAGCCAGCAGGGAGAGTCGGCTCGGCTGGCCGCGGCGGACGACCCGGACGCGCTCGCCGACGGGGACGGCGACGAGGAGAGCGCCGAGGGTGGCACCGGCCGTCGCCGTTCACGCCGTGGTGGCACCCGCCGGCGGACCCGCCCCTGACCGCCTGACCGGCCAAGTGTTTGGCGAGGTCCCTTCCCCGGCAAAGACGGGGGAGGGACCTCGCCGTTGCGGCCACCCCGGTCCTGGATCGGCCGTCCCGGGTCAGGAGAAGAAGATGCGTCGTCTGCTCGCCGTCACCGCGCTGGTCACCGTGCTCGTCGGCGCGGCTGGCTGTTCCACCGACCGCCCAGGCGTTGGGGCGGGTTCGACCGGTGTGACCACCGGGGGCTCCGGTTCGACGGCCGGTGCCACGTCCCCCGGAGCCTCCGCCATGCCGGCCAGTGATGGTGCGGCGGGAGGTGCCACCACGCAGGTCTGCGCCGCCGCACAGCAGGCCAGCAGCACCGCGGTCCGGACGTACGTGGCCGAGTTGGGCCAGATGGTCGCTGCGGTGGGTGCCGGGGACAGCAGCACGGCCGAGGCTGCCCGCGGGCGGGCTGAGGCGGCGCTTGCCGACTGGCGGACCCAACTGCGGGAGCAGTCGGAGCGGGCCACCGATCCGCAGCTCAAGACTCTGCTCACCGACATCGGCACCGAAGTGGCCGCGCTCGGGGCGGACGTCGAGTCGATCGACGAAACCGAGCTCGACCGGCTCCAGCAGCGCCTCGACCAGCTCTGCGCGCGCTGACCAGGGCGGGCCGGTTTGGGGTCCGGGCCAACAATGGCGTACTCTTGCCTGCGGCGCACTTTTGGTGTGCCGAGTTCCCGTGTGCCCGCGCCGCCGTGCACTGCTACCCGGCGAGCCGCCGCGGGGACGACCGCCAGCAGCCTCAACGACAGGGAGTCCGCCTCCGATGTACGCGATCGTCAAGACCGGCGGCAAGCAGTACAAGGTCGCCGAGGGCGACGTGATCGAGGTCGAGAAGCTCACCGGTGCCCCCGGTGACGCGGTGAAGCTCACCGCGGTGCTCCTCGTCGACGGTGACGACCTGGTGACCGACGCGGCGAAGCTTGCCGAGGTCGCGGTGTCCGGCGAAATCGCCGCGCACACCAAGGGCCCGAAGATCCGGATCCACAAGTTCAAGAACAAGACCGGGTACCACAAGCGCCAGGGTCATCGCCAGCCGTTGACCCAGGTCAAGGTGACCGGCATTTCCAGCGGGAAGTAGGTCGTCCTCCAATGGCTCACAAAAAGGGTGCGTCCAGCTCGCGTAACGGTCGTGACTCCGCGGCCCAGCGACTCGGCGTGAAGCGCTTCGGTGGTCAGGTCGTCAGCGCCGGTGAGATCATCATCCGGCAGCGTGGCACCAAGTTCCACCCCGGTGACCTGGTCGGCCGTGGCGGCGACGACACGCTGTTCGCGCTGTCCGCCGGTGCGGTCCTGTTCGGCACCAAGCGCGGTCGCAAGACCGTCAGCATCGTTCCGCAGCAGTAGTTCTCGGGCTAAGCGGGCCGCGGACCTCCGGGTCCCGGCCCGCTTAGTTTTTTTTCGAAGTGCGGGGTCCGACCTCGCTGGAAGGATTGACGCCGTGGCAACGTTCGTTGACCGGGTCGTTCTGCATCTGCAGGCCGGCGATGGCGGGCACGGTTGTGTCTCGATCCACCGCGAGAAGTTCAAGCCGTTCGGCGGGCCGGACGGCGGCAACGGCGGGCATGGCGGCAGCGTCTCGCTGGTGGTCGACCCGCAGGTGACCACGCTGCTCGACTTCCACTTCCACCCGCACGTCAAGGCCGACAACGGCAAGGGCGGCGCCGGGTCGAACCGGGACGGCGCCAACGGCCAGCACCTGGTGCTCAAGGTGCCCAACGGCACCGTGGTGCAGACCATCGACGGCACGGTGCTGGCCGACATGGTCGGCGCCGGCACCACCTTCGAGGTGGCCCGCGGCGGGCGCGGCGGGCGGGGCAACGCCTCGCTGGCCAACGCCAAGCGCAAGGCCCCGGGCTTCGCCGAGCTGGGCGAGCCGGGCGACCAACTGGACATCGTGCTGGAGCTCAAGAGCGTCGCCGACGTGGGCCTGGTGGGCTTCCCGTCGGCCGGCAAGTCGTCGCTGATCTCGGTGATCTCCGCAGCCAAGCCGAAGATCGCCGACTACCCGTTCACCACCCTCGTGCCCAACCTCGGTGTGGTCAGGATGGACAACCACACGTTCACCGTCGCGGACGTGCCGGGCCTGATCCCCGGTGCGGCGACCGGCAAGGGGCTGGGCCTGGAGTTCCTGCGGCACGTCGAACGCTGCGCGGTGCTGGTGCACGTCATCGACTCGGCGACCCTGGAGCCCGGGCGCGACCCGGTCGCCGACATCGACGCCATCGAGGCCGAGCTGGCCGAGTACGGGGCCGGGCTCGCCGAGCGGCCCCGGCTGGTCGCCGTGAACAAGGTCGACGTGCCGGACGGCCGGGACCTCGCCGAGATCGTGCGCCCCGACCTGGAGGAGCGCGGCTACCAGGTGTTCGAGATCTCGGCGGCCACCCGGGAGGGGCTCAAGGAGCTCACCTACGCGATGGCCGAGCTGGTCGAGGCGGAGCGGAAGGCCGCGCCGCCCGCCGAGCCGACCCGGATCGTGATCCGTCCGCTCGCCGTGGACGACGACGGCTTCACCATCACGGCCGAGGCGGACGGCTCGTTCACCGTTCGCGGTATCCGGCCGGAGCGCTGGGTCAAGCAGACCAACTTCGACAACGACGAGGCGGTCGGCTACCTGGCCGACCGGCTGGCCCGGCTCGGGGTGGAAGACAAGCTGGCCAAGGCCGGCGCGCAGCCCGGTGACCTGGTCCGGATCGGTGAACGCGAGTTCGACTGGCAGCCGACGCTCTACGCCGGCGTGGACTTCGTGCCCGGCAACCGGGGCACCGACGTCCGCCTGGAGGAGAAGTCGAACCGGCTTTCCGCGGCGGACCGACTCGCTGCCCGCAAGGCCCGCCGGGTGCGGTCGGCGGACGAGGTGGGTGCGGACTCGTCGGACGACCCCGACGACATCGACGACGAGGACGACGCCGAGTAGCCCGTTGCGCTCCGTGATCGGGTTGATTTCCGGAAACCTTCGCGAAATCCTCCGCTCCTAGCGTGGGGTGATGCTGATCGAGTCCCGGCCTGCCATCGATCCGGAGATCGCCGCCCTCGTCATCGCGCAGCAGCGTGAGCTGCGCGAGGCCGACGGCGGATTGGATGGGCAGGTCTTCGTCCCTCATGACGACGCCCGCTACCTGGCGGGGGTGGTGAACGGGCGGGCGGTCGCCTGCGGAGCGCTCCAGTCGATCGACGCCGAGACCGGCGAAATCAAGCGGATGTACGTGCGGCCCGCGTACCGGGGGCGGGGCATCGCCCGTCAGTTGCTGGCCGCGCTCGAGGAGTGTGCGTTCCGGCAGGGGCACTCGGTGGTCTGCCTGGAGACGGGCGTCTACCTGCCGGCCGCGATCGCGCTGTACAGGTCCTGCGGCTACGACGAGGTCCCGGTCTACGGCGAGTACGTGGGCAACCCGTACAGCATCTGTTTCGCGAAACGGCTGCCGGTCGCGGCCTGAGCGTGGGGCCGCCGCCGGTCAGGTGCCGGTGCTGGCGTGCTCGACGGTCACCGGCTTCGACTCGGGTGAGGCGTGCTGGCGTAGGACGATGCTCAGCAGGATCAGGGCACCGACCGCGAGGAACTCACTCTGCCAGTTCTGCATGGACTGGAACCAGAAATCGCTCGTGCCGAGGAACTCCCACACCCCGATCGGCGGTGCGCCGCTCTGCAGCGCCTGCTCCTCGTTGTACGCGGCGGTGCCACCCAGCAGGTGACCGACGAAGGAACCGGCGAAGATCAGCAGCAGTGCGAGGGAGAGGCTGTTGCGGTAGATCACCAGCGGCAGGCCGCCGACGCGTACCGGCCAGGGTGACTGCGGGGTGGCCCGGCGCTCGTCGTCCTCCGGCCGGTCGGTCTGGTGCACCGGCTTCGACTCGGCCGAACCCCGCTGCACCAGGTACGCGGTGAGCAGCACGTAGCCCCCCATCTGGAGGAACTCCGACTCCCAGTTCTCGAAGACCGCTTCGGCGAAGTGCCCGCTGGTCAGGTACGCCGGCCAGCTCAGCGGTGCGGCTCCGAACTCGGTCAGCTCCTCGTTGTGGGTCTGCCAGCCGAAGACGCTCTGCAGCACGAGGAAGACCAGGAACGCGCCCAGCATGGCAACGGTCAGTGCGTTGTTGCGCAGCCAACGAGGCATCTCGCACCTCCTTCGCTGATCGATTACCCCTGCGGGCGCGACCGCGAAACCCGTAGTGGCAGGTCAATGGCGGTCAGCGGGGTTGTCCAGGCGTCCGCCGGTGCCGGCCTGGTTCGACAGCAACAGCCCGAGCGCGAGCATCCCGAAGCCGAGCGCGAGGTGCAGCCAGTTGTCGGCGTCGTTGATCGGCAGGATGTTCGCCCCGGCCTCCGGGTCAACGGCCTCGATCGCCAGACCGTACAGCCAGAGCGCGAGGTAGACCGCGCCGCCGCCGGCCAGGAAGACCCGGGCGCCGCCGACGCTGCGGGCCAGCACCAGACCGGCCAGCCCGAACAGCAGGTGCACCGCGTTGTGCAGGATCGACACCTGGAAGAGCCCGAGCAGCAGTGCGTCGGAGTGGTGCCCGGCGAACCTCAGCCTGCCGTAGTCGGTGGTGATGCCGGGTATGAAGCCGAGGACGCCGATCAGCAGGAACACCCCGGCCACGGCCAACGCGGCCGACTGGACCCGGGGACGGTGGCGGGCCGCTCGGCCACCTCGCGCGTCTCGTGCCATCGCTGCCCCCTCCGTGGATCTGCCAGCCCTCGCGAACCTCACTGTCCGCAGCGGCGACATGACGCAGCCCGACGATCCTCCATTTTGAAGTCGATCCGGCCTGTCGCGCAGAGAAATGCACGAAGAGGTATGGAAGGCGAAACGCAGGGTAGGGATTTGGTCAGTGGCCGTGGCAGCGTCGGCCGCATCCCCCAGCACAACCGCGACGACTTTCTGAGCGGAAGGGAAATCATGTCTTACGATCTTTCACCCACGTCTTCCACGTACGGGCAGCAGTCGACCAACGGTGGTGGTGTTCGCGACCAGGCACGCCACGTCGGTTCCGAGGCCGCGCAGGCCGGCGGGGCGGTCGCCCAGACGGCCAAGGAGCAGGGCACCGAGGTCGGCCGTGAGGCGGCCCGGCAGGCCCGCAACCTCTACGGCGAGGCTCGCACCCAGCTCGCCAGCCAGACCGGTGAGCAGCAGCGTCGGGCCGCTGGCGGGCTGCGTTCGCTGGCCGACGAGATGCGCTCGATGGCCGAGCAGGGTGGCCAGGCCGGCCCGGTGACCGAGTTGGCCCGCCAGGCCGCAGACCGGGTGCACGGCGTCGCCGGCTGGCTCGAGGAGCGCGAGCCCGGCGACCTGCTCACCGAGGTACGTGACTACGCGCGGCGCAACCCCGGCACGTTCCTGGTCGGCGCGGCGGTCCTCGGCGTGCTGGCTGGTCGGCTGACCCGCGGCATCTCCGCCGCTGGTGACGACTCCGGCAACGGATCCTCGACCTACCGGGGCGCCGGGGCGTACGACCCGGAGCAGACCGCCGTGATCCCGCCGCCGCCGCCGACGCCAGCGCCCCGGGCGGTGCCCGACGCCGTCCCACCGGGCGGCTACCTGGACCCGACCCCCGGCACGCACACCCCGCCGACGTCCGGCGGCTATGCCGACCCGGCGCCTGGTGGTTACGCCGAGCCCACTCGGGGTGACTACCCGGAGCACTCCGGCACCGGTCAGCCGCTGCCGCCGGTGACCCAGACCGACCCGCTGCCGGGCGTGCCGTCCAGCGGTAGCCCTCGCCCGTGAGCCGCCTAGTCATCCGAAGGGAGGCGACGGCATGACCATGCCGACGCAGGGGTCCGGGCTGGACTCCGGATACCACCCCGACGCGGGTGCCCCGCACACCGCCGCCGAGGTGAAGAGCAGCTCCCTCGGTGACCTGATGCGTCAGGTCACCACCGACCTGTCGACGCTGATGCGTCAGGAGGTCGAACTGGCCAAGGCCGAGATCCGCCAGGAGGGCAAGAAGGCCGGCAAAGCGGCCGGGCTCTTCGGCGGCGCCGGCTTCGGCGGCTACATGGTGGCGCTCTTCCTCTCGCTCGCCCTCTGGGCCGGGCTGTCCAACGTGATGGACGCCGGCTGGGCCGGGCTGATCGTGGCGGTCATCTGGGCCGCGATCGCCGCGGTCCTCTACTCCATGGCCAAGAAGAACGCCCAGCACGTACGCGGGCTCAAGCAGACCAACGACAGCGTGCAGCGGATCCCCGACGCGCTCAAGCCGCACCCGGAGGGAGTCACCCGATGAGCACCGATCCCGATCAGATCCGCCGGGAGATCGAAGCCACCCGCAACAGCCTCAGCTCCGATGTGGACGCGCTGGCGTACAAGGTCAGCCCCGGCCGCATCGTCGACGACCGCAAGCAGCGGGCCCGTTCCGCTCTGCAGAATGTGAGGGACAAGGTCATGGGAACCGCGTCTGACCTCGGCCACGGCACCGGCCAGGCCGCCCACTCGGTGGGTGACCGTGCCTCGTCGGCGGCGTCCGGCGTCAGCGACGCCGCGCACTCGGCGGCGACCACCGTCAGCGATGCCGCACACAGCGCGCCACGGGTGATCCGGCAGAAGTCCCAGGGCAACCCTCTCGCCGCCGGTCTGATCGCGTTCGGGGTCGGCTGGCTGGCCTCGTCGCTGATCCCCGCCTCCCGCCGCGAGCAGGAGCTCTCGACCCAGGTGAAGGCCAAGGTCAGCGAGCACAGCGGTGCGGTGACGGAGAAGCTGGGCGCGGTCGCCAGCGAACTCAAGGAGGAGTTGCGTGAGCCGGCCCAGCACGCTGCCGAGTCGGTGAAGTCCACCGCCCAGGACGCCGTGCACACGGTCAAGGACGACACGAGGTCGGCCGCGCACGACGTCAAGGACCACGCCACCCACTGACCCGCCCCCACGACAGCTCGCGGCCATCGCCCCGGTGTCCGCGAGCTGTCGTGTGGGGTGAGCGCCGATCTTGCAGTATCGGCGGGAGTTTCGTGAGTCTACGAGCGGTCTTGTCCCGACCGAAAGTGCAAGATCGCGCGGGTCGGTGGGGTGCGGGGCACAGGGTTGGCGGCTCGGCGGATCCGGGTGTCGCCGTAGCGGACCCCGCCCAGCAGGACGCGTTGGGCTACCGCCAGCCAGCCGCACACACCGCGCTCCAGCAGCCAGAGTGGGGCCGCCAGCGCCGTGGTCGGCGGGAACACCCGGCCCCCGCCGGCACGGCGGCGACCCGTCTCGGCCAGGGCGACGACCCCGGCCGCCGCGCCGAGCAGCAGCGCGGGCCGCCGGGCCGTGACCGCCACGGCCAGCGCCGGCAGGACCGCGAGCGCGGTCAGCAGGCGGGCCGGCTGGGCCAGGTCGTCGTACGCCTGGCGGACGCGTTGGCCGCGGAAGTGGGCGGCATCCGGCGGGAGGCGGCGTACGTACAGCCAGGCCGGCGCGGCCTCGGTGCCGTCGTACGCCCGGACGGTCCGGATCAGCTCCAGGTTCTCGAAGAGCACGTCCGGGTCGTACTCGCCCATGGCGAGGAAGGTGCTGCGGCGCACGGCGAGGGTGCCCGGGTAGTCCGCGCCGAGCGCCCGGTTGAGCAGTGTCCGGCCGGTGTCCCACCAGGCGTGCCAGGGCAGGGGGTCGAAGTAGTTCTGCGGTCGTACCAGATCTGCCCGACCCAGCAGGCGGTGCACAGCGATCAGCCCCGCGTCGTCGTACCGGACGTCGTCGTCGGCGATCACCACGTGTTCGTGGTCCGCCGCGCGGACGCCGGTGCACACCCCGATCACCTTGCCGTTGAGCCCGCGGTCGGCGGGATCGGGTGGGAGGTGCCGGACCAGTCCTCGCCATGCTTGCGCGTGCCGGGCGAAGAGGGCCGGTGCCGAGCCGTCGACCACGAGCACGTCCACTCTCCCCGCCAACCAGCGCAGGTAGTCGGTCAGCTCGGCCAGGCCGGTGTCGGTGTGCCGGCGCAGCGGCAGCACGTACGCCATCGGCAGACGGCCCGGCGATGTGCTGGCGCTGTGCCGGACGTCCCCCCGACGCGCGACGCGCGGCGCGTCACCGGTGGGGTTGACCGAGGGCATTGACGCCTCCTGGGCAGGACAGCGGGCGGCGGTGCGGGTCAGGCAGTGCCGCGGATGTTGGTGAGGGTCAGGCCGATGGGCGGCAGCGCGGGCATCCGGTGCAGGTCCAGGGCCAGGTTCTGGGCCGGGATGTCGTAGCGCATGGCGGTGGTCAGGTTGGCGACCGCCCGCTTCATCAGGTCGATGGTGATCCACTCGCCTGCGCAGCGGTGCCCTGCCCAGTGGTCACCGCCGCCCTGCGGGATCAGCTCGAACGGGTCCACCCGACGACCGGCGAACCGGTCCGGACGGAAGAGCTCCGGTTGTGGCCAGAGCGACGGATGGTGGTTGGTGCCGTAGAGGTCGAGCAACACGCGTTGGCCGCGGGGGAAGTGGTGGCCCTGCCAGTCGAAGGACCGGCGGACCCGGGCCGCCGCGATCGGGAAGAACGGGTAGTAGCGGCGTACTTCCTGGACAAAGTGCTCGGCGGCTTCGTCGTCGTCGCGGACCCGCTCCCGCCAGGCCGGGTGGTCGTGCAGGGCGAGCGCGGCGAAGACGAGGTACTGGTCCACGGCGACCACCGGGCGCAGCACGTTGAGCAGTTCCACCGCCGCGATCCGCGGGGGGAGGAGCTCGCCTCGTTCGTCCCGGTGCTCGGCGATCACCGCCAGAGCGCTGCCGGCCGGTGCCGGCGAGAAGCCGGCCCGGGTCCGCTCGACGAGGGCGGCGAGCCACCGTTCGGCGCGGTACCGGGCGAGCCGTCCCCGCCAGTGTCGGGGGCCGACCACCGCCGGAGCTTCGATCATGGCGTGCAGCTCGACAGCGCGCCGGTCGACCTGCGACGCGGGCAGCGGCACCCCGGCCCAGGCGCAGACCACCCGGGTCAGCAGCCGGCCCAGCTCGTCGTAGAGCAGCACCGGTCCGGCCCCCTCCCAGGCGGGGATCCGGGTCTGCCACTCGTCGTCGAAGAGCTGACCGAGCTGCCGGATGGCGGTCGGTGTCATGATCGACATGAACATGCTCTTGCGGTCCCGGTGCTCCGGCCCGTCCAACCCCTGCACGCCGCCCCGCCCGGTGAGGGTCCGCTGCACCCGCATCGGCATCGCGTTCGCCCGTTCGAAGCGCTCGTTGTCGTAGAACAGCTCCGCTGCCGGCCGGCCGCGGAGGCAGATGGCCGGGGCGAGCAGGATCCGGGTCCGGAAGATGTCACTGCCGTACCGCTCGCAGCGTTCGCCGATGAACCGGTAGCCGGAGCGGAGCAGCGCGAGGGTGCTGTCCGGGCTGCGGTCGGCCGGCATGGTCGCCATCGGGCCTCCTCCTGCGCAGGTGCTGGCGGTCGCCGCCGGCCTGCTCCTCGCCGCCGGCCTGATCGGCGTCAGCGCCGGCTGCGTTTACCCCCGTCGTCGCCGCTGAATCCCCGCGCCGGCTGGCCCCTCCCAGGGGCGGCGAAACCTGGTTTGCTGCTGGTGGGCCGACGGCCACGACCACGGGGAGGAAGCATGCGGGACAACAGGTCGCCACACTGGCGGCAGCGGCGCGCGGCCGAGGCGCTGGGCTCGGGTCGAGAGGGGCGGGCACTGATCGGGCCGCCCCGGCGACCCACGCGGCCGCACCGGTTCTTCACCGTGCATCTGGGCTTCACCGCGCCCGGCGCGGCCGATGCCCGCGAGGTGGCCGTGGCGTACGCGGAGGCGTTGAGCCTGCTCCGCCCGGAAGTGGCCCTCGGTGCGGCGGCCCTGTCGCCAGCCGATGCCTGGCACCGGGCCGAGCGGCTGTTCTGCGGGGCGGTCGGCCCGGACGGGGAGCGCTGCGTCGACGTTGCCGATCACCCCGGCTTCCACCACGCCCCCGGCCCCGGCGGCCTCGGCTGGGGCGACGGCGACGGCCCGGGAGACGGGTGACCGCCGCCCGCCCACCTGGGCCGACGGCAGGGTCAGCGACTCGGCGTCGCACCCTGACGGAGGAGCCGGTCCTCGTTCGCGTCGCCGTGCCGGTGTCCGGGTTACCGGCACCGGCACGGCACACCTACAGCGACGAGGTGGCGAGGAAGGGCGGTCAGTCCAGGTCAAACTCCCCGTCCTGTGCGCCGGCCACGAACGCGTCCCACTCGGCCTGGGTGAAGACCAGCACCGGTCCGTCGGGCTCGGCGGAGTTACGCATCCCGATCAGGTCGTCGACGAAGGCGACCTCAACGGCGCTGTCGGAGGTGTCCCCCTCGGCCCGCTGCCAGACCGCTCGAGAGAGGTCGAAGTCGCCCTTGGGGTGCTGCGCCATGGTTCTTTCCTCCAGTGCCGAGGGTCGTGTGGTGACCGAGTGCCGATCCCCATCGGGCAGGATAAGCGGATGCCGAGCCTGACCCGTGTAGAGGCGACCGCGCGTGGCGCGGCGATTACTGTCGAGTCCTATCAGGTGGACCTCGACCTGACCGGCGGTGCGGAGCTGTTCCGGTCCCGCGTCGCGATCCGGTTCCGGGCGACCCCCGGCGCCGCGACCTTCGCCGAGGTCAAGCCCGCCAAACTGCTGGCGGTACGCCTCAACGACCGCGACCTCGATCCCGACCTGTTGACCGACAACCGGCTGCCGCTGAGCGAGCTGGCGGCGGAGAACACGCTGATCGTCGAGGCCGACATGGCGTATTCGAACGCGGGGGAGGGGATGCACCGGTTCGTCGACCCGGCCGACGGCGAAACCTACCTCTACGCGATGAGTTTCCTCGACAGTGCGCAGCGCATCTTCGCCGCGTTCGACCAGCCTGACCTCAAGGCTCCCTTCGTCCTCTCGGTCACCGCGCCGCCGGAATGGACGGTCTCCGGCAACGCCGAGGTGAGCGCCAGGCCAACTCCGGGCCGCTGGGAGTTCGCCCCGAGCGCGCCGCTGGCCACGTACTTCTTCTCGCTGATCGCCGGGCCGTACCACGTCCGGCGGTCCGAGCACGATGGCGTGCCACTGGGCATCTACTGTCGCCGTTCGCTCGCGGAGCACCTGGACGCCGACGCCGAGGAGATCTTCACCATCACCGGGCAGTGCCTGGACCGGTTCCACCAGCTCTTCACCGAGCGCTACCCGTTCGGCAAGTACGACCAGGCGTTCGTGCCGGAGTTCAACGCCGGCGCGATGGAGAACCCGGGCATCGTCACCTTCCGCGACGACTACGTGTTCAGCTCGGCCGTCACGAACACGCAGCGCGCGCAGCGGGCCAGCACCATCGCCCACGAGATGGCGCACATGTGGTTCGGTGACCTGGTCACCATGCGTTGGTGGGACGATCTGTGGTTGAACGAGTCCTTCGCGGAGTACCTGGGCTACCGGGTCGTCGCCGAGGCGACCCCGTATGACCAGGCGTGGACGACCTTCGCGATGCGCCGCAAGGCCTGGGGGTACGCGGCCGACCAGCGTCCCTCCACCCACCCGGTCGCCCCGCAGGAGGTGGCCGACGCCGACGAGGGCCTGCTCAACTTCGACGGCATCTCGTACGCCAAGGGCGCCAGCGTGCTGCGGCAGCTTGTCGCGTGGCTCGGTGACGAGGCGTTCCTCGCCGGTCTGAACGCGCACTTCGCCGCGCACCGCTTCGGCAACGCCACCCTCGCCGACCTGTTGGCCAGCCTCTCCACCGCCAGCGGCCGGGACCTTTCCGGCTGGGCCGAGGTGTGGTTGCGCCGGCCGCAGGTCAACACGCTGCGCGCCGAGGTCGCCGTCGACGCCGACGGCCGCTACACCGAGGTGGCCGTGGTGCAGACCGCGCCGGAGTCGCACCCGGTGCTGCGCCCGCACCGGATCGGCGTGGGCCGCTACTCGGCGGACGGCACCGTGCAGCGCGACGAGGTGGATGTCGACCCGGCTGCCGATGGTGGCCGGACGCTGCTCGGTGCGCTGACCGGTGCACCGGCGGCCCGGCTGTTGCTGCTCAACGACGGTGACCTCACCTTCGCCAAGGTTCGCCTCGACCGGGCGTCGGCGGATGCCGTTCCGCTGATGTTGCCCGGCCTGGCCGACCCTCTCACCCGGGCGCTCCTCTGGGGCGAGGCGTTGGATGCGGTGACCGACGGGGAGCGGCCGGTCACCGCCCTGGTCGATCTGATTGTCGCCGCCCTGCCCACCGAGACCGAGGTGATCATCGCCGAGGACGTGCTCACGCTCAGCCGGTCATTGGTGGACCGCTACCTCGACCCGCTGACCCGGTCCGCGGCGCTGGCCCGGGTCGCCGGGGCATGCCGGCAACTGCTCGATGGTGCGCCGGCGGGCGAGTCGTTGCAGTTGGCTGCCGCTCGGGGCTGGATCGCCGCGACCACCGACGCGGATCTGCTCGTCGGCTGGCTCGCCGGCCGGGACGTGCCGGCCGGGCTGAAGGTCGACGCGGAGCTGCGCTGGGCGGTGCTGCACCGGCTGGTGGTGTTGGGCGCCGCCGGCGAGGCGGAGATCGCCATCGAGGCTGCCGCCGACAACAGCGCCACGGGCGCGGAACGGGCCGCCCGCTGCCGGGCCACCCTGCCGGACCCAGCCGCGAAGCAGGCCGCCTGGGAGATCATCGTGCGGGACACCGAGTTGTCCAACCGACTGTTGGAGGCGACCGCCGAGGGGTTCTGGCAGCCCGAGCAGGCCGAGCTGACCGCCGCGTACGTCGAGCGGTACTTCGCGGACATGCCGGCCGCCGCGCGTCGGCGTACCCCGTGGACGGCCGACCGGGTCGCGAAGCTGGCGTTCCCCCAGTACGCCGTGGCGCAGCCGACCCGGGAGACGGCCGCGGCGTTGCTGGCCGGCGACGACCTGACCCCTGGCCTGCGTCGGGTGGTCACCGACTCCGACGACGACCTGCGTCGCGCGCTGGTCGCTCGGACGGCGGTGGCCGCCGCGGCGGCGTGACGTTTGGCGGCGTACGGCTGGGCGGGCGCGGGGTGGCTGGTGGGCCACCCCGCGCCGAGGCTCAGCGCAGCGCAGGCTCCGTCGTGACCGGCGCGTCCCAGTCGATGACGTAGCGCTGCTCGTCGGCAACGGTCTTCTCCGGATCCATCACCGTTCGCATCATCAGCGGAATCAGCAACGGCATCAGCGTCCGGGCGATCGGCCCCGGCGCCTTCGCGTGGTTGATCCGCGCGGCGCGGGCGGCGACCTTTTCCACCCGAGCGCGGCGCAGCCGCACGTACGCGGCGAACGCCGTCTGGATGTCCGGCAGGTCGCGCAGGCAGCGGGCGAGTTGCACCGCGCTCTCGATGGCCAGCGAAGCGCCCTGCCCGGAGCTGTTCGAGGGCGCGTGCGCCGAGTCGCCGACCAGCACCATCCGGCCCCGGTACCAGTTCGGTACCGGCGGCATGATCTGCAACGACCCGGCCACCTGGAGTTCGTCGGCCCGGCTGGTCGCCATCAGTTCCCGGCCCGGGTCGTCGTCGCCGTAGCTGGTGCGCAGCGTGTCCAGCCACTGCGCCGTCGGCACCGCACGGGCCTCGACGACGCTCATCGGCCGCTGCTGCGGCAGGTTGGCCCCCCACCGGGTGCCGCCGCCGGGCTCCGGCCAGTACAGGTAGTAGCCGCGCCGCCCGAACGCGAACGTCATCGTGCCCGGCTCGACGTCCACCTCGTGACGGGCGACCGCCTCGAAGCTGAGCAGCCCGGTGAACCGGGGGCCGGGCGCGGCCGGGTCGATGAGGCCGCGGACCCTGGACCGGATGCCGTCCGCGCCGACGAGGATGTCGGCGTTGGCGGTGCTGCCGTCCTCGAATCGGGCGGTCACCCCGCTGGTGGTCTGCTCGGCGTCGACCAGCCGTTTGCCGTACTCGAACGGGACGCCCTCGGCGACCGCCCGGTCGCGCAGCACGCGGTGCAGTTCGGCCCGGTGCACCACGCGCAATGGCGGCACCCCGGCCAGGGTGGGCAGGTCGAGGTGGCGGCGGCCGACGGCCATCGCGCTGCGCTCGATCGGGGTGGCGATCGCGGTCACCGCCTCGTCCGCGCCGACCGTGCGCAGCGCCGCGACGCCGTTGGGCGCGAGTGCGAGGGTGCCGCCGACCCCGCCGGCTGTTGCGGGGTATGCCTCGTAGACGGTGGCGGTGATGCCGGCGCGGTGCAGCGCGAGCGCCGTCACCGGTCCGGCGATGCCACCGCCGATGACGATCGCGGTTCGTGCCGTGGTCATGGTCTCTCCCTGGGTGTCGTCGGTTCGTGCGCGCGCGAACCGACCTGGGAGGGAGCCCGGCTATCCTCTGATTGCCGCTTCGGGCCGGGTGCCTTCCCAGGTGTCGGTTCGAGGTAAGGGCTCCGGCGGGGTGTTGGCGCACCCCGCCGGAGCCGTTCGTCAGTCGGTGGTGTCCGAGGTTGGGGTGCTGGTCCTTTCGGCCAGCTCGGTCAACTCGGCCGGAATCTCGCCGGTCTCGTGGAAGGCCCGCCAGAAGTCCAGCCCCGGATAGCTGCCGGAGGTCAGCTCGGCGAGCAGGGCACGCAGCCAGGCCACCTCGGCGGCCCGCATGGCCAGGTCGTATTCCGACTCGACCAGGAACAGCCGCGGGATCTCCCGCAGGTGGGCGTCGAGCGTTTCGCGGTCCTGCCGGAGAGCGTCGTCGAGCAGGTCGAGCCGCTGGCGGAGCAGGTCGGTGGCCTCGTCGGGGTGCAGTGCGGCGAGGACGGACAACCCGGCGCGGAAGCGGGGATGCTCCGGCATCGGGGTGGAGACCAGCTCGCGGGCCCAGTCGACCAGCTCCGCGCGCCCCGCTTCGGTGATCCGGTAGACGGTGCGTTCCGGCCGTCGGCCCTCGCGGACGCTCTCCACCGCGTCGATCAGGTGGTGTTTGTCCATGTTGCGGATCACCGTGTAGAAGGATCCCCACTTGAACTCCATGTCCTGGTCCTTGCCCCAGGCACGCAGTGCGGTGGCGATCTCGTACGGGTGCATCGGCCGTTGGACCAGGGCGGACAGCACCGCCAGTGCCAGCAGGTTGCTGACCTTGCGCCGCTTCGGCACGGTCACCCTCCGCTCCTCGTGGCCAATTACTTGTCCACGAGTATACGCAGACGGATAGCGCGCCCGCCACCCCGTGCTGGGCCGAGACGGTCGCCCAGAACGGTCGGCCTACGATCATTGGGTGGAGGAAGATATCCGGCGGATCGGGATCATGGGTGGCACCTTCGACCCCATCCACCACGGGCACCTCGTCGCGGCCAGCGAGGTAGCGGACCGGTTCGGCCTGGACGAGGTGGTCTTCGTTCCGACCGGACAGCCGTGGCAGAAGGCTGACGAGCCGGTCAGCCCGGCCGAGGACCGGTACCTGATGACCGTCATCGCCACCGCCTCCAACCCCCGCTTCCAGGTCAGTCGGGTCGACATCGACCGCACCGGGCCGACGTACACGGTCGACACCCTGCGCGACCTCCAGGCCGAGTACGGCCCCAAGGTGCAGCTGTTCTTCATCACCGGCGCGGACGCCCTGCAACGCATCCTGTCCTGGAAGGACCTGGACGAGATCTTCGAGTTGGCGCACTTCGTCGGGGTGACCCGTCCCGGCTTCCCGCTGACCGACAAGCACCTGCCGGCGGACACCGTCAGTCTGATCCAGGTCCCCGCGATGTCCATCTCGTCGACCGACTGCCGCGCCCGGGTCGCCCGGGGCGAGCCAGTTTGGTACCTGGTGCCCGACGGTGTGGTGCAGTACATCGCCAAGCGGAGCCTCTATCAGCGCTGATCGCGCCGGATATCGCCTGGTTTGTGCACCAAACCGGCCAGAACTGCAGGGCCGGGGTGTCGCCGGGTATGAGACGCTTGGAGGATCGCACGCTTGATCGAAGGAGAACGGTGACAGTTTCCGAACGCGCTCACGAGCTGGCTATCGCGGCTGCCCAGGCCGCTGCCGACAAGAAGGCGCAGGACATCACGATCATCGACGTCGGCGACCAGCTCGCCATCACCGACGCGTTCGTGCTCGCCGCTGCCCCCAACGAGCGTCAGGTGCTGGCCATCGTCGACGCCATCGAGGAGCGCCTGCTGGAGATGCCGGACAAGGCCAAGCCGATCCGGCGCGAGGGCGAGCGGGGCGGCCGCTGGGTGCTGCTCGACTACGTCGACATCGTGGTGCACGTCCAGCACACCGAGGAGCGCGAGTTCTACGGGCTCGACCGCCTCTGGAAGGACTGCCCCACCATCCCGTTCGTCGACCGCGACCTGGTCGAGGCCGACGCCGGGTCCGCCACCGCCGAATGAGCCGACTGATCGTCTGGCGGCACGGCAACACCGACTGGAACGCCGCCAACCGCGTCCAGGGGCAGACCGACGTACCCCTCAACGAGCTGGGCCGCGACCAGGCCCGCGCCGCCGCGCCGCTGCTTGCGGCGCTGCGGCCCGACGCCATCGTGTCCAGCGACCTGAGCCGCGCCGCGGAGACCGCCGCCGCGCTCGCCGCGCTCACGGGCCTTCCGATCCGCACCGACGCCCGGCTGCGCGAGCGGCACTTCGGCCAGTGGCAGGGCCTGCACCTCACCGAGGTCGCCGAGCGCTTCCCCGACGAGTACGCCCGTTGGCGGGCCGGTGACCCCGACCCGGGCGCCGATCTGGAACCGCTGCACGACCTCGGCGAACGGGTCGCCGCAGCCCTGCTGGAGGCGGCCGACGCGGCCCCCGACGGCACCGTGGTGCTCGCTACCCACGGTGGCGCCTCCCGGCAGGGCATCGGTCACCTGCTCGGCTGGGACCCGGCCGTGCTGCGCGGCGTCGGCTCCCTGGCCAACTGCCACTGGACCGAGCTGCGGCGCGCACCCAGCGCGCCGACCGTCGGTCGTCCCCAGGACGTCCGGGGTTGGCAGCTGCGGGCCCACAACGTCGGCCGGATCACCGCCCCGGTCGTCGCCGACGCGATCTGAGGGCTCGCGCTTCGGCGTTCGGGGCCTCGATCGGCTAGCGTGCCGGGCATGCCCGTCGCGGTCGTCATCGATTCCACCGCCTACCTTCCGCCTGAGCTGTCGCAGGCGCACCGGCTGACGGTGATCCCGCTGACCGTCGTGCTCAACGGCGCGGAAGGGCTGGAGGGGGTGGAGACCCAGCCCGCCGATGCCACCCTGGCGCTGAGCGCCCGCCGGGTCACGGCCACCACCTCCCGCCCGGCACCCGAGCAGTTCGCCCGGACGTACCGCCAACTGCTCGACGCCGGCGCCGACGGGGTCGTCTCGGTGCACCTCTCCGCCGCGCTGTCCGGCACGGTCGAGGCCGCCCGCCTGGCCGCCGCCGACCTGGACGGTCGGGTGGAGGTCGTGGACAGCCGCTCGGCCGGCATGGGGCTGGGCTTCCCGGCCATCGCGGCCGTCACCGCCGCCGAGGCCGGCGTCGACCTCGCCGGTGTACGCGACGCGGCGCTCGCCGCGGTCGCCCGCACCACCGTCTTCTTCTACGTCGACACGCTGGAGTTCCTCCGCCGAGGCGGCCGGATCAACGCGGCCGAGGCGCTGTTCGGCACCGCGCTGTCGGTCAAGCCGATCATGCACATGCCGGACGGGGCGATCGTGCTGCGTGAGAAGGTCCGCACCGCCAGCCGCGGGGTGGCCCGACTGGTCGACCTGGCCGTCGAGGCGGCCGGGGGCGGCGACGTGGATCTCGGGGTGCACCACCTTGCCGCGCCGCAACGGGCCGAGGCGCTGCGCGCCGCGCTGACCGAGCGGCTCGGTGACCGGCTGCACGACACGTACGTCTCCGAGGCGGGCGCGGTCGTCGGCGCGCACGCCGGCCCGGGCCTGGCCTGCGTGGTCGTCCACCGCCGACCGGAGGGCTGAGCCGTGTCACCGTCCTGTGTGGTCACCGGGGGTGGCCGCGGTGTCGGCCGGGCCGTGGTGGAACGCCTGGTGGCGACCGGCGCCACCGTCGTCGTGTTGGAGCGCGACGCCGACGCGGTCGACTGGCTGGCCGGCCACCCGGCCGCCGACCGGCTCGTCGCGGTCATCGGTGACGCCGCCGACGAGCGGGTGGCCGAGCACGCCGCCGAACTGGCCGAACGCGCCGCGCCGCTGACCGGCTGGGTGAACAACGCGGCCGTGTTCCGCGACGCCACACTGCACTCCGCGTCGGCCGAGACGGTGCTGGACCTGATCGGGCTGAACCTGCGCCCGGCGGTGGTGGGCGCCGCGGTGGCCGTCCGCCGGTTCCTGGCCCGCGCCGCCGGCGGCGCGATCGTCAACGTCTCGTCGCACCAGGCCCGCCGGCCCGTGTCAGGCGCCCTGCCGTACGCGACGGCGAAGGCCGCCGTGGAGGGGCTGACCCGGGCGCTGGCCGTCGAGTACGGCAGGCACGGCATCCGCGCCAACGCCGTCGCGCTCGGCTCGATCGCCACCGAGCGGCACACCGAATTCCTGGCCGCCCAGGAGCCCGACCAGGCCCAGTGGATCGACGCCGAGCTGAATCGGCTGCACCCGGTGGGCCGTATCGGGCGGGTCGACGAGGTGGCAGAGGCCGTCGCGTACCTGCTGTCACCGGCGGCGAGCTTCGTCAACGGGGTGATCCTGCCGGTGGACGGGGGACGAGCCGTGCTCGGCCTCGACCCGGAGGCCCACTGACCGGCTCGCGCCGCACAGCTGATCCGGCTCCTTGTGTTAGCCTCCGTGCGCGCCCCAGATGGGCCTACCCCCCGGAGGTTCTGGCTACTTCAGCCACCACGCCGAGATTGACGCGATACACGCGTCTCTCGTGCGGGATCCGGGGCGTTGGCGCCCTTGGGGCTTTGTCATCGGTGTGGCTGGGTGAACGCTCGGGGCTTCCGGTCGGGTCTTCGGATCGACCGGGAAGAAGACGGTACGCATGACAGTCTCGTTCAACCACACCATCATCGCCAGCAAGGACAAGAACGCGTCGGCCGCGTTCTACCGGGAGCTGTTCGAGCTGCCGGAGGCGCCGTCGTGGGGGCCGTTCGTCAACATCCTGCTGGACGGCGGTGTGTTGCTCCAGTTCGCCGAGCCGCCGGTGGACATCCAGATGCAGCACTACGCGTTTCTGGTCGACGACGAGCTGTTCACCCGGTGCCTGGCGTTTGTCGAGGGGCGCGGAATCACCTACTGGGCGGACCCGCAACTGAAGCGGGAGGGGGAGACCAACACCGAACACGGCGGGCGGGGCTTCTACTTCTTCGACCCGGCGGGACACGCGATCGAGATCATCACCCGGCCGTACCTGTAGCGGGCCCGCCGGCCGGCGGACGCGGTTGGCCCGTCGGCCGTCAGCCTCGCTGCTGAGCCTCGTGGGTCGTGGGCTGCGCGCTCTCGCCCGGCCGTACGGGATCAGCCAGCAGGAAACCCGGCACCGTGAATGTGGCACCATGCTCGCGATCGGACAGCACGAACGTTCCGCCCCGCTGCTCTGGCTGCCAACCACTCTTCAGGCCGCAGATGATGACCGCCCGCACGTCGGCGGGTGTGGGGTAGCCGTTGTCGACAACGTACGGCCCGGGGGCCGACATCAGGTCCGCTTCGAGTTTCTGGCTGTTCTTGCCGCCGG
This sequence comes from Micromonospora arborensis, assembly GCF_003205615.1. Lineage (GTDB taxonomy): Bacteria > Actinomycetota > Actinomycetes > Mycobacteriales > Micromonosporaceae > Micromonospora > Micromonospora arborensis. The sequence continues at coordinate 17,520 of NZ_PYBV01000032.1, read as the reverse complement.
CACCCCAGGCCCGAACGTAGACGGCCCGGTGGTAGAAGCCGTCGACCTGCACGTGGTGCAGCGCGGCGCGCCACGTGAAGGTGTGCCCGTCGATGTGTATCTGCCGTAGTCGAGCCCGCATCTGAGCCACCTCCGTGGTCGGATCAATCAAGATCGACGAGGTGCACTTTACTTCACACTCCCCAATGGACCGCCCGGATTTGTGCCTAGCGGACCTACGCCGCGCCCATGGGGGCCTTCGGCTTTCGTCGATGGACCAACCCCGTCCATCCGCAGCCTTGACCAGGCCAGACCAGGTCAACATGCTGACCCCTTAGCAAATCGAGGCTTGATCAGGTAGTTGTCCACAGTGAGGTCGGCTATCCACAGGGCGGTGCCGCGGCACCCAACCGTCTCGGCCGCCGCCATAGCGTCGCGCTGTGTCGCACGACGAGGAGACAGAGGTACGCCAGCGCCTGCGCCGGCTGACGGAGCCGGGTGTCGCACCGCTGCCCCGGCCGGAGGCGCCGCTCGGGGGCGTACCCCTGTTTGGTGTGCCGTCGTCCCTGGCTGGCGCGCCGCCTGCGGACGTGCTGTCCTCCCAGCCGGGCGCGCCGCTCGCGGAGACGGCGCCGGGCGGTCTTGCGTTCCCGACCGAGCCGCGGTTGCCTGTGCCCGGGGCGTTCGACCCCGGGCGGCGCGGTGTGCGGGCGTTGGCGGTCGTCGCCGTAGTAGTGGTGTTGGGCGCGGCCGGCTGGGCCTGGCGATCTCGGCCGCAGTCGGAAACGGTCGCCCCGCTGGTCGTCGACACCGCATCGGCCGCGCCGGCGGGCGACCCCAGCGCCTCCGGCTCCGGCGAGTTGGTGGTGGCGGTCGCGGGCAAGGTCCGCAAACCCGGTTTGGTTCGGCTGCCGGCCGGCTCCCGTCTCGCCGACGCGGTGCAGGCTGCCGGCGGCGCGCTCCCGGGGGTCGACGTGGCGCTGCTCAACCCCGCCCGCAAGGTCACCGACGGCGAGCTGATCGTGGTCGGGGTGACGCCACCGCCGGTACCGGCCGGGCCGCCCGGTGGTGCGGCTGCGCCCGCCGACGGGCCACTGAACCTCAACACCGCGACACTGGCGCAGCTCGATGCGCTGCCCGGGGTCGGGCCGGTGCTCGCCCAACGGATCCTCACCCATCGAGATCAGCATGGCGGGTTCAAGGCTGTCGGCGACCTCCGCCAGGTCGACGGGATCGGCGACGCACGGTACGAGCAGCTCAAGGATCTGGTGACGGTGTGAGCGGCGGCGCGACCGACCCGTGGGCCGGTGGTGACGGGCTGTTCGGGCGGCCGGCTTCTCCGGGCTAGCGAAGTGGACGACCGATCATCAAATTGCTTCAGCGGATAGCGATGCAATGGCGAAGAGCAACATGCCGGCGAGTCCAAGGGGCAACAGGACGAGGCCGGTCCAGAGGACCCAGGGGCCCCACCGAGAGTTCTTCCTCGAGAGGAAGACAGATGCGGCCCCGAACAGGAACAGGGCGAGGCTGATCACGCCGAATCCCCCGGCCCATGCCTTCAGTCGCGTCGTGGCCTCACCGCTGGCCGTCCTGGTCACTTCGACGACGCTGCCCGCGGCAACAACCTGATGAGTCTGTTCCCACGCCGTCGTCGGGGGTGATCCGGCATCCGTCGGGTCGAATCGCCCCTCGCACTTGTACGAATGGTTGCGTGTGGTGTGATCCCTGACGCACGACGTGATGGTCAGTTTGCCGGGCTGTCCCTCGATTCCCGCGCCGACCTTGAAATCCCCCCACACCCCGGACGCCAGGAAGATCACCCCGCCTAGGGCGAGCAGTAGGAGCGGGATCCGCCACAGATCCGAGAGACGCCCTTTCAAAAACCTCGACGGATAACTGGTGGAGGCGGGTGATCCCGTATCTGCCGACCGTCGGGATGCCTCCCGTACCCAGGACAGGTCAAGAAATAAGCTCGACCACATCCCCTTCCCAGCGGTGTCGCGAACACCCAATCTCTCGTCGGCGGACCGTCGGTCGTCGGCGGCCCTGGCATGACGCCCGGTCCGTGGCTGGTCTAGTGACCCTCGGTCGCTGGCGTCCGTGGCATCACGCGGGGTTCGTTCACGCACCAGCCCGACTGTAAACGATCATGTCTTCCGGGGCAGGCGACGGACTCCCTGCGGTCGTTCGTATCGCCTCAGGCAGCACGCGGAGGCTTACCGCTTCCTCCCGGCAGGGCCCGTAGCAGATTTGAGCATGATCAGGGCGTTGTCCACAGGCGGGTCGGCTGTCCACAGGCGAGGGACGGTCGGCGGCGCGGCCGGTCGACCCCGCCTACCGTCCGGCTGGTGTCCGATGACGACGAGACGAGGGCGCCGGAGCGACCGACGCGGCTCCTCGGTGGTGCGGCGGCTCGTCCCGCACTGCCGGTGGAGGTCGGTGTTGCCGCACCGGGCGACGCCTCGGTGGCGGATCCGCCACCGAGTGAGTCGGACAGCCGGAGGGCACCGCTGGATCTGCGACTTGCCGGCGTGGCGGTGGCGACCTGGCTCTCCGCCCTTGCCGTGCTCCACCTGTCGGTCCGGAGCGGGGTGTTGATCGCGTTGGTGGCGGGGGCCGCCGCGCTGGCGCTGGCCGCACACCTCAGCCACGGTGCTCGCCGCTCGGTCGTGGTGCGGTTCGGCTGGATAGCCGTCGCCGTCCTGCTCGGCGTGGTCTGCGGCAGCGCGGCGACCGCAGCCCGGCTGGCCGTACGGGACGCGGCGCCACTGGCCGAGGTGGTCCGGTCCGGTGCCTCGGTCACCGCCCGGCTGGTTGTCCGCGACGACCCCCGGCAGGTGTCCGGGGCACCCGGTCGGCCAGCGATGCAGATGTTCTCCGCCACACTGTCCTGGCTGAGCGAGCCAGGAACGCGGCGGATCGAGACACCGGCCAGGATCCTGGTGCTGGCCAGCGGTCCGGGCTGGCGGGATCTGCTGCCCGGGCAACGACTTAACGCCACCGGCCGGTTGGCGGCGCCTCGGGGCGGTGACCTGACCGCCGCCGTCCTGTCGGTTAACAGCGCGCCGGTCCGATTGGATGAGCCCCCGTGGGTGCAGCGGGCTGCCGGATCGCTGCGCGCCGGGTTGCAACGCGCCTGCCTGCCGTTGGCCGACGAGCCGGGTGGGCTGTTGCCGGGATTGGTGGTGGGCGACACGAGCCAACTGCTGGCGGCCGTCGAGGACGACTTCAAAGCAACTGGACTGACACACTTGACGGCGGTTTCTGGCTCAAATGTGGCAATTGTGGTAGGAGCGGTGCTGTTGCTGGCCCGGTGGGCGCGGGCCGGCCCGTGGCTCGCCGCCGTGCTCTGCGGAGTGGCGCTGGTCGGCTTCGTCATCCTGGTCCGCCCGTCGCCGAGCGTCGTACGGGCCGCGACGATGGGGGCGATCGGGCTCGTCGCGCTGGCCGCCGGTCGTCCACGAGCCGCGCTGCCCGCGTTGGCCGCTGCCGTCATCGTGCTGGTGCTGGCTGACCCGGAGTTGGCCGGCGACGCCGGGTTCGCGCTCTCCGTGCTGGCCACCGGCGGTCTGCTGATGCTCGCACCCCGCTGGCGGGACGGGCTGCGGCGGCGGGGCGTCCCGCCCGGTCTGGCGGAGGCGTTGGCCGTGCCGGCGGCCGCACAACTGGCCTGCGGTCCGGTAGTCGCCGGCATCTCCGGCACGGTCAGCCTGGTGGCGGTGCCGGCCAACCTGCTGGCGGTGCCGGCCATCGCGCCGGCGACCGTGCTGGGCGTCCTGGCGGCCGCGGTGTCGCCGATCTGGCCGGCTGGTGCCGAGTTCGTCGCCTGGCTGGCGAGTTGGCCGGCCTGGTGGTTGGTGGTCATCGCCCGTCATGGCGCGCGGCTGCCAGGTGGGACCCTGCCGTGGCCAGGTGGGGTGCCGGGTGCCCTGCTGCTGACCGTGTTGACCGTCGCGCTGTTGGTCGCGGTGCGCCGGCCACTCGTACGGCGACTGGTGGCGGTGGTCGGCGTCGCCGTGGTGCTGGGCGCCCTCCCGGTGCGGTTGGTGGCCGCCGGCTGGCCGCCAACGGGTTGGGTGGTGGTGGTCTGCGCGGTGGGCCAGGGCGATGCCGTGGTGCTACCGGCCGGCCCCGGACGTGCCGTGGTGGTGGACGCCGGGCCGGAGCCAGGGGCGGTGGACGGTTGCCTACGTCGGCTCGGCGTACGGGAGGTGCCGCTACTGGTGATCAGCCACTTCCATGCCGACCATGTGGGCGGAGTGGCCGGGGTGTTCCAGGGTCGACGGGTGGACGCCGTGTTGATGCCCTCGACAACCGATCCGGATAGCGGCGGGGATGTGGTCAGAGCCGCGGCGACCGACGGGCGGGCCTCGCTGCTGACCACCGTGGCCGGTGCACGCCATCCGATCGGTGGGGTCGACCTACTGGTGCTCGGCCCGCCGTACCCGCTGGCCGGTACAAGATCCGACTCGAACAACAACTCGCTGGTGTTGAGCGCCTCGGTGGCCGGGGTGCGGATCCTGCTGCCCGGCGACGCGGAGACCGAGGAACAGCACGCGATATTGGCGCGGGCGGCATCCGGCCAGTTGCGGGCGGACGTGTTGAAGGTCGCCCATCACGGTTCGGCGTAGTGTCGGATGCTACCTTACTTTCCCCCTCCACCCCAAGCAGCAGACGGAGCAGCAGCGATGCGAGCGGCAATCTACCTGCGGATTTCGAAGGACAAGAGTGGCGAAGCGGAGGGTGTCGAGAGGCAGGCAGAGGACTGCCGTGCTCTGATCGATGTCAAGGACTGGACGCTGGTCGAGACGTACACCGACAACGACAAGTCGGCCACCTCTGGTCGCCGTCGGCCAGACTTTGAGGCGCTGCTGCAAGCCGTTGAGCGGCAAGCCGTTGACGTCATCGTGTCTTGGAACGCCGACCGTTTGTACCGCACCCCAGCGGACAGGCTGAGGGTGGTGGAGGCATGTCGGGAGCACGGCGTCTCGCTTCACCCTGTGCGTGGTACCGGGATCGACATGACTACCCCGAATGGCCGGATGCTCGCCGGCATGCTCGGCGAGATGGCGTGGGCGGAAGTCGAGAACAAGAGCGATCGGCAGCGGCGTGCCAACCGGCAGGCAGCAGACAAGGGGAAGCCGTGGATGACAGGCCCCCGTCCGTTCGGTTATGACCGACGAGACGGCAACCTGCTGCCGCATGAGACTGAGGCCCCGTTGGTGCGGGACGCGTTCGCTCTCATCACCTCGGGTGCGTCGCTCAACTCGGTAACCAAGATGCTCAACCGGGCTGGTGCCCGAACCAGCCTCGGCAACGAGTGGCGACACAACAATGTCCGGGTGATGCTGCTCAACCCCCTGTACGCCGGTCTGCGGGCGTACGCCGAGATGCCTCCGCTCGGATCGAAGCTGTCCGCTCGGTCACGTCCGCCCGTCGAGAAGCGGAAGTTAACTCCGGGTACGTGGGAGGCGTTAGTTCCCGAGGACGTGTGGAGGGCATCGCTAGCCGTGCTGCGCGACCCTGCGCGGACGACCAACGTCGGCAACTTCTCGGCGGTGCGGCACCTCGGTAGCAACCTGTTCCGCTGTGCTCGCTGCGAGGACCAGCTTGGCACGGAGGCCGACGCCAAGCGGAGCGGACAGCCTGTGATGGGCGTCAACTACACCAACCCTCGCCGGAGCGGCGAGCAGGGGCACCGGATTTACAAGTGCAAGCGTTGCCACGCCAGCAGGCGAGCTGACCCGATCGATGAGTTCGTGGGGAAGGTGTTCGCTGCCCGGCTTGATAGGGACGACATTGCCGACCTGGTCGCCGTTGAGGCAGAGAGTGGCCCAGATGTAGCTGGCCTGCGGCGCGAGGCTGGCGAGCTGCGGGCTCGGCTCGATGTGCTTGTCGAGATGTTCGGTAAGGACGAGATGACACGGGATCAGTTCACCTCGGCGAACCGACGCGCGCGGGACCGGCTTGCCGAGGTTGAGGGTCAGTTGACTGACGCGGGCAGGGGGGACGTTCTGGCCGGTCTGCGTGGCCCTGGGGCGGGGCAACGTTGGCTCACCGCGGATGACATCCAATGGAGGCGAGCCGTACTCGCAGCTTTGGTTGAAGTGGCCTTGAATCCGGCCAAGTCTGGCAGGCCGAAGAAGGGCGAGCAGTTGGACCCAACGACTGTCGAGTTTCGGTGGCGGCAGTTCTGACGGCAGTAAACGGTGAAGCCGGAGGTGTTGCAAACCGTGCGAGAATCAGCGGGGCGAGGGCCTGTTGGCGTTAGTTAGACTGCTCAGAGTGGGCCCGTAGCGGGGGACAAGCCAAGTTGTTTAAACGGGCCCAATGGGCCCGTTTCCCGTCTCTACCGCAGTAAGCCGTTTAAACGTCACCTCTGCCAGTAGGAGGCCAGCCTGTCCACGAACAAAGGCCGCGCATTGAATCGCGGCGGATCAATCATGCCCAGAAACGCTGAGTGGGAGGAGTGCGTCAGGCGCATCGCTGATGCTGCCCCGCCCCTCTCGCCTGAGCAGCGGGCGCGGCTAAGAGGGCTGTTCGGGAGGGCCCATTAGTAACCATGCCCTACCACTCCGTTGAGACGTTTAATTAACCCCGCCAAAAAAGGAGGTCCCTGAAGGTGGTGGCTCTTAAGCCCGCTTCTTACTGGAAGAGATTGGATGACGAAACACCGTCTTTCGTGATTGATGGCCTAATTCACTCTGACGCCACCATGGTTACCGGCAAGCCGAAAGCTGGAAAGACCAATCTGACGGCGGCGATGGTTTCCGCTATCGCCAACGACCAGCCGACTTTCCTTGGCCGGAAGGTCAACACCCACGGCACCGTGGTAGTGGTGTGCACTGATCCCGGGGAAGCCAAGAAGTGGGGCCGCCGTGCGTTCAACTACGGGTGCGTCAATCGCGTGTTCGTAGCTTCGTTCGCGGATGTTGAATGGGACACCTTCATCCCGGAGGTTGTCGCGGTAGCGCCGGCTCTTTTCGTGTTTGACAACATCCTTGGTGCCACCACGGGGAACAGTAACCAGGGAGAAGGGGCGAACGAGGTTCTGACCTATCTCGACCGGGTGATTGCCAAAGGCATCCCCACGTTGGCGCTACACCATGCCGGTAAAGATTTCATGAACTACACGCCCCGCGGTCCGATGGGTCACACCAAGTATGCCGCTTGGATGCGGCATAACGTCGATGTGCTGAAATCCGGCGATGGGACCCTGTCCCTCGCGATCAACGGCAACGAGAGTGCCGACGTGGCCTTGTCTGTCGGAGTCACCTACCACGGGGACACCCTCACAGCCTCTTACGAGGTGCTGCGGGCGCAGACCAAGGAGGATAAGCGACCCCGCGGAGCCGACACCAGGAAGCGTCGGCGAGGGCTGTTTGAGGAAGTAGCAGGAAATTCTACTTACATGAACGCCGCTAGCAAGGCCGAGGTGGGCCGGCTGCTACACAGCTCCGACCCCGAGCGTTGGCCCTCTGAGCAGGCCGCCAGGGTCGCGTTCGATCGAGCGGCTAGGGCCGTGCGTGGGGTGTACGTCAACGACAAGGGCTGGACTGCTCCCGAGGCTGCCTGAACAGGGTGAACGCCTGAACCCCTTCCCTTTAACCCATCCCGTCCGTGTTCACTCTTGACGGGCGGCTTGGAGGGCCGCCCTTTCTCCCTTGGTGGATTGAAAAGACAGGGTTAATAGTTGTGATGGGCCCGGTGTCTCCGGGCCCTGTCTACTCCACTAACAGTTGACTTCCTTGTCGTCGTTGGCTGCGACGTCAAGTTAATTGCCACAACGGCATAGAGGATCGGCGACCAGCCGATCCGTCTGGGGAGGTTCTTTGTCCTTTACAAGCTGCACCAGGTGCAAGCGGCTGATTCCGCTTGGCACCGGCACTCGTTGCCCTGGCTGCAAACCCAAGCGTGTCCATACGCTGTCAGCGTCTCGGCGTGGCTACACCAGCGAGTACCGCCGTAACCGGGCCGTAGTCCTGGCGGACGCACCTGCGTGCACCCTGTGCCGGCGTAGGCCCGCAACGACGGCGGATCACATTGTGCCGCTCAGCAAGGGCGGGACGAACCAACTTTCGAACCTGCGGCCCGCGTGCGGGCCCTGCAACTACGGCAGGGGCAACCGCGGCTACCACCGATAAACGTTGTTGCGGAGGCCGCTTAAGCTGCCCATGTGGACTCTGTTGTTTCGCGAACCGCAGACTGGGGTGACATCCCGGCCTGGATAAGCGCCATGGGCTCCCTCGGCGCTCTGATTGCCGCTGTCGCGGCTTCGTTGATCGCACGGCGCATCTACCGGATCGAGTCTGAGCGCGACCAACGCGCCGAGGACGAACGGCGGGAACGTCGAGAGGACGCGTTACGAATTCAGGCGGGCAGAGTGTCCGCGTGGATTGTCGTTAAACGCCCTTTCCCCAATCCCACCGTCCCCCTCTACCTGACGGCTCAGGTTCGGAACGCCTCGGAACTGCCAGTTTACGACTTTGAGCTGCAGCTCTTGACGACCGACAGCGAGGGAAACACTCGACGCCTTGCCTCAATAGAGAAGGATACCTTACCGCCTAATGCGAAACCTTGGGAATTCAGGCCCACAAACGAGCTGCGTAACGCAGTCATGGTCACTGATGACAATGCGAATGCGCGTGCCACTATCTCGTTTAGAGACGCAAGCGGGATCCGGTGGAAACGGGATGCTTCTGGGCACCTAGAGATGCTGGGGAGGTAATAGCTAGATTGTTCCTGCCTTACTGGGCGGGGGAGGGGTCAAAACTTCACTCCTCCCCTTCCCTGGACCCATCGAATTAGGCGCGTGCGTGTCTCGGGGGTGGCTCCGACTTTGTGGGAATGTAAATAAATGGAGACGCAATTCTTAATGGAACTCCGGCGGCCAGCCACCGGAAGTCTCCTGACGTAAGAGTTGTTGGATCGCCGGGCTGGCCCAGAGCGCACGCACCGTTTGGGCCGGCTCCCGGGCCTCGTTGTCGCTGGCGGCACTCTCCAGCACAAGCTTCGGAAACCGTGTGAGGGAGTGCAGGGTTAGGCCGGCTGAGGCTTCCGCCAAGGGCTCCACCCGCTGACCACCTACAGCCTGCGCATCAGCCCGCTGCTCCGCGGTCGCCTGTTCAATGGCGACTTTCCTGGCAGTCGTCAACGGCTGCGGAACAAGCCCAAGCACTGGATCATCCACGGTGCGGAAGCGCGCGATGTAAGACCAGGGCAACATCGTGAGCGGGTCACGGTCACCCTCGTTGCTGTCTCCTAACAGCCATCCAACGATGCGGGCTCGTTCTCGCCCAAGGACTTCTTGGTCCTCGGGGTGCTTCTGAGCAAGGGCCGCTAGTTGGGTTAGCTCTTCACGAAGCTTGGCGTTGTCCGGGGCCGGGTGCTCGATGGCGTGGAGTCGGCTGAGAAGCAGCTCCCCGCGTTCGTTCCGGTAGGCGCGGGTCGTGATGATGTCCATGGAGAGCTGATCAAGCAGCTTCTGCTCGTCCTCGGAGAGGGCGGGCAGCCGTTCCCGGAGGGCCTTGTCCTGGCTCCGCCACTCTGCGATTGGCAGAAGGCCCTCGTTCGCCTGTTGGCGCAACGCCCTCAGCTTGTCGATCGACTCGACTGGCCAACCGAAGAGCGTGTTTGCTTCCATCGCAGCCTGAACATCCACGCCGAGAGTATGCCCGGCGTGACTGACGTCGGCGGTACGCCACACTCCGCCGCTGCTACGCGGTCACAGGCTCTTGAGAGCCCAGAACAGCCCGCACCGTCGAGGGGTACCACCCCTTGCCCCCCTGAGCCGTTGGGACGCCCTCGGCATTCAGCTCACGGGCGATGCCAGCGAGACTCTTGCCGGCAGCGGAGTCAGCGATGATGCGGCTCCGAACCTCGGTCGGCAGAGACGCCGGACGACCGAGACGAACCCCGGCCGCCTTCTTGGCGGCCAGCCCTTCCTTGGTGCGCTGACCAATGATGCGTCGTTCCCACTGAGCGGCAGACGCCATGACGGAAGCGAGGAATTCACCCGCCGGGGTCGATAGGTCGATGCCGAGATCAAGGGCAATCAGGTTCCACCGCTTGGCGCGAGCCCTGTCCATCAGGGCCGCGAAATCGATCAGGGACCGGGACAGCCGGTCCAGCTTGGCGACCACCAGTGTTTCAGCCTGCCGAGACTCAATCAGCTCTAACGCCTCCGCCAAGCCGGGGCGACCCTCAAGCGACTTCCCCGAAGCTGCCCTGTCTTCTTTCCAATCCACGATGGTCCAGCCCCGCCGGTCCGCTTCCGCCTGGATGGCCGCCCGCTGCGCCGCGAGTCCGGCACCGGACTCCGCCTGCTCCTCGGTCGAGACTCGGACGTAGGCAACAACGGTGTTCGCGGGGGCGTTCTTTACTCGGGCCACGCGATGATCATACAGCAAAGGTCGGTTTGCTGTATGACGCAGGTGATGGCTCTGGGTTGACTGCCGCCTTCTGGATGTCCCATGCCGCACCACCTGACGAAGGTCGCTTCGCGATCCCTCTGGTTCTCTCGCCCCTTCTCCGTGATCGCGTCCCAGCTCACTTCCCAGCTCGTGCCGCGCCTGCGAGAATCTCGGAGCTTGAAGCTGCGGCGTCGGCAATTCTCCGATTTGGGCCAAGGGGCAACGTATGGACCGATTTGATGAGGGCTTGCGGTGTCAGGACGTACACGCAGGGCTGCGCAACGTAGATCCCAACTCCGGGACCCTCACGCCCCTCGCTGAGACCCAACTCATCGGCATGGCTGCTAGCCTTGCGGCCCTCATCCGAGGGCAAGAAATCATTCCTGATGCGCAAGCTCTGCGCGCCGTCGCGGCCGAACAACTTGATGTAAACCAGTTTGCCTTTGATCAAGTGATCGCAGTGCTGGCCGAAGTCGAGTTTGTTGAAGGCGTACAGAGGGCGGGCGGGCGAATCACGCAATTTACGGAGAGCGTTCCGTACTACGACAACCTCTACGCCATCCTTGGGGAGGCATGGCGGGATCGCACGCCCACGGAGCTAGAGCAGCAGATGGTGCTCCTGGTTGATAACCTAGCCGAGTCGCCGCTCCCACTTGACGAGGTGGCCGACAGAGTCGGGTTGGACGCGGCTGATTTGCCCAGACTCCTTGAGGTAGGCGGACACGCTGAACTCGTCAAGACCATACCGCTACTTGACGGTGATGTAATCTATTCCCCATTCTTCGGGTTCGAGAACCCTGAGCTTGTTGGGGAACTCGTACGAGATCATGGCCCCGAGCAGTTGGCACTAGCCTTCGCTTCATTGCGTGCTGAGCAGGGGATGCCAGTGACCCAGGCGGAGCCCTTGCTTCAAGATGCAATTGCTCGCGGCCTTCTTCTAGCTCCTTCGGTTGAACTTCCTAATGGAATGGTTCAGCCATTCGCGGCGCTTCCCTACACCCTAGATCGCGAACTGCTTAGAGGTCGGAAACCTGTTTTAGACAAGGCGTTGGCCGTTCTGGCATGCCTTCGATGCGGCCAACATTTCGGCGGCGCGACGAGCCTGGCCGCAGCCGCGCTTGTTAACGTAATCGACAAGCTCCTCGACCCCAACCGAGGCTTCCTAGTTCCCCACAGTTCCCACGCCCGGCAGTACCGATTGATGCATTCAGCGGGGTTGCTCGCGTTCGACCCGGACATCCTGCCTGGCGGAAAATGGGTGACCCCGCGCTTCATCGATACCCCGGATAATCGAGAAGCCTTGCAAATCGCCCGTGACCTCCTCCTGTACGGGGAGCCGGTCGAGGGTCGTGTTGGCGACGAGCAGGCCCGCGCCGCCCTAATCATCGGGCAGCCCTTCGCGGCACCCATGCAGACGGTCTCTCGACTGAGGGGCAAGGCGGGCGCATCGCCGAAGCAGTGGCAGGCGGTAGTAGACGCCGCGCTTGGACGGGGGCGCGTCGCATGAGCGAGTTCGACCTCGGCCTAAAGGTGGCGTCACGTCGGCTTCTGTGGAGGATGGGCTACAGCACCAGGCTGGACGTCAAATTGCGCGGGGCTTGGAGTGCCGTCACAGAGGCAGGGCAACAGGCGGGCGGCCGTCGCCGTAGTAGTGAACCGGAGTCGTTCACTGACTTAGACGTGCTCGGGCTATCCATGGCAAGCGGGTCGAGGCTGCATAGCGCAATTGTAGACTGCAAGACCTCGGCCAAGGGATCCACGTCGCGCATGTTCTGGGTGCGCGGAGTGGCTGACTTCTTCGCTGCGGACGACGCCTACATGGTGCGTGACACCGTAGTGTCCGATGCTGCTCGACAATTGAGCAGCCGCCTTAGAATCACCGCTCTAACCAGCAAGGACCTGAGTCAGTTAGAAGGGATCCATCCATCTGATCTGGCTCTAGACGTCGCGCCCCTCTCGTGCCTCTTCGACAAGGAGAGCGCTGCCAAAGTGCTAGCCGCTTTCGACGGCTTAGGGGAGAAACTGAAACCCCTCTTGAACTATCGTGATTTCAACTATTGGCTGTATGAAGAGCACCGCAACCCGATCCAGTTGGTCGAGCATCTCCGCGCGGCCGCCAAGGCACTCGAGCCCCGCAATCCGAGGCACCTCGCCTTGCTGTTGGATCTCACGTGGCTGTATCTACTTACACTTTGTCACGCAGTCCATGCGATTCGATCCGCTCATGTTTCGGATCCCGACAGAGGGCTGCAGGAATACCTTTTTGGAGGAGCCGTAGGGCTTCGCGAAAAACAAGAGTTGGCTCGACTGCTGGCCGAACTGCGAAGTTCCGGAGCCATACCCAACGAGACCCACGTTGATCCTCTGCCCGCCTACTACCCGAAGCTACGCGAGTTGCTGACGCGAATCATGCTTCGGCCGAGCAGTGTGCTACCGGCCCTCCGTCTGCTGGAGCTCCTGAGTGCCATCACCGCCCTTGGCGAGCGGACTGAGCCGGCGGACCTGGGCAACCTGTACGACCCACTCGCGGCCAAGCAAGCGGCCGACGTCGTTGGATTCTTGGTGGGAACAACGGGGCTGGACGCGGGTTTTCGGGCCCGGGCTCGTTCGCTCCTGCTCGGGGAGCCTGTCAGTTGAGGCTGGCCCGATGCCCTGCGTCCGTTGGGCCGGGCCTGCGAGCGTCGCGGGTGCTCCCTGGTCACAGCGAGCGAGAGTGGTCGATGAAAGGGGTAGATGTCCGAAGCACAGCCAGGACGAGTCCCCCTCCAGCCAGACTCCGACCGACCTCGGCGGGACGGAGCGGCCGGGGCCGGGGCGGGCGACGGAAGTGTGCGACACCGACCACGGAGGATCGACCTGCGCCGGGATTTGACTTAGGGTCGCCAGGGTGAAGATCGCGCCAACGCTGAAGAGTGTTCCTACAGACCCAGACACCTCCAAGCCCACAGCCGCCGAGTTCTTCGCCGGCATCGGCCTTGTGCGCCTTGGTCTGGAGCAGGCCGGCATCAGCGTCGTGTGGTCCAACGACATCGAGCCAGCCAAGGAAGAGATGTACCTCGGCCACTTCGGCAAGGGCGAGGGTCACGTCTTCAGGCCGGGTGATGTTGGCGAGGTCAAGGGCAGCGACATGCCGCCAAGGCTTGATCTGGCTTGGGCTTCCTTCCCCTGTACCGATCTCTCCCTAGCGGGGTGGCGTCGAGGGCTCAGCGGAAGCGAGTCATCGACTTTCTGGGGCTTCACCAACGTTCTGAGGGAGATGGGGAAGGATGCTCGTCCGCCCGTCGTCGCTCTTGAGAACGTGGTTGGTTTCGCCACCAGCCACGGGGGCGAAGACTTGGCGACCGCCATCCGGGAGCTCAACGATCTTGGCTACTCGGCCGACGTGTTGACCCTCGACGCGCGACGCTTCGTGCCGCAGTCGCGGCCCCGGCTCTTCGTCGTCGGGGCCCTGAACCCGCCAGCGGACGAGCCGGTTCCCAACAGCGAGCTTCGCCCTGACTGGCTTCTCGCCCCCTTTGGTGACCCTTCTCTGAAGACCCACCGGGCCAAGCTCCCCGCGCCGCCCCCTCCCCTCACCTCGGGGCTCTCTGACCTTGTGGAGCAGGTGGGTCCTGACGGCTGGTGGGAGGACAAGCGTCGGGAAGCTTTCATCGCCTCCCTGTCGCCGATGCAGGCAGAGCGGCTTGAGAAGTTGAAGGCCCAGAAGAGTTTGACTTACCGGACGGCCTACCGCCGGACGCGGAAGGGCAAGCCGACTTGGGAAATCCGCCCCGACGACATCTCTGGATGCCTGCGTACTGCCCGCGGTGGGTCGTCTAAGCAGGCGGTAGTGGAAGTGGGTGAGGGAGCCGTCCGCGTGCGATGGATGACCCCGCTTGAGTACGCGCGCCTGATGGGGGCCGGGGACTACACGCTTAACAACCTCCGAAGCAACCAGGCCCTCTTTGGCTTCGGGGACGCCGTATGCGTTCCGGTGGTGTCGTGGCTGGCAGAGCACTACCTGGTGCCTCTTCTGCTGGGGAAGTTGCAGACGCGTACCGCGCCTGAACTGGCAGTCGTTAATGGCTAACGCCAAGCGGCCGGCCAAAAAGAGGAAGCCGGCCAAAAACAAGCTACCAGCAACTTCTGTTCGTGATTTTCGCGGCCTATTGGAAGACGCGCTTTCAGCGACTGACGACCATGGGCGCAAGTGGTCTGACGCACGCTGGGGCGTCTATGCCTTCTATGACTATGACGGCGAGCCTATCTACGTCGGACAGACCAACGAGAAACTCCGCACACGTATCCGGCGGCATCTGACGAACCAGCGGACCGATGCCGTCGCAATGAGGATTCTCGACGTCTTCGAGGTTGCGGAGATGCGACTGTGGCCCCTGTGGGAGTACGAGGGGCTGACGAAGAAGGACGACGAGGAGGGTTACGAGGCGGCAAGAACGCGGCTTGATGCCGTGGAGTATTCGGCTTATCTGGAGGCGATCAAGGAAAGCCGCTTCCACGCGATCCTCAACGAAAAGATTCCTCCGTTATCTGATCGAACCGAACTGCCGCCGTCTGAGAGCTTTTCCTTGATCAGCGAAGACACGCGCAGGGAGCGGGGTCACCCAGATGTGCGTATCGCGCGCCGGGCCGAAACCATCGCTCGGCTTGCCGCGGTCGCTCATGAACGCGGGGAAGTGTCGGAGGGACTGCGAAGAGTTTTGGTGATCCAGGCGGTACGCCTGGCCTACATCTCAGCTGTTCGCCTCGCATACGTTGAGGGACGACCAGAGCCGTCAGCTTCGGCGATCAACGTCGAGGGCCTCGTTGGCACTGTTCTGTACGAACCCTCCGACCCGCGGGGACGGAAGGACAAGGATGAGTCAGAGGCCGAGGAAGAAGCTGAGAACGAAGAGAGCGGCGGCTCAGCAAGCGGATAGGCCAGTGAAACGCTGTTCGGTTACCAGCCGAAGCGCGTCGGGTATTACCACATGTCTATGGTAGAAGGTGACATGTCCAACAGGTCTTGGGCATCCACCCCGGCTGTCCGGCGTTCCATGCAGTCGAACCGCAGCCGTGACACCAAGCCTGAACTGCTACTGAGACGAGCCCTGCACGCTCGTGGTCTTCGTTATCGAGTCTGCACTAAGCCGCTACCTGACCTCCGCATGAAGGCTGACATAGTGTTTCGGCCGGCCCGGGTGGCGGTGGAAGTCCGCGGCTGCTTTTGGCATGGCTGCCCGGAGCACCACCGCAAGCCGACGGCTAATAGCGAATACTGGACCGCCAAAATCTCTCGGAACATCGCCCGGGATAGAAAGAATGAAAAGCTTCTCAGTGAAGCTGGTTGGCTGCTCATCGCTGTATGGGAACACGAAGGCCCTGCCGATTCTGCTGCTCTGATTGCTGAAGTCGTTGGCAGACGACGGGGTGGATCACCATAGCTGTCCCAGATTTC
Organism: Micromonospora arborensis; assembly: GCF_003205615.1. GTDB lineage: Bacteria > Actinomycetota > Actinomycetes > Mycobacteriales > Micromonosporaceae > Micromonospora > Micromonospora arborensis. The sequence continues at coordinate 1,695 of NZ_PYBV01000032.1, read as the reverse complement.
TAGCCGCTGGTGCGCTTACCCTTTCCTTCGGCTGTCTCAACATCCTCAATTACGATCTTCAAGCTCTTCTTGATCTCGTCCTGCACTGCGCGCCTTAACTTGGTCACTTTGTCGATAAGTTCGTTCCCCCGGGTTTCCAGCTCCTCCGGCGTCCTGCCGTTCAGTTCTGACATGTCGATCGTGAAGAAAGATGTCAACATGTACAGCCCGCGAACCTTTCCCATCACTGTCTCGGGCGCTAACAGCTCGGACTTCGTCTCCGCATCATAAATCTCGTTGACCAATTCCTCTAACCTGTCCTGGTCGCCCTTCGTTAGTGTGGTTCTTCCCACAAGCGGGAATGGCCTAACCCGCCTCGCCAGAGTCGTCCAACGTTCTACGCTGCCAAGTAGCGAGGAGTAAGCAGCCAAGCGATCGTGGTGCCAGCGTGCCTCGTCTTCACGGTTCCATTGTTCTTGCCGTTCTTGCCGTTCCCGTTCCCACGTCTGATCTCGCAGGGAGACCTGGCGGTCCCACTGCTGCTTCTCTCGGCGCGATGTGAGCATGTGGCTGACCAGAGCGGCGACTAGAGCGCTCACTAGCCCGACGATGGCGATGACGAAGGGAACCCATGCAGGGGTTTCCGCTTGGCCAACAGGTTGCGGTGGCGGTGCGGGAACGGATGTCGTTGCGCCTACGACCGGGGGACTTGCCGTAGTGACCGGCGACGGCGAGGGGGTCTGCATCAGCACAGCATCGCGTAGCGTGACCCTGCTCGCCATCCTCACCGCAAGCCGTCGTGGGTGCCGTTCGCTCGTAGCTGCGTAGATCGATCACTCTCGGTACGCTGCTGCTGAGTTCGTGGTTAGGCGCGGGATTGGAATGCTGGGTTCGCAGGCAGGAGGCGGGATGAAGCTGGCGGACTGGGTTGCGATCTACGGCGCGTTGGTGGCAACCGCCGTGGCGGCCTGGCAGGGCATCACGTACTGGCAGGATCGGCGGCCGAAGCTCCTAGTGCGGATCAGGACCACTCTCGATCTCACTGAGGATGGGCGCTACGACCTCTTCATGGAAGCGATTGAGTCGGCGAGTGCGGCACTGTTTGCACGGGTCATACGGCTGGAGCTTACGATCGTGAATGTGGGCCGCGGGAAGGTCCACCTTTACGACATGACGCTCTACCAGACAAGCCCACACCTGGCGTTCGAGCTCAACGCCTCTGCCTCCTTCCCCCGCTGGATCGAGCCCGGTGAGGCGATCGTGATCGTGCCCCTGCCAGAGGACATGGCTGGCGTTGACCTCACAGCCGACGCGATTGTGCGTGTGACCACCTCTACCGGCCAAGAATTCCGCGAAGAGATCCGTGGATTTGATGCTTCCGTGGCTCGGGCGATGAGGTCTGGCCTGATGGACGAAGCCCTCCTCGGGGACTTGCAAGCCATCGTCGATGCAAAGCGGTTGCACTCGGAGGCAGGGCTACCCGAAGGTCCTGAGGAGACATCGGGCGAGGAAGGAAGCCTGTCTGCTCCGGCTCTCCCCGAAGGTGGCAGCCGTTGAAGGCCAAGGGGTTGCAGGGACTTTAGCGTCGTTCGTCGTCGCTTGCCTTATAACTGCGCTCGAGTCATAGCGGCGGGTGCCGGGGGCCACTGCCCCGGCTACCGGGCCCATACCTCGTCGGCGAGGCATGGGCCCGGCCGGTCACGTCCGCGCTGGTGG
>NZ_PYBV01000031.1 GCF_003205615.1 Micromonospora arborensis | reverse complement strand
TCGGTCGCGTCCCACTTCATCTCGTTCTCGGGCACGACACTGTTGAACTCGCGGTTCAGGATCGTCGTGTAGGCGCTGGTGGAGAGCTTGCCCGTCGCGACAGCGGCACCGAAGTAGCGGCCCTTCTCGGCTGCGGCCGCCTTCAGGGTCGTGCCAGCACCGGCTGCGGGAGTCAGCGCCACCGTCATACCAGTGGCGAGGGCGGCGGCGATGGTCGCCGCCGCCAGCATCGTTCTCATGGGTTTCATGGCGTTCCTTTTCAGTGGTTGCATCGGTGGTGGTGATGTGCCACTTCGCTCGGGACCGCTGACCGGGACGGCCGTTCCAGCCATCCGGCCTCAGCACGGGAACTGCCGGGTCCCGAGGTGACGTCCGCTTGCCCTGGAGGACGTCGTGATCGGAGGTACGACCCGTGCGGCTCGCCCGGTGAGCCACGGGGATGCATAGACCTCTATATCGAGAGTGAGCGATAACATGCCGTTCGTCAAGTCGTAACGAGCCGTTCACGCCGATCTCCCGGAACGCCGCGTTTCGCCCGGTACCAACCGCTCACAGCAACCGTGCTCAGCCGATGCGCGACCAGCGGACGAGCCGTACCACCGCGCTGCCGGGTCGTACCGGAGGGCGACCCTGTTATCGCTCACAGTTGTCGGCCGGTGTCGACCGCCGACTCCTCGTGGTTCAGGGCCACCCACACCGGCAACAACGCCCCACCGTCCTCGTGCACCCTCGACGGCGCGTCCTGCACGGTCGCCTGAGACCGATCGACGTCCACGCAAGCGTGCGCCGGTCACCAGGAGATGGTGACCGGCGCACGCTTCGTTCGGGCGCTGCCAGGGTCAGCGGTAACCGGCGGTCACCACGTTGGCCTGCACCGCGTTCTCGGTCGCGTCGGACGGATAGCCGGCGACCATCGCCCCCTCGTAGAAGGTGCCGGCGCTCAGGTTGGCGCCGCCGTCGGGCTTGCAGCAGTCACCGCCGCTGCCGAGGATGATCGCACCCTGCTTCTTCATCGGGCTGTATCCCGGCGGAAGCGAGCCGTCCCACAGCGTGTACAGGCTGCCGGACTGGGCGTCGCTGCCCTTGATGGCGAAGCGGGACGTGCCGTTGTTCTTGAGCGTCGCGGTGACGAACTTGCTGGTGAAGGCGCGCTGGTTCGGGTTCCACGAGCTGCTGCCGCCCGGGAAGAGACCCCATTCGAGGTCCGCCTGCACCCACGGGCCGCTGCCGGAGCAGCCGCCGAACCAGCACTGTTTGCCGAAGTTGATGGCGTCCATCGCCCCGGCGGCGTCGGCCTTCCTGGTCGTCTCACTGTTGCCGTAGTCGAAGCAGCAGCCGCTGTTGACGTGGGTCCCGCTGGTCACCATGTACATGCCCTCGGGAGCCGCACCGGTCGGCACGCCGGTGAGGTGCCCGTCCCGCCAGTAGCTGTTGCCGGGATTGATGTAGAGCGAGTACGCCTTCGCGCCACCGACGGTCAGCGATTCCGTCGTCGCGATCGCCGGCTTGCTCTGCGGTGAACCCGGAACCACGCTCGACCCCTGGTACCAGAGGTCGTTTCCGCGCCCGGACTGGTCGAAGACGACCGTGATCACGCAGGTCGTGCCGGCGCAGAAGGAATCCTGCGTCGCCGCGTTGGCGGTGCCGCCCGTACCCGTGAGCCCGATGTTGCGGGTCGTGTTGTCCGACGAGCGTCGGACCTGGTAGAGGTTGCCGGCGTACGTCGCGGAGAGCGCCCGGGTCGTGCTGTGGGCCGCGATGCACGGGGTGCCGCCGGAGGCGTAGATGTCGCACGGACGCGCGCCGGTCGGCGGGGTGGTCGTAGGCGGCGTGGTCGTTGGCGGCGTGGTCGGCGAGGCCCACTGCTGGTTGGCGCCACCGTTGCAGGCCCAGAGGATGACCTTGGTGCCGTTCGCGGTGGCGGCGCCGTTGGCGTCGAGGCAGAGGCCGGACTGCACGCCGGTGATGGTGCCGTTGCTGTTGACGTTCCACTGCTGGTTGTTCTGGCCGTTGCAGTCCCAGATGATCGCCTGGGTGCCGTTGGTGGTGCCCCGGCCGGAGGCGTCCAGGCACTTGTTGCCGTACACCTGGATTTGCTTGCTCGACGTCCAGGTCCAGGTCTGGCCGGCGGCGCCGTTGCAGTCCCAGAGTTGTGTCTGGGTGCCGTTTGTGGTGCTGGAGTTGGGAACCTCGAGGCAGCGACCGGACGGCGTGCCGACGATCCGGGTGCTCTGCCCCGGCTCGATGGCAGCCGCCGCGGCGGCCTCGGCGGCGAAGGGCGAACTGGCGGGGTTGGTGCCGACGCCGATGCCGACGACGACGAGCACCCCGGCCAGGGCACCAGCCAGGAGGGTCAGACGTCGGACGCGTTGGCGTCTCGGGATGAGGTCGCGGGCTGTTCCTGGCCCGCTGCGGGACGGGGTTCGCACGAGGTGCTCCTCGGAGTCGTGGAAGCGCGGGGGGATCGTCGACGCGCCACGGGCGGGTGGTGGGCGATGGCGAATCGATTCGCAGCGAATCGTAGGACCTTTGTTTTATTCATGTCAATGAATGCGGTTACGGGTGGCGCGCTGGCCGTTGGGCGGACGGCCAGCGCACCACCTCCCCGGGACGCCTACCGTCCCAGGAGCCGCCACGTCTGATTCAACGGGCTGCCCTGGTTGACCGCCTTGCAGGTCCACTGGTGGACCGGCGCGCCGGCCGCCGTGGAGACCGCGTTGACATCGACGCACTTGCCACTGTGGCGAGCGACGAGTTGGTAGTCGTGTGAGTCGTTGCCCGAGTAGGTCACCTTGCGCAGGGTGAACTGCTGGTTGAGGCCGTTCAGGCAGGCCCACTGGTGCACGGCCGCGCCGTCGGCGGTGGAGACGCCGCTGACGTCGAGGCACTTGCCGCTCTGCTGGTTGACCACCGTGTAGGTGTTGGCCACGCCGGCGACCGGGCGGAAGTTCCAGAGCTGCTGGTCACCGCCGTCGCAGTAGTTCTGCTGTTGGACGTTGCCGTCGGCGGTGCTCAGGCCGGGGTTGTTCAGGCACTGCTGGGAGTGCTGGGCCACCGCGACCGACTGGAAGCCGCCGTCCGACGGGGGCAGCAGCGTGACGGTGTAGGTGTCGGTCTGGTTGGTGTACGGAAGGGTCACGGTGGCGTTGTTGTTGGACACCCCGACCACGCTGTTCGAGACCGTGACCGGCCCCGCCACCGCACCGCCACCGTTGTGCGGGATGCGTTGGGTGAGCACCCGCACCTGGTTGTTCTGCACGATGCCGCTAGTGGTGTCCAGGCGTTGCAGGTTGACGGTCAGGTTCCCGGTGGTACGACCGCCACCGACCAGGATCTTCGCCGTGCCGGTCGTCTTCGTGGCGTAGGCGTCGTACGACTGGCTGGGGGTCACCGCCGCGATCTGACCGGTCTGCGAGGCGTAGTAGCGGTAGTTCCACCACTCACCCTTGGGCTGGTGCTGGCCGGCCGAGTTACGGATCAACAGGTTGCCGAGGTCGTTGTGCAGGCTGCCGCCGCTGGCCCAGTTCGCCCGCAGGCCATCGGCCCGGGCCCGCTCCAGACGGGCGATGTACCAGGCGCCGTCGGCCGGGTTCTGCTCGTCGGGGGCGCCGTACTCGTTGATCTGGTACGGCCGCGGGTGCGCGATGCCGCGCGGGTCGAGGGTCGCGTTGGCGGCGGCGACGTTGGCGACCGGGTCGCCCGGCAGCGAGTGCCAGCTGATGATGTCCGGAACCGTGTTGGTCGAGCGGACGAAGTCCAGGTACTGGTTCCAGAAGGCGTGGTTGGTCGACGGGACGCAGGCACAGCTCGGCCCGACGATGAGCTGGTTGGGGAACTCCACCCGGAGGCGCTGGTAGGTGCGGCGCCACAGTTCGAAGTACTGCGAGATCGGGCGGTTCCAGAAGATGGTGATGTTGGGTTCGTTCCAGATGTCCCACTGCACGGACAACCCGGACGCCCGGACGTCGCTGATCAGCCGGGTCAGGAAGTTGTCGTAGTCGGTCCAGTTGCCGTTGTCGCCGGGGAAGCGGGAGATTCCGGCGCCGTCGGCACCCCACAGGTCGTGCGGCAGGATGATGAACTTCCCGCCGAGCGCGGTGGTCCGACGTGCCTGGGCGAGGGTGGAGTTCCACCGGCGGTCGTAGGTGCCGCCGACCCAGCCACTGCCCGGGAGTTGCGCGCCGCCGGCGCGCATGGACTGGAACTTGACGTCTCGGTAGAAGTGGTCGGCCGGGCCGCTGGCGTTCTCGGTCATGCCGTAGATCCAGCCGGACGCGCGGTAGGTCGGCGTGCCGTTGTCCGTGGCGAAGTTGACGCTTATCGACTCGTCGGCCGCCTGGGCCGGAGACGCGACGACGGTTACGGCGGCGGTGGCGGCGAGCAGGCCGACCACGAGTCGGGTGACGAACGCGTGCGCTCGTCGCGACCTGCCGGGGGACGGGGTTTTCACGGGCGGCTCCTTGGTGGGGCGCGGGGGGACGCTCTCCGGAGGGCTGCACTTGCGAATCGATTCGCACGATCGTAGGACCGGGAGCTGAACCATGTCAATGAAGTGACACCGCGGTAAAGCCCGTGTTTCCCAGCAGGACCTTCAGGACGGCCGTCCATCTCTTGACCAGCGGGCACGGACAGACCTATCTTCGTGCGAACCGATTCGTCGAATCGGTTCGCCTCATGGTCGGACCGCGTCCGACCCGCGACGGTCAACCCGCACCGCTCACCTGACAATCGACTTGAAGTGAGGCACCACATGACAGGACTCAGTCGTCGGCGGCGCCTGGCCGCCGTCGCCGTGATAGCGCTCGCCGCAGTGACAGCCAGTGCCTGCTCGTCGTCCGGCGACGACACCTCCGACGGCGGCGGCGGCGCCTACCTCGTCTGGGACCCGTATCCGCAGTTCGCCGCCGAATCCGAATGGGTGTCGCTGCTCAAGAAGTGCGGCACCACCGCGGGGGTGACGGTCGAGCGGACCGGCTACGACACCACCGACCTGACCAACAAGGCGCTGCTCGCCGCCCAGCAGGGAAACTCGCCGGACGTGCTGATCGTGGACAACCCGGTCATCTCGACACTGGCCGAGGCCGGCGCGCTCACCACCACCGACGACAACAAGCTGGACGTCTCCGCCATGGCGGCGAACCTGCTCGGCGCCGGCCAGAGCGAGGGCAAGACGTACGGGGTGCCGATCGGAGCGAACACCCTCGCTCTCTACTACAACAAGGACGTGCTGACCGCCGCCGGCGTCGACCCGGCCACGGTCAAGGACTGGACCTCGCTGACCGCGGCGCTGACCAAGGTCAAAGCCGCCGGGAAGAAGGGCATCACCTTCTCCGCGATCGGAACCGAGGAGGGCAGCTTCCAGTTCCTGCCCTGGTTCTGGGGATCGGGAGCCCAGCTGACCAGTTTGGACTCGCCGCAGGCGGTGTCCGCGCTGACGCTCTGGACGGACTGGCTCAAGCAGGGCCACGCCCCGAACTCGGTCATCAACAACACCCAGACCACGAGTTGGCAGGAGTTCGCCACCGGCGATTACGCGTTCGCCGAGAACGGCACCTGGCAGCTGGCCAACGCCGAGAAACTCGGCTTCTCGTACGGCACCATCCCGATTCCGGCCAACGCGGGCGGCCCCGCACCGGCGCCCACCGGCGGTGAGTTCGTCTCCATCCCGGTGCAGAAGAACACCGGCCGGTACGAGACGTCGCAGAAGCTCGTCGCCTGTCTGACCAACGCCGACAACCTCCTCGCCACGGACACCACGCTGTCCTACGTCGCACCCGTCACCGCCGTTCAGGATCGGCAGGCCACTGCCGATCCGAAGCTCAAGGTCTGGGTGGAGGCGGTCCGGGCAGCCAAGGGCCGCACCGGTGACAACCTCGGCACGAAGTACCCGAAGATCTCCGAATCCCTGTGGACCGCGGTGCAGGCGGCCCTCAGCGGCGGAAAGTCGCCGCAGGAGGCGCTGAAGGCAGCGCAGACCGCGGCGTCGACCAGGTAAGCGCGCCGACCCGACACCATGCTCTCCACGAAACGGACCTCCACCACGACACAGGACCAGGATGGGGCGGCGAAGGCCGCCCCACCCGGGCCTCCACCGTCCCGCGTACGCCGACCCAGCCGATGGCTGGCGTGGGGCTTCCTGGCGCCCGTGACCATCTACCTGGCGGCCTTCTACGCCTACCCGCTCTACCGCAACGTCGAGTTGAGCCTGCGCGAGTACACCGTGCGCTCGTTCGTGCAGGGTGGGGCGCCCTTCGCCGGCCTCGACAACTACCGAACGGTCCTCAGCGACCCGGCCTTCGGGCCGACGCTGTGGCACACCCTGATCTTCACCGGCGCGTCGCTCGTCTTCCAGTTCAGCATCGGCATGGCCCTGGCGCTCTTCTTCCACCAGCACTTCCCGCTGTCGCGCACGTTGCGGGCGTTGATTCTCGTACCGTGGCTGCTGCCACTGATCGTCTCGGCGTCGACCTGGTCGTGGCTGCTCAACAGCGACTCGGGTCTGGTCAACGCGGCACTCGGCGCGGTCGGCATCGACCCGGTCAACTGGCTCACCTCGCCGGGTTGGTCGCTCACCTCGGTGATCATCGCGAACATCTGGATCGGCATTCCGTTCAACCTGGTGGTGCTCTACAGCGGGCTACAGGGCATCCCGGTCGAGATGTACGAGGCGTCCGCGCTCGACGGCGCGTCGAGCTGGCAACGCTTCTGGCGGATCACCTTCCCGCTGCTGCGCCCGGTCTCCACGATCACGCTGCTGCTGGGGCTGATCTACACGCTGAAGGTCTTCGACATCGTCTGGATCATGACCAGGGGTGGCCCGACCGGCTCCTCGGCCACGCTCGCCACCTGGTCGTACCGGCTCGGCTTCGGCAACATGCTGCCCGAATTCGGCCCGGGCGCGGCCATCGGAAACCTGCTCATCGTGATGGCCCTGATCGCCGGGCTCATCTACATCCGGATCGAGCGGAGGCAGCACCTACGATGACCACCTCAACGCCTCGGGCCTGGTGGAAGACCGGCATCGGCCTGGTGCTGACCGGGCTGATGCTCTTCCCCGTCTACTGGATGATCAACGTGTCGTTCACCCGGGACCAGGACATGCGGGCCAATCCCCCGCACCTGTTCCCGATCAACGGCACCCTGGACGGGTACCGCGCGGTGCTCGACCAGCAACTGCCGTACCTCGGCACCAGCTTCCTGGTCGGCCTCGGCACGGTGGTGCTCACCGTGGCGCTGGCCGCCCCCGCCGGATACGCGCTGGCGAAACTCCGGCCGCCCGGCGGCCCGGCGCTGAGCTTCGTGCTGCTGATCGCGCAGATGATCCCGGGGATCATCATGGCAATGGGCTTCTACGCCATCTATCTCACTCTCGGCGTCCTGAACACGCTGCCCGGCCTGATCCTGGCCGACACGACACTGGCGGTGCCGTTCGGCGTTCTGATCTTCACGGCCTTCATGTCCGGGATCCCCGACGAGCTGATCCAGGCCGCCGTGGTCGACGGCGCGAGTCGGCTGCGGACCTTCTGGTCGGTCGTGCTGCCGGTCAGCCGCAACTCGATCGTCACGGTGTCGCTGTTCGCGTTCCTGTGGTCCTGGTCGGACTTCATCTTCGCCTCGACCCTCGCCGGCGGCGGCGACCACCAGCCGATCACCCTCGGCATCTACCACTACATCGGCAACAACAACCAGCAGTGGAACGCCATCATGGCCACCGCTGTCGTCGCCTCCATCCCCGCCGCCGTGCTGTTGATCCTGGCCCAGCGGTACGTCTCGATGGGCGTGACCGCCGGCGCCGTCAAGGACTGACCACCCGCACCACAGAAAGGCACCCGCCACCCATGACCGTCGCCCCGTCCGGTCCGGAGTTTCCCATCCAGGACATCCCGTTCAGCTACCGAGGATCCTGGTTCAACATCTCCCCGGTGGTAGCCGAGAAGACGTACGCCGACGACCTGCACCTGGTCTCCCACCAGACCGGGCTGCACCCCGTACTGCGTCTCGCCCCCGCGGTCACCGGCGCCACGGTCGTCGCCACGCCCGGGCTGCTGACCTGGCGCAGCGGCGCCGACCGGATCGAGGCCGTCTACGACGGGCCGGAGACCCTGCGGATCCGGGGCAGCCGGCTCGGGCTGCGGGTCGCCGCAGCGGCGAGCACCCTCACCCCGTTCAGCGGCACCTACCTGTACCTCGATCCGGTCGACGGGTCACACGTGTTCACCTCGTACGAGACCGGTCGCCGCTACCGGATCACGGTGCTCTCCGGTGCTCTCCAGCGGACCGACGGTGTCGAGGCGCTCGGCAAGGCCGACCGGTCCGTGGACCTCGCCGTCGACCAACCGTGGGAGATCGCGATCGAGGAGTACGCGACCGCCCGCCGCCCGTACACCGCATCCGTCACCTTCGACCAGCTGTGCCGCGACCGGATCGCCGAGTTCACCGCGTTCGTCGACGCGGTCGCACCGTGGCGGAGCGCGGAGACCCCGGCCGCCGAACTGGCCGCGTACGTACTCTGGTCCGCCACCGTCGCTCCGGCGGGCTTCGTCACCCGACCGGCCGTCCTGATGTCCAAGCACTGGATGGACAAGGTGTGGAGCTGGGACCACTGCTTCAACGCGATCGCCCTGGCCGGCGGCGAGCCGGAGCTGGCCTGGCACCAGTTCCAGCTGCCCTTCGACCACCAGGACGAGGCCGGCGCCCTACCCGACTCGGTCACCCACTCCGAGGTCCTGCACAACTACGTCAAGCCCCCCATTCACGGCTGGGCCCTGCGTCACCTGCGCCGGCGCCTTCCCCAGCCGCCGGACCGGGCGGCGCTGACGGAGACGTACCACCGGCTTGCCCGCTGGACCCGGTTCTGGCTCGACGCGCGCCGGGCCCCCGGCCACGATCTGCCCCACTACCAGCACGGCAACGACAGCGGTTGGGACAACGCGACCACCTTCGACGACGGCCGGGTCCTCCAGACGGCCGACCTCGCCGCGTTCCTGGTCTCGCAACTTCGCTGCCTGGCCGACCTCGCCATCGAGCTGGGCGAGCCCGCCGACCAGTGGTCCCGGGAGGCCGACCGGATCCACGGGGCAATGCTGCGGGACCTGTGGGACGGCGAACGCTTCACCGCCCGTAACCCCCACACCGGGAAACAGCGGGCGAGCCGCAGCCTGCTCGACCTGATGCCCGTCGCGCTCGGGGCCGACCTGCCGGCCCCCGTCGCCGCCGCACTGGCGCGGGGCGCCGAAACCCACCTGACCACACACGGACTGGCCACCGAACCGACGGACTCGACCCACTATCTCGCCGATGGCTACTGGCGTGGCCCCATCTGGGCACCGTCCACCGTCCTGGTCGAGGACGGCCTGCGGCGGGCCGGGCAGATCGGGATCGCCGACGAGATCAGTCGACGATTCCTCGCACTGTGTGAGAAGTCCGGGTTCGCGGAGAACTTCGACGCCGAAACCGGGGCCGGGCTCCGGGACCGCGCGTACACCTGGACTGCCAGCAGCTACCTCATCCTCGCCGCCGCTCAGGAGGAACGGCGGGTCACCGCTGGGTAGCCGCGTCGACCGCGCGGGCCCGGACCGGACCGGTGCTGGAGCGCAGTGAGATGGGCGGGCTGTACAGGCGGTGTCGTGGCACCGCCCCGGGGGCCGCGATGCTCTCCAGCAACAGCGACACCGCCTCGGCGCCCATCTCGACCATCGGGACGTCCGCAGCGGTCAACGGCGGGCGGAAGTCCTCCGCCCAGTGCTGGGCGGCGACACCGGTGACGGAGAAGTCGCCCGGCACGGAGAGGCCGGCGCCGGTCAGGGCACGCTGCATTCCGGGCAGCGCCGCCTCGTTGATGGTGGCCACGGCCGTGACGTCCGGGTGGGTCGCGAGCAACTCTTCCACGCACGCCTCCCCGGAGGCCGTGTCGTCGCCGGAGCAGACCTCCACGCCGGTCAGGCCCCGCTCCACCGCCGCCGCCCGGAAACCAGCCAGCGCCCGATGGCTGGGGCCGTAACCGGCGGCCACCAACTCGGCGGAGCGATTGACCAACGCCACGTGCCGATGCCCCAGATCGGCCAGGTGGTGCACGCAGCGGCCGATCAGCCCGGCGTAGTCGATGTCGATCCAGCTCATCCCGTGCGGCTCAGCGGTCCGCCCGATCGTGACGAACGGCAGACCGGCCTTGGTCAGCCGAGTCACCCGGTCGTCGTCCAAGCGGATCTCCATCAGGACCACACCGTCCACCCGACGCCCGGTGACGATCCGCTCGAACGACCGGTCATGATCGCCGCCGGACGGGGACAGCAGCACATCGAGGTCATGCCGGGCGGCCGCCTCGACGACGCTGGCGACGAAACCCAACTGCATGTCGGTCAGCCGCTGGCTCGCCGGAGGGATCACCAGCCCGAGGGTGCGGGTGCGTCCCTCCTTCAGTGCGCGGGCGCTGGCGTTCGGTCGGTAGTCCAGCTCGTCGATGACCGCCTGGATCCGCTGCCGGGTCGTCTCCGACACGGTCCGCTTCCCGCTCAGCACGTAGGACACGGTGCTGCGGGACACCCCGGCCCGGCGGGCGATCTCCCCGATGTTCATACCGCGCCCTCGAATCGATTCTTGCCCCGACACGGGGACGCACACTTCTTCGTTCCCAAGCATATCTGTCCGGACTCTCGGGCCCGAGTCCGAAAAATTCCGGAGCAATCACGGCGGGCAACCGACCATTTCGCATTCCGTCGGCAGGTGGGTGCCGCAGCGCATCCGGCGGTCGGTCGAGTCGGATGCGGTGGCGGGTGACGGTAGCGCAATACATGGACACGCATTAATGTCACAGGTATGACGTCTTACGTCAGTGCGGACCGCACCGCTTTGCCACACCGCCGAAAGGATCCGATGAATGTGAAGAGAAGGTTGAGTCGCCTCATGGCCGCAGTGGGGACCCTCTTGGTCCTCGTCGTCGGCGCCGGCATCTACGTGGTCTCGGACACCCCGGGCGTCGCCCGCGCGGCCGGCACGGGACCGTGTGACATCTACGCCTCGGGTGGCACCCCGTGCGTGGCCGCGCACAGCACCACCCGCGCGCTCTACGGCGCCTACAACGGACCGCTCTACCAGGTCCGTCGCTCGTCGGACAACACCACCCGCGACGTCGGCGTGCTGAGCGCCGGTGGCTACGTCAACGCCGCCACCCAGGACTCGTTCTGCGCCAACACCAACTGCGTGATCACCATCCTGTACGACCAGTCCGGCCGCAACAACCGCCTCACCCAGGCACCCCCCGGCTACTTCGTCGGCCCCGCTGCCGGCGGATGGGACAACCTCGCCGACGCGAAGGCGGCACCGGTAACCGTCGGCGGTCAGAAGGCGTACGGCGTCTACATCGCCCCGGGCACCGGCTACCGCAACAACAACACCAACGGCGTCGCCACCGGCGACCAGCCCGAGGGCATCTACGCCGTCGTCGACGGCACGCACTACAACCAGTGGTGCTGCTTCGACTACGGCAATGCGCAGACGAACAACCTGGCCGACGAACGCGCCATCATGGAGACCGTCTACTTCGGTGCCAACAAACAGTGGGGCTACGGCGCCGGCGCCGGACCCTGGATCATGGCCGACCTGGAGTGGGGGCTGTTCTCCGGGGTGAACGCGGGATACAACAACATCGCCCCCATCAACCACCGCTTCGTCACGGCCATGGTCAAGGGCGAGCCGAACCACTGGGCCATCCGGGGCGGGAACGGGCAGTCGGGCGGCCTGACGACCTACTTCGACGGGCCACGGCCCAACGGCTACCACCCGATGAAGAAGGAGGGGGCCATCCTGCTCGGCATCGGCGGCGACAACAGCATCACGGGTCGGGGCACCTTCTACGAGGGCGTGCTGACCTCCGGCTACCCGACGGCGGCCACCGAGAACGCCGTACAGGCCAACATCGCCGCGGCCGGTTACGCGACGGCTGGTGGCGGTAACCCCCAGCAGAACGTCCAGATCGTCGGCGCACAGTCCAACCGCTGCATCGACGTGCCGAACGGCACCAGCACCAACGGCACCCAGGTACAACTCTGGGACTGCCTCGGCAACACCGCCCAACGCTGGACCTACACCGCCAACAAACAACTACAGGTGCTGGGCAACAAGTGCCTCGACGCCAACGGCCAAGGCACCACCAACGGCACCCAGGCAATCATCTGGGACTGCCACAGCGGCACCAACCAACAGTGGAACATCAACGCCAACGGCACCATCACCGGCGTCCAATCCGGCCTCTGCCTCGACGCCAACGCCGCCGGCACCGCCAACGGCACCAAACTCATCCTCTGGGCCTGCAACGGACAACAGAACCAACGCTGGTCCACCCGCAGCTGAACACCATCACCGAGCCGGTGCCGTCTGCGCGAAATCCGCGGAGGCGGCACCGACCCGGTGAGGCCAGGTGCGGGGCCCGGTGCTGCTGCTACCTTTCATCCGTTCGCGGGGTCGGTCGAGACAACGGGAGTTCACGATGGACGAGACCATCCGCGAACGGACACCCATGATCGGCTCCGACCGGCGACGTGTCTTCGTGGCTGCCGCCGCGACGCTGCTGTGCAACTTCGTGATCGGTGTCCTGGCCGTCGTCCCGCTGGGCATGGTCGTCTCCCTGCTGGCTTACCAGCTCAACGGGCCCTACTCGCTGGGCACGAATCACACCTACGCGAAGATCGTCGGCCGCTATCCACCGTTCGAGGTCGACACGGATGAGGCTTCCCTCGTGGGGATGTTCGTCGTCGTCGCCCTGGTCATCCTCGGTGTGGCCTTCCTGGGGGTGAACGCCCTCCTCGTACGCCGCACGCGGAAGGTGGTTCCGGCCTACGTCGCGTGGCTCGCGGCCGCAGTCCTCGCGTGGTTGCCCGGGTTCTACTTCCTCGCCAACTGGTGGTTCGACAGCGCCCGGTAGGCCGAGTCAGGGGTCGCCCTCTACTCCTTCACCCCGATGTTGTCGATCGCAGAGGCGCTGAGCAGCCGCCGGACGGGCCACACCGTGGTGACGAGGTCCTGTCGATGGTGACACTGCTTCCCGAGGTCCGTGCGACACACAGCGGCGTGGAGATCCGTCCCGTGGTCGACCACGGATGAAGTGGCCGATCACGGATGAACGATGAGGTCGTCGCGGCGGTCGCGCAGGCGCACCGCCGCGACTGGGCACAGGTGTTCAGCACGACCGCCCATCTGACCCGAGACCTAGATCTCGCCGAGGAGTGCGCCCAGGACGCGTTCGCACAGGCCCTGGAGACCTGGCCGGAGACCGGTATCCCGGACCGGCCGGGGGCTTGGCTCACCACCATCGCGCGCAACCGGGCCCGGGATGCCCTGCGGCGTGAGTCGGTTTTCCGCCGCAAGATGCCACTGCTCGTCGCGGACGAGACAGCGCCGGGGCCCGAGGACGGGCTGGTCGACGAGCGGTTGCGACTCATCTTCACCTGCGCACACCCCGCGTTGTCCAGGCAGGCGCAGATCTGCCTGACCCTGCGTCTGGTGTGCGGGCTCTCCACACCCGAGGTGGCTCGCGCGTTCCTGGTGCAGCCGGCCACCATGGCTGCTCGGATCACCCGGGCGAAGAGGAAGATCGCGACGGCACGCATCCCGTACCGGGTACCTGGTCCGGATCAACTCGAGGAACGACTCGGTGCGGTACTCGAGGTCGTCCACCTCATCTTCACCACCGGCCACACCGCACCCGTCGGCACTCAACTGATCCGCCACGACCTGGTCGACAGCGCGATCAGTCTGGCCCGAATGTTGCATCTGCTCATGCCGACCGATACCGAGATCAGCGCGCTTCTCGCGCTGCTGCTACTCACCGGGTCTCGGCAGGGCGCCCGCGTGTCCGCCGACGGTCGTCTGGTGCTTCTGCCCGAACAGAACCGGGCACTCTGGGACAGGCAGCTCATCGCCGAGGGCCAGTCGTTGGTGACCGACGCGCTTCGCCGGCGACCACCGACCCGTTACGCCCTGGAGGCGGCGATAGCTGCCGTGCATGCCGAGGCGCCGACGTGGCACGACACCGACTGGACCCAGGTCGTCGGGCTCTACGACGCCCTGTTCCGACTGTGGCCCTCGCCCGTAGTCGATCTCAATCGCGCGGTCGCGATCGGGCTACGCGACGGCCCCGAAGCCGGACTTCACGCGCTGACGCCACTGCTCGCCGATCCGGCCCTGGCCACCTACGGATATCTCAGCGCCGCCCGCGCCGACTTCCTGCGCCAGTTGAAGCGGTGGCCCCAGGCCGTCACGGCCTACGAAGAGGCCCTGACCCTTACCGACAACGATGTGGAGCGCGCCTTCCTCACCGAGCGACTGACGGACGTCAAGCGGTATCTGTAATCGTCAGCATCAGGGCCAGGGACGGCCTTCAGGCATCCTGGTTCCTTGGTGCCGCCGCGGGCCGGGAAGCCGCGGTGGCTATCGCGGCCATGCCCAGCAGCAGGGCCGGGAGGACGAACCAGAGGCCGATGCCGAGGCCGAGGACGAGCGCCCAGAGCAGCATGACCAACGCCGCGACCGCTGTGGTGATGCCGACGGCGCGGTGGGTCAGGTCTGCGATGAGGGGACAGACGGCCACGACCACCGGCACACCCAGCAGATAGCTGGCGGCAGCGCCACTGTCGTCGATCGTGAAGGGCAGCAGCGCAACGACAATCCAGGCCGTGGCGGCCACCGCGAGCAGTCTCAACACCAGACCGACGGAACCAGGTGTCCCACCCCGCCCGCGTACGCTGACGAACGCCGCGGCAGCAATGAAGAGCGCGACAAGGCCGCCGGCAATGGTAGCCACGTTCATTCGATTCCTCCGTCCAGAAGACGTCGGTGAACTGGCGCAGGTGTTCGTCCCGACGGTACGCGCATCGATGCCGATGTGACACGGTAGGCCACCGCAGCGTCCCGAGCTACTGGCTTGAACGAGATGCGCCCGTCGCATCGCCGGCAGCTTTCGTCCTGCTGCGGGCAGGCACGACGTCAGCGAAGCTCGTCGATGCGAATCGGCCAGAAGCCCTGGCTGCGCCGGTGCTGTCGACGAACGAGGCCTCCTCGGTGGGCACCCAGCGCCGACCCGATCGGTTGAGCCTGTTATCGATAACATGCTATCTTTCGGCGCGGGAGCGAAGGGCACGCTCCCCATCACCTGAGTCGATCGACAAAGGCACACCGAGGGCAGCGCCCTCCCATCGCCCTTGCCTGTCGCGACCAGTCCGGGCAGCTCCGCCGATGCCAGGCGACCGCCGACGGTTGCCGGACGACCTCGGTCCGGCTGCATGCCCCAGCTTCCAATGTCCGTCGCGGACGACCCGGCAGCGACGGTACGGCCCGCACACCACCCGTGCACGCCGTCCCGCTACGGAAGGGGAGCCGTATTCCGGCACCAGGCAGCGCCACAGGCATCCGTGAACACCGCACCGCCCCGTCCTGCGGGCACGGCCGGCGGCCACCGGGCCGGCTTCGCGCACCACCACCGACACCGCACGATCAGTGGCAAGGAGCCAGGCAATGACGAGACACAGACACGTTCTTTCCTTCATCGCGGGTGCGGCGGTCCTCCTCGCAGTGACCGCCGGTAGCGCGCTCGGCGGTGACCTCCGCGGGGCGGCGGTGGCCGCGACGAACGGCACGCTCGCGGCAACCGCGGGCTGCGGTAAGGCACCCACGCTCACCAGTGGGACCCGCACCATTCAGAGCAGCGGACAGAGTCGCACCTACATCTTGCGGATCCCGGACGGTTACGACAGAAACCATCCCTACCGGCTGATCTTCGGCTTCCACTGGCTGAACGGCTCGGCCAACAACGTCGCGTCGGCCGGCTACTACGGGCTCGCGCCGCTGTCCAACAACAGCACGATCTTCGTCGCGCCCCAGGGCCTCAACGCCGGTTGGGCCAACACGAACGGTCGAGACCTGACCCTCTTCGACGACATCTCCCGGCAGATCGAGACCGACCTCTGCGTCGACACCACCCAACGCTTCGCCCTGGGCTGGAGCTACGGCGGCGCGATGAGCTACGCGGTCGCCTGCGCCCGACCAACCGTCATCCGTGCGGTCACCGTCCTGTCCGGTGCCAACCTCAGCGGCTGCAACGGCGGCACCCAACCCGTCGCCTACTTCGGCATCCACGGCATCTACGACAGCGTGCTGAACATCTCCCAGGGCCGGTCACTGCGTGACACGTTCGTGCGCAACAACGGCTGCACCGCGCAGAGCCCACGGGAGCCGAGCCGAGGCAGCCTCACCCACATCACCACCACCTATGCGGGCTGCCGGGCGGGCTATCCCGTGCAGTGGGCCGCGTTCGACGGAGACCACACCCCCAGCCCGGTCGACGGATCGTCCAGCCCGAACGACTCCAGGACCTGGACCTCGGGGGAAATCTGGAGATTCTTCAGCCAGTTCGAGTCGACCACGCCCCCCACGACCGCCCCGCCAACGACCACCCCGCCCACGACCGCCCCGCCGACGACGGCCCCGCCGACGACCGCCCCGCCGACCGGAGAACCGGGCACCTGCACCGCGACCTACAACGCGGTCAACAGTTGGCCCGGCGGCTTCCAGGGTGAGGTGACCGTGGCCAACAGCACCGCCGCCACCATCACCGGCTGGACCGTACGCCTGACTCTGGCCAGTGGCCAGACCATCAGCAGCCTCTGGAGCGGCACCAATACGGGCACCACCGGCAACGTCACCGTCCGGAACGCCGCCTACAACGGCACGTTGGGCCCGAACGCCTCGGCCACCTTCGGGTTCACCGCAACCGGCAACGGCGCGACCCCGCCCAGCAACATCACCTGCACCAGCCCCTGAGCGTGGCAGAACCGGGGCCCGGAGCCACTGGCTCCGGGCCCCTCAACGACGTGCCGTCAGAGGTACGACGATGAGGACGGCAATGCCAAGCGCGGCAGCGCCGACACCCCACCACCAGAAGAACCCGGAGAAGACCGAAGCGATCACGAGCCCCACGCCGAGGCCAGCCAGCAGGCCGAGTGCGAACAACGCCCGTGGGGGCAGGGCGAGGTGCGGCAGGCGTCGTACCACGAGCACTTCCAGCCAGGTCGCGCCCACCGCCAGCAGCGCCGCGCCGACCGCGTCGACGGCGGACAGTCCGTGACCCGCGCTGAGGGGCACGAGAACCCGGCCCTCGCCTCCGGCGGGGATGAAGAGGATGAGTACGCCGGCGACGATGAGCAGAGCGGTGATGGCGACCTGCGTACGCGGCGCATCTGCAGCATCTCGCGACATCGTTACAGTCTCGGCCATCCGCCATGGCCTGCACAGGAGCCGGATCGGTGAACGTTCCCGGAGTCTCGCGGAGGCCGTGCCGCTCACGGCAGGCGTGCTGGCCGTCCATGAAGTGCGGTGGCCCCCCGGTGGAGGGAGTGCGATCCACTCAGCCGGGGAGGATGAGTTGCCCGTCGCCGCAGACCATTGACTCATGGGCGTCGGCGTGGCCCCTTGGGCCTGCCCCGGTATGGCTGCGAGCCCGCTGCGCCGACCTGGCACCGCACGTAGGGGGCGACATGGCAGACCGTTCCGCTTCTCGGCAGCGACCCGCGACGGCCGACCGGGCCAGACCCTGGGCGGTGGCGTGCATCGTCTTCGTCGTCGGTGAGGTGGCTCTGCGCCTGTTCTGGATCGCGGGTGGCCGGTGGGGGTACACCGCCTGCGACCGAACTGATCTGGTCGACCCGGCGGGGGGATGCGGCGCCGACCGCGTCGAGGCGTTGCCGTTCTGGACGGGATGGGGAGCCGTGGGAATCGGCGTCGCCCTCGCCGTGGTCGTCGTGTGCGCGGTCCGGTTCGCCGGCCGCCCCGCCGCGACGGCCAGTTGGTTGGCGGCCGCGTTTCTCCTGCTCGTCGCGTTCCCGCTGCACCTGCTCTTCGAGATCCCGGCGGCGTTGACCGGGCGCCCCTCGGACTGGCGTGACCTGGCCGCCCGGCTCGCCCTGGTGATCGGCGGTGTCCTGTTCGCCGGGCTCGCGAACGCCGTCGGCCCTCGGCACGGACCGGTGACTCCCGGCTACCGGCCGGTGCCTCGGTGGACGCGCCTCTGGGCGTACGTGGCCGTCGCGCTGCCGGTGGTCGGCTGGGCCGTACCGCACGGGCTCTGGGTCCTCGGCGTGCCCTTCGGCATCTCCGCGTCGACACTTGACGACATCCAGCGGAACCTCTCGACGCAGACGGGCGTGGCGATCACTCTCGTCCCGCCGCTCGCCGGTCTGCTCGTTCTCGGTCTGGTGCAGCGGTGGGGGCAGCAGTTCCCGCGCTGGGTGCCGGGACTGCGCGGTCGGCGGGTTCCGCCGCTGCTGGCGGTGCTCCCGGCCGGGCTGGTGGCACTCGCGCTGGTCACCTACGGCGTGCTGAGCGTCGCGGTGTTCGTCGGCCAACTACGCGCCGGTGACCTGCGTTGGTCGGACGTCTGGGACGGGTGGGCGTCAACCGCGACGCTGCTGGTGTTCCTCGGCTGGGGAGTGTCGCTGGGCATCACGACCACCGGCTACACCCTCACCACCCGGCCACGTCAGGAGCAGCCGGCAGACGTCGGCATCTCGTCGTGAGCCACCCGGTTCGTCCACGGCCGAGCCTCTCGACATCTCTCGGCAGTCGAGGACCGAACGCCCCCTGACTGGCTGCGCCTGCTCTGGGTCGTCGGATGTCAGGGCTAGCATCGCCGCATCCGGCGAAGGGATGGGAGTACGCCATGACCCTGGACAAAACAGCCACGTTTGTCGACAAGGACCTGCGGGGTGCGCGGTTCAACAGGTCGACACTGGCCGGCGCGGTGATGCGTGGCGTCGACGTGAGCGGGCTGGACATCGACGCGCCGTGGCTGGCCGAGGGCACTCTCCTGGTCAACGGTGTGGACGTCGTGCCGATCGTCGAAGCCGAGCTGAACCGGCGGTTCCCCGGGCGCGAGCTGAGGCAGGCCCAGGACCCGGACGGGTTACGCACGGCGTGGGCGGCACTCGAACGGGCCTGGGCGGCCGCAGTCGACCAGGTCCTGTCCATGCCCGCGGGCACCGCCGACGTTTCGATCGACGGTGAGTGGTCGTTCGCGCAGACGCTGCGCCACCTCGCGTTCGCCACCGACACCTGGCTCGGGAAGGCGATCCTGCGCCTGCCACAGCCTTTCCACCCGCTCGGCCAGCCGCACGTCGAGTATGCGACCGACGGTTACGACATGTCGATCTTCGCCACCGGCCAGCCAACGTTCGCGGCGGTACGCGAGTTGCGTGCCGAGCGCCAGGCGATGATGCGGGACTTCCTCGCGACCGTCACGCCGGACCTGCTGGCCGAGTCTCGGCCAGCCGCGTGGTCACCTGAACACCAGCAATCCGTCCTGCGCTGCCTGCACGTGATCTTCGATGAAGAGTGGGCGCACCTTCGCTTCGCGCTGCGTGACATCGACGCACAGCGCTGAGGGTCCACCACTGCCGCCTCAACGCCTCGTAGGTGGCTGGAGGATGTGTGGGCCGCCGGTGTGCGGCGTCGGGTGGTAACCGGGGTGCGGCTGCGGCAGCGCCGCCACGCACGCCGCGGAACATGCGTTCACCAACAGGGGCAGCACGTCGGTGGCGACCAGGCCGGAGATCCAGACCTGGTGCAGCTCACCGTCGACCGGGCCGGCGCAGACGCTGCAGGCGCGCACGGTTTCGCAGCCCCACGTGCCTGGGTCGAGTGCGGCGAAGTCGGCCTCGGCCGAGGGGGTCAGCGCCCGTAGCGTCGGAAACGGCGGACGGAACTTGAAGTTCCCGTAGAGGGCGCGGGTGCTCACCGTGCTGTCGACGAGCCTGGCGCATCTGGTCAACTCGTACGGGTACCAGTGCAGCCGGTGGGAGGTGTACGGCTCGAAAGTCTCCAGACTGGTCATTGCCCCGATCTCGGGCGGGATCCGAACCAGGTTCGTGCCATAGAGCACCAGGTGTTTGACAGCGGTCAGCTTCGCGATCGTCGCCGGCAGCGTGACGATCTGCCGCCGCTCGGGAGCGCTCAGTTCGACGAACGGCTTGAACACCGCCCGCCCGTCCGCTGCGGCCTCGTCGATCAGCGCCAGCAGATGCCGCCAGCCGGCCGCCTCGGTGTCCTGGCGGTCCGCGTGGAAAACGACACTGCTCGGCCGGGTCGCCGCCGAGTAGCCGACGCAGTCGCAGTTGTCGCGGGCTGGACCGCCCGCGCTGGGCCCGACCGCATCCGCGAAGCGGTTGGCGATCAACTGCGGTTTGGTGTCGTTCGTGTCCACGGCGAGATGCTACCGAGCCTCGTCAACGGTGTGCGGTGGCTCGCGCCGCTGGTCGGCCGTCTCGTGGCTGCCTTGAAAAGCAGTTTCCGGGATGGTGTCGTATCGAGGCGCAACCGTTCGTGGAACTGGTGGGCGGCGGCTGACCGGGCCGCCGACACGAGGGGTCGGGAAGGTTCATCGTCCGGGCCGAGAGGAGACGATCATGACGGAGTACCTGATCACCTTCAACGATGAGTGGGTGCCTCCGCACACGGCCGAGCAGATCCGCGAGAAGAGCACGGCCGGCCGTGCCGTGATCGAGGAGATGCGGGCCGACGGCGTCCTGATCTTCAGCAACGGTGGGCTCGACCGGTCCACCGCGCTGTGCAGTGTCGAGTCGGTCGACGGCGAGCCCGTGTTCACCGACGGCCCGTACGTCGAGACGAAGGAGCACCTCGGCGGCTTCGCCGTCGTGGACGTGCCCGACGACGCGGCGGCCCGATACTGGGCTGGCAGGCTCGCGACCGCGCTCGACTGGCCGCAGGAGGTGCACCGGTTCCACGGCCCTGGCGAGGCCCGGCGGAACGGCTCTGGGGACGAGTGAGCGCGGTGCCCAGGTATCTGCTGTCCGTCTACGGACCGGCTGAGCGCGTCGAGGGACCGAGAGCGTGCCGCCGCAGCGTCGAGGCACGTCCCTTCCAAACCGAGGAACCCGTCGGAGCGCTGCTGAATCCGTGACCGGTCCCATTGTCGAGCAGACGATCACCCGTGCCCACCACGAGGAGTGGGCGCGGATGGTCGCCAGCCTCACGCGCCGTTTCGGTGACCTCGGCGTCGCCGAGGACGCGACGGCCGAGGCCTTCCTGGCAGCCGCGGAGCGGTGGCCGCGCGAGGGCGTACCCCCCAATCCCGGCGGTTGGCTCGCCACCACCGCGACCCGCAGGGCGATCGATCGACTCCGTCGGGAGTCGCAGCACGACGCCAAACACCAGGCGGCCCGGCTGGTGTACGACGACACCCCTCCCGAGCCGACCGGCCCGGTCGACGACGACCGGCTCCGACTGGTCTTCACCTGCTGCCACCCGGCGCTCGCGTTGGAGGCCCGGGTGGCGCTCACCCTGCGCCTGCTCGGCGGCCTCACCGTCGCCGAGATCGCCCGCGCCTTTCTGGTGCGGGAGACCACGATGGCGCAGCGGATCACCCGCGCCAAGGCAAAGATCAAGGCGGCGCACATCCCCTACCGGGTGCCCAGGGCCGCCGACATCCGCGAGCGCCTCACCGGCGTGCTCGCGGTCGTCTACCTCGTCTTCAACGAGGGCTACCTCGCCAGCGAGGGGGACGACCCGGTGCGCGTCGACCTCACCGACGAGGCGATCCGCCTCGGCCGCCTGCTCCGGACTCTCCTCCCGGACAACGGCGAGGTGGCCGGCCTGCTTGCCCTGATGCTCCTCACCGACGCCCGCCGGGCGGCGCGCGTCTCCCGCACCGGGGAGCTGGTGACCCTCGACCAACAGGACCGCAGCGCATGGGACCGGACCCTCATCGCCGAGGGCAACGCCCTGGTTCGCGAGCGGATCGAGGCGGTGGCGGCCGGCGGTGAACCACCCGGGCGCTACCAGTTGCAGGCCGCGATCAACGTGGTCCACACGGATGCCCCATCCGCCGGAGACACCGACTGGTCCACGATCGTCGCCCTCTACGGACGCCTGGTGCTGCTCGACTCCTCGCCGATCGTGCGGCTCAACCGGGCGGTCGCCGTCGCCGAGGTGGACGGCCCCGGGGCCGGGCTCGCCGAGATCGACCGGCTCGCCGAGGTCCTTGACGGCTATCACGCCTTCCACGCCGCACGCGCCGACCTGCTGCGGCGGCTCGGGCGCGGCGGTGAGTCGCGGACGGCGTACGACCGGGCCCTCGCTCTGGCCGGCAACCCGGCGGAGCGGGCCTTCCTCACCCGCCGCCGCGACCAGCTCGCCGGCTGACCGACACTGGAGCCAGCCGGTTCCCACACCGTTCGAGGCGGATGAGCACGCCCAGCGGCTCAGTCTGACCAGGCCGGCGCGGGGCGCGGCCCGTCCGACGGCGCCTCCGCCGGGGTGCGCCACCAGCGGCGCGACGCGAGCCCGGCCAGCACTGCGCCGGCGGCGTTGACCAGCACGTCGTCGACGGAGGACACCCGGTCCAGCCGCAGCACGTACTGTGCGATCTCGACCAGGGCCGAGCAGCCCGCGCCGAGCGCCAGGATCCGTGGCACGGATGCCAGCACCGCGAACCGCATCGGGGCGAAGAACCCCAGCGCCGCGAAGATCAGCAGATTGCCGCCGATCCCGACGGGCCCCATCGTGAGCAGGTCCCGCAGCGGGACCAGGCTCACCCGGCCGGGGACGATGCCGGCCCCCGGTCCCGGCATCATGGTGATCCACACCAGCGGCACCGTCCCGTAGACCGCGCCCACCTCGGCCAGCGACGTCCGCCATGCCGTCGTACCACCGGTGGCACGGCGAAAGCGCGCCAGAACCCACCCGACCAGTGCGGCAATCGGCAGCCCCACCAGCATCATGAGCAGCACACCGTTCTCCGTGTCGTAGCAGCCGTGCCATCGTCCGGCCAGGCACCTCGGAGCGGACATCAGAAGCGGTCGGCGTACGGCGAACGCGACGATCGCGACGCCGACGACCGCCAGGCTCAGGACCAGGGTCCTGCGCGTGCGACGGGTCGGTGCTGACAAGGATGCGCGGTGGTTCACTCCCCCATCCAAGCCGGGAGGTTGTCGGGGTGGCGTAAGCATCCGAGAACGGCGCGAAAGATTGCCGTCGCCCTACCCTCAGGCCCGGCAGCGGATAGCTAGGCTCTCTGCTCAGCAGGGCGTCCGCGTCAGCTCAGGGACCGCTCTGACGGGCGGAACGAGGGTCGGGGGATGGGCTGCGTCGCCGCGAGAGATTTCTCCGGGGCCGTGTCGATCTGCCGGCCACTCGTTCGACATGAGGGTGCGAGAGCCGAGAGGCGGCCCCGCCGAACGAGGAGAACGCGATGTCGAAGTACATGCTGATCATGCGGGGCACCGACGAGACGAACGCGGCCATGATGGCCAACATCGACGAGGCGATGGCCGCGACCGGCCGGTTCATCGAGGAGATGATGGAGGCCGGTGTTCTCGTCGCGGCCGAAGGGCTGGACGATCCGGGCCGGGGCGTCGTGGTCGACTTCAGCGGCGAGGCCCCGGTGGTCACGGACGGGCCGTACGGCGAGACCAAGGAACTGTTCGGCGGCTACTTCCTGCTCGATGTCGCCACCCAACAGGAGGCGGTCGAGTGGGCCAAGCGGTTTCCGGCGATCGAGTGGGCAAAACGGTTCCCGGCGGCCCGCGGGTCCAAGATCGAGGTCCGGCGGGTGGCCGAGGCCGACGAGGTCCCGCGAAGCAGCGAGAGCAACGGCCAGATCTGATGGGTACGGCCGACGTCGAGGCCGTCTGGCGGATCGAGTCGGCGCGGATCGTGGCCGTGCTGACCCGGTTCACCGGTGATTTCGGGCTGGCCGAGGACGCGGCCCAGGAGGCGGTGGCTGAGGCGCTGGTGGCGTGGCCGCGTGCCTCTCCGGCGAATCCGGCCGGCTGGCTGATGGCCACGGCCCGGCGGCGGGCGATCGACGCGATCCGCCGTCGGGTCGCCCTGCAGCACCGGTACGCCCTGCTGGCGGCCGACCCGACGGTCGACTCGGCCGTCGACGACGACATCGATCCCGACAAGATCGATGACGACGTGTTGGCGCTGATGTTCGTCAGCTGCCACCCGGTGCTCTCCCCCGAGACCCGGGTGGCGCTGACCCTGCGCGTGGTCGGCGGCCTGTCCAGCGAGGAGATCGCCCGTGCGTTCCTCGTACCCGTGCCGACCGTGCAGGCCCGCATCACCCGGGGCAAGAAGACGATCGCGGCGGCCGGGGTGCCGTTCGAGCTGCCGCCAGCCGCCGAGCGTCGGGAGCGGCTGGGGGGCGTGCTCAGCGTCCTCTACGTGATCTTCACGGAGGGGTCGACGGCCACGTCAGGCGACCGGCTGCTGCGCCCCGACGTCGCGTACGAGGCGATCCGCCTGACCCGCACGCTGGCCGCGCTACAGCCGGACCAGCCGGAGGTGCACGGCCTGCTCGCGTTGTGCGAGCTGACGGCCGCGCGCTTCCCGGCCCGGACCGGCCCGGACGGCTCGCCGGTCCTGCTCGAGGACCAGGACCGCCGGTTGTGGGACTTCTCGGCGATCCGCCGCGGGCTGGCCGCGCTGGCCAAGGCGTCGACTCGCGGCCTCGGCCCCTACGGCCTGCAGGCCGCGATCGCCGCCACCCACGCGTCGGCGCCCTCGGTCGAGGCAACCGACTGGGACCGGATCGTGGTGCTCTACGAGGCACTCGGCCGGGTCGCGCCCTCGCCGGTGGTCGAGCTCAACCGGGCCGTCGCCGTCGCCATGGCCTCGGGACCGGCGCAGGCCGTGGCCATCGTGGACGAGCTGATCGCCTCGGACCGGCTCCCCGGTTCGCATCTGGTCCCGACCGTACGCGGTGAGCTGCTGACCCGCCTCGGGCGGCGTCCGGAAGCGCGCGCCGAGCTGGAACTGGCCGCCCGGCTCTGCACCAATCAGCGCGAACGCTCAGTGCTGGTACGCAAAGCGGCCATGCTGAGCTGACTTCTCCAGCTCGGTCAGCCGGGATTCGAGCGCGGCCCGGATGCGGTCGGTCGGATCGGACGCGTGACTACGACGGCGAGGTCGAAGGCTTGGCCTTCTGGGGGTAGATCGTCTCGTGACGGGCCAGCATGGCGACGAACTCGGCGATCTTCCGCTCACGGGTCTGCGCCCGTTTGGCGGCATTGACGCGATGGATGAGACTGAACCGGTTGGTCTTGGTGAGGACGTCGAACATGGCCTGGGCGGCGGGGTCGGCGGCGATGGCGGCGAGCAGGTCGGCCGGCACCTCAGCTTCTGACGACGGCGCGTAGGCGGCCGCCCACCGACCGTCCGCCTGCGCGGCTTCTACCGCGACGCGGCCTGGCGGCAGCATTCGCCCCTGCGTCTCCAGCCGGGCCACGTTGGCGACGTTACGTTGCGACCAGGAGCTGCGGGGTCGGCGCGGGGTGAACCGGATCCAGGAGCTCTCCTCATCCCGTTTTCGGGCCTGCCCGTCGATCCATCCGAAACACAGGGCCTCGTCGACCGCCTGCTGCCAGGTCAGCGTCGTGACTGTGCCGCCCTTCCTGGTCAGGGCGAGCCAGACGCCGGGCGACGTCGCGTGGTTGGCCGTCAACCACGCACGCAGCGCCTCGGCGTCCACGACGACCAACTCATCCAGTTCCGCACTCGCCACCACGGCAGGCTATCCCGCGCCGTTGCCGCAGCCTCCGCCTGTGGGCGTTCCCCAGGAGCGATACCCGGATGACGCGGATCTGCCGGCGCTCCATTCGGCAAGCGAGCGCTCCCGTCCTGGTGGGACCTCCTTGGTACGCCTCGTCGGCGGAGATATCGAAGAAAGGTGTAGTCCCGGTTTCCCACGGGCAATAACCCGCACATGGCGGGAACGGCGGAGGGCGAGGAGCAACTGCTCGGCCGGCGGTACCAAGTCGGTGGATCAGACCGGGCACGACTCGCGACGCGACGGTCGGCAGCCCTCGGGTGATGCGGCTGAGGCATCGCCTGCCCGCGGCGGCGCTCGGTGCGGCTGCGCTCGGCGCGGCCCTGGGCGCTGAACCCACCTGCGCAAACCCGCCGATGCCGCTGCCGATGCCAACCAGCCTCCAACCGGTGGAAGCCGCAACGTCGCCGAAGATCGTTGAGGCTCTGTTGCCCGACGTGGTCGAGACGCCACCGGCCATCCCGCTGCCTCTGCCGTCGGCCAAACCTGTCGTGGCCATACCAACCTCGCTACCCCGACCCCGTACACCTCCGTCGTCCTCGCCGCCCGCCGCACCCGTCGCGTCCGCTTCGGCATCCCCAGCCGCGCGCCTCACCTCGCCGCCGCCATCGCCTCCGCCGTCGCCATCGCCATCGCCGACCGTCGTGACAGCGACGGTGTCCCGTGGCGGCGCCCACGGCGCTGCCGAGGACCGGGCGCCGGCTCGGGGTCCGGCAGCGCTGGCCGTTGTCACAGCGCCGACGCCCAGCCCGCCCGCCCGTCCCGCCTCGGGGCTACCGGCACTCGTGGTGGCGCTCGCGTCCGCACCTGCCGGTGCCGGCACCGGCGTGGTCGATCCACCGACGTCAGCAGCTGAAGGTCCGCCGCCCATCTCCCCGCCGCACCGAGGGCTGACAGTCACCGCCGTCGACATGCACGCTGCCAGCCGTCCCGTGGAGCGGGGCCCTCCGCCGCCACGGCAACTCCTGATCACCCACCCGCGTCCACGACGTTGATCAGGAGAGGTCATGGAGATAG
Source organism: Micromonospora arborensis (assembly GCF_003205615.1). Classification (GTDB taxonomy): domain Bacteria; phylum Actinomycetota; class Actinomycetes; order Mycobacteriales; family Micromonosporaceae; genus Micromonospora; species Micromonospora arborensis. Next base: position 27,686 of record NZ_PYBV01000031.1, on the reverse strand, counting down.
CCGTCATCTGGATCCCCGCCGACATCGAGCCGTCGGAGCCCGCCGTCGCGGTGTGTCTTACGCACCTGCGCCGGCACTCGTACCGCTTGAAGGGGATCATCCGGGAGCCGTGGGAGACCGTCGAGCAGACGATGGTCGACGGGGAGGTGGACGTGATCGTCATCGCCGACCTGGCTCACCTTCCACCGGATCGGTCACCCCGCATCGAGGTAGCCGCCAGCCCCGTATCGCCGGCCGACGAGGACCGACCAGTTCCCGGGTAACTCGACTGACACGACGCAGCGCCCCGTCCGGTGCGAATGGGGCGCTGCGTCCACCAGTGCGTCAACGACGCTGACCCCGGCCTCAGCGGGGCGAGATCCTCAGGTCACGACTCGCCCGGAGCGTTGGCCGGCTGCTGCCCCGGCCAGAACGGCCACTCCTCGAAGGACCGACAGCGTCCGTCCTCGGCGAATCGCATGATCCACAGGTCGCGGTACTCCTGGTCGACCGGGTCGCCGTAGCGGACCTCCTGACGTGACACCGCGGTGTCGCCGTCGACCGCCACGATCTCCCCGGTCATCTGGAACACCTCGTCGGGGCCTTTGCGTTGCTTCTCCCACATCCGGGCGATGGCCGGCAGGCCGACGACCGGCGTCCAGTACGGCCCCTGCTGGTAACGAGCATCCTCGGTGAAGATCGTGACGAGCGCGTCCGTGCCCGGTGTCCGCCAGATGCGCTCGTAGGCGGCAAGCCAATCCGCGACATGCTCCCTGTTCATGACGTCACCCTGCCATTTGGCGGGCGGCAGGCGGCGGAAATCGGCAAGTCGCGGGTATTGGACTCGTCGACCCGACGGCAGCGGTCCACGCCGTGATCCCGGGCGATCTCCGGGCGATCTCCGGGCGCCAGGAAGCCGGACGACCACGCCCTTTGCGGGGACGTGCACGACGCCAACGCAGGGGTTGGATCAGGCAGCCAGGATCGCGGGTCAACAGCTCCGCGAGCAGGCGTTGCGCGTCCTCGGCGACGTCCTGCATGAAGGTCTGCCGGACGAACTCCACCGTCGGCGGGATGGCCCGGTCCGGCGTGGGCTCGATCAGCTCGCGGAGGAACGCCGCGACCTCCGGCGGATTGTCGTCCGCCAGCTACCCGCCGGGCCGCGTACTGCACTGTTTGTCCGTCCCTTCCTTGGAGGGACGGCCGCTTGTATCACGAGCGGCCGACCGGTGCCGGCTCCCACCAGGCGAGCCGATCACACTGTCGGACACAGTGTCCGACGAACTGCTACACGGACTCACGGACGACCCGGCACGACTCGGACGCCGGGTGGCTCACACCGGGACGGCGCCCCTCCCCGCGGCGCCCGCTCTACGAGGTGGGCGTACCCGTCCGGCTGACTGCCCGGGCAAGCAGCCGTCGCCGCCCGCCCCGACCCTCACCCTGGGAGACGTGCGTCATGCCACATCGCTACCTGCAGGAACTGACCACTCCGTCGGTGATCGCCGCCCAACAGCGCTATGGCAGCCGGCCCGCCATCGGACGCATGGTCGTCGGCTGGGACACCGACGCGATGCTCGGCACCGATGAGGCCGCCTTCATCGCCGAGCGGGACAGCTTCCACCTCGCCACGGTCGGCGAGAACGGCTGGCCGTACCTGCAGCATCGCGGTGGCCCACGCGGCTTCCTGCACGTGCTCGATCCGGTCGACGGGCACAGCGTGCTCGCGTGGGCCGACCTGCGCGGCAACCGGCAGTATCTGTCGGTCGGCAACCTCGGCACCTCGCCGCAGGTGTCACTACTCCTCATGGACTACGCCCACCAACGCCGCCTCAAAATCATCGGCACGGCCCAGGTCACCGACGTACGCGAAGCCGAAGGCCTGGTGGAAGGGCTTGGCGTGCCCGGACAACCGGGCAGGGTGGAACGGTTGATAACCGTAGATGTGCATGGCTACGACTGGAACTGCCCCCAACACATCACGCCACGCTTCAGCGAAGCGGAACTGTCGGACGCGCTCGCGCCGATGCGCGACGAACTCGCCCGCCTCCGCGCGGACAACCGCGTCCTACGCGAGCAACTGCACGGTCGCACCCGCCCCGCCCAGAGCCGAGACAGGGACAACCATGAGCACTGATGCCAACGACAGCGCACCGCGGCGACACCCGGTTCCCCCATTCACCGCCGACACCGCTCGGATCAAGGTCCAGGCCGCCGAAGACGCCTGGAACACCCGCGATCCCCAGCGGGTCGCCGCCGCCTACACACCCGACAGCATCTGGCGCAATCGATCCACCTTCCTCACCGGCCGCGACGAGATCGAAGCGTTTCTGACCGAGAAGTGGGAACGCGAACTCGACTACGTCCTGCGTAAACAACTGTGGGCGTTCCACCAGAACCGCATCGCGGTCCGGTTCCAGTACGAGTGGCACGACGCCGGCGGCCAGTGGTGGCGAAGCTACGGCAACGAACAGTGGGAGTTCGACGAGCACGGCTTCATGAGCCGCCGCGAAGCCAGCATCAACGACGTCCCCATCAGCCCGGATCAACGTCGCTTCCACGGCCCGAGGCCCACGGGGGACGACACCGACCTCCCGCTCCGGTGACGGAACTGGACGACCACCGGTAGCCCGGCGAGAACTGACCGGCCCGCACACCCCCGAGGACCTCGGCCAGGTCGATGTGGTGCTCGTGTCGCACGAGCACCACATCGACAACCTCGACATCTCCGGGCGCGAGTACGCGCGCCGTGCCCCACGCGTGCTCACCACCGTGGCGGGAGCCCCGAAGCTCGGTCCCGGCGCCATCGGCCTGCGGCCGTTCGAGCACACCGAAGTCGGCGGTATCCGCGTCACGGCGGTTCCGGCGCTGCACGGCACACCGGAGATCGGCGTGGTCAACGGTCCGGTCATCGGATTCGTGCTGGAGGCGAGCGGCTGGCCGACCTTCTACGTCAGCGGTGACAACGCCTCCGTGGATGTCGTGGCGCTCGTCGCGGAACGGTTTCCGGCGACAGAGATCGCGATTCTCAACCTCGGCGCGGCCTACATCGCGGTACGCGGCGACGGTTTCCTCACCCTGACGGAGGAGTTGGCGGCACGAGCGGCGGCCCTCCTCGGCGTCCGGGCGGTGGTCCCGGTGCACCAGGACGGCTGGGGGCACTACACCGAAGGTGCTGACGACGTGGTCCGTGCCTTCGCGGAGGCGGGCCTGACCGACGTGCTCGTCGACCTGCGGCCCGGCGACTCGGCGACCGTCTGACGAGGGCTCCGCCGGTCACCGCGAGCGTCGACACAGGCGGCGGACAGCATCTCGTCGCCCTGGCCACCGGCCGCCGCGGACCGGTGGCCCTGTCGGCGGGCCCGAGCGCATTGACATCGATGGGGTCGCGTACCGGCTGTCTCCAGCCGATGGCGTTGGCGGCGATCAGAAGGGAGGTGCGTCCTCGCCCATCAACGCCAGCACGACGCCTCCCTTTCCGCTCTTGAGGCTCTGGACCACGACCTTGCCGGTGCTGCCGTCGGGCAACTCCAGGGTGAAGGTCTTCCCGATCGCGTTCTTGGGGCCGTTGCCGGCGCTGTTGGCGGGCCGGAAGTCACCCGCCCACGGCGGGATCCCACCCTTGCGGGCGGGCTCGGCGAAGAGCGCCGCCGTACCCGGGGTCCTGGTGCCGTCGGAGGAGAGAAGCACTGAGGCACTGCGATAGGTAGCCATATACGGCAAGGCTATCCCGGATGGTGCTCGTTCGCGTCACACCAACTGCCGCCAAACACGAACGGTCGCGGTGTCGGCGACGGAGCCGGCCTGTGCAATGCCTTTGCAGTGGCGGGGTGCTCGTGTCAACCGGTCGCGCCGTGCGTGCCGGTGCCGGCGACCGCCATGGTGATCAGCATGCGCCGCCGGCGGCGACTCATCAGTGCGAAACACGCGGTCAGCGTCACCAACTCCAGCTCGGCCCAGACGCCCGTGACGTCGACGTGGATCGTCCCGCCGGGCCGTCCGGGGAGACGCACCGCGAGCCGGTGCTCGTCGCGTACCACCTCGCCACCCCACCGACCGGGCATCCAGCGCGCCACCCCGCCGGGCCCCGGCACGTGCGACCGGAGCAGATCGAGCCGCACCGCCACGCCGTGCTCGGTCTGGGCGGTGGCCCCGATACGCCGACGATCGGTCGGCGCGACCGTCCAGAGGCCCGCGCCGGTGCGGATCTCGCCGCACCGCCAGCTCCAGCCGGTACGCAACGAGGCGCGGCGCCCGGCACCGGAGTCGAGGACGAAGGCCCCATCTTGCTTGCGTACGGTCAGCGTGGTCATCGGCTCAGCCCTTCCCGGCGCGGCCGGGGCAGGCCGAGGATGAGGACGACGCCGACGCTCAGGTGCAGCAGCGTGAGGATCGCCTTCGCTCCTCCACCGATGCCGCTCGGTGGCCCGACCAGGAGCGACAGCAGCAGGACCGTGACCGCGACCGAGGTCCACCACACACGGGCCCGGCTGGTCAGGCGCTCCAGCACCGCGAGCAGCGCGCACCCGGCCAGTGCCGCGACCGCGGTGGCCACGACGACCGCGACCACCGTGATCTGCCGGGTCGAGTTTCCAGAGTTGGCCGCCAGGGCGACGCCGGCCGCCGAGTGCAGGATCGCGAACTCGGCCACCGCCACCAGGATCGCACCGGCCGCCACCGCGGCTCGACGCAGGAGAGGGTTGTTCGTCATGCCCTGAGTCTCCGGGCGCGGCCGGGTCGGGCACGTCGGTCCGGACGCCACGGCGGGTACGTCCGTCGGCGGCACCGGGTACTACCAAAGGAGGTGGCCCGGCCCGTCACGAGCCCAGTAGCCTGCGCTGGTGGATGCGGCGACGTGTGAGGTCAGCCCGCCGCGGGCGTGGCGTTCCGCCCCGGTGGGTGTCTCGACCGTCGCGATCGGTGTGCTCGTCGCGACCGTGCTGTGGTCGGGCAGCCGGTCCAGCTCCACCGTTCTGATCCGCGCCGACGTCGCGCTGGCCTTAACCGCCCTCGCCCTCGTCCCGGTGGTTGTCCGCCGCCCGGAGGTCGGTGGCGTGCTGGCCAGCCTGCTCGTCGCGCTGTCGCCGGTGGCCACCCCGGTGGCGAGCTTCGCGGTGCTCTTCACCGCCCGCAACCGGCCATTCCGGCAGGCTGCGGCGTTGGCGGCGGCCGGCGTGGCAGGCGAGGCGGTGCAGGCGCTCTGGCGGCCGATGCCCAGCCTGCCGTACGGGTGGCGGCTGGCGCTGATGACTGTCGCGTACGCGGCGCTGCTGGGCTGGGGCACCTGGGCGCAGGCCCGGCACGCCCTGCTGGCGGCACTGCGCGACCGGGCCTGGCGGGCCGAGCAGGAGCAGGAAAGGCGGGTCGTGGAGGCGCGGGCGGCTGAGCGCAGCCGGATCGCGCGGGAGATGCACGACGTGCTGGCGCACCGGCTGTCGCTGCTGGCGGCGGCCGCCGGCGCGATGGAGTACCGGCCGGACGCGCCACCCGAGCGGCTCAGCGCCGCCGCCGGGGTGATCCGGGCCAGCGCACACCACGCCCTCGACGAGCTGCGCGAGGTCATCACGCTGCTGCGCAGCGACGACGCCGATTCGCCGGAGGACGCACCACCCGGGCAGACCCTCGCCGACCTGCCGCGCCTGGTCGACGAGGCTCGGGCCGCCGGCCAGCGGGTCGAGGTCGACGATCCGCTCGGCCCGGCGGTCGACCTCCCGGTGACGGTCGGCCGCACCGCCTACCGAATCGCACAGGAGGCGCTGACCAACGCCCGCAAGCACGCCGCCGGGCAGCCGGTGCGGCTCGCTCTCGACGGCATGCCCGGCGCCGGCCTGAGCATCGCGGTAAGCAACCCGACCACCCCCGACAGCGGTGCCACCTCCGACGGCGGCGCCGGTCTGATCGGGCTCGCCGAACGGGCCGCCCTCACCGGCGGTCGCGTCACCCACCACATCGACGCCTCGGGTCGGTTCCAGCTCACCGCATGGCTGCCATGGTCGACGTGACGGGCCCGATCCGGGTCGTCATCGTCGACGACGACCCCCTCGTACGGGGAATGCTGACGATGATGCTCGACGGCGCAGACGGGATCGTCGTCGTGGGCGAGGCCGCCGACGGTGGTGCGGCGATCACCGCGGTGGACCGGCACATGCCCGACGTGGTGCTGATGGACATCCGGATGCCAGGCGTCAACGGCATCACCGCCACCGAGCGCCTGCGCCGCCGCCACCGGCCACCCGAGATCATCGTGCTCACCACGTTCGACACCGACGAACACGTGGTGCGGGCCCTGCGCGCCGGCGCGAGCGGCTTCCTGCTCAAGGACACCCCGCCGGAGCGGATCAGCCAGGCGGTCCGCGCCGTCGCGGCCGGCAACCCGATGCTGTCGCCGGGCGTGACTCGCCGCCTCATGCAACGGGTGGCGTCCGGGGCCGAGTCCTACGAGCAGGCGCGCAACCGGCTGGCCCTGCTCACGCCCCGGGAACGCGACGTCGTGCTGGCCATCGCGCAGGGACGCGCCAACGCCGAGATCGCCACCGAACTGCTGATGAGCGTCACCACGGTGAAAGCTCACGTCTCGCACATCCTGACCAAGCTGGATCTTGACAACCGCACCCAGATCGCCCTGCTCGCCCACGACGCTCGGCTCACCTGACCGGCGCGTCTGCCACGGTCGTGCCCGGACTGGGGGAAATCCCCCAGCGGAAGACGGCTGTCAGCCGGCTCCTGCCCGGGCGACCGCGTGCCTAGCGTGATCTTCCGTAGGTAACAACACGACGGAAGGAGTTCGGGTGATCGAGGCCCGACATCTCACCAGGCGTTACGGATCGACGGTCGCGGTCGACGCGCTCAGCTTCGACGTGCGGCCGGGCAGTGTCACCGGCTTCCTGGGCCCGAACGGGTCGGGCAAGTCCACCACCATGCGGCTGATCCTGGGGCTGGACCGGTGCGACGCCGGCCAGGTGCGAGTCGGCGGCCGCCGCTACCGCGACCTGCGCTGGCCGCTGCGCGAGGTCGGCGCGCTGCTCGAGGCGAGGGCGTTCCACCCGGGCCGTAGCGCCCGCAGCCACCTGGCCGCGCTGGCGGCCAGCAACGCGATTCCGCGGGCCAGGGTCGACGAGGTGCTCGACCTGGTCGGCCTGACCAGTGCGGCCGGGCGGCGGGCCGGGAAGTTCTCCCTCGGTATGGGGCAGCGCCTCGGGGTCGCCGCGGCGCTGCTGGGTGATCCGGCTGTGCTGCTGCTCGACGAGCCGGTGAACGGGCTGGATCCCGAGGGTGTCCGCTGGATCCGGGACCTGCTGAAGTCGCTGGCCGCGCAGGGTCGCACGGTGTTCGTGTCCAGTCACCTCATCAGCGAGATGGCGCTGACCGCCGAGCGGCTGGTGGTGATCGGCCGGGGGCGGCTGCTCGCGGACACGACGGTCGCCGAACTGTCGGCGGGGTCGCCGTCGCTGGAGGACGCGTTCTTCCGGCTCACCAGCGAGGCGGTCGAGTACCAGGGCAACCAGGCGAAGGAGACGGCGTCATGACCACGACCACGGAGGCCCGGGTGCCGAACGGCCACTACGGGCTGGCGCAGGCTGCCCGAATGGAATGGATCAAGCTGCGCAGCCTGCGCTCGACCTGGTGGACCCTGCTCGTCACCGTCGCCGGGACCGTCGGGATCGGAGTCGCCGTGGGCCTGAACACCCGCAGCGCCGCCGGGGACGTGACCAACAACGCGCTCGCCGGAGTGGTCCCCGGCCTGCTGCTGACCGGTGTGCTCGGCGTGCTGACCATGACCAGCGAATACACCTCGGGAACCATCCGGGCCACGGTGGCCGCCGTGCCGCGGCGCCCTCTGCTCCTGGCGGCGAAGGCAGCGGTGTTCGGGGCGGTGACCCTGATCGTCGGGGAGGTCGCGTCGTTCATCGCGTTCTTCGCCGTGGGGGCCACGCTGCGCGACGGCGTCGCGGCACCCACGCTGGGGCAGCCCGGCGTGCTACGGGCGGTCGCGGTGACCGGGGCTGGCTTCTGCCTGATCGGGCTGCTCGGCCTGGGTTTGGGCGCGATCATCCGGCACAGCGCGGCAGCGGTCGGGGTGCTGGTGGCCGGCGTGTACGTGGCCGCGCAGTTCATCGGCTTCATCGCGCATGGCGTGGCGTCGTACATGCCGATCCTGATCGTGGAGAACTCGCTGAGCACGACCAAGCCGGTTACCTGCGGCACGGACGGCGCTGCCTGCCCGGACTTCCTGTCCGCGTGGGCCGGGCTCGGTGTGCTGTCCCTGTACGCCGTGATCGCGCTGACGGTCGGCGGATGGTTGCTGGCCCAGCGGGATGCGTGAATAGGAGGCAGAGCGGTCAGGAAGGAGAATGACGGCATGGGCCTTCCGCTGAGCACGCCGACCGCGGACCTGCCGCCGGGTGGCCAGACGCGGGTCAGGAGTTCGTGGGTGGTCGCCCGCGCGGCGGTCGCGGCGCCGTTCACCCGGCGGATGGGTCGTCAGCTGTTGTTCTGCCTGGCCGGGCTGCCGTTCGTCGTGGTCAACCCGGTGGCGCTCTTCGTCGTCGCGGTGGACCTGATCTGGTTGCTGACCGCTGGCGCGCGGGGCAACCCGTCTCCGGCCAACGTGGTCAGCGCCGCTGCCTGCGTGGGACTGTTGCTCGTACTGCTGGTGTCGACGACGGCGGCCCGGCGGCTCGGCTCGCTGCAGCGCATGCTCGCGACCCGGCTGCTCGGGGCGCGAGTCGGGGCACCGCCGCCGGCGCGCCGGCGCCCCGGTGGCCGGGCCTGGTTCGGCCCGGGCCCTCGCGACGGGGTCGGCTGGCGGGTCGTGGCCTACCAGTTGGCCAAGCTGCCGGTCGGCCTGATCGAGTTGTACGCCGTGTTCTTCTGGGTCGGCGGGCTGGTCAACCTGAGTTACCCGCTCCTGTGGGGGGCGTTCCGTAACCACCCGCCGGGGGCACAGCTGAGCCCGGTGCCGGTGTTCACGCCGTTCGGATTGTTCGGTGCGGGCACGTTTCGCGTCGCGACCCTCGCCGGCACGTTCGCCGCCGCCGCGGCGGGAGCGGCGATGCTGCTAGCCGCCCCGTGGGTCATCAGGGCCGTCACGGCCGCCGACGCCTGGCTGATCCGAGGCCTGCTCGGGCCTGGGCGGCTGGCGCAGCGGGTCCACGACCTGGAGCTGAGTCGGGCGCTGGCCGTGGACGACTCGGCCGCCCTGCTGCGGCGGCTGGAGCGGAACCTGCACGACGGCGCGCAGATCCGGCTGGCCACGCTGGCCATGAACCTCGGCATGGCCCGGGAAAAGCTCGGCGACGACGGCGAGGTCCGGGACGCCGCGGCGGTCCGCGAGTTGGTCGACGCCGCGCTGCGGGGCGCCAAGGACGCGATCGGTGAGCTGCGCGGCCTGGCCCGCGGGATCCACCCGCCGGCGCTAGACAACGGGCTGGCGGACGCCGTCGCCTCGTTGGCCGCCGACAGCGCGATCCCGGTCGAGCTGGAGTTCAGGATCCCGGTCCGGCCCACTCCCGCGATCGAAACCATCGCGTACTTCTGCACCGCCGAACTGCTGGCCAACGCGGCGAAGCACAGCTTCGCGAACAAGATCGCCATCCGGGTGGCCGGAGCGCGGGACGTGCTGTTGCTCAGCGTCGCCGACGACGGCACGGGAGGTGCCGACCCGGCCCGGGGCACCGGCCTGGCCGGGCTGGCGCAGCGGGTCGCCGTGGTGGACGGCGCGCTCACGATCGCGAGCCCGCCCGGTGGCCCAACGAAGATCACCGTCGAGCTCCCGCTGCGCGCATGAGTATGCGGGTGGTGATCGCCGAGGACGCGGCCCTGTTCCGGGCAGGGCTTGCCCGGCTCATCGAGGACCACGGCCACCGGGTGTGCGCGGCCGTGGGCGACGGCGACGCGCTGCTGGCCGCGGTGGCCGAGCATCAGCCCGACGTCGTGGTGGCCGACATCCGGATGCCGCCGACGCACACCGACGAGGGGCTGCGCGCCGCGCTCGAGATCCGCCGCCAGCACCCCCGCACCGGGGTGCTGGTGCTGTCGCAGTACATCGAGACGAAGTACACGGCCCGACTGCTGGAGGGCAATGCGGCGGGTGCGGGCTACCTGCTGAAGGAACGAGTGGCCGACGTCGCCGAGTTCGTCGACGCGCTGGCACGGGTCGCCGCCGGCGGCACGGCGCTCGACCCCGAGGTCGTCGGCCAACTGCTGCGCGTCAGCCGCCGCGCCGACGGCGTGGCGGCGCTGACCGCACGCGAACGCCACGTGCTCGCGCTGATGGCGGAGGGCCGTTCGAACGCCGGCATCGCCGGCGCGCTCGTGGTGACCGGCGGAACCGTGGAGAAGCACGTCGCGAGCATCTTCGACAAGCTGGGGCTGCCCCCTGACGAGGCCGACAACCGCCGTGTCCTCGCGGTCCTGCGCTACCTGAGCTCGTAAATCCGAGCCCGGGTGGGGGTTAGCCCCCAGGTCAGGTTTCGGGCTTTCCGGTTGGTGCCGACATAGAGGCTCTTCATACGGTTTGTGCACAGTCGCTTTCCGAGAGGAGCCCAGGTGTGAGTACACGTTCGGCAGTCCACAGGACGGTGCGGTGGCGCAGATTCGTGGCGGCCGCGACGGCTGGCACGGTGCTGGCCGCGACAATTGGCGCTGGGGTCGGGTCGGCCGCGCCTGGCGCCCCGGAGCACCGTTCCACGGCGACGGTGCTGCAGCACGGCCTCGACGATCTGCACGGCCTCGGCGTATCCGGGGCGCAGGGCCTGGTCCGCGACGAGGGCCGGGTGACCGCGGCCCGCAGCGGCGTGGCCGACCGGGACACCGGTGCACCGATGCCGATCGACGGGTACTTCCGGATCGGCAGCACCACGAAGACCTTCGTGTCGGTGGTGCTGCTCCAACTCGTCGGCGAGGGCCGGATCGGGCTGGACGACCCGATCGAACGCTGGCTGCCCGGTGTCGTCGACGGCAACGGCAACGACGGCCGGCACGTCACCGTACGGCAGGTCCTGCAACACACCAGCGGCCTCTACGACTCCACCGGTGACCTCGCCGCGCTGCAGTCGGCCGACGAGTTCCTGGCGCACCGCTTCGACCATTACACCGAAGCGCAGTTGGTGACGACCGCGATGCAGCACCCACCGCTGTTCGCCGCCGGCACACAGTGGAGCTACTCGAACACCAACTACCTGGTGGCCGGGATGCTCGTCGAACGGGTCACCGGACACCGTTGGCCCACCGAGGTGCGTTCCCGGATCCTGCTGCCGCTGCACCTGACCCACACGTTCTACCCCGGCGACCGGCCGACCCTGCCGCAGCCGCACGGCCAGGGGTACCGGCAGTTCGCGCCGGGCGGGCCGCTGGTCGACACGACCGTCTTCAATCCGACCGTGACGGCGTCGGCCGGCGGCCTGGTCAGCACCACCACCGACCTGACCCGCTTCTGGCAGGCAATCGGGAGCGGCCAGCTTCTGCGGCCCGGGCAGATGGCCGAGCTGCGCCAGACCGTGCTGGCCGACGGGTTCCAGGGCATCCGACCAGGCATCCGCTACGGGCTGGGCATCATGTGGATACCCAACCGGTGCGGCGGTTCCTGGGCGCACGTCGGCTCCATGCCCGGGATGAGCACCCTCGCCGCGGTCACCCCGGACGGACACCGCTCGACGGTCTTGTACCTGGCCACCGAGCTGGCCGACCCGGGCCCGGCAACGGCGGTCATCGAGCGGGAGATGGCACTGCTCGACGACCTGATCTGCGGCTGACGGTCGGTTCGACCTGCACCGGTCGGCGGCGAGGACCTTCGCGGCGTCGTCGTCCGGTGCAGGTGTGTGGGATCGATGCCCGCTATCGAGGCGTGGCACGCGGCATGATGTGCCGTTCCCCGGTGTCGGCCATCGAGTGCAACATTCCTGCGGCGAGCGGGATGAGCCGGGCAAGGCCGGGTTGACGGTTACGCCTGGCCAACTCCGGTCCGAGTCTGGTCATGAGCCGGGTCAGCGCCGGTAGCGGGCGGACGAAGAGCGTGATCTCGCTGATCAGGCCGTCCTCGTGCAAGCGTAGACGCTGCGCTTCATACAGGCGCCGGCCGTCGACGTTGGCTTCATAGAACAGCGCCACCGTACGGCCCTCGGCGACCTGGTCGGTATAGGTGATGCCGTCGATCGCCGCCAGGGCCACCTCGAGTAGATCGCGTACCTGTTGGCGACCCTGGAAGGTGAACTGCTCGGTGATCGGCGAGACCAGTGTGACCTCGGGGCTGAGAGCGGCGACCGCTGCCGCGGCGTCACCTGCCTCGCCTGCGGCACGCCATGCGGCGACGGCGTGATACGGCTGATCCACCGGTACTCCTTTCGGACCACGGCCCGGGTTTCGGCACCGAGCAGGTCTTCGTCGTCGCACGGTAGGCGTTCCTGCAACAGGGTATGACACTCCTTCGATCCCGCGGACGACTCGACTGATCGGGCATCGCCATCGATCAAGGCAGATCGGCGGGCGGCCCGCTGGCGGCGGAGCAATCGGTCAGGCGCGGGGTCGGCTGGTGATGCCGTCCAGGACGAGGGCCAGGTTGTGGTTGAAGGTCTCCTCGGCATTGAGGTGGGCGCCGTCGATGACGAGCCGCGCGATGGTCGGGTACCTGCCGGTTTTCAACATGCGTGTGAGGTAGGGACCGCGGCTGGCTTGGAAGGCGGCCTCGTCGGTGCCGGTGGATCGGGCGGTGCGCCGCTCGGTGACCTCTCTGCGGACCGCTCCGATGATGAAGGCGTTGAGGGCGCCCAGAGCCCGTTGCAGATCGTCGATGCCGCGCACACCGGGGGCCTCGCTCAGCGCGGCGGCGTTCGCTTCGCCCACGGCGAGCGCGTGAGGTCCCAAGTGTGGCCGTCCGCCGAGCAGGTCGGCAAACCACTCGTGCTCAAGGGCGGCTTCGCGGGTCGCCTGGGCGATGGTCAGCACCGTGGAGCGCCACTCGGAGTGCTGGCCGACGTCGGCGATCCGGGCATAAACAACGTCGACCATCAGATCAAGTAGTTCGGATCTGTTGGTCACGTAGTCGTAGAGCCGCATCGGACCGACGCCGAGCTCTTTGGCGATCTTGCGAAGTGACAGGCCGTCGAGGCCGTGGGCGTCGGCAAGCCGGATCGCCGTGGCGGCGATCTTCTCGCGACTCAACGGCACCGGTGCCGCCCGCGGCTGAGGTTCGGGCCGCTCCCAGACGGGCAACGGGTCACTACCGTACGGTGTATCCACGAAGACAGTGTACGGTAACGGGGTGAGTATGCGAATTGCGATCGCTGGTGGCGGTCTCGGCGGGCTGACGTTGGCACGGGTCCTGCATCGGCACGGCATCGACGCGGTGGTGTACGAGCGCGAGGCGAGCCGATCCGCTCGACAGCAGGGCGGCTCACTCGACCTGCACCCGGAGTCGGGGCAGCAGGCCCTGGCCGACGCGGGTCTCGCCGGCCGGTTCCGGTCTGCGGCGCGGCCCGAGGGCGAGGAACATCGCATCGTCGACCCGACCGGACGCACCCTGGTACACCACGAGCCGCAACCTGGCTCATTCTCCGGACGTCCCGAGATCGACCGGGGCGTACTGCGTGACCTTCTGCTCGATTCCCTCCCCGACGACACGGTGGTCCGGGATCGCCGGCTTGTCGCGGCGACCCCGCGACCTGAAGAGGGCTGGGACCTGACGTTCCAGGGCGGCCACCGAACCACCTGCGACATCCTCGTTGGCGCGGACGGCGCCCGCTCAGTCGTCCGGTCGCTGCTCACCGACGTCCGACTGTCCTATGTGGCCACCCTGGTGGAGCTGCACATCGAAGACGTCGACCGACGCCACCCCGACCTCGCCGAGCTGGTCGGCCCGGGCAACCTGTGGTGCGTGGGCGTGAACCAGATCCTGGCAGCGCAACGCCTTGGCGACGGCAGCCTACGTGTCGGGGTCTCGCTGCGCGCGGAAAATCGCCCCATCGACACGTACCGCAGCAAGCGCGCGCTGCTGGACATCTTCGGTGGCTGGGACCCGCGCCTCACCGCACTCATCGAGGCCGGCGACAGCGCGCCGAGGCCGCGTCTGATCGAGGCCATGCCCATCGGTACGCGCTGGGCCACCCGGCCGGGCGTCACCTTGATCGGCGACGCCGCGCACCTCATGCCGCCGGTCGGCGAGGGCGCCAACCAGGCCATGCTCGACGGCGCCGAACTCGCCAGCCGACTCGCCGCCAATCCCACCGACCCGGAGTCGGCAATCCGGGCGTACGAGGAGGGGATGTTCACCAGGATCCACCCGATCGCCGAAATGTCCACACGAGTCCAGGCGATGATGCTGTCCCCGACCGCGGCGGACGACATCGTCCGCTTCTTCACGCCCCAGCCCGCCGAACCGTCGACCGCAGGCTGACAGTCGCCGGGGTTTCGCCGGCTGTCGCTTCCGGGTAGCGGATGGCTCATGAACCGCAATCTGGTGCAGGGTCTGCAGGTTGCGTGGGGGCTGCCGGAGTTCCGCACCGGCCTGCGACACCTCATCGATCTCGACGAGGTCGCCGCGCTGCTCGCCACGCTGTCCGTGCCGGACCACGACCGCGAGGTGGAACGCAGCCTGTTGGGTCTGCTGCGGTCCGGCCTGGACACGGTCGAGATTCGGGAAGCGGTGTTGCTGCTGCTGGAGCAGGACGAGGTGCGCCGGCCGCTCGTCGCGGCGGCGGTGGAGCCGCTTGCGGACCGGCCGGGTCAGGTAGCCGCCATCACGTCGGCGGCCGAGGATCCCGCGGTACGCCGTGAGATCCGGGCGGTGCTGGACAGCGCCAAGGTGCGCGAGCTGATCTGGCAGGCGATCGAGAACCAGGTGAGCGACAACCGGTTCGGCCTGATCCGCCGGGCGGCGGTGCTGTTCGTGCGGCACCCGAGCGTCCGGCGTCTCGCATGGGCCATGCGCCGCCACGGCGTGTTGCGCGAGCTACGCCGCAAGCAGTGACCGACGCCGTGCCCTCGATTACGGTGGCGATGAATGGGGGTGGGCCATGGCGCCGGAGGTGTCGCCGCGAAGGGCCAAGGCCGTGCTCGTCGCGCTCTCCTTCGCCGCGTTCGCGTTCATCACGACCGAGCTGCTGCCCGTCGGGCTGCTGACCCACATCGCACCCGATCTCGACAGGTCCCGCTCTCAGGTGGGTCTGCTGGTCAGCGGTTACGCCGTCGTGGTCGTGGTGGCGTCGGTGCCGCTGGCCCGGCTGACCCAGCGGATCCCCCGGCGTCACCTGCTCGGCGTCACGATGCTCCTGTTCGCCGCCGCGAACGGCATCGCCGCGCTCGCGCCGACGTACGCCGTGCTGGCCGGCTCCCGCCTCGTGACCGCCCTCGCCCAGGCGCTGTTCTGGTCCATCGCCACGGCGACCGTGGTCGGGCCTTTTCCGGTCGCGGTGCGCGGCCGGGTGGTGGCGCTGTTCGGAGCCGGGGCGACGCTCTCCCCGGTGCTCGGCGTACCCCTCTGCACCTGGCTCGGGCAGCAAGCCGGTTGGCGCGCGGCGTTCGCGGTGCTGGCCGGGGTCGGTCTGGCGATCGCCGCCGCGGTCCTCGTCCTGCTCCCCTCCTATCCCCCGGCAGCCGGCGGCGGCGCCCGGGGCACCGCGCCGGACGGGCGACGCTTCGCCGTGTTGCTGCTCGCGACCGCCCTCGGCATCGGCGGCTTCATGACCCTGCAGACCTACATCACACCGTTCCTGCTCGACGTCAGCGGCTTCGCCGACGCGGTCCTCGCGCCGCTGCTGTTCGTCGCCGGCACCGCCGGCGTCGTCGGCACCCTGGCTGCCGCCCGGACCCTGGACACCCGGCCGATCGCCTCCCTGCTGACGCCGCTGAGCATCGGCACCGCCGCGCTGTGCGGCATGTACGCGCTCGGCGCACTCCGGCCCGGCGCGGTCGCATTCATCGCCGGGATCGGTCTCGCCTACGCGGCGTTCGGCTGCGCCGTGCAGAACCGGATGCTGCAACTGGCCCCGGGCAGCACCGACATCGCGTCGGCCGGCGTCAGCACCGCCTTCAACGCCGGCATTGCCGGCGGGTCACTGCTCGGCGGCGCCCTCCTGTCCACCTCGGGGGCACGCCCGCTGGCACTCGTCGGCGGACTGCTGACACTGGCCGCCCTCACGCTGCTCGCCGTGGACGCGCGGTGGGGCCGCGCCACCCGGCCAGCGTCGACCGTCGCCCGTCCCCCCGCCAACACCGCGGCCATGCGGCAGGTCACACCCGCCCGGACGGCATCGCCATCTCACGACAGGCAGAGTGCGTTCGGGGAGTGGCTGGCGCGAGAGGCTGGCGCATAGGGTCGGCTCGACACGGCGGCCTTCAGGACCAGGACGGGCAGGACATGGACCAGGGCACCCGCGACGAGATGATCGGCCGTCTGGCTGAGGCAGTCGGGTCCGTCACCGTCACGCACCCGACCCGGGTCGCCATCGACGGACCACCCGCCGCAGGCAAGACCACCCTGGCCGACGAGCTGGCCGACGTTCTGCGCAGACAGGGCCGCGACGTCATCCGCGCGACGATCGACGATTTCCTCTTCCCTCGGGCACAGCGCTATCCGCGCGGCGAGTACTCGGCCGAAGGCTGCTACTTCGACACCCACGACAACGACGCGCTGACCCGGGTTCTGCTCGATCCGCTCGGCCCAGGCGGAGATCGACGCTTCCAACACGCGGTCTACGACCACGCCACGGACACGGCGGTGTCCCCGGCGGTCACGTCCGCCCCCGCCGACGCGGTGCTGCTCTTCGACGGCGTCTTCCTCCTGCGCCCGGAGTTGATTGATCGCTGGGACCTGCGCATCTTCGTGTCGACCGCGCTGGATAAGACCGTGGGTCGTGCCGTGATCCGCGAGGGTCGGGTGTCATCTCGGGCCGAAGTCGAACGCCGCTGGCGCGAGCGTTACATCCCCTCCCAACAGTTCTACTTTGCCACCGTCCGCCCCACCGATCACGCCGAGATCATCGTGCACAACGACGAGCCCCAGCATCCCGTCTGGGAGACCCACACACACCGTGGGTAGAGACGACCGATCTGGCCGAGCCGCGCGATCCGCGGCCATGAGCCGACGCGTCCGGCCCGCCCACTAACGTACGTGTGGTGGCAGCAGAGGCAGCGGGAGCCTTTCGTCGGACAGCGATCGAGCGGTCAGATCAGCGCGTCGCCTGGGAGCGGACGGACCAGGCCTTCTTCGCTGCCGGTGCCTGTCACATCCTCGCCTGGACCTGTCGAGAGTTGTACCCGGAACGATCGATCGAGGTGGTGGCGGTTCGCCCGGCGGCCGAGCTACAGGTCTTCCATGCCTACGCGCTCTGGAATGGCTGGGCGTTCGACCATTCCGGTTGGAATCCGGAGCCGCAGTTGCTGGCTGTCAACGCGGACTTCGAGGGGCACCCGCTGGAACGCGTCCGGATCACCGTCGATCTCGCTCAGTTCTGTGCGGAGCACCACCACCGCAGGCCAGACCAGTACTGGCGTGACCCGCTCCCACGCGCTCGTGAGTATGTGGGCCGATACCACCCGCCTTGGACACAGCACCCGACGGGCGAGAATGACCTGCGGGCCCGAGTACTGCCCTGACGACTGGTCGGAACAGCAGCGCCACGTCGGCGGTGAACTGCACCGGCGACAGCGCGAGCCAGCGGAGCGCGCCAGCGTGACCGACTGCAACCACCAGCGTCGCGCCCAGCATCAGCACCCACCACGCGCTCGCCACCACGACCCGCACGGCCCAGGGCAGCCGTCCGAGTCCCTGCCGTAGACGCGCGACGTGGAACGGCACGTGCCGCTCTTCGTCGTTGAGGATCCGTGCTGCCACATCGCGCAGCAACGAATGCGGCGCGCCGTCCCGCAGTGCCCGGTAGTACCGCAACGCGACCACCTCGGCCACCATCAACGTCATCAGCTCCAGTCGCAGACCGAACGCCCGACGCACGAAGACGAACACGCTGTCGGTCCAATGGCCGGCGATGGTCGTGGCTCCTGCCTCGGCCAGCACCCGCTCCAGCAGCCTGGCATGGCGCTGCTCCTCGGCCACGAACATCCGCACCGCGGCCAGGTAATGCGCGTCACCAGCCCGGGCGCTCTTGCCGAGGAGACTGGCGCCGTCGCCGTCCTCACCGGTCTGGAAACGTTGCAGGCTCGCGACCAGGGCCACCGGCAGAGGTCCGCCGCTACCCCACGCCGGTTCTGGTGTACGGGCCCGATCGGCTTCCGCCTCCTCGAACCGCCGTACCCAATACGCGAAGTCCACGGCCATCCTCCTGTCACCGGCTGCCAGTCTGCCGGCCGGCTCGCGCCGGGAGAACGGCCTACACCAAACCTCCACAGCCGTGCCGAGGGCTCCGTCCGATGTTCGAGGTTGACCAACGGGCCGGACCGCGTGCCGCCGGTCAGGGAGCCGGTACGGCGGACGCGCGCAGTGCCGGATCAACGTCGCCAGGGTTTTCGGACGTCGGCCCTGGGCCACCGGGGCGACGGCCTCCGCCCCGCGCAGCCTGCCGCTAAGGGTGCCTTCATCTGATGCCCGACATCGATGCGTGGGCTGTTGAGATGGGCGCCGGCGTTAGAACGTCACCCCTGCTGCCATCCTAATTGTACCAATGAACCCGCTCGGCCGAATCACCTCGAGTGATGATTTCTATCCCCTGACCTGTGCATATTCTCTTCGGGACCCACGCTCGTACTCACCCGGGGAGCACTGTGCCCGACGTCAGAACGCAGGAAATCGCCGCCGAGCAGCAGGTCGTCGACCGGGTGTACGAGCAGCTCGAAGGAATGCGAGCGCAGGCGAACGCGCTTGCCAGCGAGGGGCACCGAAGGGCGAGGGCCAGCTCGATCGCCGGTTTGGTGGAGCGCGACGCGTTGGTCCACCGCGCGGCCGCGCAGTTGCGGGCGCTGGACGCCGAAGCGGAAGGCCTGGTGTTCGGCCGGCTTGACTTCGATGACGGCGAGACGTACCACATCGGGCGGCTGGGCGTGCGTGACAATCAGGAACCACTCCTGGTCGACTGGCGGGCGCCTGCCGCCGAGCCCTTCTACCGGGCCACCTCCGGAGACCCGCTCGGCGTGGTGCGTCGCCGGGTCATCATCTGCCGGGGCCCGAAGGTCGTGGCCCTCGACGACGACGTGCTGTCTCCTGACCACGTCGGCGACTTGCGCGTGCTCGGTGAGGGGGCGCTGCTGGCCGCGCTCCGTCGTTCTCGTGGTCCCCACATGCGCGACATCGTCACGACCATTCAACGCGAACAAGACGCGGCCATTCGGGCGCCGGCGCGGGGCGTCACCGTCATCACCGGAGGGCCGGGGACCGGCAAGACCCAGGTCGCGCTGCATCGGGCGGCATACCTGCTCTACACCGATCGGACCCGGTTCACTGGCGGGCGCATCCTGGTGGTTGGCCCCTCGAACGTGTTCACCGACTACATCAGCAGGGTCCTTCCCTCGCTCGGTGAGGACAGCGTGCACCTGCGCGCGCTCGGCGAACTGGTCGAGGGGGTGACCGCGACCCGCCGCGACTCGCCGGAGGTCGCTCAGATCAAGGGTCGCGACAGCATGCGGCAGGTACTGGTCGAGCTGATGTGGCAGGCGCCCCCAACTGCGCCGGATCGGCTGCGACTCGTATATGCCGGGCAGGTACTCACACTCGACGTGGACGACCTGGCAAAGGCGCGCCGTCGGGTACGCGACAAGTGCGAAGCAACCGGCACCATGCCAAACGCCGCACGCCCGGCTGCCGCCGCGGTCCTCCTGGACACACTGTGGACCAAGACGGACGGTCCGCATTTCGACAGGCACCTGTTCGCCGACGATGTCGCTGACCGCGGCGAGTTCCATCGATTCCTGCAGGCGTGGTGGCCCGCGTTGACCCCGACAAAGGTGCTGTCGTGGCTCGCCGAGACCGCACGGGTGGTCGGCCTCGACGCTCGGGCGGCCGAAGTGCTGGCCGGCTCGTATCACGGTCGGCCCGACTGGTCCGTGGACGACGTGCCGCTGCTCGACGAACTGGCCGAGCTGCTCGGCGAACTGCCCGCGGCCCCGAAGGCACCCGAGCCCGAGTGGCGACTGCGCGAGTTGACCTCTGGCACCCGGCGGGTGGCCACCTTCGTCCTCAGCTGCGGTCTGCGCGACGGGTGGGAGCTGTACGCGCCCGGACATCCGACCCCGATCGCCCTCGCGGGACCAACGATCGACAACGACGCGATCGCCGCCGCTCAGCGCTGGGCCGAAACTGTCATCCTCCGGGAAGGACACCGGGTGATCAGTTGGGCCGACGGCTTCGACCCTCACGGCGAGGAGGGTTACGTGCCCGTGCTGGCCGAGCCGCTGCCGGTCGAGGAAGCCGACGACGATTCACCGGCCGAGGAGCCATACCTACATGTGATTCTCGACGAGGCCCAGGATCTGTCACCCATGGAGGGTCGAATGATCGCACGCCGCGCCGAGTTCGCCTCGATGACCGTCGTCGGCGATTTCGGGCAGGCGACGCATCCGCTGGCAGCTGGTTCGTGGCCGCAGTTGCTCAACCGGCTGGGCAAGCGCGAGGCCCGCACCCTGGAACTGCCCACCGGATACCGACTGCCCAAGGCCATCGCGGACTACGCGACGCGGGTCCTCGCGCCCGGAATCGCGCCGACGCGCTCGTATCGGTCTGGCGGTACGTTGTCCGTGCGGCAGGTCGACGATATGCACGCCGCGGTTCAGGAAGCGGTCCGGCAGACGCCGGGCGAGACGAGCATCGCTGTCATCGCCACCGACAGCGCCGCGGAAGAACTCGCCCCGTTGGTCGACGTCGCCGTCGTGCCAGCGAGTCTGGTCAAGGGCCTGGAGTACGACCATGTCATCGTCGTGGAACCAGCCGACATCGTGGCCGCCGAACCTCGTGGCCTGAACCGGCTGTACGTCGCGCTTACCCGAGCCGTCGCGGGTTTGGTCATCCTGCACCAGAAGGCCCTGCCCGCCGCCTTGCGCGACTGACAGATCGTTGCCACACGCGATCGAATCGACGTGGTCCGCAATGAGTCTTCCGGCGTTGACTCGGAGCCAGGAAAGCGCAACGCTGTGGAAGCGCTCCCATCGTCGAGCTTCTATCGGAGAGGAATGCTCGTGCGTCCCACCACAGCTCTACTTCCGGTCGTGCTCGCCACGGCCCTCGGTGGTCTGGCCCTGCCGGAGCCCGCCCTGGCCGCGGCCGGCCCGGCGCTGGCCGTGGACACCACCGCCGCCCGGCACCAGATCAGCCCGTACGTCTATGGCATGAACTTCGCCGATGAGGCCCTCGCCCGCGACCTGCGGCTGCCGGTGCACCGCTACGGCGGCAACGCCACCACCCGCTACAACTTCCGTGCCGACACCACCAACCGCGCGTCGGACTGGTACTTCGAGAACATCCCCAACGACAACACGAGCCCGGCCGACCTCCCGAAGGGCTCGGAGACCGACCGGTTCGTGCAGCAGAACAAGGCCACCGGCGCTGCCACGGTCATGACGATGCCGATGCTCGGCTGGATCGCCAAGGACCGGTCGCGGACGTGTGGCTTCAGCGTCGCCAAGTACGGCCCACAGCAGTCCACCGACACCTGGGCACCAGACTGTGGCAACGGCATCAAGCCGGACGGGTCACCGATCACCGGCAACGATCCGGAGGACACCAGCGTCGCCGTCGGTCCGGAGTACGCCACCGACTTCGTCAACCACCTCAAGGGGCAGTTTGGCGCTGCCGCCGACGGCGGCGTCCAGTTCTACAACCTGGACAACGAGCCGGACCTGTGGCATTCCACCCACCGCGACGTCCGCCCGACCGGGCTGGGCTACGACGAGCTACGCGACCGCACCTACGAGTACGCCGCCGCGATCAAGGCTGCCGACCCCGGCGCGAAGACACTCGGTCCCGTCGGCTGGGGCCTGAACTCGATCATCTATTCGGGCCTCGACCAGGACACCTGCTCGCGTACCGGCTGCTGGTCGAATCCGCCGGACAAGGCCGCGCACGGCGGCCAGGACCTCGGCCCGTGGTACCTGGACCGGATGCGCGAGTACGAGCAGCAGCACGGCACACGCATCCTCGACTACTTCGACGTCCACCTCTACCCGCAGCAGGCCGGCGTGTTGGGCGAGGCGGCCGGCGACGCCAACACCCAGGCGCTGCGACTGCGCTCGACCCGCCAGCTCTGGGATCCGACCTACGTGGACGAGAGCTGGATCAACAGTCCGGTCCGGTACATCCCGCGCCTGCGCGAGCTGGTCGACAAGCACTACCCGGGCACGAAGATCGCGATGACCGAGTACAACTGGGGCGCATACGGGTCGCTCAACGGCGCGCTCGCCCAGGCTGACGTTCTCGGCATCTTCGGTCGCGAAGGGCTCGACCTGGCCACCCTCTGGACCGCACCCACGGCCGACCAGCCGGTGGCCAACGCCTTCCGCGTCTACCGCAACTACGACGGCAAGGGCGGCGCGTTCGGCGACACCTCCGTCCAGGCGACCAGCGCCGACCAGGGCAAGCTGGCCGTGTACGCCGCCGAGCGGAGCGCCGACAAGGCGCTCACCCTGGTCGTCGTCAACAAGACCAGCGACGACCTGACCAGCCCGGTCGCCCTCACCGGCGTCTCCGCCAGTACCGCTCAGGTCTACCGCTACAGCGGGGCGAACCTCGCCGGCGTCGTCCGGGAGGCCGACCAGCCGGTGACCGCCGGCGGCTTCACGGCCACCTTCCCGGCCAACTCGATCACCCACCTGGTGCTGCCGCGCGGCACCACGCCCGGCGACACCCAGGCGCCGACCGCCCCGGGCAAGCCGACCGCCGGCACGATCACCGGCGACAGCGTCGCGCTGGCCTGGACGCCGTCCACCGATGACACCGCCGTCACCGGCTACGACGTGCACCGGGTCGACACCACCGGCACCGTGAAGGTGGGCAGCGCCACCGGCACCACGTACACCGTGACCGGGCTGACGCCGGACACCCCGTACACCTTCGTGGTGACCGCCCGCGACGCGGCGGGCAACGTCTCGGCGGCCTCGCCCGGCCTGACCGTGCGGACCGCGCCCACCGCACCGACCGTCGGCTGCACGGTCGCCTACACGGCGACCAGTTGGCCGGGCGGCTTCACCGCGAGCGTGACCATCAAGAACACCGGCACCACCGCGATCGACGGCTGGAAACTCACCTTCGACTTCCCCACCACCGGCCAGAAGGTCGGCCAGGGCTGGTCGGCCACCTGGAAACAGAACGGAACGAGCGTCACCGCGGACAGCATGAGTTGGAACGGCAAACTCGCCCCCGGCGCGTCCACCAGCACCGGCTTCAACGGCACGTGGAGCGGCACCAATCCGGCGCCAACCGCCTTCAACCTCAACGGTCAACGCTGCGGGTGATCTGAGAGATCCCTACTCCCACTCAAGCGGAGCAGGCCGGAGGGGTCAGCGGCATGTGCGATCGGATCTGGACGAGGTTCAGATTGCTGAACCGCCATCGCCGAGCCACACCCCTCCGGCCTCTCCTACATCCGCTGCGATCACGCTGCGATGCCACGCCGGACCACCGCCGTACCCGGACCCGGTTCCCGCCGATCCTGGTATCCCACCGTCGCGCTGCTGCGGTGGGCTCGGTCTGTGGGGCGCAACATCGTCGGTGGCTCAGAGTCGCCAGATCACGGTTACCGCTCTTGTGACGGCCGCTCGGGTGGAGCGACCGAGACGTCCGCGGGCTCGGTGCGTCGCGGATGCGCTGAGGAACGCGGTCAGCGTGGCGACGGACAGAACCGCCTGGATGGCCACCGCGACACCCCCGAAGTCGTCAGCGGCGATCCCGGCCAGGGCCGGGATCGTGCCGATCAGCGCTACGTCAAAAGCCTGAGCGACCCAGAGCAGCGGCCCGCTCGGCACGACGCCCTGGGGCGTGACGATCAGAGGGTAGTCATGGCGGACGAGTGATCGACGCCCGGACCGGAGCGCCCCCGCCGCGAGCGCCGGGCCCGTCGCCGCGCCTAGCGCTGCGCCCCACGCCGGTTCCCCACCCATGTGCCAGACCACCACCGCCACCGAGGCGGCGCCCCAGATCACCGCGACGCCCACTGGTACGACGGCGCGCAGACGCAGCAGTGCACCGTCGGTGCGGCCGAGCAGCCGGCCCAGTCCGGAACGGTCGGCGTCGTAGCGGACATTGCCGGTGACCTGGGCTACGGCGAACAGGCCACACGCGAGCCAGAGCATGGCCCGGATCGCGGGCGCGACGTCGATCAGGGCGGGAACGGGCGCGACGGCCGCGATCAGGAGGGCCCGGGACGGCATGCGCAGCAGTGTGATCACGTCGTGGGCCGGAATCGCGCTGGGGCCGGCGGGCAGCCGGAACCGTCCGCGTAGCCGGTGCCGCTGCCAGCGGTGGTCCTCGGACACCCGGGACAGCAACCCGGGATCCGCCGCGGCGACGCCGCCGGTCACCGCGAGAACTGATGATGCCGCGGCCCGCAGGGTAGCTGTCCGCACCGCGTCGAGCTGCCGCGCGGCGAGGAATGCCAACACCCCGGCGATCAGTACGGCGATCACCGCGACCGGTACGGCAGGAAGAGTCACCGCCGGGGCCACGCCGAGCAGGCCGACCGCGACCGCAGCGACTCCGCAGACCGCCGCCGACATCCTCAGCACCCGAGCCGGATCACGGACCGAGGTCTGCACCAGCACCGCCGCGGCAGCTGTCGCCACGCCAAGGGCGAGCGCCGGAGCGACGATCACCGGCCGGGCCGCGAGGACGGCCATCGGCAGCCCGCCGACGAGGCCGGCGCCGAGCACGGCGACGAAACGAGGGCGGAGCATCTCGGCGCGCCGCATCGGGCTGGTGGCGAGCCAGCTGAGCGCGGCGGCCCCGGCTCCGAGCGGCCCCGCCACCGCCGCGGCCGCGAGCAGCACCGCGACACTGCCCAGGGCCACGGCCAGGACAGCCCCGGTGGTTGCCGGGCCGGTCTCGTCGGCGTGCAGCAGATAGCCGCGTACCGCCGCCCCGATCGTGACGAGAAGGAAGACGACCGCCAGCCCGACCGTGTAGAGCCCGTCGGAGCTCCACTGCTCCCGGGCCTGACGCACCTGCCTGGTCCGCAGCCACCGCCGAACCGCACGCGCGGAGAGCGGAACCGCCGGTGCCGCGCTCACCCCGTTTCCCGAGCACGCTTGGAGGCGGTGACCTCGACGACGCGGCAGGCCTCGGCGAGGTCCGGGTCGTGCGTGGCGAGCAGAGCCGCACCGTTCCGACCGAGATAGATCCGGAGAAGGTCGATCACGATCTGCCGACCCGCCGTGTCCAGGTGGCGTTCCGGCTCGTCCAGCAGAAGGACCCGGCTGGGGCGCGCAAAGGCCATGGCCAGCGTCAGACGCTGCCGCTGGCCCGAGGAAAGCCGCGCCGGGGAGTCGTCGGCGACGGTATCCAAGGCGAGCAGCTCCAGCAGGTCCGGCGGATCCCACCAGGAATCGGCCAGCGGCCGGTTGAGCATCTGAACCAGATCGACATGCTCACGGACGGTCAACGACGGATACCAGGCGACGTCGTCGAGCATCGCCACCACGGCACGTCGAAACCCCACGGCCCGCTCGTCCACCGGGGAACCGGCCACCGTCACGGTCCCCTCACGCGGTGCGTGCAGGCCGGCCACGCACCGCAGCAGAGTGGATTTTCCCGCGCCGTTGGGACCGCGCAGGGCCACCGCCTCCCCCGGCCGGACCTCGAGCGAGAAGCCGGCCAGCACGATGTGGTCACCGTATCCCAGGGTGAGCCCGGCGATGCTGATGGCCAAATCGGTTCTCCATCCAGGCTCGACGTGAAGCCCCTGACTGCTGGCGTCGAAGTTGTAGTGTCCGCTGCCTGCCTCGCATCGTCCGCCGCACCGCCAGTCTGGTCATCATCCTCTCGGGCGTGCTCATGGGCACCTGTTGGCGCGCAGGCGTTCGTGACTGCCGTGCGCCTTACCGAGGACCGCCACTAGACCTGGCGGTGCTGGTGCCTGGACCTCCACAGGGTCCTAGCTGTAGCTGGCCACAATGCCGGTCGCATCGTCCGGGTAGGGCAATGTTCACGAACCCGGCTTGACTCTCCGGGGCATCTATGGAATGCCGGCGTTCGCGACGATTCCCACGAGCGATCTGGCGGCGTCGGTGGACATCTGGGCTCGTGGGCTCGGGTTCTTCGAGCTGTTCAGCATCCCCGGCACGCTTGTGCATCTGCGCCGGTGGGCGTTCCAGGACGTACTCCTCGTCTCGGCGGCGAGCGTTCCGGCGCGGACACCGGCGATGAGTATCAGTTTCGTGTGCGTGCTCAGCCAGATCGATTCTATTGTCGCGGCCTGACATGATCGTGGCCATGCGGTTGGAGTCGCGGTGACGGCTACGGCAAAACGTGGAGTGCTGCCGGCACACGGATCGTCGACGGTCCATCCCGGTACGTTCACCCTCGGGCGCCGCGACTTGGCGGCCCGTGCTCGGGTGATGTTCGACTGGGTCATCGTGTTGCTGGCGGTGAACGCCGACAGCAACCAACCACCGAGGCCACGGATAAGAGCCGCCTGGCTACCCACAATGCTCGTCCGGGTAGTGATGTGAGGCGCCGTGTGGTGGGCACTCTTGCCCTGGTCGCACTATCGATGTCCCAGGGTGGCTGTTCTCTGCCGTTCAGCTGCGCGGAGCCGGAAGTGACGGTCGACGCATCCGTGCACACCGAGACCGCGCCGATCGAGCCGGAGCTGCAGCCGCTGGGTCGAATCCTGGAGCTCCACTGGTGGGAGTGGACAGAGAACAGCCGCTGCGACTTCAACGTTGGCGACCTCTTCCTGGTGCGTGAGGGCGCGGTCCGGGTTGCGCCGACGGACGTTGCCAGGCTGACCGAATTGACGACAGCCTTGGACGTGGACATCCCCGACGATGTCGCGCCACACCCGCGGCTGTCGTCCTGGCTGCCCGCCGAACCGGAGTGGCGCGGCGGGACCGGCCTCGATTGGAGCGACGGCGAGGAAGGTTCGGCCGTGTCAGTTTCATACTTGCTGGACTCGGCGAGCGGCGTTGTCTTATTCCGATCCGACGCCAACTACGACCCGGCGTCGACTCCGACCGCCGCACCCTCCTGACGCGGTACTCGACGACCGACCCCACCGATTGCAGCCGGCATCGCTCCGGAACCCGCCAGTCGAAATTCGGGCCTGCTGCCTGCGCTGCTTGCCAATGACTCAACCGTTGTCCGTCGGGACCGAAGTGGAGCTACCGGGCGCCCTCGGTGTAAAGGAACCACCAGCCGGCTCTGCGCTGCACCAGCAGCAGGGGCGAACAGTCCGCAGGAGTCCACGGACGTCCGGCGTCGCTCGCGCCCGTCGTCACCCAGCTGGTCACCCATGCCGAGCGTAAGGTGTGGCGAGCGGGTCTAAGACGTCGTCTGCGGCTTGTCTGAGAGGCCCCACAGCTCCACGATGCGATCGTTCTCGAAGGTGAACATCTCCAGCATCGTTGCCGTCGAGCCATCGGCGAAGCCGACCATCTCGGTCCGAGTTGCCACACGTTGGTTGTCCGCGACCAGGTCTTTGAGGGTTACCTTCAGGGCGGGATGTTGGTCCCACATACGCTGCCAGGCCCGCTGCACGCACTCCCAGCCGCTGGCCTTCAACGGATGGCTGTAGAAGGTGCTGGCGAAGATGTCTCGGGCGGGGTTGCGTCCACGGGAGTGG
>NZ_PYBV01000030.1:141827-239942 GCF_003205615.1 Micromonospora arborensis | reverse complement strand
CGCCATCACCGACGTCGCCACCGAGTACGCGCTGCGCCGCCGGGACGTCTACACGATCGTGCACAGCTGACCGACGCTCCTAGACGAGTAATTCCTAACCCTGGTTGGGGGCCTCCGTCAGGGCGGATGCGAGAGTAAGCGATATACCTCAGAGTCATATTCATACCTCTGAGGTATATCGCTCAACATCGACGGGCCAGACAGCCAAAACGGATGGCGAGCGTCCTTCGCTGCGCCCGCAGCCCCGTCTTACTCGTCTAGGCCGTGAGACCTGGAATTACCGGCCGGCGACCGGCGCGCTCTCGGATTCGTTGAAGAGCTTGTCACCCTGGTAGCGGGCGACGACCGGACCGTCCAGCTCACCATGGACGGTCTTCTTCAGCCGGGCGACACCGTTGTGCACCGATGCCGACCCGAGGAGCGTGTCACCGGCGTAGAAGTCGACAGTGCCGGAGGGAGCGGCGGTGGTGGTGCTGACGGCACCAACCGTCGCCGTAGCGGCGACCTTGATGTTGTGCGAGGCGCCTGCCGGTGCCGTTGTGACGTCGAGCCCGGTGGTGGTGGAACGGAACGTCAGGGTCCGCAGGTAGTGGTCGAGCAGCGGGCGCCAGACGTGCCAGGTGTGCACGCCGGGCACGTTGTACTCGTCCAATTCGACCCCGGCGGCCCGCAGGGCGGCGGCGTTGCGCTGCGAGTTCTCGGCGATGTTGCCCAGGCGGTCCTGCAGCCCGGCGCCGATCATGATGCCGCCGGCCACCGCCTTCATGCTGTCGATCTGCGCCGGGGTGGCGGCTGGTCCGCCCGCGCTCCAGGCGGCGTGGTAGCCGAACAGGTCGGTGTGGTCGTACATGAGGGTGTATGCCCGGCTGCCACCGGCGGAGAAGCCGGCGAACGCGCGGTCCTGCGGGCGGGTGGAGACGTGGTAGTTCTGCTCGACGAACGGGAAGATGTTGTTCCGCAGTTCGTTGACGTAGCCCTCGTTGCCGCCGGGCAGGCCGTTGAAGTCGGTGGACACGATCACCATCGGCTCGACGGCACCGTCCTTGATCGCGTTCTCCAGGATGAGGTGGGCCACGCCCTGCATCGTCCAGGCCGTCGAGTGGTCACCGCTGCCGTGGCTCAGGTAGAGCGTCGGGTACGGCGTGGCCCGGTTGGGGTCGTAGCCGTTCGGCAGGTAGACGACGATGTCGTGCACGCCTGCCGGGTTGGTCGACAGCGGCGAGGTGTACCGCCGGGACTCCAGCCGGCCGACCTTGGTGACCGGCGCCTGGTAGTCGGTGTCGTACGTCGGGAACTTCTTGTTCTCCGGTACGAAGATCGTGCTGCGGACCGCGCCGGGCGCTCCCGGGTACTGCGGCTGGATCTGCCACCGGTTCGCGGGGTCGTCGTACAGGGTGCAGCCGGTGGCGAGCTCGTTGGCGCAGTCGTGGGTGAACGCGTAGCGGAAGGTGCCCGCGGGCAGCGGAGTGGTGAACGTCCACACCCCGTCGGGGCCCTTCTGCATGGCCTGGATGTGCCACGGGGTGGCCGCGACGTCGCCGGGCTGCCATTCGGCGGGGGGTCGCGCGTCGCCGCAGTCCTGGCAGGTGATGTTCTCCGGTCGAGAGTAGAACCAGTCGCCGTAGACGTGGACCTGCTGGACGTCCGCGGGTGCCCGGTACCGGAAGGTGACGGTGTACCCGGTCGGCGCCTTGTCGGTGCGGGTGACGGTCGGGCCCAGGGGTGCGGGCGGTGCGGGCGGCGCGGCCGACGCCGCGGGGACGGCGACCGTTCCGGCCGCGACGGTGACGGCGGCGAGCAGTGCGAGCATCAGCCGACGCCTCGGCGCCGGCGTCAGGGGACGGGGAATTGCGACGGGCATGTACCTGCTCCCTCTTCGGTGTGGTCGGGTCGCAGCAGCGGGCCGACCGACAATTCGATGGTGAGGCGAACGAATACCAATCTCGGGCGATGCCACGATGTGAGCGTTAACATCGCTCCCCGTCGAAAATACAATCATCCATTAGGGACGGTCAAGGCGGGACGGGACACTTATTTCGACGGATTATCCGGGCATCAATTAGGGCGCGATTCAGCGGCGCACCCGAATCGCTGGCGCGCAGATACAGCTCTGGCCTTCCTGGTCGCGACCACGAATCGACCGGTCGCGACCAGGAAGGCCGGGCGGGAGTGACCTACCGACGCGCTACGCCACCCCTGATTCCAATTTCCCGTCAACTCGCCGTGGAATGGCCTTGTACTCGTCCCGCAGTTCCTCCGGAAGGATCCAATTCGGCGCGTCCTGCCACGCCAGAGGGCGGAGGAATCGCCGGATCGACGTGGCGCCCACCGAGGTGTGCACGGCGTTGGTCGACGGCCAGGGCCCGCCATGGTGTTGCGCCCACGACACACGGACCCCCGTGGGATAGCCGTCGAAGACGATGCGCCCCGAGCGGGCGGCGAACACGTCGACCAACCGGCGTACGACGTCGGCGTCGTCGTCCGGTCCGCGATGGATGGAACCGGTCAGCGACGGTGCGACGGTCGCCAACACGGCGTCGAGTTCGGCGACGTCGTGATACCGGACCACGACCATGAGCGGGCCGAAGCACTCCTCGGCGATCTCAGCGGTCAGGCCCGACAGACCGACCTCCAGGAGCATCGGTGCGACGGTGAAGCCCGCGCCGGGCTCGACCTGCGGCCGCGCCGACACCTGAGCGCCCGCCCGCTCGAATGCCGCAGCCCGTTCCTCGTACGCGTCCCGGATGCGCTCGTTGAGCAGCACCGCACCGCCGGCGGCGGCAACCTTCTCCCGCAGCGTGTCGACCAGGTGGTCAGCGTCCGGGTCCGACGGGATGAACGCCAGCCCCGGCTTGGTGCACAGTTGACCGCCCGACCCCGTGAAGGAGGCGAACAGCCCCTCGGCGATCTGGTCGCCCCGGTCGGCTGCCGCACCGGGCAGGACGACGATCGGGTTCACGCTGCTCAGTTCGGCGTACAGCGGAATGGGATCGGGCCGTTCGTCGATGGCCGCCTGGATGGCGCGGGCGGCGCCGACGGAGCCGGTCAGAGCGGCCGCGCGGATCGCGGGGTGGCGCACCAGCGAACGGCCCGCCTCCTCCCCGTACACGGTCGCGATCACACCATCGGGCCCGCCCAGGTCACGGATGGCCGCCTCGATCGCCTCGGCGGAGGCGTGCGATGTCAGCGGGTGCGACGGGTGGGCCTTCAGGACGGTCGGACAGCCCGCGGCGAGCGCGGCAGCGGTGTCGCCGCCGGCGACCGAGAAGGCGAACGGGAAGTTGCTCGCCCCGAAGACCGCGACCGGCCCGAGGGGTACGAGCATCCGTCGCAGGTCCGGGCCGCGCCCGAGCGGTGTGTCGGCGGCGTGGTCGATGGCCGCCTCGACGTACCCACCGTCGCGCAGCACATCGCCGAACATCCGGAACTGGACCGCGGATCGGGTCAGCTCCCCGTCGAGTCGCGCGTGACTCAGCCCGGTCTCCGCCTCGGCGGCCGCGACCAGGTCCACGCGGCGGGACTCCAGGGACGCCGCGATCGCGTCCAGCAGGTCGGCTCTGCCGAGTCGTCCCAGGCCGGCCAGCCACTGCGCCGCCCGGGACGCCTGGCCGGCAACCGCCTCCAGCCGAGACTCGTCCGTCTCGGTGAGATCCGTCGCGCGACGTCGGGCGTCGCGCGGATCGACCGTGTTCACCACGTTCACAGCAGTTCTCTCCTCGCCAGATTGCTCATCAGATCGCGGACGCCGAACTGCCAAGGCTCGCACTCCTCGGCATGCCGCACACGATTGACCAGGGTGCCGAGCGACGGGCAGCTGATCCGTACCACGTCGTCGACCTTGTGGGTGAAGCCCTCACCGGGGCGGTCGCGGTCCTGAATGGGGGCGAACATCGTGCCGAGCATCAGGGCAGCGCCGTCGGGATAGTGGTGGTGTGGGCCGATCAGCTGCCGCACCAGCGCCTCCGGCTCGCGCGACATCTGGGTCATCTCGGAGACCGCCTCCAGGCGGAAGCCGTCCACGCCGTGGACCTCCAGACCCACCTCCAACTCACGCACCTGTGCCAGGCCGAACCGCTCGTCGAACAGCCTGATCAGCGGACCGAGGGCACACGACGCGTTGTTGTCCTTCGCCAGGGGAAGCAGGAGCGCCGAGCGGCCCTCGACATCGCGCAGGTTCACGTCGTTGCCGAGGGTGGCGCCGACGACCCGACCGCTGGACTGGACGATGAGCACGACCTCGGGCTCCGGGTTGTTCCAGGTCGACGCGGCAAGCACGCCGACCGGAACGGCGGTGCCGACGGCCGAGAGGATCTGACCCTTGGTGAAGATCTCCGCGTCCGGCCCGATCCCCACCTCCAGGTACTGACTCCACATGCCCTCGGCGACCAGCAGATCCTTGAGCCTCTCCGCCTCCGCGGAGCCCGGCGACAGGCTGTGCAGGTCGGCACCGATGTCGGCGAGCATCCGGCGACGGAGGTCCGCCGCGAGCGCCAGGTCTCCCCGGGCCCGTTCCTCGATGACGCGTTCGATCAACGAGACCGGGAAGGTCACCCCGGCGGCCTTGAGCGCCTGGAGGTCGACCGGTGCGAGCAACCAGGGCCGGTTGTGGTCCCGGTTCGCGGCACCCGTGTTGGCCAGTATCTCCCCGAATCCGCCCGCCCGCGGGCCGTCGAGCCCGGCCACCGTCGCGGCGGGATCGGGCAGCTCGCAGATGTCCCGGACGGTCGGGAACCGGTGGCTGATGTCGATGACCTCGCCGCCTCGGACGACCACGGGTGCGGGGCCGTCGACGGACGGGTCCCAGATCCGGCCGATGAGGACGCTGTGGTCGGCATCGTCGGGCAGCGCCTCGGCACCGGTCCCGAACCAGTCCGCGTCGGCGGCCAGCCCTCGGGGCTGTGGCACCGTCATGAGCCGCTCCCCAGGTTGAAGAAGGACCGCTCGTCCCGGGGACGGATGTCGTAGACGGCGTCCCGGAACATCTGCAGCGGATGCGGTGTGAACGGGTGCTGCTCGATCGCGGCGAGATCCAGCTCGATGCCCAGCCCCACCCCGGTCGGGACGAGCACGTCGCCGTCGTCGGTCAGCACCAGCCGCTCGTTGGTGATCTCGGGGCGCCAGGGCACGTCGGTCGCCATGATCTCCAGATACCGGAAGTTGGGCAGTGTCGCACCGAGTTGCAGCGTCGCGGCCGTGCTGAGCGGACCACTCGGGTTGTGCGGCGCGAAGCCCACGTAGCTGGTCGCGGCGAGCGTCGAGATGAAGGCCAACTCTGCGATCCCGCCCGCGTGCGTCACGTCGGGTTGGACGAAGTCGACCGCCTGACGGGCGAGCGCCGGCGCGAAGCCCTGCCGGCCGAACCACCGCTCTCCCGCCGCGATCGGCACCGGCGACGAGCGACGGATGTCGACGAGCGCGTCGAGGTTGTCCGGTGGGCACGGCTCCTCGAACCACACCGGATCGAACTGGGCGATCTCCTTCGCGATCTTGATCGCGTGCCGGACGTCGAAGCGGCCGTGCCCCTCGATGAACAGTTCGACATCGCGACCCACCTCGCGGCGGACCGCGTCGATCTGCGCGAGCACCCGGTCCAGCTGCTGGGTGGTGATGGTGAGGTCGTAGTTCTCGAACGGGTCCCACTTGAGGCCGCGGAACCCGGACTTCACCGTCCTGCCCGCGGCCGCCGCGTAGTCCTCCGGGGTGACGGCGCCGGAGAACCAACCATTCGCGTACGCGCGGACCCGGTCCCGGGTCGCGCCGCCGAGAAGTCGGGAGACCGGTACGCCGAGCTCGCGCGCCGAGATGTCCCAGAGGGCCATCTCCAGCGAACTCAACGCGGTCATGATCACCGGGCCGCCGCGCCAGTACCAGTCCCGCGCGGTCTCGTAGAGGATCTTCGAGATGCGGGTGGGATCCAGGCCCACCACCGCCTCGGCCAGCTCGGCGATCGCTCCCTGGACGGCGCGTTCCTTACCCTCCAGGGTGGCCTCACCGAGCCCGATGATCCCCTCGTCGGTGTGGACGCGCACGATGACGAGGTTCGTGCGGTAGAAGTCGACGACAAGCGTGTCGATGGAGACGATCTTCATTCTTCGGCTCAACCCTTCACCGCACCGGCGGTCATGCCGGACACGACGTACTTCTGGACCAACAGGTAGAAGGCGACGGCGGGCAGCGTGAACAGGAAGGCGACGGCCATCACCGTCTGGATCGGCGTGCCCAACTCACCGATGAAGTTCGCGATGCCGACGGACGCCGGCTGCAGGTCCGGATTGAAGATGAACGTCACCGCGAACACGTACTCGTTCCAGGCGTGGAAGAAGGCGATGACCGCGGTCGCCGCGATCGACGGCGCGATCAGCGGCACGTTGATGCGGAGCAGGGTGGTCAACGGCCGGGCGCCGTCGGCACGGGCGGCTTCCTCCAACTCCTTCGGGATGCCGTCGATGGCGCCCTTGAGGATCAGCGCGACGATCGGCAGAACGAAGGCGGAGTTCACCAGGATGAGGCCGGCCAGCGAGTCGAGCAGTTCGAAACGGCGGAACAGCGCGAACAGCGGGACGACCATCAGCGCCTCGGGAAGCATCTGCGTGAACAGCAGCACGACTGTCACCACGGCCTTGCCCCAGAACGAGAACCGGGACAGCGCGTAGCCGAGCGGGATACCCAGGCCGACGGAGAGGACCATCGTGCCGACGGCGATGATCAGGCTGTTGAGCAGCCACCCGGCCGCCTTACCCTCGGCCAGCGCGTCCACGAAGACCCCGAACTGGCCGAGGTCCGGCGTGAGTCGGGGCTTGTCGGCGAAGAGGTCGCTGTTGCTGGACAGCGCGGTGACGAACATCCAGTACAGCGGGAACACCGCTACACCCAGCACGGCGAGCACGGCGACGATCCGTGCGGTGATACCGAAACGGAAGCGCCTCATCGGACGTCCCCCTTCTCCACGGCACGGGCGACCAGGCGGCTGCCGATGATGACGATGAGCGAGATGACGACGCCGACCATGCCGATGGCCGCCGCCGATCCGAGTTCCTTCGAGTCGAATGCCTGCGAGTAGAGGTCGATGACGAGCGTCTCGGTGGCACCGACCGGTCCACCCTTGGTCATCAGCCAGATCAGCTCGAACCGCCGCAGCGACCAGATCGTCATCAGCAGCGCCAGCAGACCCACCGTGGGCTTGATGACCTGCCAGGTGACGGCGCGGAAGGTGGCCCATCGTCCCGCGCCGTCCACCGTCGCGGCCTCGTTGAGGTCCTGCGGTACGGACTGCAGCGCGGAGAGCAGCACCACGGAGGTGAACGGGAACAACTGCCAGATGGTCGTCGCGAGCACCGCTGGAAGCGCGTAGCGCGGGCTGTCCAGGATGGAGCCGCCCGGCACACCGAGACCCACGGCGTCGAGGAAGCGGTTCACGATGCCGTACTGCGCGTTCAGCATCCAGGTGGCGATGAGCGCGACCGCGATGCCCGGAGCGGCCCAGGGGACGGTCACGAGTGCCCGTGCCACGCCGCGGCCCCGGAATTTCTTGTTCAGCAGGAGCGCGACGACGAGCCCGGCGCCGATGGCGACGACGACGCAGGTGATCACGTAGACGATGGTGATCAGCAGGGTGCGGTGGAATTCGGGGTCGCCGAAGATGCGGTTGAAGTTGTCGAGACCGACCCACTCGCTCTTGGTGGGGTTGAGCAGTCTCGTCCGGGTGAAGCTGAGGTACACCTCCTGTAGAAGGGGTACCGCCTGGAAGACGAGGATGAACAGGGCAGCGGGGGCCAGGAACAGGTACGGCGTCCACTTGCTGCCCAGCGGGCTGGGTCGCCGTCGGGCCCCGGCCCGGGGTGTTGTCTTCGGTGCTCCGGTCTGCTCGACCACAGTCATCGGGTTTGATCCTTCGGGGGGAAGGACGCTGCCGGCGCACGGATCGTCGCGCCGGCAGCGTCGCCGTGTCGAGCTGTCAGCGGACCAGTTCGGTCGCCTGCTGCTGGGCGCGGTCCAGCGCCGACTTGAGGTCGGTCTTGCCCTGCAGTGCCGCGACCACGTTCTGCACGACCACCTTGCGGATGTCCGGCGTCTTGGCCTCGAACCCCAGCACGATCTGCGGCAGGCTGGTCTCGGTGAGACCGTCGAAGACGGGGAGGAACGGGGTCGCCTTGAGCGTCTCCGCGCTGCGCTGCGTGGCGGTGGCCACGCTGCTCGCGCCGAGGATCTCCTGCAGCTTGACCTGGTTCTGCGGCTCCAGCGCCCACTTGATGAAGGTGCCGGCCTCGTCCTTGCCCTCGCTCGCCTCGTTGACCACGATCGGCGCCAGGATCGCGCCCTGCTTGCGGACCGGGAACGGGATGGGTGCGACGGTGAAGTTCAGCTTCGCGTTCTGGCCGCGCGTGGCGGTCACGTAGCCGCCGTTGTTCAGCTCCATCCCGACCTTGCCCTCGGCGAACATCCGCCGGAACGTCGCCGCGTCCGCTCCGCGCGGGATCACGTTCGCGTCGTACAGGTCCTTGAACGCCTGCAGGCCCTTGAGGTTCTCGGGCGAGTTGATCGTCAGGTTCTTACCGTCGGACCAGGCGCCGCCGAAGCCGTAGACGTAGTTGAAGATGTCCTGCCAGACGCCGGCCTCCTCGGCCTCGGTCTGGCGGAACGCCAGGCCGAAGACGTCGCCCTTGGTCAGCGACTTCGCGGTGGAGGCGAACTGCTCGTAGGTGGTCGGCGGCGTCGGAATCAGGTCGGCGTTGTAGAACATCGCGTAGTTCGACGCTTCGAAGATGATGCCGTGCCGGACACCGTCGTGGACCATGAACTGGTCCGGCTGCTTGAGCAGGTCGTACTTGCTGACATCGACAAGCTTGTCCAGCGGCGCGACGAGGCCGGCGTCCGAGGCGGCCTCGAACTCAGGCATGTCGAAGCGGACCAGGTCCGGCCCCTTGCCGCTGCCCATCTGGGTGAGCACCGTCTGGCCGAAGGTCGGGTACGGCACCGCGGCGGCGGAGACCTGCACCTTGTCCTGGCTCTGGTTGAACTCGTCGAGCCACTTTGTCAGCAGGGGGCCACGACCCGGGTCGCCGAAGGTCGAGGCGGCGAAGGTCAGTTTGGTGACGCCCCCACTGGAGCCGTCGTCGGAGCCACAACCGGTCAAGAGAGTGGCGACCAAGCCGAGGGCACATGTCGCCCTGGCGAGGCCGAAATAAGCGCGCTGGTTACCCATCGTTACTCCACTGTTACGAGTCAGCGTCATCTGGATGAAATTGCAACGATCGTAGCGCCATGTGCAACGGTGTCAAGTGGCGGTTGCGCATCGCGTCTACTATATTGCATATATTGCAACGGATGCGATGGCGTATCCGTCGCGCGAGGGGAGACAGAGCCTTGGCGCAATCGATTCGTCGCGCGATCGACCTCATCCGTCGATCGGCGGAGCACCCACTGTCGCTGACGGAGGCGGCAGACGTGCTCGGCGTCCACAAGTCCACAGCCCTGCGGATCCTGCAGACGCTGGAGTCCGCGCGCTTCGTGCGCCGGACCGGCGCGGGCACCTATGTGCTCGGCAGCGGGGTGATCGAGCTGTCCGAGCTTGCGCTCGGCTCGATGGACCTGCGCCAGTTCGCCGCCGCCCACCTGCGGGCGCTGCAACGCGAGACCAGCCACACCGTGCACCTGGCGCAACTGACCGGCGACGAGATCATTTACATCGACAAGGTGGACAGTCCGGCGTTCGACGCCGTAAAGCTGCCGTCCCGGGTGGGGCGCGCGGTGTCGATCTACGCGAGCGCCGTCGGCAAGACGATCCTGGCCTACCTCCCGCCGGAGGAACGCCACCGGCTCCTCTCCCACGTCGTCTTCGAGAGGTTCACCGCCACCACCTTCGCCGACCACGAAGCGCTCGAAGCCGAACTCGCCCGCATCCGCCAACACGGTTGGGCCACCGACGACGGCGAGCACGACGCCTACGTCATGTGCATAGCCGCGCCGATCAGGGATTCGCGAGGGCAGGTCATCGCCGCCGCCTCGATTACGGCCATCGAGGTCATCGCAAGCCTCGACAAGCTGAAGAGCAACCTTCCGCTCCTCCTGGAGACCGCGAACCGGATCTCGTACGAACTCGGCCACACACCCGCGTCCTCCGCGAGCCTGGACGACTCCGATGACATCGGATCGACCCCGGCCGACGATCGGTCGACCGAGCCACGGACGATCGGGACGTAAGCCGTCCGTCACCGCCCGGATGTCGCCGGCGCGGTCCAGTACCACGTTTCGAGCAGCTTCGGCTGCCCCAGCCCGTTCACCCTCTCGACGAGGGCGTCGTCGCCACGGACGTACCCGGCGGACTCGGCGACGCCCTGCGAGGGCACATTGCCCTGCACGATGCCGAGCCGCAGCCGGGAGAAGCCGAGCTTTTCGTGGCAGAACGCCGTCATCAGCCGCAGGGACCGCGACGCCAGGCCCCGACCACGGTGTGCCGGGCCGATGGCATAGCCCAACACCCCACTCGCCACGTGGAGCGCGACGAGGCCCAGTGGCTCACCCCCGTCGCGCGTCACGGCCAGATCGACGACGCGCTGGGTACGGCGCTGCCGGATTCTGGCCAGGAAGGCGTCCGCGTCGAACGGAGAGGGGATGTCGGTGTTCGCGGCCATGTCCTCCGCGTCGAACAATCGCGGCATGAACGGTATATCGGAGTCAGCCCATTCCCGCAGCACCACTCCCTCCCCGGTCAGCAGGAGAGGAGAGGCGGTCGGATCATTTGTCGATGCAGAGCCCACACGACATCTTTACACGGGGGCTGCCACATTCTTCGTCGGGTCACTTTCATCGAGGGCTCCGATTGAGTTTTCCGCCCCAGTGTCTCTTTCTGATTCAAGCACTCGCAGGAATAGCCATTTGACGATTCTTCTCCGGCGGAGTTCTCCGCCCGGCTCGGGACGCCGCGGGCAGATCAGGCGACGCAGAACTCGTTGCCCTCGGGGTCCTGCATGACAACGTGGCCGAGGACGTCGCCGTACCACTCCTCGCGGACCACTGTCGCGCCGGCGGCAACCAGCTCGGGCACTCGCTGTCGGATCAGTCGAGCGCGCTCGGCCAGGTCACCCGGCCCCGGACCGGCGACCCGGATATCAATGTGCACCCGGTTCTTGGCGGACTTCCCCTCAGGCACCCTGAGGAAAGCGATAGCCGGGCCGCGGCCAGCAGGGTCGATGATGGACGCACCGTCGGGCTCGTCGAAGCCTGGCTCCTCGACATAGCCCAGCGCCGACGCCCAGAAGGCGGCGATCCGCTGAGGATCGTCGGCATCGAAACCCAGAGTCCAGAAGGTCGCCATGGCAACAACGTACGCGAGCCGGGCCGGAGCAATCAGGCTTCGGTGAGCCGCTGGTGCTCGTCGGTTTCCAGGTCGATGAAGGCCTGGATCATGCCCCGGTAGATCCGCTCGACCAGGTCCGGGTCCGCGCCGGCTTCGGTCGCCAGCGCCCGCACCCGGGCCACCACCTGGGCCACCCGGTCCGGCGCACGGACCGCCTGCCGGTCGCCCTTGAGCGGGGCCGCGCGCCGAACCAGAGCTTCCCGCCGGGCGAGCAGCCCGACGAGCTCACCGTCGAGTTCGTCGATCCGAGCGCGGATCTCGGTCAGCGCCGACGCCGTCTCCGTCATGCCGAAATTCCTGACACGGACGACCGGTGACCGCCGTGGCTCGCGACCAACGCGTCCGCCACGGTCTCGGCGTCCGCCTGCGCGACGTCCGCTGGGTACTCCGGCAGCAGGTCGTCCCAGATGACCAGCCACGACCCGTACAGTTGGGTCTGCCCCTCGGGTCGGGCGAAGAACCACACGTGCAGGTGCGCGCCACCATCTCCGACTCGATAGACGTG
This sequence comes from Micromonospora arborensis, assembly GCF_003205615.1. GTDB lineage: Bacteria > Actinomycetota > Actinomycetes > Mycobacteriales > Micromonosporaceae > Micromonospora > Micromonospora arborensis. Next base: position 228,081 of record NZ_PYBV01000030.1, on the reverse strand, counting down.
GGCCCGCGAGACGTGCGGCAACGCCTGGATGTGGCGGACGATGCGGGTGCTCAACAATCCCAACTCGGCGGCCAGTTCGTCAGGCAGATCCGCCATGTCGTAGTGGTCGCGCGGATACAGCATGAGCAGCAGTGGAACGCCCACTCCCGAAATCCGGGCCAGCCGCCAGTGCTCGTTGAACCAGATCCCCTCGTCCCGGTCGCGGCAGGCATCGCAGTCCGACGGATCCTCGCCGTGACGCGCGGGCTCCGGGAGCACCGGCGGACGCAACGGCGCCACGCGCAGCCCAGCCGGGTCGAAAGGGCTGATGTCCCATCCCGTCATGTCCGCCAACGGAAGCCGGCGCTCGCCGTCCGCGGCGGCGACTGCGTGGTCATAGAACTCGTCCGGTCGCAAAGCCATGCGGCGAAGACTAGTCCGACAAGATCCGGGCCGGGGTACCACTTCCCGGCGGCGAGGGATCGGATCCCCCCTCGGGCGGGATCGATCCTGCGCTCAGATCGTCCACCGTAGACCTCACGCAGGGCCGCGGCGAAGCGGCCCGGATCGAGAGGACGGCCATGCGTAGAGCATTCGGATGGGGCATCGCCGCGGTGGCGATGCTAGTTACGGCGACGGCGACAGCGACTGGGGCCGCGGCCGGGGCCGCCGACCGCAGTCCCGCACGGGTGACCGGATCGGCGGAGTTCGTCCTGCCATACGGGCAGGACGGGGACGTGCGCTCGTTCGCCTTCGACGTCCGGTCGGCGCCGTACAGCCGCACCATCGTGCTTCCGGGAGGGGAGGAGGTGAGCTCGCCTGCCGACGCGACAGGCACGGTGTGGGTCGCACACCGGCTGGCCACGCAGAACATCACCGTGCGGTTCGAAGCCGCAGTCGACTGCATGATCACCAGCCCTGGCCACGCGACCCTGACCGGCATCGTCACCCGCGCCGACGAGATGGCCAGCGAACACCTCGGCAAGCGCGTCGGTTTCAGCGTCCAGGACGGCGGTCGCGGCCGCGACCGCGTCGGCTTCACCTGGTCGGCCAGCTTCGACCAGGACGAGGCAGGCAGTTGGGGCCCGGCCCGAATCGGTACCTGCCTCGCGCCGGCCGCGTTCGCCACCGTGAGCCGCGGTGATTACACGGTGCGGCACGCCGAGTTGACGGCGCCGCCGGACGGCGACTGACCTGACCACGGGGCAACCGGACCACGGCGGGGCGAGAGGGCGGCCCCGCCGTGGCGCGTCCCGCTTCCCGAACCAGCGCTTCCCATCGGCCACCGCGACGACACGTTGGACGACAGCTCAGCCGCAGGCAATCTCCGCACCGGCCTCGTCGTCGGTGGGCCGCTGGATCACCTGAATCTTGTCCACCACGGCCAGGTCCCGGACACCCAGCAGGAGACCGCAGTCGAACACCCGGCTCTTCGTCCTGACCCGGAACGACTCGGGCATCGCTTCCAGCGAGCCTGCCGCGAGCAGATCCGGACGGTCCTGGAAAAGCTTCCGGTAGTTCTCCCACGCCTGTTCCCGGCTCTCGAACTTACGTTCCACCGGCTCCAGGGCGTCGAGCGCCGACTCGACAGCGGCCCTCTGCTCGTCGGTCGCGTCCTGCTTGAGGAAAACGCTGACGACGTACTCGTGGGGCTGGGTCCGTGTGACGGCAAGGGTTACCGCCGTCGCGACGAGTGCGCCGACGATCGCCGCCACTCCACCCACGAGCACCAGCGGAATCCACGACCTCTTGCGGGGAGCGGGCGGTGCAGGCACGGCCGGCGGCTCGGACGTCGCGGGCGGGCCTTCCGCGGGGAGCGGCTCGGGCAGGGACGAAAAAGAGTACGACTCCGACACGGCGCACAGTAAAGCAGCACTTGCGGTTCCGGGTGGTGCCCGCGACCGGGTGGTCCTCAGACGCGGCTACGTCCCGAGTCGAGTGGCAGGTCCCAGCCGCGAGCCAGGGCGGCGAATTCCTCGTGGAACTGCGGGAAGGTCTTGTCGACGCAGGACGGTTCGTCGAACTCGATTCCCGGCGTACGGAGGCCGGTCACGCTCATGCTCATCGCGATCCGGTGATCCGAGCGGGTCTGCACGAGCGCTCCCGTCGGAGTCCCCGGGTCGATCTCGAGCCAGTCGGGACCCGAGCGGGTGGATACGCCGCAGGCAGTGAGCGCGGTGGTGATCGCGTCGATGCGATCCGACTCCTTGACCCGACAGTTCGCCACATCGGTGATACGGGTCGGCGCATCGGCGAACGGCGCGATGGCCGCCAGGGTCATCATCGTGTCGCTGATGTCGCGCATGGCCACCGTGCCTGGTGACCGCAGCTGTGCCGGGCCGGTGACGGTGACGCTGTCGTCATCGACGTCGACCCGGCAGCCCATCGTCGGCAGAATCTCCGTGGCGAACCGGAGATCACCCTGGCGCGACCGCCGGCCGAGGCCCGGCACCGTCACGGTGTTTCCCGTGACGGCGGCAGCCGCGAAGAAGTACGACGCCGTCGACGCGTCCGGCTCGATCCGATACTCCTGAGCCCGGTAGGTGCCGGGCGGGATGGTGATCGTGGAGTCCTCCCAACTGGACTCGACCCCGAACTGGCGCATCATCGCCAACGTGAGATGGACGTACGGCGCGGAAACGGGATTGCGTGCCTGCACCTTGAGGCCGTTACGCATCGCCGGCGCCGACAGGCACAGTGCCGACAGGTACTGGCTGGAGAGGCTCGCATCCACCTCGATCGTGCCGCCGGCGACGTGTGCGCCGTGCACGACCCACGGCAGGCTGTCCCCGGGGGCGGCGTCGATCCGGACACCGAGGCCCCGAAGTGCCGTCAGCAGGGGCGCCATGGGTCGTGCCCGCATCTGCGCGCTGCCGTCGATCACATAGCGCCCGCGCCCCAACGCTGCCAGGGCCGGAACGAACCGCGCCGCGGTGCCCGAGTCGTTACACCACACCGTCGCCTCCGTGGTGGGCGGACCGGCCGGATCCCCGGTCACGGTCCACACCTCGGGCTCGCGGGTCACCGGAAATCCGAGGCTGTCGAGGCCCGTGGCGAAAGCCACCGTGTCGGCCGCGGCCAGCGGGGCCACGAGACGGGTGGTCCCCTCGGCCAGAGCCGCGATGAGCAAGGCCCTCGCCATGATCGACTTCGAGCCGGGGACGCGCGCGACTACCTCGCGGGGTGCAGAACTCATGCAACGCTCTCCTATGCCTGTTTCATGAGGGCGGTCGAGCCTCGCCGGGCATGGCCCCACCAGATTAATCGGCCGGATCAGCGCCTCCTGTTCCGCCGGCCGCGACCTCCCAGGTGGCCCATCCGTCGGTAAGGTGCACGTCACACGTGATGGGTGGGAGGTTGCGGTGGTCGCGACGACGGTGACCGACGCGATGGTGGCCGAGGTCATGGCCGAACTCGCCGGCCTTGAGGACTCGAAGATCCGCGAGGTGAACGCGCGACACGGTGACGATCACGGTGTCAACCTCGGCAAGCTTCGCGCACTCGCCAAGCGGCTGAAGACGCAGCAGGACCTCGCATGCCGGCTCTGGGACACGGATGAGACCGCGGCGAGACTGCTGGCGATCTTGATCTGCCGCCCCAGGGCGTTCGAGCGTGACGAGCTGGACGTCATGCTGCGTGAGGCGCGCGCATCCAAGGTGCACGACTGGTTCGTGACCTACGTCGTGAAGAAGAACCCGTACGCCGAAGAACTGCGGCTGGCCTGGCTCGTCGATCCGGATCCCGTGGTGGCGAGTGCTGGCTGGGCGCTGACCACCGAACGGGTGGCGAAGAAGCCCGAGAGCCTGGACCTGCCAAGACTGCTCGACGTCATCGAGACGGAGATGAAAGACGCCCCGGGTCGCCTGCAGTGGGCGATGAACCACTGCCTGGCTCAGATCGGGATCGAGCATGCCGAGCACCGTGCTCGTGCAATCGACATCGGCGAACGCCTGGAGGTGCTCAAGGACTACCCGACGTCCCCGGGCTGCACGTCGCCGTTCGCGCCCACCTGGATCAGCGAGATGGTCCGCCGAGCGCCGTGAACGCGGCATCCGTGAAAGCGGCCGAGCAGGGCATCGATCGAACATCAAGGAGCGCCGTGGTCTGATCGTCGGGGACGCGCATCCGTTGGGGTGTCGCCGAGCGCGGTCAACATCGTCCGCAGCAGTCCGGCCAGTTGCTCCTGCTCGTCCGGGCGCAGTGCCCCGATCAGCCGTGCTTCGTTGGCGACGTGATCGCTCATGGCCTTGTCGACGACTTCGCGGCCGAGATCCGTCAGAGTGATCAGGACGCTACGGCGGTTCGTGGGATCGGTCTCGCGGCGGACCAGGGATCGCGCCTCCAGCCGGTCGATCCGGTTGGTGATGGCCCCCGAGGTGATCATCGAGGTGGCCGCGAGATCGCCCGCCGTCAGCTGGTACGGGGAGCCCGAACGCAGCAGCGTGGCGAGAAGGTCGAACTCCCAGGTCTGTAGCCCCCGAGTGGCGAAGTGTTCGCTCAGCCCGCGTTCCAGCAGCCGCGACGCCCGCTGGATGCGGCCGACCACGCCCATGGGACTCGCGTCGAGGTCCGGTCGCTCGACCCGCCACTGGTCCAGGATCCGGTCCAGGCTGTCCGCCATCTCTCTCCTCAACGTTGAACTGTTTGACGCCAAGATATCAGCCGTGATTTTATCTCAGCCTTAAACAGTTCAACGTTGAGAGGTTTCCGTGCTCGAAACCCATCCCCGCCGGGAGGTCGTCGTCCCGTCCGGTCGCGTTACGACGAGCGACTGGGCGATCACCGGGCTCGCCTCGCTCGCACCCGTGACCTGGGGCACCACCTATCTGGTCACCACGCAGTGGCTGCCCCCTGACCGGCCGCTCCTCTCCGGCGTGCTCCGCGCGCTTCCGGCCGGGCTCATCGCTCTCCTGCTCGCCAGACGGCTGCCCGACGGCGTCTGGTGGTGGCGCGCGGCCGCGCTGGGCGCGCTCAACATCGGGGCGTTCTTCGTGCTCCTGTTCGTGGCGGCGTACCGGCTGCCGGGCGGCGTCGCGGCCACGCTCTCGGCGGCACAACCGCTCATCGTCGCCGGGCTGGCCGTGGCCCTGCTCGCAGAGCGGCCGAGCCGGTGGCGTCTCGGCTGGGGTCTCGTCGGTGTGGTCGGGATCGCGGTCATGGTTCTGCGCGGCCGGCTGGGCTTCGATCCGATCGGACTCGCGGCCGGCTTCGCCGGCACCGCCGTGATGGCCGCCGGGACCGTGTTGACCAAGCGGTGGGGGCGACCTCCCGGTGTCGGCGTGCTGGCCTTCACCGGCTGGCAACTCACCGCCGGTGGGCTGCTGATCGCCCCACTCGCCCTGGCCGTCGAGGGCCTGCCGCCCAGGCTGGACGCGCCCGCCCTGGGCGGCTACGCCTGGCTGTCCCTGGTCGGGACCGGCCTGGCCTACACGCTGTGGTTCACCGGGTTGGCGCACCTGCCCGTCACGGCCATGTCGTTCCTCCCACTGCTGTCGCCCATCGTCGCCGCCGTCCTGGGCTGGTTGGTCCTCGGGCAGTCCCTCACCGCGACCCAACTCCTCGGCTTCGGCCTGGCCCTGGTCTCCATCTCCGCCGCACAACTGGACCCGACCAAGCAACCCCTCGCCCGACTCGCAGAAAAGAGCTGACAATCATGCGCATCACCGTTTTCGGGGCCGCCGGCAACACCGGGAGTCGGATCGTCGCGGAGGCCCTGAGCCGTGGCCACGACGTCACGGCCGTCGTACGGGACCCGGGCAGGCTCACCCAACTGCCGCCGGCCGCGATCCGCCGCGTCGGCGACGCCGCCGACGTCGAAAGCGTCGTCGAGCTGAGCGCCGGCCAGGACGTCGTGGTCACCGCGACCCGCCCAGCGACCGGGTACGAGCACGAACTCGCGGCCGTCGCGAAGGCGCTGCTCGCCGGGCTGTCCCGCACCGGCGTACGGCTGCTCGCCGTCGGCGGGGCGGGCAGTCTCACCGTGCCGGGCTCGGACGGCAGGCTGGTGGTCGACGATCCGGCGTACGTACCGCCGGCCTGGCGAGCGATCGCCCTCGCCTGCAACGACCAACTCGCCGTGTTCCGGGCGAGCACCGAGGTGGACTGGACCTACCTCAGCCCTCCCGCGATCCTTCAGCCAGGTGAGCGCACCGGTTCCTACCGACTCGGTGCCGACGAGTTACTGGTCGACTCGGCGGGCACCTCCACCATCTCCAGCGAGGATTTCGCCGTGGCGCTGCTGGACGAGGTCGAACGGCCCCGCCACCGGCGTACCAGGTTCACCGTGGCGCGGACGTCGGAGCGTCTCGCGTCACCTACCGAAGCTGCGGACCGGTAGCCGGCGCCCGGCGCGGCTGCCGGGTCGGGGCGGTACGGATAACCGCACCTCTACCGTTCGGGCCACCCGGATGTCCGTATCGCCGCCGGCGCCGAGGCTGGAACGCATGGACAACGTGGTGGAACTTGACGGGGTGACCCGCATCTACGGCTCGCGCCGCCGGCCGGTCGCCGCTCTTCGCAGCGTCTCACTCGTGGTGTCGGCCGGCACGTTCGTGGCGGTGATGGGCGCGACCGGGTCGGGCAAGAGCACCTTGCTGCAGTGTGCGGCCGGGCTGGATCGGCCGACGTCGGGCCGGGTCCGGCTGGTCGGCCAGGATGTCACGCGGATGCGCGAAGGTGCGCTGACCCGGCTGCGCCGCGACCGGGTGGGGTTCGTCTTCCAGTCGTACAACCTCTTGTCGGAACTAACGGTGCGGCAGAACGTGCTGCTGCCCCGTCGGCTGGGCGGTCCGCGCCCGCGCCCGCTCGACGAGGTGCTGGCCGAGGTCGGGCTGTCCGGGCTGGCTGGTCGGCCGGTCGGCGAGTTGTCCGGTGGCCAGCGCCAGCGGGTCGCCATTGCCCGTGCGCTGGCCGGCCGTCCCGCCGTGGTGTTCGCGGATGAGCCGACCGGGGCGTTGGATCCGGCTACCGGTGGGCAGGTCCTGCGGTTGTTTCGAAGCGGGGTGGACCGCTCCCGGGTGACGGTGGTGATGGTGACCCACGACCCGATGGCAGCGGCCTGGAGCGACCGGCTCATCCTGTTGCGCGACGGCGAGGTGGTGGCGGACGGCCCGACGCCCGATCCGACGACCATCGCGGAGCGGTTGGCCGCCACCGTGAGTGACCCGGTGGTGGCCCGGTGAACGCGGGGCTGACCAGGCAGGCGCTGCGCAAGCAGCCGTGGGCGTTCGCTGGCCCGTTCGTCACGCAGTGCCTGGCCGCCGCGCTGGCGTCCGGAGCGCTCGGCGCCAGTTCCTCAATGTCCGGCGCGCGGTTGGACCCGGCCGCCCGGCAGGCGCTGACCGAGAGCAGCCTCCCCGAGATGGCCGCGCTGTTCGTGGTGATGTCGGTGTACCTGACCGCGTTGATCGTCGGGTTGACCATGACGTCGTCGATCGCCCGGCAGGGCCGGGACATCGCGCTGGTGCGGGCGGTCGGTGCCACTCCCGGGCGGGTGCGCCGCGCGGTGGCGGCCCAGGCCGCAGTGGTGGCGGTGCCGGCGGCCCTGCTGGGGGTGCCGCTCGGTGCCCTGCTCGCCCGCGCCTGGTTGGCGGGGCTCACCGGGCACGGGGTGATCCCACCCGGCGTGACCTTCCACCCTTCGGCCGCGGCGCTGCCCGCCGCGTTGGGCATCACCGTCGGGGCGTCGCTGGTCGGTGCGCTGGTCGCCGCGATGCGCCCCGCACGAGTACGCCCCGCCGCCGCGCTGACCGAGACGGCCGTCCCGCGGCGACAGCTCAGCTTTGTGCGTACCGTGATCGGGGTCGTACTCGTGACTGGCGGCGTACTGCTGTCGATCCGGATCGCGAACGGCGACCCGGCGAAGGCTGACGGGTCGAGCTTCTTCACGATGCTGGCGATGTGCGTTGGAGCCGGTTTCCTCGGTCCGGTCCTGCTGCGGCTGGTCGCCCCGCTGGCGCGACTGTTCGGGGGCACCGGGGCGCTGGCTGCGGACAACCTCGCGGTGCGGTCCAAGGCGCTGTCCGGCGCCCTGGTACCACTGGTCCTCGCGATCGCGTTCGCCATGGTGAAGGTGGTCACGCACACCACGTCCGTGCATGTGCACGGCGCGCCCGAGTCACCGGCAGAGGTGTGGACGGAGTATTCCGGGACCGCCGTCTACGTCACCTTCGCTGCGGTCGCTGCGGTGAACACGCTGGTGACCGTGTTGCTGGCCCGGCGCCGGGAGCTTGCGGTGACCCGGCTGGTCGGCGCGAGCAGGGTGCGGGCGCTGGCCGTGGTCGTCTGCGAAGCCCTGATGGTGACCGTGACCGCTCTGGCGGTGGGTACGGTGGTCGCAATGGTCACCGTGGTGCCGATGCTGCACGGCATGCTGGGTACGTGGAAGCCGTACCTGCCAACCGGGCAGCTGACCGTCGGCCTGGCCACGGTGATCGGTCTGGTCCTGCTGGGCACCGTGGTGCCGGCGCTGGTCGCAATGCGCCGCCCGGCCGTGGAGTCGCTGGCGGTGGACCCGTGAGATCGGTCGTCGGCACCGTCCTGCGCGCGCCGGTGGCCGCCCGCACCTGGAGAGAGGTCGGGTACGCGGTCACCGGCACCGTGTTGGCCGTGCCGACGTTCGCGATCGCACTGCTGGGGCTGGTGTTCTCCGCGCTGTCGCTGCTGACGATCGGGCTGCCGCTGCTGACCGGTGTGCTGGTGCTGGCCCGGCTGACCGTACGGTACTTCCGTGGGCCGGCCCGGCTGTTCCTCGGCTGGAGTTGGCCGAACCCACCGCCGGTACGCCGCCGCGGACCGGGCCCGGTGCGCTGGGCCCGCGCGGTGCTGACGGATGTCAGCGGTTGGAAGGCCCTCGCGTACTGCTTCGCCCGACTGCCGCTGATGGCCGCGGCCGCGTACCTCGGTGGGGTCCTCATCGCCGGAGGGCTGCTGGGGATCACCTATCCCGTGTGGATGCACCGGTTCCCACAGGATCCCCCCTGGGGCGGTCCCTGGGGTCTGGCCGTGCAGGGGTTGGCCGCGCTGCTGGTGTTTCCGTGGTACTTCCGGCTCATCGTGTGGCTGGACCGAGGGTTGGTGGGGGCCCTGCTGGAGCCGGGCCCGGAACGAGCCCGGATAGCGGCGCTGGAGGCCAACCGGGCCGCGCTGCGGGCGGACGCGGCCGCGCTGCTGCGGCGGGTGGAGCGCGACCTGCACGACGGTACGCAGGCCCGGCTGGTCGCGCTGGGCGTGGCGCTGTCGCGCATCGAGCGGCGCGCCGGCGAGCCGGAGCTGCGGGCGATGGTGGCACAGGCCCGAGGCACGGTGGTGGAGGCGCTGACCGAGCTGCGGGACATCGTGCGGGGCATTCACCCACCCGCGCTGGACGCCGGCCTGAGCACCGCGATCGAGACCCTGGCCGCACGCAGCGCGGTACCCGTCGACGTACACGTGGACCTGCCCCTGCGGCCATCGCCCGAAATGGAGTCGGCGCTCTATTTCAGCGCCGCTGAACTGCTCACCAACGTGGCGAAGCACGCCGGGGCCAGCCGGATCCGGCTGGACCTTCGCGCGCTGGGTGGCGCACTGCGCCTGACCGTCACCGACGACGGGCGCGGCGGGGCGAAACCCGGAAGCACGGGTACGGGTCTGGCCGGGCTGGTCCGGCGGGCCGAGTCGCTGGACGGCGCGCTGCGGGTGGACAGCCCGTCCGGTGGGCCGACGACCATCACCGTGGAGATGCCGTGCGAGTAGTGATCGCCGAGGACAACCCGTTGCTGCGCGACGGGATCAGGTTGCTGTTGACCGATCACGGAATCACTGTCGTGTCGACGGTGGACAATGGTGACGACCTGCGGGCGGCGGTCGGCGAGCACCGGCCGGACGCGGCGGTGGTCGACGTGCGGATGCCACCCACCTTCACGGACGAAGGCCTGCGGGCGGCACTGGCGATCCGGGCGGAACACCCGGACACCGGCGTCCTGGTCTTTTCACAGTGGGTGGAGACCCGGTACGCGCGGCAACTGATCGCCGAGCACCCCGGGCGGGTCGGGTACCTGTTGAAGGACCGCATTGTCAGCACCGACGACTTCGTCGACGCGCTGCGAAGGGTGGCCGCCGGCGGGACAGCACTGGACCCGGAGGTGGTGCGGCAGTTGCTGGCGGCGCCGGCGGTGGACGCGGGCGTCGCCCGCCTCAGCGAGCGGGAACGTGAGGTCCTGGGGATGCTGGCCGAGGGCCGGTCCAACGCCGCCATCTGCGAGTCGCTCCACCTCGCCCCGCGCAGCGTGGAGAAGCACGTGACAGCCATCTTCACCAAGCTGGACCTGCCCCAGGCACGAACCGACCACCGGCGAGTGCTCGCCGTGCTGCGCTACCTGAACACGACGCGCTGAGCCAACCCGCACCGGCCGCCCGGGCGCGACGCGAGCCGGACCCGCAGGAGTCAGCTGCCGCGCAGAATCTGGTCCCGGTACTGCTGGAAGCCGTGCCAGCCAACGGTCTGAGTGGGCTCGCCGGTCAGGAACTCGCCGGTCGAGACGTCGAGAGCGCGACCACCAACCGAGGCGACGATCCGCGCGACAACGGCCAGAACGTCGTCGCCGCCTCCCCGCACGTACAACATGATCGAATCAACGGGGTCGTGCGACCCGATGTTGAGCTCGATGTGCCACGTCGGGCCGACCAGGTGCCCCCACTCGGGATCCGAGAGGTCGAGGTCCTGGAGGTTGTCCCTCAACCGCCGCCGGACGTCCGGCCCGGTGCCCAACGGCGGCGGATCGAAGTCCTCCGGCATCTGGTCGACCGACCCGGCGTCGGCCGGGGCGTGGAAGATAAGAACATCCCAACTCATGGCGGCCTCCGGCGTGCTCGCTCAAATAGGGCTTACCTGCCCAGGCATCCCGGCACGGTTACTTCCAGGCTGGTGAACTCCCCGGTGGCCGGCGGCGATCGCTCGTGCCCTGCAGGATGGCCGCGACGACGGCGGCCACCGCCGAGAGGAGCGTGAGCAGCAACGCCGGCGCGACGACACCCGTGATGTCTTCGCCGGTGCCGCGGGCCAGCACCATGACCGTGGCGGTTGCCGCCACCATCAACCCACCGGTGGCCAGCGCGAGGTACTTGACGATCCTGAAGACGTTTGTGGCGTTCCTGACCATGGTCAACCTCGCAAGGTCCGTCGCGCGCTCCCGGATGATGCCCGCGAACGTTTCGGTGAAGATCCAGAGGATGAAGGCACCCTGCCCACGGCCCTCGGTCGCGGTCCGTTCACGGCAGAGGTCGGTGAACGTCTGCTCCATGCTGTCGGCAAAGCGTTCGCGGTACGGCCTTGGATAGAGACCGAGCAGCCTCCGGTACCAGCGCCGATATCGTGTCTGTGCGTCCATGGTCAGATGCCCATTGCCTTGGGGATGAGGGATCGCTCATGGGCGACCGCGACGACCTGGCGGTATCGCTGCAACTCCGCCGCGAGGGTCTGTTGACCGAGCGCGGTGATGCCGTAGTAGACGCGGCGCTCATCGTCCAGGTTCGGGTCGATCTTCTTGTCGCTCTCGCGGATCAAGCCCGCCTCGGTCATCCGGCGGATCGAGCCATAGAGCGTTCCTGGCCCCATCTTGACTTTTCCCCGGGAGTCGGACTCGACCTGTTTCATGATCCCGTAGCCATGGCGGTCCTGAGTCGAGAGCACGAGCAGGATGTGCAGCACCGCAGGGGTGAGGGGTCCGCCATCTCTGGTGCTCGCCATGAACCGACACTATATCCGTGACGGATATACGTCAAGGGGCGAGTCAGCCTTCGTCCCAGCGCTCGGCGTCGACTCCCCACCCGGACGGCGCTGCCCGACGCACGTCGTCTCTGCTCACCAACTGCAGGTCGGGCGCTCGGACCTTCACGACCGGGACATCGAATGCGAACTCCACGTTCCGCCCGTCTGCGAACGAGACCATCACGTGCGTGTCGGGACCTGCCGGGTGGCTGTCCATCCATTGCACGTGGACGACCTCAGCCGTCAGGGACCCGTCCGGGCGCACCAACGCGAACCCCTCAAGGTCGCCCTGGGCGACATCCGGATGGAGCCGTCCACGCTGCTCCGCGAACTGCTGTTCCCGCCAGCGCCGTCGTGCGTCGGTGTTCGCCACGCAGGGCATTCTCCAACGGGCCGCACCCCGGGTCACCATGTCGACCTCCACGGGGAGCCGGCGGTAAGGCAGCATGCTCGTCATGTGGACGGTTGTCGCGCTCTGGCGTTACCCGCTCAAGAGCGCCCGGGGTGAAGCGCTCAAGGCCGCCGATGTCGAGTGGACCGGCCTGCGCGGCGATCGGACGTGGGCTTGTATCGATCCCCTGGACGGGACGGTCGGCAGCGCCAAACAGCCACGACGGTGGGGCCGCCTGCTCGATGTCGGTACGACGATGCGCGACAACGGCCCGGAGACCATGGTGACGCTGCACGTCGACGGGACGTCGGTGCGAGCCGGAAGCGACGCGGCGGATGTCGCACTCAGCAAGCACCTGGGCCGCCCGGTGCGTCTGAGCCGGGACCTGCCGCCTGACGCGAGGCTGCACCGCACGCTGCCTGATGACGCCGGCATGGTGCCGGACTGGATGGACGCTGCCCGGCCTGGCCAGGAAACCATCACGGCGATCGCGGGTGCGGGGCGGGTCGGCCGGTTCGTCGACTTCGGCGCCGTCCACATCGTGACCACTGGCGCGTTGTCCCTGCTGGGCGAGCGGATGGGAGGTGTCCGTGTGGCCGCGGAGCGGTTTCGCCCGAACCTCGTCATCGACGCGCCGCGTGACCCCGAACCCGGGCAGGAACTACGCCTGGGCGATGTCGTGCTCCGGGTCGTCCTGCCCACGCCCAGGTGCGCCATTCCCGGGCTGGCCCAGGCCGAGTTGCCGGCTGACCGCTCGGTGCTGAGCACCCTGGCCCGGCACTACCGCGTCCCCGTGGCGGGGCTGGGCCGTGCGGCCTGCTTCGGGACCTATGCCGACGTTGTCCAGCCAGGTCAGCTCCGACTGGGGCAACTCGTGCACTGAGGCCCGCGTGGCACCCGGTCATCAGCTCGACGATGCTACGATCGAGCGTCATCGATTCCGCTTCGTGTGCCGTGTGCATTCGACAGAACGCATCGAACCTACCGACGGGGAGATCATGACGAGCCGCATCCACACCCGCCGTGCGATCTGGTCACGCATGATTCCCGCAGCCATCGCGCTCGGCTCGCTGGTCGCCACCACGATGACCGGGCCAGCGCCCGCCGCCGCGATCACCGGCTCGGCCAATCCGGTGGTCACCTGGGACCTCAACGCCCAGACGGCGATCTGGGACGTCGCAGCTCAGCAACCGAACGAGCAGGTACGCAGCTTCGCAATGGTGAGCGGAGCGGTCTACGACGCGCTGAACGCGATCGCCGGCACCCCGTACCAGCCGTACCTCGTCGCACCGCCGTCACGCGGGACCGAGTCGGCGGACGCCGCCGTCGCCGCCGCCGCCCACGACGTGCTCGCCGCCCTCTTCCCCGCTCAGCAGGAGCGGCTCCGGGCTCAGTACGACGCAGCTCTCGCCGCGATCCCCGACGGGCGCTCGAAGCAGGGCGGCGTTCGGGTCGGGGCACGAGCCGCAGCCGCGATGGTCACCGCCCGGCAGGACGACGGCGCGTTCGGGGACCAGCAGTGGCGGAACGGGACAGCGCCCGGCCAGTGGCGACCCACGCCGCCGCTGTTCCTGTCCCAGGGAGCCTGGACCGGGCACATGCGGCCGTTCCTCCTGCCCCGGGTGTCGATGTTCGGCTCCCCCGAGCCGCCACGGCTCACCAGCCAGGCGTACACCCGTGACCTGAACGAGGTGAAGGAGGTCGGCTCGGCGACGAGCACGGCGCGCACCCCGGACCAGACGGAGGCCGCCATCTGGTGGCACGACCGGCGATCCGCCTCCTGGGAGATCAAGCGACAGCTCGCCGCCACCCAACGGCTGGACGCCCTGCAGACCGCCCGCTTCTTCGCGATGACCGACCTCATCGTGGCCGACTCGGGAGTGGCGTGCTTCAGCCAGAAGGACCTCTGGAGCTACTGGCGTCCGGTCACGGCGATCCACCTGGCCGACACGGACGGTAACCCGAGGACGGCGGCCGACCCGGGCTGGCAGTCGTTGCTCGGCACGCCCCCCTTCCCCGAGTACCCCTCCGGCCACGCCTGCGGCACCGGTGCGCGGATGTCGTTGTACCGGTACTTCTTCGGCCGGGACGACATCGCATTCAGTGGGTCCAGCGTCGACTCCGGCACGACACGGCGATTCACCAGCTTCTCGCAAGCGCTCGACGAGCTCATCGGCGCGCGCGTCTGGGGCGGCGTCCACTTCCGCACCGCCGACGTCGAGGGGGCGACGCTCGGTGCGGATGTCTACCGCTACGCGGTCCGGCACTACTTCCGCCCCCTGAGGTAGCCGCGTCCTGCCCGGACGAGATCTCCGGCAGGCGGGGCGGAAAGACTGATCGGACGGTGCAACCCCGCGGCGCGACGCCCGCGTCGTACGGCCGTGACAGTCAGCGCAGTGAACGAGAACAGATCCACGCTTGTCGGTGGAGAGGAAAGACCCGGGTGAGGCGGGCCGACGAGGACGACTTCCACGACTTCGTCGCCTGCCGGATGGATCGCTGGCGACGCAGTGCGTTCCTGCTCTGCCAGGACTGGCACACCGCCGACGACGTCGTGTCGGCCACGGTGGCGAAGCTCTACCGGAACTGGCGCAGAGCGGGTCAGGCGGACAACCGCGACGCGTACGCCCAGCGGGTCCTGACCCGCGCCTGGCTCGACGAACGACGCCGCCCCTGGAAGCGGCGGGAACAGGCGAGCGCGACGCTGCCGGACGTGGCCGCGGCGGTCCCGGAAACGGTCACCGACCGTGCAGGGCTCGCCGCGTTGCTGCGGTCCCTCGCCCCGAAGCAGCGGGCGGTGCTGGTGCTGCGCTACTACCTGGACTGTTCGGTCGAGGAGACCGCGCGGATCCTCGGCGTCTCCACCGGCACCGTCAAGAGTCAGTCGGCACGCGGGCTGGCGAACCTGCGCACCGTCATCACCGGCCAGTCGTGAGGAAGAGGCAGCAGATGGGTCACCAGTTGTTCGACGAGTTGATCGGGACGCCGCCGCCACCCCAGGTGGATGTGGAGGGCATCGTCCGGCGCGAACGGCGCGCGGGCAGCGTCCGACTGATCGGGGGCCCGGTGGCCGCGCTCCTGGCGTTGCTGGTCGGCGTCGGTGTCGCCGTACACGATCAGGAGCCTGGCCCGGCTCCGGGCCCGCCGCTGGCCGCGCCCACCCCCACCGCCGCGGACCCCGGGTTCCGCCTGGTCTTCGACACCGACGAGAGCGCCGAGGCCAGCGCGAGTCGCCTCAGCGCGGAGTTCGACGCCGCGCTGCGTGAGGTGGCGGCCGGGTCGACGTGGTTCTGGATCCCCGACCACGTCGGCGAGGCCCGCACGCCGGACGGGCGGCCGCCGGTGTTCACCCACCACGGCCGGGACGACATGGTCAGCGGCGGATCCGGCGTGTCGTACCGGGGACGCAGGGGCCCGCTGGGCGTGTCGATCTCCCCGGACGTCATCGGGCCCAACGAGCCCGCCGGATACCACTGGCCGTGCGAGCTGCCGGCGGGCTACCCCGGTGACCAGCGGTACCAGCGCGTCTGCGTGGAGGGGACCACCCCCGGCGGTCTCCGGACGAAGGCCGAGACGCTGACCGGGAAGCGGGACGGGAGTGTGCAGCACATCGTCACGATCCAACTGCCCGGCAACCGGGTGTTCAACGCGAGTGTCAGCAACATGGTGGGGGTCGACGAGCAGGCCGTCGCCGCGCAGCCGGAGCCCCCGCTCTCCGCGGAGCAACTCAGGGCCCTCGCCGTACGGGTCGCCGAGCGGATCAGGGCCTGACGGGCCCGGCGGTCTGCAACGGGTGGGCCGGGTTCACCGGTGTCGGAGCAGCCCGCGTCCGGCCATATGGGCTCGCAACGTCTCGGCGTCCTCGGCGGTCATCAACCAGCGCGGGATCACGGTCGCCGGCATCCGACCGACGTACACGATCCAGAAGTCAGGGGTGTCCCGCACCTGGGCGACCCCGTCCCAGGCGATGCCGCCGGACTCCGAGCCGCTGCGCATCATGATGTTGTCATCGGTGATGTCGTAGGCGCCCTCGACGGCGTAGCGGCTGGAGCGGCGCCGGGCACGCAACCGCACCCACGGGAGGTACAGCATCGACAGCAGGCCACCCACGATCATCGCCATCCACAGCGACGAGGCCCGCTCGCCCCACGTGAACGCCCGCGAGACGAGGAAACCGATCGCCCCGACCGCTGCCAGCGCCGCGCCGATGTAGCCGTACCTGCGCAGCCGAACGCTGCCGAGCACAGCAGCCACGCGGCCTGGGTAGGCGGGATCGGCGGGGACGTCAAAACGGATGTGCACGCCAGAACGATAGTGCCCCCGCCCACGCCGGGCAGCGACAGCTCACACGACGGCTCGGCGCGGATAGGGAAGACTGGCGGGCATGGATGACCTGAGCGATGCGAAAGTTGCGCTACACCGCTACCTCAGGGCACTCGCGAGGACCTGGTCTGGAAGCTCGACGGACTGAGCGAACGCGAAGCCAGAATGCCCCGCACCGCGAAACATCATGCGCGAGCAGCACGACACGGCGATCGGCCTGCGGCGGGAGAGCACGAGCATCCCCGACGACTACGACTGGCCGGCGTACGTCGCCAAGCTCACGAAGTTGGCTGACCGCTTCGGATGAGGGGCCGGACGGCGCATCAGGGCACTAACCCGCGTGGGTGCGACGGGTCGTACTGAACCGGCGTTGGTAGGCGGCGGGGCTGATCGACAGCTTCCGGGCGAAGACCCGCCGCAGGCTCTCGTAGCTGGGAAACCCGGCGAGGGTCGCGGCCTGCGTGGCGGTGTGACCCTGGTCGAGCAGGGCTCTGGCCAGGTCGAATCGGATGCTCTCCACGAAGCGGGCCGGTGTCGTGGACAACTCGTCGTGGAAGAGCCGGGTGAGCTGCCGGGTGCTCACGTTGAGGTGCTTCGCGAGTCCGCTGAGCGAGTGGTCCCCGCGGGGGTCCGCCGTCACGGCGTCGGTGATCCTCCGCAGAGCCGGCGAGCGGGGCGGCGGCCCTTTCAGCGGTGCCGAGAACTGGGACTGGCCGCCCGCACGCTGCATGTACACCACCAGGGCACGTGCGACGTCGCGCGTCAGGTTGGGCCCGTGGTCCTCTTCGACGAGAGCGAGCGCGAGGTCGATACCGGCCGTCACCCCTGCCGAGGTGTACGTGGTGCCGTCGCGAACGTAGATCGCGTCGGCCTCGACACGGCACGTCGGATACCGAGCGGCGAGCTCGTGTGCGACCTGCCAGTGCGTGGTCGCGCGCTTGCCGTCGAGAACGCCGGCGGCGGCGAGGACGAACGCCCCGGTGCAGACCGACGCGACCCTGCCCGCCACAGCCGCCGGTATCCGTGCGGCGTCCGCCAGGTCGGCGGGGACCTGGTTGCGCGGATAGTGGTCGGAGCCGGCCACCAGCAACGTGTCGAAGGGCCGCTCGCCGGAGGCGGCGCCGTCGACCGCCATCCGGACCCCGAGATTCGAGGTGACGTCCGCGCCGGTCGGCGACAGCAGCACGAGCTGGTAGTTGGCGCCGAACCGGTTGGCCTCCTTGAACACCTCGGCCGGACCGGCGATGTCCAGCAGCGTCACCCCGTCGTAGACGAAGATCGCGACGCGATGGGTGCCGGCGTTCACCACCGTTTATTGGTAGCACGCCATTACCGGAGAAGGCGGGGAACCCCGCCGGCGGTTGCTCACCTCACGATGACGGTTTCACCCTGTCCGGATATGAGGGATTCCTGGCCGGACGAAGGCGGCAGCAGACGACGACAGGTGGGCAGCATGGAGGTCGCAGAAACGGTCGCACATTTTCCGGAAGGTGAAAGCACATGCCCGAGGTCATCGCGGGGCTGGAGATTCCTGAGACAGCGGCGGTCGCCGAAGCGACCAGGCACATCCGGGAAACCACCCTGCCGCTCATCTACCACCACTCCCGCAGGGTCTTTTTCTTCGGCCTGATTCACGCGGGCAAGCTTGGCGTGAAACCGGACCCGGAACTGCTCTACCTGGCGGCCATGTTTCACGACAGCGGCCTTCTTACTCCCTTCTCGGACGTTCAGCAGCGTTTCGAGATTGATGGTGCCGACCACGCGCGCAAGTTCCTCCTGGGCCGGGGTTTCTCGACGGCGTCCGTCGAGACCGTCTGGACCGCGATCGCACTGCACACGACGCCCGGCATCCCCGACCGGATGGGCCCCGAGATCGCGACCACGTACCTCGGTGTCCTGACCGACGTGCTCGGCCTCGGCCTGGACGGACTGGAGCACGATCAGCTCGCCGAGATTCTCGCCAGCCATCCACGAGGGGACTTCAAGAACGAGTTTCTGCGAGCCAACGTCGCCGGGCTGAAGGACCGCCCGGAAACCACGAACGGCACCGTGAACTCCGACGTGCTCGAACACTTCTTCCCCGGCCTGCGGCGCGTGACGACGGTCGAGCGCATCGTCGGATCACCCTGGCCGAGCTGATCGGAGGCGGGCCGCTACAACAACGGCCAGCCGACGCACTTTCCTGAGAGGCTTCGAGCATGCGAGCGATTACCGTAAGCGACCGTAACGCGGGTGTCGGCGGGCTCACCCTGACCGACATGCCGTACCCACACGCCGCGGAGAACGACGTCATCGTGCGCGTCCATGCCGCAGGCTTCACTCCCGGGGAACTCGACTGGCCGGCAACGTGGTCCGATCGCGGCGGCCGGGACCGGACACCCAGCATCCCCGGGCACGAACTGTCCGGAGTTGTGGTCGAACTCGGCTACGGAACCACCGGCCTCACCGTGGGCCAGCGGGTGTTCGGGCTGACCGACTGGGCACGCAACGGCTCCCTGGCCGAGTACACCGCGGTGGAGGCTCGCAACCTCGCCCCCCTCGCGGCCGACATCGATCACACCGTGGCGGCCGCGCTGCCCATCTCCGGACTGACCGCGTGGCAGGGGCTGTTCGACCACGCCCACCTCACGACCGGCCAGACCGTCCTCATTCACGGCGCCGCGGGCGGCGTCGGTTCGATCGCCGTCCAACTCGCCCGGGAGGTGGGCGCCCACGTGATCGGCACCGGCCGGGCCGACGACCGCGACGTCGCGCTCACCCTCGGCGCACAGACCTTCGTCGACCTGGACGCCGACGACCTGCGGCAGGTCGGCGAGGTGGACGTGGTGTTCGACGTCATCGGCGGCGACATCCTCGAACTGTCGACCGAACTGGTACGCCGGGGCGGCACCGTCGTCACCATCGCCATGCCGCCGACCACGCAGCCGAAGGACGGGCGAGCCATCTTCTTCGTCGTCGAACCTGAACGTGCCCGACTGAGCGACCTCGCCGAGCGACTCCGGAGCGGACGGCTCAAGCCCATCGTCGGCGCCGTGCGACCGCTGTCCGAGACGCCCTCCGCGTTCGCCCGCCACCGTCGCACGCCCGGCAAGACGATCATTCAGGTTCGACAATGAGGAGACGTGCATGGCCAAGGTAGTAGTGGGAGCGACCCCCTTCCAGGGGCACGTGAGCCCGGTCCTCACGGTCGCGGCGGACCTGGTCAGGCGTGGTCACGAGGTGGTCGTGTACACCGGATCCCGGTTCGAGGAGCGCGCTCTGGCGATCGGGGCGCGATTCCAGGCGCTGCCGCCGGAAGCCGACCTCGACGACCGCAACCTGGACACCCTCTTCCCGGCGCGGGCCACGCTGCCGCCAGGGCCCGCCCAGTTGTCGTTCGACTTCGAGAATTTCTTCCTCGGCCAACTGCCCGCGCAGGTGCGGGGTCTACGGGCGCTGCTGGCGACGTTCCCCGCGGATGTGGTGCTCGGTGAGCTCGGGTTCTGGTCGATACCGGTACTCCACCTCCGCACCGCGCGGGAGGAACGCCCGACGCTGGTGACACTCGGCACCGTCCCCCTGCTGATCCAGAGCGAGGACACTCCCCCGTTCGGGACGGGGATGCTGCCTACACCCGGCGAGGAGGCACGCGCCGGCAACCGAGCGATGAACGCTGAGGTACGCCAGATCTTTGCCGACCTGCAAAGGTTCGGCGAGGCGACGCTCACGTCGTTGGGCGTGACGATGCCCGACTACCTCTTCGACGCGCCCTTTCGCCGTACGGACCATTACCTGCAACTGACCGTGCCCAGCTTCGAGTACCCCCGCAACGACCTTCCGGAGCACCTACGGTTCGTCGGGACGCTTCCTCCGGCGTCCAGCAGCGACTACACCCAGCCGGAATGGTGGTCCGAGCTGTCCGGCGGCCGGCTGGTGGTGGTCGTGACCCAGGGAACCGTCGCCAACACCGACCTCAACGAACTGGTCATCCCCACGGTGCGCGCCCTCGCCGACCTCGACGTCCTGGTGGTGGCCGCCACCGTCCGCGACGACGGCCCCGACCTGGTACGTCAGTCCCTGACCGACGTGCCGGACAACGTGCGGCTGGCCAGCTTCGTACCGTTCGACCGGCTACTCCCCCACGCCGACGCGCTGGTCACCAACGGCGGGTACGGCGGGGTGCAGACCGCCCTGCACTACGGAGTGCCACTCGTGGTCGCCGGTGCCAGCGAGGACAAGCCGGAGGTCGCGGCCCGCGTCGAGTGGAGCGGCACCGGCATCAACCTGCGCACCAGCACCCCGGGGACGACCGAGTTGCGCGCCGCGGTGCAGGCGGTGCTGCACGACCCCGGCTACCGCTCCCAGGCGGGGATCATGGCCAAGGAGATCGGCCAGCACGACCCCTTCGACGCGATCGCCGAGATCGTCGACGCGAGTGGTGGGTCACGGTAGAAGTTCGACGTAGCCGTCGCTCCCGTGCACGCGGATGCGCTGCCCGTCGGCGATCAGCCGGGTGGCGTCCAGGACGCTGACGACAGCCGGCAGGCCATACTCCCGTGCGATCACCGCGCCGTGTGTCATCAGTCCGCCAACCTCCGTCACCAGGCCTGCGATGGAGACGAAGAGGGGCGTCCAGCTCGGATCCGTGTGCGCCGTGACGAGGATGTCGCCTGGTTCGAGATCGGCCTGGGCCATGTCCAGGATGACGCGGGCACGCCCTTCGACGGTCCCGGCGGAGACGGGTAGGCCGACCAGGGCGCCGGCTGGCACGTCATCGCGTCGGTACGCCCCGGTGATGGCCTCACCTTCGGATGTCAGCACCCGAGGCGGGGTGAGCGCCTGGTAGGACCGGAACGTGTCCTTGCGCTGCTGGATGAGCGTGGCATCCACCTGCTTCGAGCACACGACGTCGTGGAACTCCTGGAACGTGAGGTAGAAGACGTCCTCCGTCGCGGGGAGCACCTCGGCCTGCACGAGGCGCTCGGCCTCCTGGAGCAGGGCCGACTTGTAGATGAGGTAGCGGCTGATGATGCCGTACTTCGGGTACTCCCGGTAGCCGATGAAGGTCCGGACGCGGTCGATCATCCGCTTGGTCTCGTCGGCCTTCTGCTCCCCGTCCGGCAGTGCGCGCAGTCGCATCAACACCTCCTGCGTCTTCCTCTGTGCCTCCTGCCGTCCTTGTTCGAAGCGCCGCTGGGCTGCGCCCGGTTCGAAGGTCCTGACGTTGTCGAGGAGCACGGGCACCAGCGTGGTCGGGCGTTCGCGCCAACGCGGCCTCGTGATGTCGATCTCGCCGACACAGCGCATGCCGTACCGGCCGAGGTAGGCCTCGATGGCGTCGCGCGCTTCGGTCCCGCCCTCGAACTTGGGCAGCTCATCCAGGAAGCCGTCGTCCTCGACGCGCTCCAGGAACCGGACCACCTCCGGATGCGGGCGGATCACGTCCGCGACGTCGAGCAGCGCCAGTCCCATCTCGGACGTGACGTTGCCGGGGGCCGACAGCGTGAGGGTGTCGGCCGCGTTCTTCTCGCCCAGCCACTCCCCCAGCCGGTCGTTGAGCCAGGTGGTGGCGTCGATCCCCGCCATGATCGCCTGGATGTTCAAGGGATCGCTGAGGACCTGCTTGTGCTCCTTGAACGCCTCAAGCAGGAAGTCGAACAGCGCCGGTCCGGTCTTCGTCTGGATGTCGCGTCGCAGCGCGGCGATGGACGCCTGACTGCGCTCGATCAGCGCGGTGACGATGGCCGGATCGGTCTCGATCGGGGCGGGCGCACCGCCGACCGTCGGCCCGACGGGACCGCTGTCCGGCAGCGCCGGGACGAAGTCGTGGCGATCGAGGATGGTCTCCAGCGCGTCCCTGGTCAGCGGATCGGACTTCTCCGACATCTTCAGGAAGCCGGCGCGGCTCGTGGGCGAGGACAGGAGCCGGGTGGCGTCGACGAAAAGCCTCCCGCCGGCCTCGTGCATCGGTGTCATGGCCGTCAGCCGCCACATGGAGAGCCCGAGTGGCTTCATGGCGTCGGTCATCATCTGCTGATGGCCGACGGAGAGATAGACGCGGTTCTCCTGGTCACTGGCAGCGGGGATGGGGTACAGCGTGGTGATCGGCCGGCTCTGCACGATCTGGAAGTCATCCTCGGCCAGGCACCATTCGATGTCCTGCGGGTTGCCGAAGTACGCCTCGATCCGCCGCCCGAGCTGCACGAGCCGCACGACCTGCGCATCCGTCAGCGCCGGCTGCTCCTGCCGCTGCGGGTCGATCGTCACCTCCTGCGTTCCGCCGTCCGG
Organism: Micromonospora arborensis; assembly: GCF_003205615.1. GTDB lineage: Bacteria > Actinomycetota > Actinomycetes > Mycobacteriales > Micromonosporaceae > Micromonospora > Micromonospora arborensis. Next base: position 205,375 of record NZ_PYBV01000030.1, on the reverse strand, counting down.
CAGGGCGTGCACGGCACGCTGTTTGGCCGCGAGCGTCCTGGCGACGACCTCGCCGTCACGCACCTTGAAGACGTCCGGGTTCACCCGTCCGGAGACCAGTGCCTCGCCGAGGCCGAAGCTGGCGTCCACGGTGGCGACCTTCCGGTTGCCGGTGACGGGGTCGGCAGTGAACAGGATGCCTGCCGCATCCGGGACGACCATCTGCTGCACGACCACGGCCATGTGGGTCTTCCGGTGGTCGACGCCGTTTCGCAGGCGGTAGGTCACGGCGCGCTCGGTGAACAGCGAAGCCCAGCACCGGCCGACGTGCTGGAGGATCGCTGCCGGGCCCACGACGTTCAGGTACGTGTCCTGCTGGCCCGCGAAGGAGGCCGTCGGCAGGTCCTCCGCCGTCGCGCTGGACCGCACGGCATAGGCGGCCTGCTCGCCGAGCAGGGCGAGCGGACGGGTGATCGCCGCAGCGAGATCGGCCGGAATGGCGATCCCTTCGATGATGCGGCGGATCTCCGCGCTGAGCGTGCGGATGGCCTCCCGGTCATCCGGGTTCAGCCGCGACAACTGATCGAGCCGATCCTCTATCGATGGCGCTTCCGCCATGATCCGCCGGAAGGCGGCCGTCGTGACGCAGAAGCCAGCCGGCACACGGATGCCGTCGATCCGCGACAGCCCGCCCAGGTTCGCGGCCTTGCCGCCAACGAGCGCGACCTGCGTCTCGTCAACCTCTTGAAGATCCAACACGTACTGCTCGGTCATCGGGACACCTCCGCGGCAACCGCGTGCCGCTGCGCCGCACTGGCTGAAAACCCGCCCACGTCGTACCCCCGTTTTTGGTCGGTGCCGTATCCGGCCGCCGATTCTGCGGCAAGACCCGGGTCTTGCCGCAAGCCCCCCGGTGCGCTATATGTTAGAAGTGGCAGGGAGTCAGATCTCCTGCCTTTTCTTTTGCCCCCTCTCCCGCCGCCCAGGCGCAGGACGCCCAGGAGGCGGGGAGCCACCGACTCCTACTCCTCCTCGGCGAACACGATCTCGCGTTTTCGGTGGATCGCCGGGACGACGGCGAGAACGAGCGCTGCCACGGCCAGGGCCAGGAGCACTGCGGAGATCGGTCGGGGTCAGGAAGATCGGCGGGCCGCCGCGGGAGATATTGAGCGCTCTTGTCGACCTCGGGCTGCCGCGAGCACCCGGCGAGCATCCCCCGGCGGCCAGGAGCACCGCCCGTCGGCTGCTCCCTGGCTCCAGCGGCACCAAGCCGAAATGACACGGACGGCGGCGACGGATCTTGACATCGACGAGCGCACCCAGCCACACTCCCCTTGCTAATTCGATTTAGCGAGTCCGTTGTCCACTGAGTACCGACCACCGCCGGACGCCACACGACCACAGAGGGGTTGCTCAGATGAGGAAAGCGATCGGAAGACGCAGGCTCAGCCGTGCGATCTCGTTGCTCGCGATCATGTCACTCGGCGCAGGCACCATCTGCTCCACGCCGGCTGCCGCCGCAGGCAGGCCCCCGGCCGCCCAAGGTGCGACCGTCATCGCCGATCGCGGTTCACCGACCGGGTACACGGTGAAGTTCGTCTACCACAACCCCAACGCCACCCAGGTACGCCTTGCCGGCGACCTGACGCTGCTCGACCTCGATACCGGCACCACGCGGTACCAGCCGGAGGAGTGGCAGCCGGGGCGTTACCACGCTGGCGGCACCGAGTTCCTCCGGGACATGACGAAGGACTCGAAGGGAAACTGGTCGGTCTCCGTCCCGCTGCACGCCGGAGGCCTCAGCTACTGGTACCGGGTCTGGGACCCAACCCAGGGTTGGGTGAACAAGCGCATCTGGGATCCCGCCTCGACGGCCCCTCGGCCCCCGGGTGAGTCCTCGTTCCGGGTGCGGAACAACGACGTTCTCGACACCGTGTACGTGCCGTACGCCAAGAAGCAGAACGACCCGGTGCTGAAGGAGCGTGCCGCCTACGAGCTGCCGATGGCGGACGCCTCGAAGCGGGGCACCGTCCAGTACGTCCCCTACACCACGATCCTGGGCGACAGCGGCCACTACCTCGGCGTCTACCTGCCGGCCAACTACGATCCTGACCGCGCCGAGCCGTACAAGGTCGCGTATCTCGCCCACGGCATCTTCGGTGACGAGACCGACTTCATGGTCCCGGCGAACGTCCCGAACATCCTGGACAACATGACGGCCAGGGGCGAGATCGAGCCCACCGTGGTTGTCACCATGGGGAACCACTTCACGGGTACCAGCCTCGGCTTCGCCTCCTACAACCAGACCAACGCCGCCAACAACCTGGTCCAGACGATCCTTCCCCTCATCGAGGCGAACTACAACGTCTCGACCGAGCGGGAGGGGCGTGCCTACGCCGGTTTCTCCTACGGCGGGATGACCGGTGGCGTCGTCATCAAGAACTACCCGACGACGTTCGGCTTCTATGGACACTTCTCCGGTAACCCGTCCCTCACCGCAGCGGACTACGACAACATCGCGGACGCGGTCGGGGACGACGACCTCCTCGTGTTCCTCGGCAACGGTGTCTTCGAGGGCAGCCTCGACGCCCAGAACGCCATCGCGAACAACTTCAGGGCGCACGGGTTCACCGCCGCGACGACCCAGGTCCCCGGCGCGCACGACGGGATGACGGCGGGCCAACTGTTCACGATCTTCGCGAGGGACTACCTGTGGTCGGGCGCCGACACGCCTCCGGGCACGGCCAGAGTCGTGGTGAAGGCGAAAGCCACACCCGCGTCGGTCGTACGCGGTGGCACGTTCACGCTGGACGTCGATGTGCGTGCACAGGCCAAGCACGAGAAGGCTCCGAAGGTGACCGGTGAGATCGCCGTGACCTTCGGCGGCACCACGCAGGCGGTTCCGCTGACCGGCGGCGCAGCCGTCGTCAAACTGCCGACCACCGGGCTGTCGGCAGGGGTGTACCCGGTGCACGTCGCCTACTCCGGTGACCCGAACTACGCCCCCGCCGCGGCGGTCCACCAGCAGCTACGGGTTCGGTAGCCAGCAGGCACGGTGGGCCGGCGACCTCCCGTCGTCGGCCCACCGTCCGCGGTCCAGGGCGACTTCCCGCGTCGGGTTTCGCCGGAACGTCAGACGCTCACGCCCGGACGGCCTCGATGATCGTCTCGGCGACCTCACTCGGCCGGGAGACCACCATCGCGTGCGAACCGCCGACGACCTCGCGCTGGCCCCGCGCGTCGGCCCGCTCGGCCATGAACCGGTGCGCGGCGACCGGGATGTTCATGTCGGCGTCCCCGAACACGAACCAACTGGGCAGCAACCGCCAGGCCGGGTCGCCGGAGAGCCCGTCACCCAGGGCCTGTTCGGTGATGGGCCGCTGGGTCCGCGCCATCAGCGCCGCGACGTCGGTCGACACGTCGGCGGCGAACTGCTGGTGGTATGCGTCCTGGCCGATCGCGACCTCGTTACCGCCGGTCGACACCGGGTACTGCACCAGCGTGTCGGCGAGCGTGCTGCCGGGGAACTTCCCGGACAGCGACAGCCCCGACTCACCGGTGTCCGGGCAGAAGCCGTTGACGTACACGAGAGCCCGCACCAACGGTTCGTCGGCTGCGGCCTGCGTGACCACCATGCCGCCGTACGAGTGGCCGACGAGGATGACCGGACCGCCGATCCCGTGTACCACGTCCCGCACGTACGCGGCGTCGGCTGCGACGCTCCGCAGCGGGTTGGCGGCGGCCACCACGTCGTACGCGGCGCCCAGCCGGTCGATCACACCGTTCCAACTCGCCGACTCGGCGAACGCTCCGTGTACGAGAACGATGGTGGGCTGCGGATCGGGCATGACGCGAACTCCCTTACTCCGTGGCGCTGTTCACCCTCCGGCCGCGCCGGTGCGCCTGAATACCCGTTACGCGAGGGTGAAACATGTGGTCCTGGCACCGCCGCTCACGGGCAATCGACACCGGCCCGATGTGGTGCTGATGGACATCCGGATGCCGGACATGGACGGCCTCACGGCCGCCCGCCAGATCCTCACCGGCGTTGGCGAGGCACCCCGCAGCATCATGCTCACGACCTTCGACCTCGACCAGTACGTGTACGCGGCGCTGACCGCCGGGGCCAGCGGCTTCCTGCTCAAGGACGTCACCCCGGAGCAGTTGGTGGCTGCCGTCCGGCTGGTCCGCTCCGGCGACGCGCTGCTGGCACCGGCGATCACGCGGCGGCTCGTACAACGGTTCGCCCAACGCGACACCGACCCGCCGGCGATCCACCGGGACCTGAGCACCCTGACCCCGCGTGAGCTGGAGGTGCTGGGCCTCCTGGCCCAGGGCCTGAGCAACGCCGAGCTAGCCGGTCGCCTACACCTGTCGGAGGCGACCGTGAAGACACACGTCGCCCGGATTCTGGCCAAGCTGGGCCTGCGCGACCGGGTTCAGGCCGTCGTCGTCGCGTACCGGACCGGCCTGGTCACCCCCTGATCGCGCTCACCTGGTAGGTCGAGAACGACGGCCGCGTCCTCGCGCTGGGCGACACCCTCGCGAGCACCCTGGCGGGCCGTGGCCTCAGGCGGGCTTCGGTCGGGACCGCAGGCGACGCATCTGGGCGTGGCTGAGGTCATCGGCTCGCTGCATGTGACGGGTGATCACTTCAAGCTCCTCCTCGGTGTGGTCCTCGAGGATCGCCTGCCAGGACTGGCCCAGGTCGTCCCAGACCGCGGTGACACGGTCGAGGCGTTCTGGCACCGGGGTGACCAGCACCCGGCGCCGGTCCTCCTGGTCGGGTGTGCGTTTCACATAGCCCCCACGTTCGAGGCGGTCGACCAGGCGGGTGGCCGATCCCGTGGTGAGGCCGGTCATGTCGGCGATCTCTCGCACCGTGCGGGGCTCGGGCGCTGCCGAGAGCAGGCTCAGAAACTGCACGTCGGTCGGGTGCAGCCCGAGGTGGTCGGCGATGGCCTGGTTGAAGAGCACGTACGAGGCGAGATAGCGGCGGGACGCCATCGACAACTCCTCGTACAACCGGGTCCGGCGCGTTGCGGTCATCCGCGGCACATCCCAACTAGTTGCGCGACGCAGCAATTTCACCTAATCTGCTGCGTGACGCAGTTAATGCGTCACGCAGCTATCCTACCTCCTGGAGAACTCATGCTCACCGTTGCCGTCACCGGAGCCACCGGCGCGCAGGGCGGGGCCACCGCCCGCGCCCTGCTGAAGGCCGGCCACCGGGTACGCGCACTCACCCGCCAGCCCACCTCGCCAGCCGCCGAAGCCCTGCGCGACCTCGGCGCCGAGGTGCGCCAGGCCGACTTCGACGATCGCGCCTCCCTCGACAACGCCCTCGCCGGATCGGACTCGTTGTTCGCGGTCACCACACCGTTCGGCACCGACCTTGCCACCGAGGTCCGGCAGGGCAAGGCTCTTGTCGACGCCGCAGCAGGCGCTGGCCTCGGCCACATCGTGCTGACCACCGTCGCGCACGCCGACCGCGGCACCGGCGTCCCCCACTACGAGAGCAAGCACCTGGTCGAACAGCACCTGGGCGCCTCCGGCGTGCCCTGGACGGTCATCGCGCCGGCCGCTTTCATGGACAACTACGCCACCGGCTGGACCCTCGACGGCCTGCGCACGGGCACCTTCGCCTGGCCAATGCCGGCCCACCGGCCGCTCACCCTCATCCCGGCGGCCGACATCGGCGCGTTCGCCGCGCTCGTCCTACAGCGCTCCGCCGAGTTCGCCAGCCGTCGCATCGACATCGCCTCCGACGAGCGCACCCCCGCCCAGATGGCCGAAGTCCTCGCCGCCGCCATCGGCTGCGCGATCACCCACCAGCAGGTGCCCCTGGTCCAGGTCCGACAGCGGTCCACCGACCTGGCGGCCATGTTCGATTACTTCACTACCGTCGGCCTGGACGTGGACGTTGCCGTGCTGCACCGCGACTACCCGGAGGTCGGCTGGCACAGCTTCGCCGACTGGGCCGCCGCCCAGGACTGGCCCACGCTGCTGTCCGCCGCAACCACGAACCGCCGCCACTGAAGCAATTCACGTCGCCGGCGACGCTGTGGGCCCGGCCACGGCGCGCCGCCGGCGCTGCCGTACCGACCAACGGTCGCTCACGAACCTCACGGAGGACAGATGCCGCTGCCACTCCCCGGAACCGACCCGAGTTCCCGATCTCCTCCAGCATCCGGTTCCAGAATCTGACCGTCAGCGGCACCAACATCACCCAGAGCCCCTGCGGTGGGGCGAACAACACGATCAGCAACGTCACGCGGGTCAACTCAACGCTGACCTGGTGTTGGCCCGAGAAAGAGCGGCCACCTGGGCTCGGGCGGCCGCTCTTTTCTCCCGGTCACGGCCGGGCCCGGATCAAGGCCCGTGAGTTGGACCCGACCGCAGATCACCGACGACGGCGGGCCATCCACTGCCAGATGTGGACGCCGTTGAGGCTCGGGTCGTTGCGGGCCACGTAGATCCAGGACCAGTGGCCGGGGAACTGGTAGCCGTCCCAGACCACATGGTCGTACAGGCTGATCAGCGATCCCGGGATGAGGTCATGGGCGTGGATCGTGTTGGTCTCGGGTGGCACGGTGTCGTCGTCGCGCGAGGTGACCAGCCAGGTCGGGGTCTGGATCCTTGCCAGCCCCGCATCGGTGATCAGCGGCGGGCCTCCCCCGCCGAGCGGCTCGACGACACCACAGATCGGCACCGACGCGGCGAACAGGTCGGGGTAGGCAACGGTCATCTCCAGGGACATGTAGCCGCCGTTGCTGCAACCGACAACGTAGATCCGGTCGGGGTCGACACGCTTGCGGCGTACCAGGTCCTGAACGATCTCGCGGATCAGCGGGGCGAACCGGGGGCCGTCCTCCATCCAGTAGGAGGTGCTCTGCGGAGCGACGACGTACGCGCCGGAGAAGATCTGCTGAGCCTGCGGGGTGGCGAAGCCGAGCGCTCCGCGGTTGGCGCGCAGTGTGGTCTCGTTGTCGTAGTAGTCGTCGGGCAGCGAGGCGCCCTCGCCGCCGCCGTGCAGCCAGACGATCAACGGCCGCCGACCGTGCCGGGGCGCGTGGTCGGGAGAGTACAGCCGGTACTTCAGGCCGGAGCCCGAGACGTGGTAGCTGAAGGCGTCCACCTCGGGGTTCGACAGCCGTCCCTGCACGAAGCGCGTGATGGTGAGCGGCGAGCCGTTACGCCGGGCGATCGGGGTGTTCTGCGTGATGGTGTAGACGAGGTCCAGCCGGACGTTGCGGCCCCTGCTCAGGATGTAGCCGAGCGTGCCGCCGCCGGGTTGACCTTCGGCGTGGCTCAGCTCCAGCACGATGTTGCCGTGCCGATCGAGCCGGGCCGCGGTCACCGTACGGTCCAGGTCGTACTCGCTGAAGATCTGATCGCCGGTAGCGATCGGGATCGGGCTGGTGGCCTTGGCGTGCACGCTGAACGTGCCGGGGGTCAGCCCGGCCGGGTCGATCGGCCCGAGCCGGCTGGTGTCGAGGGTGACCGAGGCGACCTGCTCGCCGCCGTCGAGCGTTCTCGCGTCGAGGGTGAAGCGCACGCTGGTGGGGTGGTGGCCACCGGCGTGGGCGGCGAGGCCGGGCAGGGCCAGGCCGATGGCGGCACCGGCCCCACCGGCCAGAACGGTGCGACGAGTGACAGACGTGGACATGCGAGCCCCCGTACCTTGCGGCGTAGACGTTCATCGATGAGATCTCAACGTAACGCCGCCGAGATCCGCTCGCAACCGGTGCCGCCACGAGTGATCAGGCAGGGTCGACCGTCCACCCCTCCACCGCTATATTGAGTTCCATTATGGAACTTACCGCGTTCTGGCGTTGGTGGGTGGCCGGCACGACCAGTCACCTCGGCTCGGCGGTCGGCGGGCTGGCCCTGCCACTGACCGCGCTGGTCGTGCTGCAGGCGTCGGCCTTCGAAATGGGACTGATCACGGCGGCCGGCTATCTCGCGTACCTCTTGATCAGTCTGCCGGCGGGGGTGATCGTGCAGCGCATGCCGCTGCGCGGCATGCAGGTCGCCCTGGATCTGATCCGGGCCCTCGCCATCGCGTCCGTCCCCCTGGCGTGGTGGTACGACACCCTGACGGTGGCCCAACTGGTCGCCGTCGCCCTGGTCGTGAGCTTCGCCAACGTGCTGTTCGACGTGGCGAACCAGACCTTCCTACCGGAGATCGTGCCGGCCGCCCAGTTGCAGGCGCGCAACAGCCTCACCTCCGGCACGCACGCCGCCACCCAACTGGGCGGGCCGTCCCTGGGCGGGCTCGCGGTGCAGGTGTTGGGTGCGGTGCCGACGCTGCTCGTGGACGCCGTCAGTTACCTGGTCTCCGCCGTGCTGCTGCGTACCCTGCCCGCCCGGCGGGTGCAGCGACCGGACGAGCGGCCACCGATGGTCACGATGATCCGCGAGGGCTGGCACTACGTGCTGCGACACCCGATCATCGGGCCGGCCATGTGGGATGCCACCGCGACGAACTTCGTCAACGGCGCCATGCTGGCTCTCTTTCCGTTCTATCTGTTCCGCGAGCTGCACGCATCGCCGCTCCTGGTCGGAGTGCTGATCGCCGCCGACGGTCTCGGCACGCTCATCGGCGCCGCACTGACCACCCGCTTCACCGACCGGTTCGGCACCGCACGTGGTCTGATCATCGCGGCCTTCGTCGGCGTGGTCGGCGCGCTCATCATCCCGCTGGGCACCGGCACCGCCGCCTATCTCGCCTTCGCCGTCGGGAACCTCATCTTCGCCGGCTCCACGGTGGTGCTCAGCGTGACCACCCGCACGTACCGGATGCTCGCCAGCCCGCCAGAACTCCTGTCGCGGGTGATCGCCACGGTCAAGTTCGTCTCCTGGGGCGCCATTCCGCTCGGCGGTCTGCTCGCCGGCGTCCTGGCCGGGCCGCTCAGCGCCCGCACGACCCTGCTGATCTTCGGCACGCTCACCGCGCTCTCCCCGATCATCTATCTGTCGACCCCGATCCGCCGGATGCGTGACCTGCCGCTCGACCCCGCCCCGGCACCTGCCGAAGCACGGGTGTGAACAGCCCGACGGTACGGCGGAGCGGCCGACCCCCGATGGGTGTCCGGGGAGACCCCGGGTGTTCCCGGATATGCCCGTCGCACCAACTCGGTCAGGCTCAATCTCGACGAACTGCTCGCGGGGAGGTCGGGATGAGACGGGTGCATCGGGCGGTGTTGGCTGCGACGACAGCTCTGGCGGTGATCGCGACGCCGACAGTTGCCACTGCGGCATCTCCGGGAGCGAATCGCGTCGGGCTGCAGACACGGCTGGACGACGTCGTCGCCGCCGGCGCGGTGGGCGCCGTGGCGGAGGTGCGTGACGAGCACGGCGTGTGGCGAGGCAGCAGCGGTGTCGCCACGCTGGGCAAGCCGCGCCCGGCCCCGGTGGATGGTCGATTCCGGGTCGGCAGCATCACGAAGACGTTCATCGCCGTCGTCGTCCTGCAACTCGTCGACGAGGGTCCACTGCGGTTGGACGACCCGGCCGAACTCTGGCTGCCGGGAGTCGTCCCCGACGGTCACCGGATGACCGTGCGTCAACTGCTGAACCACACCAGCGGCTTGTACGACTATGTGGGCACGCTACCGATGCCACCCGAGCCGGATTTCTTCGCCAACCGCTGGCGGACCTGGCGCGCTGCCGAGCTCGTTCAGCGAGCGGTGGCCAACCCGCCGACCTTCGAACCGCCAGGTTCGGCTTTCGCGTACTCGAACACTGCCTACCTCCTGCTCGGTCAGCTCGTCGAGAGGGTGACCGGCCAGTCGTACGGCGACGAGATCGAGCGCCGGGTCATCCGACCGATGCGGTTGCGCGGCACGTCGGTACCGGGGGCATCCCCGCACATTCCCGGTCCACATCCGCACGGCTACCTGCCGACAAGTCGGAACGGCGACCTCCTCGACTACACGAAGATGAACCCCTCGGTGTTCGGCGCGGGCGGGGAGATGATCTCCACGACGAGCGATCTCAACCGATTCTTCGCCGCGCTGCTCGGTGGACGCCTCCTGCCGGATCACCTGCTCACCGAGATGAAGACACCGGGTGTCGAGAGCGGCAGGTACGGACTCGGGCTGGCGTGGTGGCGGGACACCTCGTGTGGGGTTCGCGTGTACGGCAACGACGGCGATGCCCTCGCTTACCAGTCCTGGTCGTACTCGACGGAAGACAGACGCCGGCAGGTAACAGTCATGCTCACGCCCGACTTCCAGGGTAACCCCGACGACGCCGTCGATGCGTTCCTGGACAAGGCCCTCTGCGGTTGGTCATGACCACCGGCGCGGCGGCCTTCCTGCGTCAGGCCGCGGTACCCACGGCGCCCCTTCTGCGTCAGGCCGCGGTACCCACGGCGGCCTTCCTGCGTCAGGCCGCGGTACCCACGGCGGCCTTCCTGCGTCAGGCCGCGACGGCCGCCCGGACGTCGTCGTCGGCGTCGCGCAGGCGCGCTGCGGCCTCCTCGGCGGTGCAGTTGGCCAGCAGCAGCACGATGGCCGTCTTGGCGTGCCCGTGCGCCGCTGCGAGCGCCCGCGTGGCGGTGTCGAGATCGGTGTCGGCGGCTTCGGCGACGATCCGACGCGCCCGGTCGACGAGCTTCTCGTTGGTGGCGTTCATGTCCACCATCAGGTTGCCGTAGACCTTGCCGAGCCGGGCCATCGTGGCGGTCGAGAGCATGTTGCAGACGAGCTTCTCGGCGGTGCCGGCCTTGAGCCGGGTGGAGCCGGTGAGCACCTCGGGGCCGGTGGGCACCTCGACGGCGACGTCGGCGTACCGACTGATCACCGCGTCGGAGTTGCAGGCGACGGAGACGGTCGCCGCTCCGAGCACGCGGGCGTGCGCCAACCCGCCGACCACATACGGGGTCCGGCCGCTGGCGGCGAGCCCGACCACCGTGTCGCGGGCGGTCAGGCCGATCGCGTCGAGGTCGGCGACGGCACCGGCCGGGTCGTCCTCCGCGCCCTCGACGGCGACGCCGAAGGCTCCCGCCCCGCCGGCGAGCAGGCCGACGACTCGGCCGGGCGGCGTACCGAAGGTGGGTGGGATCTCGACGGCGTCGAGCATGCCGATCCGGCCGCTGGTGCCGGCACCGAGATAGATCAGTCGCCCGCCCTGACGCAGTGACGCCACGACGACGTCGACGGCCGCCGCGATGTCCGGCACGGCCCGACGGACAGCCTGCGCGACCGAGTGGTCCTCGTCGTTCATCGCGAGGAGCAGTTCGGTGGGAGACATCCGGTCGAGGTCGGTGGTCTTCTCGTTGCGGGTTTCGGTGCCGAGGGTGCTGAGGTCCACGGGTTGTTCGTTCCTCTCGCTGGTGTTCAGTCGCCGGCCGGCGGGTGGTGCCTCGCCGGTGCGGTCGACGTCGAGCGCGTGCTCGCGGCGGCCAGGCTGAGGGCAGGTGGGGACGGGCGTCGGCGGTTCGCCAGAACTACGCCGACAACGCGCCGTTTCGACCGTGCCAGCCTCGGCGGCACGGTGTGATGGTGTGTGCCCGAGATGTCGCTGCGGGCCGCGTCCGGTGCCGGCTCCCGGCCGCCGGGCACGTTCTGCTGGGCCACCCTTTCCCCCATATCAGCAGGCTGGGACCACAGCGTAGCCAGCCCGGACCGGCAGTGGCAAAAAGTTTCGCGTTACCCTGGTCCCACGTCACTTATTGACAACCGCTGGTTGGGAGTGAGCTGTGCGTCAACTCGACCTTGTCGTAATCGTGCTGTACCTCGTGGTGATCGCCTTCGTCGGACTGCGGCTGTCCGGCAAGCAGAAATCCGCCAAGGACTACTTCGTGGGCGAGGGTCGGCTGCCGTGGTGGACCGTCTCGTTCTCCGTGGTCGCCACCGAGACCAGCGTCCTGACCGTGATCAGCGTGCCCGGTGGCGCCTACAGCGGCCAGGGATTCGGTAACGTCGAGCTGGCCCTGGGTTACGTCATCGGTCGCGTCGTCGTGGCCGCGGTGCTCATCCCCCTCTACAAGCGGGGCGGCTTCGTCAGCGCCTACCAGTACCTCGGTGAACGGTTCGGCCTGAAACTCCAGGGCCTGGCGTCCGTCACGTTCGTCTTCACCCGCCTGCTCGCCGAGGGCGTACGGCTGTTCGCCTCGGCCATCCCCATCAAGCTGCTCCTCGACGAGCTCGGCCTTCAGGTCGGCTACCAGGCCATCATCATCGTTCTGACGCTCATCACGGTGGTCTACACCTACCTCGGCGGCATCAAGGCGGTCATCTGGACCGACGCCATCCAGATGGGGCTCTACCTGGGCGGGGCGATCCTGGCCATCGCGGTGCTCAGCCACGCCGTCGGCTTCGACGGCTACTCGCAGGCGCTGGACGCCGGCAAGTTCCAGCTCTTCGACACCGACTTCACGCTCGCGCACGTGCTCACCAGCCCGTTCGCCCTGCCGACCGCGATCATCGGCGGCGCGATCTTCGCGATGGCCAGCCACGGGTCGGACCAGCTGATCGTCCAGCGCATCCTGTCCACCCGCACGCTTCGCGAGGGGCAGAAGGCGATGATCTCCTCGGGCATCTTCGTGGTCATCCAGTTCGCGGCATTCTCCCTGGTCGGCGCGCTGCTGTGGTCGTACAACAAGGGTCAGACCTTCAAGGAACTCGGCCTGGCCAGCAGCGACAACCTCTACCCGAGCTTCATCCTGCACGCCCTGCCGGTGGGCATCTCGGGTCTACTGGTGGCCGGCATCCTCGGCGCCGCGATGGGTTCGCTGTCGTCGGCGCTGAACTCGATGTCGAACTCCACCGTCGCCGACTTCATCCACAGCTTCTTCCGGACGGTCCCGTCGGATGACGTGATGCTCCGGCTCGCCCGGGTGATGACCCTGGTCTGGGCGGTGCTGATGGCGATCTTCGCCTGCGCCTTCAGCTCGAGCACCGGAAACGTGTACCTGACCGGCCTGACCATCGCTGGCTACACCTACGGGGCACTGCTCGGGGCGTTCCTGCTCGGCCGTCTCGTCCAGCGGGCCAACCAGGTCGACGCGGTGATCGCCTTCCTCGTCACCGTGGCGGTGATGACATACATCGTCCGCTACGTGAAGATCGATGTGACGACGGCCGGGACCACCACCGCCACCGCCATCGCCGCGCAGTGGCTGGTGCCGATCGGTGTCCTGATCACCCTGCTCGTCGGCGCGGTGTCGAGCCGGTTCCACGCGGCCCCGGCGACGCCGTACGACCACCGGCGCACCGACGAGGCCGAAGAACCGGCGGCGACGCCCGCCGGACGGGCGTGAAGGAGGACCTGATGCGCGTGATCGGCCTGATGTCCGGAACCTCCTACGACGGCATCGAAGCCGCCGCGGCCGAGTTCGACCTGAACGGCGACACCCTGCGGATGCGACCGCTGGGCCGGCTCAGCCACCCGTACCCCGAGCGGTTGCGCAGCGGGATCGCCGCCGCCCTACCGCCGGCCCCGACCACCACCGAGGCGATCTGCGTGCTGGACACCGGCATCGGCCAGGCCTTCGCCGACGCCGGTGTGCGGGCTCTCGCCCAACTGTGTGGCGGCCACGCCGACCTGGTCGTCTCGCACGGCCAGACCATGCACCACTGGGTCGAGGACGGGGTGGTCCGTGGCACTCTCCAGCTGGGTCAGCCGGCCTGGATCGCGGAGGCCACCGGCCTTCCGGTCGTGGCCGACCTACGCAGCCGCGACGTCGCCGCCGGCGGCCAGGGCGCTCCCCTGGTCGCCCTCTTCGACGCGCTGCTGCTACGTGGCCTACCCGGCGTCCCCGCCGCCCTGAACCTGGGCGGCATCGCCAACATCACCGTCGTCGCGCCGGACGCGGACCCCCTCGCGTTCGACACCGGGCCGGCCAACGCACTCCTCGACGCCGCTGTGCGCCACTTCAGCGGAGGCACCGAGGAGTACGACCGGGACGGGCGCGGCGCGGCTGCCGGGCAGGTGAACCCGGTCCTGCTGCGGCGGCTGCTCGACGAGCCGTACTACCGGCTGCCTGGCCCGAAGAGCACCGGGAAGGAGTTGTTCCACCTGCCCTACCTGCTCGCCGCCCTCGCCGACGCGCCCACGCCGGATCCGCAGGACGTGCTGGCCACGCTCACCCGACTGACGGCGGTCACGGTCGCGGGCGCCTGCCGCGACCACGGCGTCACCCGGCTCGTCGTCTCCGGCGGCGGCGCACACAACCCGACCTTGATGCGCATGATCGCCGACGAGCTGCCGGGCGTCCACCTGTCGTCCAGCGACGACCTTGGCGTCGCATCGGACGCCAAGGAGGCGCTGGCCTTCGCGCTGCTGGGCTACCTGACCGTGCACGGGCTGCCGGGCGCCCTGCCCTCGGGCACCGGCGCGCGGCACGCCTCCGTGCTCGGCAGCATCACTCCCGGCCGTCAGCCGCTGCGGCTGCCGGACCCGGTCGGCACCGCTCCGCACCGGTTGCGGATCGTCGCGTCGCCGGTGGCCGACTGACCACCCCTTCAGGGAGGACCCGCCGATGAGACCCGTCGTAGGAGTACCCGCGCCGACCGCGGCCGACGTCCACGCCCGCGAGGTCGCCGAGCTGCTGCGCGCCCGCTTGGAGGATCCGGCCCGGGCCAGCACCGAGCTGCCCCGGCGGCTGGCGGCGGCGCACGACGCCTCGCCGTACCTGTTCGAGCCGCAGGCCGTGGTTCGCGCCGCATCGGCGGCCGAGGTGGGGGCGCTGATGGTCGGGGCCCGGGAGGCCGGCGTGCCGTTGACCCTGCGCGGCGGCGGCACCAGCCTCGCCGGGCAGGCCGGCGGCGCGGGCGTGCTGGTGGACGTCCGCGCCGACTGGCGGCAGGCCGAGGTGCTCGACGACGGCCGTCGCATCCGGCTCCAACCGGGCCTGACGATCCGGCAGGCCAACGCTCGACTGGCCCGCTACCGCCGCCGGCTCGGCCCGGACCCGGCCAGCGAAGCCGCCTGCACGGTGGGTGGCATGGTGGCCAACAACTCCAGCGGGATGACCTGCGGCACCACCGACAACGCGTACCGCACCATGGAGTCGCTGCGCTTCGTCCTCCCATCCGGGTCCGTCGTCGACTCCGCCGCGCGCGACGCCGACGACCGGCTGCGCGCCGACGAGCCCGAGCTGCACGCCGGGCTGCTGCGACTGCGCGACCGGGTGCGCGCGACACCGGGGTCGCGCGCCACCATCGAGCGGCTGTTCGCGATGAAGAACACCATGGGGTACGGGCTGAACTCCCTGCTCGACCACGACAGCCCGGTCGACATGCTCGCCCACCTGATGATCGGCAGCGAAGGCACGCTCGGCTTCGTGGCCGAGGCCGTCTTCCGTACCGTCGAGATCCACGAACATGCCGCCACCGGCCTGCTGATCCTGCCCCGCCTCACCGACGCCACCGACGCACTGCCGGCCCTGCTCGCCGCCGGTGCCCGTACCGCCGAACTGCTCGACGCGGCCGCCCTGCGGGTCAGCCAGCGCGACCCGGACGCCAGCCGGGCCCTGCGCGGGCTGACGGTCACCGGGCACGCCGCGCTGCTGGTGGAGTTCACCGAGGACAGCGCCGAGCGGCTGGCCGCGACGCTGGCCGACGCCCGGCCCGCGCTCGACCGCCTGCCCGCCGTCACCGGCACCGAACTGACCCACGACCCGCGCGAACGGGCCAGGCTCTGGCACCTGCGCAAGGGTCTATACACCGCGGTCGCCGGCGCCCGCACGCCCGGCACCACGGCCCTGCTGGAGGACATCGCGGTGCCGATGTCGCGCCTGACCGGCACGTGCGACGGTCTGATCCGCCTGTTCGACCGGCACGGCTATCCGGACGCGGTGATCTTCGGACACGCTCGCGACGGCAACCTGCACTTCATGCTGACCCAGTCCTTCGACACACCGGCCGAGATCGATCGCTACGCCCGGTTCACCGACGACATGGTCGATCTCGTGCTGGCCGAGGGCGGAACACTCAAGGCGGAGCACGGCACCGGCCGGGCCATGGCCCCCTTCGTCCGCCGCCAGTACGGCGACGAGTTGTACGACGTGATGCGCGAGCTCAAGCGGTTGTGCGACCCGAGCGGCCTGCTCAACCCCGGGGTGCTGCTCAACGACGACCCGACCGTGCACCTGCAGCAGCTCAAGGCCGTCCCGACGGTCGACCCCAAGTTGGACGCCTGCGTCGAGTGTGGCTACTGCGAGCCGGTCTGCCCCACCGCCGACGTCACCACCACGCCCCGGCAGCGCATCGTCCTGCAACGGCAGATCGCCCTCGCCACCGCCGCCGGCGACGAGGAGCGCCGCCGGGAACTGACCAGCGACTATGCGTACAGCGCGGTGGACAGCTGCGCCGCGGACAGCCTCTGCGTCACCGCCTGCCCGGTCGGCATCGACACCGGCGCAGCGATGAAACGGCTGCGCGCCGAGCGGCACAGCCCTCTCGCCCAGCACACCGCCCGCGGTGCCGCCCAGCACTGGAAGACCGCCGTGGCTGGCGTCCGGGTGGGACTGAACGCGGCACACACCGTACCGACCCCACTGACCCGCGCCGCCACTCAGGCGATCCGTGGGCTCGGCGCCACCGAACTCGTACCCCTGTGGAGCGACGACATCCCGCGCGCCGGTGCTCCCCGCCCCGCACCCCGCAGCGCACCGGACGCCCAGGCCGTGTTCTTCGCGGCCTGTATCGGCAGCATCTTCGCCCCGGAGGACGGCGCGTCCGACGGTTCGGCGGCGGCGTTCCTGCGCCTGTGCGAACTGGCAGGAGTGCCGATCGTCGTACCAACCGGCACCGCTGGCCTGTGCTGCGGAACGCCATGGCAGTCCAAGGGCTACCCCGCCGGCCACCGCGAGATGGCCGAGCGGACCCTGGCGGCGCTCTGGGCGGCCAGCGACCAGGGTCGCCTGCCCGTCGTGTGCGACGCGTCATCCTGCACGCACGGGCTGTCCCAGTTGACCGACGCGCTGGCCGAGGAGGACCGGACACGTTACGGCGCTCTGCGCTTCGTCGACAGCGTGACCTTCACCGCCGAACACCTCCTGCCGGCCCTGCCGGAGCCCCGGCGGGTGGGCTCGTTGGCCCTGCACCCCACCTGCTCCACCGTGCACCTCGGCGGCATCGACGACCTGCGCACGGTGGCCTGGGCGGTCGCCGACACCGTGACCGTGCCGGACAGCTGGGGGTGCTGCGCCTTCGCCGGCGACCGAGGGCTCCTGCATCCCGAGGTCACCGCCAGCGCCACCGCAGCTCAGGCCGCAGAGGTCAACCAGCGCGGGTACGACGCGTACGCCTCCTGCAACCGCACCTGCGAGATGGGCATGAGCCGGGCCACCGGGCAGCCATACCGACACGTGCTCGAAGTTCTCGTCGAGGCGGTCGAGCCGCCAGCGTAGCCAGCGGCCCGCAGCTGTCAGCGTTTGCGGGCCACCCCGGCGAGCATGGTGTAGTAGGTCTCCTTCTGCTCGGCCACGGCCTCGCCGTCGGGTCGCCACTCGGCCAGCGGCACCAGCCCCGGCTCGATCAGCTCGAAGTCGCCGACGAAGGCCTCGATTTCCGTACGGCGGCGCCAGCGCCCGGTGCCCAGGCTCTCGTTGAACACCCGCTCGGACTCGCGCACCCTCGCGGACGTCTCCGGATGCTCCTCGGCCGGATCCCAGAAATGCGTGATCGCCAGGTGGCTGCCGGGCGGCAGCGCGTCCCGCAGGGTCGCCGCGACGCCGCCCGGGTCCTCGGGGTCGTTGAGGTGGTGCAGGACCGAGAAGAGCAGCAGACCGATCGGCTGGGTGAAGTCGAGCTTCTCCCGCACCACGGGGTGCTCGAGAATCGTCTCGGGGGAACGGATGTCCGCCTCGATCAGCGCAGTCGTGCCGTCGCCGGCGAGCAGCGCGCGCCCGTGCACCAGCACCGACGGATCGTTGTCGACGTAGACGACCCGCGCCGCCGGATCGACCTCGTGCGCGACCTGGTGCACGTTGGTCTCAGTGGGCAGCCCCGAACCGATGTCGAGAAACTGCCGGATGCCGGCCTCGGCCGCCAGGTAACGCACCGCCCGGCGCAGGAGGGCCCGGCACGCGCGCCCCGCCTCCAGGCCGTCGGGCGCGATCTCCAGCGCGCGCTGGGCGACCATCCGGTCGACCGCGAAATTGTCCTTGCCGCCGACCATGAAGTCGTAGACCCGGGCGATGCTCGGGGTGGAGATGTCAACGCCAGGGGGTGCTACCTCATCCGCGGCCATCGGGCGCCCTCCCGTGTGGAATTCGATGATCCAGCATCGAGAATAATCGAGGAACGTCGCTGCGGTGTGCCCGTCGTCGTCCCCGCCGCGGTGGAGATCGTCCGCCGCCCGGCGGTACCACTCCCCGGCGCGCCGGTGAAGGACACACCGGTCGGCCTTTGTCTTCTACTGTGGCCGGAGAGCGATATCGCCGCAGCCGCGATCTTCACATCCTGGGGAGTAAGTCTTGCCTGGTAGACACAGCCGGATCGGATGGACGGCTGCTTTGGTCACGCTCGGCCTCGCCGTTGGTTCACTGACCAGCGCCTCGGCCTATGCGGTCGGTGGTGGCGCTGTGCCCGCCGACGGGGGCTACGGGTTCGTGGCCAAGGTCGACTTCGGTGGCGTGCAGAGTTGCAGCGGCGCGTTGATCGACCCCGGCTGGGTGGTCACGGCGAAGGGGTGCTTCGTCCAGGGTGGGCAGGCGGTCACCGCCGGGGCACCTACCCGGCCGACCACGGTGACCGTCGGCCGTCCCGACCTGGCTGCGGCAGGTGGGCACGTCGTGGCAGTCACCCGGGTGGAGCCGCACCCGGACCGCAATCTGGCTCTGGTCGAATTGGCCGCCCCGGTCACCGACGTTCCCGTGCCCAAACTGGGCACCCCTCCCGTTGCTGGCGAGATACTGCGGGTGGGCGGCTACGGGCGGACCGCCACCGAGTGGATCCCCGATCAACTCCGTACCGCCACGTTCATCGTCGACGCGGTCGCCGCCACCACGCTCGACATGGTGGGCACCTCGACCGAGGCGACCATCTGCAAGGGTGACGCCGGCGGGCCCGCCTTTCGGGAGGTCGGCGGGCAGATCGAGCTGGTCGCGATCAACCACACGTCCTGGCAGCATGGTTGCCTCGGCGAGACGGAGACCCGCACCGGGGCGACCGAAACCCGGGTGGACGACGTCGCCGACTGGCTCGCCCAGGTTCGTCTCCAGCAGCCGTCCGACCTGACTTCTCCGGTGGTGGGTGAATTCAACCGGGACGCCTACGAGGATCTGATCGGGGTCGATCCGGCGACTGGCAAGCTCTGGTTGTATCCCGGCACGGCCACTCCTGGCACGTGGGGCGCGCGGGTCCTGGTCGACACCGGGGCCACGGACTGGAACCGGATGACGAATCTGGTGGTCGGCCGGTTCAACCGGGATGCCGTCGACGATCTGATCGCCGTGGAGAGCAGCACCGGGCTGCAGTTCCTCTATCCGGGGACCGCCACCGGCATCGCCTGGGGCACCCGGATCCAGATCGGGACCGGCTGGCAGACGATGAGCAAGCTCGTCAGCGGCCGATTCAACCGGGACAGCTACGACGACGTGATCGCCGTGGAGATCTCGACCGGGAAGCTCTGGCTCTACCCGGGGACGGCCGCCGGCGGCAATCTGGGTACCCGGGTCGTATCCGGCAACAGTGGCTGGAACGCGATGAGCAAACTCGCCAGCGGGCAACTCAACCGGGGCGACACCTACGACGACCTGCTCGCGCTGGAATCCGCGACCGGGAAGCTCTGGCTCTACCCGGGCACCGCCGCAGGGACCACCTGGGGCACCCCGGTCCTGGCCGGTAACAGTGGCTGGAACGCGATGAGCGGCATCACGGTCGGCCGGTTCAACACCGACGCCCACGACGACCTGCTCGCGGTCGAAGCGGCCAGCGGCCAGTCGTGGCTCTACCCGGGCATCGCCGCGGGAGTCACCTGGGGCACCCCGGTCCCACCCGCCGGCCGCAAGCCGACTCCGCAACCGTACGGGCTCAGCCAACTCGTCGTCGGTGAGTTCAACCGGGACGCCTACCAGGACCTGATCGGGGTGGAGAAGCTCACCGGCCGACACTTCCTCTACCCGGGCACCGCCACCGGCCTCACCTGGGGCACCCGAATCCAGATCGGGACCGGCTGGCAGACCATGGCCAAGTCGGTCAAGGGCCGGTTCAACCGCGACAACTACGATGACCTGCTCGCCGTCGAGTTGGCCACCGGCAAACTGTGGCTCTACCCCGGCACCGCCGCCGGCGGCAAGCCGGGTACCCGGGTCGAGTCCGGCAGCAGCGGCTGGAACGCGATGAGCAAACTCGTCAGCGGCCGGTTCAACCGGGACGCCTTCGACGACCTGCTCGCCGTCGAACAGGCCACCGGCAAACTGTGGCTCTACCCCGGCACCGCCGCCGGCACCACCTGGGGTGACCGGGTCCTGGCCGGCACCGGTGGCTGGGCCGCGATGGGGGAACTGCTCGTCGGACGGTTCAACCCGGACGAGTATGACGACCTGCTCGCCGTCGAACAGGCCACCGGCAAACTGTGGCTCTACCCCGGCACCGCCGCCGGCACCACCTGGGGTGACCGGGTCGAAATCACCGGAGACACCTGGGCCACCCGCAGCGAGTTGCTCAGCGGCCCGTTCACCCGCGACAACCACAACGACCTGCTCCTGGTGGACGACGCCACCGGCAAACTGCTGCTCTTCCCCGGCACCGCATCAGGTGCCACCAAGTGGGCGCCGGCCATCGAGGTCGGCCCAGGCAACTGACAACCAGGAGGCCGTGGCAACGGGGCGAACTGGCCCCCTGCCACGGCCTCCTGTCCGGGCTGCTTGCCGTGTTCTACCTTTACGCCGGGGGAAAGAAGGTCACCCAGAGCCGGGAGCAACTCCAGCCCATGATGGGCTGGGTCGACACCGTCCCCATGCCGCTGGTCCGGACCATCGGGGTGCTGGAGATCCTCGGCGCGGCTGGCCTGATCCTGCCCCCGCTGACCGGAATCGCGACCTGGCTCGCCGTCGCGGCAGCGATCGGTCTCGTCCTGGTCCAGGTCGGTGGCGCCGCTCTGCACCTGTCCCGGGGCGAGGCACGGCAGATCGGGCTCAACATCGTTCTCCTCGCGACCGCCGCCGTGACGGCCTGGCTGGGCATCGCCTGGCTCTGAGCCGGTCCGCCCGGCCACGCCAGCGGGAACGCGGCTGAACCGCCGTCGGCTCGCCGCTCATCCGGCGGCGGGAGCCGCCGAGGCCGGGTCGGACGGGCCACCGAATCCGCGCAGCCCGTGTTCCAGCAGGTCAAAGCTCTGCTCGACGAGCCGCACCGTATCGGGGTAGATCTCGTCCGCCGACTCACCCGCCAGCAGGCGGCCGATGATCTCCACGAACAGCGTGTTGCGTACGGCGGCGATCTGCGCGGCGGCCGCGCGAGCCGTGAATTCGGAGACAGCAGTGCCGCCACCCGCATCCGGCCGGTTCTGCGCCGCCATCGTGGCCAGTTCGCGGGCGAGCAGGTCCTGGCTGCGAACGAGGAAGTCGTAGGCGCCCTTCAGCAGCGCGGGCGTGCTCTGGACCAGGCGCTGCACCCGCAGCACGGTGGGGTCGTCGTTGAGGCCCACCGACGGGTCACGGGCGGCGAGCCGGTCGAGGTACTGCCGGCGTAGCGCTTCGACGACGGACTCGCCCGGGCCACGCTCGCGCACGATCCGGGCCAGGTCACCGACGTGCTCCTGCATCGGGCCGAGGACCAGGTCCTCCTTCGTGGCGAAGTAGTTGAAGACGGTCATCTTGGAGACCTCGGCCGCGGCGGCGATCTCGGCGACCGAGACCTGGTCGAAGCCGCGCTCGCCGAACAGCTCGATCGCCGTACGCCACAGCCGGCTGCGGGTCTGCTGCTTCTTGCGCTCCCGAAGGCTCAACTCCTGTGCAACCACCCACAGAATGTACCAGGCCGATAATTGGACCCAACTCAAATGTTGACTTGGTATAAGTTTCTTGTCAGGCTGCGGTGACACGACCACGGCACCTCAGGAGGACACATGCGAACGGCGACCGAGAGACCCCCGATGACGCAGAACCAGCGGCGGCTCGGCATGGCGATGTGCCTGCTGACGATCGTCCTGGCGCTGCTGGACTCGAACATCGTCTCCGCCGCCGCCGTGCCGATCGTGCGGGAGCTCGATCCCGTGCACGGCGTGGCCCGGCTGCCCTGGCTGGTCAGCGCGTTCGCACTGGCGGCCACCGCCGCCCTGCCGCTCTACGGCAAACTCTGCGACGTCCTCGGCGCGAAGCCGGTCTACCTCGGCGCGGTGGCCACCTTCCTGGCCGGGTCCGCGCTCTGCGGCGTCGCGCAGGGCATGACCCAACTCATCGCCTTCCGGGCCGTCCAGGGGATCGGAGCCGGCGGCCTGATGAGCGTGACCATGGTCGTGATGGCGCACCTGGTCGACCGCCGACAGCAGGGGGGCAACCTCGGCGGGCTCATCGGCGGCTTCGGCATGGCCATCGGCCCGCTGCTGGGCGGGCTCATCGTCGACCACACCAGCTGGCGGTGGATTTTCTATCTCAACCTGCCGCTCGGCCTGCTGGTCCTGGTCACGGCCACCGTCGTACTCCGGCTGCCCCGGCAGACCGAGCGCCGTCGCATCGACTTCGCCGGCGCCGCGATGGCCGCGGCCTTCGCGGTGGTGCTGCTGCTGGCCACCGAGTGGGGCGGCGACCGGTACGCCTGGGCCTCCCCCGTCATGCTGTCCCTGGTCGGCGCGGCGGTGGCCCTGTTCGGGCTCTTCCTCTGGCGGCAGGCCACGGCGGCCGAGCCGATCCTGCCCCTGTCGATGTTCCGGATCCCGACC
This sequence comes from Micromonospora arborensis, assembly GCF_003205615.1. Taxonomy (GTDB): domain Bacteria; phylum Actinomycetota; class Actinomycetes; order Mycobacteriales; family Micromonosporaceae; genus Micromonospora; species Micromonospora arborensis. Next base: position 182,554 of record NZ_PYBV01000030.1, on the reverse strand, counting down.
CTGCGGCTCAGCTTCGCGATCCAGGGCCTGGTCGGCGCGGCGATGATGGGCGCCCTGATCTACCTGATGGTCTACCTGCAGGTGCTCCGCGGGCTGGCCGCCAGCAGTGCGGCGCTGTTCCTCGTGCCGATGGCCCTGGGGCTGAGCTTCGTCGGCATCGTCTCCGGCTGGCTCACCGCCCGGGGCTGGTCCACGAAGACCTTCCTGGTCTCCGGTACGGCCACCGCGGCCGCCGCGCTGGGCTTCCTGGCCACCCTCGGCGCCGACACCTCGCTGTGGCTGATCCGCGCCGACCTGTTCCTGCTCGGAGCCGGCTTCGGGCAACTGCTCGGGCTACTCATCGCGGCTGTGCAGCAGGCGGCACCGCCCACCCAACTCGGGGTGGCCACCACGTCGGTCCGGTTCTTCCAGAACCTTGGCGGTGCGCTCGGTGCGGCGATCTCCGGCAGCGTACTGGCCCGGGTCTATGCCGGGCGAGACGGTGGGCGGGCTGCCCCAGGTGGCGCCAGAGCTGCGCCTACCGGCGGCGCACGCGTACCTGGCCGGCCTGGACACGATCTTCGCGGTCGGCTGCGGCGTACTGCTGGTGGCCCTGTTCCTCGCCACCCTGCTGCGCCTGCCGGCCGAGGACGCACCGGACGGACCGGCGCCGCAGCCGGTGGACGGCGAGCGCCCGGCGCCGGCCGACGAACCACGGCCGGCGTCAGCGTCGGCGGTCAGTCCGTGAGGATCGCACCGCCCGGCCGGCCCTCAGAACGGGGCGTCCACCGCCAGCCGGCGCACCTGCGTCAGGTACGGGTCCAGCTCCCCCACCTCGAACCGGCAGGTGCCGATGACGTGCCAGAACTGGTTGGCCGGGTCACCGTCGAGCTTGTAGCGCCCGTCCGGGCTGACCGCGGCCCAGCCGTCCGGCAGACCGATCAGGGTGGAGCGCAGCTGCGCGTGCTCCGGATCCGCGACGTCCCAGAGCCGCACGGTGCCGTCGTCACCGGCGCTGGCGAGCAAGCTGCTGTCCGGGCTGAACGCCACCGACCAGACCCGCCGGGTGTGTGCGGCCAGGGTGCCGTGCAGCCGGCCGGTGCCCGGATCCCACAGCCGGATGTTCAGATCGTCCCCGGCGGTGGCGAGCAGTGCGCCGTTCGGGCTGAACGCGCAGGACCAGAGCCGGCCGGTGTGCGCGGTGAGCACGCTGCGGCGCTCGCCGGTAGGGGCGTCCCACACGACCGCGGTGCCGTCGTTGCTGGCGCTGACGAGCAACGTCCCCTCGTTGTTGAAGCACACCGCGTACACCCGGTCGGTGTGCTGCTCCAGGGTGTGGCGACAGGTCGCGGTGGCCGCATCCCAGAGCCGGACGAGGTGGTCGTCGCAGCCGGTGGCGATGACCTCGCCGTCCGGGCTGAACGCCACCGCCCGGACCCGGCCCCGGTGCGGGGCGAGAGTGGCGAAGTGCCGACCGGTACGCCTGTACCACAAGCGGACCGTGTCGTCGTCGTTTGCGGTGGCCAGCGCGTCGCCGTCCGGGCTGAACGCCGCCGCCCAGACATGGTCGGTGTCCACGTTCAGCTCGCGTTCGTGGGCGCCGGTTTCGGAGTTCCACAGGTGTACTCCCCCGTCGCCGCTCGGCGTGGCGACCAGCGGGTCGCCCGGACAGAACACGGCGGCGAGCAGCCGGTCGGCTGGACTGGCGAGCTGTCGGACCAGCCGCCCGGTACGCGGCTCCCACAGCCGCACCACACCGTCGTTGCCGCAGGCGGCCAGCATCTCGCCGTCGTCCCGGAAGGACAGCGACGTGATCCGCCGCCCGTGTCCGCGCAGGGTGTGCTGAAGCTGCCCGGTCCGCGCGTCCCAGAGCCGAGTGGTGCCGTCGTTGCTGCTGGTCGCCACCTGAGCCTGGTCGGGTCGGAAGACCACCGGCCAGACCGAGCCGCGGTGCCGGGTCAACTCGTGCCGAAGCTGGCCGTCCGCGGTGTCAAAGAGCTGGATCGCGCCGTCGCTGGCAGCCGTGGCGAGGGTGGTGCCGTCGCCGTTGAACCGGACGCTGTAGATCGCGCCACGCTGTCGGCTCAGCACCCGGACCGGACGGCCGGTCTCGACGTCCCACAGTCGTACCGCACCATGCGTGTCGCCGGTGGCCATCAACCCGCCGTCGGGGTGCACGTCGAGGGCGTACACGTCGGCCTCGTGGCCGCGCGGCTGGCTGAGCAACTCCCCGTCGGTGGCCCGGCGGATCCACACCCGGCCGTGCTGGCCGACGGCGACCAGCGACCGGCCGTCCGGGGTGTGCACCACCCGGTAGACCACCTCCGGCGCCCGCACCTCGAAGGCCAGCTCGCCCGAGCTGATGTCCCAGCCGCGGAGCACGCCCGCACTGTCCACGACCACGACCCGCCGGCCGTCCGGGCTGAACGAGGTGCCCCAGATGGGCGCGGCATGCCCGGGCCAAGCGTGGCGCAGCCGGGCGGTGCTCGTGTCGTAGAGCCGGACCACACCGGCCGCGTCGCCCACCACCAGCCGACCCCGCGCGCCGTCGGTGAGCAGCGGCCACACCCAGCCGGCGAAGACATTCTCGATGACGTGCCGCACGTCCCCGTGATCGGCGTCCCACAACCGCACCGTGAGGTCGTCCGCGCCGGTGACCAGGTGGTGCGAGGCGGCGTCGAAACGGACCGCGTACACCCGACCCCGGTGACCCTGCAGGGTCCGTACCGGCAGGCCGCTGGCCGTGTCGCAGATCAGCACACCGCCGTCGTCGCTGCCCACGGCCAGCACCGTGCCGTCGGGGCTGTAGGCCGCCGGCACCGGCAGCCGCCCCACCTCGAAGCCGTACGAGACGCCGACTGCGGGCGGGGCCAGGCCCGGCGTCACCGGACGGCCCGGGGCGACCACCGCGCCGCGCAGCTCCGGTGCCCGCAGCAGCGCGGCGTCGGCGTTCACGTCGATCAGCGCGGCCCGCCGCCAACTGCTGCCGGCGACCTGCGCGTTGCGCAGGTCGGCCCGGAACAGACGGGCCCCGGCCAGGTCGGCAGAGCGCAGGTCGGCCCCGGTGAGGCGAGCCTGGTCCAGGCGGGCGCCGCGTAACCGGGCGTGTACCAGCCGAGCCCCGGTCAGGTTGGTGGCAACCAGGCGGGTGTCGGTCAGATCCGCGCCGGTCAGATCCGCCTCGGCCAACTCCCGGTGGGACAAATCCTCACCGCGGAGCACCGCGCCACGCAGGTCGGCCCGGTCGGGCAGCCGCAGCCAGGCGCTGAGCCGCAACGCATTGGCCCGCACGGTCTCGCCGGCCGTCTCGTCGCCGAGCACCCGCATCGCCCAGGCGGTGCTGCGAGCCGAGTCCGCGAGGTCGCCGAGGAACTCCACAGCCAACGCCGACAGGGGACGCGCCGCCAGGGCCGACGGTTCCTCGCCCTGGTTAAGCTGGGTGGCGATCCCCTCGGCGACCAGCCACTCCATGACGGAGGTGTGGATGAACCCGAACAGGCCGTCGTCGGTGCGGACGAGCAGGCTGCCCGCGCCCACCGCGTGCGTCGCCTGCGATGCGGAGAGCCGGGACTCGACCAGCCCGGCAAGCTGCTCGGCGGTCTCGGCCAGCTCGGCCAGACGCAGGTACGACTCCCCGCTCTCCCAGAGCTGGAACGCCAGTCGGCTCACCGCGTGCCAGAGTTCGGGGCGGCGAAGGCCGACCGACGCGCCCGGCACCCCCTGGGTCCGTCGCTCCTCGAAGTCCAGCCAGGATTCCAGGATCTCCCGGTAGAGCGCGGCCGCGCTGAACGTGCCGCCCGCACCCGCGACGGCGGTCAGCCGTCCCTCGTCGAGGCCGGCGATGAAACCGAGCATGCGCGGGTTACGGGAGAGGCCGAGCAGGTCCTTCACCCCGCCGAGCAGCTCCATCCGCTCCCGAGCGGCCCGCTCGTCCCCGCCGTAGCGGTGCCGCAGGAAGTCCTTGATCTGCCCGGAGGTGAAGTCCTCGATGGCCAGCACCCGCCGGTGCGGCAGCATGCCCACCCGCTCGCCGAGGGCGGTGAGCACCTGCGAGTTGGTCTTGAAGTGCTGGGTACGGCTGCTCACGACGACCTTGGCGTTGCCCTCGGCCGCCTGGAGCAACGTCTCCAGGTGGTCCGCGGCCCGGTCGTAGGTGACCCGGGCCACCAACTCGTCGAAGCCGTCGAAGAGCAGCACGATCCGCCCCTGCCGAAGCATGTAACGGAACGCCTTGAGGTCGATCACCTGCTCGCCGTGGTTCGCCAGGTGCGCGGCGACCAGCCCGTCGACCGAGTGTGCCTTGTCCAGCGAACCCAGCTCCACCAGGATCGGGATCAGGTCGGGAGCGGCGGTCGGGAGCCGGCGGGCGACCTCGCGCATCGCGAACGTCTTGCCCCGGCCGAAGTCGCCGAGCACCAGCACGAACCGACCATCCGGCGCGGAGACGAGCTCGAGCAACTCGTCCACCACGTCCTCGCGGACCTGCTGGTCGATGCCGACCAGGTGGCGGTAGCGCTGCGGCACGTACTGGCCGGGTGGGTAGAGCCGGTCGGCCTGCAGCCGCGCGGTCTGCGCGGCGACGTAGTCGCGCAGGTCGAGCAGCCCCTGGAACTCGGTCAGGTGCAGCACCCGTACGCCGCGCCGCTGTGCCTCCTCGGCCAGCCCGCGCGGGACCCGGTCGCCGTCGTAGACCAGCTCGGACGCGATGTCCGGGTCGGTTGCGTGCACCCGCCGGGCGAAGTTGTCGAGATCCGTGGCGGTCGGGGTGCCGATGTGCGCCCCGACCCGCTGCTGCCGGACCACACCGTCGGCGCGGTAGGTGACGAACAGGTGCGGCGGCTCCGCCGCGACCCTGCGGACCAGCACCCGGTCGTGGCGTGCCTGGCAGACCTCGGCCAACCGGTCGAGCAGCCGGTCCAGCGGCGCCACCGGCAGCACCGTCGGCGTGCTGGCCGCCGCATCCTGAGTGAGTCCCTCGACGGCGGTCGGCAGCCGCGGATCGGGCACCTGGGCCGGCCCGGCCGCCCCGAACGTCGCCTCGGTGCGCGACCACCGGATGGCCGTCGGCTCGCCCACCTCGTGCCGGTCGTCACGGCCGAGCACCCAACGGGTCATCCCGTCGGCGGCGAGCCGGAGCACCTGCGCCCGGCCGTTGTGGGACGCGGCGACCAGCGGCACCACCGAGTCGACCCGGACACCGCTCGGTGCGGCGTCGGTGAGTTGCAGGTTGAGCATCGGCCCGAGCAGGCGGTTGAACGATCCCCGGTCGCGCAGCGTCACCCCGTCCGAGACCGCCGCCTCGTCGGCGTACGGCGTGCGCGGGCCGGGGGCGTGCGCCATCGCGCCCAGCCGTAGCCAACCGGACTGCTGGTAGTGGCGCAGCCGCTGGGCGAACCAGGTGGACTGGGCCTCGCCGAGGAAGCCGTACCGGTCCTCCTCGCGGTGGGTGACGGCGATGGTGGAGTTCAACCCGGCCACCACCAACCGCAGGTCCGGCACCGGGAACAGCGTCCAGGGTTGCTCGCTGTCGAAGATCCGGTCGTCGAGACCCTGGTAGAGGTCGTCGAAGAGCCGCGCGTAGTGCCGCCACTTCGGCCAGTACGGCGGCTGCGGGTCGACGTCGTCCGCCTCGCAGGTGGCGAAGTACGCGCGGCTGGCGGCCATGGTCACGTCGCGCGGACCGGGCACCACGATCAGACGGTGCGGTTCCAACCCGAGCAGCACCCGCAGCCCGGTGAGGAAACTCAGCGCGCTGGAGAACTCGCGAGGGCTGCCGGACTCGGTCAGGTTGCCCGCCACCACCAGCAGGTCGGGTCGGGGCACCCCGTCGTTCAGCAGCAGGGTGAGGTCGCCCATCAGGTGTTCCTGGAGCTCGCCCGGAGTGACCGGGGCGCCTCGCTCGATCATGCCCCGACCGAACCGCGGCCCGGCCACCTGCAGCACAGTCAGCGCCGTCCGCACGGTCGGCACGGCCGCCGACGCGGGCGGGAACGGTGGCGGGTTGATCGGCGTACGGCGGGCCCGCCGCGGCGCGGGCGGGCCGACGACGGGTGCGGAGAGCACCCCGGCCGGGTCGGCGGGATGGTGCGGGAAGGCGGGTTGCCGCACCGGCTTCGCGCGACCGTCGAGCGCTTCCCGGAGCCGGTCCAGCACCCGGGAACGCGCCCGCGTGGGGTCGGTGACCCCGACCAGGTCGACGTAGGTGATGGTGGCGAGCAGGCCGTCGATCGGGCAGTCTTCCACCCGGACGGTGACCAGCTTGCTGCCGGTGCCGTCCGGGTCGGCGCGCAGCGCGGCCTGCCACTCCAGCTTGCCGTACGTGGAGTGCAGGTAGCGTTCGGACAGGACCGCCACCACGACCGCGGCCTCGCGGACCCCGCGGTCCATGAAGTCGATGAAGTTGGTGCCGGCCACGAAGTCCCACGCCTGCAGCAGGGTGCGGTAGCCGGCAGCCTCGAACTCCCACGCCAACCACGTCGCCCAACGCTCGTCTGCCGGCGAGTAGCTGATGAAGAAGTCGATGGGGCGGTCGGACCGGGTCGGTTGCGTGCCTACAGCCACCTGGCCATTATGGCCACCCACCGTCAATCCGTCGCCACCATACGCGATCAACCCGTGAGATCCGGCCCGGGTGAGCGAGCCCTGGTGTGCGAGGATCGTGCCTTGTGGAGACTATCGGCGACCCACCGTCGACCGCGCCGGACCGATCCCGTTGGGGCCGGCTGCACGTCCTGGACTGGATCGCGATCGCGCTGGTCACCGGCGGCGTCCTCTGCGTCCTCACCGGACTCCTCCCCCGCGCTGACGCCGAGGCCACCATACGTCGGATCCTGCCGATCCTGATCTTCCTCGGCACCGTGGTGGTGCTGGCCGAGCTGACCGCCGTGGCCGGGGTCTTCGACGCGCTCGCCGCCCGGGTGGCGATCACCGCGCGAGGCAGTTTCCGCGCACTGTTCTGGCTCTGCGTCGGGTTCGCCTCGGTGACCACGATCGCGCTCAACCTGGACACCACCGCAGTCCTGCTCACCCCTGTTATGATCGCCCTGGCCCGTACGCTGGGGATACCGCCGACCCCGCTGGCGATGACCACGGTCTGGCTGGCCAACACCGCGAGCCTGCTGCTGCCGGTGTCCAATCTGACCAACATTCTGGCCAGCGACCGGATCGGGCTGGCGCCGGTGTCGTGGGCGGCCCGGATGTGGTGGCCGCAATTGGTCGCCATCGCGATCACCATGCTGCTGCTCTGGTGGTGGTACTGGCGGCCGGCGCGGGCCACCGCGGATCCGTTCGTGCCACCGCCACCACACGTGCCACCCGACCCCGTGCTCTACCGCACCGCGCTCGTGGCCTGCCTGCTGTTCGTCGCCGGGATTCTCGCCGAGGTCGAGATCGGGCTCGCCTCGGGGGTGGCCGCCGCGATCCTGGTCGCCGGGTTCGCGGTCCGCGCCCGGAGCAGCCTGAAACTCCAGCTGATCCCCTGGCGGCTGCTGCTCTTCGTCACCGGGTTGTTCCTGGTGGTGCAGACCATCGGTCAGCACGGGCTGGACACGCTGATGGGCGCGTTGATCGGCAACGACCCCGGTGCCGAGGGCGCAATGCGGGCCGGTGCCGTCGGCGCGCTCTTCTCCAACGCGGTCAACAACCTGCCCGCGTACGTGGCCGGGGAGGCGGTCATCTCCGCGGGCCACCACACCCAACTACTGGCCCTGCTGGTGGGCGCCAACGTCGGCCCGCTCGCCACCCCGTGGGCGTCGCTGGCCACGCTGATCTGGTACGAGCGCTGCCGGGCCGCCGGGGTCGCGATCCCGCTGGGCCGGTTCATCGCCACCAGCGCTGTCCTCGCCGCTCTGGGCACCGCCGCCACCGTCGCCGCCCTGCTGGTCACCCCGTCAGCTTGAGCTCCTCAAGCCGACGGCAGTCACGATTCGCGGTGGCCGTTCACCAGCCGACATCCGTCAGGCTGATCGGGGTGAGCTGGCGGACCTGCGGTTCGATCCACTGTGCCGCCGTCACCAGCTTGACCAGCCGGTCGATCGTCTCCGGCGGGGCGGCGACGAAGCTGCGCCGGTCAGCCGGGCACCCGTACCGATCGTCGAAGCAGCCACCGTCGAGGGCCCGGACCACCATGCCGGCCTCGGCAGCCAGCAGCATCCCAGCCGGCAGGTCGACCGCCTCCGGGCGGTAGCCGACGATGCCGTCGATGTCGCCCCGGGCCAGCATCACCCAGGACAGCAACGGCGCCCACAGTTGCAGCACGCGCCGGGCGGTGGAGTCGAGCACCACCTTCAGCGCGCGGGCGGTGCTGTCGTCCCGGCGTACCTCGTGCCCCTGGGTCCAGGCCAGCACCGGGGCGGCCGGCACCGGCCGGTGCAGCGTGCGCAGCGGTTGGCCGGCCAGGCCGCCCACGTGTACGAAGGCACCCTGGCCACGGATGGCCGACCAGGTCCGATCGGAGACCGGGTCGTGCACCACCCCGAGCACCGGCGACCCCCGGTCGCAGAGCGCGATCCCGACCACGTACGCGGGCAGGCCGATCGCCACGTTGTTGGTGCCGTCGAGCGGGTCCACCAGCCACAGCCAGGAGTCATCGGCGGCGTACTCGCCGCCCTCCTCGGCGATCACCCCGTGCTCCGGCCAGCGAGCCCGGATCCGCCCGACGATCAGCTCTTCGGCGGCCAGGTCCAGGTCGGTGACCACGTCACCGGAGTCGTTCTTGGCCCGGACGTGCATCTCGCCCTGGGTGCCCCGGCGCAACAGCCGCCCGGCAGCCTGGGCGGCCTCCACCGCGAACCGGTGCGCGTCACGCAGGTCCGGCCCGGTTCTGCTCGGCACCACGTCCATGCTTCCTCCAGCCCTCAGCCCCGTGCCAGCAGTTGCGCGATCTCCCGTGCCATCCGAGCGGTCTCCGCCGCGTCGCAGCGTTCCCGGTGGGTCCGGTGGCTGCGCCCGTTTACCGCCCCGAGGCTCAGGTCGGACAGGCCGGGCGTGGTCCGGCCCAGCGCCACGGTCACCGCCGGCTGTCCCGAGTCCACCTCGGAGGTGTGGAAGCCACCGGCGCGCAGCGCGTACGAGTTGCCCGCGGAGTGCGTCTCCACGGCAGCGGTTGCCGCCGTGACCAACCGGTCGGTGGCCACCATCTCGTCGACGTCGCCCCGGCTGTGCACCTCGTACACCCGCCAGGCGGGGTCGGCGGGCGCTTCGGTCACCTCGATCAGCTCGTTGCGGACCTGCCCGTGCAGCACGTGGCTGAGCAGATCCCAGCTGTGCGAGTGCACGGTGGAGGTGGTCGGCTGAACGGCCGGTGGTTCGGCCGGCCACGCGTGCACGCAGATCCCGTCGGGGCCGCTGCGGTTCACCGGCAGGCAGGTGAAGCCGAGCGGGTGCCGTACGGCCAGCAACGGCCGCCGCCCTCCGGCGACGTCGTCGAGGACGGCCAGCACCCAGTCCCGGAGCAGCTCCGGCCGGGCGCCCCGGTCGATCTCGCGTTCGAGGTCGGCGTAGCTCATCATGCGTACGGGTTCCTCGCCTGGATGGCCCGGCTCACGATGTCGGCGACGTCGCGGTCGCCGAAGGACCGGGGTAGCGGCAGCCCCAGCGCGGTGAACAGTCGACGTACCTGCTCCACGGAGGGCTCGTCGTCGAGCTTGACCTGCCCAGCAGCCTCGACCGGCACTCGTCGGCTCTGCTCACGGCTGTACTGCAGCTCGATGTTGTAACGGTTGTAGTAGAGCTCCTGGTTGTCGATGCGCAGCGCCGGGGTCTGCGGATTCTCCTGGGTGATGATGACGCAGCTCGAGGAGAGGTCGTACCGGAAGGTGGTCATCTGCGCGGAGACGCGGACGTCGATGGTGAGCAGACCGGAGCGCTGCCGGTGCCAGCAGGCGGCCAGCACCGTCGCGTAGGACTCCTTGCGGGTGCGGTCGACGGTCCACTGCTCGCCCGGCCCGTCCGGAGCGAGGCTGCGCCGGAACCGTGCGTACCGCTCGCAGACCTCCTCGTCGGTCGGGTCGATGATCTCGATGGAGAAGTGCAGGGTGGCGTTGCGCCGACGGGCGTGCTCCAGACACTCGGGGAGGGTGACCGCCCGGGTGTAGGTGCCGGTGCCGCCCTTGAAGTCCCACCGATCGGTGTGCCGGCGGGCCTCGGTCAGGGCCAACCCGACCTCGCTGCCGTGCAGGACGCGGACCATGGAGACGCTGTCGATTGCCTCCCGAGTCCGGTTCAGCACGCCCTCCGGGCCGATGATCTCCTGCATCTGCGGCACGAGCTCGGTGAGCCGATCGCGGGTGTCCCGGACCACCTGGCGTACCTCGCGCTCGGCGGTCTCGCGGCGCAGCCGGTCGCGCAGCAGTGCCTGGGCGAGCAGACCGAGGATGAGCAGGATGGCGCTGTTGACCACGTCCTGGCTGACGCCGTTGTTGAGCCCGAGGATCGCGACGGTCAACGCCAGGAGCAGCCCGATGAACGCGTCGAGGTTCTTGAGGACCCAGGTCAAGAGGCGGGCCATGACATTCCCCCGTGGATGACGGAACCTCCATGATAGCCCTATGTCAATATCATGATTACGCGTTGTTCCGGAACCCCGCATCCTGCGACGAATAAGGTTCGCCCAGCCGCCGAGCGGCGCAGATCAGCGAGCCGCCGAGCCCCGGCGCGACCCGGGCGAGCAACCGGGACGTGACCCAGCGTCCGCCGGGCAGCCGCCACCCCACGTGGTTGGAACGCAGCGCCAGCGGCGCGAACCCGGCTCGGCGCAGCACCCGTCGCAGCAGCGACGCGGTGAACGGCCGGATGTGCAACCAGAGGTACGGGTGCAGCGGATCCACCTGGCGGGGCGCGCGGCCCGCGAGGAACGTCAGCCGGTCCTGGACGGTCGCCAGGTTCGGGGTGGTGAGCACCAGCAACCCACCCGGGGCGAGCACCCGGTGACACTCCCGCAGCAGCGCCACCGGGTCGAAGACGTGTTCGATCAGCTCACCGGTCAGCAGCCCGGCGAAGCTGCCGGCGCGAAACGGCAGACCGCGGGTGGCGTCCAGGCAGACCGGTAGCGCCTGACCGGCGGCGGCCCGGCGGGCCGCGCCCAGCGCGGCCTCGGCCATGTCCGCCACCACGAGCGGCCCGGGCAGCTCGGCCGGGTCGACCATGCTGCACGGGCCGCAGCCCAGCTCCAACACCGGCCCGTCCCCGAGGACGTCGTCGACCATCAGCCGGGCCGCGACCGCCCGGCGCACCCGGTGGTACGGGTCGTCGACGTACCCGTTGACCAACACGCCGTCGTGGTAACTGCGCCGGTTGGCGTGCCGGCCGTGCGCCTGCGCGCCGCCCGACGAGGCCCCGGTCCGTGGCTCGGCCATCGCACCCCCCACCGCGGGCGCCGCCTCCGGCGACGGCGACCGCCTCCAGCCTCGCACCATCCGGGGTCGCGCAGCTCGCCGGCGGCCCGAACGGATGCGCGTCGACCGCCGCTACGACCACGACGGTGACCGCCACCAACCTCGCGGCCCGCGACGACCGACCGGCGGAGCGAGGGGCGGTTGCCCGCCCGCCTCCGCCTCTCGGGAGGTCGACACGCTAGTTCGGCGGCGTCTCGTCGGTGGTCTTCTGCTCCAGGACGACGTTGTAGCCGAGGAGGCTGCCGGGTTCGAGCCTGGCGGTCGTGCCCGCCGGGCGGAGCACGCGCGACTCCTCGCCGAGCGCCCGCCCGGTCGCGGCGTCGACCACGAAGCGATGCTCGATCGAGCCGGTGGCGGCGCTCACCGAGGTGAACGCGAAGCCCTGGCCCATGCGCCCGCGCTGGTCGGCCACGGCGCCCAGCGAGCGCACACCGGGCAGGGTGGCGAGCAGGCGGAACGCCGCCGCGCGCACGGGACCGCTGACCGGGATGTCGGCGATCAGGCTGGACGCGACGCGCAGCAACCACTGCTCCCGGTCGGTGGGCAGGTCACCACCGCCGCCGTCGAAGTGCTTCAACAACGAGGTCCGCAGGGTCGCCGGGTCCGTCGGGAGCTTCTCGAGATCGCGTACGGAGACGTTGGTGGTGCCGAAGGCGTAGATGCCCGCGCCGTCCGATGAGGAGCTGCGCCGCGGCCCACCGGAGATGCTGATGGGTGAGCCGGGGCCGAACTCGCCGGTCGGCAGCGGCTTGCCGACCATCACCTGCTCGGGCGATCCGGCGGCACGCCAGGCGGCGGCATCTGCGGGCGTCAGCGGAGTCATGCCGAGGTTCTGCGAGATCACCCGGTTGGGTTCGCGCCCCGAACGGGACAACCAGCTCTCGTCCGACGACCTGGTCGTCATCTCGTACGTCGAGGTGCCGGAACTGACGGTGAGCACCGACCCGCTCTCCGCCCGGACGACCAGATACCTGCCGGTGCCGGAAGCATCCTCGCTGCTGCGCTCGGCGGCCGCCAGCAGGATCTCGGACGCGGTGAGCGGGCGTACCGCCTCGGCGGACGTCGCGGGCCCGCCGGGCGTCGGCGTCGAGCCGCCCGGGTCGACCGCGACCACGGCGACCGCGGCGACGGCCGCTACCGCGAGTCCCCCGGCCGGGATCAGGGCGGCGGCCCGGAAACGCCGGGTACGGCCGGCGGGGGCACTCACGTCGGTCAGGACGAAGGGCAGTGGTGCTGCCCCGGGCGGATCCAACCGCGCCGGCCGCGCGTCGGCGAGAGACTTCATGAGGTCGGTGTGGTTTTTCATCGGCTCGGCTCCCTGGTGACGACCGGCTTCGTGACGGCCGGCGCGGTGATGGTCGGCTTCGTGAAACGTGACTCGGCGGCCGCCGGCTCCCCGGCGGCCGCGACGGCACGGGTGAGGCGGTTGCGGGCCCGGTGTAGGCGCACGAGGAACGCCGGGGCGGAACAGTTCACGACTCGGGCCGCCGCACGGGGCGAGAGCCCGTCCCAGGCGGTCAGGGTCAACACTTCCCGGTCGTTCTCGGACAGCGCGGCGAGCGCCGTCAGGAGCGCCGATCGTTCGGCGACGCCGTCGGCGACGTCGGGTGCGTCGGCCACCCACGCCAGCATCTCGGCGGCGATGGCTCGTTGCCGATCCTCGTCGCGATATCGCTCCCGGATCACGTTGCGCGCGACGCCGAGCAGCCACGGCAGTGCCGCTCCTCTGGGCATCTGCGCGAAACGCCGCCAAGCGACGAGAAACGTCTCGGCCACGACCTCGTCCGCGAGCGACCTGCCGGCGCGAGCGACGGCGTAGGCGTAGACGCGCCCGCGGTTGTCGGCGTACAGCGCGGTGAACTCCTGCGCAGTCTCAGGGTCTGCCACTGATGAGCCGTCCTTAGTGAAGGGGTCCTGTCACCTGGGAATGCGCCGGGAAGCCGATTTCTTACCGGCGACTTAAAATTCACCGCCCCCGCTGGGTGGCGAATAGACCGTTATGCCCGCTTTGCGAGTGCGGAGCGTGCACGGCCGTTACGCTCGGTGCGAGCAGAGACAGGGAATCTAACGTGATCGCGGGGATGGCTATGCGTAGGTCATTCGAACTGACCGTGGCGATCGGTGCGGCGTGTCTGGCGGGCCTTCCCACGCCCGCCCGGGCCGACAGCACCGGCGACGTCACGGCCACTGTCGTCGTCGCCGGCGGCGAACTCTCCATCATCGTGCCGGCGAGCGCGGATCTCGGTCAGGGTTCACCCGACGAGGGCATCACCGGTCAACTCGGCACGGTCACCGTCATCGACGATCGCGCCCAGCTCGCGGCGACCTGGGTGGCGACCGTGACCGCGACCGACTTCACCACCGGCGGCGCGACGCCGGAAGAGACGATCCCGGCCAGCGCGATCGACTACTGGTCGGGGCCACCCACCCAGAACGTCGGCACGGGCGTCCTCGTGCCGGGTCAACCCACCGCGGCCGAGGCGGTGTCACTCGCCGTACGGCAGACGGCGTTCAGCAGGACCACCGGTGACGGGCTGAACAGCGCCAGTTGGAACCCCACCCTGACGTTCGAGCTGTCACCGTCGACGGTGGTCGGTGACTACACCGGAACGGTCACCCACTCGGTCGCCTGATCGGCCCCGTACGCCAGGCCCCGGCCCGGTGACCGCACCTCGGCGGCCACCGGGCACATGCTCGCTCAATCCATACTGACCGCGTCGGCCATCCGGTCGGTGCTCTCGGCCGGGCGGGACGCCGAGTGGGCGTGTGCGGGTACGACCGGGCGCCGGCGGTAGCGGCGGAGCAGGACGAACGCACCCAGACCGATGCCGAGCAGCGCCACCGCCGCACCCGCGGACCAGAGCCAGGAGACGCCGGCGTCCTTGGCGGGCGGGGCGACCGCGCCGGCCGGAAGCAGGTCGGAGTGGGTCGCGCAGACGAGTGGCTTCGTACCGCCCTTGGCGGTGGCACAGGCGACCGTGGCGAGTCGCAGCACCTCCTTCGGCGTTTCACCGACCCGGGCCACGGTGGTGAAGGTCGACTCCTGACCCACCTTGAGATCGGTGGCCCAGGTGACCGCGCCGTCGCGGGCTTTGCCCCCACGGTCGGCGGAGACGAGAGTCAACCCGGTCGGCAGGCTCTGTGAGACCTTGATGTCGGCCACCTTGCTGGCGCCGAGATTGCGCACGGTGAGTCGGTAGGTCAACTCGTCGCCGGCGGCGACCTCGGTCCGACCGTCGTCCACCGTGATGCTGAGCAACGGCCCGTCCGGCGAGGCCACCGCGGACGGTTTCGGCGTCGGGGCCGACGCGAGAGACCACGGCGTCGGGGCCGACGCGAGAGACCTCGGCGTCGGGGCCGACGCGTGCGCCGGGGAGATCGCCGGCCCGGCCAGCACCCAGGCGGCCAGTACGGTCGCCAGGACAGGAATCCTTCGCATGATGCTCCTCAGGCTGTTACTCGGTAATCGCCACGTACTCCAACGTCGTGGAGTACTCGTCGGCTACGACCGCGGGGATGCTGACCTCGTAGTCGTTGCTGATCGCGTCCCCGCCGGGTGCCGAGGGCCCGGACTGGCGGTGCACCACCACCGGCGTCACATCGGAGAGATCCCGGAAGACGCTGGTGCCGCTCTCCCGCACCCGCAGGTTCTCGATCGGGATCGTGTACGGGTTCACGGGATTCGCCCCCACCAGTTCGGGCGTCAGCCCGCGCACCGTCACGGCGTACCCCGTGGGGCTGTTGGTGGTGACGGTCATGGTGACCGCTCCCTGCTGGCCGACCACCTGCTGAGGCCGACCGGTCAGGGTGAATCCGGCCGGCAGACCGGACAGGGTGATCGACTGGGCGGCCACGACGACCGTCGCTGTGCATTCCGCGTTGCCCCCACCCGCCGGGCAGGTGCTGCCGAGGGTGGTGGAGGCCACGGTGTTGACCAGGTTTCCGTCGCCGGACACCGGCTGGTTGACGGCGACGCTGTAGGTGATCGCGGCGGTGGCGCCGACCGGCAGGTCACCGGTCCAGGTGAGCACCGGGGCCGCGTAGGACAGCACGCCCGTGGAGGTCACGGCGTCGCCGACGTAGACGGCGTCGTCGAGGACGTCGACGAGCGAGTCGGTGACGGTGGCGCCACTGTAGGGCGCCTGCCCACTGTTGGTGATCAGCACCGAGTACCGCACGGTCCCACCAGCGACGACCGTGCCGGTGTCGGCGGTCTTGGTGATGCTCAGTTCGGGGATCCGGACCGCGACAGTGGTGGTGCAGGCCGACGATCCCGGGCAGTCGGCGCCCACGGTGCTTGAACTGACGGTGTTCACCAGAGTCCGGTCCCCGTTGTTCGGGAAGTTCACCGTGACCGAGTAGGTGATCACCGCGACCGCCGCGACCGGGAGATCACCGGTCCAGGTCAGCACCGGCGTCGCGTACGAGACCACACCGGAACTGGCGGTGGCGTCCGCGTTGTAGACGGCGTCGTCGAGCACACCGGTGAGCGAGTCCGCGACTGTCGCACCGGTGTACGGCGACTGCCCGGTGTTGGTGACCGTGATCGTGTACGTGACCGTGCCGCCGGCGGTGACCGTGGCGGTGTCCGCGGCCTTGGTGATGCCCAGCCCCGGGATCAGGATGGCGACCTGGGCGCTGCACCTCGGGTCGGTGCTGCCGACCCCGCAGTTGTTGGCCTGCGCGCCGGAGGTGACCGTGTTGACGAGGGTGCGACCAGCGACCTGGCTGTCGCTGACCGTCAGGGTGTAGGTGATCGTCACGGCGGTGCCGATCGGCAGGTCACCGCGCCAGGTCAGCACCGGCGCCGTGTAGGAGACCACCCCGGAACTGGCGGTGGCGTCGGCGTTGTAGGCCGCGTCACCGAGCAGGCCGGCGAGCGAGTCGGTGATCGTCGTGTCGACGTACCCCGTCTCCCCGGTGTTCGTGGCGGTGATGGTGTACGTGACGGTGCCGCCCGGCGTGACGGTGGGGTTGTCGGCGGTCTTGTCGATGGCGAGGCCGGGCAGCAGCACGGCGACACTGACGGTGCAGGCGGGAGCGGGTGCCGCGGGCGGGCAGTTGCTACCGGGCGCGTTGCTGGTGACGGTGTTGGCCATGACCCGGTTGCCGGTGTCCGGGTTGTTGACCGTGACCGTGCCGGTGATGACGACTTCCCCGCCGATCGGGATGTCGCCGGTCCAGGTGACGACCGTGCCGACCACGGTCAACGTGCCGGAGCTGGCGACCTGGTCCCCATTGGGCCGGGAGTCGTCAAAGCGGTTCGCGAGGTTGGTCGTCCCCTGGATGCCGACGTACGGGGTGGGCCCGGTGTTGGTCAGGGTGACAGTGAACCGGACGACGCTGCCGGGCGTGGTGGTGGCCACGTCGGCGACGTTGGTGATGGTGAGCGCCGGGATGAGCACGGTGACGGTGACGGTGCAGCCCGGGTCGGTTCCCCCGGCCGGGCAGTTGCTGCCCGGCGTGGTGGAGGTGACGGCGTTGGTCATGCTCCGGTCACCGTCGGAGGGGTTGTGCACCGCCACCGAGTAGGTGATCACGGCGCTGCCGCCGACAGCGAGGTCACCGGTCCAGGTCAGGGTCGGCGCGGCGTACGACACCACGCCGCCGGTGGCGACCGCGTCGTTGTTGAAGGTGGCGTCGTCGAGCACGGCGGCGAGGCTGTCGCTCAGGGTGGCCCCGGTGTAGTCGGTCTGCCCGCTGTTGGTGACGGTGATGGTGTAGCCCACCGTGCCGCCCGGGGTGGTGGTGCCGACGTTGGCGTGCTTGTTGATGCTCAGGGCCGGCAGCAGCACCTGGACGGTCGCCGTGCAGGCCGGATCCGAGCCTCCGGGCGGGCAGTTGTTGCCCGCGGCGGTGGAGCTGACCGTGTTGACCAGGACGCGGCCGCCGGTCTGCGGATCGTCGGCGGTGATGGTGTAGGTGATCGTGACCGATCCGTCGATCGGCAGGTCACCGGTCCAGCTGAGGGTCGACGCGGCGTAGGTGACGACACCCGAGCTGGCGACGGCGTCGCCGTTGTAGGTGGCGTCGCCGAGCAGGTTGGCCAGGTCGTCGGTGACGGTGGCACCGGTGTACGGGGTCTCGCCGGTGTTGGTGACGGTGATCGTGTAGCCGACGATGCCACCGGGGACGGTGCTGGCCCGGTCCGCGGTCTTCGAAACGGTCAGCGCCGGGATGAGGATCGTGGTCGTCGCCGTACACAACGGGTCGGTGCCGCCGGGCGGGCAGTTGTTACCGGGTACGGCGGAGCTGACGACCGAGGTCATGATCCGGTTGCCCAGGTCCGGGTTGTTCACCGTGAAGGAGCCGGTGACAGTGAGCACCGCACCGACCGCCAGGTCACCGGTCCACCGGATCGATGCCGTACCCGGCACCAGGACCAGAGTGCCGGTCGAGGCCGCCGCGTCGCCGGTATAGGTGGCGTCGTCGACCGAGCCGGCGAAGTCGGCCATGATCTCGATCGCGGTCAACGGGGTCGTCCCGGTGTTGGTCGCCGTGGTGGTGAATCGGACCGTGCCGCCGGGCACCGCGCTCGACGGGGCCACGCTGTTGACGATGCTGAGCACCGAAACCGTCACGGTGGCCGTACACGCCGGGTTGGTGCTGTCGACGACGCAGCTACTACCGGCCGCCGCGGAGCTGACCCGGCTGGTCAGGAGCCGATCGCCGCCGTCCGGGTTGGCTACCGACACGGAGTAGGTGACCGTGGCCGTCGCCCCCGGGGCGAGGGTGCCGGACCACTGTAGGTTCGGGCTGGTGAAGGTGACCGTGCCGGTGCTCGCGACGGCGTCGCCGTTGTAGGTCGCGTCGTCCAGCAGCCCGGCCAACGAGTTGGTCACCGTGACGCCCGTCTGCGCGGTCTGCCCTGTGTTGACGATGGCGATGGTGTAGCCCACCTGCGCGCCGGGCGCCGTGCTGGCCGTGCCGGCGGTGATGGTGATGCCCAGACCCGGGGTGAGCACAGGCACCAGCACCGAACAGTCCGGGTTGGAGCTGGCCGGCGGGCAGGTGCTGCCGACCACCGTCGAGGCAGCAGTGTTCACCATCAACTTGTCGCCCGTGTCGGGGTTGTTCACCGTCATGGTGTACGTGACGACCGCGCTCGTCCCGGCCGCGAGATCCCCGGTCCATGTCAACGTCGGCGCCGTGTACGACAGACCGCCGACGGTGGCCAGAGCGTCGCCACCGAACGTCGCGTCGTCCAGCGCACCGCTCATGTCGTCGGTGACCACGGCGCCCAGGTACGGCGCGGTGCCGGTGTTGCTGATGGTGATGGTGTAGCTGACGATGCCGCCGGGCGTGCTGACGGGCGTGTTGGCGACCTTGACGATGCTCAGGGCCGGCACCAGCACGTCGACCCGGACGGTGCAGCGCGGATCGGTGCCGTCGACCGGGCAGTTGTTGCCCTGGATCGCCGAGCTGGCCGTACTTGTGATGATCTTGTCGCCCAGGTCCGGATTCCGGACCTGGAAGGTGCTGGCGATGGTCACCACGCCGCCGACCGGCAGGTCACCGGTCCACGTGAGACCGGCCGGGCCGACCACGAGAGCGCCGGAGGTCACCGTGTCGCCGATCGGCACGGCGTCGTCGAGCAGGTTGGCGCCGCCCAGGTTGACGGCCGCGCCGAAGTAGGCGGTGCCGCCGTCGTTGGTGATGGTGGTGGTGAGGACGACCGTGCCGCCCGGCAGCACGGTGGCCATGTCGGCGGTGTTCAGGATGGTCACCTGCGACACGGTGACCCGCGTGGTGCACCTCGGATCGACGCTGCCGGCGGCACAGTTACCGCCGTCGGAGTCGGAGACCAGGGTGTTGACCATCAGGTTGTCACCGGTGACCGGCTGCACCGTCACGCTGTAGGTGATGGTCACCGACCCGACCGCCGGCACGTCACCGGTCCAGGAGAGCACCGGGGCGGTGTAGGCGATGGTGCCGACCCCGCCGGCCGAGGCGTCGTTGTTGTAGACGGCGTTGCCGAGCACGTCGGCAAGCGAGTCATCGAAGGTCGCGCCGAGGTACGGGCTGCCCGCGGCGTTCGACACCACCACCGTGTACGTGACCACCGATCCGACGGTGGCCGAGGCCACGCTGGCGGTCTTGGCGAACGTCAGTTGGGACGCTTCGACGACCGCGACGGTGACCGTGCAGGTGGGGTCGGTGCCGCCCACCGGGCAGTTGGCGCCCGCCGCGGCGGAGCTGGCGACGTTGGTGAGCACGTCGTCGCCGAGGGCTGGATTGTCGACGGTCACGGTGTAGGTGACCGTCACCGTGGCGCCGACGGCCAGGTCACCGGTCCAGGTGAGTGCCGGTTCGGCGTAGGAGACCGTACCGGCCGAGGCGCTCGCGTCGGCGTTGTAGGAGGCGTCGTCGAGGACGCCGGTCAGGTCGTCGAGGACGCTGGTCGCGGTGTAGTCGACCTGCCCGGAGTTGGTGATGGTCAGCGTGTAGGGCACCACACTGCCCGGCAGTGCCGTCGTGGCAGTCGTCGACTTGGCGATGGTCAACGCCGGGGTGAGGACGAGCACTGTCGAGCTACACCCGGACGCCTGGGCCGTCGCGGTACAGGAACTGCCCACGGCCGTGGACTGCAGGACGTTGACCATGACCTTGTTGCCCGGATCGGGTGAGAGCACCACCACGGAGTAAGTGATCGTGACGGCCGCGCCGACCGCCAGGTCGCCAATCCAGGTGAGGGTGGAGTCAGCGAAGGCCAGACTTCCCGCGCTGGCGACCGCGTCACCGTTGTACGTCGCGTCGTCCAGCACCGCCGCCAGCGAGTTGGCCACACTGATGCCGGTGTACGGCGAGGTCCCGGAGTTGCTGATCGTCACGGTGTAACCGACGGTCTGCCCCGGTACGGCGGTCGTCGTGTCCGCGACGACGTCCAGCGCGAGGCCCGGCACCAGCACGGCGATGCTGACCGAGCACCGTGGATCGGTGCTGCCCACCGGGCAGTTGTTGCCCGGGGCGTCCGAAAATGTCACACCGGTCAGCAACAGGTCGCCTGGGTCGGGGTTGAGCACCGTGAGGCTGCCGCTCAGCGAGATGGTCGCGCCGATCGGGATGTCACCGGTCCAGACCGAGCCGGTCGTGCCGACGGTGAGCGTGCCGGAGGACGCGGTCTGGTCGCCGTTGCCGACGACGTCGGGGGCGAAGCCACTGCCGTCGAATTCCACGCTGACGCCCTGATAGGGGACCTTGCCGGTATTGGTGTAGGTGGCGTCGATCCGGATCACTCCACCCGGTGTGGTGGTGACCACGTCGGGGGTGAGGGTGATCAGCAGCCGGGCCACCGGCACGCTGACCGTGCAGCGGGCGTCGCTGCCGCCGACGGTCGGGCAGTTGCTGCCCGCTGCTGTCGAGCTGACGTGATTGGTCAGGATCAGGTCACCGGCGACCGGGTCGTGCACCGTCACCGAGTAGGTGATCGTCACCGATCCGCCGATGGCCAGGGGTCCAGTCCAGGTCAGGTTGGGGCTGACGAAGCCGACCGTGCCGGCGGAGGCCACCACGTCGTTGTTGTAGGCCGCGTCGTCGAGCACGCCGGTCAGCGCGTCGGTGACGGTCGCCGTCGGGTACGCGGTCTGCCCGGTGTTGCTGATGGTGACGGTGTAGCCGACGGTCGCACCCGGTGTGGTGGTCGGCACGCTGGCCGCCTTGGTGATGGTCAGTGCCGGCACGAGCACCTGCACGGTGGCGGTGCACCGCGCGTCGCTGCTGCCCGTCGCGCAGTTGCTGCCCGGGGTGGTGGAGACCACCGTGTTGACCATCGACTTGTCGCCCGGGTCCGGGTCGAGGATCGTCATCGAGTAGGTGATGGTCGCGGCGGCGCCGATGCCCAGTGCGCCCACCCAGCTCAGGTTGGGCGAGGCGTAGCTGACCGTGCCGGACGAGGCGGTCGCGTCACCGTTGTAGGTGGCGTCGTTGAGCGGGTTGGCCAACGAGTCGGTGAACGCCGCCGCCGCGTACGCCGTCTCACCGGTGTTCGTCACGGTGATGGTGTAGGTGACCACGCCACCGGGGACGGTGGTGGCGCTGTCCGCGGTCTTGACGATGGTCAGCCCGGGCAGCAACACCGTGACGGTGGCCGTGCAGGCCGCGGCGGGCGTGCCGGCCGGGCAGTTGTTGCCGACCGCCGTCGAGCTGAGCGTCGAGGTCAGCACCCGGTTTCCGGTGTCGGGGTTCTGCACGGTCACGGAGAAGCGAACGGTGGCTGTCGCTCCCACCGCGAGCGCGCCGGTCCAGGTCAGCACCGACCCGGACACGTCGACGGTCCCGCTGTCGGCCGTGGCGTCCGAGTTGTAGACGGCATCGTCGAGCACGCCGGCCAGCGGGTTCGTGACACTTGTCGTCGCCGGGTACGCCGTCTCCCCGGTGTTGGCGATGGTGATGGTGTAGCCGACGGTGTCGCCGGGCGTGGCGGTGGCCGCGCTCGGGGTGTTGGTCAGGGTCAGCCCGGGCAGCAGCACGGCGACCGTCGCCGAGCAGCGGGTGTCGACGCTGCCGGTGGCGCAGTTGGCACCCGGTGTCGGAGAGACCAACTGGTTGACCATCGACCGGTCACCGGTGACGGGATTGCCGACGGTCACCGAGTACGTGATCGTGGCGGATGCGCCGACGGCAAGGTCACCGCTCCAGGAAAGGGTCGGGTTAATGTAGCTGACGGTCCCGGAGGTGGCGGTGGCGTCGCCGTTGTAGGCGGCATCGTCGAGCACCCCGGCCAGCGAGTCGGTGAAGCTCGCCCCGAGGTAGGCGGACTGGCCGGTGTTGGTCACCACGATCTCGTAGGCCACCACCGCGCCGGGCGTCGCGCTCGGCACGCTCGCCGTCTTGAGCAGCGTCAGCCCGGGGATGAGGATGGTCACCGACGCCCTGCACCGCGGGTCGATGCTGCCGGGGGCGCAGTTGTTGCCGACCGCCGAGGACGAGACCACGCTGGTCAGCACCGGGTCGCCGGTGGTCGCCGGGCTGACCGTCACGCTGAACGTCACGGTCACCGTCGCGCCGACCGCGAGGTCACCGGTCCAGGTCAGGGTCGGGCTGGTGTACGAGAGCGCCCCGGCGGTGGTGGTCGCGTCGTTGTTGTACGTGGCCCGGCCGAGCACCCCGGCCAGCGAGGTGGCGACACTGATCCCCGTGTACGCGGTCTGCCCACTGTTGGTGATGGTGACCGTGTAGCCGACGGTGGAGTTGGGTGTCGTGTTCGCGGTGCTCGCGGTGTTGGTCAGGACCAGGCCGGGCACCAGCACGGTGACGGTCGCGGTGCAACGGGAGTCGTTGGCGGCGGCCGGGCAGTTGCTGCCGAGGCTGCCGGAACTGACCGTGTTGGTCATGACCTTGTCGCCGGGGTCCGGAACGCGAACGGTCATCGTGTAGGTGATGGTGGCGCTGGCGCCGACCGCCAGGGCGCCGGTCCAGGTCAGGTTCGGCGAGCTGAAGGAGACCGCACCGGTCGTCGCCGCCGCGTCGTTGTTGTAGACCGCGTCGTCGAGTGCCGCGCCCATCGCGTCGGTGAGGCTGGCGGCCGGGTAGGTGGCCTGCCCGGTGTTGGTGACCGCGATGGTGTAACTGACCACGTCGCCGGGCGTCGCGGTGGTCCTGTTCGCCGTCTTGACGATGGTGAGCGCGGAGACCGGAACGTTGACCGTGCACCGGGCGTCGAGACTGCCGGTGCCGCAGTTGGTGCCGAGCGTGGGCGAGGTGACCGTGTTGGTCAACATCAGGTCGCCGGTCGGCGGGCTGGCCACGGTGACCGAGTAGCTGATGGTCACGGCCGCGCCGGCGGCCAGGTTGCCGGTCCAGCTCAGGGTCGGGCTGACGAACGACACGGTGCCCGAGGTGGCGGTCGCGTCGGCGTTGTAGACCGCGTCGTCGAGCACCCCGCCGAGCGGGTCGGTGATGGTGACGCCGCTGAGCGCGACAGCGGCGGTGTTGGTCACGCTGATCGTGTAGTTCACCGTCCCGCCGGCCGCCACGGTGTTCACGTTCGAGGTCTTCGTCACGACCAGCGGTCCGGTGGTGATCACCAGGGTGACCGGTGCGGTCGCCTGCTGGCCGGCGGCGTCGACGACCCGCACCGTGAAGCTGGAACTGCCCTCGGTGGTGGGGGTGCCGGAGAGCAGACCGGTGCTGGGGTTCAGGGTCAGACCCGGCGGCAGCGTGCCCGCGCTGACCGACCACACGAACGGTGCGGTTCCGCCGTTCACCGTGAGCTGGGTGCTGTACGGGACACCGACCTGGCCGGGCGGTGGCGGCGGGAACGTCAGCGTCGGTGAGGCGGTGATGCCGAGGGCGACCGTCCTGGTGGCGGCCTGGCCGAAGGAGTCGACCACCCGGACGGTGAACGAGAAGTTGCCGCCGACGGTGGGGGTGCCGGAGAGCAGACCGGTGCTCGGGTTCAGGGTCACCCCGGGCGGCAGGCTGCCCGCGCTCACCGACCAGACGAACGGGCCGGTGCCCCCGTTCACCGTGAGCTGGGTGCTGTAGGCGATGCCGACCTGCCCCTGCGGCGGCGGCGGGAAGGTCAGCGTGGGCAGCGGCGCGATGACGATGCTCAGCGCCTGGGTGGCCGCCTGGCTGCTGGCGTCGAGCACCCGGACGGTGAAGTCGAAGGTCCCGGCGGCCGTGGGGGTGCCGGAGAGCAGACCGGTGCTCGCGTTGATGGTCACCCCGGGCGG
Source organism: Micromonospora arborensis (assembly GCF_003205615.1). Lineage (GTDB taxonomy): Bacteria > Actinomycetota > Actinomycetes > Mycobacteriales > Micromonosporaceae > Micromonospora > Micromonospora arborensis. The sequence continues at coordinate 158,505 of NZ_PYBV01000030.1, read as the reverse complement.
CAGGCTGCCCGCACTGATCGACCAGGCGAACGGTGCCGTACCACCGTTGACGGTGAGCTGGTTGCTGTAGGGGACGCTGACCTCACCGGCGGGCGGCGCGGGGTTGGTGAGGCTGGGCGACTGGTTCGGGATGACCGGCGCGGACTGCGCCGACGGTGGTCCGGCACCGCCCGCGTTGCGGGCCGTCACCGTGAAGGTGTACGCCGTGCCCGGCGTCAACCCGGTCACCGTCTGGGTGGTTGCCGCGCTGGCGAAGGTCTGCGGGGTCTGCGCCACCCCGCCGATGTACGGGGTGATGACGTAGGAGGTGATCGGGCTGCCGCCGGTGCTGGGTGCGGTCCAGGTCAGCCGGGCCGACGAGTCGCCAGCGCTGGCTGCCGTGATGGTGGGTGCGCCGGGCACCGCGTACGGCACCACCGCGTTCGACGCCGGACTCGTCGCGCTGGTGCCGATCGAGTTGACCGCCGCGACGGTGAACGTGTAGCTCGCTCCGAGGGTCAGCCCGGAGATGACCCGGCTGGTGGTGGAAGTGTCGTAGGTGATCGGGGTCTGTGCCACCCCGTTCCGGATCGGGGTGACGACGTAGCTGGTGATCGGGCTGCCGTTGCTCGCCGGTGCCGTCCAGTTCACCGTGGCGCTGGCCAGGCCAGCGGTCGCGGTGGGCGCGGCCGGAGTGGCCGGTACGTCGGTGTAGACATAGCTGGCGGCGGCGGCGACACCCCGGGTGACCACTGTGACGTTCACCGTGGCGGCACTGCTGCGCGCGGGCATGGACGAGATGCTCAACGTCCCGTCGCCGTTCACGGTGAAGCAGCCGGCGGCCGGGCCGGACGGGCAGGGCAGGAGGACGACCGGCGTGCCGGCCTGCTGCTGCGCCGTGGTGCCGATCTCGATGGCGGTCGCCCCGGCGATGTCCGTCCCGCCGACCGTCACCGCGACGCCACCGGCAATCGTGCTCGTCGCGGGCGAGACGGTGATCCCGCTCGGCGTCGCCGGCGGCGTGCCCACGACCGTGGTGGTGGAGATTGCGGGATTGGCGTCGATGGACGAGGCGGTGACTGTCGACTGGGTTTGGATGATCGACGGTGTGACGGCGGACCCGGTGACGATGGCGACCACTGAGATCGGTGGCAGCGATGTCCCGTTGGCGAAGGGTCCGTTGCTGTTGGTGCAGGTGACGGTCTGCCCCGTTGGAGCCGCGCAGACCCAACCGCTACCGAACGCGCCCACCGGCACCACACCCGTCGGCGTGGTCGCGGTCATCGAGACCGGGGCGGTCTCGTTGGCGCCGACGGCGACCGAGGGAACCACCGTGTAGTTGACCGGATCACCGGGTTGGGGGTTCGGGCCGGTGTAGCTCGTCTGCGTGACGTTCAGGTCGGGCACCGGGTTGAAGGTCACGACATTGGTGTTGTCGACCTCGTGGTTGTCCACCACGGAGCCGGTGGAGGCAACCCAGCCGAAGGCGAGTTGGCGCGGGATGCCGTTGCTGTTCAGCCAGGTCGGCGAGGGGTAGAGGCCGGCGGCGACCGCGGGAAGCGGCCCCTCCAGGACCCGCGAGACGCTCGCGCCGACCGGCCGGAAGACCACCATGTAGCGTCCGGCCGCCACCACCAGACCGGAGTCGGTGGTGAACGACGAGGTGGTCGGGTTGATGACCACCTCGACCGGTACGACCGAGGCGGCGCGGTTGTTCGCCCGCAGTGGGACCACTGGCGACGACCCGTTGGTGGCGGTGCTGTTCAGCCCGCAGTAGCCGACCGTGCCCCGACCGGGTCCCCGGACGAGCACCTGACCCGGAATCCTGGAGGCGGTGACGAAGGCTGGGTCGGTACAGCCGCTCCCCTGGTAGGTGGTGGTGCTGTAGTTGCCGAAGACGTCGAACCCGATGCCCAGGTAGCCGTTGGCCAGACCCGGCAGTGTCCTCGTACCGGTGTAGCCCAGCCCTCCCCCGGACTGGCCGATGGTGGCCGGCGCGGCCGGGTTGGCGGGATCGACCGCGGCGAGCACCAGGGTCATCCCGTCCGCGCCGCCGGTGTTGCCGTACTGGTAGAGGTTGAAGGTCATGTCCAGGCCGGACGCGGTGGGCACGCTGGTTGCCCCGAAGAGCCCACCGGTCCGGTTGATGGTGGCGTCGGTGAGTCGCAGCTTGCCGCTGCCGGGCGCGTCGGTCTGCGTCGCACAGCTGTGCAGCGCTCCGGTGCTGACGTTGCCGGAGGCGGTGAGGCAGGCGAAGTTCGAGGTGGTGGACGATGCGGGCAGGGCCGGCAGGACGATCGGACCGAGCCCGTCCGGGGTGTTGTTGTGGAAGGGCTGGTTGAACAGGACGGTGCCGGCCGCCTCGGCGACGACCGGGTTGAGCACGGCGATCAGAGTGGCCAGCACGGTGCTGACGACGCCGAAGGCGGTCCGGCGTCGGACCCCTCCGTGGCTGAACACGCGCCGGGTGCGGGTGGGGGTGCGGGCGTTCAACGGACCGGGTCCGAGCCGGCGACGATCGTGACCGTCGCGGCGGTACGCACACCGTTCGTCGCGGCCGCACCGCTCCGACCCCGGCTCGCCGTAAAGCCATTCACCATCGCCATGTGCATGCGTCAACCCTTCGTAAGCCGCAGTAAGGGTATGACAGCCAATAGGCGCATTCAGTGTGAAATTGGCAAAAAAAGGACAAACCGCCGCAAATCATGAGAACCGCTCGGCGGGGGCGGCCGAACCAATCAGGACGGACCGAGCGGTGCTTACCGGCCGCGATGGGCCGGGGCCGACGTCGACGACGCCTGATGGTCCCCGTCGCCGGCCAACGTGGACGCCGCCGGCGGCACCGCAGCGGGCCTGACCCGGCGGCGCCGGAACATCCAGCCGAGCAGGAGCAGGAGTACGAGGCCACCCACCGTCGGGCCAACGAGGTGCAACGGGAGGACGACACCCGTCGCCCGCGCGCTCCCCGCTCGACCCGCTTCGACCGCGTCGCCCGGCACCGTGACGTAGACCGGCGCCCCGACGCTGCGGCGCACGCTCAACCCACGGGCACCGGCCGGCGGTGGCGTCGAGAAGATCACCGCCACCTGATGCTCGCCGGGCTCGGCGCTCGCCGGCACCGCGATCCGGAGGTCCACCAGCTTGGCCGCGCCGGGAGCGAGCCGAAAATGCTCCGGGCCCACCGTGACCCAGCCGATCGCCGTGCGTGCCGCGTCCGACCGGAACGTCAACTCTCCGGTGGAGTCCACCACGAAGCTCGCCGTTCGTGTGGACACGTCGATCGCCGACCGACCGCCGTTGGTCACGGTGAACTGCCGCGGCTGCCCGATCTCGTCGGCCGGTACGACCATCCGGCTGGGGCTGACGGTCAGCGTGAAGTCCGACGGCTCCGGCGGAGTGGCATACGCCGGCACGATCGGCGTCAATGCCAACAGCACCGGCAGCACGGCACCCGAAATGTGAGGCAAGGTCAGCACCTGTCCAGGGTGGATCAACTACGAAAAATAGGCACTTATCGTAACTGGCGACGGTCGCAGCGTTACCAGGATTGTCCTGGCTCGCGCGTCGTACGGGCTCAGGTCATCCCGAGAGCTCGTCAATGCATGGTCAGGTCGAGCACCACGGCAGTTCACACAATGTTGATCAATTAGGCCGCCGGCGCTGAACCGGGCGACCCCGGTGCGGTCGAGCTGAGACGGGCACGACGGGTGCAGGCGGCCATGCGCCGCCCGCACCGGCCCGCTTCGGCGACCGTCAGACCGGTGGCCAGGCGTTGGCCAGCAACTGACGGAAGTGCGCCGGGAACCACTCTCCGAACGGCGGGGCGTCCGGCATCGCCCCGGTGCCATACGAGGAACCGCGGGGCGGCTGGTAGTACGGGTCGCACAGCGGCTCGTACGGTTGGCCGGTGTTCGGGCTGCCACTCGCGCCGTCGGACTCGCCGGGCGGCTTGACCCACACGTAGGCGTCGATGCCCGGTTCCGGTTCGACGGCTGGCCGCTGGCCGAGGCCGGCGCCCTTTTGGTTGCACCAGTTCCCGACCCTGGCCCGTCGATCGATCCGGCTGCCGTCGACGTACGTGTTCACATCACTCGCGGTCACCGGCCCGGTGGGTCGGGCCGGGCCGCCCCAGCCGTTGCGGGAGGTGTCGACGATGACGCCCGCCTCCGGGGAGAAGCCCGCCCCCGCCAGCAGTTCGCGCAGGTGCTGCGCGTAGGGCACCTCGTCGATGAACGGGTTCCAGTCGACCCACCTGGACTGGTACACCGGCTGGCCGTTGATGACGTCGTCGGCGCGGAAGTACTCCTCGCGCAGCACGGAGTAGTTGGCGGTGTTGGCGACGAAGCCGTGTACGTTCGTCACCGTGCTGCCGGCGGCGGTCGCGGCCTGGAACAGCAACGCGGTCAGCGGACCGGAATCCTCCGGCCAGCCGACTTCGGCGTGGTGACTGATGTCCAGGTACGCGTAGACGTTGGGGATGGCGCCGAGCCGGGCCAGGGCGTATCCGATCCCCTGCTGGTAGGTGCCGCGTGCCTGCACCTCGTCGCAGGCCGGGGTGGCGGTGTACCGGGAGCCGGTGTTGACCACAAGGTTGGGCAGCGAGTTCGGTTCGACGAAGGTGACGATCCGCAGGTCGGCGTAGCGGGGAGCGGCGAGGATCTCGACAATCGGATCGATGAACTCCGCCCGGTACCGTGCGGAATCCTCGATTGACAGCTCACCCGGCGGTGCCCGTCGACCGCAGTCGCGGGCGGGCAGGTCGTAGAGCGTCAACTGGATGAGGTCGGCGTGCTGCGCGAGTGCGGCGTCCAGATGCTCGCGCAGGCCCATCCCCCCAGCCTCCCCCTCGATCCTCGCGATCCGGTCCAGCCAGACGGCGGTCGGTTGGCCGGCGACCGCCTCGCCGCCCGGCTCGGCGGCGGCGCGCTCGGCCCACTCGGGATTGACGTAGACCCGAGCGTCGACGTACGGGTTGTCCAGCCTGGGCGGCGGATCGGCGGCCCTGGCCGGCCCGGGGCTGGCGAGCACCCCCACGACGAGGACGGACACAACGGCGGCGAGGACCGGGCGGACCCGGGCGGGTACGCGTCCTCGACCTGGCGTGGGCATGGTGGTGCCTCCTTCAACTCCGCAAGACATCGACAGATTTCTATCGTAGTCAAGCGGGTCGAGCGGGACCTTCCGGGCCGGGACGACGACCCCGCCATCGATCGGACCCGTCCCAGCGCATGAAAACCTAGTTGACACATAGGAATTGTGGGTTAGCGTCGTATCCATGACCAGCCAGCACACCCTGCTTCAGGGCACCGCCATCGCGGTGTCGCGGGGATGCTGCCGTGGCTGGACCGCCGCCTGCGGCTGTTGCCGCTGAGCGAGCGTTCCCCCGCTTCTCCCACCTGCGGCGCCGCCGGCTCGACGACGACCGGCAGCCGTCTCCTCGAACCGATCATCGGATCCGCGCGCCGCCGCACGTCCATGCCTACCCGTGGCGGCGCGTACCCGTCGTTGTCGACCCAGGAGGACCGTCATGACTGTCATTGCCGAACCCGTGACCCCGGTCGACCCGGACACCTTCCGTGCTCTCCTGCGCCGGCAGGCCGCCTCGGTCGCGGTGGTCACCGCCGCGGGTGAGCCGCCGGTCGGGTTCACCGTCACCTCGCTCACGTCGGTGTCCCTGCGCCCGCCCCTGGTGTCGTTCTGCCTGGCCCGATCGTCATCGAGTTGGCCGACGATCGCCGGTGCGGAGCACGTCGCGGTGCACCTGCTCGGCGCGGACCAGGAGAACGTCGCGCGGAATTTCGCCACCAGCGGCATCGACCGGTTCGCCCACCCGCGCTGGCGCTACGGGCGGCACGGGGTGCCGCTACTGGACGAGCCGGTCGCCTGGCTCCTGTGTCGCGTGACCCAGCGGGTGCCCGCCGGTGACCACGCGATCGTGCTCGCCGAGCCACTGATCGGTGGGCACAGCGACGGCGCACCCCTGCTCTACCACATGGGGCGCTACGCGGCCCTGCAACCAGCCACGAAGGAGTCGTAAGTGACGTCACCATCCCTCCTGGATCGCCGAGCCTTTCTGTCCGCGACCCTCGGCGCGGTCACGCTGGGCCTCACCGCCTGCGCCGGCGACGAGACCCCCGCCGCGGCCCTGGCCGCCACCGCACCACTGCCGCAGGCCGTGCCGAAGGGCACCAGGCTCGTCATCGGGGACAAGGAGCACCAGAAGGCGATCGAGTTCTCCGGAGAGGCGGAGAAGCTGACCTTCGACGTGGAATGGGCGAACATCAGCGGCGGCCCACAGACCCTGGAGGCATTCCGCGCGAAGGCGCTGGACGTCGGGTCGGTGGCGGACATCCCGCCGATCCACTCGCACTGGACGAACATCCCCACGAAGATCGTCGCCTCGAAGTACCGCCAAGACCCGCTCAACCACGCCATCTACCGGCTCGGCATCGCACCCGGCGTCACGGTCGCCACCCTCGCTGACCTCCGTGGGAAGAAGATCGCGTACAGCCCGGGGCAGGCACAGGGGGCGCTGGTGCTGCGGGTACTCAAGAAGGCCGGCCTGGCCAAGAAGGACGTCAAGCTGGTCGAGCTGCCGAGCACCGGCGACGTCTACGCGACGGCGCTCGCGAGCCGCCAGGTCGAGGTGGCGCCGATCGGAGGCGTGCAGATCAAACGCTACGAGAGCAAGTACGGCCGGGACGGCGCGACCGCGATCGCCCACGGACTACGGGACGACCCCGGTCACCTGTACGCCCCCGTCACCGTCCTCGGTGATCCGGCCAAGGCGGCGGCGATCCGCGAGTACGTGCAGGCGTGGGCACGGGCCTGGCGGTGGCGCGAGGCCAATCCCGACGAGTGGATCGAGCGGTACTACGTCAAGGACCAGGGCCTGACCGCCGACGACGGCCGGTGGCTCGTCGAGAACGGCGGCGTGGCCGACATCCCGGCCGACTGGACCGAGGCCATCGGCCGGCACCAGGAGACCATAGACCTGCTGGCCAAGGAGACGGGCAACAAGCCCCTCAAGGCCGAGGACCTGTACGACCGACGGTACGAATCCGTCGGCGCCGACGCGCTGGCTGCGGGAGGCACCAGGTGACCGCCACGACGCTGACCCGGCCCCGGCCGGCCGCCACCGTCCCGGCCGGCCGGCCGCGACGCCGACTGAAGCCGGGCCGCCCCATCCCGTTCGGAGGGGCGGTTGGACCGCTCCTGCTCCTGGCGGTGTGGGCGGCCGGTTCGGCAGCCGGTTGGCTCGACCCGCGTACCCTGTCGGCGCCCTGGACCGTGGTGACGACGGCGGGTGACCTCATCGCCGACGGCCGACTGCAGGACAACCTGGCCATCTCGGCCCAACGGGCCGGCCTGGGTCTCGTCATCGGCACCGTGATCGGCACGGTGCTGGCCCTGCTCGCGGGCCTGAGCCGGTGGGGTGAGGCCATCCTCGACGGCCCGATCCAGATCAAGCGGGCCATCCCGGCCCTCGCCCTGATCCCGCTACTCGTCCTCTGGTTCGGCATCGGCGAGCAGATGAAGGTCATCACCATCACGTTGGGTGTGTTCGTCCCCGTCTACATACACACCCACAACGGGCTGCGCACCATCGACACCCGCTACGTCGAACTGGGCGAGTCGCTGCGCCTGCGGCGGACCGACTTCATCCGCCGGATCGTGCTGCCCGGCGCGCTGCCCGGCTTCCTGCTCGGTATGCGGTTCGCGGTCGTCGGGGCGTGGCTGTCCCTGGTCGTCGTCGAGCAGATCAACTCGACGAGCGGCATCGGCTACATGATGGAACTGGCCCGCGAGTACGGCCAGACCGACGTGATCATCGTTGGACTCGTGCTGTACGGACTGCTCGGGCTGCTGTCCGACGGCGCCGTCCGGCTCGCACAGAGGAGGGCGCTGTCGTGGCGACGCACCATGGCGGACTGACCGCCACCCGTACCGTCCGTGTCCAGGGGTTGCTGCGCCGCTTCGGCGAACGGGCCGTTCTGGACGGCTTCGACCTGGAGATCGGCGCGGGCGAGTTCGTGGCGCTGCTGGGCCGCAGTGGCTCGGGCAAGAGCACCCTGCTGCGCGCGCTCGCCGGCCTGGACGGCGACGTCCAGGGCTCCGGCCTGGTCGACGTGCCGGAGAACTCGTCGGTCGTCTTCCAGGACGCCCGGCTGCTGCCCTGGCAGCGCGTGCTGGACAACGTCCTCCTCGGCCTGCGCGGGCCGGACGCCCCCCAGCGCGGCCTCGCGGCGCTCGCCGAGGTCGGCCTGGCGGGCCGGGAACGGGCCTGGCCGAACGAGCTGTCCGGCGGCGAGCAGCAACGGGTGGCGCTGGCCCGGGCGCTGGTGTCCGAGCCGGAACTGCTGCTCGCCGACGAGCCGTTCGGTGCGCTGGACGCGCTGACCCGACTCCGCATGCACGGCCTGCTGCGTGAACTGTGCGCCCGGCACCGGCCGACAGTCCTCCTCGTCACCCACGACGTCGACGAGGCGATCACGCTGGCCGACCGGGTACTGCTCCTCGACGCCGGCCGCATCGCGGTCGACGTCGCCATCGACCTGCCGGCGCCGCGCTCACACCGGCAGTCGCAATTCCTCGCGTACCGGGAAACCCTGCTGCGCGCGCTCGGCGTCGACCCGACGGAGGCATGACATGTTGCACCTCAACGCGTTCCTGATGGGCGTCGGCCACCACGAGGCGGCCTGGCGGCTGCCGGAGAGCGACCCGTTCGCGCAGACCGACGTCGAGCACTTCACGCGCCTGGCCCGCATCGCCGAGCGGGGCAAGCTCGACTCGCTCTTCCTCGCCGACAGCCCGGTCCTCTGGAACAGCATCGGCCGACGGCCGGCCGGCACACTCGAACCGACAGTGCTGCTCACCGCCCTGGCCGGCGCGACCAATCACATCGGGCTCATCGCGACCGCCTCGACGACGTACAACGAGCCGTTCAACCTGGCCCGCCGGTTCGCGTCGCTGGACCACGTCAGCGGCGGCCGGGCCGGCTGGAACATCGTCACCACGGCCGGCGTGGATGCGGCCCGGAACTTCAACCTGGACGAGTTGCCCGCCCACCGGGACCGGTACGAGCGAGCCGCCGAGTTCCTGGAGGTCTCGCTGAAGCTCTGGGACAGCTGGGACGACGAAGCGCCACTCGGCGACAAGGACGCCGGCCGGTGGGGCGACGACGACCTGATCTACCCGCCCCGCCACGTCGGACGGCACTTCCGGGTGGCCGGCCCACTCAACGTCCCCCGCTCGCCGCAGGGCTACCCGCTGCTGGTGCAGGCCGGATCGTCCGACGACGGCAAGGAGTTGGCCGCCCGGTACGCCGAGGCCGTCTTCACCGCGCAGCAGACGCTCGCCGAGGCGCAGGCGTTCTACCGCGACCTCAAGCGGCGTGCCGCGCAGTTCGGCCGCGACCCGGACAGCGTCAAGATCCTGCCCGGCATCGTGCCGGCGGTCGGCGCCACCGAGGCGGAGGCCCGCAAGCTGGAGGAAGAGCTGGATCGGCTGATCAAACCGGAGTACGCCCGGGCTCAGCTCGCCACCACGCTGCGGGTCGCCCCGGAAGACCTCGACCTGGACCGGGAACTGCCCGCCGACCTGCCCAGCGAGGACGAGATCGAGGGCGCCAAGAGCAGGTACACGCTGATCGTCACCCTGGCCCGGCGGGAACGGCTGACCGTACGCCAGCTCATCGGCCGGCTCGGTGGCGGACGCGGGCACCGGACCTTCGCCGGTACGCCGGAGCAGGTCGCCGACGCCATCGAGGAGTGGTACCGCAGCGGTGCCGCCGACGGCTTCAACATCATGCCACCGGTCCTGCCGTCCGGGCTGGAGACGTTCGTCGACCACGTCGTGCCGATCCTCCAACGCCGGGGTCTCTTCCGCACCGAGTACACCGGGACCACCCTGCGCGACCACTACGGGCTGCCCCGCCCGGTCAACCAGTCCGCGCGGCGGCTCGCCGCCGCTTCCCACTGACCACCTGAGAGGACGAACCATGGTCGAGCAACGACCCTTCGGGCGCACCGGCGTACGGATCAGCTCGCTGACGCTGGGTGCGATGAACTTCGGCCAACGGGGCAACCCCGACCACGAGGACGGCATCCGGATCATCCACCGGGCGCTTGACAGCGGCATCAACGCCATCGACACCGCCGACGTCTACTCACATGGCGAGTCGGAGGAGATCGTCGGCAAGGCCCTCGCCGGCGGGCGTCGGGACGACGTCTTCCTCGCCACCAAGTTCCACGGCCAGGTGGGCGACAACCCGCAGCACCGGGGCAACTCCCGCCGCTGGATCGTCCGGGCGGTGGAGAACAGCCTGCGCCGGCTCGGCACCGACTGGATCGACCTGTACCAGGCGCACCGGCCGGAGCCGGACACCGACTTCGACGAGACCCTGGGCGCGCTCACCGACCTGGTGCGTCAGGGCAAGATCCGCTACATCGGCACCTCCACGTTCGAGCCGTCGGCCATCGTGGAGGGCCAGTGGCTCGCACAGCGGCGCGGCCGGGAGCGGGTGGTCAGCGAGCAACCGCCGTACTCGATCCTGGCCCGCGAGATCGAACGCGAGGTGCTGCCCGTGGCGCAGCGCTACGGGCTGGCGGTGATCCCGTGGAGCCCACTGGCCGGAGGTTGGCTCTCCGGGCGCTACCACGCCGGGCTCGACGCCCCGATCTCCCGCCGGGCCGACCGGCTCCCCGCCCGGTTCGACCCGACGCGACCCGCCAACACCGCCAAACTCGCTGCCGTCGACAAGCTGGCCGCCCTCGCCGACGAGGCCGGGCTGTCGCTGATCCACCTGGCCATCGCGTTCGTCCTGGAGCACCCGGCCGTCACGTCGGCGATCATCGGGCCGCGCACGATGGCCCACCTGGAGTCACAGCTCGGCGCCGCCAAGGTGACGCTGTCCCGGGACGTGCTGGACCGCATCGACGCCATCGTTGCGCCCGGCACCACGCTGAACCCCGCCGACGCCGGATACCAGCCGCCGTCGCTGGCCGACCCGGCGGGCCGGCGTCGAGGTGCGCCGTCACCACACCTCGCCGAGGTGGTTCAGTGACCGGCGGACGGTTGGCGCACGCCGACGTGGTCGTGCTGGTCGGGAACCCACGCGCCGGATCGCGTACCCGCGCGGTCGCCGAGGCCGTGGCCAGGGCGTTGCTCGGCCGGACCGGCGAGCCGCCCGGCAGCGCCCAGGTGTTGGAGCTGGCGGAGATCGTCGGGGTGTCCTTCGGGCCGGCACCGGCGTACGGGGCCACGGACGGTCCCGATCCGTTCGAGACGGTGCGGTCGGCTCGGCTGCTCGTTGTCGCGACTCCGGCCTACAAGGGCAGCTACACCGGGCTCCTGAAGGTCTTCCTCGACCAGTTCGACCATCGACAGTTGGCCGGCGTCACCGCCGTACCGGTCGCCGTGGCCGCCTCGCCGACGCACGCGGACGCGGCGGCGGCGGCCCTGCGCGACGTCCTTGTCGAACTGGGCGCGCGGGTCCCGGCCCCGCCGCTCGCCGTGCGGGAGTCGCAGTTGGCGCGGACGGACGAGGTCGCCGCGCACTGGGCCGACGAGCATGCCCACGCTCTCGCGTTCCACCCGACCGCACGGGCATGACCGGCCAGCCTCCGCGACCGGCGGGTGCCGCCACCACACCGGCTCCCCCGACCGAACAGAAAGAGCCTCTGATGAGTTCCGAGTATCTCTGGTACATCCCCAACCAGGTCGAACCTGGTCACCGCGGCGACGACGTCGTCCAGCACCACAACAGTCTCGACACCCTCACCGGTCACGCCCAGGCGGTGGAGCGGCACGGGTGGTCCGGCGCGCTCATCGGCACCGGCTGGGGACGCCCCGACACCTTCACTGTCGCCACCGCGCTGGCCGCCCGCACGACAACATTCCAACCGCTGATCGCGATCCGGCCCGGCTACTGGCGTCCGGCCAACTTCGCCTCCGCCGCCGCGACGTTGGACCACCTCAGCGGGGGGCGGGTGCTCGTCAACATCGTGTCCGGCAAGGACAACCTGGCGGCGTACGGCGACACCGACGGCGACCAGGCCGCCCGCTACGCCCGGACCAGAGAGTTCCTCCAGATCGTTCGCAGGTTGTGGACCGACGACACCGTCACCTACCGTGGCGAGCACTTCAGCGTCACCGACTCCACCCTGGCGGCCCGACCGGTCGTCCGCGGCGAGCGGAAACACCCGCCGCTGTACTTCGGCGGCGCCTCGGCCGCCGCCGAGGAGGTGGCAGCCACCGAGGCCGACGTCCAACTCTTCTGGGGCGAGCCACTCGACGACGTGGCCGAGCGGATCGAGCGGCTGAGGCAACTCAGCGAGAAGCTGGGGCGCGAGCATGCCCCGTTGGAGTTCGGGTTACGGGTCACCACCCTGGTCAGGGACACCACCGACCAGGCGTGGGCCGACGCCGAGGCGAAGGTCGCCCAGCTGGCGCACCGTACCGGCGGCATCGAACGCAACCCGCACTGGCAGGCTGCCGTCGGCCAGCGGCGGCTGCTCGACCTCACCGCACGCGGAGACGTGCTCGACGACAACCTCTACACCGCACCCGGCAGGTTCGGCGGCGGCGGGGCCGGCACGACCTGGTTGGTCGGTTCGGCCGAGGACGTGGCGAGATCGCTGCGCAAATACGAGGGCATCGGCATCAACCACTTCGTGCTCTCCGACACGCCCTACCTGCCGGAAATCCAGCGCCAGGGCGAGCAGCTTCTGCCGCTGCTGCGCGGTGGAACCTGATCGATCCACCATTTCCTTTGGCAGATATCCACCGCCGGGCGAATGCGATCGATTCATCGAAAATCGCTGGTCAACGCAGGGGTCCCCATCGGATGGTCAGGGCGGTCGACAGGTGACCAGGTCGTCGCCGAAAGTGGCGTCACCACCGGCCGCCCCCTGTCTCGATATGTGGTCGATGCGGCTGCCGGCAGCGTGAAACAACTCTCATACAACCCGAATTTCCACACTAATCGGCGCACCATTGCCTCCGGATACGGTCACACGTCCCTGCGGAAGGCAAAGCTCGATGCACCCCATTCACCATCCGACCCACAACGGCGCTCCGATCACGGAGGATGTCGCAGCACGGCTCGCCGCCCAAACGGTCGGACCGGTACTACTCCCCGGTAACGAGGGGTACGACGTCGAGTGCGCGTCGTACAACCTCGCCATCCCGCAGCAACCGGCGATCGTGGTCGGCGCCGTCAACGCCGCCGACGTGCAAGCCGCTGTCCGCTTCGCCGCCGAGCAGGGCCTACCGGTCGCGGTGCTCGCCACCGGTCACTCCGCGCTCCCCTCGGCCGGCGCGCTCCTGATCACCACCCGGCGGATGGACGCGGTAGACATCGACGCCGAGGCACGCACCGCCCGGATCGAGGCCGGCGTACGGTGGCAGCAGGTCGTCGACGCGGCGGCCAAGCACGGGCTGGCGCCGCTCAACGGAGCGGCTCCGACAGTCGGCGCGGTCAGCTACACGCTCGGCGGCGGGTTGAGCCCGATCGGCCGCACCTTCGGCTTCGCCGCCGACCACGTCCACCTGATCGAGCTCGTCACCGCGGACGGCGAGCTGCGCACGGTGACCGCGACCAACGAGCCGGAGCTGTTCTGGGCGCTGCGGGGCGGCAAGGGCAACTTCGGCGTGGTCACCGCACTGGAATTCGCCCTCTTCCCGGTCAGCCAGATCTACGGCGGCGGCCTCTTCTTCCCGGGTGAGCAGGCGGCCGAGGTGCTGAAGGCGTGGGGACGGTGGACCGCCGGCGTGCCGGACGAGCTGACCTCGTCGGTTGCGTTGCTGCAGTTGCCACCGGTTCCCGAGGTGCCCGAGCCACTACGCGGCCGGCTGGTGGCGCACGTACGGATCGCCTACCTCGGCACGGCGGAGGAGGGCGAGCGGCTGATCGCCCCACTGCGCGCGGTCGCCCCGACCCTGATCGACTCGGTGACCGAAATGCCGTACACGGCGGTCGGCTCGATCCATGCCGACCCGCCGACCCCGATCCCGTTCGTGGACCGCTCGGCTCTGCTACGGGAGTTCACCCCGGAACTGGTCGACACGATCATCGCCGAGGCCGGCCCGGGCACGGGCAGCCCGCTGACCGTGCTGGAGATCCGGCACCTCGGTGGGGCCTTCGACCGCCGACCGGAGCCAACGAACGCGATCGACCTGCGAGACGCCGCCTTCACCTTCTACGCCGTCGCGATCGGTGGCCCCGACCAGGCCGCGGCGTTCCAGGATTACCTGACCCACCTGATCCAGGCCCTCCAGCCGTGGAGCACCGGCAGGCGGTTCATCAACCTGATGGGTGCCAGCGACGCCAACGCCGAAGGGGTCGCGGCGGCCTACCCGCCGGAGACGTACGAGCGGCTGGCCGCGATCAAGCGCAGCTACGACCCGACCAACACCTTCCGCGTCAACCACAACATCACCCCGGCCTGACCGGGTAGGGCCGAGCCGGGCAGCGGGCACGTCGGGAAACAGCACCTCACCGACGGGCCGCTGCTCGGCATCGGCCGCGCTCGGCTCGCGCGGCGGCCCGACCTCGATCACTCAGGCCCGCTCGGCCGGCCGGCCCACTCGGACGGCGACGCCGTCGAGGATCAGGTCCAGCCCGAGCGTGAAGTCCGCGTCGGCGATCGCCGCATCGGGAGTGTCCGACGGCGGCGCCTCGAACAGCGTCGAGGAGAACAGCCGGGCAGTCTCGGGGAACCGCTCGGGCTCGACGAGCCGTGCCAGCGCGCGGCCGTAGTCGCGCTCGGCGTCGGCCTGCCCCTGGCCTTCGGCCCTACCCTCGGCGAGGTCGCTGTACTGCCGCACCGACTGCGTGACGTAGCCGCTGATCAGCTGCAGGACTCCGATCTTGTGCGCCCAGTCGAGGTGGGTGCCGGACAGGACCGCCAGCCCGGTCTCCATCCAGGCGATCTGGTTCGGCCCCGACGGCGGCCCGGAGGTGGGCACGCGCGTCAGCCAGGGGCGACGTTGGAGCACCGCGCGATGCGCGAAGGCCCAGCCGCGCAGCCCGTGACGCCAGTCGTCGGTGGGGATGTTCGGCGGCACACCCAGGGCGGCGTCGGCCATCAGTTCGAGCAGTTCGTCCTTGGATCCGACGTACCGGTAGAGCGACATTCCGGTGACGCCGAGGTTCTTGGCGACCTTGGGAAGGGTCACCCCGCCGAGCCCGTCGCGGTCGGCGACCTCCACGGACGCGGTGACCACGCGGTTGACGTCGAGGCCCGCCGGCCGCCCGAGACGTGAGGTCTCCGACCTGCCCCACAGCCTGCGCAGCCGAGCCGGAATGAAGTCCTCGCTGGTCATGGCCCCCTCGTTCGCCTACCGGGAAACAGTCACCATCATGACAGACAGCATTAGTTTGCCTGTGATACTTTCTCAGACATATTAAAGCGAGCTTCGGGGAGGACGACCATGAGCGTTGACACGGCACCACGGCGGACATCGAGAGGGCCGGTCCTACGCGCCGAACGCGCCCTCGCGCCGGATCTGACCCGGGGAGCGATGCTGCTGATCATCGCCCTGGCCAACGTCGCCGGGGTCGTCTTCGCCGGCGAGCCCGGTCTGGATGCCACACCGGCAGGCATCGACCGCGGCCTCAACTTCCTGCTCTTCGAGCTCGTCCACGCACGCGGCTACCCGGTCTTCGCCGTGATGTTCGGCTACGGACTGGTGCAGCTCGCCCGGCGCCAGGACGCCGCCGGCGCCACGCCCCGGCAGGTCCGCGCGGTGCTGTTGCGCCGCAACCTGTGGCTCGTCGCCTTCGGGTTCGCACATGCCGCACTGCTTTACTACGGCGACTTCCTCGGCGCCTACGGCATCGTCGGAGTCGTGATGGCCGTCGTGCTGCTGCGCCGCGGTGACAAGCTGCACCGGATCGTCCTGGTGCTCTGGGCGCTGATGGCGGCCGAGTTCCTGATCCTCGGCGCCATCGTGGCGAGCGCCATCGCTGGTTCAGACGGATCAGCGCCACTACCGGCGGGCCACGTCGACTCCCTCGCCGCGTCCGACTACCTCGCCTCCGTCGCGGATCGTCTCGGCGAATGGCCGATGCACACGCTGACCGTCGTGCCCTTCATCGTCATCGCCTGGCTGGGCATGTGGGCCGCCCGCCGCCGCGTCCTGGAGGAACTGGCCCGGCATCGGACTCTGCTCAGGTGGACCGCCACCCTGGGGCTCGGCATCGCCGTCGCCGGAGGTCTGCCGGCCGCCCTGTTGAGCGCCGGATGGCTGCACGTCGACAAGCCGACCGCCAGCCTGATCCTCATGCTGCACGGTGTCAGCGGCATGTTCGCCGGTCCGGGCTACGCGGCGCTCTTCGGCCTGCTCGCCCTGCGGGCAACCCGGCCCGGTCCCATCGTCGGTGCGCTCAGCGCTCTGGGCCGACGTTCCCTGTCCGGATACCTGTTCCAGTCGGTGGCGTGGCTTCTCCTCCTGGCCCCCTTCACGCTCGCCCTGGGCCAGCGCCTCGGCAGCCCCACGGTGACCGGTGTCCTCATCGCGGTCAGCACCTGGCTGGCAACCGTGCTGATCGCCAGCCTGCTCGACAAGCGCGGGCAGGCCGGGCCGGCCGAGATCGTCCTTCGTCGGCTGACCTACGGGCGTCGAACCTAGACGAGTAAGACAGTCCTAACCCTGGCCCGGGCAGCCGGCAGCCTGCGGTGACCGTCGGTCACCT
>NZ_PYBV01000030.1:0-141697 GCF_003205615.1 Micromonospora arborensis | reverse complement strand
ATACCGCTCAACAGCACACCGACATCGCAGGCAGCCGAAGCGGATGGCGAGCGTCCTTCGCTGCGACCCCAGCCCCATCTTGAGTGAGGACTTACTCGTCTGGTCTCCGCCCACGATCTCGACGGGTCAGCAGCCGATCCGACTGGACCCGATCGCGACATCGTCGTACCAGAGGGTGTCGGCCCCGCCGCCGTAGCTCTCCCAGCCCAGCTTCAGGTCCGTGAGCTGCGGTCGCCAGGTGCGGTTGTACCACTGACCGTCGATGTCGTGCGTCGGTACGCCGTCCGCGGTCAGACCGGTGATGGCGGTGCCGTCCAGCCAGGTACGCAGCTGACCGGCCGCACCATCCACCATGAACTCCAGGCAGGACCAGCGATTGGTGGGCAGCGGCACGCTCTGCGCCACCCCGGCGGGGCTCTGCTCGGGCAGAGTCGCGTCGTCGGAGGCGCGGTTCCATTGCAGAGCGCCGTTCTGGCCGCCCACCCGCAGGTCCCGGTTGCCGTCGGCGGAGTCGGCCATCGCCATCATCGTGGTGTGCTCGGTGGGCTGGGCGGTGGTGTGCCGTACCCAGATCCGGCCGTACCGGACACTGCCCAGGCTGCTGAGGTTCTTCGTGGACCGGATGAAGACGTGGTTGCAGTACCCGGCGGCACCGTTGATCCGGACGGCCCGGCTGCCGCTGTGCGTGGTGGTCGTGTCGATGGTGGCGGTGCCGGCGCCGGAACAGTCCGGGTTCACCACCGTCCAGTCGCCGGACGGCGTCGAGCCGGTCTGGTTCTCGAAGCCGTCGCAGAGCACCGCCCCGGCACACCCGGTCGGCGGCGCGGTAGTCGGCGGCGTGGTAGTCGGCGGCGCCGTAGTCGGCGGGACCGTGGTCGGAGGCGCCGTGGTCGGAGGCGCCGTGGTCGGAGGCGCCGTGGTCGGAGGCGCCGTGGTCGGAGGCGCCGTGGTCGGCGGGACCGTGGTCGGGGGCGCCGTGGTCGGGGTCGGGCCAGCGCCGTTGCACGGTACGCCGTTCAGGCTGAAGCCGGTCGGCACGCCGCCGCCGGAGCCGAACGTGCCCTGCACGCCGAACTCGGTGGAGCCGCCGGCCGGGATGCTGCCGTTGTACGACGCGTTGCGGGCGGTCACCGTCGATCCGGACTGGCTGACCGTGGCGTTCCAGCCGTTCGTGACGCGCTCGTCCCCGGCGTACGTCCAGGTGACGGTCCAACTGGAGACGGCGGTGTCACCGGGGGCGACCTTGATGTTGGCGGTGAATCCGCCGGGCCACTGGTTGGGCGTGTAGTCGACCCGGCAGCCCTGGGCGGCCGCGGCCGGACCGGTGAGCAGGGCTGTACCGGTCGCGGTCACGGCGGCCAGCGCGGCGACGACCGCGAGGGTCGAGGCGGGGCGGGCACGGAGAATCATCATGGAGGGTCCTTCTGCCATCGAGCTGGACGGAGGCGGCGCGCGGCGCGCGTCCTGGGCGGACGCAGCGCGACAACGCGCCCTGGGTACGGCGCAGGGGTGCGCCACAGCGACTACGGCGCGGGAGTGCGCCACAGCGACTACGGCGCGGCGGTGCGCCA
The DNA here is from genome assembly GCF_003205615.1 of Micromonospora arborensis. Classification (GTDB taxonomy): domain Bacteria; phylum Actinomycetota; class Actinomycetes; order Mycobacteriales; family Micromonosporaceae; genus Micromonospora; species Micromonospora arborensis. The sequence goes on along the minus strand of NZ_PYBV01000030.1, from coordinate 140,126 downwards.
CAGCGGCTGGTCGGTGCGTACGACCGAAGTGCCCGGCTCGGGGTGGACCTGTCAGCCGCCGACGGCCCGGTCGCCCGGACCCCGGCGGCGCCCATCCTCAATCTATTTACGAATACCTATCTAATCAAGCGTCGGCGCACCGACCAGCATCCTGCTTCCGGTGATCGTGGGTACTCTCGGCAGGCCCCGCGACGATGCGCCAGCCGCCCGACCCCGGCGCCTCGCTTCGGCAACCGCGACGGTGGCGGCCGGCGGGGCCAGGTGCGCCACCGGGAGCGGGAAGGCGGCCGGCGGCTCCACATCGGGCCTCACCCTCGGCAATCCGCCCGGCTCGCTCGTCGCGGTCCAGGAGAAGCGCCGAATAGCACCGGCATCATTTTCCGGCAACTGCTCCATCCAGTTACGAGACATTTCTCACTAGCCGACGACGTTTTCGCTGGCCGGACGGGACGCGCGTCTCGGACAACCGCACAGAACCGGCGACATCACTCCTGTTCACATTGAATCTCACTTACTTTGGGTTACCGAGATCTATCCGGAATCTGTCGAGATCTACTCAGCTACCCCCCCCCTGGCGGCTTGTCTGCTTCGACGCCATCGCGACCCATTCGCCCCGCCGCACCGGCCCCACCAATGCCGGAAACGAGACTGTTCCTCGACGATGCGGTTGACCTTGACTACAATTGATGCGAGTCGACGTTTTCGAAATCGGGGTATGAGTTGCGAGTCACACTCTTTGGTACCTCCTTGCTACAAAACGGGCATCAGCGCAGTCACATCACCCGCGCCCAGAACAGGGGCTTGCTGGCGCTGCTGGCACTCAATGCAAATATTTTTGTCACGTACGACTGGGCGATCGAGGCACTCTGGGGCGGCCGCCCCCCGTCCAGCGCGCGGACCCAGATCCACACCGGGGTGCACGCGATCCGACGCGCCCTGCGCGAGCTGGCCGCAGAAGACCTGCTGACCAGCAACGCCTGCGGCTACGCGCTACGGATCGACCCGGGCCAGGTGGACGCGACCCTGTTCGAGCGGAAGGTCCAACAGGCCCGTTCGGCCTCGGCCGTCGACAACCACGACGAGGCGACGACGCTCCTGGAGGAGGGGTTGGCCCTGTGGCGCGGCCCGGCGCTCGGTGACGCCGCCGGCTCCTTCGTGACCGGCGCCCGACAACGGCTCGACCAGCAGCGCGCGAGCGCGATCGAAGATCTCATCGCCCTGGAGATGCGGGCCGGCCGGCACACTGACGTCGTCGACCGGTTCTCTGCGGTGATCGATCAGTTTCCGTTGCGGGAAAGATTGCGGGGCCAGTTGATGCTGGCGCAGTTCCGGGCTGGCAACAAGGTCGCGGCCATCGAGAATTACCAGCAGTTCCGCACACAATTGGCGGACAAGATTGGTCTCGACCCGAGCCCGCAATTGCGCGCGTTACAGCATGCGATCATTCGGGACGACATCTCGCTCGACGTCAATGTCCAGAAGTTCGCCACCCCGTTCGACTCGGAGCTTCCCGTAGTTTGATTTGGCACACCAGCAGAATCGATGTGACTTCATCGCTGATCGGTCGCCGGGCACCGCGGGCAGGTCGGCGACCGATCAGCAGGCCACAAAATGTCGTCAGCATCTGGTCAACCGACTGCGCACGAAAAGCAGCGGCTCCGCGTCGGACAGCAGATCGAAGTCCCGAACCGCGGCGATGTACAGCGTATGGTCCCCGGCCGGCACGGCTTCGGTCACCCTGCACTCGAAATAGCCAATGCCGTCCAGGAGGATGGGCGCCCCACTGTGCGGGGCGGGCCGCCAGCGCAGATCGGCGAAGGCGGCGACCCCGGTCGACCGGTCATTGCGCGCGAACCGGCGGGCCGCCTCGGCCTGGTCCGCACCGAGAATGTTGACCACGAAGTTGCCCGCATTGCCGACGCTCGTCCGAGCCCGCCCGTCGGTGACAAGTGAGACGAGCACCAGCAGCGGGTCGGTCGACACCGTGACGAACGAGTTGACGGTGGTGCCGAGCAGTTCACCGGGGTATCCGGTGGTCAGCACCGTTACGCCGGTCGCGAAGTGTCCGGCCACCTGTCGGAAACGGCTAGGGCTCAATCGGCCCTCGCTGTCGGTCGTCGCGGCCGTCGGACTCGTCATCGCAGGGCTGTTTCCAGGCTGGCCGCGTACGCACGCAGCTCTCCCAGATGCTCCAGGCCGGACAGTACCTGCCCAGTGGGCACCCCGAAATCGATGAGGCAGGCGACCTCGTCGACGCCGGCGTCCGCCAGCCGGTCCAATACCTTGCGGGCCTTCTCCGGCGCTCCGAGCAGGCCGCCGTCGTCGACGTACCGGTCGAACGATCTGTCGACCAGGAAGTCGATGTCGGAGGGGCGCATCTTCGCTGGGTCGATCTTGCGGGCGCTGCCCGCCTGCGAGCCCAGCACCAGGCCGAGCGAGCTGCGCAGATAGTTCGTCAGCGGGCCGCGGACCAGCTCGCGAACCTCGTCCTCACGGTCCCCCACGAAGGTGTGCACCATGAGCACCACGTGCCCGGGGCGCCGCCCGGGCTCGGCGTGCTCGGCCGCCGCTTCGCGATATGCGGCGATCTTGTCAGCCAGCTCGGGAACGCTCTGACCGAGCAGATGGGTGAGCAGTCCCGCACCGCTGCGGCCGGCGGCGCGGAACGTCTCGATTCCACCGGCGCTGGTCACCCACACCGGCAGCTCCGGCTGCACGGGTGGCGGATAGATTCGCAGTTCCTGCTCCTGGCCGACACCGTCGACGACGGTGATCGTCTCGCCCCGCCACAGCCGACGCACCTGCTCCAAGTAGTCGATCATGAGCTGGCGGCGGTTGTCGTAGTTCTCCGGCCGTAGGGCGAAATCCCGGGCGTGCCAGCCGGACGCGAAGGAGAGCCCCACCCGACCGCCGGACAGGTTGTCGACCACCGACCACTCCTCGGCGATGCGCAGCGGGTGGTGCAACGGCGCGACCACACTTCCCGCTCGGATGCCGATGCGCGAGGTGAGCTGTGCGACGGCAGCCGCCGTGACACTGGGGTTGGGATAGATCCCACCAAATGGGTGGAAGTGCCGTTCCGGCATCCACACGGCGGAGAACCCGTTGACGTCACCGAACCGAGCGCCCGCACGCAGCAGCTCGTACCGGTCAGCGTCAGCTTCGCAGCTGTCGTTGGCGAAATAGAAGAGGCTGAGATCCACTTTAGCTCCCCGTGAAGACGGTCTTCAGGACCACGTCGTACGCCGCGTCCAGGTCGGACGAGGCCGACAGCTCCCAGATTGGTCGGTCAGCCAGACACCGGCGCAGATCGGCCTCGATCGCGGCGACCAGGTCCGGGTCGTCCTTGCCTGCGGCATAGTCGTCGCGCCACTGCTGGACGACGTCGTCGAACTCGATGCGGCGGATCTCGTCGGCGCCGCGATTCAGCACCACCGTCGTGTCGACCTCGGCCAGCGAACCGGTCTGCCCCTGCGCCGGCACCGGCACGGTGACCCGGTACTTGGCGCCGCCGTCGACGGCGGCCCGGGGTGCCTGGGCGAGCTGCGGATGCCCGTCGAGCAGTTCCGGGGTGAGATAGACCGCGTACGGGTAGCCCCAGAAGACGCCCGGCGGGTCGTCCAGGTGCCGGACCATGATGTCCTCGCCCAGCAGGGTGGCGCCGCGACGCATGGCCCAGGTGGTGAACGTCGACTTGCCCATGCCGGTCGGGCCGCAGACCAACGCCGTACGCCCGCCGACCCGGAGACCCCCCGCGTGCATCGGGTAGTGGCGCGGTGACCGGCACACCAGGTAGAGGAATATCCGTTCCAGCATCCAGCGACCCCAGACGACCGGGTCGGCGAGATCCCTGCGGGCGAGGGTCATCTCGACGGTCCATCGGGCCGGGTCGACGGTGGCGCGGGAGGCCCCGGCGTCGATCAGAATGATGTCGGCCTTGAGCACCGCCGGGCTGTGCGGCGGCTCCACCGCGGGGGCGTCCCCGTCGTCGACGCGTACGGTGAGGCGGACCACCGGGCCGGCCGCATGCCGGTGACCGTCGGGGTCGGCGAGCATCGGCCCGAAGGCGTCATCCAGCACCGGACGCGCGGCCGGATCGGCGTCGATCCGCACCGGGAAGCCGTAACACTCGTACCAGTACTCGTTGTTCATCGCGTCGTACTCCTCGTCATCAGGGGTCGTACTCCTCGTCCGGGGTGTGCCGGCAGCCGACCGGTCAGGTGGCGGCCGGTGAGGGGGCGACCGGTTCGACGGCCACGACGCCGTACCGCTCTCGGGTGCGCAGCCCCCAGCGGGCCACCGCGGGCACCACGGCGCCGGCGGCGAGCATCAACCCGCCCAGCACCAGCCAGCCGGGCCAGCCAAAACCGATGACCAGCGCGGTCACCAGGGCTGGGGTGATCGCCGCCGACAGCTGCTCGGTGGTGGCGAAGAGTCCCTGGTACTGCCCGATGGCGTGCTCGGGGGCGAGTTCGTAGGCCAGTGCCCAGCCGCCCGCGGCACAGAGCAACTCGCCCAACACGTGCACCACGGCGCCAACGATCAGGATGCCGACCGCGAGCCACGGCGCCCGGCCCGCGGCGAGCGCGAAGACAGCGCAGCAGGCGGCCAGTGCCACACCGCAGCGCTGCAGCGCCCGGGCGCCACCCACCACGTCGTCGGCGCCCTTGCTGACCCGCACCTGGAACAGGATGACCATCGCCGTGTTCAGCACGAGCATCGCGGAGAAGGTCCAGGTGGGGGCGGCGGTCCGCTCGGTGATCCAGATCGGCACGCCGACGGTCAGGATGCCGGCGTTCATCATCAGCACGGTGTTCAGCAACGAGATCACCACGAACGGCTTGTCCCGCAACACCGGCAACCGCGGCCCCTCCGCCGGCTTGGCGACGCCGGGCACCTGCGGAAAGGTCAGATAGACCAGGCCCGCGCCCACGTACAGCACACCGCTGAGGAAGAGCATCCCGAGATAGACCGGCCGGGTGTCGAAATGCAGGGCGACACCACCGGCCACCGCACCGATCGAGACGCCCAGGTTGTTGGTCGAGCGCATGAAGGCGCGGGCCGCCACTCGTTCACCCGCCGGCACGACCTTCGCCACCAGCGCCCCACGGGAGGCGCTGGACGACGCCTCGGCGAGCACCACCAGACAGCTTGCCACCACGAATGCCGGGAACGAGCCCACCAGCGCGTACGTGAAGATCAGCACGCCCTGCAGCACCACGAAGAAGGTCGCCGTGTTGCGCGCGCCGAGCACGTCCGCCGCATGCCCCGCCGGAATGCTGGCCAGCATCCCCACGAGCGCGGCGATGGTCAGCCCGAGGCCCACCTGGGCGGCGGGGATGCCGACCGAGCGCAGGAAGAACAACACGCTGACCGAGAGCAGGATGCCGTGCCCGACACTGCGCGCGAAACTGCTGCTGACCAACCGCCGGATCGGGCCGGGCGGGGGGACGACGTGGTGCAGGAGGTTCATCGAACCAGCCTTTCGGAGCTGACGTGACGGTGCTGTGGTCCTACGCCGCGGTTGCGGCACTCATGAGTTGACTCCGATCGATTTTGCCGTTGGCGTTCAACGGCAGGGAAGACCGGTACTCGAATCGGGACGGGATCATGTGGGTGGGCACGTGCTGGCGCAGCCAACTCCGTAGCTCGCGCGGCTCGGCGTCCACGCCGGTGTGGAACGCGACCAGCCGGGCCTCACCATCGTGGACGTCGGCGACCACCACAGCCTCGGCAACGTCGGGATGCCGTCGCAGGGCGGTCTCGATCTCGCCCAGCTCGATCCGGTAACCGCGGATCTTCACCTGGTTGTCGAGTCGACCCAGGTGCACCAGCTCACCGCCTTCCCAGCGCACCCGGTCGCCCGTGCGGTAGTAGTGCTCCGGGGTGAGCGGTTCGGTGCCGTCGTACACGTGGGTGCCGGTCGTGTCGTGCAGCAGGAACCGACCGATGTTGTCGGCCGGATCGAGATACCCGTCGAAGCGCTGCGAACCGCGCACGACCAGCTCACCGTCGTCGGCGGGACGGCCGTCCGGGTCGAGGATCAGGTGCTCGAGGAAGCCGTACACCGGTCCGATGGGGATGGTGTCGTTGGACGCTTTCGGCCAGTGCCGCGGGTCGCCGGGCAGCCGGTACTCGGTACAGGCCACGGTGAGTTCGGTGGGTCCGTAGACGTTCTCCAACACGGCGTTGGGTGCGGCGGCCCGCCACAGCTCGGCTTGCCGCAGCGTGAGCTGCTCCCCGATGAACAGGCTGTAGCGCAACCCGGTGGCCCGACCGGCCGGCAGGTTGCCCAGCCCCGCGGTGACCGAGACGACCGAGGGCACCGAGAACCAGTGCGTGATGTGGTTGTCCACCACGTAGTCGACCGGCGTCAGCAGGTCGTTGCGCTGCGGCACCACCAGGGTGGCGCCGCCACCCCAGGTGACGAAGAGGTCGAACACCGAGGGATCGAAGGTCAGGTCGAAGGTGTGCGACGTGCGGCAGCCCGGCCCCACCTCGTAGCGGGTGATGTTGTGGCCGACGTACGGCGACAGGTTCCGGTGCCGGATCGGCACGCCCTTGGGTCGACCGGTGGAGCCGGAGGTGAACAGGACGTACGCCACGGCGTCCGGGGACACGTCGTAGGGCGGCAGGTCCGCCGGGACCGGGCCGGTCGGCTGCTCCGGGTCGACCGCCAGCACCGGCACCGGCAGCGACTCGGTGAGCCGGGCCGCAGCCGAGGCGTCGGCCAGCACCAGTTCGGCACCGGACAGCTCGCACACGGTGCGGTTGCGCTGAGTTGGGAAGCCGGGATTCAGCGGTGTCGCCGCCGCCCCGAGCCGCAGGGCGGCGAGGTAGCCCACGTACGTGGCCAGATCCCTCGTGGCCAGCAGCGCGACGCGGGCGGGCGCCCGCCCGTGTCGGGCGAGAACCGCGCCGGCCAGCCTCTCCACGGCGTCGTGCAACTGCCGGTAGGTGAGCCGTCGACCGCCGACCTCGATCGCGGGTTCGTCGGGAAAGCGCCGCACACTGTGGGCGAACCACTCGTACAGGGTCTTGCCCGACTCAGCCATCAGCGCGCACCCATTCGGTGTCGGGGGCGGTCGAGAACGGCACCGGGACCCGGATCCGCATGGTGTCCGGTGGGGACTGCGGGGCGGGTTCCAGGTGCAGCAATTGCACGTCCGCGGTCGTCGGCAGGTCGAGGCAGTCGCACGAGGCGGTGGTGAAGCCGGCGAACCGGTAGGCCACCTCCATCATCCGGTTACGCCCGGTGGGCCGGAAATCGGCGACCAGGTGCACACCGGCTCGGGCGGCCGCGTCGGTCAACCAGCGCAGGATCATCGATCCCGCGCCGAACGACACCACCCGGCAGGACGTGGCCAGCAACCGGAGATGCCAGGCATGCGCGCCCCGGACCAGCAGGACGACCCCGACCGCGCCGTGCGGGCCGAACCGGTCGGCCAGCGACACGACGAGCACCTCGTGTCCGGGGCCACCGATCAGGCCACGCAACGTCTCCTCGCTGTAGTGCACGCCGGTGGCGTTCATCTGGCTCGTCCGCTCGGTCAACTCGGCGACGCGGGCCAGATCCTGCGGACGAGCCCGTTGGATCTCCAGGACCAGATCGAGCGTGCGGAGGAAGTCGTCGTCCGGGCCGGTGAACTCGGCCCGCTCGGCGTCGCGGCGGAAGTTCGCCTGGTACATCGCCCGGCGGCCGCGCGAATCCTCGGTGACCACCGGAGGCGTGAACTCGGCGAGACCGAGCAGCGACAGCGCCTGTTCCGCCGGGTAGCACCGCACCTCGGGCAGGTGATAGTTGACCTCGGCCCGCTCGGTGGGCTGATCGTCGATGAAGGCGATGGTGCGGTACGCGAACTGGAGCTGGTCGGCGATCGACCGCACCGCCTCGGACTTCGGTCCCCAGCTGATCTGCGGCAGGACGAAGTACTCGGCCAGGCCGAGCTTCTCCAACCGCTCCCAGGCCTGGTCGTGATCGTTCTTGCTGCACACCGACTGGAGGATGCCGCGGGCGTCGAGCTCCACGATGACGTCGCGGATCTCGTCGGCGAGCGCGACCTCACCGTCCTCCAGCAGGGTGCCCTGCCACAGCGTGTTGTCCAGGTCCCAGATGAGGCACTTGACCACGTCGTTCACGATCGTTCCTCACACTTCCCACAGCGTGGCTGTCCAGGCGGCCACGGGGCTGTTGTTCAAGACCAGGACGAGGTCGCCCTCGCCGAGTTCCTTGGTCGCGAGCAGGCTGTCGAGGTTGAGCACCACGTCCATCGCACCGAGATGACCTGACGTGCTCAGGTGCTCCCGGCAGACGGGGTGAATGGGCAGGCCCAACAGCGAGGTGTAGAAGTCGTACGCGCTGGCGGTGACGTTCTGCATCAGCGTCGCCGCAACCTGCCCCCGGTCGACGCCGGCGTCCGCGAGCACCTGTTCCACCAGCCGACCGAGCCGTACCCGACTGTGCATGGCCAGCTCGAAGCGGTACCGGTCCGGCGAGGCGCACTCCTCACGCCACTCGTACCAGGGCGCGCTCTTGTAGTCGACCGTGAACAGGTCGTGGAACGCGCCGTCGGTCTCCATCCGGTGCGCCCGCAGCACCGGGCGGCCACCCCGGACGACGGTCATCGCGTACGCCCCGTCGCCGATCACGGTGACCGGGTAGCGAACGCGATCGACGCCGGTCGGCGTACTGGCGTGCGCGATCAACACCGACCGGCGGGACGGGTCGGCGACCAGCAGGTCACGCGCGATCGCCCAGGCCGCGCTGGACCCGGCACAGCCGAGCCCGTCCACGGCGAAGGCCATCGGCACACGAACACCGCTGTCCTGCTGCACCCGGCAGGCGTCCGATCCCAGCAGCACGTCCGGGGCCCGGCCGGTGACCAGGATCAGCACGTCCGGATCGATCGGCTGGTGCGCGGCCAACTCGCGGCACACCTGAGCGGCGTAGGCGCCCTGCTCGCCAGCGGCGAAGACACCGACCGTACGGACGCCGCTGGCCTGCACGAACTCCTGCTCGACCACACCCAGGGCGGCATACTCGGGCAACTCCGTGACCGCCACCCGCTGCTCGGGCAACAGGCAGCGAATCGCGCCGATGCCGATGTCGCCGGTCGTCACCGCGCACCCCCCGTCGTCGCCAGGACGTGCTCGGCGAGGAGCAGCTGGCAGATCTCGTTGGTGCCCTCGATGACCTCCATCAGCTTGGCGTCGCGGTGCGCCCGGGCCACGACGTGGCCGTCCTGCGCACCGGCCGAAGCGAGCACCTGCACGGCACTGGCCGCGACCCGGGTGGCGTCACCGGCGGCCCGATGCTTGGCGACCACGGCGGCGGTGACCAGCTCCGGCGAGTTGGCGTCCCAGGCGGCGCTGGCGTGTGCGCAGAGCCTGGTGGCGGACTGCTCGGCGACGTACTGTTCGGCCAGGTGTCGGGCGATGAGCTGGTGATCGGCCAACGCGACGCCGAACTGCTGCCGGGTGGTGGCGTGCGCGGCACTGGCCGCCAGGCACGCCCGCATGATGCCGGCGCAACCCCAGGCCACCGAGATTCGGCCGTACGTCAGCGCGGTGGTCACCAGCAGCGACAGCGGCTGGCCGGCTCCGCGCAGCAGCGATGCCGCCGGTAGCCGGACCGCGTCGAGGCGTACGTCGGCGTGCCCGGCGGCCCGGCAACCCAGCGGGTCCGGAACCCGGGTGACGGTCACGCCGGGGGCCGTCGTCGGGACGAGGATCGCCGCCGCGCCGGCGCCGTACCGGCCGAAGACGAGCACCACGTCGGCGTAGGCGGCGCCGGTGACCCAACGCTTGGCGCCGGTCACCGTGACGCGGTCACCGTCGAGCTCGATCAGGGTGTCCATCGCGGACAGGTCGCTGCCCGCGTTCGGCTCGCTGAACGCGACAGCGGCCAGCTCCCCGCCGGTCAGCCGGGACAGCCACTCCCGCTGCTGACCGGCGTCGCCGAGGCGGGAGATGGTCCAGGCGGCCATGCCCTGCGAGGTCATCAGGCTCCGGAACGAACTGCACAGGCCACCGGTGTACGCGGTCAGCTCGCCGTTGTCGACGCTGCTGAGGCCGGGACCGCCGTGGGCGGTGCCGACCTGGGCGCACAGCACACCGGCGGCCCCGGCCTTACGGATCACCTCGACCGGGATCTCGCCACGCCGGTCCCACTCACCGGCGTGGCCGGCGATCAGATCGGTGACGAGGGCCTGCAGGTCGGCGCGGACGTCAGCCATCGCTGCCCTCCCCGCGGAGGCGCTCCACCAGGGCGGTCATCCGTTGCACGGTGCGGAAGTTGTCCAGGTTGAGATCGTCGCCGGTGATGCTGATCCCGTAGGTGCTCTCGATGTGCACCAGCAACTGCATGGCGAACAGCGAGGAGACCCCGCCCTGGGCGAAGAGATCGGTGTCGGGCGCCCAGGTCGTGCGGGTGTGCTCGGACAGGAAACCCATCAGTTCCCGCTGCACGGCCTCGGTGGTCCGGTCCCCGGTCGAGGTGGTCATCGCTGCGCTCCTTGGTAGTCGTGGAAGCCGCGGCCGGTCTTGCGGCCGAGATCGCCCGCCCGCACCTTGTCGACCAGCAGCTCGCTGGGTCGGTAGCCCTCGTCGCCGGTGCGGTCGAGGAGGACCTGCAGGCTGTCGACGACGTTGTCCAGGCCGATGAGGTCGCCGGTGGCCAGCGGGCCGGTGCGGTGCCCGAGACAGCCGGTGAAGAGAGCGTCGACGGCCGCCGGATCGGCGATGCCGTCCTGGACGATCCGGGACGCCTCGTTGATCATTCGCTGCAACACCCGGTTGATCACGAAGCCGGGACCGTCACCGACGACCACGGGTTCGCGTTCCAGCCGGGTCAGCAGGCCCAACGCGGTGTCGAGGCTGGCCTGCGCGGTACGTGGGCCGCGAACCACCTCGATGGCCCGGATCAGGTACGGCGGGTTCATGAAGTGGGCGCCCAGTACGTCCTCCGGGCGGACCGCCGCCCCGGCCAGTTCGTCCACCGGGATGCCGGAGGTGTTGGTCAGCACCGGGGTACCGGCGGGCAGGACGGCGGTGACCTCGGCCATCAGCTTGGCCTTCCATTCCGGCCGTTCGGTGATGGATTCGACCACCACGGTCGCCTCGGCCACCGCGTCGAGCGAGTCGGTGACGGTGAGGCCGCCGGCCTGCGCGTCGCGGCGCAGCCCGCCCATCAACTGCGCCATCCGCAGCTGCTGACGCACCTTGTCGGGTGCCTCGGCACGCCGGTCCGCGTCGATGTCGACAAGCACGACGGGCACGCCGTAGCCGATGGCCAGCGTCGCGATGCCGACGCCCATCGTGCCAGCACCGAGCACCGCCAGCCGGTGTTCCTCCTGCGTCATGGTCACCGCACCTCCGCCGCGTCGTTCGTCGTCTTGAGCAGGTTGTTCAGCAACTCGCCGAAGGCCGGGTCGCGGTCGGCGAGGAAGGTCAGGCAGGTGCGCAGCAGCTCCCCCGACGGAGCGGGGCGCAGACCGCGCTCGGTCAGCCAGGACTGCCAGGCCTCCGCTTCGAGTCCCGTCTCGTCCAGCTCGTGGCCCTCCTGCTCGTAAAGCGCCACCGTGGACAGCAGCTTGTTGCCCGTGTCCAGGGCCTGCGCGGAGACCCGCTGCTGCCAGTCGTCGGCCGGGGTGGCCTCGGTGGGCAACCCGGCCTCGGCCAGCAGCTGGAACATCCGGCGCGGGCTGACCGCGTACCGGTCGACCAGGTGGAAGGCACGACCGGCCGCACCTCTGCTGACGGTCAGCTCGGCCATCGCCCGGGCAACGTGGTCCACCGGCGCCATCGGCAGCGACCGGTCGTCGAGCGGATGTGCGCCGACGGCCAGACCACTGGCCAGAATGGCCCAGATGAGGTCCTTGTCGTTGCACGCCCCGGTGCGGGTGGAGCCGAGGATGAAGCCGGGCCGGAACACCCGGATGCGCATGCCGTCGCGCTCGGCGCGCTCGAGGATCCGCTCGGCCACCCACTTGCTGACGCCGTACCCGCCCTGCAGCGGGTCCAGCGGCTGTTCGCGGGTCTCCAGGATCCGACCGTCGGTGCCGAGGGCGTAGTGGGTGGCGGCGACCGTCGAGACGAACCCGACATCGCGGATGCCGTGCCGGCGGGCCCAGCGGACCAGGTCCACCACGCTCAGCACGTTGTCCTGGCGAAGCGTCCGGTACGGCTCGGTGAAGACCACCTTGGCGGCGCAGTGCAGGATCGAGCCGACGCGGCGGGCCAGCTCGCCGTCGCGGTAGGTCGCACAGATCGTGGCGATGTCGCTGAGGTCGCCAAGAACGACGTGCACCCGCTCCGGGTCGGGGACCGGCAGGGCGAACTTCTCCGCCGTGGTCGCCAGCCGTTCGCGGGCCGACTCCTCGTCGGCGGCACGCACGATGCAGTAGACCCGACCGCTGGTCGTGGCCAGCAGCTCGTGCAGCAGGAATGCGCCGAGGAATCCGGTGGCCCCGGTGAGCAGTACGTCGGTGCCCACCTCCGCGGGCTCGGTGGCCAGCGGACCGAGGTCGATGTCGAGGTCCGCGTCGACGAGGGCCCCGTCGCCGTCGGCAACCTCGTCGATGTCCTCCGGGCCACGGCCGGCGCCGCCGGCCCCGCGCAGGCCACGGACCATCTTCGCCAGCCGGCGGATCGTCGCCTGGCTGCCGCCGGCGCGGTGCACGTTGACCAGCACACCCTGCGAGCGCTGGATCTCCAGCGCCATGCGTACCGACAACAGTGAGGAGCCACCCAGGGCGCCGAACTCGTCGTCGAGACCGACACCGTCCACGCCGAACAACTCACGCCAGATGCGCACCAGCTCCACCTCGACCGGATCGGCGTCACCGTCGACCGGCACCGTGGCGGCCGCCGGTGCGGCGGGTGCGAGCATCGGGCCAATGCGGTCCAGGGCCCAGTAGCGGCGGCGCTGGAAGGGGTACGTGGGCAGCGGCACCCGTCGACCGGCCGGGTCGGGCAGCGCCGCCCAGTCCACGTCGACGCCGTGCAGCCAGGCGTTGGCCAGCGCCTCGTCGACATCGTCGGCACTCGGCCGGACGGGCAGCACGTGGGCGTCGCGGCCGGACGTACCGTCCCCGAGCAGCAGGGTGAACCGTCCCGGCGGGGCCGGCACGACCGCCTGGTCGGCGATTTCCAGGGCGGGCCCCAGGGCGGCACGGAGCCGGTCGAGCACCGCCGCCTCGGCGGTGTTGTCGGGCGGCAGCACCAGCACCGGGCGGAGCCGGTTCGCGCGCACGGTACGCGCGGCCGGCGGACGGGGCAGTCGCAGCGCGGCGGCGAGTTGGTCGGCCGGGGCGGTGACGACCCGACGCTCGGTGAACGACTGTCGGCCGACCCGCAGCGTGTACGCGACATCCGACGCCGCCAACTCGCCGGTGTCCAGCACGTCGGCCAGTCGGCGCGACATCGCGTCGAGTTCGGTGCGGTTACGGGCGGAGAGCAGCAGACGAACCGCGTCACCGGTCGGGGCCGACGGGCGGGTCGGTGCGGGCGGCGCCCCGAGCACGACCGCCACGTTGGTGCCGCCCAGCCCCATCGAGTTGACGAGCACATGCCGGTCGGCGTCGGCGCACACACCCGCCTCGCGGGACAGGTACAGCGGGCTGTCGGCGAGCGCTCCCGGATTACGAGGCTGCTCGAACAGCGGGTGCGGGGGCAGCACACCGGTGTGGGCGACCTGCACGGCCTGGATCAGTCCGGCGATACCGGCGGCGGACCCGCAGTGCCCGATGTTGACCTTCACCGAGCCCAGCGCGCAGAAGCCGGTGCGGCCGGTGGTGGCGCGGATGCCGTCGGCCAGGCCACGTAGCTCGATCTGGTCGCCCAGCGAGGTGCCGGAGCCGTGCGCCTCGACGTACCGGAGTTGGTCGCCGGAGACGCCGGCGACGCGCAGGGCGGCGGAGACCACGTCGGCCACCCCGGACGGGCTCGGCGCCGTGAAGCCGGACCGGTCGCTGCCGTCGTTGCCGACGGCGCTGCCCCGCACAACCGCCAGCACCGTGTCGCCGTCCGCCTGCGCGTCGGCGAGTCGACGCAGCACGACCGCGCCGACCCCGGACGTGAACGAGGTACCGGTGGAGCGGGCGTCGAACGCCCGACACATGCCGTCGGCGGACATCAGGCCGCCGGGCACGTACCGGTAACCGGCCACCGGCTCCGAGACCGACGCGCCACCGGCCAGGGCGATGTCGCATTCTCCGGAGAGCAGGCTCAGGACCGCGTAGTGCACGGCGTACAGGGCCGAGGAGCAGGCGGTCTGCACGCCGACAGCGGGTCCACGCAGGCCCAGCTTGTAGGCCACCCGGGAGGTGAGGAAGTCGACCTGGCCACCCAGGTGCAGGTCGAAATCGTCGACGGCGGCGGCCAACCCTTCCCGCGCGGCCTTCGCCGCGAACAACGCCTGCATGTACGCGCTCGGGCTCGCGCCGGCGAAGACGCCGACGACCGGGCCCTCGGGGCGGGCCGGGTGCCCGGAGGACTCCAACGCCTCCCAGCACACCTCGAGGAAGAGCCGCTGCTGCGGATCGGTCGTCTCGGCCTCGGGCGGCAGGTAGCCGAAGAAGTCGGCGGCGAAGTCGGCGGCCCCGGGCAGGGCGGCGCCGACACCGACGAAGTCGGGTTCGCTGCGGGCCGCCTCGTCGACGCCGGCCGCCCGCAACTGCTCGTCGCTGAGCTCGCGGGTCGACACGTGTCCCGTGCGGACGTTGCCCCAGAACTCGCCGGGCGTCCAGGCGTCCGGGAACCGGCACCCGACCCCGATGATCGCGATGTCGGTGTCTGCGCTCATGACGGTCGTCCCCTTCATCGGTCCGCGGTGGCGTCGGGCTGGCCTGCCGAACGACGCCGGTCCAGCAGGCTGCCGCGGTTCCGCGCGCCGAGCAGGGTCAGCTTCCGCTCCCCGCCCTCGTCGGCGAGCAACGCCGCCTGGGCCCGCACGGTGTTGTGCTGGAAGAGGTCGGCCGCCTCCAGCGTGCGGTCGGTCAGCTCCTGCAACTCCTCGAGCACGACGATCAGCAGGAGCGAGTCGCCTCCGGCGTCGAAGAAGTTGGTGTCCAGCGGCACGTCGGCCACCGGGGTGTCCAGGGCGTTCGCCCAGGCGGCAGCCACCTGGGTCACCAGGTCCGGCTTATCGTCGTTCACAGCGGGTTTCCCTTCAGCGCGGGTAGATCCAGGTCGGCGGTGAGATCGGATGCGCACCGGGCGCAGTCGTCCAACAGGTCGACAACCGCGCGTTGTTCGAACAGGTCGGTCGCGTACGCCGCGGTCAGTACGAGCCCGTCCGCCCGGGCCTCGGCGCCGACCTCCAGTTCGAACTTGACGCGGGTGGCGCTCAGCGGTGCGGCTTCGGCGGTCACGCCGGGGCCGAACGACGGCGGAGCAGGGGCCACGTCCCCCGCGGCGAGATAGACCGGGGTGATCGGCGGGCGGCTCAGATCGCGGTCGGGATGCAGCGCGGCGGCGACGGCGTCGAAGGGCGCGTCGGCGTCCCGGTAGCCGACGAGGCTGTCCTCGCGGACCCGACGCAGCACCTCCCGCCAGGTCGGCGAGCCGCCCAGGTCGACGCGGAGCACCGCCGTGTTGACGAGCATGGCGACGGCATCAGCGGTGTCGCGGGCCTCCCGGCCGCCCCACGGGTAGGCGAACAGGAAGTCCCGTTGGTCGCTCCGGCGGGCCAACGCCACGGCGAGTACCGCCGCGGTGGTCATGAAGGTGGTCACGCCCAGCGGGCGGGTCGCCGCACGGATCCGCTCGGTGAGGTCCGCCGTCAGCCGGCGGGTCACGGTGGCACCGGCGACCGGCTGGATGGACGGTCGGGGCCGGGCGTGCGGCAGGCGGATGTCGGTGGGCGCACCGCGCAACCGCGCGACCACCGCGGCGACCCGGCCGTCGACGGCGGCGCCGTCCAGCGGCCCGGCGAGCGCCGCTGGATGCACCGGCGGGGGTAGCACCGCCGGGCGCCCTTCGACGCCGGCACGGCAGCATTCGCCGATCTGGTCGAGCAGCAGTTGCACGGACCAACCGTCGGCCGCGATGT
Source organism: Micromonospora arborensis (assembly GCF_003205615.1). GTDB lineage: Bacteria > Actinomycetota > Actinomycetes > Mycobacteriales > Micromonosporaceae > Micromonospora > Micromonospora arborensis. Next base: position 124,075 of record NZ_PYBV01000030.1, on the reverse strand, counting down.
GGTGCACGGTCAGCACCAGCAGCGTCTCCGACCCGACGCCGAGCAGATGCGCGCGGGCCGGGGCGTCGACGGCCAGGTCGAACGGCGCCCAGCAGGCATCGTCCAGGCGGGCGGTGAGCTCCGCCGGTGGCACCTCGTCGACGCGGATCACGGCAGGTGGCGGCCCGTCGGTGCGGTAGCGCACCCGCCGCTCGGCGCGGACCAGCCGGAACCGGGAGCGCAGGGCCGGGTGGCGACCCAACACCGCACGCACCGCTTCCTCGAGCCGGTCACGGTCGACCGCACCGGTGAGGCGGACGACCAGCGGCGACAGGTAGGCCGCACCCAGGGCGGGCAACCTGCTGATCGCCCACAGCCGCTGCTGGATCGGAGTCGCCGGATGGGAGTCGTCCTCGGCGGGGACGGCGGGGCCGTCGTTCGCACCGGCGGTGGTCGGGTCAGTGGTGGCGGCGGCGAGCAGGCGGGCGAGACCGGCGACGGTCGGCTCGGCGAGGAAGTCCCGCAACGGCACGGCCCGACCGGTCCGGCGATCAGCCTCGGCGAGCATGCTCACCGCCAACAGCGAATGGCCCCCGAGGGTGAAGAAGCTGTCGTCCGGGCCGAGGTTGTCCGGGCGCTCCCCGCGCTCGGAGAGGACATCGGTGAACAGGGTGGCCACGGCCGCCTCGGCGGCGGTCAGCGGGCGGGCCACGGCGGTCGTGTGCGCCAGCCGCGTCGACGGCAGCGCGGCGAGTGCCGCGAAGTCGACCTTGTCGTTGCCGGTGCGCGGCAGGGCGTCGACCGCGTACACGTCGGTCGGCAGCACCGCCGGCGGCAGCCAACGCTGCAGGGGCCGGACCAGGTCGTCTCGGCCGGGCGGCGTCGCGCCGTCGGTGTCGAGCTGGACGTACGCGACCAGCCGGGGCGGGCTGTCGACCGCGTGGACCGCGGCGGCCCGTACCCCCGGCAGGTCCTCCATCAGCCGGGCCACCTCGCCCGGCTCGATCCGATGGCCGAGAATCTTGACCTGTTCGTCGACCCTGCCCAGATACTCCAGCTGACCGTCGCGGCGCAACGCGACCCGGTCGCCCGTGCGGTAGAGGCGCGCGCCCCGGCCGGCGTCCCACGGGTCGGCGGGGAAGGCGACGGCGGTGCGCTCGGGGTCGCCGAGGTAGCCCAACGACACCCCGGCGCCGCCGACGCACAGCTCGCCCGGTACGCCCTCCGGCAGCTCCTCCAGATTCGGCCCGAGCACGTAGGCGCGGGTGTTGGGCAGCGGCCTGCCGATCGCGGGCTGCCGTGGGTCGGCGAGGTCGGTGGGAGCGAACGTGCTGACACAGCAGGCCTCGGTCGGGCCGTACACGTTGACCACCGGCACCCCCCACTGCCGGGCGCACTGTTCCACGGTCTGGCGAGGCAGTGCCTCGCCGCCGACGTAGAGTCGGCGCAGGCTGGTGCCGGTCTCCTCGTCGGCGTCCAGCACGGCGCGGAAGAGGCTGGGAGTCAGCGACATGGTGGTGGCGCCCCGCGGTCCGTGCAGCAACCGGGCCAGCAGGCGTGGGTCGCGGCGGGTCTCCTCGTCCGCGACGATCAGCTGGGCGCCGGCGACCAGCGCCCGGAAGGTTTCGAAGCTGGCCGGGTCGAACGAGACCGAGAACGCGCAGAGCAGGCGGTCCGTGCTGTTCAGGCCGGTCTCGGCGTTCCACCAGGAGATGGTGTTGAGCAGGCCGCGGTGCGGCACTATCGCGCCCTTCGGCCGGCCGCTGGTGCCGGAGGTGTAGATGATGACGGCCGGGTCGTCGGCGTCGATCGGTGGCCGGCGCCGCCCGGCCGGGGCCTCGCTGACCACGGCCTCGTCGAGGTGTACGACGGGCACCGCGAGCCGACGGAGCAGGTCGGCGCTGACCAGGCGGCGGCCGGTGGCGTCGAGCACGATCGCCGCCGCGCCCAGCTCGGTGACGATGTGTTCCAGCTTGTCGACGGGAGTGTCCGGGTTGAGTGGCGTGTACGCGGCACCGGCCCGCAGCACCCCGAGCCAGCCGGCGACGAGCGCGCCACCACGGTCGGCGACCACGGGCACCCGGCCACCCACCGGCACACCGAGTGCCGCGAGTCGGTCCGCGACCCACCAGGACCTGCCGTCGAGCTCCCGCCAGCTGGTGTCCGTCCCGGCGCAGGTGACGGCGCAGGCGTCCGGGTCCAGATCGGCGATCCGCTCGTCGATCGCTTCCAACACCGTCCGGTACGGCGTGCTGCGGGGCTCGCCGACCAACGTGCCGGCCGGCACTCCGTCCGCCGCAGTGGACAGGGGCAGCCGGCACACCAACAGCTCCGGATCGGTGACGGCGGCACCGAGCAGGGCGACGAAACCCTCGGCGAGCGCCACGGCGACGTCGGCCTCGTAGCGGTCGGTGTCGTACTCGACGAGGCCGGTCAGGCCGTCCTCGCCCTCCTCCAGCACGAAGGCCACGTCGAACTTGGCGGTCCCGGTGAACAGCTGCAGCGGTGTTTCCCACCGGGTCGGCCCCTGGGCGGTGGGTGCGTTCTGCAGGACGAACGCCACGTCCACCGGGTCGCCGTACGCGGCCGGCAGGGCCGCCACCAGTTGGTCGTACGGGATGCGCTGGTAGCTGAGGGCCCGGAACGCCTCGGTACGCACCGCCGTGCACAGCTCGGCGAAGGTGCGGTCGGCGCCGGGGCGGCAGCGGACCGGCACGGTGTTGGCGAAGAAACCGACGAGCCGCTCCAACTCGGACCGGGGCCGGTTGGCGGCGACCGTACCGAGCAGAAAGTCGTCGCGCCCGGACCAGCGACCCAGCACCGTCTGGAAGGCCGCCAGCAGCACGACATAGGGGGTGGCGCTCAACGCGGCGGCCAGTTCACGGGTGGCTGCCCAGGTGGCGGCGGGCAGGGTGAAGCGGTGTTCGCCGCCGGATCGCGTCGGCGCGGCCGGGCTGCTGGCGCGACGATTACCCAGGACCAGTCCGCCCGCGACGGTGGACAGCTCGGCCACCCGCTCGGCGAGCAGGGTGCGGGTGCCGCGGGCGTCGAAGGCGGCGCGGTCGGTGACGGCGAAGTCGGCGTACCGCACCGGCAGCGGCTCGAAGGCGGGCGCGACACCGGCCAGCGCCGCCTCGTACGCGGTGGCCAGGTCCTCGAACAGCGGGGCCAGCGACCACCCGTCCACGGCGATGTGGTGGATGTTGATGAGCATCGCGTCGCCGTCGGGCAGGCCGCGCCACAGCGTGCACCGCCAGGGCGCCTCGCCGGCCAGGTCGAACGGGACGCGTGCCCGCTCGTCGGCCTGCCGGCGGGCGATCGACCAGGCGTCGGCGTGGCCGGCCAGGTCGATGACCTCCAACGACACGGGCCCGGGGTCGCCGACGAGTTGGACGGGTCTGCCGTCGCGCAGCCGGTAGGTGGTACGCAGCACCTCGTGCCGGGCCGCGACGGCGGACAGCGCGTCGGCCAGCGCGTCGGCGTCGGCGCCCTGGGTCCAGCGCACCAGCAGCGGCACGTTGTAGGTGGGCGTACCCGGCGCCGCGGTCTCGATGTACCAGAGGCGTTCCTGCGCGAACGACAGCGGCGCGACCGACGAGTCGGATCGAGCCAGGATGGTTGGTGTCACGACATCCCCCGGGTCAGAGATCAGTCAGCGGAGTGGCGCGCGGCGATGCGCCCACGGACGGAGTTCGGGGCCGCAGTGGTGGCTGGCCTCGGGTCGCTCAGAGGGTGGCGGGCTGCCGGTCACGCAGCCGGTCGACGAGGTCGGCGGCCGAGGTCGCCAGCAGCACGTCGTGCGGTTCCACCTCGACGCCGAGTCGTTCGGTGAGCCGAGACGCGGCCTGGATGGCCAGGATCGAGTTGCCGCCGAGGTCGAGGAACGTGTCGGTCCGGGTGACCGTGCCGAGATTCAGCACGTCACGCCAGGTTTCCGTCACGCCGGCCAGCACCGGATCCGCGCTCTCGTCTCCGCCCGGGCCGTCGTCGGCGACGAGCGCGAGCAGCGCCGCGCGGTCGGCCTTGCCGGTCTGGCCGACCGGTAAGGCGTCCAGGACGATCCACCGGGCTGGCACCATGTATCGGGGAACGCGGGCCACCAGGGCCGCCGACAGCTGCGCCGGGGTTGGGGTGCTGCCCGCGGCGGGCAGGACGAAGCCGACCAGGAGCGCCTGGGGGCCGTCGCCGAGCTTCTCCACGATGGCGACATCGGCCAGCCCGGTGGCCATGGTCGCCCGCTCGATCTCCTCCAGCTCGATGCGGAATCCCCGCAACTTCACCTGCCGGTCGAGGCGACCGAGCAGTTCGACGCCGCCGTCGGGGGTACGCCGGGCGAGGTCGCCGGACCGGTAGACCACCTCCCCGTCGGGCAGTCGGACGAACCGCTGCGCGGTGAGTTCGGGCTGTCCGAGGTAGCCCAACGCCACCTTCGGGCCACCGATGCACAACTCCCCCGTCGCGCCCTCGTCGACCGGACGCTGCTGATCGTCGAGCAGGTACAGGGTGGTGTGCTGCAGGGCCCGGCCGATCGGCACCCGGTCCACGCCGACGAGGTTTGCCGCGGTCACCTCCTGGTATGCCGCGAAGGTGGTGGTCTCGGTCGGGCCGTACGCGTTGACGAGCCGTCGGGGCGGCGTGGCCGCGAGCACCGCGCGGGCGGCGGCGAGCTGCATCTGCTCCCCGCCGACGAGCAGATTCCGCACGCTGCCGAAGGCGGCCGGGCGTTCCCGCGCGACCATGTGGAACAGCGAGGTGGTCAGGAACATGGTGGTGATGGCCTCGGCGCGCAGCAGCGCCACCCAGTCGTCCAGCGTCATGTCGGTGACTGCGGGCAGCACCACCACCGTGCCACCGGCGGTCAGCGTGCTCCACACCTCGAAGGTGGTCGCGTCGAAGGCCGGGTTCGAGAGGCTGACCATGCGGTCGCCGGGCGCCACCGGGCAGTATTCGGCGCCGTCGACCAGGCCCACCACCGCGCGATGCGGCACCACCACGCCCTTGGGGCGGCCGGTGGAGCCGGAGGTGTACGCCACGTAGAGCGGATCGTCGCCGCCCGCCTGCTCGTCGAGGGCGGGCTGGTCCGACGCGGCTCGTGCCGCTGCGACGGTGGCGGGCACCCAGGTCAGGTCGGCCGGCAGCGCCCAGTCGGCCGGCGCGCTGTCGGTGGCGGTGACGACCAGGCGTACCTCGGCCTCGGTGACGAGGGCGGTGTTGCGGTCGGCCGGATTGCTGGCGTCCAGGGGCAGGTAGGCGGCACCGCAGCGGGCGATGGCGAGGATTCCGACGATCAGCTCCGCAGAGCGCTCCATCGCCAGCGCGACGATGTCGCCGCGCCGGGCGCCGTGGTAGGTCAGTTCGGTCGCCAACCGGGTGGCCGCCTGCCACAGCTCCCGATAGGTCATCTCCCGGCCGGTGACCGCCTCGCGTACGGCAGTCGCGTCCGGGCTTCGACGCACCCACCTGGCGACGAGGTCGTGCGCGGATCGTGAGGTGGTCGGTTCACTGTCCAGAGGTACGGGCGCCACGTTGTTCCCCCATGTGTTTACCTACGGGTCATACGATGGCCACCTTGACTACACGTTCACTTAACGCGATCGAGCTGGGGAAATACGACGACGGCGGCCCGAGGGGCCGCCGTCGCACTGATTCTCGGGGACTGTTCAGCGGGTCGCGGCCCGCCGCAGCACCGCGACGATCTCCCCGATGTCGCTCTCGGAGAGCTGGGGCAGTTCACCGGCGAACTGCTGGTGCGCGGCGGCGATCACGCCCCCGCTCGGTGCGCCGGCATCGAGCGCCAACTGCAGATCCTTCGCGGCCAGTCCGTACGAGAACTGGGTGGGCGCCGCAGGATCGTCCAGCCGGGCGCGCACCCGCGGCACGAGTGAACCGAGGGCGGTGCCGCTCAGCGCCGCCATCGTGGTCTCGGTGGACAGCCCGAGCCGATCGCCCAACGCCAGCGCCTCACCGACAAGCACGAAGGAACCGCACAACGCCACGTTGACGACGAGTTTGACGGCCGCGCCCGCGCCCAGTGGCCCGACATGCTGGACCTTGCCAAGCACGTCCAGCACCTCGCGTACCCGGGTCAGGGTCTTGTCGCTACCTCCGAAGAGGATCGCCAACTCGCCGGCCGCGGCGGCCGGCAGGCTGCCCTTGACCGGGGCGTCCGCGAGGTCCAGGTCGGGCAGCCGGTCGTGCAGGGAGGCGACGTAGTCGGGGCCGACGGTGGACATCTCGACAAGCGTCACCCCCGGGTCGAGCGCGGCGGCGGCACCGTGGTCGCCGAAGAGCACCGCGTCCACGGCAGCCGGTCCGGTCAGCATGGTGATCACCACGTCGGCCCCGGCGACCGCCTCGGCGGGGGTCGCGGCGGCCCGGGCCCCCGCCTGTACCAGCGGCGCTGCCTTCTCCATTGTCCGGTTGTAGACCGTCACCTCATGGTCGGCAGCAATCAGCCGACCGGCCATCAGGGAGCCCATCCGGCCGAGACCAAGAAATCCGATGCGTGTCATCCGGACAACCTAGCGTCACCTGTCGCGGCACGCCCCACCCGATCAGCAACCTCGCCGGTCGATCGATTGCGGGTAGGGTGGCGCGGGTGACTGTCGACCAGACGCCGCTCTTCGTGGTCGCCGACGTGCACGGCCACCGCGCCGAGCTGCGCGACGCGCTGCAGGATGCCGGCCTCACCGACGCGACCGGGCACTGGTCCGGCGCCGACGCGCGGCTGTGGCTGCTCGGCGACTACGTCGACCGCGGACCGGACGGTATCGGGGTCATCGACGACGTGCTGCGGTTGACCGGCGAGGCCGCCGCGGCCGGCGGTGAGGTGCACGCGCTGCTGGGTAACCACGAGGTGCAGTTGCTCGCGGCGTACCTCCTCGACACCGGCACGGTGCCCGGCTGGCAGCAGCAGGACGGCTTCCGGGGCGCCTGGGCACGATTCGGCGGTCGAGACGACGACCTGCGCCGGCTCCGCGACGAGCACATCTCGTGGATCGTCTCCCGACCGGCCATGGCGGTCGTCGACGGCTACCTGCTGGTGCATTCCGACACCACCCGCTATCTGGAGTTCGGCGACAGCGTCGCCGCCGTCAACGCCGGGATCGCGAAGGCGCTCGCCAGCCGGGATGCCGCCGGCTGGCTGACCTTCTGCTACCAGATGAGCGACCGTGGCGCGTTCCGGGACAGCGAACCGGCCAAGCCGGACGACCCGGTGGCCACCATGCTCGGCACCTACGGTGGCGAGGTGCTGGTGCACGGGCACAGCACGCTCACCAAGCACTTCGGGGTCGCCCCCGGCGAGGTGCGCGAGGCCCTGCGGTACGCCGACGGCCGTGTCCTCGCCATCGACGGCGGCGTGTACGAGGGCGGCCGGATCCTGGTCACCCGGCTCGACGATCATGGTCTCGGTCGTGATCGGTCAGCCACGTCCTAGAATTCCGCCATGGACGACACCACCAGCGGCATACAGATCAGACGCGGTGGCCCGGCCGATGCACCCGCCGTACTGGACATGCTCGATTCGGCGGTGCTCTGGATGAACGATCGCGGCAACACCGAGCAGTGGGGCACAACGCCGTTCTCTGAATTGCCCCAAGGGCCCGAACTGGTCGACAGGTACCTGACCGAGAACCTCCCATACATCGCGGAGGTGGACGGAACGCCGGCCGCAACCCTGGTGTTGGACTCCGGGCCCAACCCGAAGTCGCCTATCGCGCCCGCGAAGGAACCCGAGCGGTACGTCCGCCTACTCGTCACCCACCGACGATTCGCCGGTCAGGAACTCGGGTCGGCCCTGCTGGCACACGCGGTGGAGGAGACCCGGCGGGCCGGCGTGGGGTTGCTACGGGTCGACTGCTGGGCGGGCGGCGGTGGCGAGTTGGTGGCGTACTACGAGCGCCACGGGTTCACCTCCACCGAAACCTTCCTCGCTGGAACCTGGCCGGGGCAGGTGCTGGCCCAGCGGGTCGGTTGAGCCGCCACCACCCCGGCGTGGGCGTTCTCAGACCTCCTCGGCGCCGTCGAGCAGGGCCCGTCGCAGGGCCAACCGGTGCTCCCGGCGGATCTCCGCCTCCCGGTAGCGACGCCGGTCCCCGTCCGTCTCCGGTAGCAACGGCGGCACGGCGCGCGGTTGGCCGTCGTCGTCGATGGCGACCATGACCAGGTGGGCGGTGGCCACGTCGGTGGGCGGCACCGCCCGATCCCACCGGTCCGCGGTGACCTTCACGGCCACCTCCATGGAGCTGCGGCCCGCCCAGGTGATGCGCGCGTCGACGTGGACGACGTCGCCGACCCGAACGGCCCGGAGGAACGCCGTCTCGTCGATGGCGGCGGTGACGGCCGGCCCGTCGGAATGCCGGGCGGCGACCACTCCGGCAACGGAGTCGATGAGGTTGAGGATCCGGCCGCCGTGCACCGTACCCATCAGGTTCGTGTGGTGCTGATCCATGATCTGCGACAGGGTCAGGTGCGACGCCGACGGCGCTCGACCGGCGATCGTGATGATGTCGTGCACAGCGGTAGTCCGTCCCTCGGGAAACCACACCACCGGAACGCGGACGCACGCTGACGAGGACTCACCCACGCAGATGCGTGGCAGGTCACCCGCTCAACCCACCCGCGAGGCCGACGGCGGCGCACACGGTTGTGTACGCGGCACCGGCAGGTCTTCGGACTCGCGGGCCGGACCGGCTGCACGCCGATCTCCTACTGGCCGTCGCTTCCCGGGCCACTGCCCAGTGCTGATGACGGCTGTCGTTCCCACTCACCGCTGCGGGGCAGCCCCGGATTTCCACCGGATTCCCTCTTGCGACGCCCGATCGGCATCCGACCGGGCGAACCAGCGCCGCCGGGAAGCATAGCTGGTCAGCGAGGCTGCCCAGCCGGCCGGCGTGCCTCGTGGCCGAGCGGACCACGCCCGCACACGAAGATCGATCCCCAGCCGCGCCGACGGTGGCGGTGACGGCACCAGTGCAGTTCCAGGTCAACCGCGCCGGCACGGCGGAGTCGGCGCAACTGGAGCGGTACCTGGGCGCGTACGGGCACCTGGTCGTGGTCCGCGAGGGTGACCTCGGCTACGTGCACGTCCACCCCGAGCCGGAACTGGTCGACGGAACCGTCAAGTTCTGGCTGACCGTTCCGAGCTCCGGCCGGTACCGGGCGTTCTTCGACTTCCCGGTTGGCGGGAAGGTGCACACCGCCGAATACACGATCAACCTGCCCTGAGGCGAGGGGTCTGCGCGGGGTCCGATCGGCGGCACCGGAACTTTTCCCCTGGTGGCACCGACCATCCTGACGCCAGCTCCGTTGCCGAAGGGACCGTTCATGCCCAGCACCACACAGGCCGGCGCACGTCGCCGCCCGGCCGCTCTGCTCGCCACCGCCGCCCTCCTGGCTGTCGGTGTCGGCGGCTGCGGACCGTCGGACACCGCGTCGTCCGCCACCGCGAGCCCGTCGGCGTCGGCGAGCGTCGCCACCGGCGTGGTCGGCATCCGGGACCCGTGGGTGAAGGCCGCCGACAAGGGCATGACCGCGGCGTTCGGCACGCTGGTCAACGACGGCGAGACCGACGTCACCATCACGGGCGCGTCCACCGACGTGTCCCCCATGGAACTGCATGAGATGATCATGAAGGACGGAAAGATGGTCATGCAGGCCAAGCCGGGCGGCATCGTGATCAGGGCGAAGAGCACCCAGGTGCTGGAGCCGGGCGGCGACCACCTGATGCTGATGGACGTGAAGCAGCCGGTGCGGCCCGGCGACGAGTTGACCTTCACCCTCACCTTCGCCGACAGCAGGACCCAGACGTTCACCGCGGTGGCCAAGCCGTTCACCGGCGCCCAGGAGAGCTACGCGCCCGGCCACGGGGCGAGCCCGACGCCGGGAATGAGCATGAGCCCGACCGCATGACCCCGGAACCCGCATCCCGTCCGGTGCGCAGGCGTGGCCTGCTCACCGGCGGTGCACTCGCCGCCGGGGGCGCGCTCGCCGGTGTCGCCGGCGTCACCGCGTTCGTCGACAAGCAGGCCGAGGACCGCGACGACCGGCTGCCCGCGGCCGTCCCCGTCGCCGCCGTCGGCAGCACGGTCGAGCCGTTCCATGGGCCCCGGCAGGCCGGCGTCGCCACCGAACCGCAGGCCCACGCGTCGTTCGTGGCGCTCACTCTCCGCGCCGGCGTCGAGCGGATCGCGGCGGGTCGGATGCTGCGGCTGCTGACCGGCGACGCGGCCCGTCTCACCCAGGGCCAGCCCGCCCTGGCCGACACCGAGGCCGAACTCGGCCTGCTGCCGGCACGACTGACCGTGACGTTCGGCTTCGGCCCGGGCCTGTACCGGGCGGCCGGCGTCGACGACCGGCGGCCGGCATCCCTGGCCGCGCTGCCCTCGTTCCGCATCGATCGACTCCAGCCGGCCTGGTCCGGCGGTGACCTGCTCCTGCAGATCTGCGCCGACGACCCGATGACCGTCGCGCACGCCCAACGGGTCCTGCTCAAGGACAGCCGACCCTTCGCCACCGTCCGGTGGGTCCAGCAGGGCTTTCGCCGCAGCCCCGGCGTCGAGCCCGGCGGCCGCACCCAACGCAACCTGTTCGGGCAGCTCGACGGCACCGCCAACCCCCGCTCCGGGACGCCGATGGACGCCGCCGTCTGGGTACCCGACGGCCCCGCGTGGCTGCGCGACAGCACCACCCTGGTCGTACGGCGCATCAGCATGAACCTGGAGACGTGGGACCTGCTCGGCCGCGCCGACCGTGAACTCGCCAGCGGCCGGCGCCTCGACACCGGCGCACCCCTGACCGGCGCCGCCGAACACGACGTACCCGACTTCGCCGCCACCGGCCCGGACGGCCTCACCGTCATCCCGGACTTCTCCCACCTCACCCGGGCGCACGTCACCGACGACCGGCTGAAGATCCTGCGCCGGCCCTACAACTACGACGGCGCTCCGACAGCGGAGGGCCACGCCGACAGCGGCCTGATCTTCACCTCGTACCAGGCCGACATCACCCGACAGTTCCTCCCCATCCAGCGTCGGTTGGCCGAGCGGGACCTGCTCAACGAATGGACCACCCCGATCGGATCCGCTGTCTTCGCCATCCCGCCCGGCTGCCGGCCCGGCGGTTGGATCGGCGAACAGGTGCTCGGATGAACCAGCCCACCGGAGGGTCGCTCACCATGTTGTCTCGTTCCCGCGCGGTCCGGCTCCTCGTCGCGGTGCTCGCCGCCCTGGTGGCACTGTTCGTCGTCCCGGCTGGCCCGGCGTGGGCGCACAACTCGCTCAGGTCCGCGTCACCGGCCAAGGACGCGACCCTGCCCAGCGCGCCGAGCGAGCTCACGCTCGAATTCCTGCAGCGGCTCGATCCCACGTTCACCACCATCGTGCTCACCGACGCCGCCAAGCGGAAGGTCCCGACGGGCGACCCGGTGGTCGCCGGGGCGAGGAGCACAGTCAAGGTGAGCGTCACCCTGCCGAACGGCACGTACACGGTCGCCTACCGGGTGGTCTCCGTCGACGGGCACCCGGTCCAGGGGTCTTATCCCTTCACGGTGGCCGACCCTTCGGTGGCCGCAGCGCCGACCAGCACGACCGCCCAAGGGGCCAGCCCATCGGCCGCCGCGGCTGCGGAGCCCGATCGCCGTCCGGCGGCCGGTGTCCTCGTGGGCGGCGGCGCGCTGGCCGGCCTCGCCGTGGTGGCGACCAGCCTGCTGTGGCGGCGGTCGGCTCGACGCCGACCGTAATCCGCGCTGCCCGCTCATCACCTCAGAGTCAAGGTCAACACGTGTCCGACACAGATCCGCGGCAGCTCGCCGCCGAGAGCCCCGGCAGTGCCTCCACGATCGTGACGGCCGCGCCAGCAACCGCCCGAGCGCGGAGCACCGCTCGACGCGCAGGCGCAGGGAGGTCCGGCTGGTTGATCGCGGTGGCCGCCGTCCTGTCGGGGGTCGCCCTGCTGCTGCTCGGCCTGCGGCTCGGCGGCGCCCTCGCGGCCGCGATCCCGGGACTGCCCGACGCGGGACCGACGACGGGCTGGGCGCTGCCAGCGGTCCGGCTGCTCTCCGACGGCCTGGCCACCGTCACCGTCGGGATGCTGGTGACCGCCGCCTTCCTGCTGCCTGGCGACGAACGCAGCGTCTCGCCGCACGGCTATCTGCTCCTGCGGCGCGCGAGTGTCGCGGCGGTCGGATGGGCGGTGGCGGCCCTGTCGCTGCTGGTGCTGACGGTGTCCGACCTGCTCGGGCAGCCCCTGGACACGCTCAGACCCTCGACAGTGGTCAGCTTCGCCACGAGCATCGCCCAGGGGCAGTCCCTCGCGTTGCAGGCAGGGTTGGCGCTGGCGGTGGCTCTCCTGTCGCGCGCTGGTGTGTCCCGCGGGCTCGCGGCGGCCGTCGCGGTCCTGGCGTCCGTGGCGGTGCTGCCCCCGGCCTTCACCGGCCACGCTGCCGGGGCTGGTAACCACCAGATCGCGGTCACCAGCCTGGCCCTGCACATCCTCGCCGCCGCCATGTGGATCGGCGGGCTCGTCGCCCTGCTGATGGTGCGACGCGGCCGGCTGCTGGCCGATGCCGTCGCCCGGTACAGCCGCCTCGCGCTGGGCTGCTTCGTCGCGGTGACGGTCAGCGGCGCTGCCAATGCCGCCGTGCGACTCGGCGCGGTCGAGCAGCTCTGGCACTCCCGCTACGGCTGGCTGGTCGTCGGCAAACTCGCCGCCCTGCTGATCCTCGGCGCCGCCGGCGCGGCACACCGCTCCCGTACCCTGCCCGCCCTGCGCGCCGGCCAACGGCATGCCTTCGGACGGTTGGCCGCCGGGGAGCTGATGGTGTTCGCCGCCACCGTGGGACTGGCGGTGGCGCTGTCCCGCAGCCCTACCCCCGACGCCGTCTCCAGCGCCGAGGCCGACCCGATCACCGAGTTGCTCGGCTTCCCGATGCCCGCCGCACCCACGCCCGCCAACCTGCTGGGGCAACCGCTGCCGGACATGTTCTTCCTGACCCTCTGCGTCCTCGGAATCGGCGGGTACCTGGGCGGCGTGCGGCGACTGCACGCCGGCGGGCACCGGTGGCCGGCGGCCCGGACGGCGAGCTGGGTCGGCGGGATGCTGCTGCTGGCCGCGGCCACCAACCTCGGCGTCGCCCGCTACGCCTACGTGCTGTTCAGCGCGCACATGGCCCAGCACATGGTGCTGTCGATGGTGGTGCCGATCCTGCTCGTCGGCGGCGCACCGGTCACGCTCGCTCTCCGCACCCTTCGCCGACCGGGCGACCCGCAGGTACGCGGCGCCCGGGAATGGCTGCTCATCGCGGTGCGCAGCCGGCCGACCAGGCTGCTCACGCACCCCCTGGTCGCGCTCGGCATCTACTCCGCCAGCCTGTTCGGCCTGTACTTCAGCGACCTGCTCGGTGTCCTGATGCGCTCGCACCTCGGTCACCTGGCGATGCTCACCCACTTCGTGGTCGCCGGCTACCTGATGTGCTGGGTGCTCATCGGCGTCGACCCGGGCCGTCGACGCCTCCCCCATCCCCTGCTCGTGACCATCCATCTCGCGTCGATGATGGCGCACGGCTTCTTCGGCCTGGTCCTCATGCAGACCACCACCGTGCTCGCGCCCGACTGGTACATCTCTGTGCACCCTGCCTGGGCGTCGTCGTTGCTCGACGACCAAAGGCTCGGCGCCGGCATCGCCTGGGCGTTCGGGGAGATTCCCGCCGTCCTCATCATGATCATTCTGGTTCGTCAGTGGATCCGGGCCGACAAGCGCGAACAGGCCCGCCTCGACCGGGCCGCCGACCGGGCCGACGCCACGGGCGAGGATGACGACCTCGCCCGCTACAACGCGTTCCTCGCCGCTGCGGGGCAGAGCGCCGAAGACTCGCGACGAACGGCGGCTCCCGGGCTCCCCGAGGCCTGAACAGGGGCGTCCGCCGCAGCCCCGTCGCGCGTGGCGGACGCTCTGTCAGGCCGGCCGGCGGGTCGGGTTGTCCGCCGGCGCGCACGTGGTGCACGTGACGGCGGGCCGGCTCGGACCCGCGCCTGGCACCGGCACGTTCGCGGGAACCGCGCGGCACATCCTCCCGACTACCCCATCAAGCGGGAGCTGATGCACACGAACCGCCCGCCGACGCGCCACCGACACGAGCACCGACCGTCGGGCGCGACCCGACGACCCGATCGGACGATCATGTCTCTCACCGAGTTGTCCGGCACGACGACGCCGGAGCCCGCCGCGGCCGGTGACGCACCCTCCCGGCCGTCGCGGCGGGCCGCACCGTTGGGCGCGCTGCTGCTCCGGCTGCACTTCTACGCCGGCGTCCTCGTCGCGCCGTTCCTGGTGGTCGCCGCGTTGACCGGTCTGGCCTACACCACGACCCCGCAACTGGACAACATGTTCTATGGAGACCAGTTGACGGTCGCCCAGGTGGGTGAGCGTCCGCTACCACTGGCCGAGCAGATCGGCGCCGCCCGGAACGCACACCCCGACGGCAGCATCACCGCCGTGCAGCCCGGCGACGGCGACCACACCACCAAGGTGGTGTTCTCCCAGCCGGAGCTGGGCGACAAACAGCACACCGTCTACATCGACCCGTACACCGCCGAGTCCCAGGGGCAGCTCACCACCTGGTTCGGCTCCACGCCGGCCGCCACCTGGCTGGACGACCTGCACCGCCACCTGCACCTGGGCACGGTGGGCGAGCACTACTCCGAACTGGCCGCCAGCTGGCTGTGGGTGCTCGCGCTCGGTGGAGTCATCCTGTGGTGGCGCCGCCGCAGCGCCGCTCGTGCCACCGCCCGACACCTGCTCGTGCCGGATCTGTCCGCCGGCAAAGGCGTACGCCGCACCCGGGGCTGGCACGCCACCACCGGCATCTGGCTCGCCGCCGGCCTGCTCTTCCTCTCCGCGACCGGGTTGACCTGGTCCCGCTATGCCGGGGCGAACTTCAGCGCCGGCCTCGACGCGCTCGACGCTCGCACTCCGGTGATCTCCACGAGCCTCGCCGCCGTCCCGGCCGGAACCGACGGCGGCAACCACCACCACGGTGACGCCGGGGCGGGCGGGTTGGTCGAATCGGCGGCCTTCGACCGTGTTCTGACGGTCGCACGCGACGCGGGCCTCTCCGGCCCGGTCGAGATCGCCCCGGCGACCGCGCCCGGCTCGGCCTGGACCGTCACGCAGACCGACAACACGTGGCCGATCGCCAAGGACCGCGTCGCCGTCGACCCGGCCACCAACACGATCACCGACCGCAGCGACTTCACCGACTGGCCCCTGCTGGCCAAACTCAGCGGCCTCGGCGTCCAGGCCCACATGGGTCTGCTGTTCGGCCTGGCCAACCAGATCCTGCTCGCCGCGCTCGCCCTCGGGCTGCTCTGCGTCATCGTCTGGGGCTACCGCATGTGGTGGCAGCGCCGACCCACCCGCGGCGACCGCCGTGCCCTCGCCGGCACCCCACCGGCCCGCGGCGTCCTGCGCGGCCTGCCGCTCTGGGCGCTGCTGATCGGCGTACCCGTGACTGCGGCGATCGGCTGGGCGCTGCCGCTGTTCGGGCTCACCCTGCTGGCCTTCCTCGTCATCGACGTCGTGGTGGGGGCGTGGTCACGACGTCGAGGGTCTGCGGCGGCCCCCACCTCCCCGGCACCTGCCGGCAACTGACGCCCCGTCGGTGCCGGGTCGCGCTGCCTGCGCGACCAGGACTTTCCGAACGCCGCGTTCCACGCGTACGAGCGTTTGCCCATCGACCGCGTCAGCAGGACGACGAGCCGGACCGATCCGGCAGGTCGGTGCCGTCAGGGGTTGCCGCGGTGGGCGGCCCACTCGTGTTCGAGGATGGACATGTCGTGGGCGTCGATCCAGTCGCCGTCAAAGCACAGGGCGTGGCGGCGGGTGCCTTCGTGCACGAAGCCGATCTTTTCGTAGACGTGACGGGCGCGGGGGTTGAAGTCGAAGACCTCGAGCCCGACCCGGTGCATCCCGAGCTGGTCGAAGGCGTAGCCGACCAGCAACCGGGTGGCTTCGCTGCCCAGGCCGCGACCGCGGCCCTCCGGCCCGACGAGGGTACGAAAGCTGACGCTGCGGGCATCGGGGTCCCAACAGTTGAGGACAACCTCGCCGACGAGGCGGCCGGTGGCCTGGTCCACGACGCCCAGGTCCAGCCGGTCATCGGCGGCGGCCCGTGAGCCGTACCAGGCGCGGCTGCTCTCCAGCGGTGGGGCCTCTCCAAGGTCCGCGCTGTTGCTGACACTGCCGGTGAGACGGGCCACCTCGGGATCGGCCATGATCGCGCTCATGGTCTCGGCGTCATCGGCGGTCAGGGGCCGCAACGTGACCAGGCGTCCGGTCAGGGTCGGCTTGTGACTGAGATTCTTCATTGGATCCTCCCCCGTGACCTGCTGAGCAGCACTCACGATTGCCACGACGTCGCCGCGTCACCCTAGCGGGTCGACGCCGACGAGGGCGGCCACTTGTTCGATGGTGGCGACGTCGAATTCACCCCCTGGCGGGAAGGCGTTCGCCGCGTCGAGGGAGGTGGCAGGCGTGTGGTGAGTCCGATGGTTGACCTCATCGCGGCGCGGCACAGCGCCGCAGCAACAGGGGAGAATCGGATGAGGAAAGTGATCCGCCGCGTGGCATTGACCGCAGTCGCGGCCCTGGCCACCACGATGGGTGCTGCCGCCGTGGGCGGCGCGGCGAACGCGACGACCGAAGGACCCGCCGCACGGGAGACTGCCAGCGTCGGGAGCGTGCGGGGTTGGGGGCGCCTGAACTACGAGGATCCGCTCCACGTCGTGCAGTTCTCCGTGGACGCCACCGTCACCTACCCACCGGGAACGGCCAACCCGATGAACGGTCTCGCCCGCGGCACGGCGCGAATCTCTCACCACGCTCCGAACGCACCGGGCGGGCCGTGACGATCTGGGCGGAGATCAAAGTCGACTGTGTCGTCACGGGCGGCCGGGTCGCCACCGTTACCGGAGAGGTCGTCGACGCCGACCCGATGAGCCGGGAGATCGGGTGGATGAAGCAACGCTTCGGCTTCAGCGTCGCGGACAACGGCAGGGGGCACTTCGACCGGGTTGGCTGGTCCGGCCCACAGCTGCGGGACGTGCCCGGACGGCCCGACGATCCCGAGCTTCGGCGATGCATGGCTCCGGCACCGTTCCACACCGTCCGGGCGGGTGGTTACACGGTCGTGGACGCGAACTTCGCCGGGTGAGACGGCGTTCGGGGCCGACGGCTCTGTCGGCCCCGGGGCGTACCGGACGCGAGCTCGGCGGCCTTGGGTACGACGGTGGGGGATCGCGGATGGGACGCGTGAGCTAGGCCGGCAGTGCCGCGACCGTGGCCGCGACGAAGCCGTCGGGGTTGTCCAGCATGATGTTGTGACCGCTGTCGGGTACGGCGACCACCCGCACGCCGGCATCGGTCAGGGCCCGCACGTCGATCGGTTCGTTGCCGGCCGGGTGGAGGTAGGTGCGCGGCACGGGCAGTTCGAGCAGCAACTCTCGCATGGTGGGGGTGCTGCCGCGGCCGAGGTGTGCCGCCGTGCGGTACAACGCCTCCGGGCCCGTGAGCCGCATCGTCGCCGCCCAGGCCGGGCCGACCCGGGTGAGTGTCTCGGTTCGGCCGTCGCCGTGGACGAACTGCTCCTCGGTGTAGCGGGCGCGGATGCCAACGCCCGGAGGCTGCGGGTCGAGGGTGGCGTCGACGAGAACCAGGGCGGAGACAAGGTGCGGATGGCGGGCGGCCAGGACGATGGCGACGGCTCCGCCCATGCTGTGCGCGATCACCTCTGCGGCGCCGACCCCGGCTGCTGTCATTGCGGTGGCGACGAGGTCGGCGTGCTCCTCCAGTGTGTACGAGGCGTCGGCCGGCCGGTCGCTGATGCCGTGGCCGAGCAGATCCATCAGCAGACTGCGCCGCCCGGCGAGGGCGGGGCTGGTGGCCACCGCAGCGTAGTACGCCGGTGAAGAGGCACCGAGCCCGTGCAGGTAGACCCGTGCGGGTGTGGCGCCGGGAAGTTCCACCCAGCGGATGGTCGTGCCGTCCGGTCGGACCTGGGCACCGCGCATCACGTACCTCCTGACCTATACCTCGTGTTCGAGGTATTCTGTTGCCGAGGTAAGTTAGCACGGTGATGGAGTTCGCGATATTGGGCTTCCTGGCCGACGCCCCGCTGCACGGGTACGAGCTACGCAGACGTGTTGCCGCACTCACCGGCCACGTCCGGCCGATCGCGGACGGGACGCTGTACCCGACGATCAAGCGGATGGAACGGGCTGGTTGGCTTCGCCGGGACGTGCAGGCTGGGCAGGTGGCGGCACCACGGCACGTGCTGATCCTCAGCCCGGCCGGACAGGCGGAGTTACTGCGTCAGCTCCGCACACCCGACGAGCTCTTCATCAGCGACGAGAACCGCTGGTTCACGCTGCTTGCCTTCCTGCATCACCTCGACGACCCGGTGGCCCAAGCGGCCGTCCTGCGCCGCCGGCTCGACTTCCTCACGCAGCCGGCGAGTTTCTTCTGGGACGGCGACCGACCGTTGCGCGCTGACGACTTTCCCCACGACCCCTTTCGCCGAGGGTTGTTCCGCATCGCCACCGCCACCAGCCGCACCGAGATTGCCTGGCTGCGAGACATGCTGACGACGCTCACGCCATGACCACCCGGACCTGCCGCGGCGATCACCATGGGGCGGACGGCGCCGGGCCGAGCCACCTCGTCGGCCACGTGACCTGCTGCTTCGTACGACGCGAACACCACCCGCTGCGGCAGCGTCTCGTGCGTGAAGCTGACCCTGACACCGTCCCGGCCGAGGTCGGTCACCTCAGCCCCGGGTGGAGCAGGTCGTCGAGGCCGATACGCGTGAGGAATTCGGCGCGGATCCGGTCGGCGACCACGCTCACGACCTCCGAGCCGTCGTCGACGGGGTCGATGTGGACCCGGAACGGCCGCTTGCCGTGCGGCGTCTCCACGACCCGCACGACCGCCGCGGCCACCTCGGCGACGTCGGCGTCGGGCGGCGCGAGTTCCGCCAGCCGCTGCGAGACCTGCTCCATGAGGCCCGCGTAGCGCTCGTCGTACGCCTTGACTGTCGCCTCGTCCGCCGGGCGGCCACTGTGGGCGAAGTGGTTCGTGCCGTGGGTGAAGGAGCCCGGTACGACGATGCTGGTCTCGATGTCGAAGCGGGCCAGCTCGGCGGCGTAGCTGATGGCCAGGGCGTCCATGCCGGCCTTCGCCGCGAAGTACGGGCCCAGGTACGGCGGGGTGCCGCCCCGGGTGCTGCTGGAACCGATCCAGACCACGAGGCCCTTGCCGCGCGCACGCATGTTCGGCAGGGCGGCCCGGTTCACCCGTTGGGTGCCGAGCACGTTGATGTCGTAGACGTGGGCGATCTCCTCGGGGGTGAACGCCTCGGTCGGCCCGGTGACCATGTGCCCGGCGTTGTGGACGAGGACGTCCAGCACACCGTGCGCGGCGATGATCTTCGCGACGGCGGCGTCGGCGGACTCCTGCGACTGCACGTCGAGTTCGATGGTGCGCAGGTCGACGTTGTGGTGGTGGGAGAAGGCCGCGGTCTCGGCGACCGCCGCCGCGTTGCGGCCGGTGGTGGCGCGCATGCTGGCGTAGACGGTGTGGCCGGCGCGGGCGAGCGCCCGGGCGGTCAGCGCGCCGAAGCCGCTGGACGCGCCGGTGATCAGTACGACGGACATGAGAGGTGGGTTCCTTCGTTCGTTGCTGCTGTCCGTGGGATCAGAAGACGATGACGTTGCGGCCGTGCGCGGTCCCCGACGCCATGGCTGTCAGGGTGGCCGGTGCCTGGTCGAGAGAGATGCGGGTGATCTCGGGGAGGATCCCGTGCGCGGCGGAGAAGGCGAGGGTGTCGCGGAGGTCGTGCGGCGACCCGGACGGGTTGGCCATCACGTGCAGTCGGTTGAGGACCATCGGCTGGCTGGGCAGGCTCAGCGGGGTGTTGTCATAGCCGCAGAGCACCAGCGTGCCGTCTGGGGCGAGCCCGCCGAACGCGGCTGCCGCGGCGGCGGTGGTGGGCGCGGCATTGAGGATCACGTTCGCGCCGCCGTCCCAGTCCTTCAGCGCCGCGGCGGGGTCCTGCTCGCTGGACACGATGAACCTCTCCGCGCCGAGCGACAGCACCTGCTCCTCGGCACGGCGGGAGTGACCCAGGACCGCGACGCGAGCGCCCATCGCGGCGGCGTAGCGGATCGCCAGCGCTCCGATGCCGCCGGAGCCGATGACGGCCACCCGTGACTCCGGGCGGGTCCCGGCCTGCCGCAGTCCGTTGAACGCCGTGATGCCCGCGCACATCAGCGGTGCCGCCGCGACCGGATCCAGTCCGGCCGGCAGCGGAGTCACGAAACCCGCTTTCAACACCGCGAACTCGGCGTACCCGCCGTCGACGACGATGCCGGTGATCCGCTTCGCCGGGCAGAGGATCTGGTCACCGCGTACGCAGTAGTCACAGTGCCCGCACGAGTCGGCCAGGAACTGCGCCCCCACCGCCGTACCCACCGCCGGGAAGGCGACCCCCTCCCCGACCGCTTCGACGACACCGGTGATCTCGTGACCCGGCACCACCGGGAATCGAGCGAACGGAAAATGGCCGCGGACCAGGTTCAGGTCGGTGAAACAGACCCCGCAGGCGGTGATCCGGACCAGGACCTCGCCGGGTCCGGGGGTGGGTACGTCACGTTCGACGAGCGACAACGGGGCGTCGACCCCGGTTGCGACAGCAGCGTGCATGCTTGATGGCTCCTTCTGAGTCGGTCGATCGGCCGCCCGTCGAGCGGCCGGCGTCGAGCGGCGGCGGCGCGTCGCGTGGGACGCTCCGCCGTGGTGCGACGGTGGCGGGCGGGAGCGGGATCGCCTCCGGCCCGGCCACCGTGTGCCGTCCCTCAGGCCGTCACTTGGCGAGGAAGGCGAGCAGCGCGTTGTTGACCTCGTCGGCGTGGGTCCAGAGCAGACCGTGGGGCGCCCCGTCGACCTCGACGTAGTCGGCGCTGGGAAGCGCCTTGTGGAACGGGCGCCCGGTGGCGTCGATCGGCAGGATGCGGTCGCCGGTGCCGTGCAGGATCAGGGCCGGAACATCGATCGCGCGGATGTCGTCACGGAAGTCGGTGATCCAGGTCAGCGGGGCGGCGGCGGCCGCGTACCCGCCGCCGCTGGCGGCGACGGCCGCGCTGTTCCGGACGGCTTCCTCGCTGATCCTGCTGCCCAGGTTCTCGTCGAGGTTGTAGAAGTCGGCGTAGAAGGCCGTGTAGTAGGCGTAACGGTCCTTGCGCACCTGCTCGGAGATGCCCTCGAAGAACTCCCGCGGCGCGGCGCCGCTCGGGTTGTCGTCGGTCTTGAGCAGGAACGGTTCCAGCGAGGCGAGGAAAGCCACCTTCGCGATCCGCGCCGACCCGTAGCGGCCCAGGTACCGGGCGACCTCGCCGGTGCCCATGGAGAAACCGACGAGTACGGCGTTGGTCAGATCGAGCTTCTCCAGGAGGACGTTCAGGTCCGCGGCGAAGGTGTCGTAGTCGTACCCGAGGGCCGTCTGGCTGGACTGGCCAAAGCCACGGCGGTCGTAGGTGATGACCCGGTAGCCGGCCCGCAGCAGCTCGGCCGACTGCTTCTCCCACGAGTGTCCGCTGAGCGGAAACCCGTGGATCAGGACGACCGGCTGACCCGTGCCGTGGTCCTCGTAGTACAGCTCGATTGCCGTGCTGTTCTCTTCGCCCACCCTGATGTACGGCATGCGTCTTCCCTTTCCCTGAGTGGTCCCTCGCTGTCGAGGGCGCCGCGGGCGCCGATGCCGGGTGCCGGCGGAGCGCCGTTGCTCCGCCGGCCGCATTCGTCGTCGGCGTGCTCTGCCGCGGCGATGCAAGAGTCGGGCACCGGCGTCTGGGAACGCATCCGTCACATGACTGGACACCCGTCCACGAGTCGACAGGGAGGTGTGGCAGGTCTCGCGGTTCGTGCTCGGGCAACGAACGTTGGCTGCCCAAATCCTCGTCGGAGGCGTGCACCCGTCGCAGGCCAGTCATCCGCCAAGTCATCTGACCGGTCACTCGACGAGCCAGCGAAGACAGGCTGGGTCACGCAAGGCACGGAGGTTTCGCCACCCGCGACAGCGGCGCCGGAAGCAGTGGAAACGGAGAACGACATGCAGCACCCTCGGGCCGACCGGGGGGTGTCCTGGGCACGTAGGGACGACTACCGCTCCACGGCTTTCACGACCCCCCGCACGGAATCCTCGATGCACGGCGAGGCCGTCATCGCGGCGTCGCCGGAACGGGTGTACGCACACCTGGTCGACGTCTCGCGGTGGCCCGACTGGCTTCCTGAGGTACGCCGAGCGCACGCTCCGAACGGGATTCGGCTGGGCGCGGCGTTCGAGATCGAGATGTACGGGATCCGACTGGAGGCCGTGGTGCCCGAGTACGAGCCCAACACCCGGTTCGGTTGGATCGGTTCCTCGCCGAACATGAGCATCTACCAGGCGTGGGACCTCGTCCCGTTCCCGCCCGGCACCCAGGTGATCGCGAGGAAGGTCGAGCGGGAGCTCACGACGGTGATGATGGGCAACTCGCGGGTGGAGGAGCTCTACTACGCCCACCAGGACGCGCTACTGCGACTGAAGAAGGTGGCGGAGGCTGGCGGGCCGTCGGCCTGAGGGCGATGCCGGGTACGCGACGGCACCTCGTCCGGCCGCTACGGTCCGGGTGCCTCGTCGATCCCCCCGTCCGCGTCCTCGCTCAGTTCCGCGAGCGCGTCCCGGAGCGCGGCCCGGGACGTGATGCCCAGTTTGGGGAAGATCTGGTACAGGTGGGTGCCGACCGTCCGGTGCGAGAGGAACAGCTTCTCGCCGATCTGTTTGTTCGTCAGACCCGAAGCCGCCAGTTCCGCGATCTCCCGTTCCTGATGGGTGAGCACGGCGGTGCGTCGATCGTTTCTCGGCTTCGCCAGGCCGGTGGCGCGCACCTCGTTGCTCGCCCGTCTGATCCACGGTCGGGCGTCCAGCCGTTCGAAGGTCGCCAGGGCCGCCCGGAGCTGGGCACGGGACTTCGCCGTCGCTCTGGTACGGCGCAACCGCTCCCCGTATGCCAGACGGACCCGGGCCAGGTCGAACGGCCAACGTTCGATGTCGGGCAGCGCCAACGCCGCCTCGAAGAGCTCCTCGGCACGGTCGTCCGGGGCGGTGAAGGCTGACGCCGCCGCGCTGAGCAGCGCGAGCCGCGGCGACAACGAGCCGATGTCTGCCTCCTGGAGGCAGGCGGTGTGCGCTGCGGCCTCACGGAACCGGTTGGTTCGGACAGCCGCCTCCACCAGGTCCAGGCAGCCCCACAGGGCGTGCGGCACGTACGGCGCGAGCGTGCCCGCGGGACTGACCAACGTCGCGTGCTGGTACGCGCTCTCGAAGTCACCTCGCGCCAGGTCGTTCAGGCCGCGCACGTGGTAGGCGTAGAACTCCGCCGCCCGCGCTCCGCGGGGTACCGCGAAGCGCAGAATGCGGTCGGTCAACGCATCACAGGCCTCGGCGTCTCCCCGCGCGGCGGCGAGCAGAGCCTGGATGTACTGGAAGTACCAGCCGAAGAATCCGAACCCGTGCTCGTCGCACAGTCGGATGCCCTCGTCCGCGAGGTCCGCGGCCTCGCCCCATCGCCCGCTGTGGTAATCGTCCATGCACAGGTGCAACAGCACGCCGAGGTGGCGGCGGGCCGGCGCGGCGCCCTTCCGGCCGAGGCGGACAACTCGCCAGTCGGCCTCTCGACAGGCCCAGAGCCGGTCCAGGTAGATGGCGGCGATGCCGACGCGGACGATCTCCGTAGGGTCGACCTCGGCGCCCGTCCCGGCGACGAGCGCGTCGAGGCGGCCGGTCACCGCGTGCCCCTTGCGTGCCGGGTCGCTGAAGGTCGCGGCCGCCACCGTGAGCAGCTCGGGCGCTTTGGGTGTCAGCCGGTTGAGCGCGGCGAAGAACGGCTCCCAACTGGTGGGCTCACCCGTGAAGAAGCAGAGCAGCAGAAGCGTGTGCAACACGTCGATCAGGGCATCGTCGTCGGCGTCGTAGCGGTGGCCGCCCGCCTCGATGGCGCCGACCAGCAGTCGGTGCGCGGTCCGGACGTCGCCGTCGCTGTTGAGCAACAGGTGCACGGCGGCGGCCGTGGCGTACAACGAGCCACCTGGGCTGACCCGACGAGCGTCGTCCAACAGTTGCGAGGCGTTGGTGAGTTCGCCGCTGGCGTCGGCGCCGATGTAGGCGGCCTGCGCAAGCCGTCGACCGCGCTCGACGGGCTCCGGTGTCAGGTCGGCGGAACGGGTCAGCGACGCGACGGCGCCCACTGCGTCGCCGCGACGCAGGATCTGGTGCGCGGCCTGTTCCAGCAGCGCGGCGACCCCCTCGTCCGGCCCGACCGCCGCCTCGCCGAGGTGCCATGCCCTGCGCTCCGGCTGGCCGACGAGTGTCCGGGCGAGGGCGCGGTGCGCCCAGCGCAGTTCACCACTGGTGGCCACCTCGACGACCGCCGACTCGATCAGGGGGTGCCGGAAGGCAAGGTGATTCGTGCTGCTGTGGACCCGGACCAACTGGTCGCGCTCCGCCGGTTCGAGATCATCGAGGTCGTGGTCGCTCGCCGCATCAAGGAGCACGCCGAGTTCGCCCGTACCGTTCAACGCGCCGAGCAGCAGCAGCCGGCGGCAGGCCTCGGGCAGCTGGGACACCCGCGTCGCGAAGAGTGCCTGCAGCCGTCGGGTCAATGGCAGAACGGCCGGCAGGGGGGCTGCGGCGAGACGTTGCCGCCCGCTCAACGCGGAGGGCAGTTCCAGGAGGGCGAGCGGGTTCCCGCGAGCCTCCGAGAGCAACCGTCGCCGGACCGCCGGGGCGACCTCGGGAAAACGTTGGTTGATCAGTTCGCTGGCGGCGTCCGGCCGCAGAGGCTGCAGTTCGAGTTCGGGGATTCCCCCCTGCTCGAAGAAGCTCGCGGTGTGCGACCGGGTCGCGCCCAGAAAGCCCACGCTGGTGCCCACCAGCCGGCGCGCGACGAACCCGAGCACCGCCGAACTGGACCGGTCGAGCCACGGGAGGTCGTCGACGATGAGCAGCAGCGGCTGGGCCGTGGCCATGGAGCGGAGCAGGAGTAGTACCGCGTTGGACACCAGGAACCGGGCCGGCGGCTGGCCGCTGCCGAACCCGAGCGCCACCTGGAGCGCCTCGCGGTGCACGCCCGGGAGTTCGGCGAAGGCGTCGTAGAGCGGAAACAGCAGCTGGTTCAAGCCGGAATAGCTGATGTCCGCCTCGAACTCCACCCCGGCCGCCCGGAGCACGCGCATTCCCGTCTCCGTGGCCGACCCCGCGACCGCGTCGAGCAGCGCTGTCTTGCCCACCCCGGGCTCTCCGGACACCAGCATCGACCCGCCGTTGACCATCGCCTGACGCAGGAAAGTACAGGCCACAGCGAGTTCTTCGGCACGGCCGATCAACGACCACGTCGGCGCTTCGGATCGATCCATGCCGGCCACCTCCTGTCCGCGCTCGTCGGGGAATTAATCTGCGGTGCCGGTACGGTCGCCGCGCGGGAAACGCATCGACCGGACAACTCCGAGTCCCTGCACGCGGACCAGGGCCGGTCTCCCTTGGTGGGAAACCGGCCCCTGGCCTGCCGGGTGCTCGGAGCGACTCGAACCGCTGAAAATTGCTCGTTCACGGCCGCTCGGCATCGGCGGGGCTGCTCAGGCGCTGAGCTTGCCAGCGATCTTGACGACCCGCTGAGCCATGTGGTCGAGGGCGTTGAGCTGCGCGTCGCCCAGCGGAGCGTCGTTGCTCCCGCCGGTGACGTGCGAGACGCCGTACGGGTTGCCGTCGCCGAACTTCAGCGGGTCGGTGTAGCCGGGGGCGACGACCAGACCGCCGAAGTGGTGGATCGTGTTGTAGAGCGCCAGGAGCGTCGACTCCTGACCACCGTGCGCGGTCATGGATGCGGTGAAGCCGGCGTACACCTTGTCGGCCAGCAGACCCTGCCCCCACTGCGGGCCGAGCGTGTCGATGAACTGCTTCAGCTGGCTGGAGACGTTGCCGTAACGGGTGGGGGTGCCGAACAGCACCGCGTCGGCCCAGACGACGTCGTCGGCGGTCGCCTTCGCCTCGTTCTTCGTGGCGTCGAAGTGCTGGCTCCAGGCGGCGTTGGAGGCGATGGCCTCCGCCGGGGCAAGCTCCGGAACCTGGCGCAGCCGCACCTCGGCGCCGGCCTTCTCGCCAGCCTCGGCGAGCCGCTTGGCCATGGCGTGGAGGGTGCCGGTCGAGGAGTAGTAGATGACGGAGAGCTTGGTCATCGAAGGATCCTTTCGAGCAAAGTAGTTGCCGGTGATAAATTTGCGTCAGCAACAACTTGACTCTAGCAGCGGCAGCCAGGCATTGCCACCGGGCCTGCCCAGGCCACCCGCCGAGTGCCGCGACAAGAGCCGCGCACAGCGAAGGCCGCACCGGGCAGATGCCCGATACGGCCTTCGCTGCTCAGGCGCGACGCGCCTGGCTACGTACCCGGAGCTGCCGACGTTCCCAGCCCGGCCTGGCCCCCGTCAGTGTCCGTGCGCGTCGCCTGTCGTCCAGTCCTCGACCGGAGTGAGCGGAACTGGTGCCGGCCGATCCACCACCGTCGTCAGCTCGATCCGCCGACCTTCGGCTGCCGCCTGGAGCAGGGTGGTCATCGTTTCGAGAACGTGCAGCGCGACGTCCCCGCCAGCACGCGGCGGACGCTGACCGTCGGCCCTGACCAGGTCGATCAGACCGATGCCCCGGGACGACCCGGCGTAACCGGCCTGCGGTTCGAGCACACGCCACTCGGTGGCACCGAGCGCGAAGAGGCGGACCTCACCGTCGAAGCGGTTCGGATCGGGTACGGCGAGCGTGCCGGTCTCCCCGTGCACCTCGATCGGAGCGGCCGTCGTCGCGACGCCGTCGAAGCTCGTCGTGATGGTGGAGAGAGCACCGTTGGCGTGCTCGAGCACGCCGGTCACGTGGGTGTCCACCTGCGCCGGGATCCGCTGGCCGACGCGCGGGCCCGAGCCGATGACGCGCTCGTCGCGCAGGCGGCTGCCGGCTCCGCTCACCGCGCGAACCGGCCCGAGCAGGTGGATCAGCGCCGAGAGGTAGTACGGCCCCATGTCGAGCAACGGGCCACCACCCGGCGCGTAGTAGAAGTCGGGGTTGGGATGCCAGCGCTCGTGCCCCGGCGTGACCATGACGGCCGACGCGGACATCGGGCGTCCGATGAGCCCGCCGTCGATCGCCGCCCGCGCCGTCTGCGTACCCGTCCCCAGCACGGTGTCCGGCGCGCACCCGACGCGGACGCCGGCCGCCGCGGCCCGTTCGATGATCGAACGGCCGTCCGCGAACGTCACGGCGAGCGGCTTCTCGACATACACGTTCTTGCCCGCGTCGATCGCGCCGAGCGAGATGTCGGCGTGCGCCGCGGGGATCGTGAGGTTGAGCACCGTCTGCACGTCTGGGCGGGCGAGCAGGCCCTCGACGCTCAACGCCTCGGCACCGGGAATCGTGGCCGCGACCGCAGCCGACCGGGAGGCGTCCAGGTCGGCCACTGCGGCGACGCGCACCGCGGGATGGTTCGCGAGTGTGTCCAGGTACGCGCGGGAGATGACCCCGAGACCTACGACGCCGACGCCGTGCGGGTCGCCCACACCATCCCCCTCTCGATGACGGTACGGACGCCTGCGTGCTCCAGCACCTCAGGGCTGTGTCCCGGGGTCGTCACGACAATGCGCCCGGCACCCCAGAGTCGGGTCCAGATCGCCGGCGAGGTGACCGGCCGGTGCCACGGATGCCACGCCTGCGTCGGGTGGGTGGTGACGGCCAGTACGTCGATCAGGTCGTCGTGCAGCACCCAGTACTGCTCGGTGACCAGGTCGAAGTCCTCGATACCCGCAGTGATCGGATGTTCCCGACCGAGGTCGGTGATGCGTACCGTGTGCGGCAGGAAGTTGTCCTCCGCGTCACCGTGCCGCTCGCACGGCTCCTTACCCGGATGGGTCGCGAACTGGCCGCCCACGAGATGCAGGTACTCGGATGACGCGCGGAACGAGTCCACGATGCCGCCGTGCCAGCCGGTGAAGCCCGTACCGGCGATGACCGCCGCGCTGAGACCCGCCGACTGCTCCGAGGTGATCTGCGACATCGTCACGCACTGCACGACGAGGTCGGTGGCGGCCATCTCGGCGGCATCGGCGTAGATCTCCGTCGACTCCTCGACCCGTACCGCATAGCCGCTACGTTCGAGGAAGGGGATGAACAACTCGGTCGCCTTGACCGGCTGGTGCCCCTCCCACCCGCCCCGAACCACCAGTGCTCTCTGCTGCGCCACCCTCGCTCCCTCCCCCGGCGCGCCGCCACCGGGCTGGCCGTTCCCGCCCGGCGGCGTGCCGCCGATGCCCGTACTCCTCGAGCACGGAAACCGTACTCGTAGATGCCGCACTTGATCTACGCCAGTCGACATCTACGCCAGTCGACGCCGGGCGTCGGACCATGCCAGAGCTCGGCTTCCATCGCCTGCCCGCCTGTAGTCCGACGGCGTGGGGTCTGACGGTGACCGCCAGAGTCTTCGTGGTCCGGGTGATCCGCTGCCGTCGTACGGTCGATCAGCGTTCATCCGCGGCGGCTGGCGCGATCTGGTCGAGGTGTGCGCCGACGGTGGCCTTGGCGGTTGCGTTCGAGGTCCGGCCGGGGCGCAGGAGGGCGTGCAGGATCACGCCGTCGACGAGGGCGTAGAGACGCTCTGCCTCGACCTTCTGATCGAGCCCGGGCCGGAGCGCACCGGCGTCGGCCAGTCGCCGGATCATGGTGGTGAAGGCGTCGGTGAGGCGTTTGTCGATTTCCTTGCGCAGGCCGGCCATGGTCGGTTCTACGACGGCGCGTGCCGTGAACGCGAGCCACACTTCGCACTCGCCGCGCCGTGGCCGGTCCAGCGGCAGCATCTCGTCGATCATTGACCGGACCACCGCACGCTGGTCGCCTGTGGTGTCCACGGCTCGAATCCGCTCCTCGATCCGTTCCCCCACCAACCGTAGGGCGAATCCGAGGAGTTCGGACTGGGTGGCGAAGTAGTGGCGCAACGAACCCATGGACAGACCGGCCTCGCGCGCCACGTTTCGCACCGATGCCTGCTCCAGCCCGTCCCGCATCACGATCCGCCAGACCGCTTCGGCGAGCTCGGTCCGTCGGGCCTGCGCATCCACCAGCTTCGGCATCACCCTTTATAACACACCCGTGCTACCTTCTTGCTGCTAACACAACTGAACCAGATAGGGGGAGCGTCGGTGTCACGTCGAGAACGCGCCTGGCTCACGGCAGCGGTGGTCGGCTGGATCGCACTCAACGGCGCGGTACTGCTCCTCGCGCCCGGCGACGCCCCCTTCGACTGGCCGGCGCAGCACGACCCGCCATCCGGGCCCAGCCAGGTGATCGCCGCTCAGGCCACCCTCGTCGAGTTGGTACTGCTCGCCGCCATCGGATACGCGCTCACCCGTGGTCGACCCGCACCGGTGATCGCCGAGCGCGCACCGACGCTCCCGACCGCTCGCCGTGAAACAGGACTCGTCCTGGCGTACGGCGTCCTCGCCCAACTCGGTGGCCTGCTCATCGGCCGAGGACTCGGCTGGCACCCGATCGGCTTCCACCTGGCCGGTACGCTCGTCGGCGCCACCGATCCGGTCGGGTCCGCCGAGGCGCTCGGCTGGGCCACGTACAACGTTGTGGTCTACGCGCTGTTGCCACTCCTGTGGTTCCGGCGGCGCTACACCGCCCACCAGATGTGTCTGCGCTCGGCGGATCGGCGCGGCGATGCCATCCTCATCCTCGCCGTGCTGGTCCTCGAATCGCTCGCGCAATGGGTGGTGCTCGGCCACGCGTTCGCCGGCCTGGCCCCGGGTCAGCTCGCCGCCGGAGTGCCACTGACATTCCTGCTGTACTTTGCTGGCACGGTGCTGCCCACAGTCATCTTCGTGCAGAGCATCCTCGTCCCCCGATACGCCCGTCTGACCGGCTCCACCACCGCGACCCTCGTTCTCGGCGGCCTGACGTACGCGGCACTGCACGTGTTCGAGGGCTGGGGCAGGTTCGGGTCGCCGCGCGAGGCCACGCTGACGATCCTTTTCGTGCTTCTCATCTACACGCTGCCCGGCGCATTCAAGACCTGGCTCACCGTACGGACCGGCAACGCCTGGGTGCACGCGTGGGCGTACCACGCCTTCGCGCCACACACGATGCACGACACCGGGTTGATAGTTCGGATCTTCCGCCTCTGAAATGTGCGGCTCTGCCACCGGCCTGCCGCAGTATCGTCGAGCCGTGCTGGCCCAGCACCCGGATCACGCCGGCGTCACGCGTTGTCGGCGCATGTCCGAGAGTTGGACGCCGACGATGTCGGCGATCTCGTCGACCGCCTCGAGGCGGGCACCTTCGCGCTCGACTTTGCGGCCTAGCGGGTCGGCGGCGCGAGCATTCGCTGCACCGAATCGAGCTGGCACCAGGCGAGCGAGTCGTACCCGTCCTCCTCGCCCATCCGGCGTAGCTCCGTGAGGGCGTGCGCGTCCCCACGCAGGGCCAGACCGCTCGCCGCGTGGACGCGGACCTCTCTGTCGTCGCCGCTCACCAGCGCGGCGAGCGCGTCTCGCAGTGCGGGCACGTCGATCGCGGAATAGACGAACTGGGCTGTCGCCACCGCGCGGACCGTCGGGTCCGGGTCCCGGGTGAGGTTCAGCATCGCCTCCAGGACGTACCGTGGCGGGTCGTCGGCGGGGCCACCGATGCCGTTGAGCAGGCCGTCGGCCGCGCGGCTGCGGACCTGGGGGCGGTGGTCCAGGACGAATGGCAGGAACTCGTGGAGGATCGCACCGGTCTCGCTGAAGCCGGCGTAGGCACCGAGCACGCTGCACAGGGTCTCGGTGTCCGTCTCGACCGCCATCCGATCCCGCAGCACCACCAGGGCATCGGCGGCGTACGGGGCGTCGGCGGTTTCGCCGTCCAGAGTGGAGAGATGCAGCAGTTCGGCGGCGAAGCCGCGAACCACCACCTCAGGGTCGGCGAGCCGCCCGGCTGCCCACCGGAAGGTGTCCTCGGCCGGGAACCGGGTCATGACGGCCTGTCGCGACATCTGCCAGTCGTACGATTCCGGGTCCGCCGACCACAGCGCACGCGCCAGCAGTTCGTCGCGTGAGACGGGGAGGTCCAGCCGCTTTTCGAGGGCGGTGACGACGGCCCGGTGCCCGGCGAGGACCTCCGCTCGTCGGCCGTCGGCGGCGGTCAGGCGGATCCGCAGCGCCCGGGGCGAGTATTCGTCGGCGGTGAGGTGGTCCCGCGCCACCGTGACGGCGTCGTCCTCCCCCGCGCCCGACCGGCGACGCAGCTCGGCCTCCGGGTCGACGTCGAGCCAGGCCCGGGCTGCGTCGAGCGCACATCGCAGTGTGGCCT
This sequence comes from Micromonospora arborensis, assembly GCF_003205615.1. GTDB lineage: Bacteria > Actinomycetota > Actinomycetes > Mycobacteriales > Micromonosporaceae > Micromonospora > Micromonospora arborensis. The sequence goes on along the minus strand of NZ_PYBV01000030.1, from coordinate 92,625 downwards.
CCGGGACCGGATGACGAGACAACAGATTTTCCAACAGCCCGCTGGCTCCGTGCTCGGCCGCCCAGACCACCGGGTCGACGTCGCCCCAGGGTCCGGAGGGCACCGCTTCGCCGTCCTCGTACAGCAGTTGCGTGAGCCCTGGGCCGCCCCAGCGGACCATCTCGCCGGCCACCGCACGGCCTTCGTCCTGCCACTGCGCCTCAACCGGCAGCGCGTTCAGGTGACGGCGGACAGCCGCGAGGTCACCGTCCCGGACAGCATCGATCACCGCTTGCTCCACGCGGCCATTCTGCCCTTACCGCCCAGCGCAGCTACACGACTGTCTCGATCTCATCCAGAGCTGTGACGGTACGAGAAACTTCGCGGATCAGATCGAGCGGTTCTTCGGTCCAGTGCGAGGCGAGCACGAGCTCACGGGCCGGATCGACCCACAGCAGGTGTCGCCCGCCTACGTTCTCGAGCCCCACGGCCGGCGACGGCAATCGCGAGGGTCGTTGTCAGGTTCTCCGTGTAGGTAGTGTGCCGAGGTGACAAGAAGCGAGCGAATTGCGGACCAGCTGGACCGGCACTGGCACAGGAACCTGCGGCCGCGGCTGCACGGTCTTGCCGATGAGGAGTACTTCTGGGAGCCGGTGCGCGGCTGCTGGAGCATCCGCCCACGTGGCGCATCGTCCGCACCGATGTCGGCAGGTTCGGGGGAATGGACGATGGACTCCGCGTCCCCCGCCCCGGTGCCGGCACCGGTGACCACGATTGCCTGGCGGCTGGCGCACATCATCGTCTCCTGCCTGGGCTATCGGGTCGGATGGCACTTCGGCGGCAAGGACATCGACTTCCAGACGTTCGCCTACGCGGGGACCGCTGACGAGGCGCTGGAACAGCTCGATGAGATGTATGGGAGATGGAATGCGGGGGTCCGCGAACTCTCGGACGCTGACCTGGAGAATCCACCCACCGTGGGTCCCGAGCGGTTTCCCATGGAGGGGATCGTCCTGCACGTCAACAGGGAGCTGATCCATCACGGCGCCGAGATTTCCCTGCTGCGCGACCTCTACCGCTGGCAGGACGGAGCCGTACCGCGCCGACTCTGACTATCCGGTCGTGAGACTCCGCGACGTCGGCACCTATTCGACCAGTGCCTGGGTGCCGAGCACGGTGAGCAGGGCGAGGCGGTCGGCGTCCTCGGTGCCGGGCTCGGCGGTGTAGATCATGATGCGCAGGTCGCTGCCTGCCACGGTGAGCACGTCGCAGTCCAGAGTCAGGGGGCCGACGTGCGGATGATCGATGGTCTTGCGGGCCGCCTCGTGACGGCTGACAGTGCCGGAATCCCACAACTTCGCGAACCGGTCGTTGTTGGCGCGTAGTTCCGCGACCAACTGCCGTAGCTGCTGGTCGGCCGGATAGCAGCCCGCGGCCGCACGCAGGTCGGCAACCACCGCCGTCTCGAACGCTCGCAGGGACTGCGGGGTGTGGCGGGCTCGGGTGCCCGGGCCGAGAAAATGCCGCCACACCGCGTTGCGTTGGTTGCCACGCCATCCGGACGGATCGCCCATCAACGCCGCATACGGCGGATTGGCGACAAGCAGCGTCCAGGACGCGTCGTAGACACCGACGGGTGTCCCGGTCAGCCTGTCCAGCAGCCGCTGGACGCTCGGGGTGAGGTAGGCGGGTACGGTTTCCGGGCCCGGCAGTGCCAGCCCCGCCAGTCGAAACAGATGTGCGCGCTCGGTTGTCGACAGCCGCAGGGCCCTGGCCAGGGCTTCGACGACCTGCGCCGACGGATTGGACGCGCGGCCCTGTTCGAGGCGGGTGATGTAGTCGACGGAGATCCCGGCCAGCAGGGCAAGCTCCTCGCGGCGCAGTCCGGCCGTACGTCGGTGCCCGCCGACGGGCAGCCCGGCGGCCTCGGGTGCGATCCGGTCGCGCCAGCGGTGCACCGCCTGCCCGAACTCCGTCCTCGTCATGCTCACCAGTGTGCGTCGTTCAGTTGTGGTTCTGCCTGGTACTGGCAGTCCCAGGAAGACGGGACGACTGGTCGACCGCACCGCCCGGCCGGAACCTGGAGGCATGACAACAACACTGATCACCGGAGCGAACAAGGGACTCGGCTTCGAGACCGCCCGTCGACTCATCGCAGCAGGTCATACCGTCTACCTCGGCAGCCGGGACGCCGAACGCGGGCACCGCGCCGCCGAGCAGCTGGGCGCGCGGGCCGTCCAGCTCGACGTCACCGACGACGCGTCCGTGCAGGCCGCGGCGAAGGCCATCGAGGCGGGTGGAGGGCTGGACATCTTGATCAACAACGCGGGCATCGAGGAAAGGGGTGCCGGCAACATCGTGATCGGCGCTGCGGACGTGACCGCCGACCTGATGCGGGAGACGTTCGAGACGAACGTCTTCGGCACGGTCCGTGTCACCCACGCGTTCCTGCCGCTGCTGCAGCGTTCGGCCGCCCCGGTCATCGTCAATCTCAGCAGCGGCCTGGCCTCGCTGGCCCGGGTCACCGACGCGGGCACCCCGACGTATGCCTACCCAGGGGTCGCCTACCCGGCGTCGAAGACCGCGGTCAACATGATCACCGTGCAGTACGCGAAGGCGTTCCCGAACATGCGGATCAACGCGGTCGAGCCCGGCTTCACCAAGACCGACCTGAACGGAAACACCGGTATCCAGACTGTCGAGCAGGGCGCAGAGATCATCGTCCGGATGGCGCAGGTGGGCCCCGACGGCCCCACCGGAGGCTACTTCGACGCCGAGGGTCCCCTCCCCTGGTAGGAGGAGGGGTAACCAGGTGGAGGAAACCGGCCTGGTCGGCCCTGCACACGCAGGGCCGACCAGGGCGAGCGCGTCAGCTCTGGATGGAGAACGTCGCGACGACACCGTTGTGGTCGGACCTGGTGCCACCAACGATGTCGTAGTCGGTCATCCACATGAGCTGGTGCTCCGGCAGCCGCTTCCAGAAGTAGACGTAGTCGATGTGCCGGTTGCCGTGCGTTCCGGTGCCCTTCTCGCCGTAGAGGTTGTAGTTGGAGCGCAGGTTCGGCAGCTCGTTGGCCTCGAAGACCTGCCACGGGAACTTCGCGTACCCGTAGCTCCGGTCGGCGCTGAAGTCGACGTTGAGGTCACCGCTCACGATGACCTGGCCCTCGCTCTGCTTGGCGACCGCCAGCTCCTTGAGGCCCTGGAACTGCGCCTCGGCGCACCTGGTGCGCGGAAGGTCCTCCGGCCGACCAGCGGTTTCGATGCTGGCCACCGCGTGGGCGTTGAGGTGAGTCACGTTGCGGCCACTGGCCTTGTGCCGGTACTTGACCCAGTTGTTGTACCGCGCGGGCGGCACCTCGCCGGGACCGTTGGTGTCACACACAAAAATCGATCCCATGTCGAGTACGTCGAACATGCTCTTCTTGGCGATCAGCGCCTCGCCGGCCTGGTTGGTCCCGCCCGGTGCGTACAGCCACCAGCCGTTGTCGGCGGCCCAGCTCTCCAGGTAAGCCTTGCGGTTGCCGACCTCGTTGAGGCCGACGAGATCGGCCTTGGACGCGATCAGGTTCAGGTCGTGCACGAAGTCCGCCTGGCTCAGTCCGTTGTAGATGTTCAGCGTCGCCGCCTTGAAGGCCACGTTCGCCGCGGCCGCCGGAGTGGCCGGCAGCAGGGCCGCCACCAGCGCGACCGCGCCCGTGAGAGCGCCCAGGGCGCGGGCCGACCAGTGAGTTGTCCTGCGCATCGACTTCCCTCCACAAACCCGCCGTCGGTGGCGGCCAGCGCACGCTAACAATTCGATCCGACGCGACACCGAACATCCGGAGACAAACAATCGACAGGTTTGCCAGGACCGGCACTGCGCTCCGATGTGGATGAAGCTCCGGGTTCCCCTCCCGGGGCGTCCGGCCTGCGGTCAGCGAGGCAGGTGCGGCTGGCGGGGGGTGGCAGTGCGGCCGAGCGACGCTGCCACCTCCGCCACCCGCCGGGCAACCTCCGCACGGTCGGCACCGCCGGACAGCGCAGCGATCGCGACCTGCCAGAGCCGGTCGAGCTCCGGATCCGACGGTGCGGTCGGCAACGTCCGGTACGGGCGGATCAGAGCGTCGGCGACCAGGAACATGTTGGTCTGAGCCGGCTGGGTGCCACTCGTCGACGCGGGCCCCGGTACGGCCGGAACCGGCTCGGCGTGCTGGAGCAGCACCGGTGTGACCTCGACCCCTGGCCGGGCGGGCATCCGCCCGGCCACGTTGCTCGCCCCGCGCATCAGGTTGCCCGGGTTCACATCACTGCGGACCTTCGCGCTCAGGTACCGCCCGGACGTGTCGTTCGCCTCCCATCGACCGGTCACGGCATTCCAGCCCAACTCCCCGCTGACCCGGGCCGGCCGCTCCTCGGTATCGCCCGGGCCGACGAAGCCGGCCGCGATGGTCGGGTGACCCTGACCATCGCCGTACTCGTGGTCCAGATCGGTGCCAGGCGTCACCTCGTGCCGGCCCGCCGACCGGCCCCCGGCAGAAGTCGTCGCCAGGGCGTGTGGGGCGGCGCCGCCGAGCAGTGCCGCGGTCGTCCGCGAGCGCGCGTCGAGCACCTCGTGGGTGGGAGCCGGCAGCCGGACCGGCGACGAGCGTTGGAGCGCGTCGGCGTACCGCCGAATCCGGTTCCGCTCGGCAGCCGTACGACCGGACAGCTCCTGCTCCACCACGTCGTGGTCCACCACCGGCAGATCCCACTCGCGTGGCGACGACAGCGGCGGCACCACCGTCGCCACGGCCGCACGTGCCCTTCTGCCCTCCGGCTCCCCGTGCTCGGCCTCCTCGGTGATCCGCCGCAGATGCGACTCGGCCGCGAGCGGCTCCCTGATCGACGCTCGCTTCTGCTCCGGTGGCGGATCGTTGTCCGGAAGCACACTGACCGGGGGCGCCGTGCGCAGCGGCGGGTTGACCGGTGCGTCCGGCCTGGCCTCGTACCTGGCGCTGAACTCGTCGAGCTGCCGGTAGTGGTCCTGCATCGACCTCCACCACGCGGCCTCGGCCAGCTCCCGCTTGCCGATCGCCTTCTGCCACTGCTCGCGCAGAGCCGGGTCCATTGGCCTGCCTTGCGACCCCGCTGGCCCGGGCTGAGACGGGTTGGTTATCTGGCTGCCCAGGGCCGCGTACTTCGCCGCCGCCTCGGCCTCCCCCATCGCGACGAACTCGTCCCCGAGGCGGGCCAGCTTCTGCTCGTGCGTCACGATCGCCTCGAACTCGCGGCGTACGTCGTCCGGAGCGCCGCTGTTGATGCCGAGTACCCGACGCGCGTCGTCCAGCCCCATCCGCACCGCCACGATCACCGGCTGGACCTGGTCATCGCGGTGCTGCCGGTCGGCCTGCGCCACGCGGGGCAGGGTGACCGCGACGGTCGGCTCGCAGACGTACTCGATCAGGACCGACCGACCCTCCGGTTTGACGTTGCCGAAGCTGGCCGACGAATCCTCCCCGCCAGCGGCCAACGCGACCGTCTCGCCACTGATCGGACCACTGTTGCTGTTCTCCAACGCCTGGTACGGGTCGCCCAGGTACCCCCGGCCGAGCAGCAGCCGGGGAGCGTGCAGCGACTGGGTGAGCTTGTTGGACCCGCTGCTGATGGTGGCCGTCTGCTGCGCGGCGTGCTCCCGGTACACAGCCGAATCGACGCCACCAAGCCTGGCCGCCGTCGGCTTGAGCCCAAGGGTGATCACTGCCTCCGCCATCGACACGGTGGCGCTCGGTACCGGCGGCAGTTCCAGCCCGTCTGGGTCGAAGGCCTGCCTGATGTTCGGCAGCAACAACTCCGGGGTCAACCCCTGGTGCACCTGGTGCGCCCCGACGTAACCGGAGACATGCAGACGATCCGCGGCGCCGGTCAGCAGTGCCTGGGCCGCCATCTGGAGGTGGGCCGCGCCGCTGAGGTCCTCCGGCGCGTACCGGGGCGGCAACAGCAGACCGTTGCGCACCTGCCAGCCCGGTTCCGGGCCGGGCGTCGGCTCGGGCCGGTACGCCTTCGGCGGGTGCACGGCACCCGGGCGCGGCGGTGGAAGCCGCAGGTCGCCGGCCCACCGGTCGACGGTCACCGGCGCCCGGAAGGTGATCGTGCCGTTCGGCACGGCCGTGCCCCGGTGGTAGATCCGGATCTGGAACTGGAGATCGAGCGTGACCCGCGCCTTCACCCCTCGGCCGGAGCTGATCTCGGTGGCCCGCCGCTCCGACTCGGTCGTGGTCGAGGTCGAGGTCAGGCTGTTGGTGTTGTACTGGTAGCCACCCCCGACCGCGGCCTGCTGACCCTGCGGGTTGAGCACCGCCGACGCGGCGGTGTTGACGTAGAGGCCCCCGCCGTGGGCGGTCCGGAGCAGGTCGGTCTGGCCCTGCATGCCAACGGTACGCACGTCGATGTCGTCGTGGTTGGCGACGAACTGGTCGAACGTGATCCCCTTGTCGAGGACCGCCTCGAGGCGTACGTCGTAGAGCCGTTGGCTGAAGACCCCGATGTCGGCGTGGATCAGGGAGACACCGCCGTCGAACAGCGCCGCCCAGTTCCGCCGTACCCCGGGGCGAGACAGCGCGTGCAGCATCCGGCGCCGGTTGAGCATCGGGTCCGCCAGCCCGCGACCGGTCAGCGCGTTCAGGATCGGCTGGGCCAGCGGCTGCGGATTCGGTCCGTTCACCGCGTTACGCAGTGCCACGATCGCCGGGTCCACCAGCGAGGGAACGTCATGGAAGGTCTGCAGTCCCAACCCGGGTGACCCGCCCGGCCGCAGGGTCAGCTTGGCGTTGCGCGCCTCGTCGGTGACCGGAGTGCCGCTGGACGCCGGTCCGGCCAGGGCGGACGTCACCGGCGGCCGCACGTCAGCGAACAGGCCCATCGCCACCGCCTGTTCCTCACTGACCCGCAGGTAGACAGCGTTCTCGATGACCGCGCTGTGCCGCACCGACTTGTGGTGTTCCCAGCTGTCCGGCTGGAACGGTCTGGGTACCAGCGCCATGGGTAGATCGGCGGAGTTCGTCACCTCGGCGGCCACCGTCGCCCGCAGGTCCGCCACCACCAGGTAGGTCCGCTTCTTCCCCTTGCGGTTGTTGACGTTCCGCTCGATGGCGCCGCTGACCTTGCTCCGCTTACGGGTCATCCGGTACGACAACGTCCGCTGGTAGCCGGCTGCCCCGGTGCCACCGCCGCCGTACTTGTCCCCGGGGCGCACCGACTCCCGCAGCGAGACTCCGACCTGGCCCCGGGCCAGGAGCTGGGTCTCCCGGGTACGGCTGCTCCACACCTGCACCCCACCGCTCGGCGCGTGCTCGGTGGTGATCTCCGCCTGGACCGGTACCAGGCGCGGATTGACCAGCCTCCCGGCGATCGACACGTCGAGCCGACCACCGTCGATGTCCGTGGTGAGCGGGTCGAGATCCCACTGCTTCTCGGTCATGGCGCCGAGGTTGGTGACCTGCTGACCGGCGGTGAGACTGTCGGTGAGGTCAGCCCAGAGCGGCATGCCCTCCTTCAGGCTCGTCTCACCACGCAGACCGCCGAGATGACGCCGGGACGCGCGGCCCTCGTACTGCTGCGTCTCCTGGATCGTTTCCCGGGCGAGTTTGAGCAGATCGGCGCTGCCCGGCATCGACTCGACGAACTGCCACTCCGTGACTTCTCGCTCGGCCGAGGCCGGACCGGAGGACGCTGGGGAATGGTCGACGAACGTACGCAGGGTGTCGAGGTCGGTTCTGGTTCGCCGGGCCAGTGGCTCCCGCGGCCCCCTGGTCACCTTCACCGGGAGTTTGACCTGCTCCTTCGGTGCGGCGCTGGCCGAGTAGAGGACGTCGACCGGGTGCCTCTGGCGCAGGCTGTACCGGGGCAGTGCCTTCCCACCGACCTGCACCGCGTTGTCGCTACGCGCGAACGATGTGCCGTCGACGTACCGCAGGGTCTTGGCCCGGACGCCCAAGCCGATCCGGGAGCCCCGGTCGCGGCCGATCCCCACCCGGTACGGGTAGATGCTCACGACCAACTCCAGGTCGCCGTGATAACGCTCCGAGCTCGGCGTGCCGCCGTGCAGCGCGCTGTCCTGCCCGGTCACGTCCACACCACCCTGCTGCGCCCAGCGCCTCTGCAACTCGGCCGAGACCCCTGGGCTGACACCCGTGTTCACCGCGGCGTCGTTGAACCGGAGGATGGGCCCACCCTCGACGGCCACCGCGGCCCGCCACTGGGCACCGCCGGCGGCGCTGTCCTGCTCGCCTCGGCTCTGGAAGTTGCGGACGGCGACGTTGCGTTCCACACCGGCGTGCACCAGCTCCTGCGGGTGCCGGGCGGTCACGTGCACCACCACGTGGCGGCTGGAGAACCACGTGGTCCGCGTCAGCCGGACCGCGATTCCGCCGTTGAGCAGGGTGGTGTAGTTCTGTCGCAGCGCCGGCACCGACAGCGCCCGGTCCAACGCCGCCTGGTTGCGCTGGCGTTCGCTGGCGGAGCTGGCGAACGCCATCCGCTGGGCCACGCCCTCGCGGCGGAACCGGGGCAGGAAACCACCGCCGAACCGCCGGACCAGCCGGGCGGTCTGCTGCTGCAGATCGGCGAACTGGCTCATCTGGTACGGCATCGCATGCCCGCCCTTGTCGGCGAACGGCGGTGGATGCTTACCCGGCCCCTGCTCCGGGCCCAGCTCACGGATCTTGCCTACGGTGTTCGGGTCGATCGAGACAGTGCTTGTCCTGCGGAACTCCCTCTCCTGCTGAGGATCGCGCTCTCCGCCATCGGTGTTCCGCTCGATGGACACCGTGCTGGTTCTGCGGTACGCCCTCGGCCGTTCCGGCGACGTGGCGCTCGTTCTCCGCTGCGCCCTGGTCGCTGAGACGGAATCGGTGCTGGTTGTGCCGTGTTCCCTCGGGGGCAGCGTGCTGGTCCTTCGCAGCACGGGCGGACGCACGTCGCGGACCAATTCCTCGGCCTTGGCCTTCGGCAGGCGGGACAGCACGCTCAGATCCAGCACGATCGGGCGTACACCGGCGCGGAACGGCTGCTGGAAGGCGTTGACCCGGGTAGCGGTGTTGATGGTGAGCCGTACGTTCACCTTGGCCAGAACGTTTTCGATGTCCTTGAACTCGGTACCGGTCCGGGTGGTGCTGCTCTGCCGGGCACTGGTGGTGGTGTTGCGCCGGAAACCCGCGCTGAGTCGCAGTTGCACGTACGCCCACCCGAAGCCCCAGCGAATCGGCACCACGCTCCCGCTGCCGCCGACCGCGCTGATGTGCTGCTCCCGACCGTTGACGGTGTAGCCGGGCTGCCATCGGAACGAGGACTTCTTGACGTCCGCGACCACCTGCATCCCGGTGACCTCCGCGTTGAGTTGGAGGGCCACCGCCTGGCGGCGGGACGGGCTGACGATCAACGGCGAGTTCACGTCGCTCTCCAACGCCGGGAGCAGTTGCCCCAGCACGCTGGGCTCACTCAGCAGCGCCCGGAGCTGCTCCCGACTGAGGCTGCCCTGGTCGGCGGTGCCGGTCGGCTGGAACTGGCGCAGGATGTCCTCGACGACCTCGTTCCAGGTCTGCGAATCCGTGCTGTCGTCGTCCTCGACTGTGGTCAGGGCACCCGCGGCTCCGTCGTTCGAGGCAAAGGTGCCCGGCTGGGCGACGGCCACCGTCCGGGCGTCCAGGATCCGCACCACGTTCAGGTTCTGGACCAGCGTCGACACGTCGAAGCGGCCCCGCTGCATATCGTCGGTACGTGGGGTCGCCTTGGCGATGTCGTCCAGCGCACGGAAACCAACCTGGGCGGTGACCACGTTCGGCGGCGCTTCCCCGTCCTCTGCCGTTGACTGGTGCGCCGGTGGTGGGGTGGGTAGCGCCGACCCGGGTTTGCCCACCTGCACGGTGAACCGGACCGGCGCCAACACCAGGTGGGACACTCCGCCGCTGCGGATGTTGTGCGAGTCGAAGAGGGTTGCGCCGCTCTCGCTGGTCTGCGCCGCCTGGGCCAGGGCCATCTCGCCCGACAGCCCGCCGCCTGGTCCGACCCGACCGCCGATAATGAAGCCGGCACCGATGGCGAGGCTGTCGCCGGAGCTCTCGGTCTCCTTCAGTGCCGTACTGAAGTCGTTCCTCGTGTCGTACCTGGCCTTGTCATGACTCTGGTCCAGCCGTTGCTGCTGGTCGGTCAGCCGGGTCGTGGAGACGGTGACGCTGTGCCAGCGGCCGGTGCCGTCGCGGACGTCGAACGTCCGCCCACCACTGGTGAAGAACGACTGCAGGTCATTGCGGAGCGCGCTCTCGATGCGGCTGAAGTCGACGCTGATCGCCTGCCGGCCGCCGCGGGTGAGCCGGTGCACGATCGACCGGATCCGGGCACGTACCCGTTCCTCGACATCGGTCCGCAGGTCATCGACCAGCTTGTCGAGGTCGGTGGCGCCGTCCACCTCGTACAGCAGGTCGGGCTGATCCTGGTAGAGCGAGCCGCTCGGCTTCGGCACGACGGTTGACGCGGATGCCTCGGTGAATCGGTCGTCCCTGGCCCGGGATCTCGACGCCAGAGCGGCCCGGCGGAGCATGCCGGGCCCGGGGTTGCGCGGCGAGTCCACCAACGCCTCGACGAGGGACGGCCCGCTCGGCCGGTTCCGGGGTCCGGCCGCCTCGGCCAGCGGCACCCAGCGGCCAGCGGCATCGGTCAGCATGACCCGGGCCAGTGGCAGATTCTCCGCGAGTCCCTGGTCAGACGTCGCGTCCCGCCAGCCCGTAGGACGCTGAAGGTCAACCCACTTCAGTCCACCCGGCTGCCCGGCCGGTACGGTCGCGTCCGCGTGCAGCTCGAACATGTGCGCGTCGCCACCCGGAGGGCGCACCCACACGTACGCGCTCCAGCCGTCCCGCCGCGTGCCGTCGGCATCGGTCAACAGGGTCCGCAGTGCGTCGGCATCGCCCCCGAACTGCTCCCATGAGCCGTCGACGGCGTGCGCGAACTCCCGGGGGTCACCCCGACCCAACAACGTCTCGTCCACCGTGCGCCGGGCGAGCCGGCGGTGTTTGGCCAGGTACGAGGCGAGCAGGCCGGGGTAGCAGTCCGGCTCGCCGGTCCAGACCGGTCGGCGGGAATCCGCGAGCAGCCGCCTCAGGCTGGCGCTCACGTCATGCGCCGTCCGGGACACCGGCGCGTCGCCCCGTCCGAACAGGCCCCCCTGTCCGAGGGCGTCCTCCCGTCTGAGGTCCGATGCCACCTTCCGCAGCGTGACGGAATCCTGCGGTGTCACCCGGGTGTCCTGCGTCGTGGGCACCCGCCGCACCTGCTCCGGACCGGTGTCCGGACGCTGGCCATCGGTGCGGTTCCCGTCCGGGCGGTCGAGGCGGCTCCCGTCCAGGCGCTGGCCGTCGGATCGGCGGCCGTCGGGCATGTTGTGCACCGGCTCCGGCTGGGTCGGTCGGTCTGCTACGACCTGTGCGTCCCGGCGTACCGGCCCCGATTCGGCCCCACCCCGCGATGTCGGCTCGCCAGCGCGGTCCTGGCTCGTCACCACAGGTTGGCCGGTCGACGGAGTGGCCGGCGTGGTTCCCGGCACCGAGGTGACCGGGGTGGGACCGGTGCGCGGAACGACCGGCCCGGCGGCGGCGTTCGACGCAACCGACGGCGACGCGGCCGACGGCGACGCGGCCGACGGCGACGCGGCCGACGGCGACGCGGCCGACGGCGACGGCGACGGCGACGCGGTGTGCGTCGGGACCGACGGCGACGGGGTGTGCGTCGGGACCGACGGACTCGGGGTCGGCGCGGTCGGGGTGACCGGGCCAGCCGGGTCGAGCGGGACGGTCGGGGCCGGTGGCGGTCCGGTGGACGTGAACGGTTGCGGGGTGGACGGCATCGCCGGCATGTCCTGGTCGGGGAACGCTGCCGTGTGATCCGGCGCGAGCGGCGACCCGGGTGGGGTTGACGGGGCCTGCGACACCGGTGCATTCGCAGTGCCCGGTCCCGGACCGGGCCTGTATTCCGGATGAGGCGCAATGCCTGGGGCAGGACCGGACGAGGCTCCCGGATGAGGGGCGATGCCCGGGGCAGGCGAGGACCAGTGACCCGGTCCGAGGGGCGGCCGGGCCGGATTCGCACCACCGCCGCTGGTTGCGCCGCCGCCGCTACCCCCTACCCCACCAGCGGTGACCGGATCGGAAGCCCCGACGGCCGGGGTACCCGTATTCGTCGAGGTTTGCGCGGGACCGGTCGTACCGGATGGTGTGCCTCCCCCCACCTCGGACGGCGGCGCGGGTCCGTAGTCCGACGGCGGTGGGGAGTCGGACGCGTTCGATCTGGGCGGCACCAAGTCGTCGTCCGATCCGTTGGCCGGGCCGTTGATGCCGTCGTTACGGTGGCGCAGCCGGTATCCGAGCGCCGTACCGCTGCCCTCGGCGGCGCCGGAGAGCGCACCGGAGACCGCGGTGGCGGGCATCGCGCCCCACTGCCAGCCCGTCCCGGTCATCATCCCGTAGGTGCCCTCGGTCACCACTTCGCTGACCGCCTCGTGGCCGAGATCCTTGACGAATCCGTCGAGGGTCGGCGGCTCGTCCGGCGCGATCGCACGGCCCCCGGCACCAGCGCTGTTCTTACCACCGGCCCCGGCAGCATTCTTGCCACCAGCTCCGGCGATACCGGTGGCCACGTCCGCGCCGGCGCCGCCAGGGAATACGCCCCGCGCGCGCCTGAGCAGCCCGGTCGCCGGCCCGGCGCCGGCACCGAGCACCACACCCACCGCGCCGCCCCAGGCCCCGATGGCCGCTGCGTCGGCGGTCAGGTCCGCGTTGAAATGCTCCCGGGTGCCGTTGCGGATCTGGATTGCCTGGACGATGAGGTCCATCAGGACCTGCATCCCGATACCCGTGACCTGACCCAGCACCACATTGACGATCAGCCGGGCCAGCCAGAGCGCGATCTTCACCTGGCCGGTCGTCAGCCGCATCGCCACCGCGTCCAACACACCCGGGAAAAACCATGCGACGGCCAGCGCGATCGCAAGCTCGATCATCAACTCGATGACCGTCGCGATGATCATCAGCTTGGTGTACTCGACCTGGGTCGCCGTGTCCTCCAGGTCGGACCCCAGGCGGCGGACGTACCTGCCGGCGAGGGTGATGTAGCCGGGGTCGTGCAGGTAGCCCTTCATCGCGTCGACGAAAGCCTGCTCAGACGCGCCCTGCACGCCGTCGCGAATGCTGTTGACCGCGCTGACGAGGATCGGCACGACCTCGTCCAAGCCGTCCGCAGCCGCAATCTGCGCCTGCCCCAGGTTGCGGAGCCGGTCCTCGTCCGTCCCGGGGAGCTCCTCGCCGGTGAGCCACTTCAGGAAGGTCGCGACGTCGTCCGACACCTGAATCGCCATGGTCCGGGCCCACCTCCCGCCCGGTACGAGCGGGGGGAGGAACCGGCAACGGTCATGACCAATAGCTGACCGGAGCGAGGAAACGACTACATGTCCGGAAGTGAACGAAAACGCAAGAGCTGGTGAAAAAGTGAGTTGCACCCAGCACCGAACCACCCCTGCACGCGAAGCCGGTCGGCTTTCGGTCGCGAACCGGTCAAGAAACCGGCCAGCGGGTGAACCGGCGACCGTCGTGGCCCGTCGTGCTATTTCGGAGACGGTGCGCGAGGGGGAAAAATCAGAATGCGACTCAAGTTCGGCCAAGGTGCCGCGTCGGAGCTGCGCGGGCGGCTCGTCGACCTGTTCGGCCGAGCCCAACGCCGGTCCCCCCTGCTGCGCCGGGTCGCGTCCCTGCTGCGCGCATGCCTGGACCGACTCGACAGTCCCCTGCGGCGGGCTGCCGCGGCCGGGATCCTGCTGGTCCTGGTCGTCGGGAGTGGTGTGGTGGCGGCATCCGGGCTCGGCATCGCCACCGCCGACGACGCGATCCGCACCGGCCGACCGGTCCCGCCCGGTCAGGTGCAGACGATCGCCGCCGCCGCGCTCTACTGCCCGGTCCTCACTCCGGCCCGGCTCGCCGGGCAACTGATGGCCGCCTCCGGCTTCAACCCGGACGCGCGCTCGGCCAACGGCGGCGAGGGGGTGGCCGGCTTGACCGAGAGCGTGTGGAACGCCTGGAAGCCCGGTCCGGCGGCGAAGCGCAGCGACCCGACGGCCAACATCGTCGCGCTCGCCCACCACATGTGCGACCTGTCCGGGCAGGTCCGGCATGCCGGTGTGGGCGGTGATCAGTGGCGGCTGACGCTGGCCGCGTACCACTCCGGGCTGGACGCCGTACGTGACGCCAAACGGGTGCCGTCCCGTGCCGACCGGTACGTCTCCACCGTGGCCGGCTACGCGGCCTGGTACGCCCGCCGAGCGGAGTTCTCCCGTACCGGTCCGAGCACGTCAGCCGGGCCGGTGGGCGGGGTGGAACCGCGCCCGGGCACCCCGGCCCTTCCGGTACCCGGGGAATACCTTGCGGCGATTCTGGCTGCTGGGAAGACCTGCCCGGCGGTCTCGGCCGGGCGGATCGCCGCGCAGTTGATGGCCTCGTCGGCGTTCAACCCGAATCTGCGTGGTACGAGCGGTGCCCAGGGAATCGCCCAGTTCAACCCGACGGTCTGGGCCCAGTACGCACCGGACGCCGCCACCGGATCACCCTGGGATCCGCAGCAGGCGATCTCCGCGCTGGCCGTCGTGATGTGCACGCTGGTGGAGGAGCAGAGCCGGGTGGGGCAGGGCGACCCGTACCCCGCGGCGCTCGCCGCCTTCCAGTGGGGGCCGGAGGCGGTGCAGCGTGCCGGCGGTGTCCCGGACGCGGCGGCGATGCGCGACTTCATCGGCCTGGTGCAGAACTACACCGCCGTCTACGAGCACGACCCGCGCCTCGGCGGCACCCCGCAGTCCAGCCCTGGCCGCAGCGGTCCACCGCGCGCACCGTCCGCCCCGGCCGGCAGCGCGACGCCCGGCGGGCCGGCCAGTCCGGGTGCCGGTGGCGACCAGGGCTCGACGCCAGCAGCCGGCGGACAACCCGCCACCGGTGGGCAAGCGGCTCCGCCGCCAGCTCCGGCACCGACGCACACCAGTGCGGCACCGCCACCGCAACCCCCGGCGAGCCCGAAGCCGCAGCCGGTCGGCGGGGCCGGGCCGATCATCGGGTACGGCAGCAGCCGCTGCATCGACGTGACCGACGGCGCCTATCAGAGCAATCCCCGGTTGCAGATCTGGACCTGCAACGGCGGCCCCAACCAGCAGTGGACGATCTACAACGACGGTACGGTCCGAGCGTTCGGCAAGTGCATGACCGTCGCGGGCGGCTCCACCACGAACGGCGCGAAGATCCTGCTGAGCACCTGCTCGGGCAGTAGTTCCCAGCTGTTCACCCTGAACAAGGCACACGACCTGGTCAACCGGCGGGCGGACAAGTGCGTCGACGCGGTGGACGAACAGACCAGCAGTGGAACCCGGTTGCAGCTGTGGGACTGCGCGGGCACCCCCAACCAGAAATGGCATCGGTGAAGCCGAAGCCGGGGACCCGGCCGAGCCCAGTACCCTCTGCGGCGGACGTTAGTCGACAGGAGCAGACCACCATCATGACCGCGAACCCCGGGCAGAAGGCCGCCCCGGCGGCCCCCGCCGGCGGCACCCCCGCCACCCCGTCACGCCAGGGATCCGGCAACGACGGGCCGCCCGCACCTGTTCCGGTCGTGCTGCCCTCGGCCGGCGCGGCCTTGCCGGTCCCCGGTCAACCGGCCAGCCCGGAGGGCGACGGCGCGGCGGCCCCGGTCGAACTGTCCGGTCCGGCCGGACTGGACGAGCCGGTGGACGGCCCGGGGCAGAAGGCCGCGGAGTGGGGTTGGCGTGGGCGGGCCAACCGGCTCACGGGCGGGACGCTGACGCTCACCGCCAGCCGGGAGGAGTTGGTCCACCGGGCGGCACGGCGACGGCTGTTGCGCTCGTTCAGCCGAACCATGTCGGTCGTGGTGGCGAATCCGAAAGGCGGTGCCGCGAAGACTCCGACCGCGTTGATCGCCGCGGCGACGCTTGGCTTTCACCGTGGCGGATACACGCTGGCCTGGGACAACAACGAGACGCGTGGCACCCTCGGGATGCGCGCGGAGACGTCCACCCACCAGCAGACCGTGGTCGACCTGCTGCACCAGATCGACGAGTTCCTGGCCACCACCGGCAGCGTGGGGCAACTTGCCGCATACCTGCGCCCGCAGAGCGCCCGGTTCGACGTGCTCGCGTCGGACGACGCGGCGGGCAGCATGGAAATCATCGACGACGAGGCGTTCCGCAAGCTCTGGACCGCGCTGTGCCGCTTCTACCGACTCATCGTGATCGACACCGGGAACAACGTCCGCGCGGCGAACTGGCAGTCGGCGACCGCGGTCGCCGACTGTCTGGTGGTCCCGACCACGGTGCAGCGGGACGTGGCCGACAGTGGGCTCTGGATGCTCGACCACCTGATCCGCACCGGCCGGGCCGACCTGGCCAAGAACGCGGTCGCGGTCGTCTCCTGCGCCGACCCGAAGCCGGACACGGCGCTCCTCGACGACATCGTCGAACGTTACCGCCAGGTGGTCCGGGACGTGGCGGTCATTCCATACGACCAGCTCGTCCGGTCCGGCGGCCGGATCGAGTACGACCAACTCGCCCTCCCGACCCGCCGGGCGTGGCTGATGGCCTGCAGCTCGATCATCGACTCACTCGGTATCCGCGACCAGGACTGAGCGGCCAGGAACTGGTCGCGTTCGTACGCCGGACCGCCTCGACCGCCCGACGCAACGTCGAGCGGGCCTGCCGGTCCGACGCGTCGTCGCGCCCCGGGCCCCCGTCCGTTGCGGGCGTCCCGCCGGGCCAGTCACCCCGCTCCGGGGCGGTGTCGCGCAACAGGACCAGCACCGGCTCGTCGCGACCGAGATGCTCGACGTCAACCACCCGCAGCTGGCTGCCGGGCGTGAACCGTACCCGGTCCTCCACGGTCGAGCCGGCATCGTCCGTCCGCCGGCCGGTGACCGACCAGATCACCAGCACCGGCCCATCCCCATTGGACAGACCGGTTTCGGACCACTGCGGCGGCGGCGCGGTGGTCCCGGTGAGCAGCTCGGGGATCCGCACCTCCTGTCCGGCTCGCCAGTCCGGCGTCGGTTCGAAGCGCCAGGCGGCGAACACGACGCCCGTGTAACGCTCGTCGCCGGCAGGCCGGGCAGGCACCAGAGGCTGGGGCGCATCCTCAGGACCGGACGGCAGCTCCGGGTCCAGGCTGGGGCGGGGCCTTGGCACGGATACGGATGCGGCTTCCGGCGCCAGCTCAGGCACGGGCTCCGGCTCGCGTGCCGGCGCGGGTTCCGGCTCGCGTACCGGCTCAGGCTCCGGCTCGCGTACCGGCTCAGGCTCCGGCTCAGGCTCAGGCGCGCGTACCGGCGCGGGCTCCGGCGCGCGTACCGGCGCGGACTCTGGCGCGCGTACCGGCTCAGGCTCCGGCTCAGGCTCCGGCGCGCGTACCGGCGCGGGCTCCGGCGCGCGTACCGGCGCGGGCTCCGGCTCGCGCACCGGCTCAGGCTCCGGCGCGGGCTCCGGCTCGCGCACCGGCTCAGGCTCGGGCTCGGCGGCTGCTCGGCCGGGTAGTTCGACCAGGTGGCCGGGGCCGACCACGGCCAGCAGCGGCCCGTGCCGTTCGACCAGCGGCTCCCACAATTCTGCGTCGGCCTCGGCTGGTGGACGGGTCACCACTATTCGCAGCACGCTGGCGGTGTCCACCGGCAATCGGCTCACCACCGTGGCAAGCACCTCGGCCGTCCTGGCCGGTTGCGCGACGCCCGTCGCGCTGAGCACCAGCAGCGGATGACGGTCGTCGATCGGTAGCCGGCGGACCAGGTCCTGCTCGGAGTCGTCGCCCCCCGACCGCAGCCACAACCCGGACCGGATCACCTCGACCGCCCAGTCCGGGTCGACCTGCTGCGATCCGTCCGTGCCAGGAGCACCTGGGAGCGGGTCACGCCACTGCGTCACCTGTGGCGCGGCACCAGCGCGGTAGACCAGCCGCTGCACGAACGGGCGCCAGCCGTGCCGCTCGTCGGGGACGGCCAGGTCGGACTCCGCTTCAGCGGCGTCGCCCGTCTCGGTGACGACCTCGACGGTGCCGCCGGTACGCGCGGCCAGCCATTCCCCGACGGTTTCCGCGGTGCCGTCCGGGGTGCCGTGCCTGACCAGGAGCAGCCGGCGCCGCAGTGCCCGGGGCAGCGCCTCGAGCATGGCGTAGACGGGCTCGGGTGGCAGTGGCGGACCGGCAGGGCGGCCGATCACCACGGTCAGCCGCTCCGGGTCCACCGGCACGGCCAGCACCGCGGCGGTCAGCGACGGCGCGGATGCTTCGGTGTCGTGCAGCCACAGCCCGGCCGGTACGGCGGTCACCCCCACCTCGGGCGGCAGGACCCGGTGGCTGAGCGGGAGCAGGCGTTCCCAGTCGGGTGCGGGCTGCCGGGCAACTTGCCGCTCCGCCGCATGGCCCGGCCGGAACCGCCACCACTGTCCGGTGGTGACGAACAGCATCCCGCTGGGCAGCAGCATCACCGGTCCGGCCGGGGCGAGCACCTCGAAGCACAGCTCGTCCGCGATGACCTGGCCGATGTCTGGTCTGCCAGCCTCGGAGAGCACGAGCCTGATCGACGCACAGCTGACGGGCAGGTGGCGGCCGAGCAGCGCGATCAGGGTCGGCAGGTCCAGTGGTGGGTCCGCGGCCACGACAACGGTGTGCCGGTCCTGTTCACGGGGCAGCTGGGCGAGTGCGAGCTCGGGTGGCAGCGCGTCGCCTCGGACGATGAGGGTGACCCGGTCGTACCCGTGAACTCGCGGCTGACCGATCCGGTTGCGCATCACGCCATCCTCACCTACGACCCCGACGGGCTGCGAGGTGGGCTGGCCTCCGTCCGACCGGTGGGCGACGATGGTGCAGCTGGCACGTCGGGCGATGGGGTCTACTTGCCGTCGTACCCGGGTGCGACGGCAACTCGGGCGCGGAATACGACGAGCATGTTCAGCATGGCGAGAACCCGCAGCCGCAGCTGCCCACCCCGCCGGGCCAGGCACCGGATCACAGCAAGGCACGGGAGTGGCGGTTTTTCGTCGGCGGCAGAAGCGCGGCCCGGCCCGCTCGAGCCAAGCGGTCGGCGGTCACGGCCCGACGGGCCGGACCCGGCCACGGTCGCCGGCAGCCGAGACCCGGGTCCGCGCGGCCGGAGCCGGTTGCTCAGCAGACGTGGTGCCGTCGGCGGGTCGAGCCGGTCAGTCTCGTCGAGCAAGTCGCGTATATCGGCGGCGGACAGGCCGCCCAGGGCGCTCGCGGACGGGCCGATGTCGTCACAGTCGTCCTGACAATCGGGGCAGCCGGTGAGATGCGCTTCGAAGGCCTCGGCCCTCTCTTGGCTGAGGGCGCCCAGAAGGTACGGTGCGCAGTCCCCGCACAGGGCACTGCGGCGTTCGTCGTCGTCATTCATCGTCGCGTCAGATCTACTAAATGGCATGACTCGTCCAACGATCGGGTGTGCCTCGTGGTGGCCAGGCGACAAGCCTTACTCATATGACGTATCGGACCTGAGGATGGTTCACCATTTTGCCCGCAGGCATTCGCGGGCCAAGACGCCACCCCTGTTGGTCAGCCCGCGTCGGTCGGCCCGATCGCCGCACGCAGCGCCCGCAAAGCGTAAAATGCACGGGATTTGACCGTCCCTTCCGGAATGCCGAGTCGGGCGGCGGCTTCGTCGGTGGAGCGGCCCAGGAAATACAGCTCGATCAGCACCGCCCGGTGGGCCGGCGTCAGTTTGGGCAGAGCACGTCGGACGGTCTGCGCCGCCACCACACCTTCCGCAGTGTCGGCGCCCTCCGGCAGTTGCGTAATGTCGGCGATACCCACCTCGGTCGGCCGGGCCTGCCGTGCCCGCGCCGCGTCGATAGCGATCCGCCGGGCGACGGTGAACAGCCACCGCCGCACCGCCTCGGGTTCGGTCGGCAGCCGGTCCAGGTGACGCCACGCCTGCAGCATGGTGTCCTGCAACAGGTCCTCGGCCAGGTGACGCTCACCCCAGGTAAGGCGCAGCAGGAAACGGGAGAGCGGTTCCGCGTGGTCGGCGTGCAGCGCCTGCATCCGGGCACTGGCCGCGGGCTTGGCTACCTTCCGCATGTCATCGGCAACCGCCAGAGTGGGCCATTGCGCAAGGACCACCCTGGGCACCAAGAGCATCGAACGCCTCCACCGGACTGCTTCGTGTTCCTCGCCGAGGAGTACGCGCGCACAGCACCGTGTGCACGTACCGACGGCCCGGTGAAGCATACGGTCGTGACGAGGCCAATCAAGCAACCAGGAGGAACAAGTTCTGGCATAACGCGTGGACGTTGACTGGACATCAGCTCGCAGTGGCCACTGACGGTGATACGTCCGCCACCGAGAGCGTCCGTAGCTGGTCGACGTTTGGAGCGCTCAATGTTCGCAGCCGGCCCGCCTGACGTGTGATCGAGTCCTCCAAAAGTTGCCGGGCATACCGCCCATTGCCAAAGGAGCGACCCTTCGGTACGCGCTCGAAATGTTCCCGCAACGCAATCAGCGTGCCACCCGGGCACTCGTAACCGCTCGCCGAGGCGAGTCCCTGGAAGATCGCGACAAGTTCGTCGGGGCTGTAGTTCCCGAAGTGGATCCGGCGGGAGAAGCGGGAGGCCAGACCGGCGTTCGCGGCCAGGAACGTCTCAATCTCCCGCTCGTACCCGGCAGCGATCACCACCACCTCGTCCCGGTGGTCCTCCATCAGCTTGACCAATGTGTCGATGGCCTCCCGACCGAAGTCCTGCCGGGCATCCGGCGGCGCCAGGGTGTACGCCTCGTCGATGAACAGCACCCCGCCGCGGGCCCGTTCGAACGCCTCCCGGGTGCGCTGCGCGGTGTGGCCGATGTACTCCCCGACCAGGTCCGCCCGCGCCACCTCGACCAACTGCCCCCCGGCGAGTACGCCGAGCGCGGTCAGCAACTGCCCGTACAGCCGGGCGACGGTGGTCTTACCCGTACCAGGCGGCCCGGAGAAGACCAGGTGCCGGGAGATCACCGGAGCCGGAAGCCCGGCCCGAACCCGGGTCCGGATCGTGGCCAGGAGGTCGATCATGTCGGCCACCTCGCGCTTCACCCCGCTCAGCCCGATCATGCCGTGCAGCCGGCCGAGCAACTGGTCGACCTCGTCGACCCGGGCCTCGCCCGCGCGCACGCCGCTCGCCGCCGGGACGCCAAGATCCTGCGGCAGCAACTGGGCCAGCTCCACCCCGTCCGACGAGGTCGCCTGCGAGAGCCGGAACGCCTGCCGTCCGATCATTTCCTCGAACACCTTCCGGGCGACTCGTGCGTTGCCGAAATTTGCGTCCCGGGCCATCCCGTCGAACAACTCGGTCAGTGCCAGTCGGGTGTCGTACTCCAGCGAATAGTGGTGCGTGCTGCACATCCGCTCGACGATGGTGACCAGTTCCTCGGTGGCGTAGCTCTCGAACTCCACGGTCTTGGAGAACCGGGAGGCGAGACCCGGGTTGGAACTCAGGAATGCGCGCATCTGCGCCGAATAACCGGCGACGATAACCACGATCTCGTCCCGGTGATCCTCCATCAGCTTCACCAACGTGTCGATCGCCTCCCGACCGAAGTCGTGCCCGCCCCCACCACTGTCCACAGGAGACAGAGCATACGCTTCATCGACGAAGAGCACTCCGCCCCGTGCCTCGTTGAACTTCTCGGTGGTCTTCACCGCCGTACCACCGACGTGTTCGGCGACCAGGTCGGCCCGGGCCACCTCGACCAACTGCCCGGTCTTCAGTACGCCGAGCGCGGCGAGGATGCGCCCGTACAACCGGGCCACGGTCGTCTTGCCCGTGCCCGGGGCGCCGGCGAACACCATGTGTCGGGACATCGGCGGCGCCGGCAGGCCGGCCGCGGCCCGCCGCTGACTGACCCGGTGCAGACCGACAAGGGTCGCCACCTCGTGCTTGACTCCGGCGAGCCCGACCAGCGCGTCGAGGTCGGCCAGGAGCGGGGCGGCGAGGTCGGAGGGACCTTCATCCAGCGGACCACCGCCGGCGGGCACCAACTCTCGGAACGGCGGTGCCTGATCACCCTTTGCCGGAGCGACTCGCGCAGCGGGGACGGCAGGCGCCGCTGGGCCGGTACGGGTCGGCTGGTTGCCGCCCTTGCCGGGCGGCCGGAGCGAGCCGCCACCGTTGCCAGCCATGGTCGTCGCCTCCACTCGGACCGGCTCGACCGTCTCCCGAAGCAGACCCTCCCCAACGTTCTCGAACAGCTCACAGCCATCCACCCGCCCGGACGAGCCGGCCGCGAAACGCACCCCCGGCCCGCCGCTGCCGTGCACCCGGGTACGCAGCAGGGTCAGGTTCGCCTCCCGCTGCACCAGGACACCGGCCGTCCGGGCGCCGCCGAGGTCGCAACCGCTGACCATGGCCGTAGCGCCGACGTTGAGGAGCAGGCCCACGCCGCCGCCTTGCACGGTGGATTGCTCTGCCGTCAGGGACGCACCGGTCTCGACCAGGAAGCCCCCGGCCGCGCAGCGCTCGATCCGCGCATGCCTGACGGTGGGCCGGGCCTCGTCGAGCAGGCGTACCCCGTATTCGAGGGAGTCCTCGATGACGCAATCCTCGATCAACGGGGCCGCCGAGCCACCGACCACCACCCCGGTCGTCCCGCCGTGCATGGTCACTGCGCGTACGGTGCCGGTCGCCTCGCCCTGGAACAGCAGCGCCCCGGCCGGCCCGGCGGTCACCCGGCTACCCTCGATCACCGGCGCGGCCGAGCCGGTGACGGCAACCGCGGCCGCCTCGGCACCGTCGATGTCACCGTCGGCGAACAGCCCGGTGGCCTGGTCGAGCACGAGCAGCCCGTGACCCGCCGCCCCCTGTACACGGCAACCGCGTAGCACCGGGTCGGCGGTGCCGGAGAACACCACCGCGTGCCCCCCGACGGTCCGGATCTCGCACTCCTCCACCGTCGGTCGCCCACCCGTGACGACCACCCCGGCGCCGGGCAGGTCGTGCAGTTGGCTGCGGAGGACCCGGATCGCGCCGTCCTCCTCCACCGCCACCGCTGGTCCGTCGACGGCGCTGATGTCGCACCCCTCGACGGTGCCCCGTCCGCCCCGGGTGGACAGCACCCCGCTGCCCCGAATGTCGGTGAACGTGCAGTCACGCAGGACCGGGTCGGCACCGCCCATGATCACCACCCCGGCGCTGTTCGTGTCCCGGACCGTGGTGCCGGTGACCGTGCCGGCCGCGCCCCCATCGAACATGAAGCCGGCCCCGCCCGGGTTGCTGACCTCGCAGTCACGCATCTCCAGCCGTCCGCCGGGCACGTGCACCGCGACGATCCCGTGCCCGGTGACCGTGCACTCGCTCGCCTGCAGGGTGCCGCGCCCGATCTGCATCGCCGGCAGGTTGGTGGCCCCGCCCCGCACGGTCAGCCCACGCAGCGTCACGTTGCCGCCGGCAACGAAGACGGCCACGCCGTCCCCACCGTCGATGGTGACCGTGCCTGGCCCGTCCTCGGCCACCACCGTCACATTCCCGGCCAGCCGCAACTGCTCCGGGTACGTCCCCGGCTGCACGACGACCGTGGCACCGGGAGCGGCCGCCGCCAACGCCGCGGTGATGGTCGGCAGGCACCCCGGTTCGGTCTGGGACACCGACAGCATGCTCTTGATCACGCTCGTCCACCCTCGTTGACTGCCACCGCACCGGCAACCGCCGGCAACGGGAAAGGCCGGCCCGCATCGTCCAGACCGGGTGCGAAGGCCGTCGGTACGGACCGGTCCGTACCACCGAACGGGGTCGCGCCCCGGTCAGCCGCCCGCAGTTGGGACAGGATCCGGTCGGCGCTGTCGCGCCCACCCTGGTACGAGCCGGCGAGGTCACGCAGGAAGACCCGGCTCGGCTCGTCCGTCGTCTGCTCGTCCACAGCGAGCACCTGGAAGCGACTCCCCGGCGGGAAGATCGCGGAGGCTCGTTGGGCGCCATCCAGGCCGTCCAACCGGTGCGCGCTGACCGACCAGATGGCGAACCGCACGTGGTTCTCGTCGACCGGCGCGGGGCCCAGGTCGACGTCGACGAAGGCGGGCTCGATCAGGACGTCACCGGCCCGATACCCGTCGACCAGGCGCACATCGGCGAGCCCGGCCCGGAAGACCGGACCCAGTACCGACGGCAACCGACGCAGCCCGTACGCGGCGCAGCACGCCACCACCGAGGCGCGATCCACGTCGGAGTCCGGACCACCACCGCGCAGAACCTGGTTCATCAGCTCACGTTCACCGTCGCAGTAGGCCCGGATCGCGACCAGCCCCGTCGTCAGCTCCGTGAACGCTCCCGCCGCGGCGCGCAGTCCGGGTGACTGCGCCAGGGTTCGGGCGACCACCCGGGCGTGCGCGTCGTACCGGCCGCTGAGCGCGTTCCGCAGCCCCGTGCGGTCCGCGACCGCCCGCTCGATGTCAGCCTCGGCAAGCCAGCGGGGTGCCGGGCCGGGCGGTAGAACCGGCTGCGGTGCCCGGACCGGGCCGGGCCCGTCGGTGGCCGTGGCAGCCGGCTGGGCCGGACCGGCCGGGGAGGTGGGCTCGGGCAGCGGCGGTGCCGTCGACAGCGCGGGCACACCGGCAACGGCGTCGGCCTGCGCGGACGGCGTCGGACGCCACCCCGAGATGGCCAGCGGGACCTCCTCGTCCCGGTCTTCCGGCCCGGCTGCGGCCACCGTCACCGCGTCGGGCTCGCCGAGCACGGCAACGCCCGCGCCGCCGACCGGACCGGCGGGAGATGTCAGGGCGGAGAGCGCCAGAGCCTCGTCGGGGTGCTGCTGCCGATCGGTCAGCTCCTCGGCCGGCCTCGGTACGTCGATGCCCTGGTCGCTGACCGGCGCGTTGGTACCGGTGCCGGGCGGCGGAACGACCAACACCGGAAGTGGTGGCACTTCGAGCCGCGCCACCCGCGACGCCGCTACCCACCGAACCGATGCGAGCAGGACGGCAACCTCGGCATCGAGCGGGGCGGGCGACAACTCTTCCGCCGGGCCGACCGGAGCCCGCTGACCGACCGTGGGCGGCTCGGGAGTCACCGGTGGGACCGGTCCGTTGCCGGGGCGGCTGCCCCGGCGAACGGGTACGGCGGGCAGTGCCGGCAGCACCCGGCCGAGCAGCCGGACCCGACGCGTTCTGGGTGCCGCGCCCTGCTGGCGAGGGGTCCAACGACGGAACGCACCGGAGGTCTGGAGCAGACCGGTGGCGGTCCGGGTCACCTCCGCGTCGGCCGCGTGCACCGGCACCTTCAGGGTGTCGGCGAGACCGCCGAAGAGCACGTCGGCGGCGGCTCCCTTGACCGGTGCGCCGTGCACGACGAACACCACCGGCTGGGTGTCGTCGTCCTCGCGGCAGGCGTGGATCAGCTTCGCCAGTGCGCGGGCCGAGACCAGCCGACCGCCCACCCGGAAGCCGGTGACGTCCACCCGGATCTCGACCACGAACCCGGCCAGCATCGATTCGGTGCCGACCCCCGGCGCGTCCAGGAACGACCAGCCCGCGGGCGTCCGTACTCCCGGCACCGCGACCGTCGGCCGGGCAGCGGGAGCCGGCTGGGCCCGCAGGCCGGCACGGGTCGGGTCTGGTGCGGGCCGATTCGGTCGCCAGGCGATGGGCGGGCGCTCCACTGGCAGGTCGACGAAACCGCGGCGCGGATGCGACACCAGGTGCGGCCACTGCGCCGCGGCCGGCCCACCGGGGGCAACCGGGCGGCTCGGGGCAACCGGGCGGCTCGGGGCGACCGGGCGGCTCGGGGCGACCGGGCGGCTCGGGGCGACCGGGCGATGAGCGTCGATCGTGGCCGTGCCCGGCTGACCGGCGACCGGCGTGGGCGACAGGGCCGGGGTCGGCCCGTCCGCAAACGCGACAGGCGCCGCCGCGACCACGATCGGTGCATCCACCTCGAGCGGCTCGATCTGCGCCGCCACCACCACCGGTGGCGGCGTGACCGACGTGGGCGCCGGCACCGCGACCGGAGACGGAGGCTCGAGCTGTGGCCACTGCCGGTCGGGGCGGACCTGGCCGTTCGTGGCCGACACCGCCCACGGCGCGGTACGCAGCGCGGCGTCAGCCGAGACGAAGAGCTCCTCCAGCGGAAACGTCACTTCCTGGCCGATCCACTCGGCCAGTTGTCGCAACTCGACC
This sequence comes from Micromonospora arborensis, assembly GCF_003205615.1. Lineage (GTDB taxonomy): Bacteria > Actinomycetota > Actinomycetes > Mycobacteriales > Micromonosporaceae > Micromonospora > Micromonospora arborensis. The sequence goes on along the minus strand of NZ_PYBV01000030.1, from coordinate 66,456 downwards.
CCTGGATCGACGGACCGGGCGTACCGCCCGAGCGGCACCAGCCGAATGCCGGTCGCGGCACCGCCCAGGTGTTCGGACAGGACCGTCGGCAGCACCTCGAAAAGGTCCGGCCGGGCGGTGACCGACGGCGTACTCAACACCACCGTCGGCCCGGCCTCCCTGAGCAGTCCGGTGACCAGCGCCGACAACGGGGCAGCCCCGTCCATCTCCGTACGCAGAGCCAGCGCGTCACCGACGGATTCCACGATGAGACCCGGGATCGACTGGTCGGTCCCTGTGGAGGACATCAGCTCGACCTCGTTCCCACTGTGTTGCGATGCGCGCCTTCCCGGATGGACACCGATAGTCAGCTCGCCGTCCCGGTGTGCCAGAGCCCACGGCCCCCCAACGAGATGGTCACGTTGCCGTCGGCCTGCAACACCAGAATCGCCCCGTTGTTGCCGGCCGTGCCCGAACTCCACAGGGTGGCCTCGCGCTGGGTGTAGAGCACCAGGTGACCGTCGCCCTGGAAGACCAGGTGATGACCACCCTTGCCCCCGGTGCCGGTCTGCCAGACCCGCCGGCCCTGGTCGTAGAGGACCACGTTGCCGTCGTTGGTCAGCTTGAGCTGCAGCCGGTTGGTGGTCCACGCCTGGCCGAGCTCCAGCACCGACGTGCCCTCCACCACCCGGGTCTGCCAGTCCGGCTTCGACGGCGCGGCGGGCTTGGTCTGCTGGGGTCGGGGCGGCGAGGACGCACCGGCCGTCGGCTTGCCCCCGGCCGCTGGCGGAGCGGACGACGTGTGCGGTGCCGGCTTGGTCGGATTGGCACTCGGAGCTGGCGTCGCGGTCGGCTTCGGCGTGCCGGCCGGTTTGCCGCCCAGCCGCACATCCTGCTCGTAGTAGGCGACGTATCCGGTCACCAGGCTGACGTAGTCACGCAGCTCGGTACTGTTCGGCACGCCGCCCGCCTGCTGTACCGCCTCCGGTCCGCCCCGGAACGCGGCCAACGCCACCGGGTACGGGTCCTTGCCCAGCCCGGCCACCTCGCCGAGCAGGGTGCACATCGTCCGTCCCAGAGCCGGCACGGCCGAGCTTGGATCCCAGGGTGAAGTGGCGGCGGCCGACGGGGCGTACCGGGCCCAGATCTGGGGGGTGAACTGGGCGATTCCCTGTGCCCGGTGGGGGCCGATCAGGTTCGGGTTGAACCCGGAGGAGGCCATCAGCTGGGCCGCGACCCGGGCCGGCGAGAGCGCCGGGCAGGTGCGGCCGGCTGCGAGCACGGCGGCTACGTACTCGTCGGGCACCGGCTTCGCGGTGGTTCCCCGGCCCGGTACGGCACCGCTCGGTCCGGTCGGTTCGGCCGATTCGGAGCCGCCACCGGCTTGGCGGGCGTACCAGGTGGCGTAGGCGGAGACTCGGTTGACGTATGCCCGCGCCGGCCCCGGTATGCCCTTGGCGGAGGTGACCGCGGCGATGCCGGAGTGGTGGGCGGCCAGCGCGAGCCGCCACAGGTCGCCGCCGAGGCCGGCCTGACGGACCTGGCCCACCTGATCGCAGGTGAGGTGAGCAAGGGCGGTGATGTTCGCGGCCGGGTCGTTGCGCTGGGAGGACGGACTTGGCTTCCACTTGTCCCACGCGGCGTCGGTCAACCCGGCCAGACCCGAGCCGCCGCTGTCGGACTTGCCGTTGAGGTCGAAGCCGGACGCGGCCATCAACTGCCCGGAGAGCCGCGCCGGGGTGAGAACTGGGCACGAGCGCGCCGCCGCCGCGATGAGCTCCACCTGGCCGGCCGGAACCGGTCGTCCGGCGAGCCCGCTGTCCTCGGCGGTGGCGGTCCCGAACCCGGCGCTGGCGGTGACGCCGGCCGCGGTCAGCAGCACGAAGAGGACGGCGGCGGCGACCCAACGCCGCAGCGGGCTGTCCAACCGGTCGAGGGCATGCCGGGGCACGTGCCGCACACGGCGCAGGAACTTCGATGCGGTGATCCTGCCGCGCAACCGTTGCATGGCACTACCACCGGGCATCGTTGCCACCTTTGATCTCCCTCAACTGCCGTGTCCGGTTACACGACGGCCGCCGAGCCCGCCTGGTTCAACGAATCCGCCGGATAGTGGCGAATTTTGTCCAGGGCGGCGTCACCGTCACCGTCCGTGTCGACCGCCTCGGCACTTTCGGTGAGCGGCGCGTACAGAACTGACAACGCGCGGTGCATGGCCACCGTGTCCACCTCGGGCGGCAGGAAGTCATGGGCGCGGATGGCGTCCAGCAGGTCCGGGTCCGGGGCCAGCCCGTGTACGCGCAGGTAGTACGCGACCGCCTCGGTCCAGATCCACTGGCCGTCGGTGAAGAACCCGGTCGGCACCACCTCGCCGGCGGCCGGATCAACGACGTCCTGGCTGCGGGTCGCCGTGATAAGTAGCGGCGCCCCCTCGGCCAGGTAGCTCAGCACCCGGTCGCGTTCCTCCCCCTCCAGCCGGGGATGAGCCGGGTCGAAACCTGGTCCATGCTCCGGGTCGAAGGTGTCGTACACGCTGGCGACGAGCGGGGCTACCGCGGGGGCCGCGGTCCAGAGCAGAGTGGAGAACCCGAGCGCGGTGCGCTGGTACGCCGGCAGGTCGTCGGTGTCGAGGAACGCCTCGACCTGTGGATCCGTTTCTCCGGCGTCCTCCAGTGCCTCCTGCACCCGGACTCCCAGGGCGGGCAGCGCCGACTCGTCGTCGGCTTGGAGCAGGTAGAGCCGGCGCGGCGGCGGCCATTGCGTGTCCAGCGCCGGGAACCGCCAGGCTCGCCAGAGTGCCCTGACCGGTGCCCCTTCGTCACGCTGTGCCCGTACCGCTGCAACCGCCGCCTGGTCGATCTCGTCGGCGGCGCCGGGCCCGTCGTACGGCACGGTCAGGTCGATGCTGTACGGCACCGTGTCGCCGTGTTCGGCCAGTTCCTGCGGGCTGACCGGAGCCAGCCCGTACATCGGTTGCGGGTCGGTGTCCGCGCGCTCGATCTCGGAGAGCGCGTCGGTGTCCTCCTCGGCGTCGGCGAGGGTGTCCGCCAGCAGGAGTGCGTCGGTGTCGGTCATCGGCACCCGCCCGGCGAGCGCGGCGAAGACCACGGCCTGGGCGATCTCCACGAGTTCGCCGTCGGCCAGCCAGCGGCGGCAGGCGGTGATCAACTCGTCCGGCAGCCGACCGGACATCCGCAGCAGCAGGTGATGGAAGGCGGCAAGTTGATCACTGGACGCAGCTACCGCCTGGGTCATGACCTCGCCCTCCTGGTACACGTGCCCGTCCCGCTGTTCGGGTGGTCGTCCAGACGACGGTTGGGGCGCCCATCCGGTTCAAAATTGCCGGCGACCGCTCTCGAACGAGCCTGGACAGGCCTGCACGGTCTGCGCACAACAACCACGATCAGCGGGGATCGGTCTCCGGGTTGTCCAGGCGTACGCCAAGGTCTTCGAGTTTTCTCCGCGCGTCCTGCAGCCTCTGCTCGCGTTCGGTCCGCAGCCCCTGCGCGTCTTCGATCCGCCCGTCGTCGGGTTGTGCCTGGACCAGACCGCTCTTGGCCTTCTTCTTCTTGCTCTTCTTACTGCCAGCGGCGGGCGCCGCGGACGTGCTTGCCGATGCGAGCTCATCGAACGCCCGCTTGGCCTGGAAGTAGTCACCGATCGCCGCCCGCAACACCGCATCGGGATCCCCGGAACGGGCCTGCGGCTCCGGCCGCACCGGCACGGCCCCGGACCCGCGCTGCTCAGCAGCAGCAACGACGTCGGACCCTGACGCAACCACCCGCTCGGAGGTGCCGAAGGCGGGGTGCTCCCGGATCGCGGGCCCGATCGGCGGCGGACCGTTCATGTAGCTACTGCCAGCACCGAACCACCGATACGCGTTAGCCGACCGACTCGCACTGACCGCATAAACGAGCGGGAACACCTCCCCGTTCTCATCCACCAGGAACACGAGTGCAGCACCCCCGCTGCCACCAGCGAGATGAACATGCAGAGGGATGTGCAACTGAGGACGATCCTCCCGCACACCCACCCCCTCAGCGGCACGCTCCAAGACCGCCACGTCGTCCGCCGAGAACGGATGATTCTCCAGCGAACGGGCGTACTCCACCCGCCCAGCGAACTGCCACGTGCCCATGTCATTCGGCACCAGCCGCGCCAACCGCTCCCGACGTGCCGCCTCAACCTGCCGATCCCGCTCACCCTGCTCGGCATCCAACCGCGACCACACCGCACGAGCCGCAGCCCGCACCCCGGCCCCCGACTCCTCGTCGAACCACAGGTCGGTGGCCTCCAACCAACGGTCAAACTCCTGCGCGAACGGGCGCAGCCGACGAGACTGCTGCACATCACGCACCCCGTCAACCGACGTCAGGAACGTACGGAACGAGTAGTCACCCACCGCATCGGGGCGCTCCGCCAACATCTCAGCGACATCGGGCCGGGCCAGCAACAACGGCACCACCGACTCATCCGCCAGCACCACCTCCAGCAGAACGGGGTCCGGAGCCCGCAACAACTTCCCCACCTGCGCAGACCCGTTCAACCGCCCCGCCAACCAACCCACCGGCGACGCCCCAGCAACCCGCGATCCACCATCGCCCGCCACCGACCCCCGACCAGCAGGGCCCCCCACCGACTCCACCGGCCGTGACGTGCCCACCCCCGCCACCACCGGCCGCGGCTGCGGCTGCGGCTGCGCACCCGGCACCACCACCGGCGCCAAATCCTGCACCGTCAGCGTCGAAACATCCCGCCCCAGCGACTGCAACCGCCGCGCGGTCTCCACAAAACGGTCCGAGCGGTCCGAGTCGTTCCGATACGACTCCACAAACTGAGGCTCAGTCAGGAACCTCCGCGCAAAGCCCGGCCACGCATTCAACAGCTGCAGCAAGTTGGCGTCCGACAAGACCCTCGACCACGTACCGGCATCCAACACGGCCGTCGTCCCCGCCAACACACCCACCAGGCCAGGGCGCACCCGAAGGCGGCTCAACCTACCGGATCCGAGCTCACCCGTCAGAACCTCATTACGACCCAACGCCTCCCGCAACTGCGAGTCAGCAGCAACGGCCGGCAGGAGCGCACGGTTATCCCGGACAGCAGACAAGAGGAACGGATGCTGACGGAACAGGTCACTCACCGCTGGCTCCCCGGTCAGGACCCGCACCAACTCCCGGCCACGCAACGCCGGCACCCAGTCACCGGGACGCTCCACCAGCACGCCGGCCACCGCAGGCTGCCGCCGGATCAACCGCCGAACGTCCTTCCTACCCCGCACCAACTCGTGCACCGCCGGATCCGCCAACGCCGACGCCAACACCGGAGCCGCAACCACCGCCCGCAACACGTCAACCGACGAGAAAACCCTCTCCACCAACCCGGGATCCGCAACCAACAAACCCTTCAACGGATCCCGGAAAATGCTCGCCAACTCACCATCAGTCAAGTCATAACGGTGCGCGAGGAACGCCTCTGCCAACGCCGGCACCGACCCGAGCGTGGACACTTCACCAGGATGAGCCGACAGGAAACGCAACAACGACAGATGACTCACCGCCGCATCAACAACCCGCTCCCCCTGCGCAGCCAACACACCAGCAAAACCCTCCCGCGCCAAAAGCTCAAGCGCCCCCTTCCGATGAGCCAGAAGCACCTCCGCCACCGACGGGAAATCGAACATCAATTTGTAGACAGCCGTTTTTGAGCCGATTTCTAGGGAGAATTCGTTATAGTTCCGCCGAATCTGGAAGATCGACGTTTGCCGAGCCATTCTGTCGCCCTCGCTGGACACTTCCCCGCGCACGTTTCCGTCGGACAGGTAGAAGTGGTACAAGGGGTCGGACTTGAGCATGGCTTCGAAGAATTTGGGCGCAGCCTGCAAACTACGGAACACGACGAGCGCGTCCGGCCCGTCCAAGAGGCCAAGCAACCCGGGCAACTTCCCCAGCACGTCGACCATCAGCGGATTTTCCACCAAGATCGCCGCAAGAGCAGGGTGACGTTCTATCGAGGCGACCAACCGAGGATACTGCCGCACCCTCGTGCGTTGGGCCAGAATCTCTGCCGACTTCTCCGGCGAGAGGCCAGCCCTGGTCGCCGCCTGCCCAGCCGTCTCATCGGCGGGCTCCCCCAGAATGTCAGCCAACGGCACGGCCTCGGGTTTCACGAAGACGCCTTCCGGCGACACCAACCGCGCACCCAAACCTTCAATAACTACCCGCAGCGGAACGGACCAGTCCTTCGACCCATCGCGACGCAGCGCCGCGCTCTCCTTTATCGGCCCGTCGAACTTCGCCGCCACCTCGACCATCGTCTGCGGGATGGGTCGACTCGCGATCTCGATCAACAACTCGGGTGCCGCGACGAGCATGCCAGCCAGCCGCAACTCTGAATCGGAGTCAAGATAGTCAAAGAACGCCGGCGCCGACAGCAGGACCTCCCAGTGGGCCTTCGTCGGCAGCAGATCCGAGTTCGTCGCGAGCACCCCCGAAAGCTCGCCACGCCCCTGCAGGTTCCTGAGCAGCATCTCAGAGACCCGTAAACGATTGGTTACTTCAGCAACCAGCAGGGCAAGCGGAAGGTTCTGCACCAGCAGCCGCAGCATGCCCTCGTCATTGGCAACCACTGACCCAAGCTTCGTGTCTTGGAACAGTGTCCGCCAGACGTCCGAGTAGCCGAGTGACGCAACAGCGAGCAACCCCTCATCGCGCGCCAACGATTCGACCAGCGCCGGCATCTCAAGGACCAGCAGACCCAGAGGGCGGAGGTATTCCGCCGTCACAAAGCGCAGGCCACTGCTCAGCAGGAGCGCCCTCCGATATGCCGGATTATCCCTGACCCCCTGGGCCACCGGCAGGAACAGATCCTCACCTCCAGCTTTAGTGATACGCCGTCTCATGGAGCGACTACGCAGCAGAATGGGAAGCAGGGGTCGCGTTGTGTCCGGCTTGTCCAGCAGTTTCTGCCACAGCCCGTCGGTGGCATCCAGCAACCGCCCGTACTCATGAGGGTGGCTCAAGAGGTCCGGGTTAGCGGCGAGGAAGTTCGCAAGGTCGGGCTTGTCCTTCAACAGACTCCACCGGCGCTTTCGGACATCCCCGGCCAACTCCGGATCCAACACCGCAGCCCGCAGCACCGAATTCTGGGCCAGCGCCTTGGTCTCGGCAGACGAGGCCTCCCTCTTCAGTGGAGCGACCTGAGGGGGGGCGGTTGCGCCCCGCAACGCGACCAACAGTTCTTCGGAGGACCTGGTGTCGAAGTATGCCGGGTTTCTCGACAGCCGCGCGGCCACCCACCGGTTCCCAGCAGCCTCGCGAAGCAGCTCAATCGAACCCGCAAGACGCTCGCCGAATACCGGGCTGCTGTCGATCAACACATCAGCAAGATCTGGGTTGCCGTTCAACACTGAAACAACATCAAGATTGGCGACCGCCGCCGCAAGCATCCCCGGCACTCGCACAACGGCCCCCACCGCCGCCGGGTTTCGCCGCAACACATCCAGAAACCGAGGGTCCTGGAAAAGAAGACCAAACTGTTCTTTGGACCAAGAAGACGGCGCCGACTCGTACGCGGCGGATAGTTCTTCAACCAGGCCGGGCGAGCGGGTAACACCACGGAGCGCCACAGCCGGATCGGGTGAACTGATAATCGCCTCAGCGAGGGACGACTTCGCAAGCAGCCTCGAGAGTTCGAAGGACACACGATAAGGGAAGACCAGGTGCGACCAGTCACCCAGACGCCTCATGGCCTCCAGCCCGGCAGGCCAGAAGAACAACTGGCGAAGGTGATAGTCATTCTCAAGCCTATTGACAATATCGCCTTTTCGATCGACGAAATGCTGCAGCAGATCAAGGTCGATTGGCTCGTACCCCTCGAAGTGCAATAGCTTGTCGAGAAGGTTGGGGAAGTTCTCGGCGTAGGTCACCGCGAGCTTCGGCCGTACCAACATCAGACCGAGCAGCCTCGGCTCCTTGATAAGCATGGCAAACTGATCGGGCGACAGCCCTCCCTCCGCCTCACGCCGGGCCAGATGGCCCATTATCGCCGCGAGGCCCATCCTCCGAGGCATCCGGGAATATGCTTCCGGGAGCCCTGAGGCAATGCTTGCCCGATCGTCGATCGAAAACCGATCATCTTCGGCATAGGTGTTTCGCAACCATTGGTAGGCTTCCCGCCTGTAAGTCTCCTTTTTGTTTTCTTCGATGTCCCAACGCGAAACCACGCGTTGTGCTGCTGCCTTCAGACGTTCGTCGACCTGCGGGTCTATCGCCGCGGCGACAGTGCCCGCCCGGCCGGACGCCCCGGCAGCCAATCGCGGGCCACCAGCGGTGGACGCCGGTAGCCGACGCGGGTCCGGCCGGCGCGAGGCGAAATCGTGACGCTGCGGCGGATCCGACATCACCTGCACCACGTTGGACGACCCGGGCGTCGACCACGACCCCGGCGACACCACCCGCCCACCGGCGTCGAGGACCGCCACCCGCACCTCGACAGCCGCCGCCCGCACCACCGCAGGCTCCTCAGCCGTCACCCACTGCCCCCGAGGCAACTGCGGATCAAACCACCGCAACCCCTCCGACGACCCATGCACCAGCAGGGCGTGGCCCTCCCCCTCCCGGAAACTCACCAACACCACCGCGGTAGACCCCTGCCCGGCCACATCGGCCAACAGCCCATCCACCGAACCCACCACACCCCAACCACCACCCGGCACAAGACGCCCCTGAGCAGCAGCCACACCACCCCGACCCACCACCGCGTCATCCACCGACCCGACCAACCGGCGACCACCCGGATGCAACGCCCCCACGAACCCGCCCACCAGGTCCACACAGTCCACGAAGGACGGCGCGGACCCGTCCACCCCATCAAGCGGCAACGAATCCGCCACCGCCTCCAGGTCCCCCGGCGCACGCCCACCGACCACCCGCTGCGCGTCGTCCAGGCGTACACCGAGGGTCTCGAGCCTCCGCCGCGCATCCTGCAACCGCTGCGCACGCTCGGCCGACCCATCACCGGGTTGCGCCTGGACCAGACCGCTCTTGGCCTTCTTCTTCTTGCTCTTCTTACTGCCCGCGGCGGGCGCCGCGGACGTGCTTGCCGATTCGAGCTCATCGAACGCCCGCTTGGCCTGGAAGTAGTCACCGATCGCCGCCCGCAACACCGCATCAGGATCCACCGAACGGGCCTGCGGCTCCGCCCCGGACCCGCGCTGCTCAGCAGCAGCAACGACGTCGGACCCTGACGCAACCACCCGCTCGGAGGTGCCGAAGGCGGGGTGCTCCCGGATCGCGGGCCCGATCGGCGCCGGACCATTCAGATAGCTACTACCAGCGCCGAACCACCGGTAGGCGTTACCCGACCGACTCGCACTGACCGCATAAACGAGCGGGAACACTGTGCCGTTCTCATCCACCAGGAAGACGAACGAGGCACCTCCACTGCCACCAGCGAGATGAACATGCAACGGGGTGTGCAACTGAGGACGATCTTCCCGCACACCCACCCCCTCAGCGGCACGCTCCAAGACCGCCACGTCGTCCGCCGAGAACGGATGATTCTCCAGCGAACGGGCGTACTCCACCCGCCCAGCGAACTGCCACGTGCCCATGTCATTCGGCACCAGCCGCGCCAACCGCTCCCGACGTGCCGCCTCCACTTGCCGATCCCGCTCGCTCTGCTCGGCATCCAACCGCGACCACACCGCACGAGCCGCAGCCCGCACCCCGGCCCCCGACTCCTCGTCGAACCACAGGTCGGTGGCCTCCAACCAACGGTCAAACTCCTGCGCGAACGGGCGCAGCCGACGAGACTGCTGCACATCACGCACACCATCAACCGACGTCAGGAACGTACGGAACGAGTAGTCACCCACCGCATCGGGGCGCTCCGCCAACATCTCAGCGACGTCAGGCCGGGCCAGCAACAACGGCACCACCGACTCATCCGCCAGCACCACCTCCAGCAGAACGGGGTCCGGAGCCCGCAACAACTTCCCCACCTGCACAGACCCGTTCAACCGCCCCGCCAACCAACCCACCGGCGACGCCCCAGCAACCCGCGATCCACCATCGCCCGCCACCGACCCCCGACCAGCAGGGCCCCCCACCGACTCCACCGGCCGTGACGTGCCCACCCCCGCCACCACCGGCCGCGGCGGCGCACCCGGCACCACCACCGGCGCCAAATCCTGCACCGTCAGCGTCGAAACATCCCGCCCCTGGAACTGCCATGCCCGCGCAGTTCCCACAAAACGATCCGAGTCGCGTCGGTACGACGTCACGAGCTCAGGCTCGGTCAGGAACCTCTGGGCAAAGTCCGTCCAGACGTTCAGTAGCTGAAGCAGATTGGTGTCAGACAGCACCGCCGGCCAGGAAGCGGCGTCCAGTTCGGCCGTGATCCCCGCCAACACGCCTACCAGACCAGAGCGCCCCCGAAGTTGGTTCAACCCGCTGGACCCGAGCTCACCGGTCAGCACCTCGTTACGACCCAACGCCTCCCGCAACTGCGGGTCGCCGGCAACAGCGGTCAAGAGCGCGCGATTACGCCGGACGGCCGCAAGCAGGAACGGATGCTGACGGAACAGATCACTCACCGCCGGCATCTCGGTCAGGACCCGCACCAACTCCCGGCCGTGCAGCGCCGGCACCCAGTCACCGGGACGCTCCACCAACGCGTCAGCCACCGCAGGCTGCCGCCGGATCAACCGCCGAACGTCCTTCCTATCCCGCACCAACTCGTGCACCGCCGGATCCGCCAACGCCGACGCCAACACCGGAGCCGCAACCACCGCACGCAACACGTCAACCGACGAGAAAACCCTCTCCACCAACCCGGGATCCGAACCCAACAAATCCTTCAACGAGCCTTGGAAAATGCGCGCATACTCACCATCAGTCAAATCATAACGATACTCACGGAACGCCTCTGCCAACGCCGGCACCGACCCGAGCGTGGACACTTCACCAGGATGAGCCGACAGGAAACGCAGCAACGACAGATGACTCACCGCCGCATCAACGACCCCCTCCCCCTGCGCAGCCAACACACCAGCAAAACCCTCCCACGCCAAAAGCTCAAACGCCCGATCCTGGTGAGCCAGCAGCACATCCGCCACCGACGGGAAATCGTACATCAACCTGTACAATTGAACGTTTGCGCCGATCTGGAGAATCAGATCACCGTTCTCATGCCGGAGCTGAAGAATCGACACCTGACGAGCCATCTTGTCGCCCTCGCCGAATACCTCCTCGCGCACGGCGCCGTCAGTCACGTAGTAGTGGTACAGGGGGTCGGACTGAAGCATGGCTTCGAAGACTTTCGGCGCGGTCCTCATGCTTCGGAGAACGATGTGCCCGTCCCGCTCGCCCAGGAAGTCAAGCAAATCCGGCAACTTCTCCAGCACGTCGACCATCTGCGGTTCCTTGTTCAGGATCACCGCAAGAGCAAGGTGACGTTCTACCGAAGCGGCCAACCGACGATGCTGCCGCACCCGCTCGCGTCGGTCCAGAAGCGCTGCCGACGCCTCCGGCGAGAGACCAGCGCGACGGACCGCCGACCCAGCTTTCTCATCGTCGGGCTCCCGCAGAATCATGGCCAACGGCACGATCTCCGGTTCCATGAAGACGCCCTCCGGCGACAGCAACCGCTCACCCAAGCTTTCAGCACCCACCCGCAGCGGACCGGGCCACTCCCCAGACCCGCTGTGACGGAGCGCCAAGCTCTCCCGCACCGGCCCATCGAAAATCGCCGCCAACTCACCGACAGAATTCGGGATGGGTCGGCTCGCGATCTCGAACAACAGATCAGGCTCCGCGACGAGCATGCTGGCCAACCGCAACTCGGAATCTACGCCGAGATAGTCAAAGAACGCCGGCGCTGACAGCAAAGCATCCCAGTGAGCACTCGTCAGCCGCGGATGCGGCGCCTCCGCGAGCAGCCCCGCAAGTTCGGGGTGCCTCGACAGGCGGCTACGCCGCAGGAAATCGGAGGCCCGAACATAGGTAGCCTCTTCAGCGAACAGCATGGCAAACTGGAAGTTCTGCGCCAGCAGTTGCAGCAAGCCCTCGTTGTTGAGGAACACTGGCCCAAGCTTCGCGCGCAGGAACATTTGCGGCCACGTGTCCACGTAGTTGAGCGGAACGATAGCCAGGATCCGGTCGTTTCGTGACAGCAATTCGATCATTTCGGGAGAATCGATGGCCAGCACACCCAGAGGGGTGACGAATTCTGCCGTCATCAGACGCAGGCCGCTACTGCGCAGGAGCACCCTTCGATACGCTTGATTATCCCTAGCAGCCTCGGCCACCCGCCGCAAAAACGACTTCTTCCCATCGTTGCGGATTAACCGTTCTCGCATGGTAAGACTGCGCATCAGGGCGGGGAGCAGGGGTCCGACCATGTCCTGGTCGATGACCAGTTCCTGCCATATCATTTCGGGGTCGTCCAGCATGCGCCCGTACTCGTGGGGGCGACTCAGAATATTCGGGTTGGCAGCGAGGACGTTCGCAAGATCGGGGTTTCTCTTCAATAGACCATACCGGCGTTTGCGAACGTCAGAGGGCAAGGAACTATCCAACACCGCAGCCCGCAGCGCGGAGTTCTTGGCCACTGCCTTGTCGGCCGGAGACGTGGGAACCCCGGGAAATTGACCGACCGCAGGGGGAGGGGTTGCGTTTTGCAACGCATCCAACAGCGTGTCGGCGGAGATCGAGTCAAAGTGCGCCGGATTTCTCGACAGCCACTCGGCCACCGCCGTGTTCCGGGCAGCCGCCCGCAGCAGTTCGATGGAGCCCGCAAGACGCTCGCCGATTTTCGGACTGCCCATCAGCACGTCCGCAAGATCAGGATTGCCGTCCAACTCTCGCACAACCTCAAGGTTTCCGGCCGCCGCCGCAAGCATCCCCGGCACTCGCACAACGGCTCCCACCGCTGCCGGACCATCCTGCAACGCACCCAGAAGCCGGGGATCCTGGAAGAGAAGAGCAAACTGTTCCGCCGACCAAGATGAGACCACATCCGGCGCGCTAAACAGTTCATCCGTCAGACCGAGCGAGCGGTTAACACCAACGAACGCCGCAGCCGGATCCCGCGAATTGATAATCGCTTCAGCGAGTGCTGACTCCGAAAGCACCATCGTGAATGGAGACGTCGGAAGGTGGGCGAAGACCAGATGCGACCAGTCACCCAGACGCCTGATGGCCTCCAGTTCATTCGGAACGAAGAAGCTTTCGCGATGGTAAGCGTCACCCTCGAAAGTATCGAGAATATCGCGGCGTTGATCGGCGAAGTACTGCAGTAGCTCGACGTCGATCGGGGCGTGATCCTCCAGGGACAGCAGTTTGTCGAGGATGTTGGGGAAGCCCTCGGCGTAGGTCATCGCGAGCTGCGGGCGCACCAACATCAGACCGAGGAGCCTCGGTTCCTTGGCGAGCATCGCGAACTGGTCCCGCGCCAGTCCCCCTTCCGCCTCACTCTTCGCCCAGAGGTTCGTTATCTCACCGAGCCCCTTGGGAAGATCAGGCCAGCTCCTCACCCGCTGCACAAAGCCCGGAAGTGCCGTGCGCGCAATATTTGCCAGATCGTCGATCGGAATCCGATTATCTGCGACGTAGCCGTCCCGCAACCATCGGTAGACAGTGCTCGTCGCCGAGTCTTTGTCAGCCCAGTTCGCGACCGCGCGCTGTGCTGCTGCCCTCAGACGTTCGTCGAGCTGCGGGGCTATCGCCGCGGCGACAGTGCTCGCCCGGCCGGACGCCCCGGCAGCCAATCGCGGGCCGCCAGCGGTGGACGCCGCTTGCCGACGCGGGTCCGGCCGGCGCGAGGCGAAATCGTGACGCTGCGGCGGATCCGACATCACCTGCACCACGTTGGACGACCCGGGCGTCGACCACGACCCCGGCGACACCACCCGCCCATCGGCGTCGAGGACCGCCGCCCGCACCTCGACAGCCGCCGCCCGCACCACCGCAGGCTCCTCAGCCGTCACCCACTGCCCCCGAGGCAACTGCGGATCAAACCACCGCAGACCCTCCGACGACCCATGCACCAGCAGGGCGTGGCCCTCTCCCTCCCGGAAACTCACCAACACCACCGCGGTAGACCCCTGCCCGGCCACATCGGCCAACAGCCCATCCACCGAACCCACCACACCCCAACCACCACCCGGCACAAGACGCCCCTGAGCAGCAGCCACACCACCCCGACCCACCGCCGCGTCATCCACCGACCCGACCAACCGGCGACCGCCCGGATGCAACGCCCCCACGAACCCGCCCACCAGGTCCACACAGTCCACGAAGGACGGCGCGGACCCGTCCACCCCATCAAGCGGCAACGAATCCGCCACCGCCACCAACTCCTGCGGCGTCCGACGCGCCTCACCGCCGACCACCCGCTGCGTGTGCTCCGGCCACGCGCCGAGGTCTTCGAGTCTCCTGCGCGCGTCCTGCAACGTCCGCTCACGTTCGACCCGCCCATCGTTGGGCTGCACTTGAGCGGAACCAATCTTGGCCTTGTTCTTCTTCTTGCTCTTCTTACTGCCCCCGGCGGACGACGCGGGCGCGTTGGCCGAGCCCAGCTCATCCAACGCCCGCCTAGCCTGGAGATACTCACCGATCGCCGCCCGCAGCACGACGTCAGGATCCACCGAACGAACCTGCCGAACCGGCGGCGCCGTCGCTACCTCGGATCCACCCCGCCCAGCAGCGGCAATGGCGTCGGGCACTGACGCGACCATCCGCTCCGACGTGCCGAAGGCGGGGTGATCCCTGACCGCGGCTCCGATCGGCGCCGGACCGTTCAGATAACTACTGCCAGCCCCGAACCACCGGTAGGCGTTATGCGACCGACTCTCGCTGACGGCGTAGACGAGCGGGAACACCGTGGCGTCTTCATCCACCAGGAAAACGAGCGAGGCACCTCCACTGCCACCACCAAGATGGACATGCAGAGGATGGTGCAACTGAAGGTGATCCTCCCGGATGCCGTCCCCCTGGGCGGCACGTGCCAGGACCGCCACGTCCTCCGCAGAGAACGGATAGCTCCCCAGCGAACGGGCGTACTCCACCTTCCCACTGAACTGCCACGTGCTCCTCTGATGCGGGAGCAGCCGCGCCAACCGCTCCAGACGGTCCGCCTCAACCTGCTTGTCCCGCTCACCCTGCTCAGCAGCCAACCGCGACCAAACAGCACGAGCGGCAGCCCGCACCGCGGCCCTCGACTCACCCTCAAACCACAGACCGGTGATCCCCAGCCAGTCGTCGAACTCCTTCTCAAACGACCCCACCCGACGAGGCTGCTGCGGATCACGCACACCATCAACCGACGTCAAGAACGTGAGGAACGAATAGTCACCGACCCCGTCAGGGCTATCCGCCAGCAGATCGACGACGTCGGGCCTGGCCAGCAACAACGGCACCATCGTCTCGTCCGCGACCATCGCCCCGAGCAGGACGGGGTGCGGGGCCCGCATCAGTGCCCCCATCTCCACGGACGCGTTGAACCGTGCCGCCAACCAACCGACCGAAGACGCCACGGCGACCCGATGCCCACCACGATCCGACACCGAACCCCGACCAGCAACACCCTCCACCGACTCCACCGCACGTGACGCGCCAACCCCCGCCACCATCGGCGACGGTTTCGCGCCCGGCGCCACAGCCGGTTCGAAATCCTCCACAGTCAGAGTCGAAACATCCCGCCCTTGCGACTGCAACCGTCGCGCAAATCCCACAAAACGGTCCGAGTCGCGTCGGTACGACGACACGAACTGAGGCTCAGTCAGGAACCTCTGGGCAAAACCCGTCCAGGCGTTCAACATCTGCAGCAGGTTGATGTCAGCCAACACAGCCGGCCACCACGCGGCGTCCAGTTCGGCCGTGTTCCCCGCCAACACGCCCACCACACCGGAGCGGTCCCGGAGCCGCTTCAACGCCCTAGACCCAAGCGCGCCGGTCAGCACCTCATTACGACCCAACGCCTCCCGCAACTGCGAGTCCGCGGCAAGAGCCGGCAAGAGCGCGCGATTGTCCCGAACCGCAGCAAGCAGGAACGGATGCGCACCGAGTAGGCCACTCACCGCCGGCACCTCGGTCATGACCCGCACCAACTCCCGGCCACGCAACGCCGGCACCCAATCCCCGGCCCGCTCCACCAGGACTTCAGCCACCATCGGCTGCTGCCCGATCAACCGCCGAACATCCTCCCTACCCCGCACCAAATCGAACACCGCCGGATCCTCCAACGCCGACGCCAACACCGGAGCCGCGACCACCGCCCGCAACACATCAACCGACGAGAAAACCTTCTCCACCAACCCAGGATCCGAATCAAACAAACGCGTCAACGAACCCCGGAAAATGCTCTCGTACTCGCCATCAGTCAAGTCATAACGATGCTCACGGAACGCTGCCGCCAATGCCGGCACAGACCCAAGCGTGGAAAGCTCACCAGGATCATTCGCCAGGAAACGCAGCAGCGACAGATGGCTCACCGCCGCATCAACGACCTTTTCCTCCTGAGCATATAACAGAGCAACGAAACCGTCCCGCGCCAAAAACTCGAAGGCGTGGCGCCCATGAGCCAGAAGCACCTCCGCCACCGACGGGAATATGTACATCAGATCACTCAGGCCGTCGATCGCGCCGATTTCGCGAACAAGTTGATGCCTCTCCCGACTTAGCCGGACTGCCGACGCGCTGCGGGCCAGCGCGTCGCCGTCGAAGATAACGTTTCTACGTACGTTGCTGTCCGTCTGGTAGAAGTGGTACAAGTCGTCAGACTGAAGCAGGGCTTCGAAGTATTTCGGCCCACTCTGCATACCTAGCAACACATCGGACGCCTCAGACCCGTCCAGGAGGTCAAGCAATCCCGGCAACTTGTCCAGCACGTTGATCAGCTGCGGTTCTTCAACCAAGATCACCGCAAGAGCAGGGTGACGTTCTATCAAGGCCGCCAACCGAGGATGGTGCCGCACCCTCTCGCGTTCGGACAGAAGCTCTGCCGACTCCTCCGAGGAGAGGTCAGCGAGGCCGACCGCCGCCTGCCGCGCACTCTCATCGTCGGGATCCCGCAGAATCTCGGCCATCGGCACGATCCCCGGGTTCAATTTGACGCCCTCCGGCGACAGCAACCGCCCACCGAAGCCTTCGATACCTACCCGCAGCGGACCGAGCCAGTCCCTCGACCCGTCGTCACGCAGCGCCAGGCTCTCCCGCACCGGCCCGTCCAACATCGCCGCCAACACATCCACAGAATTCGGAATGGGTCGACTCGCCACCTCCAACAACAACACGGGCTCCCCGACGATCACGTCGGCCAGCCGCAATTCGGAATCGGCGGCGAGATAGTCGAAGAACGCCGGCGCCGACAGCAAGGCATCCCAGTGGCCACGCGTCGGTAGCAGATCCGACTTCGCCGCGAGCAGCCGCGCAAGCTCACCACGCCTCTGCACGCTGTTACGCAGGAGTTCAGCGGCCCGACCAGATGGGGCTTCGTCAACCAACAGATCGACAAGCGCAAGATTCTGCGCCAGCAACCGCAGCAGGCCCTCACCCTCGTCGAGGATCATTTGCCCAACATTTGCTTTGAAGAGAATGTTCCAGAACCCCGCAAAGCTGAATGGGGCAATAGCTAGGATCCGCTCATCCCGCGCCAGAATTTTGACCAGCTCCGGCAGTTCGAGGACGATCATGCCCAGCGGGTCGAGAGATTGCGCGAGCAGCAAACGCAGGCCACCGCTGAGCAGAAGCGTCTTTCGATATTCTGTGTTGTCTTCAGCCTCCTTGGCCACCCGCCGCCACGACGCTACCCTTCCTCCCCTTGACAATTCTTCGCGCAGGGCATAACTGCGCAGCAGGGCAGGGAGCAGTGGAGCGATTACTTCCTGATTTTTCAGCAGTTGCTGCCACAGCCCGTCGGTGTCATCCAGCAACCGCCCGTACTCATGGGGGTGGCTCAGAAGGTCCGGCCTAGCGGCCAGGAAGTCCGCCAGCTCGGGGTTCTTGTTCAACAGAGTCCACCGCCGCTGCTGAACATCCTTGGCCAAGGCCGGGTCCAACACCGCAGCCCGCAGCACCGAGTTCACGGACACTGCCAATTCCGTCTTAGACGTGGGCTCCTTCCGCAGTGGACCGATTGGACGGGGGCTGGTTGCGGCACGCAACGCGTCCAGCAGTTCTGCAGAAGACTTTGAGTCAAAGTGTGCCGGATTCCTCGACAGCAGCGGGGCCACCGCCGGGTTCTCGGCGGCCGCCCGAAGCATATCGATCGACCCCGCAAGACGCTCACCCAGTTCCGGGCTGTCAATCAGTACGTCCGCAAGCTCAGGGTTGCTGTTCAGCACTTGCACAACATCAAGATTGTTGACCGCCGCCGCAAGCATCCCCGGCACTTGCACGACAGCTCTAACAGCTGCCGGATTACTCCGTAACACATCCAGGAGCCGGGGGTTCTGGAACAGAAGTTCGTACTGCTTCCTCGGCCGAGAATAGATCGGCCCGGTAATCAGCGCATCCGTTAGACCGGGCGAACGGGTAATATCGCGGAACGCTGCGTCCGGGTCCTGCAGACTAGCAATCACCTCACCGAGAGACGTTACCGCAAGCACGTCCTTGAGGGGCAGGCCCGGACCATGGGACGGGATCAGGTGCCACCAGGAACCCAAGCGCTTCGCGGCTCCCAGCCCCCCGTTATTGAAATGAGTTTCGCGAATAAAATAATCCTCTTCGAGCGCATTGAGAAAATCACGCCCCTGGTCGACGAAATACTGCAACCGATCGACGTCTATCGGATCGGCTGCCTCGAGGGCCAGCAGCTTGTCGAAGAGGTTGGGGAAGTTCTCGGCGTAGGTCACCGCGAGCTGCGGATGCATCAACATCAGACCGAGGAGCCTCGGCTCCTTGGCAAGCATAGCGAAGTGCTCCCGCGACTGCCCCCCTTCCTTCTCGCCCTTCACCCACATGGCCAATATTTCATCAGGGTCAACCGTTCGATCCAACCGGGTACGAGCGACGGGAACTCCCATGAAAATACTTGCCAGATCGTCGATCGGAATTTGGTTATTGGAGGCGTAGGCCTTACTGATCCAGGCGTAGAAGATGTTTCTCCATGTTCCTCTGCCGCGCTGCTTCCAATTCGAGACCGCGCGGAATGCCGCTGCCTGCAAACGTTGGTCGACCTGGGGGTCTATCGTTGTGGCGACTGCGCGTGTCCCGGCAGCCGATCGCGGACCGCCAGCGGTGGACGCCGGTTGCCGGCGCGGGTCCGGCCGGCGTGAGGCGAAATCATGGCGCTGCGGCGGATCCGACATCACCTGCACCACGTTGGACGACCCGGGCGCCGACCACGATCCCGGCCGCACCACCCGCCCATCGGCGTCGAGCACCACCACCCGCACGTCGACAGCCGCCCGCACCACCGCAGGTTCCTCAGCCGTCACCCAACGAGCCCGCGGCAACTGCGGATCAAACCACCGCAGACCATCCGACGACCCGTGCACCGCCAGGGCGTGTCCTTCCCCCTTCCGGAAGCTCAACAACACCACCGCGGTCGACCCCTGCCGGGCAACGTCGGCCAACAGCCCATCCACCGAGCCCACCAAGCCCCAACCACCACCCGGCACGAGACGCGCCTGAGCACCGGCCACACCACCCTGGCCCACCACGGCGTCATCCACAGACCCGAACGACCGAACATTCGGATGCAACTTCCCGACGAACCCGCCCACCAGGTCCGCGCAGTCCACCAAGGACCGCACCTCAGCCACGGACCCGCCCACCCCATCACGTGGCAACGAGTCCGCTACAGCTTCCAATTCCTCCGGCGTCCGCCGCGCCTCCCCGCCGACCGCGTCGGTCACGTCGTTCACGTCGTTCACGGTCATCATGCCGGTCCGCCTCGTAAGCGACGCGTCCAGCAGCACGCCGCCCGACGAGGTGGTGTCCACCGCCTCGCCGCTGGAAACCACCACTGGCCGACCCGAGCCGGTCAGGTCGACCTGCCGCAACCGTCCGCCGTCGTCGAGCACGAGCCGCACAGGCCCGCGCAACGCCGCCGGAAGGGTGCTACCCGGGCTACCTGGAGCCGGCAACTCCACCGCGATCAACCGCCGAGCCAACCCCGCCTGCGGCTCCACCAACAACAGCCGGCCATCGGGCCGGCGAGCCACCAACACCACATGTCTCGGCCTGTTCGACGCCTCCACGTGAACAACCGTCACCGCACCCGGGCGCAGCGCCGACAACGCACCCAGCCCCGCCCGATGGAAAGTCCCCCGCAACCGCGCCGCCAGCACGTCGACACCGCCGTCGGCATCGTCACGCGACACCGTCCCCGGCAGCCCCAGGTGCGTCACCACCTGGTCCACCCGGCTCACAGAGTCCGGTGTGACCCTGTCCCAGGTCGGCAGAGCGGACACCGCTGCGAACAACCGCTCATAGATGTCGGCTGACGCGGGTTGCGCCGGGACCACCGCCGGGCGATACGGCATCGCCGGGACATCCCGCCGAGCCAACTGCTGTGCGTCCCACCGCGAATCACCGGTTTCGACGCCGTCGGATGCTGGCCCGGGACGCGTCGGCGCGAGCCGCGACAGCGGTCCCGTTCGCGACGGTCCCGCCGGGCCGGACCCCGCCGAAGGCGAGAGGCGCGCGGCCGAGTTGACCATCGCCTCCTGCGCGGCCCGCGCCTGCTCGTCCGAGATGACGTGGCGAGGGTGTCCCGGCCGAGCGGACTCCGGCGAGGAATCAACATCAGTTTCATACGACGGGGCGGGGTCGCGCGGTTGGTAGGCCGGCACCGGGTCGGACACCCGACCGGGCCAGGTGATCACCCGCTCGGCCGCCGAGTCGACGGTCACCCGCCAGGTGCCCTCCCGCAGCCGCACGGTCCACCGGTGCCCGGCCAGCGCGGCACCGTCGATCAGGCGGTACGTCACCGGTTGGCCCTCGGTGCCGGGCAACTCCACGTCCCGGATGTATCGGCCCGGAATGCTGATCCGCGGCCCATCGGACCACAGGTCGCTCGGCGAGACAGCGGTGATCTCCCGGCTACCCAACCAGCGGCGGATCGACTCGACCGAGTGACCAGCCGATGCCGGCAACGGCGTGGAGACGCGGGCATCGGAGGAGGGAATCGGCGAGTCCTCGAAAGCCCGCCGTACCAAATTCATCAGTTCCGACGGCACCGGATCGGGGAGTGTCGACAACGCGGCGACCGCGAAACGACGAGGGATCGCCCAGCTGGCGCCGGTCACGTCGGTCAGGAGCTCTCCCAGATCCACCCGCTGCGGCCAGGTCACCGTCCTGTCGGCCGCGGCGTCGTAGGTGGAGGCCTGCCAGTGGGCGCCGTCCGACGGACCGTCCGCCCCGGCGAATCGTCGCACCACCACGATGGCGTGCCGGTTGAGCTGCCGGGCGAACAAAGGGGTTCGGGCCAGTGGCGTGTCCGACAGCAGCACCACGACCGGCGGAGCTCCGTCAACGCTCGGCGATGGCAGCAGTTCGGCGTACTGCTCGGCGGTGAGCCGGCCCTCCCCCGTCGGCGAGGCGATCAGCTCCCCCTCCCGATACTTGCCGATCCGCCGTGCGTTCAGGTCGGCCGGCTCGACCACGACCCGGTCGACGGCGTCCGGCGGGATCTCGTCGCGCAGCGTCGAATGCCACTCCGCGGGCACCAGCACGGCCCGCAGCGTCCCGTGGGCGTACTGGTTCACCCACAGGTCCAACCGCCGCCCGTCCCGCTGCCGGTGCTTCGCGCGCAGGGCCAGCACGTCCAGTGCCCGGTCGGAATCGGACTCGGGCAGCCGAACCACCCCGCTGTTCAACTCCTCGGTCAACTGCACGTCGACCGTCGCAGGGCCGTGATCGGGCCAGACCCGAACGGTGCCGAGCCGAGCCCACCGCCGAACCTCGTGGATCTGCTCGGTGAGCGACCAGTTGGGGTCGACCGGGACCCGTAGGACCCGCCCGAGCCGGCCGACTGGCGCAACGGGCGGCACGTCCTGCTCGTAGGCCGGCACGACCGGCATCTGATCGAGCAGGAGGTGGGCGAGGGTCGCATCGTGCAGACCGTGCGGGCCGATCCCGCCAGCCAACCGCTGCCGAACGGCACCATGGAGATCGATCGGTGGCCGGGTGCCCCGCTGTGCCTGGTCGACCGCGTCGGCGAGGTTGTCGAAGGTTCCGAGGACTCGCCGCTGCCCGGGAATCGTCACCGTCCACCGGGTGGGGTTCGGATCCGGCGACCGGAACCAGTCCAGCATGGTGGGCTCGACGGTGGACGAGACGACCAGCCCGGTGGGGACCTGCTGCCCCTGTTGGGCCATCTCGTCGAGGAACGTGCGCACACGAGCCGCGTAGTGGCCGGTCTGTTCCCACCTGCCCCCGTAGAGGTTCAACACCAGGACGTCAGCGGAGTTCAGGCCGCGGACGTTCGTCGACGTCGCCGTGGATCTGCGGATGAGCGTATCGATCACCTGAATCTGTGTGGTCACCTCGTTTACGGACCGCCGCAGGGAAACTTCAGGATTCGTGCTGGAATCCACAGGTGGCACCGTCGCCGCGATCACCACGGCCCCGTCCGGTACCGACAGGTTGGCCGCCGCCCGTTCGACCGCGTCGGTCGGGCGATGCCCGGTCTGCGGTGGCGGTACGAACCAGACACCGTTCGCCAGACGCCGTACCGACGTCGGCTTCGGTTCGGACAGCGGGTCGGACATCCCGCCCAGCGGCACACCGTCGAGCATCCGCCGCGCCGACCCGGGAGCCGGCTGCGGCTGGGCTTCGATGCCGGTGTCGGTCTCCACCGAGCGGGCCGGCTGAGAGGTGCCGCCGCTGTCGGCGGCGGCGGCGGGCAGGGCGTCAGTCCGCTGCTGCCTGCGCATCATGCCGGGGAGATTCGTGAGCGACGGGTCGATGACCGCGTCGGCGGAAGCCGTGTCGGCGGGAGGTTGCTCGGTGAGGTGGACCCGCATGCCCTGCGGTCCGAGGGCCATTCTCAGCTCGTACGTCGTGCCCGGTCGCAAGATCACCGCGTCCGGCTTGCTTCCTCTCAGGTCCACCGCCGAGCGGGTGGTGACGCGAATCAGAACCGAGCCCCCCGAGGGCTGACGAGTTCGCTCCCTTGCGCTCGCGACCAGCGGGATGGTAAGTCGGAAACCATTATTGAGGCGCATCCGGCTGAAGCTGGTGGCGGAGAGCCGCACATGGGCGTCGCCCACGTACGTAGGGAACTCGTCGAAGCTGTCCAGCGCCTCGGCAACGATCTGGGTGGTCGCTGTGGCCGCCGCCCACGAGTCGCTTGTCGGGTCGAGCGCGTTGTCCGCCACCCGGCGCATGTCGAACCACAGGTAGCCGCGCAGCAGCGCACTGCTCGCTGCCACCCACTCCCACTCTTCGTTCAGGTAACCGGGTGCCGGGCGCTGCTGCGTGTAGATGTGCTGCTCGGCCCAGTCGAAGTCCTCCGCGCCGAGGTAGGACCGTGCGGTGGCAAGCCGCCGTTGCCGAGCCCGATTCCGTTCCGCCCGGGATGATGGGACGAGCCCCTGCCGCTCCAACAGCCGCACCGCCGGCGCGCGGACCAGCCCCAACCGCCGCGCCTCCCGCGCGACGTCGGCTATGACCCGAGTTATCGGAGTCTGTGAGTTTCCCAGCGCCGAGCGGGCCATGCTAACGGCCTCTTGCAGGACGTACGGCCGGGTCGGATCGGCGTACGGCGCGATGATCGCTCGCACCTGACGTTCGATCTGCTCAGCGCTGGCGTACGTGTTTCTCGCCGTGCCGTCGGGGTCATGGGGCGCCGCCTTGACCGGGATTCCGAGGTGAACGCTCAACCGATGGGCCACATTCTGCAACCACCAGGTGCGATCCCGAGTTGAGTGCGAACCCCGCACGCTGGGTTGGGAGTAGCGGCCCGAGTGGTCGTCCACCTGCCACCGGCCGAGATCCCGATTCCACCGGAGCTCGCCGCTGATCCGGGCCGGTGCCGCGACGGTCCGGCCGGTGGCGTCGAACCGCGCCGCGACGGTGGGATGCCCGCGTCCGACGATGCCTCTGCTGAGTTCCAGCGCCCTCTCGGCGGAGCCGAAATCGCGGATCAGTTCAGCCCAGTCCGCCGCACTCAGCGGTCCGGCGCTGTCGGAACCGAGGAGTATGTCACCGTCCTGCCCGACGGTGAAGAGCCAGACCGCCGAGTGCACCCCCATGACCTTCGGCGACAGATCCTCGAGTCGCGTCCAGAACGGGTTGAGACGCAAATCGTTCACGTCGTCGCGTTCCTGCGGAATTACCACGTTCGGGCCGGCGAGCTGGCCATAGCGCAGGTCTGCGTCGACGCGTGCCAGCCAGTCGCCCGACTCGACCTGGCGCATCCACTCCGCCGTGGCGGCCGGGGTGAACTGGCCCAAGCCGCCGTCGTCGGTGACCACCATCCGTACCGGGCCACCGCGGATGGCCGGCCCCCGGTGTCCCACGCGCAGATCGTCCGGCCGCCGGTCGGCCGGGTCGAAGACAGTGAACCGGTCGACCCCGGCGGCCTGGGTCTCCACCTGGACGAACCGTCCGTCCACCTGACGCTCTACCAGCACCATGTGCATCGGGTCGTTCGGCGCGGTGATCCATACCGGGGTCACCGCGCCTGGTTCGAGGTGGGTGAGGAACGTCAGGTCGGTCTGGCGGAACCGGCCGTTCAGCCCGGCACCGAGCCGGTTGACGGCCCGGAGGCCGGAGCCGTCATCCCGCACCCCACGGGCGAGCCCCAGCCCGCCGAGCACGTCCTGGACCCGGGTGACGCAGTCGGCCTCGGCCGTCCAGGGCGGCAGCCCGTCCAGAGCGTCCCGCACCGCCGGGGACACGGCGTCATCCACCGGAGTCTGGTCTGACTCGGTGGTGATCGGGCCCGCCACGTTGAGGCGGGCGAACTCCGTCTCAAGGTGAGAGCTGCCGATCTGTGGGTAGGGGGTGCGGTCCACGAGTGCCCGAGCGGTCCGGTCGGACTCCGTCGCGGGAACGATGGCCTGCGAGTCGACGCGCCCGCCCGGTCGCACCACCAGCGTCCGGATGGCGATATCGGATTCCAGTGGATTGAGAGCAGGCCAGCCGGGCTCGGCTGAGTCCGGATCGACCACCCGCATCCGTTGACCGCTCGGCGCCCACGGGTCGACGAGGACCACCTCACCGTCGGCGGTGTGGTAGTAGAACAGCGCGTGGGCACGCCGCAGGTTGGGGCGTTCCACCAGGAGGAAGCCGGCGCCGCCCGGCCCCGCGTCGCGTACCGCCTGTTCCACCGCCGCCCGGGAGTCGGCCAGCGGCCAGCGACCCGGGCTGGCGAAGTGCTCGGTGCCCCGCCGGGTGCCGATCATGATGTCGTCGGTGTAGGTGGCGGCCCGCACGCCGTCGGGGAAGAGCCGCCAACGGGCCTCGTCGAGCAACAGCAGGCAGTTGTTCGGGTCGGTGTCGACGCCCACCTTGGTGACGACCTCGTCGGCCAGGGTGGACAGTTCCTCCGCGGTCAGTCGTACCTCGTTGGCGCCCAACCGCCCTCGGCCGGCGCCGATGTCGTCAAGCGCACGGTAGGGACGTGGCCCCGCCCCTCGCCCGGCTGGCGCCGCGGTGAGGTCCGCCGGCCAGACCCCGAGGCCGCGGCCGACTCGCTCGGCGACGGTCGCCGCCTGCTGGTGGTCGGTGCTGGTCTCCACCGCGGCACGGACCGCGTCGGTCACCTGCTGCGGCGCGGCGGCGTAGGGCAATGTCGCCCGGTAGGTGGCGGCGATCGCCGCCACGGTCAACCGATCCGAGCGGTTACCAGCGGGACGGGCCTGACTCGCCCGGCCGGGCTGCTTCGGGCCGGGCGGTGGGGGCGTGTTCGCGTCCACCGTGCCGTCGTCATTCGTCGGAGCTGCCGCTTCTTCGAGCAAGGCGTCGACGGTGGTCGGCCGCCCCTGGCCGTCGAGGACGAGGAGCTGGGTGCCCGGATGCGTCAGCTGGGAGCGGGATTCCTCGTTCAGGAGAGCTTCGTTGTCGAACTGACCCGGCACCTGGGTGTCGACCACTCGTGGCACCACCGTGCCGCTCCGGTTGTCGGCGAACAGCCAGAACACATGTCCAGGCCCATTCGTCGGCCGCAGGTGGACCAGCACCATCGCGTTCGGGGTACGGAGCATCGCTTGCCACAACCGGTCCGGGCTCACGTCAGGGGCCCCGACCAGAGTGCCGCCCAGCGCAGACACCAGCTCGGGTAGGAGCGGCGCAACGAAGAAGTTGGCGTCGACCGTGGTGTTCGCCCAACGGCCATGCAGTGCTTGGTACGCGGACATGGCCCGGATCAGGCAGTCCGGCAGGATCGTCTCCGGTGGCGCGCCGGTCGGCGTGGTGGCACTCCGCTCGACCTCGGAAACCCACGCCTGCAGACGGTCAGGATCAGGAGCGGTGGGTTGCTCAGTCGCCTGCAGTGGGATCAACCGGGACGCGCGACGCAAGGCCGTGGACACGTGCTCCGACGGCATCCCGGGCAGGACCGAAGTCTCCGTGGCGGACGTCTGCGCGCTCGTCGACGCGACCGGCTGCGCCTGGCTGGCGACGCTACTGCCAGCCTCAGCCGGTACGACACGGGCAGGTGAAGCCGTCACCGAGGACGTGTCGACGGCCGTCGAGGGCGCCGACATCCGAACCAGGCCGGGGAAGAGATGGGACGGCGGGCTCAACGCCGGTCGTGTCCTCGCCGGTACGCGAGGCGAGCGCGGCTCGGACGGGTCGGGCCTGGCGGGCGGCTCCGACGGGGCGGGAGGCGACTGTATCGGCGGCGGCTGACTGTCGACGCTCTCCTCATCAACCACCGTTGGCACGAACACGGGCGGCGTCGACGGGACGTTCGAAGCCTCCGCAACAGGCTCTTCCCGCGGCGCAGGAGGCCCCTGCAAGGCCTGCGGCTCAGCAGGCTCCGGCTCGGGCTCCGGCTCGGCGGACTCCGGGAGCGGCTCGGCAGGCTCCGGCAGCGGCTCGGCGGTCTGCGGCTCGGCAGGCTGCGGCTCGGCAGGCTGCGGCTCGGCGGTCTCCGGCTGCGGCTCGGCAGGCTGCGGCTCGGCGGTCTCCGGCTGCGGCTCGGCAGGCTGCGGCTCGGCGGACTCCGGCAGCGGCAGCGGCTCGGCAGCCTCCGTGGCGGAACTTCCCTCGACCACCGTTGGGACAGGTACCGGCGGCGTCGACACGACGGCCTGATGCTCCGGCAGCACGGGCTCCGCCTCCGCTGCGGGCCGGCTTTCGGCTGGTGCTTCACCAGCGGACGCGGGCATGTCCCGATGCCGCAGCACGTCCCCGTCGAGATCCTGGTCAGATCCGGCAGCAGAATCGGCGGACAGGTCCGGCTCGTCCGGCAGCACGACGTCAGTCGACGGCACGACCTCAGCCGGGGGCACGGCCTCAGCCGGTGTCTCCCACTGCTCGACAATTTGGCGCAGTCGGTCGATTTGCTCGTCCAACTCCTTCTTCTTGGCGTACCAGTCCTGCTGTCGCGCCCGGTAGGCCTTGGCCAACGGCCCGTTGGTTACGTCCTGCTCGTCGAACGTCGACGCGGATTGGGGGCCGGCCACCGCGTCACCGCCGTTCGCCCGCCGTGCCAGTTCGATGTCAAGCCGCGCATTCTCGAACTGACGACTGATCCCCTGCCATTCGGTGAACGCCTGATGCAGCGCCATCCCGGCCGAATTGACCCGGGCCAGTTGGACCCTCGCCTCTTGATTGTCGGCGAAACCGAGGTGGACGGACGCGTCGAGCAAGTTCATCAGGACCGGTGTGGACTCTGGCAGGGTGACCTTCACGGCAGCATGCCTGGTGCCCAGGACATGCGGGACCTCGGCTACGAGGAGAATCTCCTCGGTCCATTCGACAAGCGCTGTCGGGTCACCGACGCGTGACATGGTGAAATCGTTGAAGCCACCGTGTGCGGCGCCGGCGTCCTTCCCGCCCGGAGACCCGCCCCACCACATCCCGCCGCCGCCATACTGCTGCGCGGTCGGGTCCCGAAGATCGCTGCCGCCCCACTGCGCCAATGGATCCTTGACGCTCTGACCTGGCGCCTGCTCGGCACTACTGTTGACGGGGGTGTCCTCGACCGGCTTGCCGCTGCCGCCAGCGGAGGCGGCCAGCGTGTCGATCCGGCCCATCCCTGCATCCATGCCGGTCATCGTCCTGGCAAACCGATGCGAGTCGATGTAGGCCGGCGGCGAGATCCCCTTCAGCTTGGCGGCCACCACCCGGGAGTACGCGAATATCGTCATCCGCGATCCGAGGATGTGGAGGTCCTCGATCGGAATCTCGACCGCACCGGCCATCCGCTGGTGGGCGGAACCCCACAGCAGCGGCTGCCCGAGCGCAGTGATCAGTTGGTGGGCGGTACGGCCGCCAAGGCGGGTTACCCGGTCCGGAGCGCCAGCCGCGCTCAAGGCGAACGCGGCGGCAGCCTGGACCAGCATCGCTCCGCGGAAATCGAGCACCTGGAACTGCGCCGGCAACCCAATCGCAGTGGACTGCTCGTTTGGCAGCGGCACTGTTCCGGACTGCCAATCCGCTGCCTGTTCGAGGCTCGGCGCACGCGGCAGCAGCACCACGGAGGGATCCGGCAGCACCTCCGCCGGCCCGGGGGCCCGCGTGGACAGGTGAGTGGCGAAGCGGTCCAACTGCAGATCCTGGTCGATCTGCAGCGGCGCACCGAGTAGTCTGCCGGCGTGGTACGCCCGCAGCTCAATTTTTGCGTGCTGCCGCATCTCGGCCCACGCGCCGCCGAGCTCGACAATGGTCATCTGCTGATCGGAGACGCTTTTCATCCGACCCGTGTAGCGCGACGTCCCGCTCAGTGCGGACACGTCACCGCCACCGGAACGTGCACCGCTCTCCCCTCCCGACCCGCCTGGCTCGAAGGTGGCGATGTTGACCTTGGTGTGACCCAAACCGGTTCTCTTGGTGCGCGAGACACCTCCGAACACGTCCATTTCGATGTTCAGCGGACTCGCGAACACCCGATGGATCTCCGGCTCGATCGCCCTCCCGTTTTCATCCTGGGCCGCCACCATCTGCATGATCACCTGCACGTGATCGCGGGCAACCGCGCCGGGATAGGTCAGGAGGAACGACACACCACCGTCGGTGATCGTGCCCCAGTGCCCTGCCAGGTACTCGACACTGGTGTGATTCAAAATGACCGCGATGTTCTCCCGGCCAACCGCGTCGTTCTCGATCAGGCGCACGCCATCGCCCCAGACGATTGTCTGTGGCAGTTTGATCTCGCTCAACCACTTGACCACCTCCATGCCCAGCGGGCGCAGATTGAGGGGTTGGCCAGCGCCGAGGTTGCGCGGCGGCAGGGGCAACGGGCCGGCCGGAAGGGTGAGTGCCTGTTGCGAATCCGAATTGAGCAGTCTCGGCAGGCTCATCTTCGGTTCGTTGGGGGCAGGTTCCAGCAGCGGGTCGAGAACACCGCCACGGCGGGCGGTGTCGGCCATCATCATGCCGATCGCCGTCACGCCGGTGACGCGTCGGCTGGCCGAGAAGGGCCGATCGTGGGCGCGCCACTTCGGGTTGAACAGCGTCCCGTAGACCTCGAACTCGATTTCTTCCGCGATGATGGGTACGGCAACACCGGAACCTGGGTCCCAGGTGTTGTTCCGCTCGATCTCACCAGCGAGCCCGAGTGTCTTCGTCGTGCTGTACCGGAGCGTACGGCGCTGCATTACCGCCCCGCCAAGCGATGCCGACCCAACGCTGTCCCCATAGCTGAGGCCACCGGAAGCCGCGACCTGGCCACCCCTGGAACGGGAGCCGCTGATACTCAGCGAGCCGGTGACACTGTGCTCACCACCGTGCGGCACGACTCCCTGTGGGCCCGGCCTGGTCTTGGTCTTGCGTACGATCGCCCGGACGTAAAGAGTGCCCTGGATCGACGGATCGCCGATGATTTCGCCCAGGTCGTACAACTGGACTGCCTGTCGGGACATGCTGGGCAGGGCGGCGGCCAGCCGATCCGCGTTGATCTGCCGATTCAGTTGCAGGTGCGAACTGCTTCCCGGCGTGGCCACCCCGACGGAGGTACCACGGGCGATCGCCCCGGCCGCGACCATGGCGTCCCGCGCCTCGGTGATCACCTGTGCGACCGCGGCACGAAGCTGTTCGGCACCATGCACGTACGAGACGTGGTCCCAGTTGACGACGAGATCCGCGGATGGCACCTCCAGAGGTAGACCGAAGACTTGCGCCCCCCGCCCCTGGGTCTGGATTGCCTGAACCTGTGGCCGTTGCAACTCGATCGGCGGTGCGCTGACCATCCGCGCGTCGTCGAGGGTCATGTCCTTCGAGACCTCGAAGACCAACCAGTGCCGGAACTGGCCCAGCCCATCACCGGTCATCCGCCGGGCGGTGGGCGTGCTGCCGCGTGCCCGACGCCACAGGTTCCGAACCGTCCCGGTCACCTCGTCGAGCGCGTGAACCTCGACCGTGATTTCCTGCTGGTCGGCGAAGAGTGCCTGGGCGGCGTCACCGTAGTCCAGGAACACCTCCTCGCTACCGCTGCTCGTCGTGGTCCTACGCGCCTGTGTGTAGCGTCCGCGGGCGCCGAGATTGATCAGTCGCGCAGCACGGACGTCGAGGTCCACGCCGACAGCGGTGGACATCCCCCCGCTGAGCCGGAACGAGCCCCACTTCGCCCGTCGATGGCGCTGTCTAGCCGGCGGTAGGATACGGACCACCGGCTTCACTCGCTGGACCAGGGCGTCTGCACTCTCGGCGTCAACATCGGCGGACTTCTCGTCCGCCTCCTTGATCGCTTCGAGTGTCCTCTTTGCTGGCTCTCCCGCAGCGGGCGGTTCCTGGTTCTCGTCCCGTACGCCGAGATACTCCGGCTCGGTGCCCGGCTGAGTCCGACGCGCAGAGATCACCACGGCCAAGCTTCGGCGGATGCTGTTGTCCGGCATCTCCAGCCGCACGACCACCTGGTCGGTAGTGAAGGTGAGCACCTCGGCGGCGATCCTGGTCGGACCGCTCTGCAGGTCCAAGCTCTCCTGGTTGGTCAGCGCCTGCAGGACCTGCCGGATCACCCTCTTCTTGGTCTTGGGCAGGTTCCAGTCGGGCAGCAGATCGCGGAACTCCGCGTTCTCCGGCAGCGCCAGGATGTCCTGCACGGCCTCGGCGACGCGGTCGGAGATTTCCCGCGCGCCCAACAACGTGGTTTGGCCGACCCGCAACCGATCGTCGTTCCACATGTAACGGGGAAGGTGCCGGGCCTCCTCGCGCACCGCCATGGTCCGCACCCGATCGACCATCAACCGGTCCGGCGTCGGCACCGTGGGCGTGGTAGGCGGAGCAGGGCGTGGGACCGTGGGCATTGCCGCCGGCGGCAATGGTCCGGCTCTCTCGGACGTCTCCGTCAACGGCTCCACCTGCGGCTCCGCCGCGGTATCGGAGTCCGTCGCAACGCTCGCCAGCGTGGCCGGTGGTGTGGCCGCCGCCCGGTAGACACCGGCCGGCACCTCCTCGATCACGTTCAACGTGACCGTCTCGCTCCCCCGTGTCGGCCCACGGCTGACCCAGAAACGCAGCCGGTTGCGGAAGGTCGCCCGCGCGAGCGTCAGCTCGTACTTGGTCCTGACGACGACGCTCGGTGTCTGCGCCTCCTGGCTGACCCGGCTGTTGCTACCCGACGACGTTCCGGCACTGACCGAGCTGCCACGGGTCACGACCGGTCCGACGGAGAACCGCACGAAGGGTATGAACGCGCTGACCATGGCCCGCGCCCGCCCACCCGAACCGCTCTCCATGCTCGTTCCGGAGTCGCTGCCGAAAATCGGCTGCTGCCGCAGACGGGTGGGTCCACCCGGCGTGCCGACCGACTGCATGGAGACCAACCGGACCTTCGCGACCAGCCCGCCGGCGGCCCGCGGCATGCCGAACCATTCCCGGCTGGCGACCGCCTGCGGGGCCAGGGTGCCGCTGAGCAGCCGCCTGAGCTGCAGGCTCGACCACTGGTTACGGACATCCTGCCGGCCGTCACTACCCGGCTCGACGACCGGCACATCGCTCAACAAACTCACCGCCTGCCGGGCGGCCGCACCGTCGTCGATCACCTGCAACGCGGCCATGTTGGTCGCCAACAGGCTGCGCGCAGAGTCGTCCAGCTGAATCGGGGGGGCACCGGATTCGTCCAGGTCCATGAGCGCGAGCCGCTTGCTGACCCGGAACCAGTGCCTGCCCACCGACTCTTGGATGATGGGCGGGCCGTCCATCTGGCCGCGGTGAACGACCAGGTCCAGCTCCGATTCCACCAGGAACGACTCGTTGTCGCCGTACACCACCTGATAGTCGACGGCCGCGGCCGACGTACTGGCACCGTGGTGCATCCCCGCGTCGCTCACCCCAAAATTCAGTGTCAGCGGTACGCCGGCAGCCTGCAGCGGCACTGCGACGTGCCACATCGAACCTTCGCCCGGATCCCTGTTCTGCTCATTGGCCACGCGGTCCCGGCTGTACCGGTCCACTGCGGATCGCACGTCCTTGCGTACCAGGTCGTCGCCTTGAGGACGGGGTACCAACTCGACCCAGACCGTCTGGAACGTTCCCCGCCCATACCAACCGCGGTGCGGAACCCGCACGTCGAACGCGCGCCGCGATTGCAGGAACGTCTCCGGTTCTTCGGCCAGTGCCCGAATCATCGGATGGTCGTCGTCAACGGGCAGCCCGGCCCCAACCATGAGCTCCCGAGTTCGGTTGACCAGCCCTGCGGACCAGCCTTCCGGGTCAGTCGGGGTGGCCGGCATGTTCAACATCCACACCGCCCGCGAAACGGTCCTCCGAACTTGACTCGCCTCTGTCGGGTCGGCGCGGACAAACGACCACACCGGGGCGGGGGCGACCGACTCCGGTGTCGTCTCCTGCGCACCGGCCTGGAGCCCCTGGGGCGAAGTCGTCGCCGGTACGGCCGCCTCGGCACTACTGTTCGGCACCGCCGACAGCACCGTGGGCGCGAGCGCCGGGGTCACGACGCGGGGGGCAGGTGGGATCGTCGGCGGCTCGGGAGCGACGACCGGACGGCCAGCGGACGGCTGATCCTCGGGGAACGTTCGCGCCGGCCGCCCCGGAAAGCGGACCCGCAAAGCTCCCGGTACGGCCCCCGCGAGCCTCGGGATGAGCAACGCGTCCAGGGTGCGGTCCGGCCCGAAGCCGCCACGCTCTGACCGGTTCATCGACGGGGTGGGCACGGCGGCGAGCAGTGCCGCAGAAGTGGTCGGCCGCCCGGCGGGATCAAGTACCAGCACCCGGGCGCCGGGCAGCGCCATCGCCCGACCCCATCCGTCGGACGCCGGTCCCGGTGCCCGGGCTGCCCGGACGAGCGATCCAGGCGCGGCCGGGTCGACGTACCGGGGGATGACCGTGCCGGTCCGGTCATCGGCCAGGAGCCAGAAGACCCGGCTCGGGTCGCCCGGCGTCTCGATCAGGGCCATCGCGCCCGGCGTACGCCGCACCGCGCCGAACACCATGCGGGCGTCACCCATCGGCGTGAGCGCCCCACCGAGGGCGGACGCCAACGCGGCCGGTTGGGGCTGATCCAGGAGACCCGCCGGCAGTGGACCATTCGCCACCCGCCCGTGCAGCACGCCGAAAACGGCGAGCGCCGCCGCGACCTGGTCAACGGTGTCGGCCACGGCCGACGGGTCGACCGTGGCCAGCCAGTCGGCCAGCCGGGGCAGCGACTTCTGCCGTGGCGTCCGGTCCGCGACGTACACCTCGGCGGCGGCCGAACGCAGTACCTCCCACCCCCACGCGGAGAGCGGCGAAGCGGGCCCGGCGTCGGTTGGCTTCTGCGGAGGTGTCCCCAACCGCCCCCGGGCGTCAGCCATCCACACCTGAACGTTCGGGCCGGCGAATCCGTCGCGCCGCAACGTCGCAAGGTGCGCGTCCACCAACACCTTCAGGTCGGCCTGAATACGCCAGGCCACCTGCTCGTCCCGCAGTCTTTTTCGGGCGGTACGCGGGCGACCGGAGGGCCGGTCCGAACGGGCCGGTTTCACCTGGACGGGTTGCGGGTCCGCCCTGGTGCCGGCCTGCCGCACCGCCTCCCACGCCACCGTGGCCGCAAACGCGTCGAGGGTGTCCAGTTGTTCCGGCGACAGGTGGTCCAGCTCGGTCACCGCAGCGGTAAGTGGCGCGGACATCGGCACAGTCGAGACGGCCGAGCCGCTCTGCGCCGGATCAACGTACGTGACCGCGTCCGTCGTGAGGTGGGGTTCCGCCGCAGTGATCGGCTGTGTCGGCGCGATCGGCTGATCCATCGACGGCAGCGGACGACCGGCGTCGTCGACGAGCGGCGTCACCGATGCTGTCGACCTGGCCATGGTGGACGACGTACCTGAGGTTGACGACGCCCCTGGGGTATCGGCGGCGACGGAGCCGGGGACCGTCGCGCTCGTCGGGCCGCTCAGCACTGGACTCACCGGTGCGGGGGCACGTCCTGCCTGCGCTGCCGGGCTGGTGACGGGCTGTGGCCCGGCGGAGCGATCCGAGGTTAACGTTGTCTCGGTGGTGCCGCGCACCGGCGCTGGCACGGTGTCCTGGCGGGCAATGCCGGCTGCACCCGTCGCGGTCCCCGGGCTGGCCGGGGTCGACGTGCCCGCCGTGCCCGCCGCGGCCGACGTGCCCGCCTGGGTCGCTGAAGCGCCCGGCGCCGGCGGGTTGACCGAAGATGCTGGCGCGGACGGAGACTGCGGTGGCGTCGGTGCGGTCGAAGGCTGCCCCGGCGATGACGGCGACGTCACCACGGCCGAAGGCGAAGCCGGCGTCGACGACGACGACGGCGACACCACCGCCGAAGGCGAAGTCGACGGCGACGGCGACGGCGACGGCGACGGCGACGGCGACACCACCGCCGAAGGCTGCCCCGGCGTCGACGGCGGCGTCACCACGGCCGAAGGCGAAGCCGGCGACGACACCACCACCGAAGGCGAAGTCGGCGACGACGGCGACGACACCACCGCCGAAGGTGAAGTCGGCGACGACGGCGGCGACACCACCGCCGAAGGTGAAGTCGGCGTCGACGGCGGCGTCGGGGCAGTCGTAGTCGCCGGACTGGTCGAGGGACCCGAGACGTTGGGGGTTGTCCGGACGATCGGGGTCGGCCCGGTGGTGTCTTGGGTGGGTTCGCCCGACGGGAGTGTGTCGCCTGTGGTGGTTGGCGTGGGACGACCACCGACCGGTAGCTCCGGGCCGGTTCTCGGGATGGCGGACGGGCCGGTTCCGGTCGTCGTGCCCCCGGTGTCTCCGGGCAGGCCAGGATCGGACCCGCCAGGAACGGACCCGCCCGGACCAGGCTCACCAAACCCAGGACCGCCAGGATCAGGCGCCGGGGCGCTGCTCGGAGGCAACGTCTTTTCAGGCAGGTCGCCCTGATTGCGGGTCTGGTTGCGATCCGTTGTGGCATCGGGATGGGTGATCTGGCGAAGTTTGCTGCCGCCGATGTCCCCCGCGCCCTCAACGGCACCGGAGAGCATGCCGGAGACGGCGGTGACCGGCACCGTACTCCACTGCCAGCCGTCTCCAGTGAGCATATTGAAGGTGCCCTCGCCGACGACCTCGACGGCCCCCTCGGACAAAACATTGTCGACGAACTCGTGCAACACGCTCCGATTGGCCTGATTGGCCACCGCATCCGCCGCGCTCCGGGCCCCGGAATCCGCCGCAGCGCCCAATGCCCCCTTGACCGCGCCCCCGGCCGCCGCTCCTCCGACCGCCGCGCCTCCGACCGCCTTGCCCCCGTCCGCCGCGCCCCCGGCCACCCCCCGCGCAGCATCCTGGACACGTTGGCTGGCCCGCCCGGCCGCATCACGGAGGAACCGACCGCTAAGCCCGCCGAGGACCCCGCCGGCGCCGCCCATCGCCGCACCGATCAGCCCGGTCCACGAGCCAACCGCTGCGGCGTTCTTCGTCAACTGCGAGTTCCAGCCGTGCTGGTGGCCCCTCCGTCGCAGCTCGGCTTGCGCGATCACGTCCATCAACACCTGCAGACCAACGCCGGCCACCTGACCGAGCGCCACCGCGATGATCAGGCGGGCCAGCCAGACCGCGATCTTGAACTTGTCGACCAGCAGCCTCATCGCCAGTTCTTCCAGGATGCCCGGATAGAACCAGGCGATCGCGGCGGCGATCGCTAGGGTGACCATCAGTTCGACGATCGTCAGGACGATCATGATTTGGGTGTAGTCGAGCTGGTTGGCGGTATCGTCCAGACCGTCACCCAACCGGCGGACGTACCGGGACGCGATCATCAGGTAGCCGTCGTCGCCGAGGTAGTCCTTCGACATGTCGACGAACGCCTGGCTGGATTGGCCCACCACACCACTGCTGATGCTGGCGACCGCGGCAGCGAGGATCGGTATGACGTCCTCCACGCCATCAGCGGCGTCGAGGTGAGCCTGTGCGATCAGACGCAGTTTGTCAGGATTGGTCGCGGGAAGTTCCTCGCCCGTGAGCCACTTGAGGAGTTCGGCGCCGCCGTCCGACATTTCGATGGCCATGACGAACGCCTCCTCCCGTCAAAGTCCCGAGGGCCACACCGTCCTTGACGGAATGGCCCTCACGCTGTCGCCGACCGGATCGGTTCGTGCCGCCTTCAACCCCTCCGGCCAGCCTCGTTCAGATCCGAAGAGTTTTACAGACCGGGAGCGGTTCCACCAGCCCTCAGGCCCGGAGCATTCTGCCTTTGACCTGCGATAACAGCGCGCCAGCTATCGCCCGTCTGGCCCAGGCCGACGGGACTCCGTGCGGTGGCGCCACCCGACCCTGTCCGGGTGGCGCCACCGCACCCGGTCACGGGGTCGGATGCTTTTTGGGACCGGTCCCTTCGTTCCCTGGCCGCAGTTCGTCACGGTCGTTCACCCCACTCGATGCGCCGGGTTTCGGCACGACGAGCGGTTCATTTGGCGCAGTGGCCGGGTCAGCCGCTGGTTCGGCTGCCGCGTCCACTTTGCCCAGGCTGCCCGCGTCCGGTACGCCATCCGGGTCACCGAGGCTGCCCGTCTTCGATGCGGCGCCGTCCCCACCTGGCGTATCCGCTTCCATCGGCACGCCGACGCGACCCACGGCGCGGGCAGTCGGCGGGGCCTCCCCTGCTGCCGCTGCTGCCGCCGACGGGCGGCGGGCGAGAAGCGCGGCAGCCGCGAGCCCGACGACGACCACCATGGCGATGGTGAGAACGCGGATCGGACCCGGCCCGGACCCACCGTCAGCATCGAGGGGCCGCGCCTCCGAGGCGAGCACCATCGTCACGGCCGCGTTCGGGTTGATCATGCCCCAGCCGGTGACCGGATCCGGGTCGTCATGCCCGGCACGGTCTGCCGTCGACTTGATCCGTTGTACCACCTGGCCGGCGTCGAGGTTCGGGAACGCCGACCGGACCAGGGTCACCGCACCGGCCACAAAGGCGACCGCGTACTGCGAGCCACTGCTGGCGCGCAGGCCCGAGCCACTGACCCCGAGGCTGGCCACGTCGATGCCGGGTGCGGTCACGTCGACCTCGGAGGCGCGGTAGTTCGCCGCCGGTTGGCCCTCGGCGCCGACCCCACCGACCCGAAGCAGGCCGGGCATCCCCGGCTGTGGCGACGCGTTCGTCTCCGCGGTAGGCGCCGACGCCACGACCACGACGTCATGTTCGAGAGCCGATTCGATCGCGTCCCGGACGGCCGGGTCGGACAGGTCCACGTAGGACCCGAGTGCGACCACCTTGGCACCTGCGGAGACCGCGACCTCGATCGCGGTTGCCGCGTCAGCCGGTGCGGACTTCGGTGAGTTGTGCACCACCCGCAGCGGCAGGATGGTCGCCGCTGGCGCCATCCCGGCCATCTTGTTACTCGGGGCCGCCGCGCCGGGCGAGGCGGCGACGATGCTGGCCATCGCGGTGCCGGAACCGAGGCAGTCGGTGTTGCCCCGGCCGCTGCCCGTGGGGATGTCCGCGCCGACGGCGACCCGGCCGGACAACTCCGGCAGGTTGGCGTCGACGCCCGAGTCGATGACCGCGACCAGAACACCCTCACCCTGGGTACGACCCCAGGCCTGGTCGGCCGCCATCCGCTCGTGTGCCCACCCGGAGTTGGTGCTGGTCGACGGCGACACGGTGCAGTGCTCGTTCGGCGTCGGCTTCGCACCCGCGCCTGGGGTGCCGGTAACTGGCGGAGCCGCCGGGGTGGAGGCCGGTGGAGCAGCCGGGGTGGAGGCCGGCGGAGCCGCCGGAGCAGGTGGCTGCGCGGAAGCCGGCGGAGCCGCCGGGGCGGAAGCCGGCGG
Organism: Micromonospora arborensis; assembly: GCF_003205615.1. Classification (GTDB taxonomy): domain Bacteria; phylum Actinomycetota; class Actinomycetes; order Mycobacteriales; family Micromonosporaceae; genus Micromonospora; species Micromonospora arborensis. Next base: position 28,168 of record NZ_PYBV01000030.1, on the reverse strand, counting down.
AGCCGCCGGAGCAGGTGGCCGCGAGGACGCCGGAGGAGCCGCCGGGACGGGTGCCTTCGTGGGAGCCGGCGCAGCGCTGGCCGGCGGGTTCGCCGGGGGTGCAACGCTCGCTGGTGGCCGGCTCGGCTGGGTGGCGGCAGGCGACTGCGGTGCTGACGAGCCACCGGCGGGGGGCTTCGGCGCCGAGGCTGCCACCGACGGCGCGGCACCCTGCGGTGACGGGGCGGCTGTTGCGGGTACGGGTGCCTCGGTGGGCAGCAGGCCGTACTGGACACCCTCGCCGACCGCGTCCCAGGGCAGCACCAGCAACCAGCCGGCGCGCAACTGCATCGAATCGGTCAGCGCCTGCCCGTCGGGCTGGATCCGGCCGACGTTGAGGTGGTAGATGTCCTTAGCCCGACCGGTGGTGCCGAGCAGCCGCCCGGCGATCTCCGTCAGGCTCTTCGGTGCCCCCTGGTCGGCGGCGGTCACCGGGTAGTACTTGAGGTACTCGTCGCCGACGGTGTTGGTGGCCGTCGGCCGAGGCGTCGCCGCCGACCCACCGGCCGTCGTCGACGCGGAAGGGGTAGCCGCCGACGGCGTGGTGGCCACCTGGACCAGCCAGGGTTTCGCCACCGCTCCTTCAGCCTGACCCGGCCTGGTCGTCTGCGTGAGCACCGCCAACAGTGCCAGACAACCCAGCACACTCGACCAGGCCCGTACCTTCGCCGTCACCGGCGGCCCCCTTCGCCTCGCCACACGCTCGTGACACGCCTTGTCGTTGAAACCGACAAGGCACCCGTTCCGACGACGCTGCAAACCGGCCTTCGGTTCAATTCCGGTGGGCCGCAAATTTGGAGACAGGCGCGGTCCGGCCGTTCGACCCTCCGACATGGGCGCTTCCGTGGCCGGGCCGGCCGTCGCTGTGACGGGTTCGGTCACCAGCACCGACCAGCACACGGCGGGTAGAGCCGCCAGTGCCCTGACCGGGAACGTTGGCCGGGTTGGGTGACACGCCGGGGCAACGTTGTCCAGGCGCGGCTGACGGCTGGGAGAGCCGGGAGGACCGTGCAGATTCCTCCCGGCTCTCCGCAGACCTCAGAAGGCGCTGAGCATCGTCCAGTACTCCGTCGTGCGGAATCCGACGCTCTCGAAGAAGGGCAGGGACGGCTCATCCGCGTGCAGGTACGCGGCCTGGGCGCCCGCCGTGTGACCGTCGCGGAGCATCGCCTCGGTGAGGGCACGCCCGTACCCCCGACGCTGGAATGCGGGAACCGTCGAGATGTTGGCCAGGCCGAGGTACTGGTCGTTGAGGAATGCGACTCCGGCCGACACGGCCTCCCCCCGGTCGTTCTCGGCCACGTACGCCGAGGTGCCGGCCCTGTCCAGCACGGCTGGCATGTAGATGGCGGAGATCATCTCCGGCGGGGCGCCGAATCCCGCGCTGAGTACGGCGGCGAAGATCGCGGCCTCGTCTCCCGACAGGCGACGTACCCGCACCTCGCTGACGGGTTCGGGCCGCGTCGGACCGTACCCGTCGAGCGACACGAGCATGAACGGTTGCTTGGACGTGGTGGTCAGGCCGTACCGCGTCGCCGTCTCCATGATCTCCGGGCCCGGCTCCCCGCGCAGCCGGATGCTCCAGGGCGCCGGCCCGGACTCCCGGTCGGCGACCTCCGCCAACGCGGCGATCTCGGCAGCATCGGGCGTGGCGGCGGCACTGAGGATGGGATTCAGCGCCGGAACCATCGCGCGCGTCAGGGCGAGCAAAGTGCCGTTCGCGCTCCGCTCGCGGTATGAGCCGGGAATCGCCGCCGCCAGATCTTCGATGCCTGCCTGGAAGGCGAGTGCGGCCTTCGCGGTTGAATCATTCTCCGTCATCAGAACCCCCTGTTGTCGGTTGCGGGACGCCGATCCCCGCTGTTCAGGGTCCACCGTCCACGCGTTCACAGTTGGCACGATGCGCGGAAACACCGGAAAGTTCGAGGATCGGGCTATGGCCCCGGTCACCGATCTGGCCCTCCTCATCACAACGTTCCCGAGCAGAGCACTAGTGCACGCGAGCGCTCTCCACCGACTCGGTCCGGGCCTCGTCCGGGCGAGCGGCATCGCCGGGCACCTCGGCGTCGTCGGCGGTGGCGACCTCGGTGGCCGCGGCGTAAAGCACCGACAACGCCCGGTGCAGCGCCACCGCGTCGACCTCGGGCGGAAGATAGTCGTTGGCCCGGATCTCGTCGAGCAGGTCGGGGGCGGGCGCCAGGCCGTAGCTCCGCAGGTAGTAAGCGGTCGCTTCGGTCCAGATCCACCGTCCGTCGGTCCGGACCACCGCCGGCACCACCTCCGGCCGCTCTGGATCGAGTACGTCGGGCGCGTGGTCCGGCGTGATCAGCAGTGGCACGCCCGCGTCGAGGTAGTCCGCGACGCGATCATTTTCGGCCTGGTCGAGCCGGGGGTGCGTCGGGTCGAAGCCGGGTTCGGCACCAGTTTCGACGGCGTCGAAGACCGGCACGACGAGTGGTGCCTCCCCCGGTGTGGCCGTCCAGAGCAGCGCGGCGAAGCCGAGGGCGGTCCGCTGGTAGGGCGGCATCGTGTCGGGGTCGACAAAAGCCTCCACCTGCGGGTGGCTCTCCCCGGCGACGGCCAGCACGTCCTGAAGCTTGACGGCCAGCCCGGGAAGGGCCGTCTCATCATCGGCCTGAAGCAGGAACACCCGACGAGCCTGCGGCTGCTGGATGCCCATCGACGGGAACCGCCAGACGCGCCAGAGCGCACGAACCGGGGCGTCCGTGGCCAGCGACGCCATCGCCGCGACAGCTGCGGCGTCGACCTCGTCCATCCCGCCCGGTCCGGTGTACGGCACCGTCAAGTCGATGCTGTACGGGACGGCGGAGCCGTACTGCTCCAGCACCTCGGGGCTGACCGGCGCCGCCCCGTACAGCGGTTGCGAGGCGGCATCGGAGTGTTCGAGCGCGGCCAGCGCCTCGACGTCCTCGCCGGCGGCACGCAGGACGTCGGTGAGCAGCGCGGCATCGGCCTCGGTCACCGCGATCCGACCGGCGAGCGCGGCGAAGGCCACCGCCTGGGCGATCTCCACGAACTCGCCCTCGGCCAGCCAGCGTCGGGTCTCGACGATCAGCTCGTCGGGCAGCCGGCCGGCCATCCGCAGCAACAGCTGGTGGAAAGCGCCGGTCTGATCCGTCCGGCTCTCGGTTGTCTGGCTCATTGCAGCGTGTGGTCCTTCCCTCGGCGCGTCGGGCGGCACCGGACCCGACCGGAGCATCTCCGCGACGGGACGACGTCCGCCGACGTGGTCCGGTTCAATTCCGTCACGAACATCTCACGGCCTGTCATCACATCCGCCGTGCCGGAAGTCAGCGCCTCGGCCGCTGGCGTGGGTCCGGCTCCGGCCCCCGGTACGGTTCCGGCCCCCGGTACGGCTCCGGCCCCCGGTACGGCAGCGGCCCCCGGTACGGCAGCGGCCCCCACATCTCGCGGGCGATCTCGCCCGGCGTCCGTGGCGGCTGGGCAGCTGACCCAGGATGCCCCGGAAGGCCCGAGCGGGCGGTGTGCGGGACGTGGCTCGCGCTGGAGCCGGCTGCCGGGAGACCCGGCAGTTGTCGGGTCGGTGGCTGGCTGGCGTAGCGGATTGGCCGACCACTCGTGGTCAGACCGGCGAACGCGGTCGACATCCCCGCGACGTTGGCGGGAGAGGCCGCGAGCAGCGCGTCAATTCTGCCGAGAATGCTGCGAACCTCCCGCGCCCTACTTGCTGCGAAGGTGCTGTCAGCACCCGGCGTCCTGGCGTAGAGATGAACCTGCTGGGCCGCCTCCCCCAACTGCCGCCTGGTCTGCAGCAGCGGTTGCGGCCAAGCGGGGTGAGCAGCGCCGACGAGGATGCCTCCCAGTCGCCGGGAAATCTCGTTCAGCTGGCGCTCGCCCAGCAGATGACCGGTGCCGGGTGCCGGACCACGAAGAACGCGAACAAACTCGGTGATGTCCTTCGTCAGCCGCGCTGACGGCGTCTCAGCGACCCGATCCCTGCGCTCACCCTCGGCGCGCAGATCACCGAGCAGGTTTTCAATCTTGTCATGGTCCGCACCCATCTCATCCACCGATATCCGTTCCCTCCGAATCTTGCGGAGCTCGTATACGGCGGACTTCTTCAATCGACCTTCATTATCGTCAAGACGGTCGAAAACTTTCGAGCCCTCCGACAACCCGCTGTTCATTCCCACGGCGTCATACTGACTGATGTGTTGTTGAGGGTTGTCAAGCAGGGCATTATCGAGATAACGACCGATTGTGCCGGACTTAATTTCCAGCTGGAGGAAGTCGACGACTTCGAGGTCATCCCGCTTTCGGTGCTGAACCTCGCGGTAGATGCTGCGCTGAGTGATGTGCGTACGGAATTGATCGACCCACATCTGCCTGATGGTCGGAGCGTCGGCATCAAGGAAGAGACGCACCGATTCCGGCAACTGCGCGCGGACCACAGACAGCGGATTCCGAAGGCCGGCCGCGAGCAGGTTCTTTGTCAGTCCTATCAGCCGGACGCTCTCATCTTCGGCCGAGGCTGAGACATGCGTGTAGGTATGCACCATGAAGTCCCAGAGTTGCGCAACTTCCGGCAGGTGCCGGTACGACTTCACCTCGGCCGGCGTGACACCGAGGTACCGCGCGACGACGTCCTGGCCGAACTGTATGCCGTCGAGCAGGATTCCCTGCGTTTCCGGAGAAACGGAATTCTCGTCCAGTGCGAGCCACTCTGCCACCCCGAGTCCGTCACCAATGGGCACACCGACGTTCCACTGGACGTACAAGCTCTCGTCGGGGTAGGGAGCAAAAATCTTCGCACCCATGCCCTCGGGCAGGATTTCCCATCCCGCCCTGGCCGGGTAGACGTCCTCAATCGCCAACAAGCGGACAGCTGAAGCTGAACGCCAGCGAGGCGCCGACTTCAACCGGTCTCCCACGTCGATCGTCTCCTGTAAAATGCTGTCCCAGGACGGCCGCCCCTCGTCCCCGCCATGACGATCCACCACCGTCGGATGGGATCTTTCCTCGATGATGTAGAAATTTTTAACCACACCTCCTTCGCGCACCTGCACCGGTGCCGATTCCCGGTTTGGATAGAGGAGCAGGTCCGCACCCTGGAAATACTTCTTGGTATCCAGGGTGGCCTCCATGTCGTACTCCGTCTCGACCCCTTCGTCGGCGATCCTCCTTGCCAGCACCAGACCGTATCCGGGCTTCACTCCCTTGCGCAGCATGACCATTGCCGAGCGCTCGACCTCAGGACCGAGCCCTCCGGCGAGGCCGTTCAACTCGGCCGGATCAACGACCTGCGACTCCTCAGGCACGCCGACTTCCTTGCTCAGCGGAAGGAAGTAGGACTGCTCGGACTCGTTCGGCTCCCGGGCCCAGTCGACGCGCTGAACGTCGAGGAAGTCCACGACGCCGTCACCGCGCACCACCACGTTGTACGCGTGTGCGGCGCCCACCCCCGCGTCTGCGGAGCGCGGGCGAACCAGCATCACACCCCGCGACCCGGCCGGGGCCGCCGCCATCGCCTCACGAACCGACGTGACACTCGTTCGGTAGATCGGAGCAACGTCGTCGTCGGACAGACCCAACTGCTGACGCTGGTAGTTCACCAGGTCGGACTCGGGCCTGGCGCTCTCGTCCGGAGCCGCCCACGTCATCGTCTCACCCGGCTGCAGGCTCATGTCCGCGGCAATCGCGACGAGCACACAGTTCGTTCTGGAGTTGTCCGGATTCACCGACGCCAACCAGGGGTACACCCCGACGGCCGGAGGGCGGGCCGTCGTGCCGGAGCCCGTCGCCAGCGACGAGTTCACCAGGGCGGTGGTGATGATGGCCGGCACGCTTCGCTCGCGCAGGTCCGCCTCGGTCTTCGTCTGGTCGCGGGCCGCGTAATCAGCTACCACGTCATCGACCGTGTACGACCCGGCGGTGCCTGCGGCCGACCCACCCAGATATTCCCGGGCGACCGTCAACGCGGCACCCTGCGCGCCCCGCACCGGCTGAGTCACCAAACGCAGCGGGTCATCAGCCAACTCGTACCGCGACACCAACTCAGCGACCGCCGCCGCCCGCTCCTGCTCGGCCCGCACCTCGGCATACCAGGACCGAATCTGCTCCGGGTCGGCCAGCGCCGCATCCAACACCGCCATCCGCTGCGCGTACGCGCCGGCGTACTCGAACCGACCATCGACCAACCGCAACCGCCCATCCGCGGTTTCGGCGAAGTAACGGTCGAACGCTGACTCCCCCGAGCGCTGCGGCCCACCGCCGCTGGGGAAATACGAGCTGTGCCGGGTGTAGGAGGAGAAGTCCGCCTGGTAGTACTGGTGCGCGGCCCGATACACCTGCTGAATCCGGACCACGTCACCATCGGACAACGGTCCGTCGACCGCGTCCCGACCGTCCACCTCGAACGCGAGCCGGGCAATGTACGAGAACACCTCCCGCGGCCCGTGCAACCCGCGCAGGTAGAACCCGAACGGATCCGAGTCGACCAGACCGACCACCAACCGCAGATCACTCTCGTCACCAAACAACGGCGCGTACCGCCGGACCAACTCGACCGCGAGGATGTGTTCCGGCTCCGCATCGTGCCGGTCCTGGTCATCGCCGTACTGCCGCTTGGCGTTCACCTTGTCGATGTCGTGGAACAGGATCGCCTTCGCGATCACCGCCGTACGCGGGTTGCTACCGAGTTCCGCAGCAGTCAGCGTCCGATACTGCCCCAACACCATCTGCACGTGTTCCGCGTACGTATACCACTCGTTGAACACCGTGATTTCGTCGAACCGGCCGGACAACTCCGGCAGCGCCCCCCTGAGCTGGTCGACCATCTGCAGCACCGAGCTTGGACTGTTGCCGCGCCACAGCCGGTCCAGCTCGGCGCCCAACTGGCGGAGCGCCTCGGCGCGACTCTCCGCCCGCAACCGCAGGGCTGTGAAGTCCACGACCTGCACCTCGTCGGTGACGTTCAGATCCTGCCGAAGCCGCTCGTACTCCTGCACAAGGGTGTGCGCGATCGCCGCCTGCGCCGCCCACGGCTCCACCACCGCGGTCATGAACGCCGCCACATCACCATCGTGAGCCTGGTCGACCCCATGCGCGGCGAGGAACCCATCCAACGCCCGACGCCGATGGAAGAACACCGGAAGGTCATCACCCTCGGTCAACGCGTAATGACGCCGGTCGAACTCCTGCTGCTGCGACTGCCACCACGTCACCAACAACCCACGCAACTCACCAGCGATCCGAGCCGGCCGCCCCGCGTCGACCGACCCCTCCTGCACCTCCGAAACACTCGGCCACGGATCGAACTCCGCGTTGAGCTCACGCTCCGGCACACCCAACCGCTGCCGCAACACACCCAACGACTCCACCACCCCGGCAGCCCCCGCCTGGGAACCAACCGTCGGCAACGAACGCGGATGATCAGTGAAAGTCCGCAACGAACCAGCCACCGCGTGCGCAGCAAGCTGTTCACCGACCTGATCGAACGAAACCGCGAACACGTTCGGCTCCAACTCACCCCGAATGCCCGCCACGCCCGTCAGATCCGCACCCCACGCCGGGACACCAACCGCATTGCGGGTGAACTCCTCATACGCCGACAACGGCAACAGGAACGACCGCACCAACGGCGCCGACTCATTACCCTCCGGCAACCCCAACGCCCGCTGGTAACGAGCCATCGCCCCCACCAACTTCAATGCCGCCAACGGCCGCCCACCAATAACCGTCAACGGCCGCCGGCGCTCACCCTCAGCGAACAAGATCCTGCCCGACTCGGGATCCTGCGCAACGTCAGCCACATCAGCTTGAGCCGAACCCTGGCCAATATCACCACCATGCAGATTCTGCCGATTCGACACCACCGTGTAGACCCGCACAAACGGCGACCCATCGTGATGCTCAACCTCGAACTCACCCCGGTGCACCACCTCCGGCAACTCACTCACACCATCATGCGGCCCCGCATACCCCGGACGACTCGACACCACCACCGGCACCACCGAGCCCGAACCATCCCCAGCCGGCGGGCCCGCAACAACCGGCACCACCGGCAGCACCTCGGCAGCCAGCGCATCAATCCGCGCCCGCGAATACCCGGGGTTCTCCCAGGCCACGACCAACTCGCCGTCAGCGTTCACCTGCCACGCGCGGACGATGAACTCAGACCGGATCCCGCCCGGGAAGACCACCTCAAGCTGAACTGTGATGCCGTATCTGCGCTGGGTGGCGTTCAGATCGATGCCACCCGGTGCGTCGATCTCATACACATAACCGCCTCCGAATTCAGCCGCGAACGACTTCGATCGGGTGGTCGACACCAGGGCGGTCCTATCGAGGAACAGCATGTAATCGAAAAGATCTTCCGGGGCACGGGAGCTCCACGACCCGAAGCCATCACTCATGATGATCGTTTCAGGGTCCCGTGCGTCGAGCCGGTAGAGCGGCTCCCGGTCGGTCCGCCACATCATCACATCGCGCCCGTCGTCCGAGTGTTCGGCGATTCGCAGTTCAGCGAGGTTGCTGTCTCGGTACACCGCGACCGCGAACGGATCGATGGGCGGGTCCGCCGAGACTCGGCGAGGCACGGCCTTCGTAAGGGTAAGGAAGTGGTGTCTGGGGTCGCTCCCGTTGCCGTACCAGATCAGATGGTCGTCGGGGTAGGGGATCCGCGTCCAGTCCAACGCGGACTCGTCGAACAGCTCCACCAGCCGCTCGGCCCGGCGAACCATATCGGCGCCATCCAACACGCCGCGCCGTTCCCACCTGGCGAACTCAGCAATATAGCCGGAATACTGTTGCAGCGCGGCCGACCAGTTCGCCAGCGGCCCACGCAACCCCCCGACGTCCGCCAACGCGTCACCGCCAGCATCGGCGATGAAAGCGAACCGTTGAAGGAGGTCCAACACCCCGCCGCTGAAGCTTCTCAGCAACGTGATCAGGGGTGAGTCGCCACCGTGCTCCGGCTCGGTCGTGGACGTCATCATCAGCTGGTCCCGCAGCCCGCGCAGCTCGGCCAGATGCTGCCGCACCATCACCTCGAAAACAGGAAGAGGCTGCGCTGAGGTCACCGCGAGAGACTTATCGGACTGCGGCTCAATGCCGTCGATGTGCACATCAATGCGATACGTAAGCTCGCCGCCCGGGTCCGACAATCGTTGCACGGGGCCACGCTCAGCGGTCTCGGCGATAACCAGAGAACGGGCCAGCCGCTTACGCACGCGAACAATTCCCGCCTCGTCCCCGGCCAGGCCGGGCTGTGCCCGCAACGTCTTCTCCAGCCAACCCGACAGTCTCCTGGTCAACTTCTGCCGGACCCGCTCAGCAACCTCGATCGGCTTCCACCCCCGCTTTCGGTGATCCTGCGGCTGAGGGTAGGCGGTGAACCGCACAGACGGCAGTCGCCCATCGCGCTGGGCAACCGCGTACCGGGCCAGCACCTTGCCGATGCCGACGATCCCGTTGAGTACCGGGTCGAGATTGCCTTCCTTCTCCGGGAACGACAGGGCATACCACCCGGTATCCATCTTCAGGACGTTGGGCGCGAAGTACGTTGGTTTCGGGACCGCCGAATCGTCCAAGGCGGATGGCTCTTTTAGCAGCCCTGGCTTATCGGCCCATTCGAGAATGTGATCGCGGCGCTTGATCAGCAGACGGGCGACGTCGCCGTCGAGACCGGACGCGGTCACGATGCCGGTGATGGCCTCGTCGGTGACCTTCGCGAGCCGCCTGGCGGAATCGCGCAGCTGCTCATCGGTCATCTGCCCGAACAGCTTCGCCGTCTCGGCGTTCACAGGGTCACGCAACGATTCAAGCTCGTTCGGAACCTCGCCGAAGGCATCGCCCTTCGGCACTCCCCTAGCACGGAACAGCAACGCACGGCCAAGATCGACACGGTGCGGGCGTCCGTCACCGTCGGTAATGATGTTGGACCAGGTGTTACCCACAACAGCCCAGTTCGCCAACCAGGCATCAACCGCGAACCCGGCCTGCACGGCTTCGAGATAGCCCGGGTCGTACATCCGCATTCGAAGATCCGCAACGGCACCAGGCACGACAGCCTCGAAGGTCACCCGCAGGGAGCCCAGTCCAGGAATGTTCCGGCCCCGACGCACCTGCGGGGTGTCCACCCCGGCGAGGCGGTACAACGCCGACGCGGCAATCTCGTTCGCCGAATGGACATCTGTCTTCGCCACCTTGACGTTCCACTGGCGACCATCCGCCCCCTGATAGGTGCCGCCAAGACTGGCACCCCCCCCAATCCTGACGAACCCCCTGAGATCGGCCTCCTCAGAAATCGCCATCATTCCGACCTGGAGGTCCGATGCCTCCAGGCCGGACACGGGTTGTGCGTCCTGCGGAACCGCGACATCCGCGGTCATCGGCAGCAACTCCAGGCCCGCAAGATTCTCCGGCAGCCGCGCGGCCCGACCCTGCTGACCATCCAGGAACATCACACCGCTCGACGTACGCACCACGTTCACCGCATGCGCGATCGAAGAGAACCTGTCACGGACCAACAGGATGCCCCGAGAGCCGACCTGCGACCGCTCGAACGCCGCCCGCACCGACTCAGGCCCGGTGACCCGCCACACCAACCCCGGATGATCGTCCGGCAGCCCCAACTCTTCCCGCTGATGGTTCACCAGATGCCCCACCGGCAACGGATCCGCCCCACCAGCCTGATACCGCTCCCCATCCCGCAAATACCAGTCAGTGGCGATAGCGGCGATCACACAGTTGTCCGCCAACCCACGGCCCGAGCCCCGATCCACCGTCAACAACGGATTAACCGACGACAACCCCGGGAACACCGAAAGCACCTCGTCATCCGACGGGTTACCCGCAATCTCCCGCGCGAACATCACCCCACCAGCCCCGACCAAGTCGGCCTCGGTCCCGGAACCTACCGGGGGACCGTCGCCCCGCCGCTCGACCCACAGCAACGCGTCCGAGGCGGACGAATGGATCAGCACCCGCGGCTGCCCGGGTTCGCCGCTCACGTCATACGCGGAGTCCAGATCGAAGGCCACTTGGGTGTGGCCCTCTGGTATCCGGGCGAAAGGCTCGGGGTTGGCCAGCACCGTGGGCCAAAAGCGCGGCGGACCATTCAGCATCGCGACAAAATCGTCCACGTCCGCGGTCGGCACCAGGGTGTACGCCTTGCCCGAATACAACTCCAGTTCGAAGGAATCAATCACCGTGGCGGCGGTCTGCGAGGTGTCAGCCGCGAAACGCCCATCGTCCATCATCCGCACGTTGCGCACGCCCGGGTCGAGGCGCATCAACCGACGCAGCTCAACCTCCGCCAGCGCTCCCGGGGTCCAGGTGTCGATCGGCGGGTCGATCTGGTCGATCCGTCGGCCGGTGCGTCGCACCGTGGTCTCCGGGGCACGCACCTGGCTCTCCTGGACCTGCCAGATCCGCGCGAGGTACCGCACCGCGATCAGTTCCGGCGCGTCGTTGGGCAGATTCCCCATCAACGCCGGCGTATCAGTTCGGCGTGGCATCCGCTCGACCGCCGACGCGTCGTACGCCTGCGAACGAGGATCCGCCGACGCGCTCCGCACGAAGGCGGCGAAGATCCGAATAGGTTCCGCGTCCGGGTCATATCTACGCACGGACGGATACTCATCGATCAGACCCAGTAGGTGCAGCATCTCGTGCAGCAGGACGGACTGCGTGTACTGGTCGCTGGGCCCACGATTGGCCGGGTGGCCTATCAGCAGCGCGACCGGCCAGGTCCCGTGGTTGGCGAAGTCCCCTTCCTCGAACATTCCTAGCGGCACGGTAACGACGTGGTGGGCCTGGTCCGGCTCGGTGAACTCCAACAGCAGATGGAACTGGTCACCACCGGGCAACCGCAGCCGCTCGTTGATCCAACCCAACGCCGTCAGCGCGTGCTCCTGAAGGACTTCTACGTGTCCTCGGTTCACACCCGACTCGCGCTCCAGATGGATGCGCAGACGGAAGATCCGTACCGGCGTCTCCACTCGCGCACCGTGCTGATCGACGTCGCTGACGTTGACCCGGGCCACGTCGTACGCCACCGGCGAGACGAAACTTTGAAGCATCCGGTCGGCGTTACCGATCGGATCGGCGACGTCGTTCGTCTCGGTACGCACCGAACGGAATGACGCCTCCGGCAAAGCCCAAGCGATCTCGTCCACCCGCCGCACCGGCGACTCGGCCCGCCACCAGCCGTCCTCGGTGACCAGCGCGGGGCTCGTCATCCACGTACTCAAATAGTCCGGAGTAGGGTTCGCCTCATCGCGGACCGGTGCCGGCAGCCCTGGCGGCAGAACCGCCGTTCGACCGTCGAAGACGTTCGCCCGCTGGCCGCGCAGTACCCGAGGCGAGGCGGGCGGCACCTCTTCCGGGCCGAGATCCACGACCTGTACCCAGTCTGTCGACGAATCCGCCGACGGGTCGGTCAGGAGATACGTCACCTTGGCCGGCCGCACATCCCCTGCTGCCCCCTGCCACTGACCCCAACGGACAAGGCGCTGGTTGAGCTGCCGATTGAACGCGCTCGCCAACCGCTGGGCCACGGTCTCCCGCGTCTCAAGGTCACCGTGAACGCTGACCACGATCTCGAAGGCCAGACGCTCATCCGGATCCGGCCCGTCCGGCCAGAGGTTCGACAGGGCCGCATCGCTGGTCTGAGACCTCGCGTGGGACGTGAGCCAGTCCAGTGTCTGTCGCACCGCCCCGCCCGGGTCGGCCGCACCGACCGACCCGGCGAAGGCCGCCAGCCCAGCCACCCGAAGCGGCGCGCCGTCGACCGAGGTCCCCGACGAGGAACTGACCGGGGTAGACGTCGTCCCGGAGTCGGCACCGCCCATCGTCAGCGCTGCAAATCCGCTTGCCAGCGACGTCGAACCACTCGGGTACCCGGAAACCGATCGGGCGCGGTGACGCTCCTCACCGCTGGACGGCCCGGGTCTCCCCCCGGCTGGGTACGGCTGCTGCTGCCTACTGCGGCGAGCGCGGCCACTCTGCTCTCCGGCATCGAGCTGCCACTCCCGCCGAACCCGAGTGGGGCCGCCCCTACCGACGTTCACGGGCGCAGCCAGCCCGGCGACGCCGGCAGCGTTTCCTTCGACCAGAGCGTGCCAGCGCCGGAGCAGGGCGTCGATCTGCCCGATGATGTCCCCGATGCTCTGCTGCCACTGCGGAGTCCGGCTGTGGGCCCCCGGCGTCTCCACATAGGTGTCAAGTCCTCCGGCCACCACCTCCAGTTGCGCCCTGACCACTTGCAGTGGTTTCGGCCACGACGGGTGGGTCGAGCCGACGGAGATTGCGCCGACCTGCCGCAGGATCTCCGTCAGCTGGCCTGTGGTGATTGGGCCTATCTCGTCCGTCGGCGATGCCCACTCCTCCAGCACGCCGAGCAAAGAGCTGAGCCGGTACGCCAGATCCGCCTCTGGCGATCGGTCGCGCCTCTCCCTGTCTTCGCCCGCGGCACGCAGCTCGCTGAGCATGTGAACGATCGCGCTGTGATCGTGGTCCATGCCTTCCAACGTCTGCCGCCCGCGCCTGAGCCTCCGAAGCTCGTACACGGCGGACGTCTTCATCCGGCCCTGGTTGTCGACAAGCTGTGTGAACGCGTTCGGATCGGCTGTTCCGCTGTTCAGGCCAACTGCGTCGTACTGGTGAATCTCCATGCCAGGCTGCTCGAGCAGCGCTTGGTTGAGATAATCGCCAATCGTGAACGGGTCTACCCGAGACGTCAGATTTCCGTTGAGTTCGAGTAGGTCTACCTCCGCCAATTGGACGTGGTCGGGGAAGTACCTGGTGAGGTGTGCACGGAGCCGTTCACTCCATACAGCCGAGATGTCTAAAGCGGCAGCCCCGAGGAACAAGCGCACCGGCTCGGGCAGATGAGCGCGGACCAGCGATAGTGGATTCCGAAGGCCGATCAGGAGCAGGTTCTTCGCTAGTTTCCTCGGTTTGAGAGCCGCGTACTGCGCTGCGGCGGAGACATGCGTGTAGGTATGGGTCATGAAGTCCCAGAGTTGCATGACCTCCGGCAGGTTCCGGTGCGCGTCAGCCTGAGCTGGCGCGACGCCGAGGTATCTGGCGACAACATCTCGACCGAAGTCGATACCATCACGCAGGAATTCCGTGTAGATCGACTGATCATCACGCCCGCGCTCCGCCGCGATCCATTCCGCCAGCCCGAGCCCATCACCAAGGGGCACGTCGACAGTCCACTGGACGTACATGCTGGTGTCCGTCCTGAACGGAACGAACACCTCCGCGCCCGACCCCCGTGACGTGATTTCCCATCCATCTTCGGGCCGATAGATCTCCTGCAGCGGCAGCCCATGACCGCGATCCGAATCGCCCTTCCAGAGCGGTGCCCGCGTCGCCCCTTCGACCACCGCACGCAGTTGCGCAAGGGCGTTGTCCCATGATGGCAGCCCCTCGTCCGTGCGCTGATCAGCCATCGTCGGGTGAATCCTGTGCTCAAGGATGAAGACCGAAACGCTTCTCCCTCCCGGTGCAGAGGCTCGGTGGCTCTGGAAGAGTCCGTCGTTGGTTTGGGTCAGGTACGCCCTGTCCACAGTCACGTTCATGTCGTACGTCTCGACATCCGAGGTGGCGCGGCGCCTTGCCAGAATCGGACTCGACCCGGGATCCACGTCGGGGCGTACCCGCACAACTATCCGGAGCTCGGCCTCGCCGGCAACGCCGCCGGTGTCACCGGTCAACGCCGCCGGGTCGACCACATCCGAGGCCTCCGGCGCGTCGATCCCCGTGCTCATCGGAAGGAAGAACAACTTTCCGACCTGGTCCGGCAGCCGAGCCCAACCACCCCGCTGAGCATCAAGGAACCGCACCTCACCACCGTCGAACACCACGTTGAACGCATGCGAGGCCCCCACCCCGACACCCGACGCCCCATCCCGAACCAACACCACACCCCGGGACCCCACCGGAGCCACCGCCAACACCGCCCGAACAGACTCCACATCCGTCCGATAAACCCGCGCCCGGTCACCCAACAACTGACCCTGACGCGCCACCAAATACGCCTCCGGCAACAGATCCTCATCCGGAACCTCCTGCACCGTGAACGTCTCATCCGGATCCAGATTCACATCCACCGAGATCGCCAAAAGCACACAGTTCGTCACCGAACCCGACGCATTCAACGAACCCAACCACGGATACAACGCCAACGCCCGCGCATCATCAGCAACCGGCAACAACCGATCCCCAACAGACCCCGCCAACCGAGACTGCGACTGCGACGGCGAACCCGACCGCGACGGCCCAGAATCCGTGCCATCGCCCGCCCCGAGGGGATACGGCAAAGCCTGCAACCCGGCCCGCAGCCGCGCCTGCTCCGCACGCCCCACCCGTCCGTACTCCGCGGCATCGACCCGACCCACATCGGCAGGCGACTCGACATACGACGGCGGCTCATAGAGGTCGGCGAAAGGCGGCGGCGCGGACCCGTCACCCACACCACCGACACCCTCGACTTGGGCCGACTCGCCTGGTAGCACCAGTAGGCGGTTTCGCTTCTGCTGGACGAGCTGAGGCCTAGCGGCAGACAGGGCCGCGAGGTCCACCAACTGATACGTCTCACCCCCCACCCGAACCTCTCGCACATAACGACCCGGCACGCCGATCTTCGGATCAACCAAGCGCTCAGTTTTACGCAACACGGCCAGTTCCTGGCTATGGAGCCAATCGCTCACCTGGCTCCTGGGCACGGGCAGCAGCAACCAGAGAACCTGGTTGTTCCTCGGCGGCGTCGCCCGATCGAAGACACGGCGCGCCGCGGCTAGCACCTCCGGACGTGGGGACGATGTCCCGCCGAAAGTCTCGGCCACCCCGGCGAGCACCAGAATGGCGCCCGGACCAAAGACCCCCCTGCCGCCGGCCCGAGGGCCACCGGTCACCTCGGTGAGCAGGGCAGCCAGATGCTGCCGTTCAGTCGAGACCGGTTCCCTCCAGCCCATCGACGACGGCAGAATCTCATCGGACCGCCAGAAGGTGTCCTCATCGATTCGATTCGACAGGTTACGGCGATGCTGAGTCACCACAATCGCGTAGCGCTGCAACTCGCGGTGGAACGGCGACCCGAACCAATCCACGTTGGGCGGCACGTTCGGCAGCACCACGACTGGCCGCCCCTGCCCGATTTCACGCGGTGGCAGCAACTCTTTCGCGTACTGCTCGGCGGTCAACCAGGGACCACCGATCATCGGTCGCAGCAGGCTGAGCCGTGGGTGTTGATCGACCCTTTCACGGTTCGGATCGCCCAATTCGACAACGACCCGGTCGAGCGAGTCCGGCGGGATGCTCCCCTTCAGGTACGTCCATAGGTCGTCGGGCAGCGCTCGGGCCGCCCACTGATTCCCGGCGTATCCGGTGACCCAGAGGTCCGTCTCCCTACCTCGTTCCAGGTAGGACGGCACGACCAGGACATCCTGCTCCGGATCCGTTTCGGAACGCGGTAGCCGGACCACGCCAGCAGGCAACTCATCTGGCACCTGAACCTCGACGGTCGCCTGGTCCTGGGCCGGAACTTCTCTCAGCACGCGCGTACGTAGCCAGTCCTGAACGAGGTGGATTCGTTCGGCGAAGGCTTCCGCTCGACCGACCGGTACCCGAATCGTCGGGCCGTGCACGATGTTCACCGTCTCCCCCGAGTATGCGGGGACCTCTGCCACTCGGTCGTAGAGGTTGCGGGCCAAACGAGCATCGGTGAAGCCGTACGCGTTGTCCTCGCCCCGCAGCCGACGACGCACCTCATAGTCGACGTCAACCGACGGACGCACGTGATGCCGGGCCGCACCCAGGGCATGCTCGATCGTGTTGAAGCGGCTGACTTTGCTGGACAACGGCTCGGGCACGTACCACTGTTCACTCGGCTCACTCGGCTGCTGCTGACCGACCGCCCTCGTCCAGACGCTCCTGAGCGGCGAGGGCGGCGCGGGCGGTGGGGAAGGCGCGGACAGCACCAACGCCGCAGGAGCAAACCGCCCATCAAGACGCCGACTGTCGATCAGGTTTTGGACTGCACGGGCAATCTCCTCTATTCGCGGCTGGTCGGCATCATGCACGTAGAGCACGAGGATCTCATTGCCGATCCCGGATTCGCCCAGCTGCTCGAACAGGCCGTCCACTGTGAGGGTCTGAAGGGGAGTGTCCGCACCCAGATACAGCCGCTGGTTGGCCTGCACGTGGACCGCATCAGGTAGCGGCAGCACCGCGCCGACCAGCAACGTATGTGGTCGGTGCGGAAGTCCCCTTATGACCTGCTCAAGCTCGGCCTTGGACACCTTGCTACCCGAGGGCGGGGGCACCATTCGTACCCCAGGCAGGAGCTGCGGAACAGCAATTGCTGCTGGCTGCTTCGACGCACCGGGGTGCCGCTCACTCGCCGGCGCTCGGTCCAACCTGGACGTCCCCCCCGATCGGACCGAGACCGCAACCTGCGGGGCGGTGTCCTGCGGGGCGGTGTCCTGCGGCTCGACCGACACCACCGATCCTGGCCTGACCAGCACGGCCGGCTGCCCGGCGCCGTCGCCCAGGTCCAGCGCAGAGTCGTTCACGTCGATTGCGAGCTGCCTATGCCCCGCGGGTACGGTGACGAACGGTTCGGGGCTGGCCAGCACCGGGTGCCTCAGCTCCGCGGGCCTCCTCAACATGCTGACGAAAGAGACCTCGTCCGCTGCCCGCACCACGGTGTACACCCGACCCGTGTACGGCTGCAGCCCACCAGCTTCGGAAACTGCCCGAAGCGCACCGACAAATTCCACCCGGAAGGGTTGGTCGCTCAGAATCCGCAGGTTTCGCACGCCCGGGTCGATGGCTACCAGCCAGCGCAAAGTCGAGGCCACCGCCCGCGCTCCCTCCAACCGGCTGCCGTCCGGTGGGGCGATCACGTCGATCCGCTGGGCAGTGCGTTCCACAGTGGTTTCCGGAGCGCGGACCTGACTTTCCTGGATCTGCCAGATGCGCGCCAGGTACCGCACCGCGATCAGCTCGGGCGCGTCGTCGGTGAAATGACCCATCAACGCCACCGGCAGGTCAGTCCGGCGTGGCATCCGCCCGACCCCCGAAGCACGCCGCAGGAGGGTGGCGAAGACGCGTACGGGCCAAGCGGCAGGCCCGCGGCTGCGACCGGACGGGTACTCGTCGTGCAGACCCAGTAGGTGCATCGTCTCGTGCAACAGGGTCGCTTCGGCGGACCGGTTGACACCGGCTCGGTCGGGCCGGAGCAGGCTGACCGGCCAGTGCGCCGAATCGGCGTTAACCCCTGGGCTCATCGAGCGCGGTACGGCGACGACGTGGTGCGCCCGGTCCCGCTCGGTGAACTCCAGCAGCAGATGGAACTGGTCCCCACCGGGCAATCGCAACCGCTCGTTGAGCCTGCGCACCGCGGACACCGCGCGCAATCCCAACGCTCGCACCAGGTGATCTTGGACCCCGGGCTCGGGAACGAGATGAATGCGCAAGCGGAAGATCCGCACTGGTGTCTTCACCCGCACACCCTGCTCGTCGACCTGCGTGACGATGACCCGGGCCACGTCGTACGCCACCGGCGTCTGGTACGCCATCAGCAACTCGGCGTGACCGATCGGATCGGCGACGTCGCGCAACTCGGTACGCACCGAACGGAACGACGCGTCCGGCAGAGCCCGTGCGATCTGGTCCACCTGGAGCAACGGCGACTCGGCCCGCCACCAACCCTCCTGGTCGACCAGCGCGGGGTGCGTCAACCACGTACTCAGATAGTCCGGTACCGGGTTCGCCGAGTCACGGACCGGTGCCGGCAGCAGCCCTGGCGGCAGCACAACCCTGAGCACCGCTGGTGGGGGCTGGTCAGCCGACCCGACCCGGATCAGCAAACCGGCCCGCGTGAATCTGACGCTCTTGACGACGGCGTCGACCATGCTGCTCTCCGGCGCAAGCTGCTCACGGACGGCCGACTCAAGGTCGCTATGGAACAAGCCCTGAACCGCTGAGCCCCACTCATTGACCCAGCGCTCGTCGCTGTGGTGCTCTGTGTAGTCGAGGTCCATTTCGACCCGTGGAGCCCGGACGCCGTTCCGGTGTGCCGTCACGGCAAGGTGCGCGACCTCGACGGCCGTCTCCCGGATCTTTTGTTGGTCCTCCTCGCTCGGCTGCGACGTGCGCTGAGTCCGAGTCAACTCCACCGTCCGGTCGGCGCGGATGTCACTGCGCTGGTCACGCAACTCCCGAGGCTTGGCCGGCGGCACCTGTTCCAGGCCGAGATCCCTGATCCGCACCGAATCGGTCGACGAGTCCGCTGAGGAGTCCGCAAGGGAATAGGTGACCCTCGCCGCCGGCACGTTCACCGCGACCGACTGCCATTGACCCCAACGGATGAGGCGCTGGTTGAGTTCCCGGTTGAGCACGCTCGCCAACCGCTGGGCCACGGTCTCCTGCGTCTCGCGATCGCCCTGAACAGCGACCACGATCTCGAACGCCAACCGCTTCGTCAGGTCCGGACCGCCGGACGGGAACCCAGGCAACGTCCACATCACGTTCGGACCGACGGGCCAGAGCCTAGCCAGGCGGGCGTCGCTTGCCAGGATCCTCGCCTGCTCCCGGAGCCAGTTCAGCGTCTGCGTCGACGGGGACGTCGGAAGCGGCACCATCGGCGGAGCCACCAACGAGTCGGTACGCCCTGGGTTGTCCGGGCCCGCACGCAGCCCGGCACTCACCCCAGCGAAGACCGTCAACCCGGACACGTGCAGGACGGGGTCCCGCGTGACGCCAGGCGAATCGTCGAGACTCGTGGCAGCCGCAAAAAGCCGCAAAAAGTCCGCGCTCGCGCCAGGGTCAGCCTCGGCGGCAGCACCCGTCAATGCGGGCGGGTCGGCCAGCGCGCGCGTCAAACTCCTTGGGTACGCACCTCCCGACCGGCCCTGCCCGTGCCTCGCCAACGCCCGCGCATCATCAGCAACCGGCAACAACCCATCCCCAACAGACCCCGCCAACCGAGACCGCGACGGCGACGGCGACTGCGACTGCGACTGCGACTGCGAACCCGACCGCGACGGCGACGGCGACTGCGACTGCGACTGCGACTGCGAACCCGACCGCGACGGCGACGGCGACTGCGACTGCGACTGCGACTGCGACTGCGAACCCGACCGCGACGGCCCAGAATCCGTGCCATCGCCCGCCCCGAGGGGATACGGCAAAGCCTGCAACCCGGCCCGCAGCCGCGCCTGCTCCGCACGCCCCACCCGTCCGTACTCCGCGGCATCGACCCGACCCACATCGGCAGGCGACTCGACATACGACGGCGGCTCATAGAGGTCGGCGAAAGCCGGCGGCGCAGGCCCGTCACCCACACCACCGTCACCCTCGACTCGGGCCGGCTCGCCTGGTAGCACCAGGTGGCGTAGCGGCTCGACCTGGACGAACCGGGGCGCGGTGGCAGACAGGGCGGCGAGGTCCACCACCGGATACGTTTCACCCCCCATCCGAACGTCTCGCACATAACGACCCGGCACGCCGATCTCCGAATCAACCAAGTGCCCACTTGGTCGCAACACGGCCAGTTCCTGGCCATCGAGCCAATCGCTCACCTGGCCCCCGTGAACGGGCAGCGGCAACCAGCGAACCAGGTTGTTCCTCGGCGGCGTCGCCCGATCGAAGACACGGCGCGCCGCGGCCAGCACTTCTGGCGGCGGGGACAGTGTCCCGTCGGGGAACACAGCCTCTCCCGCGAGCGCCAGGATGGCAGCCTGCTCAGTGACCGCCCTACCGCCGGGCCGAGTGCCACCGGTCACCTCGGTGAGCAGGTCAGCCAGTCGCAGATGCCGATACGAGCTGATCGAGTACCGGCTGCCCGTCGGCGACGGCTCGATCTGATCCGACTGCCAATATCTGTTGGCCTCAAGTTCCCCAATCGACAGGTAACCATGACGCTGGGTCACGACGATGGCGTGCCGCTGCAAATCGCGGTGAAAAGGCGTCTCGAACCAACTGATGCCAGCCGGCAGGTCCGGCAGCACCACGACAGGCCAACCCTGTCCGAATCCACGCGGAGGCAACAGCTCGTTCGCGTACTGCTCGGCCGTGAACCAGCGACCGTCGGTCAACGGTCTCACCAATGTGCCCGGGTCGTGTCGGCCGTCAACCCTATCTAGGTTCATATCGCCCAATTCGACAACGACCCGGTCGAATGAGTCCGGCGGGATGCTCGTCATCAGATAGTTCCACAGCCCGACGGACACTTCGTGGGCCACCCACTGATTCCCGGCATATCCGGTGACCCAGAGGTCCAGATCCTGTGCCTCGTGACCGATCGGAACGTGGAGAGACGGCACAACCAGGACAGGCTGCTCCGGCCCTAGGCGGGAAGCTGGTAGCCGGACCACGCCACCGGGCAACCGACCTGGCACCTGCACCTCGACCGCGGCCTGGTCCTGGGCCGGCACCCTCCTCACCACGCCCGTACGTAGCCAGTTCCGAACGAGACGGATTCGTTCGGCGAAGGTTGCCGCTTCACCGACCGGTACCCGAACCGTCGGGCCGTGCCTGCTGTTCACCACTTCCCCCGAATATTCGGGGAACAGCGGGATGAGTTCGCTGTCGAGGTAGCTTGCCAGAATGGCATCGGTGAAGCCGTAGGGATTCTCCTCACCCCGCAGCCGACGGCGCACCTCATCAAAGACGTCAACCGCCGGACGCACGTGGTGCCGGGCCGCGGCCAAGGCGTCGTCGACCGTGCCGAAGTGGCTGACATTGTGGGACAACGGCTCGGGCACGTACCACTGCTCACTCGGCTGCCGCCCACTGAAGAGGTTCGCCACGGCGCTGCGGAGCCACGAAGGCGGCCCGGACAACACCAACGCCGCAGGAACCAATCTCCCCCTAAGACGCCGGTTGTCGATCAATCGTTGGATCGCACCAGCAATCGACTCCATTCGCGTGCGGTCGGCATCGTGCACGTAGAGCACCAGGATCTGATTGCTGATCCTGCTTGCTCCCAGATGCTCGAACAGGTCGCTCACTGCGAGGACGTGGCCTTGAGAGTCCGCACCCAGAAACAGCAGCTCGTCTTGCTCCACGTGGACCGCGTCAGGTGGCGGAAGCACCGCGCCGACCAGCAACGTGGCTTGTCGGGCCGGAATTCCCTGCAGGGCACGCTCAAGCTCAGTCTGGGACACCCTGCTGCGCCGAGGCGGGGGCACCAGTCGCACCCCGCGACGGATTTCCCGGCTTGGTTCCATTGGCAGCTTCGCGTGGGCATCTGATCCGGTCATCATCCCGGCTCGGCGCGTGCTCGACGCCTCCAGCAGCCCATCAGTGAGCGATGTGCCGACCACGTCCCGGCTGGAATGAACAGCCGGTCCGGACGCATCGGTCAGATCCACCTGCCGCAGATGTCGGCTGTCGTCGAGCACGAGCCGCACCGGCCCACGCAACGCCTCCGGCAGAGTGACAGGCGCGCCACCCGGCTCCGGCAACCGCACTCCCACAAGGCGGCGGCTCCGGTCAGCCTGGGTCTCCACCAACACCAACCGGCCATCAACCTGACGCGCCACCAACACCACATGCCGCGGCCGATCCGGCCGCTCCACGTGAACCGCCGTCGCCGACCCCGCCGCCAGCACGGCCAACCCGCCCAAACCAGCCGGCCCGAACACACCCCCGAGACGCTGCGCCACCACATCAACCGGAGGCTCAGCGTCGTCACGGGACACCGCTCCCGACAGACCAAGCCCCGACAACACCCGGTCGACCCGGATCACACAGTCGGGCGTACGTCCGTCCCACTCTGGCAGGGCAGCGACCGCGTCAACCAACCGTCGGTCCAACTCCACCCGGCCGGCATCCGCCGGACCGGCATCCGCCGTCGCATCGGGACGGTCCCGCCGAGGGTCGTGGGCCGCCAGCAACTCGGCGGCCGGTCGGCGGCTCATGCCGTACAGGCCTTCCGGATAGGCGAAGTTCACCACCTGCCCGTTCGGCAGATACGCCACCACGGTCATCCCGTACCGGTAGTACGTGTAACCCGCTCGGTCCTCCGGGCCCCGCGAGATGATGTCGCCCAGGCCCCGACCCGAGCGCTGCCCGGGATCGAGCGTCGCCGGTCGACCCGCTGAGGGGTCGGCCATGGTGATCTGGCTGGTCTCCCGCTGGCCGTAACCGCGTCCGTCAAGCTCTGCCCGCAGCGGTCGACCGTTCTCATCGAGCAGCGACGACACCTCGGTGAGGACTGCGCCGAGCCGGATTCCGGTGCCGGGCAGCTCGTACCGGTGGGCGAGGAGTTGCGCCAGGCGGGGACGCAGGTTTCGCTCGCCGGTGAACTGCGCGGGGTCGACAAGGACGTCTCCGAGCGAAAACCCGGTGTCCGACATCAGGTACTGGTGCAGGAGCCGGGCCAGCCGGGACGTCGAGTCGTTGCCCTGGAGTACCTGCGGCACGTCGGCGGCGGGGTCCGCGCCCTGATTCGTCCCCTCGGGTCGCGACGCCAGCGTATTGAGCGCGTCGAGCAGACCGGCCCCGAGGTCGCGGGCCGCCGGTAGACCCATCGGGACGAAGGTCCGGTCCTGGGAGACCAACGTGTTGAGGTTCGGTCCCGTCGGCGGAGCGTTCCACTCCGGCGAGGTGGCCGGCGGTGACGCGTCCGTCGGCCGCAGGTCGGACCCCGGTACGCGCAGCAGGTGCAGCCATCGCTCGCTGGTGTCCTGCGCCGACCTGGTCAGGTGCGCCGGCAGCAGCCGGCGAACGGAACCGCCCGCGATCTCGTGCACCTCGTGCCAGACGAACGGCTGGTGTTGGTCGAGGAAGGTACGCATCGTCCGGTCGGCCCCGAACCAGCCCGCCACGCCCACGAGCACCGATCGGGCACCCGCGCCAACGGTCTGCAACGCCTCCGGCATTCGGGCCGAGTAGCCGATCTCGACGACGAAGGTGACGGCGTTGTGCTGTTCGTGCGAGCCCGACGTGCCGTACCGGAAGGTGTTCCGCACGCTCGTACGCTGACCGCCCCCGGGGCCGCCGCCCAACCGCCGGGTCAGCCCGAAACGCCCTCCCCGAGCGGACCACCCCGACGACTCGCTCTCCTCCACGGCATCGATCGCCTCGTCGTGGATGGTCAGGCTCGTCTCCGGCCGGCTGTGGTCCGACAGCGGCGCACCGAGGTGCCCGGTGATCCGGACAAAGACAAAACCGATCCCGTTCAACGCCCCGGGTGCCAGGAACCAGCCGTGCACACCCGATCCGAACAGGTCTGCCGGCGCCCACGACTCGAGCGCGTCCGAGGAGAAGGCCCGGGAGATACCTCGCCACAGCTCGTTCGGCCGGTCGTCGTCGCGCGAGATGAGGCTCCGCTCGACGAGCGTCGCGTGGATCCGCTCCCGCAGGCCGTCCGCGCGTAACCGCTCGAAGCGGCTCGCCGCCGTGCCGAGCACCGGGTCCACGTCGATCCGCAGGGGTCGGTCCGGCTGGGTGACCGGGTTCGCGTTCGGCAGGCCGAGATCTGCGGCCAGCCGATCCGGTACCACGAACTCCAGCCCGTGCTCAAGGTCCAGAGTCGCCCGCAGGTCCGCGCTGGTGGAGGCGTTCCACCGGACCAGCCGCACGGTGAATCGGACCCGTCCGGCGCGGTAGGCCCGCACAACATCGCCGTACGTGGCGCCGGTGATGCCGCTGCTACCGGATCTGACCGCCTCGGCCGTGGCCCGGTTGCTGGACGTGCCGCCGGAGAAGCCAAGGTCGGGAGAGTTCAGCGCCGCGGAGTCGCTCGGCAGGACGCCGCTGCCGCTGGAGCCAGCCGAACCGGTCAGCTCCGTCCGCTGAATCACGTCGAAGTGGGCATTCAACTGCGAGTACTGCTCGAGCACGATGCTGTCGCTGTGCCGCAGGTGCTCCGGCGCGGAGACCTCGGCCGAGATCTCGGCCGCCGACTCCCAGCCGTCCAGGCTCCCGAGCGGAACGAACCAGGGTGAGCTCCGCCCGACCAAGGCGGCGAGGTTGGCCTCGAGTTCGGTGGACACCCCCAGGTTCCACACCGCCTCGGGCCAGTTCATCGGCTCCAGATACCAGCTCTCGGAGCGGTTGTGGAGCCTCCCGTAGAGGCGGGCCACCAGCGCCGCCAGCTCCGGCAGATCCGCGAAGCGCGGAAAGACCCCGGAGATGCCGAGTGTGTCGAGCGGAACCCTTGGTGCGCTGACCGGTGGCGGTGTGCCGGGCAGGTAGGTCCGGGTCTGCACTGCTGCCGCCGCCGCTTCGGTGACCCGCTGCTGCGGTAGGTGTTCCTCGGCCACGACCACCTGCTGGCGGACGTCCGGCCCGTCGATCAGCCACGTCGACCGTTCGCCGCCGTCCGGCCGTACGACGACCTCGTAGACCATCTCGTACGTGTGCTCCCGCACCATGCCGTTGGTCGTCGTACGCCGATAGCTCCGGGCCACCCGAGACTGCGAGCGCTCGGTGCTCTGTACCAGCGAGAGGTCGGTCTGCAGCGCGTTGAGCGAGATTGGGTTGGCATCACCCGCCGCGACGGTGAGACCCGCCGCGAGGCCGACACCCGCCGACTGCGTGACGGTGACCCCGGCCCCCGATCCGGCCGCGCGCATCGCCTCCCTGCTGATCGTCATCCGGTACGACTGGCTGTCGAGCCATTGCCTCGGATACCCGACGACGAGCACCGAGTGCCGCCTCCCGCCGACCTCGAAGGTGGCGAAGATGCCGGTCCGGAGCCGCCCTGGGGCACCTTCGAGCGCGGGCGTCCCGTAGTGGAGGTAGACGCCTCGCTGTACCTCTCCCCATTGGTCGGGGTTCAGGGTGACGGCGCCGGGATCGATCGTGGCCCGCAGCACCGCCAGCACGAGCGGCGCGACCCGCGACCCGCCGGGCAGGCTGCTGGTGGTGCCCGGGCCGTCGCCCCTGCGCGCAGCCAGGATCAATGGCTCGTCGGGCTGCGGCACCGCCAGCCGGTACGGTACGCGGACCTGGGGCGCGTCCGGGCGACTCGGGCCCAACTGCTGGGCGATCTGGTCCGCCGTCGTCGGTGCCGGCGGCTGCTCCAGGATCGGCGTGATCAGTGGCCGGAACCGAACCGGCACGGCCCCGGTGTCGATCGGTGCGCCGAAGTGGGCCCGCTCGAAGGCATCCGTCTCGGTCGCCGGCACCCTGATCTCGGCCTCGGTGGGTGCGGTCACCGGGTCGAACCGGTGGGTGCTCGACGTGACGCTGACCCGCACCGTTGCCGACGCCCGGTAGCGGACCTGCGGTGTCATCCGGCTGAGCAGCGTGCGGTTCATGCCCTCGATGCTGAGATCCTGCGCCGTCGCGCGTCCCCACTTCTTGTTCACGCGCGGGCCAAAACCACCCTCGACGCCGCCGCCCGCACCCGTCGTGTTCAAGCCCAGTGCCCCGGTGACGGCGAAGGAGGAGGATTCATCCCAGCCCGCCGACACCCCGCGGGCGACTCCCAGATCGTCCTGGACCGTGCCGTCCGGAGTCGCACCGAGACGTTGCAGCTCCCGCAGGGTGAGCTCGACGGTGACGTACCCCTGGAACTGTTGTCCCCCCTCGACCGGTGCCACCAGCAGATCAGTGCTGTCCACACCGCTCAGCAACCAACGGCTGCGTTCGCTCGCGGTCTGCTCGTTGAGCAACTGGCTCACGACCTGTCGGACGATCTCCGCGGTGGAGGCGGCCGAAAGGCCGCCCTCCCGCAACCTCCCGATCAGGTGTCGCTCGGCATTCGCGAAGTTGATAGCAGTCAATGTCTCGCGGGCCACCGCTGGCCCCGGCCGCGCACCGTCGGCAGGCCCGACCAGGGGCGCCTGGCGCAGTCGGGGGTCCTGGCCAGCTCTCTGCTCGGGCAAATCGACGATCAGCAGGCCACGTTCGGCCGGCACCGGCACCGGCTCGCCCCAGCGGACTCCGTCCACTGAGATCTCGAAAGCCACCCCGCTAACGAAGCTGACAGCGGTGTCCGCACGGAGACTCCGTCCCGAAATGATCGCGTACGACTCGACCGTCGAACGGTGCTCCGTGCTGCTGGTTCCCGGGCGCACACCAGGCAGCGGAGAGAGATAGTTGACCGCGAAGCTGGCCGCCGTACTCAACGTTCCGGCGACGCCGCGCGGTACCGCCTGCCGTCTGCTGGTGGTGCTGCTTGTGGTCGACGTACGGGGAAGGTCGAGCTGACTCCCGCTCGACGCGTCGCCCGTCGTCGCCCTCGGGGCGTGCAGCCTGGGCCTGATCCGCACCAACCGGTCGGAAATCACCCCGAGCCAGCCCTCGCGCAGCAGGTCGCGCCACTTCTCGGTGTTCTCCTCGCCGAGTGCCCGGTCGGCGACGGTGCTCGCGTCGGTGTCGTCCGGCGCGGTGGGTTCGGCCGTGGCGTCCAACTGGGCGTCAACCGCCGGCCGTTCGACCCGGAGCAGTGCGGCGAGTTGGTCCTGCATCCCCTGGCGCAGCGTCGTCTCCTCGGCGTCGGTGCCCCCCGGGAGCCCTTCCGGCAGAGCTGGCAGCTCCCCCACGATCTCCTGGGCGAGCGCGGCTTCGCTCTCCCAGCCGGCCGACTGGACACTGAACGCGCCGCTGGCACCGTGCCCGATGTACCACGGTGCCGTCCCATCGTCGACGGACGCGTCGTCGATCGAGGCCTCAACCACTGACGGCTGGGCCGAGACGTGCGACAGCGCGGAGACGGGTCGCCGGACGCTTCCCCCGTCACTCGACTCACTGAAGATCGAGCGCCGGGCATGCTCGACCCTGTCGGCGAGATAGCGCACATCGATTTCAGGTTGTGCGGGTGGTCTGGACCCGAAGCCTTCGGACGGCAGGTCGACCCGGAACCGCCGCAGCAGTCGCGAACCGCCCCCGGCCGGCACGTCGAGTGCCTCGGCCTCCGGCGCCTGGTCCTCGGGTGCGGATGCCGAAGGTTGGCCTGGCGTGGGCTCGACCTGCGACTCCTGCTGCGCGGAGGGAGCCGCCGAGTCGGCTTCGAACTCCGCAGCCATCCGGCGATGCCGGGTGCGCTGGTCACGGGTCGCCGAGCCGTCGACTTCGGACGGCGACTCCACGGCGGCGGCCGACGGCGTGTCCCCGCCAGAGACGGCTCCGGCCGCACCCGTCAGCTCGTCCGAGTCGACCCGCGTCGCACCCG
>NZ_PYBV01000003.1:253407-277017 GCF_003205615.1 Micromonospora arborensis | reverse complement strand
GGCGCGGGGCGCGGGGCGGGTTAGCGAGGGGGTATGCGGTGCAGCTCTACCTTGCTGAGGCGGCCGGCGCGAACTTCTGTCGTCAGGTAGGTCGCGTGGGGTTGCGAGCGACGGTCGGTGGGTGAGCCGGGGTTGAGCAGGCGCAGCCCGCCGGGCGCCTCGGTGTCCCAGGGGATGTGCGAGTGCCCGAAGACCAACAGGTCGACGTCGGGGAAACGCTCCGCACACCGCTTCTCACGACCGGTTCGTGCCCCGGTCTCGTGTACGACCGCGACCCGCAGGCCGCCGAGCTCCACCCGGGCCACCTCCGGCAGCCGGGCGCGCAGCGCCGGGCCGTCGTTGTTGCCGTACACCCCGATCAGTCGGCGCGAGCGCGCGGTCATCGCGTCGAGCAGCGCCTCGTCCACCCAGTCGCCGGCATGGATCACCACGTCCGCGTCCTCGATGGCCGCCCAGAGGGGCCCGGGCAGATCCCGGGCCCGCTTCGGTAGGTGGGTGTCCGCCGTGAGCACCAGCCGCATCCCGCCATTGTCCCCCCGTGCAGCCCCCCGCAACCCCGCACGCCACGGCCGGGAAACCAGCGCCAACGGTCCGCTATCCGGAACGCGTCGGGGTGAAGTGCGCCGGGGGCATGCCGCATTCGCGGAGCATCGGGTCCAACTCGACGTCGCTGAGCACACCGGCGGCATTGATCAGGCCGATGTGCGAAAACGCCTGGGGGAAGTTGCCCAACTGCTCGCCGGTCGACGTGTCGATCTGCTCGGCGAACAGCCCCAGGTCGTTGACCCGTCCCGCGAGTGCGCGGAACAGCTCATGCGCCCGCCTCCGCTCGCCGCCCAACGCGAGGCAACTCACCAGCCAGAACGAACAGATGACGAAGCCCGCCGGGTCGCCGTCCCAACGCCGCAGCAGGCCGTTGTGCGACAGCCGCTGCTCCACCGCGCGGACCGTCGCGCGCATCCGCGGGTCATCGGCGCGCAGGAACCCCACCAGCGGCATCACCAGCACCGAGGCGTCCAACTCGTCGGAATCGAAAATCCCGGTGTACGACTGGAGGCGGTCGCTCCACCCCCGCTGCAACACCGCCGCGCGCACCTCGTCGCGGGCCGCCGTCCAGCGGGCCAGGTCCTGCGGATCGCCGAGCCGGTCGCCGAAGCGAACCGCCCGGTCCAGGGCGACCCAGCACTCCACCTTCGAGGACACGTGATGGTGTTGGACGCCGCGCTCCTCCCACATCCCCGCGTCGGGTAGCTTCCAGTCCCGCTCGGCCTGGTCGGCGAGCACCCGGAGCAGGTGGTAGACGTCCGGGTCGAATGGCTCCAGCTTGTCGCGCATCAGCCAGGCGGCGTCCATGGTGGCGCCGTAGATGTCGCTCTGCCGCTGCTGCCAGGCGTCATTGCCGATCACCACCGGCGGGCTGTCGTGGTAACCGCCGAGCTGGTCCAGGCGATGCTCGGTGAGGTCTCGCTCCCCCAGCACCCCGTACATGATGGGCACCGGTCTGTCATCGACCCGGCCCATCGCCCGGCCCAACCAGGTGAACTGCCGCCGCACCTCGTCGAAGCACGCCGAGCGCCACAGCGCCCGCAGGGTGTGGCTGAAGTCGCGCACCCAGACGTAGCGGTAGTCGTAGTTACGGTCTCCCCCGAGCATCTCCGGCAGCGAGGTGGTCACCGAGGCCACCACCGCGCCGCTGGGTCGGTAGGTCATGCCCTGCACCACCAGCCCGCTGCGCCGCACCTGATCGGCGTAGAGCCCCTGGTACGCGTGTTCGCTGGCCCAGGACTGCCAGCCGGCGACGGTGTCGGCGATGGTCTGGTCAGCGTCCGGCACCTCGGGCAACGGGGCGTCGTAGGTCGGGGCGTACCCGAGGGCGAAGTTGTGGGTCGTGCCGGCGCGGACGGTGAACGTCGCAGCGGCCTCGCCGTCGCCGGTCGTCAACCGCACGTCGCTGCGGAACCTGAGCCGCGCGGCCCCGGCGATGGCCTCCAGCATGTCGTCCCGCTCGACCAGGTACGCGATGGTGCGCCCGTATTCGAAGCGCGGCCGGTAGTGCACCCGCATCGGCACCGCACCGGAGAGTCCCTGCACGTTGCGGACCAGCACCTGCGGTGAGCGCATCCCGATGTCGTGGCCACGCGAGCCGGGCTCGAAGGCGAGCGCGTCGGTCAGCGCGACGTCCCCCTGCGGGGTGTGGAAGACGGTCCGCAACACCAGGGTGTTGTCGAGGTAGCAGCGCTCGACGCTGAAGTCGCCCTCCGGTCGGATCGACCAGTGCCCGGCGTCGTCGTCGAGCAGCCGCCCGAACACTGACGGGGCGTCGAATCGGCCCGGGCACCACCAGTTCACCGAGCCCGAGGTGTCCACCAGCGCCGCGGTGCGGCCGTCGGCGAGGAACCCGTAGTCACTGATCTGTCCGCTCTCCACCGGACTGCCTACCCGAGCCGCCCGCACGCATTCCCCCAGGAAGGAACAGCACCCAGCGTGCTCGCCGGTGTTACCGGTCGGCGTGGGCGGGAACCCGGGAAGCTGACGAGGGGGGATGCTCATGACGTCAGCTTCGGGGCCGATCGCCGCGTGGCAGCCCGGCACACCAGGTGGCGACCAGCTTCCAACCGGGCCGGCCGGCCGCCTGTCGACGCCGTCCGGTGACGGCCACGGGCCGGAGTCCGGCCCGCCTACCGTGACGATCGGCTCGTACCCGGACTATCCGGCCGCGCAGCGGGTCGTCGACTATCTGGCCGACAACCGCTTCCCGGTGGAGCACAGCGCCATCGTCGGCACCAACCTCACCCTGGTGGAGACGGTGCTCGGGCGGATGACCACCGGGCGAGCCGGCCTGCTCGGCGCCGGTACCGGAGCCTGGTTCGGGCTCTTCATCGGCCTGCTGTTCGGCATCTTCACCGTCGGCAACTGGCTGGCGGTGATCCTGGTCGGGCTGGTCATCGGCGCGATCTGGGGCGCCGTGTTCGGTGCGGTCGCACACGCGATGACGGGCGGCCAGCGTGACTTCACCTCGGCCAGTTCACTGCGCGCCGGCCAGTACGCGGTGACCGTCGACGCGCAGCTCGCCGACCAGGCCCGACA
Source organism: Micromonospora arborensis (assembly GCF_003205615.1). GTDB lineage: Bacteria > Actinomycetota > Actinomycetes > Mycobacteriales > Micromonosporaceae > Micromonospora > Micromonospora arborensis. The sequence goes on along the minus strand of NZ_PYBV01000003.1, from coordinate 273,930 downwards.
GTTGCTGGCCCGGATCCGGACGCCCAGCCCGGCCGCGAACGCCGGCTGAGCGACGACCGACCGGCCGCCCGTCCCGGCAGCACTCGGGGCGGGCGGCCGCTCAGTCGTGGTACGCCATCTCGCCGGCCCGCAGCGGCACGTCGACCCGGTTCTCCGGCGGTGCCAGTGGGCAGGCCCAGCGGTCGTCGTACGCACAGCTGGGGTTGTAGAGGTAGTTGGCGTCCAGCCGGACCCGGTCGCCGGGCAGCAGCTCGACGCCCCGGCCGAAGGTGCCCTTCACGGTGTCGGTGAGGTACCGACCTCCCCCGTAGGTCTCCTGCCCGCAGGTGCCGTCGCGCAGCGGCACGAACAGCCCACCTCCGTACGCCTCGATCCACCAGAGGGTCAACGGCCCCCACGGCGTCTCGGCCACCGCGACCCGTCGGTACGCGACCACGCCGTCCGGGCCGCCCGTGTCGACGCGCAGCTCGCCGCTGGCCGCCCGCAGCGGCGCCTCGACCACGGCGTCCGGATTGGCGGGGAAGTAGCGGACCCCGGGGAAGTCGGCTCGGTCCGCCGCCGGGATCGGGCTCTGCGGGTGGGTGGCGAAGAGTTCGTCGCGCCCCGCGCGGAACCCGGTCAGGTCGACGTCGGACAGGTACAGCCGGGCCACTCTCTCCCGCCAGTCGGCCAGCTCCAGATCATCCACGCCACCGAGCCTATGTCGTGGTGGTGTCGCACCTCAGCGTGGCGGCCAGTTGGCCAGGACGGCGTCGAGGGCGTCCAGGGTGCGGGTCCACGAGTCGTCCGTGGCGCGCGGGGTGTGGCGGAAGCCGCCGGTCTTTTCCAGGCTGACGAAACCGTGGAACGTGCTGTGCATCATCCGTACCGCGTCGGTCTGGTCGGGCTCGGCGAGCCGGTAGCCGCGCAGGATCGCCCGGGTCATCTCGGCGTGCCGGACGCCCGCGCTCGCGGCGGCCGTCTCCGGGTCGAGGTCGATCTGCATGGCGGCGTACCGGCCCGGGTGTTGCCGCGCGTAGTCCCGGTACGCGTTGGCGAACGCCACCAGCGCGTCCTTGCCGGCCCGGCCGGCGAGCGCGGCGGCGACCCGGTCGGCCAGCTCCACCAGTGCCAGCAGAGCGATCCTGACCCGCAGGTCCCGTGCGTTCTTGAGGTGGAAGTACAGGCTCGCGTCCTTCACCCCGAAGTGGCGCGCGAGCGCGGCGACGGTCACGTTGTCGACGCCCACCTCGTCGGCCAGCTCGGCCGCGGCCAGCGTCAGGCGTTCGACGGTCAGCCCTGCACGTGCCACGCAGCACACCCCCACCTAGCCGTAATAATCGTTTGCCTAGGAGGGCTAGGCTACTACCTATGTTAGCCGCTACCGAATCCGCCATCCGGAAGTCCTTCGTCAACTGCACCCAGGGCGAGGCGAAGCGGATGGCCGTACCGAACGATCTCGAGCTGCGCCCCTGGGACGACCTCGACTTCCTCGGCTGGCGGGACCCGGCGGCGCCGCAGCGGGCCTACCTGGTCACCGAATCCGACGGCAAACTCGTCGGAGTGGTGCTGCGGGCCGCGGCGCACCAGACCGGGCGCGTACGGCGCAGCATGTGCTCGCTCTGCCTGACCACGCACCTCAGCGACGGCGTCTCGTTGATGACCGCCCGCAAGGCCGGCCCGGGTGGCCGACAGGGCGACTCGGTCGGCACGTACATGTGCTCCGACCTCGCATGCTCGCTCTACGTGCGGGGGAAGAGGCACGCCGGGCCCCCGATGCCCGAGCCGCTGCCCCAGCCGGAGCGGATCGACCGCGTCAACGCCGCCCTCGCGGCGTTCCTGCGCAAGGTCGCCGAGTGACGGTTCGAGGCGACCGGCGCGGCCGGAACCGCACCACTCTCAACCTGTAGAGCTGCCCCATATCTGGGGCACCCCGTACACAGCCCCATGTCGAGGCCGCCTCGTGCACAGCCCCATGTCGAGGCCGCCTCGTGCACAGCCCCATACCTGGGCCGCCCCGTGCACAGCCCCATATCTGGGGCAGCTCTACAGGCGCGCCGAAGCGTGCTCCCAACCCGACTAACGGTCGGTGGCGAGGCGGGCGTGCAGGTGCTCGTCGTAGCGGCGGCCGTCGCCGTACCGGTACGACTCGCGCAGCGTCCCCTCGGCGGGGAAACCGGCCCGGTCGGCGACCCGGCAGGAGGCTGGGTTGGCCACCGCGTGACACAACTCCACCCGGTGCAGCCGCAGGTCGGTGAACGCCCAGTCGGTGAGCCGGACGACGGCGCGTACCGCCACCTGACGCCCGCGCGCCGCGGGCACCGTCCAGTAGCCGATGGAGGCGTCGCCGTCGTGGATGCGGTGCAGCGACACCGAGCCCAGCAGCTTGCCGTCGGCCGCAGACGTCACCGCCATCGAGGCGTGGCCGCCGGTGGACCAGTCGGCCCGGCGGCGGACCCAGAGCAGCGCGACGTCGTCGTCGATCGGGTCGCCACCCTGCGGGTTCCACTGGGCGATCTCCGGGTCGCGCAGGGCATCGCGCACCGCCGGGGCGTCCTCGTCCCGCCAGGGGCGCAGCAGCAGGTCGGCGGTGGTGAGCTCCACGTGTTCCACGAGGCCGGAGTCTGGCACACCGCGCCGCTGGCCGCCTCTGCTTTATCGGCATCTTCCTTCAAAGCTGCACGACTTGGCCCCTCGTTGAGGAGAAAGTGATCCAGGCAACGCACAACGCCATTAGTTAAATTTTGAAAGAGTGCTACCGTCATGGACATGACCGAGAGCCTGGACAGCATCCGAGGGGCCGCCTGGCGTGCCTACATCGAGGCCAGCCAGCGTCTCTACACCCAGCTCGAAGAGGACCTGCGCGCCGACAGCGATCTCAGCTTCGCCGACTACCACGTGCTGGTCCTGCTCTCCGAGGCGCCGGGGCAGCGGCTGCGGATGGGTGAGCTGGCCAACCGGCTCATCTTCTCGCCCAGCCGCCTGACGTACCAGGTCTCCTCCATGCAGCGCCGGGGCCTGGTCAGCAAGGAGCCGTGTCCGGACGACCGCCGCGGCAGCGAGGCGGTGCTCACCGCCGCCGGGCTGCTCGCCCTGTCCGAAGCCGCACCCCACCACTTGGCATCGGTGCGTACCCATCTGATGGACGACCTCGACGACGCCGAGGTCGCCTGCCTCACCCGGGTCTTCGACCGACTCGGTCACCGCCTGCGGGCGGCCCAGGTCACGTCGTCCACCCACGCCACACGTTAAGGAGCCCCCCGATGCCAGCGATCACCGTCGACAACGTCGTTGTCCTGCCGCGCCTGCCCCGACTCGGCGAGAGCACCAAGTTCCGCAAGGTCCGCACGGTGACCACCGCGCCCACCGGCTTCGAAGGTGAGGGCTTCCCGGTCCGTCGAGCCTTCGCCGGGGTGTCGACCACCGACCTGGACCCGTTCATCCACCTCGACCAGATGGGCGAGGTCGACTACGCGCCGGGCGAGCCCAAGGGCACCCCGTGGCACCCGCACCGCGGCTTCGAGACCGTCACGTACATCATCGACGGCGTCTTCGACCACCAGGACTCGAACGGCGGTGGCGGCACCATCACCGACGGCGACACGCAGTGGATGACAGCAGGTAGCGGCCTGCTGCACATCGAGGCGCCGCCGGAGCACCTGGTGGTGAGCGGTGGGCTCTTCCACGGCACCCAGCTCTGGGTCAACCTGCCCCGCTCGGCCAAGATGAACCCGCCCCGCTACCAGGACATCCGAGGTCGGGAGTCGGCGCTTCTCACCACGCCCGACGGCGGCGCGCTCATCCGGGTCATCGCCGGTGAGATCGCCGGGCACCGCGGCCCTGGTTCGACCTTCACCCCGATCACCATCACGCACGTCACCGTGCAGCCGGGCGCACAGGTCGACCTGCCCTGGCAGCCCGACTTCAACGCCCTGGTGTACGTGCTCGGCGGTCGTGGCACGGTCGGCACCGACCGACGGCCGGTGCGCACCGGCCAGCTCGCGGTGCACGGTCCGGGCGACGCGCTGCGGTTCAGCGCCGACACCGCGCAGGACGGCAACACCCCGGCGCTGGACCTCTACATCATGGGCGGCAAGCCAATCCGGGAGCCCGTGGCGCAGTACGGCCCGTTCGTGATGAACACCCGCGACGAGCTGGTCCAGGCGTTCGAGGACTTTCAGGCCGGGCGGCTCGGCGTGATCCCCACCGAGCGGCTGCCGCACACCGGCGGTCAGGGCGCCCGGCCCTGACCCCGCGCGACCACTGAGATCGGCGTCGGCGCCTCCGGGTCAATCCGGGGGCGCCGACGCCGCCTCAGGAGACCGCGAAGATCCCGGCGACCCCAAGAATCACCATCACCAACACCGCTACCAGCGCACCCCGTTCGCTCTCCACCGCCGGCTCGCGGTACTCGGTCCCGGGATTCGTCGTGTCGCGGGGCATAGTGTGGCCTCCTGGGCTGTTGTCGCGTCGCTTCCGATGGCGTTGGCCAGATCACCGCTCTGCCGGGCTGGCGTGCGGACCCGCGTCGGGGGTCCTACCGTGAGGACGTTGCCGACCTCCAGGGGGCTGGACGTTGCCGTCGCAGGACTGGTTCCTCACCGCGCAGGAACGCGCCAACCCGGTGTCTGAGTTACCCGTATGGACCACGGGAAACCTCGCCGAGCCGTTGATTCACGGTGCCGCGTACTTCGACCGACTGGTCGACGAGGTGGAGGCGCTGGGCCCCGGCGACCACCTGTTCTTCACCGACTGGCGGGGCGACCCGAACCAGCGGCTGCGCCCGGACGGCCCGACCGTGGCCCAGCTCTTCGCCCAGGCCGCCCAACGCGGCGTGCTGGTCAAGGGACTGATCTGGCGCTCGCACCTCGACGTGCTCGCCTACTCCGAGGCGGAGAACCGCGACCTCAGCGAGACGATCTCCGCAGCCGGCGGCGAGGTGCTGCTCGACCAGCGGGTCCGGCGCGGCGGCTCCCACCACCAGAAGCTGGTGGTGCTGCGGCACCCGGGCGCACCGGAACGGGACATTGCGTTCGCCGGCGGGATCGACCTGTGCCACAGCCGACGCGACGACGCCGCGCACCACGGCGACCCGCAGCCGGTGCAGATGTCCCCCCGGTACGGATCCAACCCGCCCTGGCACGACGTGCAGGTCGCGGTGCGCGGCCCGGTCGTCGGCGCGTTGGACACCCTGTTCCGGGAACGCTGGACCGACCCGATGCCACTGGACTCGGAGAACCCGATGGCCTATCTGCGGGATCGGTTACGCGGCGCGGACCTGCGCCCCGACCCGCTGCCCGAGCAACCGGCCGATCCGCCGCCCTGTGGCCCGCACCAGATCCAGGTGCTGCGCACCTACCCCGCCGTCCGCCCGCGCTACTCGTTCGCACCCGACGGCGAGCGGACCGTGGCCCGGGGTTACACCAAGGCGGTACGCCGCGCCCGCCGACTCATCTATCTGGAAGACCAGTACCTCTGGTCGGCCGAGGTGGCGGACCTGTTCGCGCGCGCGTTACGGGACAACCCGGAGCTCCACCTGATCGCCGTGGTGCCCCGGCACCCGGACGTGGACGGCAGGCTGGCGCTGCCGCCGAACATGGTCGGGCGCGAGCAGGCGCTGTCGTTGTGCGAGCGGGCCGCCCCGGACCGGGTGCACGTGTTCGACGTGGAGAACCACGCCGGTGGCCCGGTCTACGTGCACGCGAAGGTGTGCGTGGTCGACGACGTCTGGGCCAGCGTGGGCAGCGACAACTTCAACCGCCGGTCCTGGACGCACGACAGCGAGTTGTCCTGCGCGGTGCTCGACGACACCCGCGACCAGCGGGAGCCCACCGACCCCGCGGGTCAGGGCGACGGTGCGCGGGTCTTCGCGCGGGACCTGCGACTGCGGCTCTGGCGCGAGCACCTGGACCGTGACCCGGACGGCGCGGACGACGCCGACCTGCTCGACCCGGCGGACGCCGTCGCGGCCGTCACGGCCGCCGCCGACGCGCTGCAACAGTGGTACGACGACGGCCAGGTGGGCGAGCGGCCACCCGGGCGACTGCGCCCGCACCGCCCCGAGCGGCTGCCGTGGTACACGCGAGCCTGGGCGTTGCCGTTGTACCGGCTGGTCTACGACCCGGACGGCAGGCCGCTGCGAGCGAGGCTGGCCGGCACCTGGTGAGTCGGCCGGGCCAGCTCCGCCGCGCCGACGACCGGGTGCACGCTCAGCCCACCCGGGTAGGCGAACGAGGAGCGCGGCGAGTAGTAGCCGAAGCCGATGCTCAGTGGGTTGGCCGGGCGCAGCGCGTACATCGGATGCCCGGGCTGGAGGAACTCCACCGACTCGATCTCGAACGGGGCGACCGGCTCGGCGACGAACGGGTAGACCGAGCTGAGGAGTTGGCCGTCGCGGCGCGTGAAGTAGCGGTGGTGCCCGCTGCTGATCACGTGGCCGGTCTCCCCCACGCGGCACCGTGCCCGGAGCAACGGTGTCCCGTCGACCTCCGTCTCGGAGAGCAGGTTCTCGCCGTCGAGGTCGAACCGGGTCCGGCCGCTGAGCACCGGGGCGCCGCGAGCGGCGGCGTACTCCCGGACCCGCCGGCTGGAGGCCACGTAGCTGGTCCACCAGCCGCCCGGGTTGAGCCCGCCGGGCGCGTCGACGCCCAGGAGCGAGATGCCGAGGTACGTGAGTGAGTACGCGCCGAAGCCGGAGGTCTGCGTCTCGTCCTCGACGATGTACTGGTTGATGAACACCTGCCGGTCGGGGCGGGGGCACAGCCCGGGCGGAACGAGTGCGCTGACCGCGTCCGGATCGGCCGGGAGCCAGCTGAAGTAGAGCGTGCGACTGTTCACGACGAGCTGGGGAGCGGCTGGATCGAGCACGGTGCCTCCGAACCGGATGTGTACCCGCGACGCTACGGCGGGTCCCGCCAGCGGGACAACGACGGATAGGCGACAGTCCTGCCCACCTGTCGGATTTCATGTTGACCGGTCGGCCCGAGCCGAGGGGCTGACCGGCGGCGGGGGCCGGCCCGAAAAACGGGTAAGGGTCATCACAACCCTCCCGACTCTTGTCCCGTTTGCGTCTTTTGTTGCTCAACACACCTTAAGTACATCAGCCTTTCGGCTAGATTTCGGGGAGACGATCAGGTTAAGGTGAGTCCCGAACGGCCCATTGAAAGCTAAACCAAAGAGCCACACCTTTTTGTCCGCGGACGAGGTGCAGGGAGGACCACCCATGACCGCGCCAACGATCACCGAGCAGCGGAGCACCGCTGCCAAGGCCACCACCAAGCTCGACCCCCGCGCTCTCACCGACAGCGCCGCGGACCTGCTGAACGCGATGGCCGCGCTGCCCGCGAACCACCCGTCCCGGGCCGCGCTGCGGGACCGGGCGATCGAAGCGTGGCTGCCGCTGGCCAACCACCTGGCCCACCGCTACAGCGGGCGCGGCGAGCCGACCGACGACCTGGCCCAGACCGCCGCGGTCGGCCTGATCAAGGCCATCGACAAGTTCGACCCGTCGCGCGGCGTCGACTTCGCCGGGTACGCGATCCCCACCATCATCGGCGAGCTCAAGCGGCACTTCCGGGACCGCACCTGGGACATCCGGGTGCCCCGCCGGCTCCAGGAGCTGCGGCTGGCCATCTCCGACGCCAACAGCTCACTGCTGCAGTCCCTCGGCCGCTCCCCGACGGTCGCCGACATCGCCGCCCACCTCAAGCTCACCGAGGAAGAGGTGCTGGAGGGCCTGGAGGGTGCCCGCGCGTACAACGCGGTGTCGCTGTCCACCCCGACCGGTGACGGCGAGCGCGCCACCGAGCTGGGCGACATGCTCGGCGGCGAGGACAACGAGTTCGAGTTGGCGGAGCTGCGCGTCGCCCTCGGCCCGGCACTGGCCACCCTCGACGAGCGCGAGCAGAAGATCCTCACGCTGCGCTTCTACGGCAACCTGACCCAGTCGCAGATCGCCGACCAGATCGGGGTCTCGCAGATGCACGTCTCGCGGCTGCTGACCCGGGCGCTGACCAAGCTGCGCGGCCAGCTCGACGGCACGTACTGAGTAGTTGGTTCACGCGAGAGGGCCGGGTCCGTCGGACCCGGCCCTCTCGCGCGCCCGCGTTGTCACGCGCACGTGACATCACGGACACCCCGAACGTCAGCGGAGGGTCACCGGCCGAGAGGCTCCCGCCACATCGGCCAGAACGGCGTTCCGTCCGGCACCCGGAACGGCTCGCCGGCCAGGTAACCGTGCCTGGCATACAGGTCCCGGCTGCGTGGGCTGCTCGCCTCGAGGTACGCCGGCATCCCGTTGGCATCCAGCCAGGCGTGGTGCTGCCGCAGCAGAGCGCTGCCCAGCCCCTGCCCCTGCCGGCCCGGCTGGGTAGCCAGGAACGCCAGGTGGTGGTGATCCGGATGCGGGTGGTTCGCCGCGAATAGCTCGTCGAGGTGTTGGAACCGGTCGGTCCACTCGCCACAGGCGGCGGCCAGTCGGGCGTCGTAGTCGGCCGGCGGTGGAGGCGGCTCACCGACCGACGTGAACCAGACCGCGACCGAGGCCCGGTCCGCCGTGGCGTACACCATGCCGTGCCGCATCGCGTGCCCGACCAGAATCTCGAAGTCCCCCGCCAGCACGGCCTCCCGCTTGCTCGCGTCGGGCACCAGCCAGTACGTCACCTCAAGGACGGTGAACGCTTCGGCGATCCGGTTGGCCACCAGGGTGGTCTCCTCCGGCCCGAGTCGCTCAATGGTCACGCTCATCGGGTCACCTCCACGGCGGCCGGCGCCTCCGGCATGACGGCAGCGGCGGCGCTCGCCGCGCCGAGGCCGATCCGGGCGTACGTGTCGGGGCGGCTGCCGCGCAGCACCAGCGCCCAGCCGATGCCCAGCGCCGCCGCCACCGGGTACACGGCGGGCAGCGCCCAGCGCAGGGTGGAGTCCGGCGCGACGCCGAGCAGGTTGGCGAAGTTCGCGACGGCCAACCAGATGATCACGAAGAGCGCGATGGTGGCGACACCCGGTGCGACGACCCGCCGCCAGAGGTTCTCGCCGCCGCCGGAGCGGGCGAAGTAGACGATCACCGCCACCGAGGTGGTGGCGATCAGCAGCAGTACGCCGAACCCACCGGTGGTGCCGCCCCAGAAGAACAGCTTGACCACCGGGTCCCAGTCGTTGACCGCGTACAGCAGGATGACCACCAGACCGAGGACGCTCTGCGCGACCGAGGCGGCGCGGGGCGCCCCGGTACGGACCGAGGTCTGCCCGAACACCGCCGGCAGCACCCGCTCCCGACCGAGCGCGAACGTGTAGCGGGCCGTGGTGTTGTGGAACGAGATCATCGCGGCCAGCACGGAGGTCAGGAACAGCGCCTGCCCGATGGTGACGGCGGTGTCGCCGAGTTGGGAGGCGGCCAGGTTGAAGATCAGCTCGACGCCCTGCTCGCCGGCCTGTGCGGCGATCTGGTCCGGCCCGACGGCGACCGTCATGGTCCAGGACGACAGCGCGTACAACCCGGCGATGATCGCCACCGAGAGGTAGGTGGCCAGCGGAACCGTCCGCTTCGGGTCCTTGCTCTCCTCGCTGAAGACCACGGCGGACTCGAAGCCGACGAAGCCGAGGATGGCCAGTACCAGCACCGCGCCGACCCCGGGTACGAAGAGGTTGTCTGGCGAGAACGTGGCGAAGCTGACCTGACCGTCGGCCGGGTTGCCGAGCTGCCCCAGGTCGAAGATGAGGATCACCACGATCTCGGCGATCAGCAGCGCGGCCAGGACCAGGCCGTTGAGGTCCACCCGGAGCAGGCCGAGCAGGCCGACCAACGCCCACGCCACCAGGGCCACGACGGCCCAGTGCGGGTGCCCGCCGAAGATCCGGTCGAGCACCGGATTGGCCGCGGCGCCGATGGTGCCGTACAGCCCGACCTGCAGCGCGTTGTACGCGATCAGTGCGACCCAGGCGGCGCCGACGCCGGCCGGCCGGCCCAGTCCGCGGGAGATGTAGGCGTAGAAGGCTCCGGCGTTCTCCACCCTGCGCGACATCGCCACGTAACCCACCGAGAACAGGGCGAGCACCGCGGCGACCAGCAGGAAGGCCAGCGGAACACCGGTCACCCCGATGACGCCGTAGCCGGTGGTGACGACGCCGGCCACCACGGTCAGCGGCGCGGCGGCGGAGAGCACGAAGAAGATCACCGAGGGGATGCCGAGACGACCTCGGGCCAGGGCTTCGGAGACGTTGCTGGGTCGGTCGACTGTCGATGTCGGGGGCATGCGACTACTCCGGTCGTCGAGGGAGGGGGTAGGGGGTACCGGGGGATCAGGGGACGCCGCGCAGCACGGCGGCGCCGACGGCAGCCTCGGTGTGCCCGACGAGTTCCTTCAGGGGCGCCGGCAGCGCGGGGATGAGGACGTTCAGCCGGTGGTGCGCGCGGGGGCCAGCGCTCCACAGCACCTCACGGGTCAGCCCCGCGGCCACGACCAGGCCGAGCAGGAGGGCGTCCGGCACGCTCGGTGGGTCCGGCCGGTCCAGCAGGGCCCGCAGCCGGGTGGCCGGCCAGGCCACCGCGTTGAGGTCGATCGGCAGGTAACTGACCGAGGTGCGTAGCAGTCGGCGGCTCTCCTGGCGGCGCAGCACGCCGGCGCGGGCCAGGCGCTCCCCGACCGAGGTCGTCGCGCTCTGCGCCAGGAAGCTGAGCCAGGTACGCAGTTCCCGGTGCTGGGATTCGCCGATGAGCTGGTCGAGCACGGTGTGCGCCAGCGCGTCGGCCGGCGGCCGCCGGTCGATGACCGTGACCTGCCCGGACGAGACGGTGATGTGTCCGTAGAGGAGCAGCTCGCCGAGCAGTCCACTCGCCAGCCCGAGCCCGGTCGCCGCCGGGTGCAGCTTGGCCTTGCCACGACTGTCGTTGTGCGCGATCAGAAAGAACTCGTCGGCGATGAGCAACGGTCCTCCCGCACAGGTGTGTCCACAGTGATCGCGACCGGGAAAGGATGCACCGAGAGCTACTGCAACGCAACTCCCAGATTTGAAAGTTGCACTCCGTACAGGCGCGACCTGCGGATCTTGGCGTGGCAGACTCGGACGGTGACCGCCACCCCCGCCATCCGACCCGCCGCCAGCCCTACCGTGCGCCGTCGACGCATCGCCAGGGAGCTCCGCCAGCTTCGGGAACGCGAGGGCATGACGCTCGACGTGGCGGCCCGCCAACTCGACATGTCGAAGAGCAACCTCTCCCGGATCGAGAACGCGCAGATCGGCATCAAGCCGCGCGACGTCCGGGCGGCGCTCGCGCTGTACCAGGTGACCGGTTCGGACGCCGAGGCGCTGATCGAGATCGCCCGAGGGGCACAGCAACGCGGCTGGTGGCAGAACTACAGCGACGTGCTGCCCGAGTGGTTCGAGTTCTACGTCGGGTTGGAGGCCGAGGCGGCGACGCTGCGCTCGTACGAGGCCGAGTCGGTACCCGGGCTGTTCCAGACCGAGGCGTACGCGCGGGAGATCTTCCGGCGCACCGCGGGCGAGGACGGCCTGGAGCGCAAGGTCGCCGCCCGGCTGCGCCGCCAGGAGGTACTGAGCCACGAGGACCCGGTCCAGTTGTCGATGGTTCTCAACGAGGCGGTGCTGCTGCGCCCGGTTGGCGGCGCCGCGGTGATGGCCGAACAACTGGCCCACATGAGTCGCATCGCGCAGTTACCCAACGTGAGAATCCAGGTACTTCCATTCGCGGTCGGCGGGCATCCCGCGATGAGCACGCCGTACGTGATCCTCAACTTCGCCGAGGCCGCCGACGCCTCCGTGGTTTACCTGGATAACCTCACGATGGGACTGGCGCTGGAGGAAGCCGATCATGTGCTCGGGTATAGCCTTCTGCACGAGGAGCTGTGCCGGATGGCGCTCGATCCAGCGGCGTCGTTGACCCGCATCGAGCAGGCTTCTCGTAACTTTGCGTGACCGCTCTGCGGCACGCCGACGCAGACGAGAGGTAAACGGGGATGACGGCGTACGACCCGACCCGAGCGGACTGGCGCACCAGCACGCGCAGCAGTGGCAACGGCAACTGCGTGGAGGTCGCGACAGCCGACGGTCAGGTCGCTGTCCGGGACAGCAAGGACCGCTCCGGCCCGGTCCTCGCCTTCGGCCCGGTGGCCTGGCGGGCTTTCGTGCTCGGCGTCGGCGAGGTCCGTCGCCACTGAGGCACCCGCGCCGGTGCGAGACTGGGCCGTGCTCTCCGACGTAACCCTGGACCTGCCGGTACGCCCGGTGCTGCCGGCGTTGGTCGCGGCCCTCGACGCGGCCGGGGCCGGCGTCCTGGTCGCCCCGCCGGGCACCGGCAAGACCACTCTCGCGCCGCTGGCCGTGGCCGACCGGGTGACCGGTCGGGTGGTGATCGCCCAACCCCGCCGGGTGGCGGCCCGGGCCGCCGCACGGCGGATGGCCGAGCTGCTCGGCGAGCGGGTCGGCGAGCGCGTCGGCTACGCGGTCCGGGGTGAGCGGCGGGTCGGCCCGGCGACGCGGGTGGAGGTGGTCACCACCGGCCTGCTGGTCCGGCGGTTGCACCACGACCCGGAGCTGCCCGGCACCGGCGCCGTGCTGCTCGACGAGGTCCACGAACGTCAACTCGACGCCGACCTCGCATTGGCCTTCACCGTGGAGGCCCGGGCCACCCTCCGGCCGGACCTGTGGCTGCTGGCGATGTCGGCGACCCCGGACACCGAACGGTTCGCCGCGCTGCTCGGCGGGTCCGTCCCGGCCCCGGTGGTGCGGGCCGACTCGGCGCTGCACCCGGTGCAGCGGATCTGGGCACCGCCGGCCCGCCCGATCGCCCCGCCCGGAGCCGGGCCGGTGGACCGGGCCCTGCTCGACCACGTGGCCGCCACCGTCCGCCGGGCGCTGCGCGAGCACGACGGCGACGTGCTGGTCTTCCTGCCCGGGGCCGGCGAGATCGCGGCGGTCACCGGCCGGCTGACCGACCTGCGGGACACCGTGGCGCTGCTGCCGCTGCACGGCCGTCAACGCGGATCCGAGCAGGACGCCGCCCTGCGTCCCGCTGATCGACGCCGGGTGGTGCTGGCCACCGCGCTGGCCGAGACCAGCCTGACCGTCCCGGGCGTACGGGTCGTGGTGGACGCCGGGCTGTCCCGGGTACCCCGCATCGACCTGGCCCGCGGACTGGGTGCGCTCGTCACCGTGCCGGTTTCCCGTGCCGCCGCCACCCAGCGGGCTGGCCGGGCCGGCCGGGAGGCCCCCGGGTACGTCTATCGCTGCTGGTCGGCGGCGACCCACGAGCGGCTGCCCGCCCGGGCCGAGCCCGAGGTCGCCACCGCCGACCTGACCGGCTTCGCGCTGGAGTTGGCTGCCTGGGGCCGACCGGACGGCGTCGGGCTCGCGCTGCCCGACGTGCCACCCGCCGCCGCGATGACGGTGGCCCGGGACACCCTGCGAACCCTGGGCGCGGTCGACGGCGACGGGCGGATCACCGCGCGGGGCCGGGCGATCGCCGCGGCCGGCGCGCACCCACGGCTGGCCCGGGCGCTGCTCGACGGCGCCGGCCGGGTCGGTGCCGACCGGGCCGCCGAGGTGGTCGCCCTGCTCGCCGAGGAGAGCGCGGCCGGCCCCGGCGACGACCTGGTGGCCGGCTGGCGTCGGTTGCGCACCGGCGTCGACGCGGGCGCGACCGCCCGCTGGCGCACCGAGGTACGCCGGCTGCGCGCCGCGCTGCCCGCCGGCTCCTCACCCGACGGCCGCCCCGGAGGCAGCCGCACCGAAGCCAGCCGCGCCGACCGCGCCGGCCGAGGGGGCGGCCCGGAGACCGGGGGCCGAGTCGGCTCGGGTGGGCTGAGCGACGATCTCGCCGCCGGGCTGCTCGTCGGTCTGGCGTACCCCGAGCGGTTGGCGCGGGTGCGGCGGCCGGGCGGATCGGCGTACCTGATGACCGGCGGGACCGCCGCGGAGCTGGCGGCCGGGTCGGGGCTGGCCGGGTCCGACTGGCTGGCGGTGGCCGTCGCGGACCGCACCCCCGGCGCGCCGTCGGCCCGGATCCGCCGGGCCTCGCCGGTGGACGAGGCGACGGCCCGGGAGGCGGCCGGCCCGCTGCTGCGCACGAGCCGCGAGGTCGGCTGGTCCGACGGTGACGTGGTGGCGCGGGAGGTGACCCGGCTGGGCGCGATCGAGCTGCTCCAGCGGCGGCTGGACCGGCCGGACCGGGCGGAGGTGGCGGCGGCGTTGTTGACCGGTCTGCGCCAGGAGGGGCTGGGGCTGCTGACCTGGACGCCGGCGGCGCGGGCACTGCGCGAACGGCTCGCGTTCCTCCGACACCACCTGGGCGCTCCGTGGCCGGAGGTCAGCGACGAGGCGTTACTCGAGGCCGCGCCGACCTGGCTGGGCCCGGAGTTGGCCGCCGGCCGGCGCCGGGCCGACCTGGCCCGGGTGGACGTCACGTCGGCGCTGCGCCGGCTACTGCCCTGGGCGCAGGCCGCCCGCCTGGACGAGCTGGCCCCGGAGCGGATCGAGGTGCCGAGCGGTTCTCGGGTCCGGCTGGACTACACCGACCCGGCCGCGCCGGTGCTCGCCGTGAAGCTCCAGGAGACGTTCGGCTGGTCGGTGGCCCCCCGCGTCGGCGACGGGCGCGCGCCGGTGCTGCTGCACCTGCTCTCCCCCGCCGGCCGGCCGGTGGCGGTCACCGCTGACCTGGAGTCGTTCTGGCGTACCGGATACCCGCAGGTCCGCGCCGAGTTGCGCGGGCGCTACCCCCGGCACCCGTGGCCGGAGGATCCGGGAACGGCGACGCCCACCCGGCACGCCGCGCCACGCCGACGCTGAGCGCCGGCCTACTCCTCCAGAACGTCGGCCACCACCACCGTGACATTGTCCGGTGCGCCGGCGTGCAGTGCCAGGTCGATCAGCTTGGCCGTACAGGCAGCCCGGTCCGGGTAGTCGCTCAGCACCTCGGTGAGGGTGTCCGGGCGGACGACGTTGGAGAGGCCGTCGCTGCACAGCAGCCACCGGTCGCCGGCCCGGGGCACCATAGTCGAGTACGACGGCGTGACCTCGTCGCCCTGCAGGGCCTGGGTGACGACTGCTCGGCGCGGGTGGCTGCTGGCCTGGTCGGGGGTTATCACGCCCTGGTCCACCAGCATCTGGACGAACGTGTCGTCCCGGGTGACCTGCTTGAGCACGCCCTCACGGAACAGGTAGGCGCGGGAGTCGCCGACGTGCGCGAGGGCCAGACAGCTACCGGTACGGGCGAAGAGCAGGGCGGTCAGTGTGGTGCCCATGCCCTGGCGCTCAGGATCCTCCGCGACCGCCTGGCGGATCCGGGAGGTGGCCAACGCGATGCCACCTTCGAGCGCGGCCACCAGGGCGTCCTCGGGGGTTTCCACGTCCAGCGGGGCGACCGCGTCGATGGTGAGGGCGCTGGCCAGGTCGCCGGCGGCCATCCCGCCCATGCCGTCGGCGACGGCGACGAGCCAGTTGCCGGCGTGCAGGGCGTCCTGGTTTCCGCTGCGGATCAGCCCACGGTCGCTCGTTCCCACGGAACGCAGCTTCAGGGTCATGGGAGGCAGCCTGCCAGGCGAAGGGCGCAGTTGTCTCTAGGAGATCAGGACGACGGCGCGTGGCGCGGCCAATCTCACGTCCGCCGCGTCGGCGCGTCGGCGCCCACTCGGCGACTGGCCGCCCTCGTCGGACACCCACACCCATCCAACCAGATCAATTGACATGACGGACCGACGCTGGAAACATCGAGCCGATACCTGGGAGCGCTCCCAGGTATCGACCACCCCCGCCGTCCCACTTCCCGTCCCGGAAGGACTCCCCGTGACGCCATCCCGACGCCGCCTCCTGCTGGCCGCGGCGACCACCCTGGCCCTCACCGGCGCGGGCGCCGGCGCGGCCCACGCCGAACCACCACCGGACGCCCCCGAGCAGATCGACAACGGCGACTTCAGCGCCGGAGTGAGCCCCTGGTTCTCCTTCGGCACCGGCCCGCTCGCGGTCACCGACGGCCGGCTCTGCACCACCGTCGCCGGCGGGTTGGCCAACCCGTGGGACGCCGGCATCGGCCAGGACGGCGTGCCGCTGGTCGCCGGCGCCGAATACACCCTCGGCTTCGCCGTCTCCGCCACCCCCGGCGCCGCCGTCAAGGCCGTGCTGCAACTCGGCAGTGCCCCCTACACCACGTACGCGGCCGTGGACGCCACCGCGACCGGCACCGCCCAGCGGGTCGAACAGACCTTCACCGTCCCGGACGACAACCCCAACGCCCAACTGATCTTCCAGGTCGGCGGCTCCGCCCAGACGCAGACCATCTGCCTGGACGACGTCTCGCTGCGCGGCGGTGAACCACCCGAGCCGTACGAGCCGGACACCGGGCCACGGGTGCGCGTCAACCAGGTCGGTTACCTGCCCGGCGGCCCGAAGAACGCCACAGTCGTCACCGACGCCACCGAGGCGCTGCCCTGGCAGCTGCGCTCGGCCGCCGGCACCGTCGTGGCCAGTGGCACCACCACCGCTCGCGGCGTCGACGCCGCCTCCGGGCAGAACGTGCACACCGTCGACTTCTCCAGCTACCGCACCGCCGGAAGCGGGCTGACGCTCACCGTCGACGGCGAGACCAGCCACCCGTTCGACATCTCCGGCGCTGTCTACGACCAGCTGCGCTCCGACTCGTTGCAGTTCTTCTACGCCCAGCGCAGCGGCATCGCCATCGACGGCGACCTCATCGGCGACGAGTACGCACGCCCCGCCGGGCACCTCGACGTGGCACCCAACCAGGGCGACACCAACGTGCCCTGCCAGCCGGGCGTCTGCGACTACTCCCTGGACGTGCGCGGCGGCTGGTACGACGCCGGTGACCACGGCAAATACGTGGTCAACGGCGGCATCGCCACCTACCAACTGTTGAACACCTTCGAGCGGACCAGGACGGCGGCCACCGCCAACGGCGGCGCGGAACTCGCCGACGGCACGCTGCGGGTGCCCGAGCGCGACAACGGGGTGCCGGACATCCTCGACGAGGCCCGCTGGGAGCTGGAGTTCCTGCTGCGCATGCAGGTGCCGGCCGGCAAGCCACTGGCCGGCATGGTCCACCACAAGATCCACGATCAGAACTGGACCGGCCTGCCGCTCGCCCCGCAGGACGACCCGCAGCCGCGCGAGCTGCACCCACCGTCGACCGCGGCCACCCTCAACCTGGCCGCCACCGCCGCCCAGTGCGCGCGGCTCTACGCCCCCTACGACGCGGCCTTCGCGGGCCGCTGCGCCGCTGCCGCGAAGACGGCCTACGCGGCGGCCAAGGCCCACCCCGCGGTGTACGCCAGCCCGACCGACGGCACCGGCGGCGGCGCGTACGACGACAGCTTCGTCGCCGACGAGTTCTACTGGGCGGCGGCCGAGCTGTACCTGACCACCGGCGCGCAGAACTATCTGACCGACCTGACCGCCTCACCGCACCACACCGGGAACGTGTTCGACCCGCGGGGCTTCGGCTGGCAGAGCGTGGCCGCGCTGGGCCGCCTCGACCTGGCCACCGTGCCGAACGGGCTGCCCGCCGCCGACCTGACCCGGGTTCGCGCCTCGGTCACCGCCGCCGCCGACGCGTACCTCGCCGAGCTGCGCCGGCAGGCGTACGGGCTGCCCATGCCCGGGGACGCCAACAGCTACTTCTGGGGCGGCAACAGCAACGTCATCAACAACGCCGTCGTGCTGGCCACCGCCTTCGACCTGACCCGCAACCCCGCCTACCGCGACGGTGCCGTGCAGGCGATGGACTACGTGCTCGGTCGCAACGCGCTGAACATCTCCTACGTCACCGGGTGGGGCGAGCACGCGGCGCAGAACCAACACAGTCGGATCTTCGGCCACCAGCTCGACCCGAACCTTCCCCGACCGCCCGCCGGCTCCCTCGCCGGTGGCCCGAACGCGGCCCTGCAGGACCCGTTCGTGGCACAGCTGCTCGCCGGCTGCGCCCCGATGTTCTGCTACGTCGACGACATCAACTCGTACTCGACCAACGAGGTGGCGATCAACTGGAACTCGGCGCTGGCCTGGATCGCCTCGTTCCTGGCCGACCAGGGTGACGCCGGCGCGGTGCCGGCCACCACCTGCTCGGTGCGCTACACCAACTACGGCGCCTGGCAGGGCGGCACCGGGTTCACCGCCCAGTTGACCGTCAACAACACCGGCACCACGACCGTCAACGGCTGGAGTGTGCGGTTCGCGTTCACCGGCGACCAGCGGGTACGCGAGGCGTGGCTGGCGAAGGTCACCCAGTCCGGTGCGACGGTGACCGCGCGCAACGAGTCGTACAACGCCAAGATCGCACCCGGCGGCACGGTGACGTTCGGCTTCAACGCGACGACCTCCGGTGGTGCCAACCCGAGCCCCGGCCTGGTCACCGTCAACGGAGCGGCCTGCTCGCTGACCTGACCCCGGTCCTGGTGGCCGCCCGGGGAAGGCGGCCACCAGGACCGCACGAGCACGCGGTCGGCGGGTCAGCCGCCGGCCGCGTTGTGCTTCGCGACCAGGCCGGGGAGTTCGTCCAGCGAGTCGATCCGGAACAGGCAGCGCTCGGACACCTCCGGGAGGTCGAGGATGTGCCCCCAGGGAGAGCGCCGGATCAGACAGGTCGGCATCCCGGCCTCCTGGGCCGGGCGGGCGTCGTTGTCAGGCCGATCGCCCACGTACAGGATCGACGACGCATCGCCGCCGCCGTGGCGAACGACCCGCTCGAAGAAGGCCGGTGCCGGCTTCGCCACGCCCCAGCCGTGCGACGTGCCGATCACGTCCACGGAGAGGTCGAGAGCGCGCAGGGTCGACTCGGCGTGGGCCGGCTGATTACCGGCGAGGCCCACCAGCAGGCCCTGCTCCCGCAGGGCGGTCAGGCAGCCCCGCGCGTCCGGATAGAGATCCTCCGCGCCGAACGACTCCGGCTGGCCGGCGGCCGCTCGGCGCTCCACCTCGACCGCGAGATCGAAGTCGGGCCGAAAAGCCCGGAACGTCTCCTGATAGTCCAGACCGCGGGCGATCACCGCGCCGAAGACCGCCGAGAACGTGTGCCGGGGAACGCCGAGCCAGTCGGCCCAGGCGGCGAACTCGTGGGACTCGTCGAGAATCGTCCCACCGACATCGAAGAAGACCGCCTTGATCATGTCCGCCCCCAGACAGTCGCGCCGTCGGTGGATCATAGACGGCGATCTACCCGAGCGGGCGGCCCGATGTGCCGCCGGACGATTGGTGGCTGCCGGCGCTGCGTCTCCTGGCGGGTGCTGGCCTGGCGACCACCCGGATTCGTGTGCCGGCCACTGCGGATGGGATCAGGACGCCGAAAGTGTCGTACATCTGTTCTATTCTCTGGTGGTGATCGATGCGTTGGAGCAGGCCGAAGCCGCAGTGGTGGCCTGCTTCGACGCGTCCGCCTGGGCCGCTTCCGAGCCTGATCTCGTCGCGGCGTTGGATGCCACGCACCGCCTTGAGCAACGCCTGGCGGCGGTCAAGCTGACCCTCGTCCGGGAGTTGGACGGTCGAGGCACCGCCACCGCGCAGGGCGCGTCCTGCACAGCCGTCTGGCTGCGCGACCGGCTACGCCTCGGCGTCGGCGCGGCCCGCCGCCTCGTCGCGCTCGCCGCGACATTCGACACCAGCCCGGCCGGGGTGCGCGACGCCCTGGCCGGCGGATTGGTCGACATCGAACAGGTCCGAGTCATCGCCGAGACGGTCGAGACCGTCCACACCGCCGCCGGGCCGGCGGCCGCCGACAAGGCCGTCGGCGTGCTCGTCGAGTGGGCGGCACAGTTCGACGCCACACTGTTGCGCAAGCTTGGCACCCGGATCCTCGACCACGTCGCCCCGGAGGTCGCGGACGCCGCCGCCGAAGCGGCCCTGCGGGCCGACGAGTCGCGCGCCGCCCGCGACCGGCACCTCACCATCAGCGAACAACCCGACGGCCGACTACGCCTCAGCGGCATCCTCGACACCGAGGCCGCCGCGCTGCTGCGCGCCACCATCGACCCACTTACCGCACCCACCGGGCCCGACGACACCCGCACCCCCGGGCAACGCCGACACGACGCCCTGGCCGATGTCTGCCGACTCGCCCTGCGCGGTGGCGAACTGCCCGACCACGGCGGTGACCCCACCCAACTCGTCGTGACCGCGACCTATGACGGGTTGACGCGACAGTTGAGCGCCGGCGCTCTCGACACCGGCCTGCACCTCACGGCCGAGGCCGTGCGTCGGCTCGCCTGTGATGCCGCCGTTCTGCCCGCCATCCTCGGGAGCGCCGGCCAACCGCTCGACGTCGGCCGACAACGCCGGCTCATCACCGGCCCGCTCCGCCGCGCCCTGGTGCTGCGCGACCGCGGCTGCGCGTTCCCCGGCTGCGACCGCCCACCCCGCTGGTGCGACGCCCACCACATCCAGCACTGGACAGACGGCGGCCCGACGTGTCTGGCTAACGCGGTCCTGCTCTGCGGCCACCACCACCGCCACGTTCACCACAGCGACTGGACCGTCCACCTCGCCAACGACGGCCACCCCGAGTTCGTCCCACCCGCCTGGCTCGAC
>NZ_PYBV01000003.1:15704-253134 GCF_003205615.1 Micromonospora arborensis | reverse complement strand
CGCACCGAACCCGACGGACGCACCGAACCCGACGGACGCACCAGAGCCGACGGACGCACCGAACCCGGCGGGCGCACCGAACCCGGCGGGCGCGCCAGAGTCGACGCACACCCGCAAGCCGACGCACACGGTGGAGGTGGGCTGTGACGGGCGCGGCAGCTCGGGGCGTCGATGCCCGCGCGTCAGCCCTAGGGTCGGGGTGTGGGCACCCGGGCGGGGATTCGCGGCCGTTGGCGGTCTCTGTCACCGCTGCCGCCGCCCGGTCGGCTGCGCACCCTGTCGCTGGCCACCCTCGCCAACACCGTCGGCCTCGGGCTGTGGGTGACCGGTGCGGCGCTCTACCTCACCCGCTCCGTGGGGCTGAGCCCGACCGAGGTGGGGCTGGGGCTCACCGTCGCCGGCCTGGTCGGGCTCACCGCCAGCGTGCCGCTCGGCGGGTTGGCCGATCGACGTGATCCACGGGCCCTCCGGGCGGTCCTTCAACTGGCGCAGGCCGCCGTCGCCGCCGCGTACCTGCTGGTTGGCTCGTTCCCGCTGTTCCTGCTGGTGGCCACACTGGACGCGCTGCTGGTCTCCGGAAACCTGGCGGTCCGGGCCGCGCTGGTCGCGGCGGTCGGTGGCCCGGAGGGCCGGGTGCACGCGTTCGCCACCCTGCGCGCGGTGGCCAACCTGGGCGTGGCGGTCGGCGCGGGGCTGGCCGGGTTCGCGCTGGTGGCGGACACCGGCTGGGCGTACCGGTTGCTGGTGCTCGGCAACGTCGCGACCTATCTGGTCTCGGCGGCGCTGATCATGCGACTGCCGGCGTATGCGCCAGTTCGGCGAACCGCACGGCAGAAGCCGGGCCAGGCGTTGCGCGACGGGCCGTTCCTCGCCGTCGCCGGGGCCTCGGCGGTGCTGTCCCTGCACTGGGTGGCGCTGACACTGGTGCTGCCGCTGTGGGTGGTGACCCGCACCGACGCGCCACCGGTGACGGTGTCCGCCGTACTCCTGGTCAACACACTGCTCACCGTGCTGCTCGCGGTACGACTGAGCCGGGGTGCCCGGCACGCGCTGCCGGCGGCGGCGACGATGCGCCGGGCCGGGCTGGTGCTCGCGGCCGGGATGCTGCTCTGGGCCGCGACCAGCGCGGTGCCCACCCCGGCGGCGATCGGTCTGCTGCTGGTGGCGACCGTGATCTACACCGTCGGCGACCTATGGCACGCCGGGGCCGGGGCGGCACTGGCCTACGACCTCGCCGCACCGGATGCCATCGGCGCCTACCAGGGGGTCGACACGCTGCTCGCCGGGCTGGCCCGCGCGGCCGGGCCGGCGGTGCTGACCTGGCTGATCCTCGACGGAGGTCCGCTCGGTTGGCTGGCCCTGGCCGGGCTCCTCGCCGGCACCGGCCTGGCCGTGCCGCCGCTCACCCGGTGGGCGCTGGCGAACCGCTGCGAACCGTCCTCGACCAGCGGTCAGCCGATCTCCTCGTCGACGTAACACCACCGCCAGGTTTCGCCCGGCTGCACCGAGCGGATCACCGGATGGCCGGTGGACTCGAAGTGCTTCGTCGCGTGCTGGTACGGCGACGAGTCGCAGCAACCGACGTGCCCGCAGCTCAGGCAGCCTCGCAGGTGCACCCAGTCGGGGTTGCCGATGGCGACGCAGTCGGGGCATTCCTCGGTGGTGCGCGGCTCGACCGCACCAGCCTCGGTCAGGTGCTGACAGCTCACTTCTCGACCTCCCGCAGCAACGACTCCTCCAGGTCCAGGTCACGATAGGCCTGCACCAACACCTCCTCGGGGATCCGACCGGAGTCCCGGGCAGCCCGGAACACGTCCCGCTCGGCGTCGATCATCTCTTGTCGTAGCCGACCGTACGCCTGCGACGGCGTCTCCCGCTCGGTGCCGCCGAGACGTTCCCAGGCCAGGTTGTTGCGATCCTCCAGGGCACGGCGCAGCCGGCCGACCACCGCCTCGGATGCGGTGTCGGCCAGCTTGTCGAGGCGTTCCTGGGCGGCCCGGCTGGCCTGCTGCTGCACCCCGGCCGCCGACAACGCGTCCTGCACCGGGTCGTCCTGGGGCAGCTTCAACCGACGGGCGACCAGCGGCAGCGTCGCACCCTGACCGACCAGGGTGACCACGATCACCGCGAACGCCAGCCAGATGAACAGGGCCCGGGGGTACGACTCGTCGTCGGCCAGGGTCAGCGGCAGGGCCAGTGCCGCGGCCAGGGTCACCACTCCCCGCATGCCGGCCCAGCCGATGATGATCGGGAACTTCGGTGACGGCCGGTTGTCCCGGCGGCGGACCCGGGGAACCAGCCGGGCCAGGTAGGTGGCCGGGAAGAGCCAGATGAACCGGGTCAGGAAGACGGTGGCGAGCACCGCGAAGGTGATCAGGATGAGCGAGCCGGTCGGCTCGTCGAGGTCGCGCAGCACCTCCCGCAGTTGGAGCCCGACCAGCAGGAAGACCAGCCCCTCCAGCAGGAAACGAACCAGCCGCCAGAACGCGCCGATCTGCAGGCGGGACGCCGCCGACAGCAACTGGGGCAGTTTGTGGCCGAGCACCAGACCGGTGACGACCACCGCGACCACTCCGGAGGAGTGCACCGCCTCGGCGGCGAACACCACCGCGAACGGAATGATCAACGACAACGCGTTGTCCAGCACCGGGTCGGTGATCCGCCGGTGCAGGAAACCGAAGACCAGCGCGCCGACCGCGCCGATCAGGATGCCCCCGCCGGTGGCCCGGAGCACCTCGACGGTGACGTCGGCGGCGCCGACCGCCGAGCCGGCGGTGGCCATGGTGGCGACCCGCAGCAGCACCAGCGCGGTGGCGTCGTTGACCAGGCTCTCGCCCTCCAGGATGGTGACCACCCGGCGGGGCAGCCCGACCCGGCGCGCGACCGCGGTGGCGGCCACCGCGTCCGGCGGGGCGACCACCGCGCCGAGGGCCAGGCAGATCGCGAACGGCACCTGCGGCAGCAACAGGTGCAGCACCAGCCCGACCACGAACGCGGTGAACAGCACCAGGCCGACCGCGAGCAGCAGGATGGGCCGGATGTTGTTCTTGAACGCCGGCACCGAGGTTTCCAGCGCGGCGACGTAGAGCAGCGGCGGCAGGATGCCGACCAGCACCAACTCCGGGTCGAGCTCCACGTGCGGAATGCCCGGCACGAACGAGAGCGCCAGGCCGAGGACGACCAGCACGATCGGCGCGAGCAGGCCGAGCCGGCGGGCCAGCGCGGCGCCCAGGGTGGCGATCGCCAGGAAGACGACGACCGGAAACAGGCTTTCCATGGGGTACGAGCCTAGGGGTGCGCTGGTCCCTTCCTCGATCAGCCGGTCGGCCGCAGCTTCGGCAGCACCTCGGCGCCGAACGCGTCGATGAAGCCGCGCTGCTCCTGCCCGACGTGGTGCAGGGCGATCTGGTCGAAGCCGAGCCCGGCGTACTCCTCCAGCCAGCCGACGTGCCGGCCGAGGTCTGCCGAGACGTTCACCACCTCGGCGACCCGCTGCGCCGACACGTCGGCGGAGACCACGTCGAAGTGCTCGGCGGTCTCCAGGTCCCAGCAGACCGGCGGGGCGAAGACGTTGCTGCGCCACTGGTCGTACGCGATCGCTTCGGCCTGCGCCTGCTCCGGCGCCCAGGACACGTGCACCTGCAGGTGCAGCGGCCCGCGCCCGCCGGCGTCCCGGTACGCGTCGATCATCTCGCGCAGGTGCGCCACGGGGGCGTTCACGGTGATCAGGCCATCGGCCCACTCGGCGCACCAGCGGGCGGTCGCCACGCTGACGGCGGCGCCGACCAGCGCGGGCGGCTCCTCGGGGCGGGTCCACAGTCGGGCCCGGTCCACCCGGACCAGGCCGTCGTGGCTGACCTCCTCGCCGGCCAGCAGCGCCCGGATCACGTCGACGCACTCACGCAGCCGGGCGGCGCGTACGTCCTTGCGCGGCCACGGGTCGCCGGTGATGTGCTCGTTGCTGGCCTCGCCGGTGCCCAGCGCCGCCCAGAACCGGCCCGGGTACATCGCGCCGAGGGTGCCGATCGCCTGCGCGATGATCGCCGGGTGGTACCGCTGTCCGGGTGCGTTGACCACGCCGAACGGCATACCGGTGGCCTGCAGCGCCGCGCCCAGCCAGGACCAGGCGAAGCCGGATTCGCCCTGCCGGGCGCTCCACGGCGAGAAGTGGTCGGAGCACATGGCGGCGTCGAAGCCGGCCCGCTCGGCGTGTTTCACCGCCTCCAACAGGGCGCGAGGACCGATCTGCTCATGCGAGGCGTGGAATCCGAACGTCGTCATGGGCGCACTTCCTACCCATGTCGGCGTCGGCTGATGCGTGCGCTATTCCGCGTGCGCGCCCGCGCCGGCCGAGGCGGCGCCCTCCCCCACCCAGACCGTCTTGGTGTTGCAGAACTCCCGCATGCCCAGCGCCGACAACTCCCGCCCGTAACCGGAGTTCTTCACACCGCCGAACGGCAACTCCGGATAGGACGTCGTCATTCCGTTGATGAAGACGTTGCCCGCGTCCAGGTCGGTGGCGAAGCGCTCCTGCTCGGCCGGGTCCCGTGTCCAGGCGTTCGAGCCGAGCCCGAAACTGGTGCCGTTGGCGACCTCGATCGCCTCCTCGTACGACGACACCCGGAACAGCCCGGCGACCGGGCCGAAGACCTCCTCGGACCACATCCGCATCTGCGGGGTGAGGTCGGTGACGACGGTCGGCGGGTAGAACCAGCCGTCGCCGGTTGGCGGCTCGCCTCCGCAGAGCACTGTCGCGCCGTTGTCCGCCGCGTCGCGGACCTGGGCGTGCACCTCGTCGCGGCCACGCTCACTGGCCAGTGGCCCCACGTCGGTGTTCGGGTCCATCGGGTCACCGACCCGCAGTGCGGCCATGTTCGCGGCGAACTTCTCGGCGAAGGCGTCGAAGACGTCGGTGTGCACGATGAACCGTTTCGCGGCGATGCAGGACTGGCCGTTGTTCTGACAGCGCGCGGTGGTGGCCACCTCGGCGGCCCGGTCCAGGTCGGCCGAGGGCATCACCACGAACGGGTCGCTGCCGCCGAGTTCGAGGACTGTCTTCTTCAGCTCCCGCCCGGCGATCTGCGCGATGGACCGACCGGCGGGCTCGCTGCCGGTGAGTGTGGCGGCGCGTACGCGGGGGTCGCCGAGGATCCGCTCGACGGCCTCCGAGCCGACCAGCACGGTGGTGAAGGCCCCCTCGGGGAAACCGGCCCGGCGAAATACGTCCTCCAGCAGCAGCGCGGTCTGCGGCACGTTCGAGGCGTGCTTGAGCAGACCGGTGTTACCGGCCATCAGCGCCGGCGCGGCGAAGCGCATCACCTGCCAGAGCGGGAAGTTCCACGGCATCACCGCGAGCACGACACCGATCGGCTGGTAGCGGATGAACGCCCGGACCGCCTTCACGGCGGCCGCGTCGGCCGGCTCGTCGGCGAGGAACACCGGCGCCTTGTCGGCGTAGAAGCGGGCGGCGGTGGCGCACTTGGTCACCTCGGCCTGCGCCGCGACGTACGTCTTGCCCATCTCCGTGGTCATGATCCGGGCGATCTCGTCGCGCTCGGCGTCGAGCAGGTCGGCCGCGGCGTTCATCCACCGGGCGCGCTGGTCGACGGTGGTGTCCCGCAGTTGCCGGTACGCGAGGTCGGTGCGCTCGATGGCACCGTCGAGTTGCTCGGTGGACATCGCCTCGTAGGTCTTGAGCACCTGTCCGGTGGCGGGGTTGGTGGTGGCGATGTGGGGCATCTCGTCCTCCTGTCACTCGAACAACGAGTGTCGTACGCCCGGCTCCTCGCGGTGGCGGGCGGCGCGGCGGCGCTGGATCACGACCAGGTCGACCACGGCGACCACGGCGAAGATCGCGCAGAGTACGCCGAGCCAGGCGATGCCGGCCCAGAACGCCAGCACCGCGAAGAGCACCATGATCACCAGCCCGAAGCTGGCGAGGGTGAGCCGGAGGTTCAACGCGCTGTTCGCGTGGCCGACCGTGCCACGGGCGCGCCGGGGCTGCGATCTCGTCATGCCCAGGGACCTACCCCCGATCGCCAGCGTTAACCGGCCTCGGACACCTCGGTCAGTCGCGCCAGGCACCGCGCGACGCCGCCTCGGCGGCGTACGCCGAGAAGTCGCGCGGGTCGCGACCGGTCAGCCGGCGGACGGTGTCGGTGGGCTCCGCGTGGCCGAGGTCGCGCAGGGCTGTGAAGGCCGCGATCTGTTGCTCGATCTCCTCGGCGGGGATGCCCAGCGGACCCAGCGCGGCCCGGTAGTCGTCAGCCGTGCCGAGGTGACGCACCGGTCGGCCCGCCGCTCGGCTGATGGTCTCGGCTGCTTCCGCGAAGGTGATCGCCCGGGGCCCAGTGACCTCGTAGACCTGGCCGGCGTGCCCGGGCTCGGTGAGAGCGGCCACCGCGACGGCGGCGATGTCGTCGGCATCGACGAACGCCTGGCGTGCCGCGCCGACCGGCACGGTGATCTCCCCGGCCAGCACCGCCTCCCGGAACACTCCCTCGTCGAAGTTCTGGTCGAACCAGTCCGCCCGCAGGATCGTCCAGTCGGCGCCGGCCTCGCGTACCGTCCGTTCCGCGGTCAGCAGGCGCTCGTCGCCCATTGCCTCGATCGCCCGGCTGGAGAGCAGCACCACGTGCCGCACCCCCTGCTCGACGGCCAGCCGGACGAGGGCCGGCTCGACCGGCTGACCGTCCGGTGCCATCAGGTAGATCCCGGACGCGCCCGCCAGCGCGGACGCCCACGTCGACTCGATCGACCAGTCGAAGCACACCGGGCCGCTGCGGGAGGCTGCGCGCACCCGGACGCCCAACGCCCGCAGTCGGTCGGCCACCCGCCGCCCGGTGGTGCCCGTCGCGCCGAGCACGAGGATCGCCCTGTCGTCCATGCCCCGAGTAGAGCATCGACCACCGACAGGTTCCGGCCGGTGGCCCGCGCTGCCGGGCGGCACCGCCGTGTGCCGGTGTGCTCGATTACATCCGTTCGCGCCGCGGCCCCCGCCGACCGCAGGATGGGCCCATGTCAATGACCCTCGCCGTGCCGGTGACCGTCGCCATCGCCCGCCGTGTCGATCCGGGCCGGGCCAGCGAGATGGTGGCCTGGATGCGGGCCGGCACCGCGCTGGCCGAGGCGTTCCCCGGGTTCCTCGGCGCCGGCTGGGTGCAGAGTGGTCCCGGCTCGGCGGAGTGGCACATGCTCTACCGCTTCGCCGACGCCGAGACGCTGCGTCGATGGGAGGAGTCGCCGCAGCGGCACTGGTGGCTCAGTTCGGCGCAGGGCATCGTCGAGCACACCCGGGTCGAGCGGCGTACCGGGATCGAGGGCTGGTTCGACCCGCCGCTGGAGCACTCAGTGGAGCACTCGGTGGAGCCGGTTGCGCCGACGTCGCCGCCGAGGTGGAAGCAGGCGGTGACGATCTGGCTGGCGTTCTTTCCGCTGAGCCTCAGCGCCACCCTGCTGACCAGTCATTTCCTCGCCGCCGTGCCATTGCCGGCGCGGGTGCTGCTGATGACGCTCTGCCTGACCCCGCTGATGACCTATCTGGTGCTGCCCCGGATCACCCGGGCACTGCACTGGTGGCTGCACGGCCAGCCGGCGCCGTGGCGGGATTAAAGCATCCTTCCCGCACTGCCGCCGACACTCTGCCGCATACCCGACAGCAACTTCCCGGTACCGCAGCTCCTACGCATAGAGTTACCGCGCTGTCGCTCTGTGCTGCGGAACGGGGGATGTCATGCCTCGACGGTGGGTCGCCGCCCTGGCCTGTCTCGCGGCGCTGGTCGCGCTGGCCTGTGAGGGTGGCACCTCCGCGTCACCCCGCCCGACCAAGAGCAACCCGCCGTCGAGCGGGCCGGGCGGCATCGCCGCGCTCGGCGACTCGGTCAGCACCGGCTTCGCCTCCTGCCTGGTGCTCACCTCCTGCGAGCGCAACTCCTGGTCGACCGGGGACGGCCTGCGGGTGCAGAGCCACTACCGGCGACTGCTCGACCAAAATTCGGCGATCCGCGACCGGACGTACAACCACGCCCGCGCCGGCGCCCGCGCGGACGCGCTGGAGGGTCAGGCCCAGGCAGCGGTACGCGACCGCCCCGACTACATAACGGTGCTGATCGGCGCCAACGACGTCTGCCGGAGCAGGGTGGACGCGATGACGCCGGTGGCCCAGTTCCGGGCCGAGGTCGACCGGGGCCTGCGGGTGCTGCGGACCGGCCGACCGAAGGCCCGGGTGCTGGTGGTGAGCATCCCCGACCTGTACCGGCTCTGGGAGGTCGGGCACGACGACGCACGGGCGGTACGCGCATGGCGGCGCGGCATCTGCCCGGCCCTGCTGGCCGAGGCGACGTCGACGGCGCCCGCCGACCGGGCGCGTCGGGCCGCCGTCCGGGACCGGATCGACGCGTACAACGCCGAGTTGGTGGCGGCCTGCCGGGCGTACGGCTCACGGTGCCGGCACGACGGCGGCGCGGTGCACAAGGTCCGGTTCACCCTGGACCTGCTCAACCCGCTGGACTGGTTCCACCCCAACGCCACCGGCCAGGGCCGGATCGCCGAGGTGACCTGGCGTGCCTCCGGCCTGGCCAACTGACCGTCGCGCGGCAGACCGTCAGGGTTGGCGGGGCTCCGGGACGGCGGCGCCGCGGGAGCGGTAGAGCGCCCGGGATCGCTGCGCCAGGTCCTTCGTGGCCGACGAGTTGGCCCAGGTGCCGAGCACGATGGCCGCGCCGGGGACGACCTTGGCGACGATCCGCTTGGCGGCCCGCACGCCGGCCATCTGGGCCAGCCGGACACCGAGTTGCAGCATCACCCGACCGAGCGGACGCTGGCCGCCCAGGCCGAAGAGCGCGTCGGCGCGTTCCCGGCCGGCGGCCACGCCGAGCGCCAGTCGGGCGCTCTCGGCGACCTTGTGCACACGCTGGAGCACCAGCAGGTCGGTGGCCCGGTCGCCGTGCAGCGGGTCGACGTCGTACGCGGCGGCGATGTGCAGCACCATCCGCGCCTGGGTCCAGGCCAGCACGCCCACGTCGATCACGGCGCCGGGCAGCCCGGCCGCTCCGGAGACCGCGCCGGACAGACGGGCCAGGTTGACGAACTTGCGGGCCGCCTGGTCGGCCAGGACGTCGGCCGACACCCCGGGCTGCTCAGCTCGGGCCCGGCTGGCCCACTGCACGGCTTCCGGCCCGAGTCGGCGCACCGCCTCCAGGGCGAGGTGCTCCGGGGCGTACTGCGGGTCGTCGCGCATCCGGTCCCAGAGACGGGCCGGCGGACCCTCGGGGGCGTCCGCCGGCCCGGCCGGCAGGTCGGCGGACGGTTGGGGAATGGGGGCGGCGGGCTGGCCGCCGACGGGCGGGGTGTCGGTCACCGGGTCTCCCCAGGGTGGGAACGGCGGACAGGGCGGCCGATGAGGCTTCTCAGCGGCGGCGGTTGGACAGCCGGGCCGCCAACCCCTTGAGCTTCTGCTGGTTGTCGGGCTTGGCCATCTCCCGACGACCTCGCTCGACCAACTGCTGCCCCTTGGGTGATCTCAGGAACGTGGTGATCCGCTGCATCAGTGACATGGCGTCCTCCTGTCGATGATCCCTCTGTCATGTGTACCCCGAACCCGCAACACATGTACCCGGGATGCGACAGCCTCAACCCTGACCGTCCATAGTGGGCGGTACGTTACCGCCCCGCCGGCAGGATGGCGTCGACGACCCTGGTGGCCCGCCACTCGTGCTGCTGGTAGTACTCGGGGAACGCGGAGACCTGCACGGCCTGGGCGGCGTCGGTGAGTCGCATCTGCTCCCAGCCGGGCACCTGCTCCAGCGCGGTGAGGAACTGCCGGGTGGCGAACTCGGGATCCATCAACCGACCCACCGGGCCCCAGCCGCTGCTGGAACGCTGCTGGAACAGCCCGACCGAGTCGTTGTCCCAGCCGACGCCCTGGTGCGGGTAGTCCTGCGACTCGGGCAGCACGCCACTGGCCACGTTGTAGAGGTTGCTCTCCTGCATGGCGGTGGCCACCGCGATCACCAGACCTCGGCGGGGCACCCCCATCTTGCGGCCGGCCCGGACGATCGCCTCGGCGTTCTTCATCTGGTCCTCGTCCAGCCCGGCGACGGGCGCCGGGTGGGTCGGGCGGGCCGGGGCGGCCTTACGGGCCGGCGCCGTGGTGTCCGGGTCGCCGGGGGTCGCCGGGGCGGACGGGGCGGCCGCGGACGTGGTCGGGGCAGCAGCACGATCGAGACCACGGGAGGCGGCGCTCTGCTGCTCGGCGCGCTGCGCCAGCTCGGAGCTGGCGAGCTTGCCACCGCGGTTCGCCGCGCCGGGCTTCTCGTCGCAGACCTGCGCGACGGCGGCCAGGCCGAGGCAGCAGACCACACCGGTGGCCAGCGCCAGCTGGGCCCGGCGTCGACCGGTCAGGTCCCGGACGTACGTCCGGAGCCGACTCGCGGCGGGTGTCCGTTCGGCTGAGGTGCCATCCTCCATATCGGCGGTGGGGCTGCTCGGGGCGTACGGGTCGTCGAGGGTGCCGTCGTCACGCATCAACCGAGGCTAGGCAGGGGGAAACCCTGATTACGCACAGTGATCACGTGGCGCTCGCCACAGATCGGGCCCGGGTTGGTGGACGACCGGGGCGGGGCGACGCGCCCGAGGAACGTACCTCGTATACCGGAACAAGCTGGCATCGCACGCAGACCGGGACGGCCGGTGCTGAGCAAGGGCATTTGTCCACCAGCCCTGACATGATCGACAAACTCGGCCTTTGGGTCGAACCAGCCCTCGACCGATCGGCCGACCGGACCGACCTGGCGGCATAATCAGATGATTAGTCCGGTCACGCCCGCCCCCCGGCCGACGGATCGCCCGACGCAGGAATGCACCAGGATGGCGGGTACGTTGCCCGAACGGGTGCCCTCCGTCGCGTCGGCACCCCGCAGGCACATTTCAGGGAGGTCCGCACCGGTGCTCGACCCACACGAGCTCTACCAGCTCACCGAAGATCTGCCCGACCTCGGGCAACCGGTCCTGATCCAGGCCCTCACCGGGTTCGTGGACGCCGGCAACGCCAGCCGGCTGGCGCGCGAGCAGCTGCTCACCTCGCTGGAGGGACGGCCGATCGCCACCTTCGACGTCGACCAGCTCTTCGACTACCGGTCCCGACGACCGGTGATGACCTTCGTCGAGGACCACTGGGAGAGCGTCGACGCGCCCAAGCTGGAGCTGCACCTGCTGCACGACGACGACGAAACCCCGTTCCTGCTGCTCACCGGCCCCGAGCCGGACCTGCAGTGGGAGCGGTTCGTGGCCGCCGTCGCCGGCCTGGCCGCCCGCCTGGACGTCCGGCTCACCGTGGGGCTCAACTCGATCCCGATGGCCGTGCCGCACACCCGGCCGACCGGGGTGACCGCGCACGCGACCCGCCCCGAGCTGATCGGCGGGTACGAGCCCTGGCTGCAACGCGTCCAGGTGCCCGGCAGCGTCGGTCACCTGCTGGAGTTCCGCCTCGGCGAGCAGGGCCGCGACGCGCTGGGCTTCGCCGCCCACGTGCCGCACTACGTGGCGCAGACCGAGTACCCGGCCGCCGCCGAGGTGCTGCTCAGCTCGGTGTCCCGCAGCACCGGGCTGCTACTGCCCGGCGACGGGCTGCGCTCGGCCGCCGAGGTGGTCCGGGTGGAGATCGACCGCCAGGTCGCCCAGACCGAGGACGCCGCCGCCCTGGTCCAGGCCCTGGAAGAGCAGTACGACGCGTTCGCCCGAGGTCGGGGCGAGAAGAGCCTGCTCGCCCCGGATGCCGGGCCGCTGCCCACGGCCGACGAACTCGGTGCGGAACTGGAGCGCTTCCTGGCCGAACAGACCCGACCCGGCGACACCCCGGGCAGCTGACCCGGCGTACCGGCGACGGATGCGGCAGGCTGGGGGCATGCGCCTGGCGACCTGGAACGTCAACTCGGTGAAGGCCCGCCTACCCCGGCTGCTGGAGTGGCTGGCCGACACCGGGCCGGACGTCGTCTGTCTGCAGGAGACGAAATGCCCGGACGGCGCCTTCCCGGTGGGCGAGGTGGGCGAGCTGGGCTACACCGTGGCCAGCCACAGCGACGGCCGGTGGAACGGGGTCGCCATCCTGTCCCGGGTCGGGCTCGACGACGTCCGGGTCGGGTTCGCCGGGGAGCCCGGCTTCCCCGACCCGGAGGCCCGTGCCATCTCCGCCACCTGCGACGGGGTGCGGGTCTGGTCGGTGTACGTGCCCAACGGGCGGACACCCGAAGACCCGCACTACGCGTACAAGTTGGCCTGGTTCGCGGCGCTGCGCGACGCGTTGGAGGCGGAACTGGCCGCCGGGCTCCCGCTGACGGTCTGCGGCGACTTCAACGTCGCCCCGACCGACGCCGACGTCTGGGACCCGGCGGTCTTCATCCACTCCACGCATGTCACCCCCGCCGAGCGGGCGGCCCTCGCCGCGCTGCGCGACCTGGGCCTCAGCGACGTCGTGCCCACCCCGATGAAGGGGCCACACCCCTTCACCTACTGGGACTACCGAGCCGGGATGTTCCACCAGAACAAGGGCATGCGGATCGACCTGGTGTACGCGTCCGCCCCGTTCGCTCGGGCGGTCAGGTCGGCGTACGTGGACCGGGAGGCCCGTAAGGGCAAAGGCCCCTCCGACCACGCGCCGATCGTTGTCGACGCGGAGTTGATACCGGTGGTCGAGGCGTTCTGAGCTCGCGCTGTCGTTCTGAAGCTCGCTCTGTCGTTCTGGTGCCGTGGGTGGTGGCTAGGGTGGGCAGATGGCAGTCGTGAAGATCAACGCAATCGACGTTCCACCCGGCGACGGCGCGGAGTTGGAGAAGCGGTTCGCCGCCCGAGCCGGCGCGGTGGAAAACTCCCCCGGCTTCCTCGGCTTCGAGCTGCTCCGTCCGGTGGCCGGTGAGACCCGCTACTTCGTGTACACCAAGTGGGAGAGCGAGGAGGCGTACCAGGCCTGGGCCGCCGGCCCGTCGCGCGCCGCCCACGCGACCGCCCCCGGCGAGAAGCCACGCCCACCGGTCTCCAGGGGCGCCAGCCTCCTGGAGTTCGAGGTGGCGCTGCAGGTGCCCCAGCCCTAGTACCTCCCCGCCGGCTGGCAGACACGAACAAGCCAACGCGAGTTGATCGACTCCACTTCGGCGATATCGGGGTATCCGAGCGGGTGGGATACACCGACATCGCCGATACCGTGTCGATCAAACGCGCTCGAGGTGCGCTGCACGTCCCCCGGCCGCTAGGGCATCCTGCCGAGGATCCCGCATCGCCGGCAAAGCGGGCCGGGACCGACGTTTCCGTTGATAGCGTCGAACCGGCCTGAGCGGTAGCCGGCCACCAGTGGCCCTGCCTGCCGTTCGCGCAGGGCGGTCTCAGGACGCTGCGGGGGACTTCCGGCCATGTTCGACGGATTCGACGAATTCGACATCGAGACCTCCGGCGCGACGATCCACGGACGCCGTGGTGGGAGTGGCCCTCCCGTTCTGCTCCTGCACGGCATTCCCGAGACGCATCTCATGTGGCATCGCATCGCGCCGCAGCTTGCCGAGAACTTCACGGTCGTCGCCACCGACCTGCGCGGCTGGGGCGACAGCGGTAAACCGCCGAGCACCGCGGATCACGAGCCGTACAGCATGCGCGCCATCGCCCGCGACCAGATCGAGGTGATGCGGAGTCTGGGCCACGAGCAGTTCCGGCTCGTCGGCCACGATCGAGGCGCCCGCTGCGCGTACCGTCTCGCGCTGGACGAACCCGACGCGGTCACTCGGCTCGCCGTGCTGGACGTCGTTCCCATCGGCGACGTCTACAACCGCGCCGACAAGACGTTCAGCCTCTCCTACTGGGTGTGGTCCTTCCTGGCCGCGCCGGCGTCGGTGCCCGAGCGGTTCATCGACGCGGCGCCCGCGGTGCTCGTCGACTTCATGCTCGACACCTGGCCCGAGGTGAAGGACGCCTTCCCGCCCGAGGTGCGGGCCGCGTACGTCCGGCAGTTCAGCGACCCCGCGACGGTCCACGCCATCTGCGAGGAGTTCCGCGCGGCCGCGACGCTGGACTACCAGCAGGACGAGGCGGACCGAGGTCACCGGAAGATCGCCTGTCCGGTGCTGTTTCTCTGGAGTCAACGCGGTCAGGTCGCGAAGCTCTACGACGACCCGCTCGCGATCTGGCGGGAGTGGGCCGACGACGTACGCGGGGAGCCGGTCCCGGTGGGGCACTTCATTCCGGAGGAGGCCCCGGAGCAGACCCTCCGGCAACTCCTGGACTTCCTGAGCTAACGCCGGGCCAGACCTGCGGACTCCGCCGGTTGATCCACTCCAGATAGGCGACATTGGGGTGTCCGAGGCGGCGGGATACCGCGATATCGCCGAAACCGTGTGGATCACGCGGGGTCGACGGCCGGGCGTTCTCGCCTCAGGGCTTGCGGGAGGACTGCAGGGTGGCGAAGGCGATGACGTTGTCGGCGTAGCCGGTGCGGCCACCGATGAACTGCCCGCCGCAGGTGATCAGGCGCAACCCGGGCGGCCCGTCGTTGCCGTAGATCCGCTCGGCGGGCAACTGGTCCTTCGGGAAGTGCTCGACGGTGTCGACCCGGAACACCACCACCGTCTTGTCCGCCCGGGCCACCTCGACCAGATCGCCGGGGTGCAGCTTGCCCAGGTCGTAGAAGACCGACGGGCCGGTCTTGGTGTCCACGTGCCCGACGATCACCGCCGGGCCAGGCTCACCCGGCGTCGGCCCACGGTCGTACCAGCCGGTCTCGTTGTGCCGTTCCAACGGCGGTACGGCGATCGAGCCGTCCCGTGCCTGCCCGACGGGTGCCACCGGTGCGCTCACCTTGATCGCCGGGACCGAGAGGCGCACCGGCCGGCTCGCCGACAACCCGACCGTCTCGCTGCGGGCCGGCCGGTCGCCGCCGACCGGAGCCAGGTCGAACGGGCCGACAGAGCGGCCCAGCCCCGCCCCGGTCGCGAAGACCCCGGCCAGCACCAGCACCACGGCCAGCGGCACCGACCAGGGGCTACGGCCGGGCGGACGGCTACGCCGAGGCGTCACGGCGGTCGGCGGACGAGCAGCCACCGCCGGGCGATCGACCACCAGCGGGCGGTCGTCCCGCGGTAGGCGGTCGTCCTCCGGCCAGGGATCATTCCGAGCGGCGCGGTCGTCCTCCGGCCAAGGATCATTCCGAGCGGCGCGGTCGTCCTCCGGCCAAGGATCATTCCGAGCGGCGCGGTCGTCCTCCGGTCGGCGGTCGTCCCGTGGGAAGCGCGCACCGGGAGACGGGCGACCACCGGGAGACGGGTGCGTACCCGGAGATGGGCGACCACCCGGAGATGGGCGCGCACCCGGAGACGGGCGCGCACTCGGAGACGGGCGCGCACTCGGAGACGGGCGCGCACCCGGAGACGGGCGCGCACCCGGAGACGGGCGGGCACCGGAGGACGAGCGGGTGGCCGGGGACGGGCGCGCACCGGCCGGGCCGGAAGCGCCCGGCTGGCGGGAACCGGGCGGTGGCGGGGGGTGGAAGATCTCCATGACGGGCTCAGTGCCGCGCAGCGCCACGGACGGGACGTGGCCGGCGCAACGCCACCACGGCGAGAATCAGCCCGGTGATGGTCAGCGCCGCACCGCCGGGCAGCAGCAGCTTGCCGGTCACCCCGCCGGCGCCCCCACCGAAGCCGGTGGCCGGACCACGACTGGGCTGGACCGGGACCTTCTTGACCACCTGGAGCATGGTCGACGCGGTCTCGCCGTCACGGCACTCCAGCTTGACCCGGTAGTTGCCGGGACGTGTGCGCTCGCGCACCATCGGCGCGGCGGTGAGCACCCCGCGCTGCGGCTGCACCCCGACCGCGCCGAAAGCGTCGGAGACGACGGTGGCACCCACCGAGTTGTCCCGACAACTGGCCCGGATCCCGACCAGGTAGCCGGGCTGGACCGTGCTGGGGCTCACCTCGACGAAGATGTCCACGGGCGGTGCCGGTTGGGGCGCCGCGCCACCGGGCGGCCCTTCGGGCTGCGGCGCGGGCGCGGCAACAACGCGCTGCGGGGCGCCGGGCGTCGAACGCGCCACGCCGACCGGTTGGACCGCTACTACCGGCGCGGCGAACGCGGAGGCTGACGGCGCGGCGAACGCAGGGGCGGCGGCTAGCAGGGGGCCGGTGAGCACGGTCACCACCGACAGGGCTACGCCGCTGCGGGTCACTGTCACGATGCCCCCTCTCGACGCCGTGCGGCCGAGTCGGGCAGTGGAACAACCGACCTGCCGTACCAGTTGGATCCTCTCATTTCCGGTCGCACATCACATCCGATTCGCTCGCGGCGTCGCGTACGCTCGGGTCGCTGTGACCGCCATCGACCATGACCCCGCCGTCCCGCCCGCGAGCCGGACGATCCGCACGTTCCACCCCCGTCGGGGTCGAATGAGCGACCGGCAGAACGACGCGCTGGGCCGGCTCTGGCCCGCGTACGGCCTGGATGTGCCGGACGGACCGGTCGTGCCCGTCGACCTGGCCGACCTGTTCGGTCGCCGGGCGCCGGTGGTGTTGGAGATCGGCTCGGGCATGGGCGACAGCACCGCGGCGATGGCTGCCGCTGACCCGGATCGAGATTATCTGGCGGTCGAGGTGCACACGCCGGGAATCGCCAACCTGCTCGACCTGGTGGACCGGCACGGCCTGAGGAACGTGCGGGTGGGCCGGGGCGACGCGTTGTCCCTGGTCAACGGCTTACCCGAAGCTGCGCTGGATGCTGTGCACGTGTTCTTCCCGGACCCGTGGCCGAAGGCCCGCCACCACAAGCGGCGGATCATCCAGCCGGCGCACGTGGCGCTGCTGCGGTCCCGGTTGCGGCCCGGCGGCACGCTGCACTGCGCGACCGACTGGGCCGAGTACGCCGAGGCGATGCGGCAGACCCTGGAGGCGGACCCGGGGCTGGTGGATGCGTACGGCGGTTTCGCGCCGCGTCCGGCGTACCGCCCGGTGACGAAGTTCGAGCGGCGGGCGATCACGGCCGGCCGACCGGTCGTCGACCTGCTCTACCGCCGACGGTGACCAGCCGGCGGGCCACGGCACCCGGACGGCGGTCCGGCGGGGCGACCGGGACAGCCGGACGTCGGTCCGGCGGGGCGACCGGGACAGCCGGACGTCGGTCCGGCGGGGCGTCCGGTACAGCCGGACGTCGGTCCGGCGGGGCGTCCGCGATGCCCGATCGGGAGTCCGGCGGCGGCCGGGTTGGCGCGCGGGGGCATGATCCAGGCACCATGGACAGGCTATGACGCTCACCGCCGCGCTGCCGACAAGCGCCGACCCCGACACCCTCTTCGACGCGTTCGCCAGTTGGGCGAAGGAGCGCGGCCTCGACCTCTACCCCCATCAGGAGGAGGCGGTCATCGAGATCGTCTCCGGCGCCAACCTGATCATGAACACTCCCACCGGCTCGGGTAAGAGCCTGGTGGCCATCGCCGCGCACTTCGCGGCCCTCGCGGACAGCCGGACGACCTTCTACACCGCGCCGATCAAGGCACTGGTGTCGGAGAAGTTCTTCGCGCTCTGCGAGGTCTTCGGCGCCGAGAACGTCGGCATGCTCACCGGCGACGCCAGCGTCAACGCCGACGCCCCGATCATCTGCTGCACCGCGGAGATCCTGGCCAACCTGGCGCTGCGCGAGGGCACGAAGGCCGACGTCGGCCAGGTGATCATGGACGAGTTCCACTTCTACGCCGAGCCCGACCGGGGTTGGGCCTGGCAGGTGCCGATCATCGAGCTGCCGCAGGCCCAGTTCATCCTGATGTCCGCCACCCTGGGGGACACGACCCGGTTCGTCGACGACCTGACCCGGCGTACCGGGCGGCCGACCGCCGTCGTGCGCTCGGCGGAGCGGCCGGTTCCGCTGATCTTCTCGTACGCGATGACGCCGATGCACGAAACCCTCGAAGAGCTGCTGGAGACCAAGCAGGCCCCGGTGTACGTGGTGCACTTCACCCAGGCCGCCGCGCTGGAACGCGCCCAGGCGCTGATGAGCGTCAACGTCTGCAGCCGCGCCGAGAAGGACATGATCGCCGAGGCGATCGGTGGTTTCCGGTTCACCTCCGGCTTCGGCAAGACGCTGTCCCGGCTGGTCCGGCACGGCATCGGCGTACACCACGCCGGCATGCTGCCCAAGTACCGCCGCCTGGTCGAGACCCTCGCCCAGGCCGGCCTGCTGAAGGTCATCTGCGGCACCGACACCCTCGGCGTCGGCATCAACGTGCCGATCCGGACCGTGCTCTTCACCGGCCTGTCCAAGTACGACGGGGTCCGTACCCGGCTGCTCAAGAACCGGGAGTTCCACCAGATCGCCGGGCGGGCCGGGCGGGCCGGTTACGACACCATCGGTCGGGTCGTGGTGCAGGCCCCCGAGCACGTCATCGACAACGAGAAGGCCCTCGCCAAGGCCGGCGACGACCCGAAGAAGCGCCGCAAGGTGGTCCGCAAGAAGCCGCCGGAGGGTTCGATCGGCTGGGGCCAGCCCACCTTCGACCGGTTGGTCGACGCCGAGCCGGAGCCGCTGACCTCCAGCTTCCAGGTCAGTCACTCGATGCTGCTCAACGTCATCGGCCGGCCCGGTGACGCGTTCACCGCGATGCGGCACCTGCTCACCGACAACCACGAGGAGCCCGCCGCCCAGCGCCGGCACATCCGCCGGGCGATCGCCATCTACCGGGCGCTGCGCGCCGGTGGGGTGGTCGAGGAGCTGCCCGAGCCGGACGAGACCGGCCGACGGATCCGGCTCACCGTCGACCTGCAGCTCGACTTCGCCCTCAACCAGCCGCTCTCCCCGCTCGCCCTGGCCACCATCGAGCTGCTCGACGCCGAGTCGCCGTCGTACGCGCTCGACGTGCTGAGCGTGATCGAGTCGATCCTCGACGACCCCCGGCAGATCCTGTCCGCGCAGCAGTTCAAGGCGCGCGGCGAGGCGGTCGCCGCGATGAAGGCAGAGGGCATCGAGTACGAGGCCCGCCTCGAACTCCTCGACGAGGTGACCCACCCGAAGCCCCTCGCGGAGCTGCTGGAGGCCGCGTACGAGATGTACCGGCAGGGCCACCCCTGGGTCGCCGATCACCAGCTCTCCCCCAAGGCCGTCGTCCGTGACATGTTCGAGCGGGCCATGACGTTCACCGAGTACGTGCAGTTCTACGGGCTGACCCGCTCGGAGGGCCTCGTCCTGCGCTACCTGGCCGACGCGTACAAGACGCTGCGGCAGACCGTGCCCGAGGACGCCAAGACCGAGGAGCTGATCGACCTCATCGAGTGGCTGGGTGAGCTGGTCCGCCAGGTCGACTCCAGTCTCATCGACGAGTG
The DNA here is from genome assembly GCF_003205615.1 of Micromonospora arborensis. Lineage (GTDB taxonomy): Bacteria > Actinomycetota > Actinomycetes > Mycobacteriales > Micromonosporaceae > Micromonospora > Micromonospora arborensis. The sequence continues at coordinate 233,794 of NZ_PYBV01000003.1, read as the reverse complement.
GGAGCGGCTGCGCAACCCGTCCGACGTGGCCGAGGTTGCCCAGGCACACGCCGCCCTGACGGATCGGCCGCCGGCGGTGACCCGCAACGCGCGGGCGTTCCGGGTGCTGGTGCGCAACGCGCTGTTCCGCCGGGTGGAGTTGGCCGCACTGCGCCGTTGGGACCTGCTCGCCGAGTTGGACGCCGGCGACGGTTGGGACTACGACGCGTGGGCCGACGCCCTGGGGCCGTACTTCGAGGCGTACGACTCGATCGGGGTCGGGCCGGACGCCCGGGGCCCGGCGTTGCTCATGATCGAGCAGGGCCGGGAGCGGTGGACCGTCCGGCAGATCTTCGACGACCCGGACGGTGACCACGACTGGGGCATCAGCGCCGAGATCGACCTGGCGGCCTCGGACGAGGTCGGCGCCGCGGTTGTGCGGATCACCGACGTCGGCCAGCTCTAGCGACCATCTCGACCAGGGGGTCGCCGGTACGCCGGCGGCCCCCTTTGTCGTGTCTTCCACGCCCCCGTTTTCCCTGGGCGATGTCAGACCCGTCGATTAGAATGTATGTACTAATCGAGTTCCTGACCTGGGAGGACGCCCGTGACCGCGCCCACCTCCACGCCCCTCACCCCCTACGCCACCCTGCTCGGTTTCACCCGCTACGTCGACCGCACCGGCCCCACCAAGGCCACCTTCGTGGGCGGCCTGCGCAAGCAGCGAGCCAGCCGCTCCGGCTTCAACCCGCACGGCCAGTTCGTCAAGGCGCTCAAGGCCGACATCGCCTTCCACACCGGCGGCACACACCTGGCCGGGGTGGTCGACGTGGTCAAGCCCCGCTGGCGCCCGCTCTACCAGGCGCTCGTGCCCGGTGCCACGACCTGGCTGCACTCCCTCGGCGAGCCGGCCGCCATCGACCTCGCCCAGACCCGTGACGCCCTGGCCATGCTGGGCGACCTTCCCGTCAAGATCAACCCCCACTTCGGGGTACGCCACGCCGACGGCCGCGCCGAAGCGGTCCGCCTGCACTTCGACGAGACCCCGCCGAGCGAGGAGTCGGTGCTCGCCACCCTGCACCTGATGGCCCGACACATGGACGCGGTGCTCCCGCACGCCGAGCCGGTTCTGGTCGACGTCCGCCGGGGCCACGCCCACCGCATGCCCACCGACGCCAAGCCCGACCAGATCGAACGCTGGCTGGCCGGCGAAGCCGCCGCCTTCCGCGCCATCTGGTCCACCGCCGCCTAGCCCCCCGACCTCCCCCACCACCGCCCCCGCGCCACCCCACCTGCCCCGCCCGTCCGCCCGTCCGCCGGGCCGCCGGGCCGCCGGGCCGCCGGGCCGCCGGGCCGCCGGGCCGCCGGGCCGCCGGGCCGCCGGGCCGCCGGGCATGATCGCGCTCGATCCAGGATGTAGTGGCCTCCCAAGAAGGCGAGGCCACTACATCCATGTTCGAGCGCGATCATGGGGACAGGGGCGTGCATCGGCGCCACAGCCTCGTCGGCGGTTATCCACAGGGGCGGCGCGGCGCGGGGTCGATCGGTCAGCCTGGAGCGCATGCCGAAAGCTCTCCGACGGCCGCCACAGTTGCGCGGTCGAATCTTCCGTGGCTCGATCGCCATCTCGCGCGGTCTGTTGACCCGCAACGACCTGCGCAGCTCCGCATGGCGGCCGCTCTTCCGGGACGTCTATGCCGATGCCCGCGTCAGGGTCACCCACAGAATCAGGTGCGCGGCCGTCGGGCGCTGGCTGATCCCACCCGGAGCAGCCATCGCGGGGCGCTCCGCGGCGGCGTTCTACGGCTGCACGAAACCCGCTCCGAGCGACCCGGTCGACGTGTTGGTCCCCAGCGGTACCCGGATCGGGCCAGCCACCGGCCTCCGGATCCACCACGGGGAGGTCGACCCCGGCGACACTCTGCACAAGGCGGGGCTCAGGGTGACCAGCCCGGCGCGAACCTGCTGGGATCTCGCCCGTTGGCTCGACGTGGTCGAAGCCGTGGTCGTCATCGACACCATGCTGTCCAGCCGGCTCACCGACGTGTCCGCCCTACGCGAGTACGCGCTGAGCCGGGCCGGTCGGCGGGGCTGGCGGTCCCTGCTCCGTGCGGTCGACCTGGCCGATGCTGGCGCCGAGTCGCCCCAGGAGTCCCGCACACGCGTGCGGCTGGTGCTCGCCGGCCTGCCCAGGCCTCAGACGCAGTGGGTCGTAGCCGACCAGGGCCGGTTCGTGGCCCGGCTTGACCTGGCCTGGCCGGAGCTCAAGGTCGCGGTGGAATATGACGGGCTCTGGCACAACAACCCCGAGCAACTCCATCGGGACCGCCGACGGCTCAACCAACTGCTCGGTGGTGAGTGGCTCGTCCTGCACGTGACCGCCAAGCGCCTCCGTGATGACTTCGACGGCTTCCTCGCCGAGGTCAGGGCCGCCTTACGAGCCCGATCGCGCTCGGGCCAATGATCACCCGCCAAACGATCAACGGCCCCCAAGCCATGATCGCGCTCAAACATGGAAGTAGTGGCCTCCCCGCCGGGGGAAGCCACTACTTCATGGATCGAGCGCGATCATGGCCCGGGGCGCACCGCGCGGGCAGGCGCGGCGGGCAGGCGCGGCGGAGGGCTCGTTAGGCGGCCGGGAGGTACTTGGCGAGGTCGTCGAGGATCTTGTTGGCGGCACCGACGCCGATGCCGGTCATCCAGACCTCGTCGGCGACCGGGTACGCCTTGCCGGCCTTGACGGCGCCCAGGCCCTTCCACAGGCTGCCACTCGTCACCTTGGCCTGCTCCGCGGCGGTCTTGGCGCCGTACGTGGTCACGAAGATGACGTCACCGTCGACCTCGTTGATCCGCTCGGGGCTGACCAGGTCGAAGCGCTTGTCCTCCTTGTTGGCGAGGAGCTGCCGCTCGGGGCGACCCAGCCCGGTGTCGCCGAGGACGATGCCGGAGAACGAGTCCGGGCCGTACACCCGGATGTTGCCGGGCAGGAACCGCACGATCGACACCTTGCGCGCGGCGGCGTCGCCGAGGGTGGTGCCGAAGTCCTTGGCCCGCTTCTCGTACGCGCCGAGCAGGTCCTTGGCCTGCTGCTCGCGGCCGAGCGCCTTGCCGTCGAGGAGGAAGTTGTCCTTCCAGGTGATGCCCACCTTGTCGGTGAACACGGTCGGCGCGATGGCGGCCAGTTCGTCGTAGAACTTCTCCTGGCGGAACTTGCTGCCGAGGATGAGGTCCGGCTTCAGCGCGTTGATCGCCTCCAGGTCGGGTTCGGCGAGCACCCCGACCTCCTTGATGCCGGCGAGCTTGTCCGCGCCGAAGTAGGTCGGCCAGCTCTTGGCCTCGCCGGCGGTGGCGGCGCCGACGGGCGTGATGCCCAGCGAGAGCGCGGTGTCGATCTTGTCGGTGTCGAGCACGACGACGCGCTTGGGCTCGGCCGGAACCTTGGTGGTGCCCATGGCGTGGGTGATCTCCCGGGTCTCCCCGGTGGTGGAGCCGGCGACCGGGTCGCTCTCACCGCAGGCGGTGAGTCCGACGCCGAGGGCGACGGCCGCGGCGAGAGCGGCGACGAGACGACGCATCAGTGTCCTTTCGAGGGGTACGAGCCGGTGAGCGGGGTGGCCGCGGCACCGGTGGCGGGTCGGGCGTCCGGCACGGAAGCCGTCGACGAGTCGGAGTCACCCGCGGCGGCGGCAGCCGGGCCACCCGCACCGCCCGCAACGACAGCCGGGCCGCCCGCACCGACGGTCGGAGCGCCAGCAGCGGCAGCGTCGGTGGTCGGGGTGACCGGGGCGGAGTTGCCCCCCGTGTACGCGGGCACCACCAGCGGCGCTCCGGTCACCGGGCAGGGCACGACCACGCAGGCCAGCCCGAAGACGTCGCGGACCAGGTCGGCGGTGAGGATCTCCCGGGGTGGTCCGGCGGCCACCACGGCACCGTCGCGCATCGCGACCAGGTGGTCGGCGTAACGGGCGGCCTGGTTCAGGTCGTGCAGCACGGCGACGACGGTGCGGCCCCGCTCGACGCGCAGCCGGTGCAGGAGGTCCAGCACCTCCACCTGGTGGGCCAGGTCGAGGAAGGTGGTCGGCTCGTCCAGCAGCAGCGCGTCGGTGTCCTGGGCGAGCGTCATGGCGATCCACACCCGCTGCCGCTGACCGCCGGAGAGGCTGTCCACCGGCCGGTCGGCCAGGTCGGTCACGTCGGCCAGGGCCATCGCCTGCTCCACCGCCGTGCCGTCCTCCGACGACCACTGCCGCCACCACCGCTGGTAGGGCTGCCGGCCGCGGCCGACCAGGTCTGCCACGGTGACGCCCTCGGGCACCAGCGGGCTCTGCGGCAGGACGCCGAGCCGGCGGGCGACCTCCCGGGTCGGCAGGTCGCGGATGGCGGTGCCGTCCAGCAGCACCGTGCCCCGGCGTGGGGTGAGCAGCCGGGCCATCGTGCGCAACAGGGTGGACTTGCCGCACGCGTTCGGTCCGACGATCACGGTGAACGCGTCGGTCGGCAGGTCCAGGTTGAGCCCGTCGAGCACGGTCCGCTCGTCGTAGCCGGCGACCAGGTCGCGGGTGGAGAGCACCACAGAACTCCTTGAAGGCGTCACGACGACCGCCGCCGGCCGCGCAGCAGCAGGAAGATCAGGTACGGGCCGCCGATCGCGGCGGTCAGCACACCGGCGGGCAGTTGGGTCGGTGCCAGCAGTCGTCGGCCGGCCAGGTCGGCGAGCACCAGCAGCAGAGCGCCGAGCAGCGCCGAGCAGACCAGCGGTGGCCGTTCGGTGCGTACCAGCCGACGGGCCACCTGCGGGGCGACCAGCGCCACGAAGTCGACGGCGCCGACCTGGGCGGTGACCATCGCGGCGACGAGTACGCCGGTGCCGGCCAGGCCGATTCGGCGGGCCACCGGCCGCAGCCCGACGCCTCGGGCGGTGTCGTCGTCCAGGGCGGTGCTGTTCAGCGCCCAACCGGCCCAGGCCAGCACCGGCAGCAGCACGAGCAGGGTGCCGGCGATCCAGGCGGCCTCGGTCCAGCCCTTGCCGGCCAGGGTGCCGATCAGCCAGATCTGCGCGCGCAGCCCGTCGATCGGGTCGGCGGTGAGCATGACGACCTCGGTGAGCGCCCGGAAGGCGAAGGCGACCGCCACGCCGGCGAGCACGAACCGCTGGGCGGCCAGCCCGTGCCGGGCGCCGAGGGCGAACAGCAGCACCGCCGCGAGCAGCCCGCCCACCAAGGCGGTGGGTGCCACCAGTACGGCGGCCATCCCACTGGTCAGGGCCACGGTGGCGGCAAGGCTGGCACCCTGGGTGATGCCGATGACGTCCGGGCTGGCGAGCGGGTTGCGGGCCACGCTCTGGATCAGAGTGCCGGCCACGCCGAAGGCCGCACCGGCCACCGCCGCCAGCACGACCCGCGGCAACCGAAGATCAAAGACAACCAGGTCGTACGGGGTGCCGGCACCGGAGAGCGCGCGCACCACGTCGGCCGGGGCGACGTACGGGGTGCCCAGCGAGAGGCTGAGCACGACGGCCAGGACGAGCAGCACGGTCAGCGCGGCGGCCACCAGCAGCGCGCGGCGACGGATCAGCAGGCTGACCGGGCCGACGCGCAGCAGCGACCGGCCAGGCAGCGGGGCCCGGCCAGCACCAGCCGAGGCGGTAGGCGCCGAGGCCGACGGACCAGCCACGCCGGACGAGCCAGCCGGGTCGGTGGGACCGACCGGGTCGGACAGGCCAGCCACGCCGGACGAGCCAGCCGGGTCGGTGGGACCGAGCGGGTCGGACAGGCCAGCCACGCCGGACGAGCCAGCCGGGTCGGTGGGACCGACCGGGTCGGAGGGACGGTGTGCGGTGGTCACGCGGTCACCACCCGGGCGCGGCGGACGAGGACGGCCAGCAGCGGCGCACCGATCAGGGCGGTGACGATTCCGGCCGGTATCTCGCCGGGCGGGGCGACGAGCCGGCCGACGACGTCGGCGCCGAGCAGGAGCGCCGGTCCGAGCAGGGCGGAGACGGCGAGGGTCCAGCGGTGGTCCGCGCCGACCAGCGCACGCGCCAGGTGTGGCACGGCCAGCCCGACGAAGGCGACCGGCCCGGCCGCCGCCACCGCCGCACCGGTCAGCAGCACGGCGGCGAGGCCACCCCCGAGGCGGACCAGGCCGATCCGGTGGCCGAGGCCGCGGGCCACGTCGTCGCCGAGCGCCAGCGCATCCAGGCCCCGGGCCACCAGGGCGGCCAGCACGAGCCCGGCGACGACGAAGGGCAACACCTGCGCGGTGACCGACAGGTCGCGGCCGGCCAGCCCGCCGACCACCCAGAACCGGTACTCCTCGAAGGTGCGGGCATCGATGCTGAGCAGCGCGTACACCCCGGAGGCCAGGCTGGCGTCGAGCGCCGCGCCGACCAGCGCGAGGGTGACCGGGCTGGCGCCCTCGCGGGCTCGGGTGGCGATGGCGAAGACCAGCAGCCCGGCGATCAGTGCGCCGGCGATGCCGAACCAGACGTACCCGGCGAGCGTGCCGATGCCGAACACGGAGATGGCGAGCACCACACCGAACGACGCGCCCGCGCTGATGCCGAGGATGCGGGGCTCGGCGAGCGGGTTGCGGGTGAGCGCCTGGAACAACACGCCAGCCACGGCGAGGGCGAGGCCGACCGCGAGACCGAGCGCGGTACGCGGCATCCGCAGCTCACGGACGATGGTGCTGGCGTCGCCGCCGTCCGGGGCGACGAGCGCGTGCCAGACCTGGTCGACGCCGAGTTGTCGGCTGCCGAGCGCGAAGCTGGCCAGCACGGCGAGCAGCAGCACCAGCGCGGCACCGACGGTGACGGCCACCCGGCGACCGGTGCGAGTGCTGGCCCGACTCCGGGTCGGCCGACTGGCGAGGGCGGTCACGAATCTCCTGCACGTTCGAGCTTAGGTTCGCCTAACCTTAGCCGACCTGCGGAAAGTGGCCTAACCGACGTCTGTCGATGCCGTTCCGGCTTCCGGGGGCGTGCCCAGCGAGCCACCGCCCCCGGCCTCCGCACCACCGCGCGGCAGCACGTTCAGCGGCCGCATCATCTCGTTGTCCTCGTGTTCCAACAGGTGACAGTGCCAGGCGTAGCGACCCGGCAGGTCGAACTGCGCCTTGATCCGGGTCACCTCCCACGGGTACGCGAGCACCGTGTCCATCCGCCCCCGCTCCCCCGCAGCCGGCTGCACCCGGCCCGAATGCCCGCGGCCGAGCACCTCGAACTGGGCCTGGTGCAGGTGGATCGGATGGGCGAGCCGGGTGAAGTTGCGCACCTCCCACACCTCGGTGGCGCCCAGGGTGGGTTGCTCGGTCACCGGGTCGCTCCAGCGCATCGGCCGACCCCGGCCACGTTCGTCGAGGGTGCCGAGCAACATCACCATCGACCCCGACGGGCCGGACATCCGCTCGTTGAGCGACAACCGCCGTACCCGGTCGGCCGCCGGCAGCTGGGGAGGTGCCGGCAGCCGCAACTGCTCCGGCGGCACACTCGGATCCGGGCCGGTCGCCTCGGTGACCACGAAGCGCAGCACCTGCCCGGTGGTCCGCGGGTCGGCCGGCGGGAAGTCCACCCCGGGCCGGCCACCGCGGTACGCCCAGTCGGGCCCCTCGTTGACGAGGTAAAGCTCGGTGCCAGCGGGCACGTCGGTGAAGTCGACGATGACGTCGGCCCGCTGGGCGGGGCCGAGGGTCACGCGTTCGTGTGACACCGGCTCGGGCAGGAACCCGCCGTCACTGCCGATCTGCCAGATCGGCAGCACCGGGCGGGCCGGTCGCGCCGTGGCATGGGCGGCCACGCTCAGCAGCAGGAAGCGGTTGTTGCAGCCGTTGAGCAGGCGGAACCGGTAGCGCCGCCGCTGCACCGTCAGGCTGGGCCAGGTGCGGCCGTTGACCACGATGGTGGAGCCGGTGCCGGGCGACGAGTGCCCGCCGGGGTAGAGCAGGTCACCGCCGGCGGTGAAGCTCCGGTCCTGGATCATCAGCGGAATGTCGTGGTAGCGGGCGTCCGGCGGGTCGTCGTGTGCCGGCCCCGGGCCGGGCAGCACCCCGTCCGGCAGGTCGCCGGCGCCGCCGAGGAGGTAGAACCCGGCCGGCCCGGCGTAGACGTTCTGGGCGGTGACCCCCAACGTGTGGTCGTGGTACCAGAGGGTGGCGGGCGCCTGGTCGTTGGCGTACTCGAAGGTGGCCGAGCCCGGCGCCCAGCGCAGGCTCGAACGCTCGCCGAAGCGGGACCGGAACTCGTCGTACGCGCTGCCGCAGACGGCGAAGTCGGACGGCAGGTCGCGCGCCACCGGCAGGAACCACGCCTCGGAGTGCCCGTCGCTCTCCTGCGCGCTGTGCCCACCGTGCAGATGCACCACCTGGGGCACCGGCCCGCGGTATCCCCGCGGGTCGCCGTCACGGTGGCCGTGCTGGTCCCGATCCGTGTTTCCGCCGGCCGGGTTGGCCCAGTGCAGCGTGGGGTCGACCGGCAGCAGGTGCGGCAGGAAGTCACCCCGACCGTCGACGAGCTGGTTGACCCAGGTCACGCGGACCGGGTGGTTCACCCGCGCCACGATGCTGGGCGCCGGGTAGCCGAAGCTGCCGGGATGGCCCGTGGAGCCGTAACCCCACACCGTCGTACGCGGCCAGGACGGCGGCAGGATCTGCTGGCGGAACTGTCGCACCGCGATCACGTACGTGTCCCGCTCCGGACCGGACGACACCGCTGGCATGGCGGGTGGGATCCGCAGCGGCGCGACGTACTTCGGGATGTCGGCGGCGTGCAGCGTCGCCGTCCCGGCCAGCGTGCGGCCCGCGGCCGTGGAACCCGCCGGGACCAGCAGCCCGGCGCCACCGGCGGCACCGGCGGCGAGCAGCCCTCGTCTGGTGACCATGTCACATCTCCCCTTCGCGTCCGATCCTCGATAAGAGAATGAGTTTCGCGGACGGGAACAGGTGCGACAGAAGGGCCAATGACACCCAGAAGAGGGACATTAGCGTCATAGGGTGTGGACATGCGATTCGACCAGCACACGGTCGTCCTCCTGGCCCGACCAGCGGACCCGCCGGAGCTGCCGCAGGACGCGATCGACCGGTTGCAGGACGCGCACCTGGCCCACCAGGCGGGGCTCGTGGAGCAGGGGCTGGTGCTGGCGACCGGGCCGTTCCTGCACCCCGACGACGACCGGCTGCGGGGTTTCGTCGTGCTCTCCATCGCCCCGGACGATGCGCGCGCTCTCTACGCCAACGACCCGGCGGTGCGTGCCGGACGGCTGGCCGTCCAGGTGATGAGCTGGATGGTGCCGGAGGGCAACGTGCGGTTCGAGGGCGTCCCGCTGCCCCGGTCGATGCTGGAGGCGGCGACCGGCGACTGACGTCAGCCGGGCAGCTCGCCGATCTCGACCACCCGCAGGGCGTCCAGCTCGCCGACGATCACCCGCAGGGACGGGAAGTGGTCCCGCAGCACCTGCCGGCACCCCGCACACGGCGCGGCGACCTCACGGCCCCGATCGGCCACCGTGACGATCGTCTCCAGCTCCGTCACGCCCTGCGTCGCGGCGGTGCCGATCACGACCAGCTCGGCGCAGGACCCGCCGGCGGTGTGGTGGACGTTCACACCCGTGAAGACCCGCCCGTCGGCGGTCCGGACGGCCGACGCGACGGTGTGCCTCTGGCTGCGGCAACGCAGTTTGGAAACCGCCGTGGCGGCCTGCACCAACGCCCGGTCGGTGTCCCGCATCGTCATCCCGGCCCCCCAGCACTCGAACGTCGGCCGCCAACTCTAGGTCCCCGGCCCGGCCGTCGAAGGGCCGGCCGGGCGACAACCCGGGAGGGCCGGCCGGGCGATAACCCGCAGGCGGTGCGCCGCCGGGCTGCCTATCCTTGGGCACGACATGCAGAATCCAACCGCCTCCGCCGCGACCGACCCGGTTCGCGAGTTGCACCGCCGTCTCTCCGCTCTGATGTTCCGCGACCAGCGTCGGCTCCAGCGGCGGCTGGACGGTGCCCGGAAGCTGCGTGACCCGCAGCGCCGGGAGTCGGCGTTGACCGAGATCACCGCCGAGGTCGAACGAGCCGAACAGCGCCTGGCCGCCCGGCGGGCGGCGGTGCCCGTGATCACGTACCCGGCGGGCTTGCCGGTCAGTGAGCGCAAGGACGACATCGCCGCCGCCATCCGTGATCACCAGGTGGTGATCGTGGCGGGCGAGACCGGTTCCGGCAAGACGACCCAGCTGCCCAAGATCTGCCTGGAGTTGGGGCGGGGGGTGCACGGCCTGATCGGGCACACCCAGCCTCGGCGGTTGGCGGCCCGGACGGTGGCCGACCGGATCGCCGACGAGCTGGGCACCGAGTTGGGTGACGTGGTCGGCTACAAGGTGCGCTTCACCGATCAGGTCAGCGAACGCAGCCTGGTCAAGTTGATGACCGACGGCATCCTGCTGGCCGAGCTGCAGACCGACCGGATGCTCCGCCAGTACGACACGTTGATCATTGACGAGGCGCACGAGCGCAGCCTCAACATCGACTTCATCCTCGGGTACCTGCGGGAGCTGCTCCCCCGGCGACCCGACCTCAAGGTGATCATCACCTCGGCGACCATCGAGACCGACCGGTTCGCCCGCCACTTCGCCGGCCCACCCACCGCCGACGAGCCGGAGGGCGTACCGGCGCCGGTGGTCGAGGTCTCCGGGCGGACCTACCCGGTGGAGGTCCGCTACCGGCCGCTGCTCGAACTCGCCGAGGGCGAGGAGGACGGCGACGGCGAGGGCGACGAGGAGACCGTCCGCGACCAGATCCAGGCGATCGGCGACGCCGTCGAGGAGTTGGCCGCCGAGGGTCCCGGCGACATCCTGGTCTTCCTCAGCGGTGAACGGGAGATTCGGGACACCGCGGACGCGCTCGGCAAACTGGTGCAGACGAAACGCTCGCTGCTCGGCACCGAGATCCTGCCGCTGTACGCGCGACTCTCCAGCGCCGAGCAGCACCGGGTCTTCGCCGCGCACAACTCGCGCCGGGTGGTGCTCGCCACCAACGTCGCGGAGACCTCGCTGACCGTGCCCGGCATCAAGTACGTGGTCGACCCGGGCACCGCCCGCATCTCCCGCTACTCCAGCCGCCTCAAGGTGCAGCGGCTGCCGATCGAGCCGATCTCCCAGGCGTCGGCCAACCAGCGCAAGGGCCGCTGCGGCCGCACCTCGGACGGCATCTGCATCCGCCTCTACGACGAGCAGGACTTCGGATCCCGGCCCGAGTTCACCGACCCGGAGATCCTGCGCACCAACCTGGCGTCGGTCATCCTGCAGATGACCGCGATCGGGCTGGGCGACCTCGCCGCGTTCCCGTTCATCGACCCACCGGACCGGCGCAACATCACCGACGGCGTCAACCTGCTGCACGAGCTGGGCGCGTTGGACCCGACCGAGGCCGACCCGGCGAAGCGGCTCACCACGCTGGGCCGGCGCCTGGCCCAGTTGCCGGTCGACCCGCGGCTGGCCCGGATGGTGGTCGAGGGCGAGCGCAACGGCTGCGCCACCGAGGTGTTGGTGATCGCCGCCGCGCTCTCCATCCAGGACCCGCGGGAGCGGCCGGCCGAGAAGCAGGCCCAGGCCGACCAGGCGCACGCCCGGTTCGCCGACAAGGAATCGGACTTCGTCGCCTTCCTCAACCTCTGGCGTTACCTGCGGGAGCAGCAGCGGGCGTTGTCCTCCAGCGCGTTCCGCCGGATGTGCAAGGCGGAGTACCTGAACTACCTGCGGATCCGCGAATGGCAGGACATCGTCAGTCAACTGCGCCAGGTGCTGCGTACCCCGGCCGACGGCGACCGGCGCGGTGGGCGGTCGGCGCGCGACACCTCGGGCGACGCGGACGCCGGCCGGGGCGAGAGCCGCCGGGGCGGCGCGGACCTGCCGGAGGAGATCGACACCCCGAAGGTGCACCAGTCGCTGCTGCCCGGCCTGCTGTCCCACATCGGTCTGAAGGACGCGCAGAAACACGAGTACCTGGGCGCGCGGGGCGCGAAGTTCGCCGTCTTCCCCGGCTCGGCGCTGTTCAAGAAGCCGCCGCGCTGGGTGATGGCCGCCGAGTTGGTGGAGACCTCCCGGCTCTGGGGCCGGATCGCCGGCCGGGTCGAACCGGAGTGGGTCGAGCCGCTGGCGCAGCACCTGGTCAAGCGCAGCTACAGCGAGCCGCACTGGGAGAAGAAGCAGGCCGCGGTGATGGCCTACGAGAAGGTCACCCTGTACGGCGTCCCGCTGGTCACCTCCCGCAAGGTCAACTTCGGGCGGATCGATCCGACGCTGAGCCGGGAGCTGTTCATCCGGCACGCCCTCGTCGAGGGCGACTGGCAGACCCATCACCAGTTCTGGTCGGACAACAAGCGGCTGCTCGCCGAGATCGAGGAGTTGGAGAGCCGGGCCCGACGCCGGGACATCCTGGTCGACGACGAAACCATCTTCGGCTTCTACGACCAGCGGATCCCGGCCGACGTGTCCTCCGGCCGGCACTTCGACAGCTGGTGGAAGACGACCCGCCGGGAACGGCCCGACCTGCTCACCTTCACCCGGGACGTGCTGGTCAACGACGGCCGGCCGGGGGTCGACGAGAGCGACTACCCGGACGAGTGGCAGGCCGACGGGGTGAGCCTGCCGCTCACCTACCGCTTCGAGCCGGGCACACCGACCGACGGCGTCACCGTGGACATCCCGCTGCCGCTGCTCAACCAGGTGCCGGCGGAGAGCTTCGACTGGCAGGTGCCGGGGCTGCGCGAGGAGACGGTGATCGCGCTGATCCGCTCGCTGCCCAAGGCGGTACGCCGCAACTTCGTACCGGTGCCGGACTACGCCCGGGCCGCGCTCGCGGCGATCAAGCCCGGGGAGGAGTCGCTGCTGGACGCGCTCACCCGGGAGCTGCGCCGGATGACAGGTGTGACCGTGCCGCGCGACGCCTGGGAGCCGGGCAAGCTCCCCGCGCACCTCCGGGTCACGTTCCGGGTGCTGGGCGACGACGAGAAGCCGGTCGCCGAGGGCAAGGACCTGCCGGCCCTGCAACGTCAACTCCGCCAGGAGGTACGCCAGGTGGTGGCGGCCGCCGCGCCGGAGGTGGCCCGTACCGGGCTGCGCGAGTGGAGCATCGGCACCCTGCCGCGGACCATCGAGCAGGTCCGCGCCGGATACGCGGTGACCGCGTACCCGGCGCTGGTCGACGAGGGCGCCACCGTGGGGGTGAAGGTGTTCGACTCCCCCGCCGAGGCGGAGGCGTCGCACTGGGCCGGCACCCGCCGGCTGCTGCGGCTCACCGTGCCGTCCCCGGCGCGGTTTTTGCAGGGGCGGCTGAGCAACGAGGCGAAGCTGGCGCTGAGCCGCAACCCGCACGGCGGCGTGCAGGAGTTGATCGAGGACGCGGCGGGCGCGGCCATCGACCGGCTGATCGGTGCCGCCGGCGGGCCGGCCTGGGACGCCGACGGGTTCGCGGCTCTGCGCGACAAGGTCCGCGCCGACCTGGTCGACACCGTGGTCGAGGTGATGGACCGGGTTCGCAAGGTCCTCGCCGCCGCGTACACCGTGGAGCAGCGGCTCGGCGCCACCCGCAACCTCGCCGTGGTGGCCGCGCTGGCCGACATCCGCAACCAGCTCGCCGGGCTGGTGCACGCGGGTTTCATCACCGAGACCGGGTACGCCCGGCTGCCCGACCTGCTGCGCTACCTCACCGCCATCGAGCGCCGGCTGGACCGCCTCGGCGGCAACCCGCAGCGCGACCGCCAGCAGCAGGACCGGGTCGCGGTGGTGCAGAAGGAGTACGCCGACCTGCTCGCCAACCTGGCGCCGGCACGCCGGCAGGAGACGGCCGTCCGGCAGATCCGCTGGATGATCGAGGAGTTGCGGGTGAACGTCTTCGCCCAGGCGCTCGGCACCCCGTACCCCGTCTCTGAGCAGCGGATCTACCGCGCGATGGACGACGCCGAGGGCCGCTGACCGGGCTGGGCCCGGTCAGCGGCCGAGGGCCTGTTTCACAAGGGCGGTCGAGCCGAGGCCGTCAGTGCGAGTGGACGGAAAGCGCCCTGGCGGCCGGGACGCTGCGAACGGCGTTGGTCCGGGCCGTGCCGCGGGCCTCCGCGGCGGCCGGCGCCCACCAGGTCCAGTTCTCCCGGTACCAGCGGAAGACCTCGGCCAGCCCGTCGTCGAACCGGATCTGCGGCTCGAAGCCGAGCTCTTCGGAGATCTTGCGGTAGTCCAGCGAGTAACGCTGGTCCTGCACCTTGCGGTCCGCCACATGCCGGACCCGGTCCCAGTCGGCACCGGCCAGCCGGAGGATCCGCTCGGCCAGTGCGTGGTTGGTGAGCTCGATGTCGCCGCCGATGTTGTAGACCTCGCCGGCACGGCCCTTGGCCAGCACCAGCGCGATGGCCAGACAGTGGTCGTCCACGTGCAGCCACTCGCGGACCGCGCTGCCGTCGCCGTGCAGGGTGATGTCCTGGCCGGTGAGCAGGCTGGTGACGAAACGCGGAATGACCTTCTCCACGTGCTGGTACGGGCCGTAGTTGTTGGCGCAGCGGGTGATCGACACGTCCACGTCGTACGTGCGCCAGTAGGAGCGGACCACGTGGTCGCTGGCGGCCTTGGACGCCGCGTACGGAGAGTTGGGCTCCAGCACGCAGCTCTCGTTCCAGGAGCCCTCGCTGATCGTGCCGTACACCTCGTCGGTGGAGACGTGCACCACCCGGCCGACCCCACCGCGGGCGCACGCCGCCAGCAGGTGGTGCGAGCCCATCACGTTGGTTTCGAAGAACGGTGCCGGGTCGTCGATGGACCGGTCGACGTGGGACTCGGCGGCGAAGTGCACCACGGCGTCATGCCCCGGCACCACGTCGGCGAGCAGCTGTCGGTCGCAGATGTCCCCGCGGACGAACGTCAAGCGGGGGTGCGCGGCCGGCAGGTTGGCCCGATCACTGGCGTAGGTCAGCTTGTCGATCACCGTCACGTCGCAGTGCTCGAAGCCGACGTAGCGCCCGGCGAGCAGACTCCGCGCGAAATGCGACCCGATGAAGCCAGCGCCACCGGTAACCAGGATTCTCATGTATAGCCTCCCTGCCGGCGGGGGGAACGTCCACCGGTGAGCTCTCCTGAGATGAATGGGGCTTTTGCCCATGCAAGAACCCACCATAGGTGACCATCATCGACACCGACGGTGATACTGGCGGCTTAAGGACGAATTAACCCAGCGGGTTGAAAACCTGACCGATCAGAGCGGATCCACACCCGGCGGTAGGTCGTCACGGTCGATCGCCGACTGTATGTAGTCGAGCAGGATCCGCCGGAGCTCCCGACCGGCGTGCGTCGGCACGATGTCGCGCCGACGGGCCACCGCGATGGTCCGCCGCACCCCGGGCGGGGCGAGGGGGGTGATCCGCACGCCCGGCCGGCGGGCCAGCACGATGCCCGGCACGAGCGCGATACCGAGCCCCGCCTCGACGAAGCTGAGCACCGCGTCCATCTCGCCGCCGTCCACCGCGAAGGTCGGCTCGAAGCCCGCCTCGCGACACGCCTGGATGGTGGCGTCGCGCAGGTCGTACCCCTCGCGGAACATGACCATCGGCTGGCCGCGCAGGTCGGTGATGTGCAACTCCCCGGCCGTCGACGCGGTCGGAACCTTCCCCACCGAGGCCACCACCAGGCTCTCCCGCAGGATCGGATCGACGCGCAGGCCGGGGTCGGCGCCCTGGGCCGGCATGATGATCAGAGCCAGGTCGAGGTCGCCGCGGAGCAGGTCGCGCACCAGATCCTGGGAACCGCTCTCCTCGACGCGGAGGTCGACGGTGGGGTGCGCGTCGCGGAACCGGCGCAGCACCGGCGGGGCGAGCGAGGTGGCCAGGCTCGGGGTGGCCCCGAGGCGGACCCGCCCCCGGCGCAGCCCGACCAACTCCTGCACCTCGCGGGTCGCGGTCTCCACGTCGGCGAGGATCCGGGTGGCCAACGGCAGCAGCACCTCGCCCGCCGCGGTGAGGGCGATGTTGCCCCTTAGCCGCTCGAACAACGGGGCCCCGAGGTCGGCCTCCAGAGCGTGAATTTGCTTACTGAGAGACGGCTGAGTTATGCCGACCAGATCGGCGGCTTGGGTGAAATGTCGTACTTCGGCCACCGCAACGAAGTACCTGAGCTGATGGAGCTGCATCTAAATAGCTTACGGCTATCAACACTACGACTTTGATGCATTGGACGACTGATCGAAGTGCTCCTAGCGTCGGTCCTGTGGTAATCACGAAAACTCGGTCGCCCATCCGCTCGAACGTCGGCCTCAAGGCCGTCATGGCGGTGACGGGCATCCTGCTGGTGCTGTTCCTCGTCGTACACATGCTGGGGAACCTGAAGATCTTCACGGGGGAGACCTCGTTCGACCACTACGCGCACTGGCTGCGCGACATCGGCACGCCACTACTGCCCCACACCTGGTACCTGTGGATCCAGCGCACCGTGCTCACCGTCGCCGTGGTGGCCCACATCGTCGCCGCCACCGTGCTGGCCCGGCGCGCACGCGCCGCCCGCCCGGTGAAGTACGCCCACCGCAAGAAGGTCCGGGGCAGCTACGCGGCCCGCACGATGCGCTGGGGTGGCGTGATCATCCTGCTCTTCGTGATCTACCACATCCTGGACCTGACCACCGGTCACCTGAACCCGCAGGGCGACGCCAGCAACCCGTACGGCAACGTCGTCGCCGACTTCGCGCCGGAGCGCTGGTACGTCACGCTCTTCTACACCCTGGCGATCGTCACGGTCGGCTTCCACCTGCGCCACGGCGCGTACAGCGCGTTCCGCAGCCTCGGCCAGCAGACGCCACGGGGCGAGCGCCGGGCGCGCGCCGGCGCGCTCGTCCTCGCCGTGGCGCTCTGCGCCGGATACCTGGTGGTCCCGTTCGCCGTACTCACCGGATTGGTGTCCTGACATGGAACTCTTCACCGAGGGCGACCCGATCGCCGACACCAAGGCTCCCGCCGGCCCGATCGAGAAGCGCTGGGACACCCGACGCTTCGAGGCCAAGCTGGTCAACCCCGCCAACCGTCGCAAGATGACGGTGATCGTGGTGGGCACCGGCCTGGCCGGCGGTTCGGCCGCCGCGACCCTGGCCGAGCAGGGCTACCACGTCAAGTCCTACTGCTACCAGGACAGCCCGCGCCGGGCGCACTCCATCGCGGCGCAGGGCGGCATCAACGCGGCGAAGAACTACCGCAACGACGGCGACTCCGTGCACCGGCTGTTCTACGACACCGTCAAGGGCGGCGACTTCCGCTCCCGGGAGTCGAACGTGCACCGGCTCGCCGAGGTCTCCGTCAACATCATCGACCAGTGCGTCGCCCAGGGTGTGCCGTTCGCCCGCGAGTACGGCGGCCTGCTCGACACCCGCTCCTTCGGCGGCGCCCAGGTGCAGCGCACCTTCTACGCCCGGGGCCAGACGGGCCAGCAACTGCTGCTCGGCGCGTACCAGGCCCTCGAACGGCAGATCGGCCTCGGCAACGTCGAGATGAACGCCCGGCACGAGATGCTGGAGCTGGTCATCGTCGACGGCAAGGCCCGCGGCATCGTCGTCCGGGACCTGGTCACCGGCGAGATCAGCACCGAGATGGCCGACGCCGTGGTGCTCGCCTCCGGCGGCTACGGCAACGTCTTCTACCTCTCCACCAACGCCAAGGGCTGCAACGTCACCGCCACCTGGCGGGCCCACCGCAAGGGCGCGTACTTCGCCAACCCCTGCTACACGCAGATCCACCCGACCTGCATCCCAGTCTCCGGCGACCACCAGTCGAAGCTGACCCTGATGAGCGAGTCGCTGCGCAACGACGGCCGGGTCTGGGTGCCGAAGACCAAGGGCGACGACCGCAGCCCGAAGGACATCGGCGAAGACGAGCGGGACTACTACCTGGAGCGGATCTACCCCTCCTTCGGCAACCTGGTCCCCCGCGACATCGCGTCCCGCGCCGCGAAGAACGTCTGCGACGAGGGCCGGGGCGTCGGGCCGACGAAGCTCGGCGTCTACCTCGACTTCGCCGACGCCATCGACCGGCTGGGCCGCAAGGCCATCGAGGCCAAGTACGGCAACCTCTTCGAGATGTACGAGCGGATCACCGGCGAGGACCCGTACGAGGTGCCGATGCGCATCTACCCCGCCGTGCACTACACGATGGGCGGCCTGTGGGTCGACTACGACCTCCAGTCGAGCATCCCCGGCCTGTTCGTGATCGGCGAGGCGAACTTCTCCGACCACGGCGCGAACCGCCTCGGCGCCTCGGCGCTGATGCAGGGCCTCGCCGACGGCTACTTCGTGCTCCCCACCACCATCGCCAACTACCTGGCCTCGGGCCCGTTGGAGAAGGTCGACGCCAGCCACCCGGCGGCCGTCGAGGCCCGCACCGACGTCGAGGACCGCATCCAGCGGCTACTCGCGATCAACGGCGACCGGACCGTGGACTCGTTCCACCGCGAGCTGGGCCAGATCATGTGGGAACACTGCGGCATGGAACGCAGCGAGGCCGGGCTGCGCAAGGCGATCGACGAGATCCGCGCCCTGCGCGAGTCGTTCTGGGAGCGGGTCAAGGTGTCCGGCACCGGCGAGGAACTCAACCAGTCACTGGAGAAGGCCGGCCGGGTCGCCGACTTCTTCGAACTGGCCGAGCTGATGTGCATCGACGCCCTGCACCGCGAGGAGTCCTGCGGCGGCCACTTCCGGGCCGAGCACCAGACCCCCGACGGTGAGGCGCAGCGCGACGACGACCGGTTCGCGTACGTGGCGGCCTGGGAGTTCACCGCCAGCGGTGAGCCCTCGGTGCTGCACAAGGAAGACCTGAAGTTCGAATACGTCCACCCCACGCAGCGGAGCTACAAGTGAACCTGACCCTGCGCATCTGGCGCCAGAAGGGCCCTGAGGACAAGGGTCGGATGGTGACCTACCCGGTCGACGACGTGTCCCCGGACATGTCGTTCCTGGAGATGCTCGACGTACTCAACGAGCGGCTGATCCTCGCCGGCGAGGACCCGGTGGCGTTCGACCACGACTGCCGCGAAGGCATCTGCGGCATGTGCGGCCTGATGATCAACGGGGACGCGCACGGGCCGCAGCGCGGCACCACGGCGTGCCAGTTGCACATGCGGCAGTTCAAGGACGGCGAGACGATCGACATCGAACCGTGGCGGGCCAGCGCCTTCCCGGTCGTCAAGGACCTGGTCGTCAACCGGAACGCCTTCGACAAGATCATCGCCGCCGGTGGCTACGTCACCGCGCCGACCGGCAGCGCGCCCGAGGCGCACTCCACCCCGGTGGCCAAGGCCAACGCGGACGCCGCTTTCGAGGCGGCGGCCTGCATCGGCTGCGGCGCCTGCGTAGCAGCCTGCCCGAACGGCTCCGGCATGCTCTTCACCGCCGCCAAACTCACCCAGCTCTCGCTCCTGCCCCAGGGCCAGCCGGAGCGGTACACCCGGGTGATCGGCATGGTCGACGCGCACGACGAGGCCGGCTTCGGCGGCTGCACCAACGCCGGCGAATGCACCCCGGCCTGCCCGAAGGGCATCCCGCTGAACACCATCGGCCGCCTCAACCGCGACTACCTCGCGGCCACCGCCAAGGGAGCCGGCAACACCCCCGGCTCCTGAGATCCGCCGCGCCATCCAGACCGCCGTACCCCGCACCTCTCGGGGGTACGGCGGTCTGGCGTTGGGCGTCGTGCGATTTCGGCTTTCGGCTTTCGGCGGCGTCGGCGAGTGGTTGCGGTGGGGCTGGGGCGACCGTCCCCGGCTCCGGGCGGTCAGGCTTGATCCCTCCGCCGGGGACGGTCGCCCCAGCCCTGACCTTGGTCCCGGCTCGTCCGCTCGTTGCGGTCCCTTTTGCGGTACGGCGGTAGCTTCCGATCGTCGAGTTGCTGGTGGAGTCTGGCCGAGGCGCGAGCCCGAGCAGGGCGACCCATCCGAGCACGATCCAGCCCGCCCAGTCCCAGCCGACACAGCCCCGGCCCCAGCCGACACAGCCCGACCCGACCCGTGCCCAACCAAGCCAGCCCGACCCGTGCCCACCCAAGCCGACACGGCCCAGCCCGACCCAGTCCGGCTCAGCCCGGCTCAGCCCGGACGGGCGAGCGGGCGGGCGGGCGGCCAGCGAGCGGGCGGCGAGCGGGCGGCGAGCGGGCGGCGAGCGGGCGGCGAGCGGGCGGCGAGCGGGCGGCGAGCGGGCGGCGAGCGGGCGGCGAGCGGGCGATCGACTCCAGATCGCCGATGTGGCGGTGTCTGGCCGCTTGGATAGCGCCATGTCGGCGACCTGGAGTCGATCATGACCGCCACCCTCGCCACGGGGTGACGACCTCCGGGCGACTGCCTCGACAAAAGTGGCATAGGGCGCGAGTCCCTCAGCCGAATTCGCTGGACCCACGGGCAGCAGCCAGATGTCCAGACGAGCGAGCGAGCGGGCGCATGGGCGGCGAGCGGGCACATGATCCACTCCAGATCGCCGACATGGCGGTGTCCGGCCGCCTGGATAGCGCCATGTCGGCGACCCGGAGTGGATCATGGCCGCCGCCTTCGGCAGGGGTGCTGGCCTCCGAGCGGCTGCCTCGACAAAAGGGGCATAGGGCGCGAGTCCTGCAGCCGAGCTCCCACGGGACGAGTGGGCGGCCGGCGAGCGGGCGGGCGGCGCGCGGACGGGCGGGCGGGCGACTCCAGATCGCCGATGTGGCGGTGTCCGGCCGCCTGGATAGCGCCATGTCGGCGACCTGGAGTCGATCATGACCGCCACCCTCGCCACGGGGTGACGACCTCCGGGCGGCTGCCTCGACAAAAGGGGCATAGGGCGCGAGTCCTGCGGTCGCGCTCGCGCCGGACGGGCGGGCGGCGGACGGGCGGGCGGCGGCCATCCCGGGCTGGGGGCGACCGTTCCCGGCGCAGGGATCAAGCCTGACCGCCCGGAGCCGGGGACGGTCGCCCCCAGCCCCAACCGCAACCACCGACGAACCCGAGAGATGAGACCAGAAGGACCCCGCAACGCGACCCGGTTCAAGCGTCTGAGCCCGGGTAGCAGTCTCCCGAGACGGCCGCGAGAGGGCGAGAGGGGACGAGGGACATGAAGGCGCTGACCTGGCAGGGCAAGCGGGACGTACGGGTCGAGGAGGTGCCGGATCCTCGGATCGAGGAGCCGACCGACGCGATCGTGAAGATCACGTCGACGGCGATCTGTGGCTCGGACCTGCACCTGTACGAGGTGCTCGGGCCGTACCTGAAGCCCGGTGACGTGCTGGGCCACGAACCGATGGGCATCGTCGAGGAGGTCGGGTCGGAGGTGACCGGGCTCAAGCCGGGCGATCGGGTGGTGGTGCCGTTCAACATCGCCTGCGGCAGCTGCTGGATGTGCCGGCGTCAGCTGTACGCGCAGTGCGAGACGACCCAGGTCACCGGTGCGGGCAAGGGCGCGGCCCTGTTCGGCTACACCGCACTCTATGGTTCGGTGCCCGGCGGGCAGGCTGAGTACCTGCGCGTCCCGCAGGCCCACTTCGGGCCGATCAAGATTCCGCAGACCGGCGCTGACGAGCGTTACCTCTACCTTTCCGACATCCTGCCGACCGCCTGGCAGGCGGTGGCGTACGCGGACACTCCGCCCGGCGGCACTCTGGCCGTGTTCGGGCTGGGCCCGGTGGGCCAGTTCTGCGCCCGGATCGGCCGCCATCTCGGTGCCGGCCGGGTGATCGGGCTGGACCTGGTGCCGGAGCGTCTGGAGCTGGCCCGCCGGCACGGCATCGAGGTGCTCGACGTCCGCGAACTGTCCGATGTGCCGGGCGCGCTGATCGACCTGGTGGACGGGCGCGGCCCGGACGCGGTGATCGACGCGGTCGGGATGGAGGCGCACGGTTCGCCGGTGGGCAAGCTGGCCCACACCGCCGTGGGGCTACTGCCGGACAAACTGGCCCAGACGATGACCGACCGGGTGGGCGTGGACCGTCTCTCCGTTCTGCACGCCGCGGTCAAGGCGGTTCGCCGCGGTGGCACCGTGTCGGTCTCCGGCGTGTACGGCGGCGAGGCCGATCCGATGCCGCTGATGGAGATGTTCGACCGGGGCATCCAGTTGCGGATGGGGCAGTGTCACGTGCGCCGGTGGACTGACGAGATCCTGCCGCTGCTCGCCGGCGACGACGACCCGCTGGGTGTGGAGGACCTGCGTACCCACCGGTTGCCGTTGGCGCGGGCGCCGCAGGCGTACGAGATGTTCCAGAAGAAGGAGGACGGCTGCATCAAGGTCGTGCTCGAACCGTGAGTCGGGTGGTCGTGATCGTCGGTGCGGTGGGTGCCGCACTGCGCCGACGGTTCGGCTGACCTGTTCGGGACTGTTCGGAACGGTTCGGGGGCCATCGTGCATCGATCAACTCGCCTAGGGTGGTGGGCCAGCAAGCGCTCTGGCAGCACCACGATGGGGAGACGATTCATCATGCGACTGAACCGCAGAACGGCGCTCGGGTTGGGCACGATGGCCACCGCCGGCACGGTGTTGGGCGCTGCGGCCCCGGCGAGCGCCGCCGAGGCCACCGAGGCCGCGCCGACGACTCCCGCCCGGGCCGCCCGTCGGGTCGCCACCGTCTTCAGCAAGCACAGCGCCGAGGCCGGCGGCAACTGGCAGGCGTACGTCAGCGTGGCCGACCCGTCCGGCACGCCGGTGGTCTCGGTGGAGGCCGACGCGGACCGGCGGATCGAGGCGTACAGCGTCAACAAGATCGCGGTCGCCACGGCGGTGCTCGACAAGGTCGACCGGGGGCTGCTCACCCTGGACCAGCGGGTCGAGGTGACCGCGGAGATCGTCGTGCCCGGCGGGGACGGCATCTTCAGCCTGGACGGCGCGTACCCGAGCAGTGTGACCCTCGGGCATGTGCTGGCCACCTTCCTGACGGTCTCCGACGACACGTCGGTGCGGCTGTGCGGGCTGGTCTGCCCGGCCGCCGAGATCAACTCCATCCTGGTCGCCAAGGGTTTCCCGAACACCCAGGTCCAGTTGGTGGCCAACCCGAACCGGTACTTCCTCGGCACCAGCACTCCCCGGGAGACGCACGACCTGCTGCGGGCCCTGGTCGGCGGCACCCTGCTCTCCCCCGCCTCGACGACGTACCTGCTGGGTCTGCTGCGCTCCCCGATCGCGTTCACCGACGGCATTCGGCGCACCATGTCCTCCGACGAGCGGGCGCGGATCGCCACGAAGGCCGGTTGGTACGGCGACGCCCGGCACGAGGCTGGTGTGATCTTCGACCGGTCCGGCGCGGCGGTGCTCACCTACGCGCTCTTCGCCGACGGGCAGGCCAACCCGGAGGACTTCGGCGCCACCCACCCGGCGGTGCAGGCCCGGGCCGCCATGGGCCCCAAGTTCCTGGCCGCGGTGGACCGGATCGCGGGCGCGGGCAAGACGTTCCGGATCAACGCGCCGCGCCCCAGCAACGGCGGCTAGGGCCTGTCCCCGGGTCGGTCGCCGTTGGTGCGACCGACCCGGCGTGGCGAACCGCCCAAGCACGGGTTGGCTCGGGTGACTACCGTGTAGGGCGGACACGGCGGAGGGACGGCAATGGCGCGAGCGCAGAGCACGGACGTCGAACGGTCGCTCGGGCGGCGGATGCGGGGCGCGGCCGGGCTGGCCGCGTTGGCCGGCCTGGCGTGGGTCGCCCGAGATGTCCCGGCGGCGCTCGGTGGCCGGCTCAGCGGGGCCCGAGCCGAACGGGCGGCCCGCTCGCCCCAGTTTCGCGAGGGCACCTTCCACAACCAGGCCGGCACCCGCACGATGGTCGCCGAGCCGGGCCGCAACCTGCTCCGCGAGCTGATCTTCGGCAAGCAGAAGCGGCGTCCGACCGCACCCGTGCCGCTGCTGCGCCCCAGCACACCGCGGCCCGCCGACACCGCCGACGAGCTCAACATCGTCTGGTACGGCCACGCCTCGACGCTCATCGAGATCGAGGGCCGGCGGGTGCTGCTCGACCCGGTGTGGAGCGAGCGGTGCTCCCCCTCGAATCTGGTCGGCCCCCGCCGGCTGCACGAGCCGCCGGTACGCCTGGACGAACTGCCCCCGCTGGACGCCATCCTGATCTCACACGACCACTACGACCACCTGGACATGCCGACCGTGCGGGCGCTGCTCGCCGGGCAGTCCGCGCCGTTCCTGGTGCCGCTCGGTGTGGGCGCGCACCTGGACCGTTGGGGCGTACCCGCCGACCGGATCATCGAGCTGGACTGGTCCGAGTCGCACCAGGTCGCCGGCCTGGAGATCACCGCCACCGCCGCCCAGCACTTCTCCGGCCGGGGGCTGCGTCGCGACGGCACGCTCTGGAGCTCCTGGGTGGTGGCCGGGGCCCGCCGCAAGGTCTTCTACACCGGCGACTCCGGCTACTTCGACGGGTACGCGGCGATCGGCGCCGAGCACGGGCCGTTCGACGTGACGCTGATGCAGATCGGCGCGTACGACCGGGCCTGGCCGACGATCCACATGTTCCCCGAGGAGGCGGTCAGCGCCCACCTCGACCTGCGGGGCGGGCTGTTCGTCCCGGTTCACTGGGCGACGTTCAACCTGGCCCTGCACGACTGGTCCGAGCCGGTCGACCGGCTGTGGGCCGAGGCGAAGGCCCGCGACGTACGCCTCGCCGTGCCCCGTCCCGGCGAGCGGGTGGTGGTCGACGAGCCACCCGCCGTCGACGGCTGGTGGCAGGCCGTCGCCTGATCCTGACCGTCGCCTGGGCCAGAGCGGGCTCGCCTGATTCGGCTCAGAGCACGAAGGCGTCGGTCCAGAGGGCACCGGACCGGCCGGAGAGCGCGTCCAGCATGGCCACCGCCTGACCGTCGGTGAGCTGCGCGACGAAATCCACGATGGCCCGCCCCCGGGCTCGACCGATCCGGTCCGGGGTACGCGGGTGCAGCTCCGCCTCGGCCAACTCGACCAGGTCGTGCAGTCGGCGGGGTAGCCGCGACTCCTCCTCCGGGTCGAGCAGCCACTCCCAGAGCGCCTCGACCAGGGTGCCCAGCAGCCGGGCCTGACCACGCTGGTGCAGGGCGAGATCCGGCCGGGCCAGCACGAACCGGTGGTGGACGAACTTCAACACCTGGACCTCGTGCCACTGCGCGCAGCCCAGCAGTACGTACCCGGAGCGCACCGAGGGCTGGTCGGTCACCGTGATCGCCTCGACGAACCGGGTGGACCAGCGGGCGGAGAACCGTGCCACGTACTGCTCGGCCTCGATCGATCCGTCGAACGGCATCGCCAGCAGCCCGTCGACCAGTTCCTCGCGGACGTGCTCGACGGCGGCGGCGAAGGCGTCGTCGTCGGCGATCCAGGCGTCCTTGCGGTGCAGTTGACGACGCAGCCGCTCGATCGCCGCCCCGGGTCGGCGGGCCGCGGTGGCCAGCGCCGCGTCGGTGATCGCCCGGAGTTGCCCGCTCTCCCGCTGCCAGGCCATCAGCTCGGCGGAGACCGACCCCTGTTGGAGCACACCGACCCGGTAGAAGTCCTCCACGTCGTGGATGGCGTACGCGATGTCGTCGGCGGTGTCCATCACGGACGCCTCCACGGTCTGCTGCCAGTCCGGGATGCGACCCGCGAACGGCTCCCGCGCCTGCCGCAGGTCGTCCAGCTCGGTGCGGTACGCGCCGAACTTCGACGAGCCGCTCTCCGGGTCGTCCGGCGGCGGGGTGGCTCCGCGCGGCGGCGGGTCCATGGTGCGCGGGTGCGGGTCGGGGTGGTCCAGCCGGGTCCACGGGTACTTCAGCATCGCCGCGCGGACCGCCGCGGTCAGGTCCAACCCGGTGGTGGCGGCGCCCCGGATCTCGGTGCTGGTGACGATCCGGTACGACTGGGCGTTGCCCTCGAAACCGTCGGTGAGGCCGAGGCGTTGGCGGGCCAGCCGGTCCAGCACCCGCTCCCCCAGGTGCCCGAAGGGTGGGTGGCCGAGGTCATGGGCGAGTGCGGCGGCCTCCACCACGTCGGGGTCGCAGCCGCCAAGCTTGTCCAGCAGGTCGCGCGTTCGTTCGTCGGCCGTCAGCCGCTCGGCGACCGACCGGCCGACCTGGGCGACCTTCAGGCTGTGGGTGAGCCGGTTGTGCACCAGCAGGCCGGAACCGACCGGGCTGATCACCTGGGTGACACCGCCGAGGCGGGCGAAGAACGGCGAGCCCACGATCCGGTCCCGGTCGGCGCGGAACGGGTTGGCGGCGAGGTCGCCGAGGGCGCGGGCGCTGCCGCCGAAGAGCCGGCGGGCGCGCGGCTCCGCAGGTGTTTCCATGATCGCCACGCTAGCGCAGGCTCGCCGGGGCCGCCTCGGGGTCGCCCGGCCGGGCACGGCGGTTCAGCCCCGTCGGGCGGGACGGATCAACTCGGCCGGGCGCGGCGACAGCGCACCGGGCCGCCCGGCACAATGCAGGGCGGTACCCGCTCTGTGAAGGCGGATCGAGTCGAAGGCGGATCGAGATCGTGACCCAGTCTGTTCATCAGCGGATCGCCGACGAGCTCGGCGTGGCCGAGCGTCAGGTGCGGGCGGCCGTGGAGCTGCTCGACGGCGGCGCCACCGTGCCGTTCATCGCCCGTTACCGCAAGGAGGCCACCGGCCTGCTCGACGACACCCAGCTACGCACGCTGGAGGAGCGGCTGCGCTACCTACGCGAGCTGGACGAGCGGCGAGCCGCGGTGCTGGAGTCGATCCGCGGCCAGGGCAAGCTGGACGAGGCTCTGGAAGCGCAGATCATGGCCGCCGACTCGAAGTCCCGGCTGGAGGACATCTACCTGCCGTACAAGCCGAAGCGGCGGACGCGTGCGCAGATCGCCCGGGAGGCCGGGTTGGCGCCGTTGGCCGAGACGCTGCTGGCCGACCCCAGCCAGGACCCGCGGGCCACCGCCGCCGGGTTCGTGGACGCCGAGAAGGGCGTCGCCGACGCCGCGGCGGCGCTGGAAGGCGCGCGGGCGATCCTGATCGAGACGTTCGCGGAGGACGCCGACCTGATCGGCACGCTGCGCGAGCAGATGTGGTCGCGGGGGCGTCTGGTTTCCCGGGTACGCGACGGTCAGGAGACCGCCGGCGCCAAGTTCGCCGACTACTTCGACTTCTCCGAGCCGTACCCGAAGCTGCCCTCGCACCGGATCCTGGCCATGTTCCGGGGCGAGAAGGAGGGCGTGCTCGACCTGACCATGGAGCCGGAGGAGGCTGGCGAGGCCGACGCCGTTCCGACCGGTCCCACCCGGTACGAGGCGGCCATCGCCGGCCGCTTCGGGGTGTCCGACGCGGGCCGCCCGGCCGACCGTTGGCTGGCCGACACGGTCCGCTGGGCGTGGCGTACCCGGATTCTCATCCACCTCGGCGCGGACCTGCGGATGCGGTTGTGGCAGGCCGCCGAGGAGGAGGCGGTACGCGTCTTCGCCACCAACCTGCGTGACCTGCTGCTGGCCGCGCCGGCCGGCACCCGGGCGACGATGGGGCTGGACCCGGGCCTGCGGACCGGCGTGAAGGTGGCCGTGGTGGACGCCACCGGCAAGGTGCTCGCCACCGACACCATCTACCCGCACGAGCCGCGTCGGCAGTGGGACGCGTCGGTCGAGACCCTGGCCCGGCTGGCCGGGGCCCACGGGGTGGAGCTGATCGCGATCGGCAACGGCACCGCCTCGCGGGAGACCGACAAGCTGGCCGGTGACCTGATCGCGCGACACCCGCAGCTCAACCTGACCAAGGTGATGGTCTCCGAGGCCGGGGCGTCGGTCTACTCCGCCTCCGCGTACGCCTCGCAGGAGCTGCCCGGGATGGACGTGTCGCTGCGCGGCGCGGTCTCCATCGCCCGGCGGCTCCAGGACCCGCTCGCCGAGCTGGTCAAGATCGACCCCCGGTCGATCGGGGTCGGGCAGTACCAGCACGACCTGTCCGAGGTGAAGCTGTCCCGGTCGCTGGACGCGGTCGTGGAGGACTGCGTCAACGCGGTCGGGGTCGACGTCAACACCGCTTCCGCGCCGCTGCTGACCCGGGTCTCCGGGATCGGCGCCGGGCTGGCCGAGAACATCGTGCTGCACCGGGACGCCAACGGGCCGTTCCGGTCGCGTACCGAGTTGAAGAAGGTGGCGCGGCTCGGACCGAAGGCCTTCGAGCAGTGCGCCGGCTTCCTGCGCATCCCCGACGGCGACGACCCGTTGGACTCCTCCAGCGTGCACCCCGAGGCGTACCCGGTGGTGCGCCGGATCCTCACCAGCACCGGGCAGGACCTGCGTTCGGTGATCGGTAAGAGTGGGATCCTGCGCGGGTTGCGAGCCACCGACTTCGTCGACGACCGGTTCGGCCTGCCCACCGTCACCGACATCCTCGCCGAGTTGGAGAAGCCGGGCCGTGATCCTCGCCCGGAGTTCCGCACCGCCACCTTCGTCGAGGGGGTGGAGAAGATCAGTGACCTGGTTCCGGGCATGGTGCTCGAGGGTGTCGTCACCAACGTGGCCGCGTTCGGCGCGTTCGTCGATGTCGGGGTGCACCAGGACGGTCTGGTGCACGTCTCGGCGATGTCGCGCACCTTCGTGAAGGACCCCCGCGAGGTGGTCAAGTCCGGTGACGTGGTCAAGGTCAGGGTGCTCGACGTGGACGTACCGCGTAAGCGCATCTCGCTGACCCTGCGCCTGGAGGACGAGCCGGCCGCCACCGGTGGTGGTGGTCGGACGAGCCAGGAGGGGCGCGGCGGCCCGGCGCAGCGCGGACCGCAGGACGGTCGCGGCGGGTCCGGCGGTCGCGGCGGGCAGGACGGTCGCGGCGGGTCCGGCGGTCGCGGCGCCGGCCAGAGCGGGTCCGGCGGCCAGGGCAGGTCCGGAGGCCAAGGTGGGTCTGGCGGTCGCGGCGGCAGCCAGGGTGGGTCCGGCGGTCGCGGTGGTCAGGGCGGACGGGGCGGGCAGCAGCGGCAGGGCGCTCCGGCGCCGGCCAACGACGCGATGGCGGAGGCCCTGCGCCGCGCCGGATTGGCCTGATCCGTCAGGTGGCGTGAGGAGGCGCCCGGGATGCCCCCTGAAGGGCGGTCATCCTCGGCGCCTCCCGGGCCCCGGGGGCGATGACCGACTCGTCGGGCTCTTCAGCGGCCGCTGTCGAGCTGCCCCACGAGTGGGGCAAGGCCGACCGAAACACCCTCAGCCACCGCACCCCAGCCAGCCACCCCACTTAACGGCCCGGGCAGGCAGCCCGGGCAGGCGACCCGGGCAGGCGACCCGGGCAGGCGACCCGGGCAGGCGGCAGCGAGACGGTCGAGCACGGTGTAGATCTTGGACAGTTTCCGTCTCGCGCGGACGGAAACTGTCCAAGATCTGGAGTCGTCAGCCGTTCACGGTGGGCCTGGCCCATATCTGGGGCAGCTCGACAGGGGGCGTTCTGGCCGAGTGCCACCGGGCGCACGGCCCCTTCCGTGACCGTGTCGGGCTGTGGCGGGACGTCGGCGGCGGGCGGGCGAATCGGCTCGCGTGCCGGTGGGACTCTAGGTAATGATCTCGTGGTGCGGATGCATGTCGACCAGGTGGACGTGAGCGCGGACGTGGTCGCCGCGTTGGTGGCCGAGCAGTTTCCGCGGTGGCGGGCGTTGCCGGTCCGCCCACTCGCCTCGGCCGGCACGGTGAACGCCCTGTTCCGGCTCGGCACGGAGATCGTGCTGCGGTTTCCGCTGCAGCCCTCCACCGATCCCGAACTGCGCGCCGAGCTGCGACAGGAGCAGGAGTACGCCGGGCTGCTCGCCGCGCACCTGCCGGTCGCGGTGCCCGAGCCGCTCGGCCTCGGTGAGCCGGGGGCGGGGTACGCGGGGCCGTGGACGGCGTACCGATTCATCCCCGGGGAGACCGCCCAGCTCGACCGGGTCGGCGACCTGGACACCTTCGCCCGCGATCTTGCCAGCGTCGTGACCGCCCTGCGCGGCATCGACACCGGCGGTCGGGCCTGGCCGGGGTCCGGCCGGGGTGGCCCGCTGGCCGCCCAGGACGCCGGAGTCCGGTCGGCACTCGCCCTCAGTGGCGGGTTGACCGACACCGCCCGGCTGGCCGAGGTGTGGGACCGCTGCCGGGACACCCCGGGGCACGATGCCGCCGCCGTGTGGGTCCATGCCGACCTGATGCCGGGCAACCTGCTGGTCCGCGACGGCCGGCTGGCCGCGGTCATCGACCTGGAAACTGTCAACGTGGGCGATCCGGCGGTGGACCTGATGCCGGCGTGGAACCTGCTGGACGCCGGGGCGCGGGAGACGTACCGGCAGGCGCTGGGCGTGGACGACGCGACGTGGGAGCGGGGGCGCGGCTGGGCCCTGATGCAGGCGATCAATGCGCTGCCGTACTACATCGAGACGAACCCGGTGATGGCCGGCATCGCCCAGCACACCCTCCGGGCCGTACTCGACTGATTCGGCTCGCGTACCGTCGAAGTCGTGAGTGCGCGGGACGGCCGGGAGTGGCGGGATCAGCAGCGGCAGGCGGTGCGGGCACACGCCGACGCGGCCGCCCGGCAGCGGGCTGCCGAGCAGGCGCAGGCGGCGGAGCTGGTGGCCTGGTTCGTGGCCGAGGCGACCCGGCGCGGGCTGCGCACAACCCGGTTGGTCGCGCGGGGCTACGACGGGCGCGGGCGCTACCGCACCCGACTGAACGGCTGGTACGTCGACCGGGCCGAGACGCGGGCAGTGGACGTGGACGGCCGGTTCCACCTGCTGACCGTGCCGGGCGGCGTGCGGGCCCGACTGTTCGGCGTCGACCCGCAGGCCAGTCCGGCACCGCTGGTCATCGGGGCGGGTGGCCGCGACGGCGAGTCCATCCCGTTGCGCACCCTGCTCACCCGGCTGCTGGACGCCGGGTCCGGCGAGCCAGGTTCCACCACCAGGCCTGCTGCACCAGGAGCGTGAGCAGCCCGGCGAGGACGATCGCCGACAGGTTGATCACGAGCTGGAGTGCCGAGCCGCCCGCCTCGTCCCACACTCCGTAGGCGGCGGCCACGGCCACGTTGGCCGCGGCCGGCACCGTGGTCACCGAGATGAGCACCCCGACCAGGCTGCCCGACTTCTTCGACGTCAGGGAGAGCATGCCGGCGACGCCGGCGAGCAGGCCCACCACCCAGGACAGCGCGTCCGGCCGCCAGATGAAGTCGGTGAGCGGCCGAGCGGCGAGCAGCATCTCCTCGTTCACCAGGCCGGCGGCGGTCAGCGCCCAGGTGCTCAGCACGGTCGCCACCATGGCCGCCAGGAAGCCGACGGTGAGTGCCTGCACGGACTTGCCGATCACGTCGAGCCTGCGGCGCCACAGCGCCACGCAGAGCGCGGCGAGCGGGCCGAACTCCGGTCCGACCACCATCGCCCCGACGATGAGGATCGGCTGGTCCAACAGCACACCGATGCCGGCGATCATGGTGGCCACCACGAGCAACACCAGGTAGGTGCCGGACAGTTCGGTCTGTTCGCCGGTCTTCGCCGCGATCTCGTCCCAGACCACCGCGTCGGCGCCACTGCCGGGGGCCTCCTCCGCAGCCCGGTCGGCCGACGCGGAGATGGTCAGCTCGACGTCCTCGGCGGCGATACCGCCGCGCGCCTCCACCCCGAGCTGCTGCAGGCTCCGCAGAACGCCGTCGGCGCTCTCGCGGACCACGTCGCAGAGGATCAGGTCGCCCTGCGGTTGCCGCGCCGCACCGGTCAGCACGGCCAGGTGGGTCACCCCCGGCTCAGCGGTCAGCAGGTCGACCACCTCCGCCGACCGGTCCACCGGCGCGATCACCCTCAGGTGCAGCACTCGTTCTCCCCGTGGTCGGCGGCAGGCGGATACGGCCGGCTGCACTCTAGCCCGCTGGTGGCGCGAGGCTACGGCACAGCCTGTGGAGCGAGTGGTCGAAGCACGGAAAAGGGGGCTTAAGTCCCGACAAAGGCGAACCCGTCGTCACTCTTGTTCGTTGAGCCTCCCGGAGACCGGCGACGGGAGGGCAATGAGCAGTCGAGCGAGGATCTCAAGCTTGACCGACGCCCACTCGCCACCCGATGACCACTGCCCGGACGTCTACTTCACGCGAGGCTACGGCTCCGCGGCCGCCACGGCAGAGGGTGCCACCTGGCGCATGACCCAGTGCGACGACGACGTCCTCGCCCCCTTCCTCCAGCGACGCATCGACGAGCAGTGGTCCGACGGGATCAGTCCATACGGTTATGCCGGCATCCATGTCGGGCCGTCGCGCGGCCGAGGGGACCTGGAGAAGATCTGGCCGCAGCTTCTCGACTGTTGGCGTGCGGCCGGCCTCGTATCACTCTTTCTTCGATTCTCACCGCTCGACACTCGTTCGGCGGAGTTCGCCAGCACGCTGCCAGGATTGACCTTCGCGTGGCAGGGTGAAAACGTCGTGGTGCCGGTCGACCAGGGCCCCGATGCGGTGTGGAAGCAGCTCGACGGGCGGGCTCGAACGGCGATTCGGAAGGCCGAGCGCGTTGGCCTGACCGCCGAGGTCCGCTATGTCGACCCGGCCGACCTGAGCCCCGGCAGCCACTTCCGTCGGCTGTACGAGCAGACCATGACGCGAATTGGCAGCGCCCCACGATACTTCTTCACCAATGCCTACTACCAGGCGCTCCTTGCCGGCCTCGACAAGAATTTGCTGGTCGCCGAGGTACGAGACGAACTCGGCGTGCCGATCGCGTCGGCGTTGGTCATGCGACACCTGGGGCTGGCGCATTACCACCTCGCCGGGTCCGCTGCCGAGGCTGGCCGGCACGGCGCGAACAATCTCCTGGTCTGGTCGATCCTCCGCTGGGCCGCCGAGAACGATTGCCGGCGGGTGCACCTCGGCGGGGGCATCAGCGCCCGCGACGACGACAGCCTGCTGATGTTCAAGCGCTCGTTCGGCGGCAACCGGGCACCATTCTGGACCGCCTCCCTCGTGATCAACGAGGACGCGTACGGCCTGCTCGTGGAAGCGGCAGCAGCACGTAGCGGGCGGCCGGCCTCGACACTGCGCGACTCCGGTTGGTTTCCCGCCTATCGCTCGACCTGAACCCCGACAGCACACGTACGAAAGCAACGACGACGGTTAACACGAGGACAGGTCGATGATTATGCAACGTCGGGTGAAGCGGTTGCTGGACATAGTGCTTGCCCTGCTGATCCTGATCCTGGCACTACCAGTCCTCCTGGCCGCTCTGCTGCTGGTCCGGATGCAACTGGGTGCGCCAACTCTGTTCGTTCAGGAACGCACCGGCCGGTGGCAACTCCCCGTCCGAATCTTCAAGATCCGTACGATGTCCGACGAACGTGACGCCGCTGGCAATCTGCTGCCGGACGGGCTCCGGTGTGGCCCGCTCGGTCGCGTGCTGCGTCGCCTGAGCATCGACGAGTTGCCCCAGTTGGTCAACGTCATCAGGGGAGACCTCAGCCTGATCGGCCCGCGACCGCTGCTCCCTCGCTACGACGCCTGGTACACGGAACGGGAGCGGCGACGCTTCGACATGCGTCCCGGAATCACGGGGCTCGCCCAGATCCACGGCCGTAACAGCGTCGTCTGGGACAGGCGCCTGGCACTCGACGTGCAGTACGTCGACGAGTGGAGCCTCTGGCTGGACCTGCGCATTCTCGCCGCGACCGTCACCATGGTCCTCTCCGGAAGGGGCGTGGCGGTCGACCCGAGTGCCGAAATGCTCGATCTGGACAAGGAACGAGGAGTGAAGTGCGTCTCGACCTGACGGCCATCGAGGTCGACACGCTCGACGATCCCGACGATCCGAGCCTCCTCGAGGCGACGGACCTGCTGGCGTCCTCCGTGCCCGAGACCTGCCTCGGGCTGGTCGCGTACCACGCGAGCGGCTACGGGTCGTTCCTGGCCGCGGCGCTGACGCCTCCGGCGGATGCTCGTACGTTGATCCTGCGCGCCGTGCGCGGGCCAGACGGCCTGCGAGCCGTGGCCGACTGGCGGCTGCTGCCGGGACACCTGCTCCTCAACGGGATCGCGGTGCGGGAGGACGAACGCGGCCGCGGCCTGGGCACCCGCCTACTCAACGACGGACACGACCTTGCCGTACGGCTGGGTTGCCGGGCGCTGCTGCTCGACGTGTCCCTCGACAACCCCGTCGCCCATGGGCTGTACCGGCGCCACGGCTTCACGGAGCTGACCCACTCCAGTTGGCGCGAGGTCGTCGGCGTGCGGGCTTCGACGCCGGCCCCCGTCCGGTTGGTGAACTGGCCGGCCTTCGCCGCGCACCACACCGCGTACGGCTTCGGTGACCTCACCGTCCGGACCGCGCTGGGTGCGGAGATCGACCTGAGGGTGGTCGGCACGGCCATCCGCGTCCCGGCCGCGCCCGACACGGCTGCCCTCGCCGCCGCCATCGGCCCGCTGGTCGGGATCGACCGCTGCTTCTCGGCAGCGACCCGCGCGGATGGACACCCGGCGGACGCCGGCCCGGAGCTGGCGCGGTTCGTCAGAATGCGCTGCGAGCTGGCGTCGACCGACACGCCGGAAGTCGGCGTAATGTCGACACAAACCCCCCTTATTGGCAAAGATGACGAAACTCTCCGCAGATCGGCTCGTTGACTGCTGGTAGGCGACCGACCTGCTGCGAGGAGTTCTTCATGCCCATGCGTGCGCCCATCTACCTGTCCCCTCCCGACGTGGGACCGGCCGAGGAAGCCGCGGTCCTACGCGCGCTGCGCAGCGGTTGGGCGACGCCGTTCGGTCCGGAGGTGGACGCCTTCGAGCAGGAGGTCGCCCAGCGGGTAGGGGTGCCGTACGCCCTGGCACTCAATTCGGGCACTGCCGCGCTGCACCTCGGCCTGCTCTCCTGCGGCGTGGGGCCGGGACAGATCGTGCTGGTGCCCACCGTGACCTTCGTGGCGACCGCCAACGCCGTGCTCTACACCGGTGCCACTCCGGTCTTCGTCGACTGCGACCTGGCCACCGGCAATCTGGACGTCGGTCTGCTGAGTGAGGTCGTCGCCGACCTGCGCAGGGCGGGACGACGGATCGGCGCGGTGATGCCGGTCGACATGTTCGGTTCCTGCGTCGACTACGACCCGCTGCTGGATCTCTGCCGGGAGGCGGAGCTGCGCATCGTCGAGGACTCGGCGGAGGCACTGGGTTCGACGTACCGGGGGCGCTGCGCCGGCTCCTTCGGAGACGCCGGGGTGTTCTCCTTCAGCCACAACAAGATGATCACCACGTCGGGCGGCGGGATGCTGCTCTCCCACGACGAGCAACTGATCGCCCAGGCTCGCCACCGCGCCAACCAGGCGCGCATCCCGGCCCAGCACCACGAGCACGACGAGGTGGGCTTCAACTACCGGCTGAGCAATGTCCTGGCCGCGATGGGCCGGGCCCAACTGGCCCGGCTCGACGAGATGACCGCCCGCCGGCGCCGACTGCGGGAGCACTACTCGAAGCTGTTCGCCTCGGTCGACGGCGTCGAGGTGCTGTCCGAGGGCGACCCGGGCACCAACTGCTGGCTCACCGTCATCGTGGTGGACCCGAAGCTCAGCGGCTGGCACGCCGCGGACCTGGCCCAGCATCTCGCGCAGGCCGCCATCGAGACCCGGCCGGCCTGGAAGCCGATGCACCGGCAGCCCCTGTTCGCCGCTGCCGAGGCACGGCTCACCGGTGCGGCGGATCGGCTCTTCGCCCAGGGGCTGACCCTGCCCAGCGGCTCGTCGCTCGACGATCTGCAGATCGACCGGATCACCGCCGAGGTGCAGGGCTTCCTGCACCAGCACTCGTAGCCACGACGGACCGCGCCACCGGTCGGCCTCCTCGACGACCTCGTCGACGGCGCGCACCCGGCAGGCCCGGCGACTCCGCCTGCCCTTGAATCCCGACCTGGTCCGCGCTGACGTCGCGTCCGGCAGCGGACCCACGCGAAGAGAAGAGGGAACGTCATGGGTGACCTCGATCAAGGCGATCAGGTGCCAACAGGTTCGGCGTCTGGCCCCGCTCGACCGTCGAAGGGTCCGGACGTGAAGAGCGACCGGCGCGACCGGGTCACCCTGGTGAGCCAGTGGTTCCCTCCGGAGCCCGCCGCCCTCGCCGAACGTTTCACCTCGTCGCTGCGCCACCAGGGCTTCGACACCGATGTGCTCACCGGCGTGCCGAACTACCCGAGGGGCATCGTGTACGAGGGCTACTCGGCGCGGCGCCGCAGCCTTGAGGTGCAGGACGGGATGCGGGTTCTCCGCACGCCGCTCTATCCGAGCCACGACCGGTCGGCGCTCGGCCGGGTCGCGAACTACGCGAGTTGGGCGGCTTCCTCCTCGCTGCTCGGCGCCAGCGTGTTGCGGGACACGGACGTGGCTCTGGTGTATTCGTCGCCGGTGACCGCCACCGCGGCGGCCATGATGGCGAAACTGCGGTGGCGGACGCCGTACGTGACCATGGTGATCGACCTGTGGCCGGACAACGTGTTCGCGACCGGTTTCCTCACCGAGGGGCCGACCCGGCGCATCGCCGAGGCGGTGCTGACCCGCTTCACCGACCGGACCTACCGGTGGGCCGACCACGTGACAGTTCCTACGCCGGGGCTACGGGACATCGTCATCGAGCGGGGCGTACCGGCCGAGAAGGTTTCGCTGGTCTACATCTGGGCCGACGAGAAGATCATGCAGCCGACCGAACCCGAACCCGGTCTGCGGCAACGCCTGGGTCTGACCGACGACGACTTCCTGCTGATGTACGGGGGCAACCTCGGCGCGGCACAGCGACTCGACGTCGTGGTCGACGCCATGGCACGGCTGCGCGACACACCGGACGTGCACCTCGTCCTGGTCGGCGACGGTGTGGAGAAGGACAGGCTGGTCGCCCAGGCGACGCGCGATCGGCTGGGCAGCGTCCACTTCCTCGATCCGGTCCCGCCGGATCGCATGGCTGCCCGCATGGCGGTCGCCGACCTCAATCTGATCTCCCTCGCGGACGAGCCGCTGTTCCGGATCACCCTGCCCAGCAAGACCCAGTCCATCCTCGCCTGTGGTCAGCCCATGCTCGCCTGCGCGCCCGGTGACGTGGGGCGCATCGCGCGAGACGCCCAGGCCGGCTTCGCCGCGCCGCCGGGAGACGCCGAGGCCCTGGCCGCGGTGATCCGGTCGGCCCGGGCCACGCCACGGCACCGACTGCGGGCCATGGGCGAGGCGGGACGCCAGTACTACCTGAACCACATGAGTGAGGCGAGCAACGCCCCGGTCCTCGCCGACCTGCTCGCCACTGCGGCCCGGCGGGGCAGGATCGCGCGTGGGAACAGGAGACGGTGATGGTCCGGGGCGAGCGGTGAGAGGTGCGGGCGACACGCAGCCCGGCTCGTTCCGGTGGTCACCACCGTTCGGCGAGGCACCGCCGCCGAGGCGCCGTCGCCCGCGCCAGATCACATCGTCGACCCGGCACTCGCTGGTCGCCTCCTCCACGAACCTGCTGAACGGGCTGCTGAACGCCGCCCTGCTCGCGTGGAGCGCACGCCACGGCCAGACCGACGAGATCGCGGCGTACGTCGCGGTCACGGCGGCCCTGTCCCTGGTGGCCATCGTCGTGGCCGGCGGCTCTCCCCTGCTCTACATCAGCGGGGATGCCGAGCAGCGCCGGGCGGTGCGCAGCCAGTGGGTGTTCGTGACACTGCCGTGCCTGCTGCTCGGCACCGTCGCCATCGGATCGTTGTACAGCCGTTCCGGCTACGAGTGGCCGACCATGCTGTCGATCGCCCTGGTGGCCATCGGCAACCACCACGCCAACTTCCAGCTCGGGGATCTGGCCCGCGAACTGCGGTTCGTCAGCACCGCGGTGGTCGTCTGCGGGTGCAAGATCCCGGCTCTGGTGCTGATCGCCCTCGGGGGGCACCTCAGCAGCGCGCTGCTGACCGCGGCGCTCATCCAGTTCCTGGCCGCCGAAGCGTTCCTCGGGAGACGATCCTGGCTGCGCCCCCGCTTCCTGGCCGAGTTGTCACCGCGGCGAGCTTTCTCCGCGTTCCGGATGAACCGTCACCTGTTCACGTACAGCATTGCCGAGTACTGGGGTGGGCGGATGACGACGGTCCTGCTGTCGCTGCTGGTCACACCGCAGGTGATGGGGGCGTTCGGTGCGGTGTTCAGCGTGTACCAGGCGCAGACCGGTGTGCTGACCGCCGCGCTGCGGGTGTCGTTGGTCGGGCGGGTACGACGCCGGCAGGGCCTCGGGAACGTCAACGAGGGTCGACAGGGGGAACGGTTCGCCCTGCTCGGCGCCCTGGTGATCGCGGTGGTGAGCGCCGTCGCCGCCCCGTGGATCGTCGGCGATCTGCTCCGACTCCCCCCGCACGGTCCGGCGTTGTGGCTGGTACTCCTGGCCGTCGCACTTCCCTTCCTGACGCTCGTCCGGGCGGTGACGCTGAATCAGATCGGCGACGCGAGGTACCGGCAGGCGACCCGGATCATGTTGCTGAACGCCGCTCTGATCACCCCGCTGGCTCTCGCGGCGGTGCCGCTGGCGGGTCCGACCGGAGCGGCCACCGCCACCCTCGCCGCCGAGGTGCTCACCGGCGCGGTGCTGGGCCTGGCCCTCCTGCGCCGGCAGGGCCGGCTGTCGACGTGGTTCTTCGGGCCGGCCGACGGGTCGGCGACTGGTCTGCCCGCGGTTCCGCAGATGATCGGCGCGTCGGCGCCGGGCGAGACCCGCGGCTGACCCCGCAGCCGCGACAACGGCCGGGTTCGGTCGTGGCGACCGAACCCGGCACGGTGACGTACGGGCGGATCAGCGCCGGATGCCGGCCCAGTCGTGGTGCCGGCGGACGGTGGAGAGGATGAAGTCGACCACTCGTCGTGAGGTGTCGGGGACCTGGTAGTCGGCCGGGCAGGGAACGCCATCGGCGGCGACCTGGTCGACCACCACCCGGATCGCCTCCAGCACGCCGTCCGGGTCCAGCCCGGTCATCACGATGCCGCCGGCGTCCAGCGCCTCCGGGCGTTCGATCGACTCTCGCAGTGTCACCGCCGGGAACCCGAGAATTGCCGATTCCTCGCTGATGGTGCCGCTGTCGGAGAGGGTGCACCGGGCCCGGCTCTGCAGCCGCACGTAGTCGAGCAGCCCGAACGGCTCGTGGAAGGCGATGCCGTCGAGGGCGAGCGCGTCCTCGGTCAGCGCCTCCAGCCGTTTGCGGGTACGGGGGTGGGTCGACACCAGCACCGGCAGCCCCCAGGTGTCCCGGACCGCCCGCAGGCAGTCCAGCAGTCGACGCAGCCGGTCCGGTCGGTCGACGGTCTCCTCCCGGTGGGCGCTCACCACGAAGTAGTCGCCGGCGGTGAGCCCGAGCTGGTCGAGGATCGTGGACCGTTCGACGCCTTCCCGGTAGTGCTCCAGGACCTCCCGCATCGGGGAGCCGGTGTGCAGGATCCGACGGGGGTGCAACCCTTCGGCCAGCAGATTGCGTCGGGCGTGCTCGGTGTAGACGAGGTTGAAGTCGGCGACGTGGTCGACCATCCGCCGGTTGGTCTCCTCCGGCACGTTGAGGTCGAAGCAGCGGTTGCCCGCCTCCATGTGGTAGACCGGCACCCGCATGCGGCGGGCCATCAGCGCGGCGATGCAGCTGTTGGTGTCGCCGAGCACCAGCAGGGCGTCGGGGCGCACCTCCTCGATCGCCTGCTCCATCCCGATCAGCACCCCGCCGAGCACCCGACCGAGCGAGGACGTGTCCACCCGGAGGAACCGGTCCGGTTGGCGCAGCCGCAGCTCGGTGAAGAAGACGTCCGAGAGGGACCGGTCCCAGTTCTGGCCGGTGTGGACGAGGACGTGGTCCACGGTCCGGTCGAGCCGGTCCAGGACCCGGGCCAGCCGGATGATCTCCGGCCGGGTGCCGACCACCGTCATTACCCTGGTCATACCACTCCCTCCGTCACGCCAACCCCTCCGTCATGCCAGTACCGCCGGGACCGGCTCGACCGCCTCCACCCGCTCCGGATAGGTGTCGGGGCGGGCCGGGTCGAACAGCTCGTTGACCCAGAAGAGGGTGAAGAGTTCGTCCGACCCAGTGTTGACGATCTTGTGTGCCCACATGGTCGGCATGTCCACCACCACGGGTTCATCCCCGCTGACCTGGAACCGGACCACCGTGTCCTCGCTGACCCGCCGCAGGCTGATCTCGGCGCTGCCGCGCAGCACCACGAACCGCTCCACCTTCGCCAGGTGGAAGTGCTCACCCCGGGCGATGCCGGGACGGGTGGTGGAACAGAACGTCTGCCCGGCCGTCCCGTGCGCCCGCACCGCCTCGACCAGCTCACCGCGTGCATCGGTGTGCCGGGGCAGCGGGAGCGGGTAGTGCTCCGGAAAGCACTGCGACCGGTAGGTGTTGAACAGCCGCACGTCGTGTCGGTCGACCAGGCGCGGGATCTCCCCGTTGCGGTAGATGTCGGCGAAGGCGGCCAACCGGTTGGCGAGTTCGCGTACGCCGATCCGCAACATCGGCATCGACGGGTCCCAGGAGCCGTCCGCCGGGACCCCGAGCAGCCGGGCTGCGGCGTCGGTGACGTGCACCAGCTCCAT
This sequence comes from Micromonospora arborensis, assembly GCF_003205615.1. GTDB lineage: Bacteria > Actinomycetota > Actinomycetes > Mycobacteriales > Micromonosporaceae > Micromonospora > Micromonospora arborensis. The sequence continues at coordinate 193,368 of NZ_PYBV01000003.1, read as the reverse complement.
CTGCCGGTCCTCGTGCACCTGCGGCGTACGACCCTCGGCGAGCAGTCGGCAGAACGTGGCCACCACCGAGTTGTAGTGCGGCCGGCCGTGTTCGCCGTACAGGTTCGGCAGCAGTACGTCGATCAGGTCGGGTCGCGCCGCCGCGAGGGTGGCCGCGGCGACGGCCTTCGCATCGCCGTACGGCGTGCAGTTGCCGGCCTGCACCGAGTTGGCGAAGACGACCGCGCCCGGCGGTGTGCCGCACCGGCGCAGCCCACGGGCCAACGCGGCGGCGAGGTCGACGTTGGCGGTGGCCACCTCGACCGGGTCGCCCCGGTTGACGCCGGCCAGGTGCAACACGCGGTCGACGCCGTCCAGCCGGGCGGCGAGCGCCGCCTCGTCGAACAGGTCCCCACGGCTGATCACCACCGGCTCGGGCCACCCGAGCGCCCGGGCCAGGACACGCACGTGCCAGCCGAGGAAACCCCCGGCGCCGGTGACCGCGAGCCTCAGCACGACAGCACCGGGTCGCGCAGCGCCAGCTCGGCCCGGATCTCGGGCAGCGTCTGCAGCAGCTGCACGATCTGCGGTACGTCCAGCCGCCGCGCGTTCGCGGAGTTGAACTCCTCAGCAGGCGTCTCGCCCAGGCCCCCCTCGGAGACGTAGAGCGCGTAGTTGAGATCCCGCGCGTCGACCGGCACCCGGTAGAACTCGCCGAAGTCCTCCGCCTGCGCCAGCTCCTCGCGGCTGGCGAGGGTCTCGTGGTGCTTCTCGCCGTGCCGCACGCCGATGGACTCGATCTTCGACGGCGCGTCGAAGAGTTCGCACACCGCCTCGGCGAGGTCGCCGACGGTGCTCGCCGCGGCCTTGCGGATGAAGATGTCCCCGGGCCGGGCGTGCTGGAACGCGTGCTCGACCAGGTCGACGGAGTCGGCCAGGGACATGAGGAACCGGGTCATCGTCGGGTCGGTGACCGTCGGGGCGCGGCCGGCCTTGATCTGCTCCACGAAGAGGGGGATCACCGAGCCGCGGGAGTACATGACGTTGCCGTACCGGACGCAGGAGACGACGGTCCGACTGCGCGGGTTGTTACGGGCGTACGCCTGGGCCACCTTCTCCATCAGCGCCTTGCTCATCCCCATCGCGTTGATCGGGTGCACGGCCTTGTCCGTGCTGAGCACCACGACCGAGCCGACCCCGTTGCGCTCCGCGGCCTCGATGACGTTGCCGCTGCCCAGGATGTTGGTACGCACTGCCTCCAGCGGAAAGAACTCACAGGAGGGCACCTGCTTGAGCGCGGCGGCGTGGAAGACGTAGTCGACGTCGCGGGTGGCGCGAAGCACCGAGTCGGCGTCCCGGGTGTCGCCGACCAGGTAGCGCACCCGGTCGTCCCCGAGTTGTCGCCGCATGGCGTCCTGCTTGGCCTCGTCCCGGCTCAACACCCGGACCTCGCCGACATCGCCGTCGAGCAGGCGACGGGTCATCGTCCGTCCAAAGGATCCGGTACCGCCGGTGATCAAGACCCGGCAACCGGCAGGCACAGCGCTCACAACCACTCCGTTCGTTCATGATCAAGAAAAAGTCCGGCGCTGGGATGGCCGGACGCACTCGCTCGGGTCAACGAGCTATCGAACCCCGGGTCGTGGCAAAAATTGCATTCCAGGCAAACGGTCCACTGGTCAGCGGTCGGATCGGCCGGCGACAGCGCGAGACTCGGTGTCCCGGCCGGTGCCGGACCGCTGCGCCGTCATCGCGTGCGGGGCGGACCCGTCGACGAGCCCGGCCAGGAAGCCACGCATCCGTTGACCCTGCACGGCACGGTTGCGGGTCTGCACGACGAAGTCGCGTCCCGCCGCTCCGAGGGCCGCGGCCTCGACCGCCGGCATGCCGAGAACCCGCTCGATCGCCGCGCGCAGCCCCGCGGCCGTGTCCGTCGCGGCGTAGACCAGGTACGGCCGGTAGTCGTCGGGGATGCCCGGCAGGATCGTCGACACCACCGGCACGCCGTTCGCGAGATATTCGATGATCTTCGAGGGGAACGAGTACGGGACGAAGTACTGGTCGACGGGGCGGGGGTTGACCAGCACCGCCGCGCCGGCCAGGCGTTGCCCGAGCCGGGCACGGTCGAGCAGTTGCGGTGGGGCGATCCGCGGGTCGGCGGACACCTGCTCGCGGAGCCACGGTTCGAGTTCGCCGCGACCGAAGACGGACAGCCGCAGGTCGGGGTCGGGCAGCCCACGAAACGCTTCCACCAGGCGGTCCACCCCGTACGCGTGGCTCAGTCCGCCGGCATAGATGATCTCGCGGGTTCCGCTGTCGGCCTGCGGTCGAGGGCCGCCCACCGGTGGCGGGGTGCAGATGCCCTCCATGATGAGCCGGGGGCGCCCCGGGGCGAAGTCCTCGGCGAGCGGAAGCGTCAGGGCGATCACCCCCGAGCAGCGCTTCAGGGCCGCCCGGACCAGCGCCACGTCGAGCCCGCGCAGCAGCCGCACCGCACGCCCCTCCCCCGGCTGCCCCACTCCCGGGGGGTCGGTGAGGATCGGCACCACCGCAATGCCGCGCAGGCGGGCCAGCGCCAGCCCACACCAGAGGAACGGCGTGTGCACGCCGTGGACCAGGAGGACGTCGACCGGCTCCCGTCTGGTCGACCGACCGCCGTGCCACCAGGCGGAGAAGAACCGGCTGAGGTGCTTGATCCCCAGGACGTTCAGGAAGCCGAGTTGCTGGCCGTCGACGCCGTCGTGGTGGAACCGGCTGGCGCGAAACCGGAGCCGACGGTTGCGCGGGTAGTTCGACACCGGCGCGGCGGAGAGCAGACGTACCGCGCATCCGGCGTCGCGCAGGCCGTTGACCACGGCCCAGGCGAAGGTGTGGGTCTGGGTGGCGTGCGTGGCGTCACCGGCCATCACCCGCCTCAGCACGTCGTCGGGCAGGGTGAACCCGAGCAGTGCGACCCGCAGGATCCGATCGTCGGACATGGCGACACTCCCCCGGGGCAGAGCGGTGCGTCCTGCACGACCGCCTCGGAGCAATAACCCTTGGCGACGGCCGATGGTTATGCAGGCGGAGCCGTCAGACCAATCAGGAATGTGCGCCTTTTCCATTTTGATGGGTTGCATGGCCTTATGGTGGTTTGACGGCGGGCTTGAGGAAGGCGACGAATGTTGGACAGGACGACGACCGTGGCGACGCTCGCGACGATCCCGGGACGGCTGAGGTGACAGCGGTCCTGCCCGTTCGCGAAGGACGCCACGCCCTCACGCCCTCCCTGGCCGGGGCCCGCGCCGCGACCAGCCGGGCCGCCGGACGCCACCCGGTCGGGGCAACGCCCGCGCCCGGGGACCAATCCCTGACGGCGCGGCACATGCCCGGGCTCGTGGTCGTCTGCGCGATCGCCTTCGCCAGCCAGTGGGCCACCAGCGCCACGAACCGCTACGGCGCCGCCGCGGCCGTGCTGGCCATCCTGGTGAGTGGTCGGACTCCTCGGCTCCTCCCACCCGACCTGCTGGCCGCCGCCACCGGGCTGTGGGTCTGCGTCACGCTGTTCTGGGCGGCGGACTTCGACGCCGCGACCCGCATGGGCTATCTGTACGGGACGGCCTGCGTCATCTTCATCGCCGTCCGCCACGTCGTCCGCACCCGTCTGGCGCTCTTCGCGGTCGGCTACGCCTTCCTGGCCGGCTGCGTCGCCACCACCGTCAAGCTGATCGACAATCCCATCCCCAACTCGCTGAAGGCCCGCGACTCGGTGCTGGACTTCTCGATCCGGTACGGCATCGAGGGAGTCAACTACAACTACACCGCGTACAGTCTCGCGGCCGGCGTCGCACTCGCCGGCATACTGCTGCTGCTACGTCCCTCGACGAAGATCGAGATGCTCGGCATCGCCGCGGCGGCGGCCGTCCTGTTCTGGGGAGTGATCCTCACCGGGACGAGAGGCGCGCTGATCGCGATCGTGGTCGGTCTCGGCTACCTGCTGTTGAGTACGGTGGCGGCGCGGCTGGCCCGGGCGTTGGCTGTCGTCGTGGTGCCCATCGTCCTCATCGGGGTGCCGCTCGGTCTCTACCGGCTGCTCGGCTCCGAGATGCTCTGGCTCGACGGCTACTTCGCGGGCCGGGCCACCGGGGACCTGTCCGGACGGCTGTACATCTGGCCGTACGCGTTGTCGTCCTGGGGCGAGTCACCACTGCTCGGCATCGGCCCCGGCATGTTGACCGCCACCGGCGACCTGCAGGTGGGAGCGCACAACCTCCTGTTGAGCGTGGGCAACGACCTGGGGTTGATCGGGGTACTCCTCTACGCCGGGGTGCTCACGTTCGCGCTGGTCGGTCCCTTCCGGCATCCCACTCCCACCTGCTTCCGCGTGGCGGGCGTCTTCCTGGTCAGCCAGACGCCGATCTGGTTGACCGGCCACTGGGAGGTCTCGCCGGTGTGTTTCGTGGCCCTCGCGCTCGTGTCCGTCACACCACTGGCGTTGCGCTCTCCGGTGGCCGAGAACGACCCGAAGACAGCGCCGCCGCACGCCGCCCGGACGGTGGGACGGGTCGGCGCCTGGCCACACCCGGTCGGGCGTCCCTGAGCGGGGTGCGACGCTCGGCGACCTACTGACCCGCGAGCACGCGACCGGACATCCAGGCCACGGTCTGCTCGAGACCGGTGCGCAGCGGCACCGGCCGCACCGAGGGAAACAACTCCCGCAGCCGGGTGCAGTCGGCCTGCGAGTCCCGTACGTCGCCGGCGCGTGGCGGGTCGTGCCGCACCGGCAACGAGCGACCCAGGATGCGTTCCATCTCGGCGATCAGATCGAGCAGCGAGATCCGCGCGCCGAAGGCCAGGTTGACCACGTCGGTGGTGGACACCCGGCGGACGATGGCGTCGACGATCACCGAGGTGACGCTGCCGACGAAGGTGAAGTCGCGGGTCTGTCGGCCGTCGCCGTGCACCCGCAGCGGCTCACCCGCGAGCGCGGCGGTGATGAACCGGGGCAACACCGCGGCGTACGCGTGGTGCGCCGCCTGCCGTGGGCCGAAGACGTTGAAGAAGCGGAACGGCAACACGCCCATGTCGTAGCAGGAGGCGTAGGCGACCGCGTACGCCTCGGCGGCCAGCTTGGAGACCGCGTACGGGGACACCGGCATGGGGCGCAACCCCTCCTGTCGGGGCAGCACCGGGTTGGCACCGTAGACCGACGAGGACGACGACAGAATCACCTGCTGTACGCCGTGTCGGCGGGCCGCCTCCAGCACCATCAGCGTCCCGGTGGCGTTGGCGTGGTGGGTGGGCAGTGGCCGGTCGATGGAGCGCGGCACCGAGCCGAGGGCACCCAGGTGCACCACGCTTGTCGCACCGACGAACGCCTCGTCCAGCAGGTCCGGGTCGAGCACGGTGCCCTGGTGCAGCCGGGCCGGCTGGCCGTGCAGGTTGTCCAGCAGGCCCGTGGACAGGTCGTCGACGACCACGACCTCGCTCACCTGTGGGGTCTGGTCCAGCGCCCGCACCAGGTTGGCGCCGATGAATCCGGCACCCCCGGTCACCACTACCTTCAACGCGTCTCCCTGCTCGGTTCGGCCGCCGAGCGGGCGGGCGGCGTGGAGCCCACCCGACGGCACGGCGGCAGCGACCGCGGCGGCCGCCAGTGACACAACGAGCGCCGCTCCCTCAGGTCACGTGCCGCTCGTACGCCCGCGCCCGGACGAGCCGTGGACCGCGTGGCCGCGCCGCCCTCACTCCTGGATGATCCGCTGGTAGACCCGGTCGAGGGCGCCGAGCATGACGTCGAGGCTGTAGCTCTCGGCTACCACCTTGCGGCCCAGCTCGCCCACGTGACGCCGCTCGGCGGGGTCGTCGAGCAGCGGCGACAGCGCCCCGGCCAGGGCGTCCGGATCACCCGCCGGCACCAGCCGTCCGCCGCCCGAGCGCAGCACCTCGATGTTGCCGCCGACCGCCGACGCGACGACCGGCAGCCCGTGCGCCATCGCCTCCAGCAGCGCGTTGGAGAGGTTCTCGTGCAGGGTCGGGAAGACGAAGACGTCCGCCGCGGCGAGCAGGTCGGGCACGTCGAGCCGGTTGCCGAGCAGCCGCACCTCGACCCCGTCGACCCCGGCCAGGAGGGCGGCAATCGTGTCCCGGTCGGGTCCGTCGCCGGCGACCAGCAGCACCCGGCGGGCGGCGGAGCGGTGCTGCCGGCGGTCGGTGGACGGTGGCAGTCGGCGCAGCGCGTCGGCGAGGACGGCGTACCCTTTCTCCCAGGTCAGCCGGGACACCGCGATCATCGCCACGTCGTCGGGGCGCAGGTCCAGTTCGGCACGGACCCGATCCCGGGGCGCACGGGGGTGCGTCGGCAGCGGCACCCCGTTGGGGATCACCCCGACGAACTTCCCACCCAGGCCGCCGAGGAAGTCCCGGCCGGCGGCGTACTCGCAGACGGTGCCGACGTGGCTGGCCAGCCGCAACGTCGCGGGCTCCGCGCCGTGCACCAGCAGCCGACGCCGCCAGGGCCGGCCGGCCTGACGCAGGTCGCGTACGGTGCCGTGCACGGTCACCAGGACCCGGGGGCAGCCGGCGAGGCGAGCGGCGAGCACCCCGTGCAGGCCCTCGTTCTGCAACCCCCGTACGTGCACCAGCGCGGGTCGGACCCGCCGAAGCAGGCGCACCCACTCCCGCAGCAGCGGCACGTTCAGGCTTCCGTTGCCCGCGCTCTGGTGCATCCGGACGAACTCGTACCGGTCGGACAGGGACGAGGAGAGCACCCGCTGCACGGCGGTCAACGGGCCGTTGGCCCCGGCAATGCCGGCCGAGTGCTGCACCACCACCGGCCGGTTCACGGCGCCACTCCGACCGACTCCGGGCGGCGCGGGTTGTCACTCACGGTCAAACGCTGCATGAACCCTCATTCCACCGGCGGCTCAGCGACGACCCGATCCGGGTGCCGTGACCGCGCCACGGTTGGTAACTGCGGCCCCGGCGGTGAGGTGACGCGACGCCGCGGGGGTGCCCGTTCACGTGCCCACGGCGGGCTCGACCTGTGCGTGCCGGCCCGACACCGGCGCGGCGGCGGCCAGCGCACGGCGGTAGCCGAGGACGGCGGCCGGTAGCACCGTCAACGCGTACGTGCCGGCCGAGGCGACCGCCACGCCGGGCAGACCCACCCGCGCGGCCAGCACGATCTTCAGGGGTACGGCCAGCAGCAGGCAGGCCGCCCAACCGACGAACTGCGGGCGGAGCAGACCGATGCTGTTCTGCACCATGAACAACGGGGCCGCGACGGCCAGCAGCACCGACCAGACGGCGAGCGCGGCGAGCAGGGTGCGTGGCACCGGCGCGAGATCGGTGGAGCGCACCCAGAGTCGCAGCACGTCGTTGCCGAAGAGCACGAGCGCGGCCCCCGGCAGGGTGACCACGGCGGCGGACAGGTAGACCATCCGGGGCGTCGTGCGCCGCACCCAGGCCAGGTCACCGCGCGCCAACGCCTCTCCGTTGGCCGGCCACAGCGGCAGGTTCACCAGCGTGACGAAGAGCGTCAGCAGGGCGAACATGCGCAGGACGACCGCGTACGTCGCCGCGGCGGGAAGCCCCAGCACCCGGCCGATCAGGAAGCCGTCGAGGTTGAGCACCACCGAGGAGAGCACCGACAGCAGGAAGAACCGGACGCCCAGCCGGAGCAGCCCGCGGGCCGCCACCGCCCGCACATGCCGGATGCGGGGCCGCAGGTCGCGGTCCTGCCAACCGAAGTAGCAGAGGGCGTTGGCGAGGTTGACCGCCGGCACCGCGAGCACCGCGCCGGCGATGACCAGCAACGGGTCGGCTCCGCCGGTGACCACCGCGTAGACCACCGCGACCGAGACCAGACTGCCGCCGGCCTGCCAGAGGTTGCTCTGGGCCACCTGCTGCTGGGCGTACTGGACGCGTTGGATCAGGGCGAGGGGAATGTTGACCAGGAACGCGCCGAAGCAGAGCAGCACCACCGGGCGGGCGTCGCGGGCGACCGCCGGGTCCGTCGCGTTCAGCAGCGCCGACCAGGGCACCAACCGCAGGGTCGTCGCCAGGAGAACGAGCAGCAGTACGGACACCGCGCCGAGCAGCGCGTAGGCGCTGGAAACCTCCCGGGCAGCCGCCTCCCGCTCGCCGGTGCCCCGCAGCCTGGCCAGTCGGGTCAGCAGACCGTTGCCGAGCCCGAAGTCCGCGAAGAGCGCCATCCCGGTGAGGGAGGTGACCGCCATCCAGAGGCCGAACCGCTCGGCCCCCAGGCTGCGGAACGCCAGCGGCGTGATCAGCAGCGGCGCGACCAGCCCGACCATCTTGCCGGCCAGCGAGGACACGATTCCGCCGGCGAGCACCCGGCTCCGTGACGTCGGCGCCCGGTGCGGGGTGACCGGGGATGATCGTCGTCGGGCCGGATCGACGTGGTTCGACGGCCGCACGCCGGCGGACGCCCGGTGCCGCCCGGCGGTCGATGTGGACCTGGCCTCTCCGACCGCCCCGTGACGGGGGGGCATCAGACCCGCCGGGACGCTGGCCGGCAGAGCCGCGGCGACGTTGGGCGGCAGAGCCGCCGGGACGTTGGGCGGCAGAGCCGCCGGGACGCTGGGCGGCAGAGCCGCCGGGACGCTGGGCGGCAGAGCCGCGGCGGCTCATCGTTCCTGCGGGGCGGTTGGCAGACGGCGGCACGCACCTGCCCGGTGCTCGGTGGTCGCATGCCGGTGCCGCCTCCATGCCCCGTCGACAGGTCATTCCTACAACGACGGCCACCTGCGGTGGTGACGAAAGGTGGCTGATTCGTCACTCGACGCACCGCGACACGACGCAGGGACAGCGCGTGACCACACAGGACAACCTAGACTAAACGCTCAAACCGTCAGGAACCCATTCTCAGGGAGCAGATCGTGGGCCAGCCCGCCGCCATCGCGCACCTCATCCCGGCCCTGCGGCCCAGCGCGACGCCGCAGGTGCTGGCGCTGGCCGCGTACCGGTTTCCGCACGGTGACGCACTGTCCAACCGCCTGCTGCAACTGGCCCGGTCGGCCACCCCACCGGGCGGGGTGACCCTGGTGGTCAACGACTGGCCCGACGACGGGTCGCGCCCTGCCGCCGCTCCGGATCTGCCACCGGACGTGCGACTGATCACCCTGCCCCGCCGCCGCATCGGCGGTGGGGTCCTCGGCCGCTGGCTGCACCGGCGCCTCCGCCCGCTGCGGGTGCTCGCCGCGCTGCGTCGCGCGGGCGTTCGCCCGAGTCGGCTGGCTGGCGTATACCTGCCGCTGGGCCTGTGGGACCTGTTCACCTGGGCGGTGCTACGCGCGGCGGTGCGCTGCCCGGTGACCGTGGACGTGCTCGAACGGCACGACCGGGCACAGTTTCCCCGGGGCTGGCGCACGCCCTACTTCCTCCGGCACCGGTGGGCGTTCTCCCTGGTCGGCCGGTTCGCCGACCAGGTCATCGCCATCTCCGAGGTGCTGGAGCGGCACTTCGTCGGCCAGGGTCGCCCGACCCTGGTGGTGCCGCCACAGGTGGACTGCGCCGGCTACGACGACCCCGCCCCGCCCTCGCTCACCGACGGGCTCCGGCTGCTCTACGCGGGCTCGGCCGGCGCCAAGGACCACCTGTCCGTGGTGCTGGAGGCCATCCGCGGCCTCGCGCCCGCCGAGCGGGCCCGGGTGCGCCTGGTGATCGCCGGGATCAGCCGGGAACAGGCTGGCGACCTCTCCGATCTGAACGGGGCAAGCTCCGCCGACCTCGACGACCAGGTGTGCTTCCTCGGGTGGGTGCCGCGTGACCGGGTGCTCGCCGAGTTGGGCCGGGCGCACTTCTCGGTGCTGGTCCGCCCGCCGGCCGGCTACGCGCAGGCGGGTTTCCCGTCCAAGGTGCCGGAGAGTCTGGCCGCCGGCTGCCCCGTGCTGCTCAACCACACGAGCGATCTCCGCCGGTACATCGTGGACGGGCGGGAGGGCATCGTGCTCGACGGTTCGGGCGTGGACGACGTCCGGCGTGGGCTGGAGCGGGCGCTACTGCTCGACGATCCGGGCTGGTCGATGATGAGCCGGGCGGCCCGGGAGCGGGCACACTGCTTCGACTACCGGGCCTGGAGGCCGGTGGTCAGCGACTTCGTCACCGGCGCCGGCCGCGGCTCGGGCACCGGCAGCCCGGCCAGGCCGGCCAGTTCGACGGAGGTCAGTCGACGCTCCGGCGGGTAGAGCTGCCGCTCATGGTCCTGGATGGTCTCCAGTGGCCAGCGCAGTCGGATCACCCGGGCCGGGTTGCCGGCGGCCACCGCGTACGGTGGCACCGACCGGGTGACAACCGCGCCGGCGCCGATCACCGCGCCCCGGCCGATGGTCACGCCGTGCAGGATCACCGCCCGGGTGCCCACCCAGACGTCGTCCCCGATGACGACTCCCCGGTCGTGGGTCTCGTCGTCGGGGTCCTTGCCGACCGCGATCATCGGTACGCCGACCTGGTCGATGCGGTGGTTGCCACCCCGGATGGTCACCTCGGGACCGAACATGACGTTGTCGCCGATCCGGATCCGTGCCCGGGCCGCCATCAGGACCGGCCGGTAGCCGAGGTCCACATTGTGCCCGACCTCGATCGTCTCGCAGGTGTAGACACCGTCCGGGTCGAAGGTGAAGTTGTCCCCCCGGGCGGCGAAACGGCCGGCCAGGGCGAACCCTCGGACGGCCCGGCGGGCCCGGGCACCGGCGCACAGGAGACGATCCAGCGCCACGACCGCCGGGCCGAGGAGAGCACCGGGTCGACCGGCGGCAACTCGCATCAGATTCCCGCCCTGCCGGCGCCGGCCTGCTCGGGCACCCCGTAGATCTGGCGGATCACCGCGGCCTTCTCGGCTGCCGGCAGGTGCCCGCATCCCAGCGACCGGGCGCGCATCCGGTCGAGATACTCGTCGACGCTGCGGATCACCCGGGCCGGAACGCCGGCCGCGACGCTGTTGTCCGGGATGTCCCGGGTCACCACCGAGCCGGCGCCGACGATGCAGCGGTTGCCGATCGTCACCCCGGGCAGGATGGTCGTCCGCACGCCGAGGTAGACGTCGTCCCCGATGCTGATCGGCGCGGTCCACTCCAGGTCCGGCACCTCCTTGCGGAGGATCAACGTGCCGCCGTCGTGGGTGATGAACTGGACCCCGGCGGTGATGTAAACGTTGTCGCCGAGGGAGACGAGCCACGGCTCGGAGCCGAACATCGCCCGGTCGATGCCGTAGAACCGGACCCGGCCCCGCAGGGTGACGCCGATGGACCGGGCGAATCCCTCCGGGTCCCGGGCGGCGGCCCGCCGGTCCCGCAGGGCTCTTGCCATGCCGCGCACCATGCTGAGCAACGCTGACCCCCGGTTCTCGCTGCGGCTGGGACTGATCGCGCGGTCCGAAGTGTAATTCGGCCTACTCGCCAGCATTGCCGCAATCGCCGAAATGCAGGACAGAGGATGGCAACCGACACGACACGAACGCTGCATACGTTTGCATTTGTGCGGCTGTAGTCTGATTAGCGCATGTTTTACTGGCCGGCGTCCAGTTCATCGGACCGTCCGAACCGCACCGCCGGCCAAGAGCCTCTGCCAGCAGAGAGACCGACATGACCAGAATTCTGATCCTGACCGACTACCGCGGCACGTTCTACTCCACGGCGCGCACCAAGCATGGCCTGTGCACGATGGACCTCGACAAGATCACCGCGTACCTCACCCGCGCCGGCCTCGAACCGGAGGTCGTCCGGTTCGCCGACCTGGACCTGAGCGGCGGCCTGCACGGGGTGCCGGTGCTCTACACCTCGTCCGAGGATCGCGGGCTGCACTACAAGAGCTGGATCGAGGATCTGGTGCTGGCGCTGGAAACCGCAGGCGCGCGAATCATCCCGGGCTACCGCTACCTGCGCGCGCACCACAACAAGGTGATGATGGAGGCGCTGCGCGCCCAACTCTTCCCGTCCGACGCCCGCCGCCTCGGTACCCGCACCTTCGGGACCTACGAGGAACTGGCCACGACGACGCTGGACGGGCCCTGGCCGAAGGTGGTCAAGTCGGCGTACGGCGCCGGCTCCCAGTTCGTGGCCCGCGCCGCCGACCGACAGGAACTGCTGCGCACCGCCCGCACCCTCAGCCGGACCCACGACCGCACCGAGGCCGTCCGCGAGCGCGGCCGGCGGCTGCTGCGTCGCGACCACCACGCTCAGTCGCTGCACCGACAGAAGTTCCTGGTGCAGGCGCTGGTGCCGGGCGTGAACGGTGACTTCAAGGTGCTTCGGATGGGCGAGCGCTACTACACCCTGTACCGCCGCAACCGCCCCGGTGACTTCCGGGCCAGTGGCAGCGGTGACTTCGACTTCTCGGATATGGCGGGCGTCGATCCGTTCGCGTTGCTGGACTACGCGGAGCAGATTTCCGACATCCTCGGCACACCGCTCGCCTCGCTGGACATCGGCTACGACGGCGCGGAGTTCCATCTGTTCGAGTTCCAGTGCCTGCACTTCGGCACGGTGACCGCGGAGAATTCGACCGGCTACCACGTCCGGGCGGACGGCCAGTGGCGGTACGTCGAGGAGAAGTGCGACATCGAGGCGGTGTTCTGCGAGGCGATCGTCGGGCACCTGCGGCGCTCCGGGCCAGCACTGCCCCGACCATTACACCAGGCAGCGACGTCGACACGGGCAGCAACCTCACGCCCATCGAACTATTGACATCGATAACCCCACACCAGAAGGCTCGCGCCTACAGGTCCTTCACCCAAGGAGGCGCGATGAGACCGAGACGACTGGCGATCGCCAGCGTGGTCACCCTGCTCGGCGCACTGGCGATAACCCCGCCGGCAAGCGCGAAGCCACCGTCCGACCCCGGCGCACGCGACGGCCTGGAGGTGTACGTCGGCACGGTCGACGCGAAACAGCGGGATCAGCTACGCGCGGCGGGGGTCGACCTCGGCCACGACGCGAAGACGGACTCGGCCGGCCGGACGACTGTCGAGACGGTGCTCAGCCGCCGGCAGGCCAAGCGGTTGACCGACAAGGGTGTCCCGCTGTCGGTGAAGAAGGTGCACGGCAAGGACGCGTCGCAGGCGCTGCGGGAGCAGGCCGCGGCCGGCTGGACGGCGTTTCGCCCCTATGGCGAACCGGGCGGCCTCCGGGACGAGTTGAACGCCACCGCCGCCCGCTTCCCGAAACTGACGAAGGTGGAGACGGTCGGCCGCAGCCAGCAGGGCCAGCCGATCCTCGCCGTGAAGGTCACCAAGAACGCGCGGACCGTCGCGGACGGCAAACGACCGGCGGTCCTCTACGCCGGTGCGCAGCACGCCCGCGAGTGGATCACTCCGGAGATGACCCGCCGGCTGATGCACCACGTGCTGAACAGCTACGGCACCGACCGGGAGATCACCCGTCTTCTGGACACGACCGAGCTGTGGTTCCTGCCGGTCGCCAACCCGGACGGCTACGACTACACCTTCACCCCCGGCAACCGGCTCTGGCGCAAGAACCTGCGCGACAACAACGGCGACGGGCAGATCAGCTCGGGCGACGGCGTCGACCTCAACCGCAACTTCAGCTACAAGTGGGGGTACGACAACGAGGGCTCGTCACCCGAACCGAACAGCGAGACCTACCGTGGTCCCGGCCCCAACTCGGAGCCGGAGACCGTAGCCCTGGACCGGCTCTTCAAGCGGGTCGGTTTCGAGTTCTTCGTCAACTACCACTCGGCGGCCGAGCTGCTGCTCTACGGCGTCGGCTGGCAGGTGAGCACCCCCACCCCGGACGACGTGATCTACGAGGCGATGGCCGGCGACGACGCCCACCCCGCGGTGCCCGGCTACGACCCGGACATCTCCGCCGAGCTGTACACCACCAACGGTGACACCGACAGCCACGCCACCGTCAAGTACGGCACGTTGGGCTTCACCCCGGAGATGTCCACCTGCGAAGCCGCCTCGGCGGTCGACCCGGACGACCAGTGGCGCCCGGAGGACTGCGTCAGCGGCTTCATCTTCCCCGACGACGAGGCCCTCATCGCCGGCGAGGTGAGCAAGAACCTGCCGTTCGCGCTGGCCGTGGCGAAGTCGGCGGCGGACCCGGACGAACCGGTGTCGGTCGTCGGTCGGAGCACCCCGGACTTCCAGGTGGACACGTTCGACACCTCGTACGGGCGCACCCAGCAGGTCGCCTCGATCACCCGCCGTTCGCTGCAGAACGTACGGATGCACTACCTCGTCAACGGCGGGCGGCCGAAGACTGTCGCGGTCCGCGAGTGGCGCGGCGGCGAGCGGTACGGCGACACCCACGACGACTACTACGCCGAACTGCGCGGCACGGTCACCGGCGCGAAGCCGGGTGACCGGGTCGAGGTCTGGTTCACCGGGAACAAACCGCGTGCCGGGGTGGTCGCAAGCGAGCACTTCACCTACCGGGTGCACAGCGACATCGGCGGTGACGTGCTGGTCCTCGCGATGGAGGACGTCACCGGCCTCAGCCCGGCGCAGACCGGCACCACCGCGAAGTACGCCGACGAGGTCGCCGCGTCGCTGAGCGCCGCCGGGCGCAGCAGCGACGTGTACGACTTCGACGCGATGGGCCGCAAGGCGCCACACCCGCTCGGCGTGCTGTCGCACTACCAGGCGGTGGTCTGGGAAACCGGCGACGACGTGATCCTGCGTTCCCCCGGCCAGGTGGCCGGCACCACGGCCAAGGCGGCGCTGGACACCGAGCTGGCCGTTCGGGACTACCTCAACGAGGGTGGCAAGCTCCTGGTCAGCGGCCAGTACGCGCTGTACGCGCAGGGCGCCAACGGGTCGTACGTCTACAACCCGGACGCGCCGCCGGAGTGCACCGACGCCGAGGCCCTGAGCTGCCTGCCGTTGTTGAACGACTTCCAGCAGTACTGGCTGGGCGCGCACACCTACGTCAGCGACGGCGGCACCAGCCCGGACGGGCAGCCGTACCCGGTCGCCGGGACCGCCGCACCGTTCACCGGCTTCAGCGGGCAGCTCAACGCGCCCGGTTCGGCGGAGAACCAGACGCACACCGCGTCGTTCCTGACCACGTCGAGCTTCCTGCCACCGGACGAGTTCCCACAGTTCGCCAGCTCCGCGCCGGTGGGCTGGACCCGACCGGGCGGGGCCCCGTTCGACCCGCGTACGGGTGAGTGGTACCTGCACAGCGGGCAGGCCGACGAGTCGTACAAGCGGCTCACCCGCACGGTGGACCTCACCGGGGCGAGCAGTGGTGAACTGCGCTTCTTCACCTCGTACGAGATCGAGCAGGACTGGGACTTCCTCTTCGTCGAGGCGCACGAGGTGGGCAGCGACAACTGGACGACCCTGCCGGACACCAACGGCAAGACCAGCACGGTCACTGGGGAGAGCTGCGCCAGCAGCTGGGACGAGCTGCACCCGTTCCTCACCCACTACCAGGGTGCGGACTGCTCCCCCACCGGGAGCACCGGCAGTTGGAACGCCGCGACGGGGACGTCGAACGGTTGGAAGGAGTTCGCGGTCGACCTGTCCGGCTACGCCGGCAAGCAGGTCGAGGTGTCGATCACGTACGCCTCGGACTGGTCCACGCAGGGTCTCGGCGCCTTCGTGGACGACGCCCGGGTGCTGGTCGACGGTGCGACCGTGGCGGAGACCTCGTTCGAGTCGGCCGACCTGGGCGGCTGGACGGTGGCCGGACCACCGGCCGGGTCCGGCGGCAACGCCAACGACTGGTCGCGCAGCCAGCAGGCGTTCGAGGAGGGCTCGGTGGTGGTCACCGGGGACACGGTGTACCTGGGCTTCGGGCTGGAGGGCCTGCCCCCGGCGGCCCGCGACGACCTGGTCGCCCGCTCGCTGACCCACCTCACCGGTCGACCCCGCCACTGACGGTGGCGACGGTGCGCCGGTGGTCTCCGGACCGCCGGCGCACCTTCGGCGGTACGCCGGGTGCGGGCAGCGCCGATGTGATGAGCTGTACGGGTGTCGGGGCTGGGACTTGTGCTGCACCCCACCCGGGATGTCACCGAGGTGGTCGGGATCATCGAACGGTGGGCGACGCGCCACCACAAGACGTTGATCGTGCGTGCAGAGGACCAGCACCGCGTGCCGTCCTGCGTCGAATCGGTGCCGGCGGACCAGGTCGCCACGCGCGCCGACGCGTTGATCAGCATCGGCGGCGACGGCACCATGCTGGGTGCGCTGCGCTCCGCCGTCCTGGACCCGAAGCCGGTCCTCGGCGTACACCTGGGTCGTCTGGGTTTTCTCGTCGAGATCGAGCCGCCGGAGCTGCCCGAGGCGCTGAGCCGGTTGCTGTCGAAGGACTTCACCATCGAGTCGCACGCCTGCCTCGCCTGTGACGTCTGCGGCGACGACGTCGTGGCGTTCAACGACATCGCGCTGGTCCGTCAGCCCGGCTCCGGCTTCGTCAACCTCACCCTGGCCATCGACGGCCAGCAGTACGGCTACTACCGCTGCGACGCCGTCGTGGTCAGCACCCCGATCGGCTCGACGGCGTACAGCTACGCGGCCGGCGGCCCGCTGGTCTCCCCGGCGGCGGACTCCGTGGTGATCACTCCGTCGGCGCCGATGGCCGGCATCTCCCGGTCGGTGGTGCTCGCCGCGGACGAGAAGATCCGGCTGGAGTTGCAGCCCGAGTCGTCGCCGGTCGTGGTGGAGATGGACGGCCTGGTGTTCCGCGACGCGGCGACCGAGGGGGCGGTGGACATCAGCTACCGCCGCAACGCCGGCCTGGTGGTCCGCCTGGACCCGCTGCGCTACCAGGAACGCAACCAGTTGAAGATGAGCCTGCTCGACCTGCCGTTCCTACCCGACCAACTCAGCGAGCTACTCCCCAAAGAACTCCTCCGCCGAGCCGAACAAGAACTACCCCCACCCTGCTAACCCCCCAACCCTCCCCACACCCCCCACACCCCCCACCCCGGTCCCGCCCCGCCTCGTTGATCAAGAGGTTTGCGTCACGACACGCCGAGCGGGGTGACCGAAACCTCTTGATCAACGCGGGGTTGCCCGCGGACCCGGGGCGGGTGGGGGTGGGGGTGAGGGTGGGGTTAGGGGGTGGTTAGGGGGTGGTTAGGGCTTGGTCTACCAGGTTTTTGGCTTCTTCTTGGATCTGCTTCAGGTGGTCGGGGCCTTGGAAGGACTCGGCGTAGATCTTGTAGACGTCCTCGGTGCCGGAGGGCCTCGCGGCGAACCAGCCGGACTTCGTGCTGACCTTCAGGCCGCCGATCGGGGCGTTGTTGCCGGGGGCGGTGGTCAGCGTCGCGGTGATCGGCTCACCGGCGAGCTCGGTCGCGGTGACCTGCTCCGGGGAGAGCTTGGCCAGCACGGCCTTCTGCTCCCGGCTGGCCGGGGCGTCGATCCGGGCGTACGCGGGGGCGCCGAACTTCTCGGCCAACTCGGCCCAGTGCTCGCTCGGGCTGCGCCCGGTGGTGGCCAGAATCTCGGCGGCGAGCAGGCAGAGCAGCAGGCCGTCCTTGTCGGTGGTCCAGGTGGAACCGTCGCGACGCAGGAACGACGCCCCGGCGCTCTCCTCGCCACCGAAGCCGACGGCCCCGTCCAGCAGGCCGGGCACGAACCACTTGAAGCCGACCGGCACCTCCAACAGTGGCCGGCCCAGGTCGGCGGCGACCCGGTCGATCATCGAGGAGGAGACCAGGGTCTTGCCCACTGCGGCGGACGGACCCCATCCGGTACGGGTACGGAACAGGTGACCGATCGCCACCGCCAGGTAGTGGTTGGGGTTCATCAGGCCGGCGTCCGGGGTGACGATGCCGTGCCGGTCGGCGTCCGCGTCGTTGCCGGTGGAGATCTGGAAATCGGCGCGAGCGGCGATCAGTGACGCCATCGCGTTGGGCGAGGAGCAGTCCATCCGGATCTTGCCGTCGCCGTCCAGGGTCATGAACCGCCAGGTCGGGTCGACCGTCGGGTTGAGCACGGTCAGGTCCAGTCGGTGCCGCTCGGCGATCTCACCCCAGTACGCCACGCTCGCCCCGCCCAGCGGGTCCGCGCCGATGCGGACCCCGGCGGCGCGGATCGCGTCGACGTCGATCGCGGCCGGCAGGTCGTCGACGTAGCGGGCGAGGAAGTCGTACTCCCCGGTGGTGTCGGCGGCCCGAGCCCGCGCGTAGGTGATCCGGCGGACCTCCTTGAGCCCGGCGGCGAGGATGGCGTTGGCCCGGTCCTGGATCCACCGGGTCACGTCGGTGTCGGCGGGCCCGCCGTTGGTGGGGTTGTACTTGAAGCCGCCGTCGTCGGGCGGGTTGTGCGACGGGGTGATGACGATGCCGTCGGCGAGCCCGCTGGTACGCCCCCGGTTGTGCGTGAGGATCGCGTGCGACAACGCCGGAGTCGGGGTGTAGCCGTCGCGGCTGTCCACCAGCACG
Organism: Micromonospora arborensis; assembly: GCF_003205615.1. Taxonomy (GTDB): domain Bacteria; phylum Actinomycetota; class Actinomycetes; order Mycobacteriales; family Micromonosporaceae; genus Micromonospora; species Micromonospora arborensis. Next base: position 175,023 of record NZ_PYBV01000003.1, on the reverse strand, counting down.
GTGACGCCGTTGGCGGCGAGCACCTCCAGCGCGTCCACCGCGGCCGGCGCGGACAGCGCGTGGGTGTCCCGGGCGAGGAAGAGCGGCCCGTCCAGCCCCTGCTCCCGCCGGTAGTCGCAGAGCGCCTGGGTGACCGCCAGGATGTGGTCGGAGTTGAACGCGTTGCGCAGGCTGGAACCGCGGTGGCCGGAGGTGCCGAAGGAGACCTGCTGCGCCGGGTCCGCTGGGTCCGGATGCTCGGCGTAGTAGGCGGTCACCAGGCGCGGCACGTCGACCAGGTCGGCGGGCTCGGCGGGCTGGCCGGCACGGGGGTGGGTCACTGCGGGATCCTCCTCGGGAAGTGCGCGGCGGTCACGGCTCGACCTTCTGGCCCTTGCCGATCACCACGATGCCATTGTCGGAGACGGTGTAGCGCTGCCGGTCCTTCTCCAGGTCGACGCCGATCTCGACGCCCTCCGGGACGAACACGTTCTTGTCCAGGATGGCCCGCCGGATGACCGCGTGCCGGCCGATCTCCACACCCTCCATCAGCACCGAGCCCTCGACGTGCGCCCAGGAGTGCACCCGCACCTTCGGCGAGATGATCGAGTTTTCCACCAGCGACCCGGAGATCACCGACCCCGGGGAGACCATCGAGCCGACCGCCCGGCCGACCCGCTCGCCCCACTGGTGCACGAACTTCGCGGGCGGCCACGGAGGCTGCTCGGTGTAGATCGGCCAGTCGAAGTTGTAGAGGTTGAACACGGGGTGCACGTTGATCAGATCCATGTGCGCGTCGTAGAACGAGTCGAGCGTCCCCACGTCACGCCAGTAGCCGCGGTCCCGGTCGTCGCTGCCCGGCACCTCGTTGTCGCGGAAGTCGTAGACGTTGGCCTCGCCCCGCTCGACGAACATCGGGATGATGCTGCCGCCCATGTCGTGCTTGCTGGTCTTGTCTTCCGCGTCGCGCTCCACGGCCTCACAGAGCGCACGGGTGGTGAAGACGTAGTTACCCATCGAGGCGAAGATCTCGTCCGGCGCGTCCGGAAGGCCGACGGCGTCGGTGGGCTTCTCACGGAACGCGCGGATGCGCTTGCCGTCCTCACCGACCTCGATGACGCCGAACTGGTCGGCCATGGACAGCGGCTGGCGGATGCCGGCGACCGTCACCCCGGCGCCGGAGGCGATGTGGTCGTCCACCATCTGCCGCGGGTCCATCCGGTAGATGTGGTCGGCGCCGAAAACGATCACGTAGTCAGGCTGCTCGTCGTTGATCAGGTTGAAGCTCTGGTAGATGGCGTCGGCGGAGCCGGCGAACCACCAGGGACCACGCCGTTGCTGGGCGGGGACCGGGGTGACGTAGTTGCCGAGCAGCGTGGACATCCGCCAGGTCTTGGTGATGTGCCGGTCGAGCGAGTGGGACTTGTACTGGGTCAACACGACGATCTTGAGAAAGCCGGCGTTGGCCAGGTTGGAGAGGACGAAATCGACCATGCGGTACATCCCGCCGAACGGGACGGCCGGTTTGGCCCGATCCGTGGTGAGTGGCATCAGGCGCTTGCCCTCACCACCCGCCAGGACGATCGCGAGCACCTTGGCAGCCATGCCCCGACGCTATCCACCCGCGTCCGACTTCACCACTCGTACGGGGACTCTTCTGCACTAGGGTGCGAGGTCATGACGGAACCCACCCCTCTGCGCGTCGACCTTCTCACTCGTGAGTACCCGCCGGAGGTCTATGGCGGCGCCGGGGTGCACGTCGAGTACCTGGCCCGGGAGTTGCGCCGCCACACCGACGTACGCGTGCACTGCTTCGGCCTGCCGCGCACCGAGCCGGGCGTCACCGCGTACGCCGAATCACCCGGCCTGACCGGCGCGAACGCCGCGCTGCGCACGATGGGCGTGGATCTGGAGATGGCCGCCGGCGCGGCCGGCACCGACGTGGTGCACAGCCACACCTGGTACGCGAACCTCGCCGGCCACACCGCGAAGCTGCTGCACGGGGTGCCGCACGTGGTGACCGCGCACAGCCTGGAGCCGCTGCGGCCGTGGAAGGCCGAGCAGCTCGGTGGCGGCTACGCGCTCTCCTCCTGGATCGAGCGCACCGCGATGGAGGCCGCCGACGCGGTGATCGCGGTCAGCGGGGGGATGCGCAACGACGTGCTCACCGCCTACCCGCAGATCGACCCGTCCCGGGTCCGGGTGGTCTACAACGGCATCGACACCATTCAGTACGCCCCGGACGGCGGCACCGACGTGCTGGACCGGCTCGGCATCGACCCGTCCCGGCCCAGCGTCGTGTACGTGGGAAGGATCACTCGGCAGAAGGGCCTGCCCTACCTGCTGCGGGCCGCCCGGGAGCTGCCAGCGGACACCCAGCTCGTGCTGCTCGCCGGTGCCCCGGACACCGCGGACATCGCCGCCGAGGTGGAGGGCCTGGTCGCCGAGCTGCGGGCCAACCGTTCCGGCGTGGTGTGGGTGGCGGAGATGCTGCCCAAGCCCGAGGTGATCCAGGTGCTCACCCACGCCACCGTCTTCGTCTGCCCGTCCGTGTACGAGCCGATGGGCATCGTCAACCTGGAGGCGATGGCCTGCGAGACGGCCGTGGTGGCGACCGCGACCGGCGGCATCCCCGAGGTGGTGGCCGACGGTGAGACAGGTCTGCTGGTCCCGATCGACCAGGCCACCGACGGGTCCGGGCGACCGCTGGCCCCGGAGAAGTTCGTCGCCGACCTGGCGGCGGCGATCAACACGCTGCTGGCCGACCCGGCGCGCACCGCGCGGCTCGGCCTGGCCGGTCGGCAGCGCGCCGTGGAGCACTTCTCCTGGGACGCCATCGCCCGGCAGACGCTCGACGTGTACCGCTCCGTCGGCGCGGGCTCCGGTGCTGGCTCCGGCGCGGCGTGAGGGGGACGGTCGACATGCGGTACGACGAACTCGAAGCGGCGGTCCTCCAGTTGGTCGTCGCGGCTGGCGAGGACCAACTGCGCGTCTTCGGCCTCGACACAGTCACCCGGCTGGTCCGGGCGGAACTGCTCGACACCGTCGCGGACGACGAGCTGACCGAGGACGGGTGGGCGGCGCTGACCAGCGCTCGCGAGAACGTCCGGACGGCCGACGCGACGGAGTTACGCGCCGAACTGGAACGGATCGAGGCGGGCATCCTCGCCGACGGCGACCTGGATCAGGGGCTCCTGATCGTCATCACCGCGCTTGAGCACTGGACGACCTACCTGGAGGAGAACGGGCGCGGGGAGCTCTTCGAGCTCGCCATCCGGTCCATCGAGGAGGTCGACTTCCAGGTCTCGGCCGATCTCGACGACTTTCTCGCCACCCCGGAGATGGCCGCCGAGTACGACCGGATCCGGAGCCTGCTCACCGCGTAATCCGCGGCCGGCCTGCGCGGCCGGCCTGCGGGGCCGGTCTGCGGGGCCGGTCTCAGATCGCCGTTCCAGGTGGTGATTTGAGCATCGGCTTCGCCTCGGCGACATGTCCGCCCTGCCCTTTTCGGAGCGCGCTGGCTGCCATCCGAATCAGGTCGATGTTGACCCCCGCGGCGCCACTCGGGTCATGCACCTTCAGCTTCACGTCGAGGCTCACCGCCGTCTCGCCCCAACCCTGCGCCTCAAGATTGAGGTGCGCCACCTTCTGCGACTTGAGCTGCGACAGGTAACCGAGCGGAGCCAACTGCACCTTGTCGGCCGCCGACAGAGCGTTGAGCTTGGACTGGTGTTTCGAATTCGGGTTCTCGACCAGGTTGCGGAAGTCTTCGGTGCCGCCCAGATTTACCTGGTAGGAACTGACCAGCGTGAGGCCCCGCTCCGCGAGCAACCGCAGCAGCGCGTCGTGCAGCACCGAGGTGCCGAACTGGCTCGCCAGGTCGTCGCCGAGCAGCGGCAGCCGGGCCGCTTCGAACCTGCCCAGCAGCCCTGGGTCGCGGGCGATCGGGTCGGCGGTGGTGTTGATGAAGGCGACACCTGCTCGGTGGGCGGCTTCCGCGTAGGCCTGGGCGGTCTCCGGCCGGCCACTCGGCGCCGAGTAGAGCAGCACCTCCGCCCCAGCCAGCGCCGCTGCCACCCGGTCGACCTCAGTCGCATCGACAAGCCCCTTGGTCACGGGGACGTTCGCCGTGGGGAGTTCGCAGTCGAGCTTGGGGAAGTTGTTGGGCGCCAGGAAGATCGCCTCGGTGAGGTCCCTGCCGATCTTCTCGTCGGACCTGGCGAAAGCCGCGACGAAGTCGATGTCACCGACCCCGAGCCCGTCGATCACCGGCCGGCGGATGCCGACCAGGCTCCCGGTCTGGCGGTGGAGAGCAATCCCCTGCACCAGTGCCGACGTGTTGTTGCCGACACCGACAACCGCGACTCTCACCCGTTCGATCATGGACGGGAGGCTACTCACCTGAGGGCAAATGATCCACGAGAGCAAGATCAATTCCGACAGCTGCCCCAGGTTGTCCGGCCCACCCTCCCGCCGAGCAAGGGGCTCGGCCTGGCGCCGCCTGCGCCTGGGCCCCCGCCTGCGCTTGGGCCTCCGTCTGCGCTTGGGCCTCCGTCTGCGGCTGGGCCTCCGTCTGCGGCTGAGGCTGGGCCTGGGCCTGCGTCTGCGCCTTGGCCTGCGCTTGGGCCGAAAGTGTCGTACACCTGTTCTATTCTCTGGTGGTGATCGATGCGTTGGAGCAGGCCGAAGCCGCAGTGGTGGCCTGCTTCGACGCGTCCGCCTGGGCCGCTTCCGAGCCTGATCTCGTCGCGGCGTTGGATGCCACGCACCGCCTTGAGCAACGCCTGGCGGCGGTCAAGCTGACCCTCGTCCGGGAGTTGGACGGTCGCGGCACCGCCACCGCGCAGGGCGCGTCCTGCACAGCCGTCTGGCTGCGCGACCGGCTACGCCTCGGCGTCGGCGCGGCCCGCCGACTCGTCGCGCTCGCCGCGACATTCGACACCAGCCCGGCCGGGGTGCGCGACGCCCTGGCCGGCGGATTGGTCGACATCGAGCAGGTCCGAGTCATCGCCGAGACGGTCGAGACCGTCCACACCACCGCCGGGCCGGCGGCCGCCGACAAGGCCGTCGGCGTCCTCGTCGACTGGGCGGCACAATTCGACGCCACCCAGTTGCGCAAGCTCGGCACCCGGATCCTCGACCACGTCGCCCCCGAGATCGCCGACGCGGCCGCCGAAGCGGCCCTGCGGGCCGACGAGTCGCGCGCCGCCCGCGACCGACACCTCACCATCAGCGAACAACCCGACGGCCGACTACGCCTCACCGGCATCCTCGACACCGAGGCCGCCGCCCTGCTGCGCACCGCCATCGACCCACTCACCGCACCCACCGGGCCCGACGACACCCGCACCCCCGGGCAACGCCGACACGACGCGCTCGCCGACGTCTGCCGGCTCGCCCTGAGCGGCGGCGACCTCCCCGAAAGCGGTGGCGACCGTCCTCAACTCGTCGTCACCACCACCTACGACGTCCTACGCCAACAGCTCACCACCGGCACCCTCGACACCGGCGGACAGCTCAGCGCCGACGCGGTGCGCCGCCTCGCCTGCGACGCCGCCATCCTCCCCGCCATCCTCGGCGGCAACGGCCAACCACTCGACGTCGGCCGACAACGCCGCCTCATCACCGGCCCACTCCGCCGCGCCCTCGTCCTGCGCGACCGCGGCTGCGCCTTCCCCGGCTGCGACCGACCACCCCGCTGGTGCGATGCCCACCACATCCAGCACTGGACAGACGGCGGCCCGACGTGTCTGGCTAACGCGGTCCTGCTCTGCGGCCACCACCACCGCCACCTCCACCACAGCGACTGGACCGTCCACCTCGCCAACGACGGCCAGCCGGAGTTCATCCCACCCGCCTGGCTCGACCCCGACCAGGTCCCCCGCCGCAACCACTACCACCGACGCATCTAGGTGTCTGCCCTGTCGATCTTGTATTGATTGATCGTTGACGCTGCGTCGGTGGTGAGCTGACCGATGAGGCGTGGGCGATGATCGCGCCACTGCTGCCGGAGCCGGGTGGTGCGCGCGGGCAGTGGCGGGATCACCGGCAGGTCATCGACGGGATCCTGCGGAAGCTGAGTATGGCTGCGGCGTGGCGTGACCTGCCGGAACGCTTCGGGCCATGGAGGACCTGCCACGAACGGCTTCGCCCATGGACGGCGGACGGAACGTGAGATCGGATCGTCGCGGGCTCCGATGACCCGATGACTCGCCTCACGCTGTGGCTTGCGCAGAGCTGACGAACCAGGAATCCGAACCGACATCGATGGGCTCATCAACCCAAGGCTGCACGATGGCGGCAAGCGGCGCTGTCACGGGCCACACGTCCACGACCCACCCGCCGGGCGTCACCTCAACATGCGCGCGCAGCGGCTCGATGACCTCTGCTGGCAGCTCCCATGAGCATTCGAGGACATCGTCCACACCGAACTTCTCCACTATGTCGACCACAACCACAGCGAGACTCTAGCCAAGACGCCCTGCCGCACCGATCCATGATCGGCAGGAGAGGCCCGGGGCGGTGTTTCACAGTCAGAGCATGCTGTGCTGGGTCTTACCCGCAGCGTGTAGCGGCAGTTCATAACGGCTGACCGTGGTGACGGGGCCTTGCTGTTCCCGCTGCCCCGGAGCACCTCCCACGGCCACGTCACCACGATGAACGAAGCCGGACGCCTCGTAGTAGGCGCATAACCGGAGGTTGGAGGCCACGCAATCCAGGCGTAGGGCGTGCCGGCTGCGATGGAGTGCGGTGTCCGCAGCCCACCCCAGAATGACGGCGCCGAGGCCGCCGGCCCAACGACGCACTGCCATCCTGTGGACGTACGCGGCTTGCCCGCCGACGTCGGCCCAGATGGGATCGACCCAGTCCAGCGTGACAGTCCCGGCGGTCTCGTTGTTGATCTCGATCAGCCAGGTCTCGCCGCGGCGAATCGCGTCTTCGATCCAGGATGGCTCGAAACGTGCGGGCCATTGACTGATACCGCGTTCCCGCAGCCATGCCGCCGCCTCATCGAGCACGATGAGCACCTCGGGCGTGTCGTCGACTCCGGCACGCCGGAAAATGACGTTGTCGTCGCTCCCGCCGGTCACCACCCGGCCATGATCGCAGAGCGCCCACCCGCACCCGCCACCGAATATCGTCGATGAGTTGGTGTTTACCCCATTTCGACGGCGCCGGGCCAGCGCCGGCAGACCGGGTCCGCCGGCCGGTGTCCGTCGACTGGTTGACAGCCCGGGTCAGTCCTCCGGTCGTCCCGGGGCGGGTGGGGTTCCGGCTTTGCTGATTCCCATGACACCGATCGAAGTTCACGGCCTCCGTAAGACGTACGGTGGCACGGCCGCAATCGACGGAATCGACATGTCCGTCGACGGTGGCGAGGTCTTTGCGCTGCTCGGCCCCAACGGCGCCGGTAAGAGCACCACCATCGAGATCCTCGAAGGCCACCGTCGCCGCGACGGCGGCGACGTTCGGGTCCTGGGGGAGGATCCCGGCACGGCTGGACGGCGGTGGCGGTCCCGGATCGGCATCGTGCTGCAGTCGGCCACCGATGCCGGCGACCTCACGGTCCGGGAGACCGTCCGGCACTTCGCCGGCTACTACCCCTCGCCCCGCGACCCGGAGGAGGTCATCTCCGCCGTCGGGCTGGCGGCCAAGGCAGACGCGCGGATCAGGTCGTTGTCCGGCGGGCAGCGGCGCCGTGTCGACGTGGCGCTGGGCATCGTCGGCCACCCGGAGTTGGTGTTCCTCGACGAACCGACCACTGGGTTCGACCCGGAGGCCCGCCGGCAGTTCTGGGCTCTGATCCGCTCCCTCGCCGCGGATGGAACCACGATCCTGCTCACCACCCACTATCTCGACGAGGCCGCCGCCCTGGCCGGCCGGCTCGCCATCATGGTCGGCGGGCGGATCGTCGCCGCGGGTACACCATCCACCGTCGGCGGCCTCGCCCACGCGCAAGCGACAGTCACCTGGCGCGACGGCGCCGGCCTGCACGAGGTCCGCACCGACTCACCCAACACCGTCATCGCGCAGGCCGGCCCGGACATGACCGACCTGCAAGTCCGCCGCCCCAACCTGGAGGACGTCTACCTCGACCTGATCGGAGCCCGGTCATGACCATGCCATCCGTGCTCTCGAACGGCCGCTCCCGGGGCTACATCGAGGTCCTCCAGCTGATCCGGCAGAAGGACGCGGTCATCTTCACGTTCGCGTTCCCGGCGCTGCTCACGATCCTGCTCGGCTTGATCTTCGACACGCCCGTCATGCCCGGCTCACCGACCACGCACAGCCAGGTCTTCGCCGCCGGCATGATCGCCTACGGCATCCTGTCCACCGCCTTCATCAGCATGGGTATCGGCATCGCCGTCGACCGCGGGGACGGCACCCTCAAACGCCTGCGGGGTACGCCGGTCACCGCCGGCGCCTACTTCCTCGGGAAGATCGTGCTGGTCTTCTTCGCCGCCATCTTCGAAGTCGCGCTGCTGCTGCTCGTCGGCGTACTGATGTTCGACCTGCCGCTACCCGCCGATGTCTCGCACTGGGTCACGTTCGCCTGGCTGATGGTGTTGTCGGTGGTCGCCTGTACCCTGCTGGGCATCGCCGCGAGTTCCCTGGCCAGCTCGGCCCGCAGCGCGCCGGCGGTGCTCAACCTTCCCGTGCTCGTCCTGCAGTTCACGTCCGGCATCTTCGTGCACATCGCCGCGCTGCCCTCGGCGATGGTCAACGTCTCGGCGCTGTTCCCCGTCAAGTGGATGGGGCAGGGGTTCCGCTCGGTGTTCCTGCCCGACGCCCTCGCCTCAGAGGAGGTGGCAGGCTCATGGGAGCCCGGCAGAACCGCTCTGGTGCTGCTCGCGTGGTGCGTGATCGGCCTGGTGCTGAGCCTGCTGACGTTCCGGTGGTCGCGCCGGTGACACTTTCGCTCTGGGATCTGCTCTACATCGTCGTGGTGGGGGCGGTCGTCGGCTTCATGCTCGTCGACCGGGCCCCCGGCGTCCTGAGCGCCCCGGCCGCCTCGATCCTGCTCGTGCTCTGCCTCGCCTGGTATGCGGCGCTGCGGCGGTTACCGCTCTCCGGATGGCTCTTCGCCACCGTTCTCGGATTGCTGCACCTCACCGCCGTCTGGCTCGACCACACCGCATCGTTCGCGCTGTTCGCCTGGGGGGCGATGTTGTTCGCGGCGCTGCCGTTGCGTTCCGCGATCGGCGCCGTCGCGGCACTCGACCTGCTGCCGATACCGATCGCCCTGCTCCGCGACGGCACTCTGGCCAAGGTTCACGGCTTGGTGCCGCTCACCGTGCTCGGCCTCGTGTTCGCCGTCGTAGCCGGCACCTCCATCAATCGCATCACCGCCCAGAACGAGGAACGTGCCGTGATGATCGCCGAGTTGTCCGCCAGCCGCGCCGAGGTCGCCCACCTCTCCCACGAGGCCGGCGTCGCCGCCGAACGAGCCCGCCTCGCCGCCGAAATCCACGACACCCTTGCCCAGGGCTTCGCCAGCATCATCACCCTCGCCCAAGCCGCCGAAACCACCACCGATCCGGCTACCGTTCAGCACCGCCTCACGCAGGTCGCCGACACCGCTCGCGAGAACCTGGCCGAGGCCCGTGCTCTCGTTGCCGCCCTCAGTCCCGCCGACCTGCACACGTCCGGCCTCGGCGACGCCGTACGTCGGCAGCTGTCCCGGCTCGCGTCGCAGACCGGGATCCGCACCGCCTGCCACCTCGACGAGCGTCTTGCCGAACTGCCGACCGCGTCGCAGGTCGTGCTGCTGCGCTGCCTGCAGGAGGCCCTCACCAACATTCGCAAACACGCGAACGCCACCACCGTCGACGTTCAGCTCACGACGGCCGGCACCGGTGTCGTGCTGACGGTCGTCGACGACGGCGTCGGCTTCGCCGCTCCTGCGCCCGGCTCCGTCTCTGGATTTGGGCTCGCCGGCATGCGCCAGCGGGTCGAACAAGCCGGCGGCGCGTGTCGCGTCGACAGCCCCCCCCGGCGTCGGCACCACCGTCAAGGTCGAGCTCTCATGACCCACGCGTCCAGCGAAGCTGCCATGATCCGCATCCTGCTGGTCGACGATCATCCCGTCGTCCGCGACGGCCTGCGCGGCATGCTCGAATCCGAACCCGATCTGACCGTCGTCGGCGAGGCCGGCTCCGGCGAGGAGGCCGTCACCGCCGCGCACACCCACCACCCCGACGTCATCCTCATGGACCTGCGGATGCCCGGCCTCGATGGCCCCGGCGCCACCGACCGCATCCTCGCCGCGCTGCCACAGACCCGGGTCGTCGTCCTCACCACCTACGACACCGACGCCGACATCCTCCGCGCCGTCGAAGCGGGCGCCTGCGGGTACCTCCTCAAGGACGCCACTCGCACCGACCTCACGGCCGCCATCCGCGCCGCCGCCCGCGGCGAGACCGTCCTCACCCCGTCCGTCGCCGGCCGCCTCGTCCAGCAGGTCCGCAACCCGCCCCGCCCCGCCACCACCCCGATCCTCTCGGCCCGCGAGGTGCAGGTCCTGTCCCTGGTCGCCACCGGCCACACCAACGCCGACATCGGCCGCGTCCTGCACATCACCGAGGCCACCGTGAAGACCCACCTGCTCCGCGCCTTCAACAAACTCGACGTCAGCGACCGCACCGCCGCCGTCACCACCGCGATGGCCCTCGGCGTCCTCCCACCGGCCCACTCCTGATCTGCTCCATCTCGCATCTGATCTCCCCCTGCCCGAGGTCGCCGCATCAGGTCGCTTCCAAAGGAGTCGGACAGCAGGAGTAGACGCGGTGACGAGGCCGTCGACCAGTCAGGCCCGTCGTCAAGGCGGTCCGCGCGCCGAGTTCGCCCGACGTCACCCGACACGGAGGGTGGCGGCGAGTTGCGCCAGGCCGGCGGGCGCATCGGCGGACCGCGACACGACGGCGACCAGCTTCCGTACGGCCGGTCGGTGGTGCACCTCGCTGTGGGCGGTGCGTTCCGCGTCGAGCAGCGTCCGGCCTGCCCTGAGCAGGTCGCCGGCCAGGGCGTGAGCGCGGGCTACATCAAGGAGGTACGCGGCCCGGTGCTCGGGCGGCAGCCACCGCCACTCGTCGCCGGCCACCAGCCGCTCGTGCCGCCGTGTCGCCGTTGCGACGTCGCCGAGTGCCGCGTCGGCCACCACCCGAGCCGCCTCGACCGCGGCCCGCCCGAAGCCACCGCCACTGAAGCCCGCACCGCTGAAGCCCGCACCGCTGAACCCCGCGCCACCGAAGCCCGCACCGCTGAAGCCACCGCCACCGGAGCCCGCACCACCACGGCCTTCGCTGCTACCGCTGCCGGCTCCGCAGTCAGCACCGCCCCCGTCCGCCCCGACGCGCCGGGCGATCTCGGTGGCCTGGTCGAGCGCCTGGCGGGCGCCGCGTTCGTCTCCCCCGCCTGCGGCGGCGAGGGCCGCCTGGAGGAGCAGCGTCCCGCGCAGCGACGCGCTGACCGAGGACTCAGCGCCGAACCGGGGCGCGCCGATGCGGTCGGCGGCGGCGAGCGCGGCATCCAGTGCGGACCGCCGCCGACCACGGGACCGCAGTGCCTGGCTCAGTGACACGGTGGCGACGGCGGCCATCCGGGGATCGTGAGTTGCCAGGGCGGCGGCCATCCCACGGTCGGCGGCCAGCCAGGCCAACTCCCCCTGGTCGACCTTCACCAACACCAGGGCGATGAGCGCGTACACCGACACCAGCAGAGCGTCGGTCGCACCCGGGCGAGCGGCATGCGCCTCGCGGGCGGCATCGAGCAGGCCGGGCAGCAGGGCGAGCAGCGCCGGGTACCGGGCATGCTGATAACACTGCTCGGCGTGGTCCAGCCGTGCCCGCACCTCTTCGAAGTTCGGCGGCCGGGTCGAGCCCGGCAGGTGGTAGCAGGCCAGCGCCGTCCGGATCCCGTCCACCCCTGTGGCGACCGGAGCCGGCCGCGTGGGCCGGGCGGCCAGCAGGACCTCCACGTCGATGCGGAGCGTTTCGGCGATCTCCCGAAGGTTGGACACCCGCTCCAGCCGGCGTACCCCACGCTCGACCTTGTCCACCCAGCTCTTCGACTTGCCGAGACGGTCGGCGAACTGCTGCTGCGTCATGTTCCGCCGCACCCGCCACTGGGCGACCCGGCGACCCACCGGCAGCTCGTTCACCGCCGGCCCGTCCCGCTCACCGCAGGATCCCAACCACAAACAGCACGAGTACGACCACCGCAATCGCAATGCCGTAGGCGTACTGCCGCCGGGTGAGCGGTGCCCGCGTCGCGTGCGGCGGGCAGGGCACCCGGTCTCCATCCGGCTGCGGCGGCCGGGCACCGGGAATCGGGTACGCGGGCGGCAGCGGCCCATCCGGCAGACGCTCGTCCAACTGTGCCTCCTCGTAGGTGATGTGCGACCGCGAGCGATGGGGTGACGGCAGGCGATGGGGTGACGGCGGGCGATCGGAAGGGGAGCCGGGGCGGGGCGGCACGGGGGAACCACTCCGCCCCGGCTGAGGTACTCCGCTGCTGACGAGAGAACCTCTAACACGACCCAACTTAGGACCCTAAGTAGCCAGAGTCAACACAGGGTCCACACCGTGTTGCGCATGGTGAGAGTCTGAACAGGCTGACGAGAGGTGGTCCCACCATGCCCCGCAAGCCTGTCTACGAGCAGGTCGTCGATGACATCACTACGTCGATCCGAGGCGGCACCCTCAAGCCCGGCGACAAATTGCCGACCATCGCGGAACTCGCCCGCCAGTACAGCTCGTCCGACAACCCGATCAAGCGGGCGCTGTGGATTCTGGATGAGCGGGGCTGGATCGAGGTGCACCAGGGCAAGGGCTCGTTCGTGGCGCCGCAACCGCCCTCCTGAACCAGGCGAGGGCAACCACACCGCGAAGATCCGCACAACTTCGGTGAAGTTGCTGGGTCGACGAGCGTTGAGGCAGCAGTTTCACCGAAAGTACGCGGATCTTGGTAGTGGATGGCCAGACGACGATTGAGCGGCGGTCAGTTGTCTGGTGTGGTCAGCGTCAGGGTCGGGAAGTACGTGCGGTATCGCGACCCATCACGGGTCAGCAGGTGGTATCGGCACACGGCCGCATGGGCGCCGATGTAGAAGTCGGCCAGCGGCGACCGCTTCGCGCCGCCCAGTTTCCGATACCGCGCATAGGCCTTACCCGCGAGGAAGCCCGCCTGGTACGGAAGCTCCTCGCGCAGGAAGTCCCCCGCCGGCAACGCCTCGTCCAGCTCTTCGATACGGTCGAAACGGACCGACACCTCGGCGTACACGATGGGGTTGATCACCAGGTTGCCCGCGTCGCGGGCCTCGGCGAGGGCCGTCCCGGACCAGTCCGCCCACTTGGGGTCCTCGGTGAGGATGTCCAGCAGCACGTTGGTGTCGACCAGGGTCGTCACGGCGTCAGGTGTAAGTGACGGCACGGCGCGGAGCCGGTCACTCGCCACGCAGCATCTCCATCAGCTCTTCGGTGGACATGTGCTCGGTCTCCTTGGCGCTGCCCCGGCCCCGCATGTGGCCGACGAGACGCTGACCCCGGGTTTCGGCACCGTGAACTCGAACGATGCGAAGGGCACCGCCCTCCTCGACCACATCAACCTCGTCGCCCTCATGCAGGTTGTATTGGGCCCGCAACGCCGCCGGAATGGTGACCTGGCCCTTGCTGTTCAACCGCATACCCGACCCCCTGTCACGTGTCACATATGATACGCGACACGTAGAAGGCATGCAGCCGCCCTTGATGAGTTCTATCGGTCGCGCCCGCTCCCCAACGTCGCGTGCTTGACCGCGCGCGAACGGATCTCGCGCAGTAGGTTGGCGGGGTGACTGGACGGTTCCCGATCGAAGACGTCTCCCCCGCCGTCTCGTGCGGGCGGTACCCGGCCAAGGCGGTGGTCGACGAGCCGATTCCGGTGTCGGCACGCGCCTACCGGGAGGGGCACGACGCGCTGGGCTGCAACGTGGTGTGGGCCGGTCCGGACGGCGCACAGCGGCCGTTCACCCGGATGCGCCCCGGCGAGCCCGGCCAGGACCGCTGGCACGCCGTCATCCGGCCGGACGCCGTCGGCTCCTGGACCTTCTCCGTGGAGGCGTTCCAAGATCCGTACCTGACCTGGCAGAACGCGGTGACCAAGAAGATCGCCGCTGGGCAGGGGCCGGCCGACCTGGCCAACGACCTCGCCGAGGGCGCGCGGGTGCTCTCCGCCGCCCGGGACCTCGTCCCGACCGCCGACCGACCGCGGGTCGCGGCGGCGCTCACCGCGCTGCTCGACACCGACCTGCCGCTGCCGCAGCGGGTCGAGGAGGCACTGGCCCTGGCCGACCTGCTCTGGGAGCACCCAGTACGGGAGATGATCACCGCCGGTGACACGTACTCCCTCTGGGTGGACCGCAAGCGGGCGCTCTACTCGGCCTGGTACGAGTTCTTCCCCCGCTCCGAAGGAGCGGTGGGGAACGTCTCCGGCACCTTCGCCACCGCCACCGAGCGGCTGCCCGGCGTGGCCGCGATGGGCTTCGACGTGCTCTACCTGCCGCCGATCCACCCGATCGGCCGGGTCAACCGCAAGGGCCGCAACAACGCGCTCACCGCCGGGCCGGACGACGTGGGCTCGCCGTGGGCGATCGGCGCCGCCGAGGGCGGCCACGACACCATCCACCCCGATCTGGGTACGCCGGCGGACTTCAAGGCCTTCATCGGCGCGGCAGCGGCGCACGGCCTGGAAGTGGCGATGGACCTGGCGTTGCAGTGCGCGCCGGACCACCCCTGGGTGACCGAGCACCCGGAGTGGTTCACCACCCGGGCCGACGGCACCATCGCGTACGCGGAGAACCCGCCGAAGAAGTACCAGGACATCTACCCGGTCAACTTCGACAACGACCCGGAGGGCATCCGGGCCGAGGTGCTGCGGGTGGTGCTGCACTGGGTCGGCGAGGGCATCCGGATCTTCCGGGTGGACAACCCGCACACCAAGCCGTTCGACTTCTGGCACTGGCTGATCGCCGAGGTCAAGAAGGTCGACCCGGACGTGCTGTTCCTGGCCGAGGCGTTCACCCGGCCGGCCATCATGCACGGGCTGGGCAAGATCGGCTTCACGCAGTCGTACACCTACTTCACCTGGCGCACGACGGCGGCCGAGATGCGGGCGTACTGCGAGGAGTTGATCGAGGCGGCCGACTACATGCGGCCCAACTTCTGGCCGAACACGCCGGACATCCTGCACGAGTCGTTGCAGCACGGCGGCCCGCCGATGTTCAAGATCCGGGCGGTGCTGGCCGCGCTGCTCTCCCCGTCCTGGGGCCTGTACGCGGGTTTCGAGCTGTTCGAACACGTGGCCCGGCCCGGTGCCGAGGAATACCTGGACAACGAGAAGTACGAGCTGCGCCCGCGCGACTGGGCCGGCGCCGAGGCGCAGGGCCGCTCGCTGGCCCCGTTCCTGGCCACCCTCAACCGGGTACGCCGCGACAACGCGGCCCTGCACCAGCTCCGCAACCTGCGCTTCCACGAGATCGACAACCCGGCGCTGCTCTGCTGGTCGAAGCACGACCCGGAGACCGGCAACACCGTCATCGTGATCTGCTCGTTCGACCCGCGCGTCGTGCAGTGGGGCAACACCACCCTCGACATGCCGGCGCTCGGCTACGACTGGCACGAGCGGTTCACCGTGTACGACGAGCTCACCGGCACCAGCTACGACTGGGGCCAGCGCAACGCGGTCCGGCTCGACCCGTACCTGCAGCCGGCGCACGTGCTGACGGTGCGCCGGCCGGCCCCGCCGACCGAGCCGCAGCCGGCGGGCGCCGAGCCGGCCGACCTCACCGTCGCCGAGGTGCCGGACGACCTCTCCGGCGGTACCGCGCCGACGACCCCGGCCACGGTGGCGTCCCGGTTGTCCGCTGCCCGTTCGGCTGCCGCCCGCTCGTCCCGTACCGCGCCGACCGCCCCCGCACCGAAGGACGACCGATGGACCAGCTGATCACCGGCGCGACGCACGACCCGCACGCGCTGCTCGGCGCGCACCCCGCCGACTCCTCGACGACGATCCGCACGATGCGCCGGGGCGCCGGCGACGTGGTGCTGCTCGTCGGCGACGAGCGGCACCCGATGAAGCGCGTGCACGACGTCGGCGTCTTCGAGACGCAGGTCGAGGGCACCGTGCTCGACTACCGGGTGGAGGTCGACGGCACCGCGCACGACGACCCGTACCGCTACCCGCCGACCCTCGGCGAACTGGACCTGCATCTGATCCGCGAGGGCCGCCACGAGCGACTGTGGGAGGCGCTGGGTGCCCGCGTCTTCGACGAGGGCGTCGCGTTCAGCGTCTGGGCGCCCAACGCTCGCGGAGTCCGGGTGATCGGCGACTTCACCGGCTGGGCACCCGACGACGGCTGGCCGATGCGGTCGCTCGGCGCCAGCGGAGTGTGGGAGCTGTTCGTCCCCAACGCCCGGGTCGGTGCCCGCTACAAGTACCGGGTGCTCGGCGCCGACGGGCAGTGGCGGGACAAGGCCGACCCCCTCGCGGCGTACGCCGAGGTGCCGCCGGCCACCGCCTCGGTGGTGCACCACTCGACGTACCGGTGGAACGACGCGGACTGGCTGGTTCGGCGGGCCGAGCGGCAGCCACACCAGGAGCCGATGAGCGTCTACGAGGTGCACCTCGGCTCGTGGCGGCCCGGCCTGGGCTACCGCGAACTGGCCGAGCAGCTCACCGCGTACGTCACCGAGCTGGGCTTCACGCACGTGGAGTTCCTGCCCGTGATGGAGCACCCGTTCGGCGGTTCCTGGGGCTACCAGGTCACCGGCTACTACGCGCCGACGTCCCGGTTCGGCAACCCCGACGACTTCCGCTACCTCGTCGACCGGCTGCACGCCGCCGGCGTCGGCGTGATCCTCGACTGGGTGCCCGCGCACTTCCCCAAGGACGAGTGGGCGCTGGGCCGCTTCGACGGCACCCCGCTCTACGAGCACCCCGACCCGCGCCGCGGCGAACACCCCGACTGGGGCACGTACGTGTTCGACTTCGGTCGCAGCGAGGTGCGCAACTTCCTGGTCGCCAACGCGCTCTACTGGTGCGACCAGTTCCACGTCGACGGGCTGCGGGTGGACGCCGTCGCCTCGATGCTCTACCTGGACTACTCCCGCAACCACGGCGAGTGGGCCCCGAACCAGTACGGCGGCCGGGAGAACCTGGAGGCCATCGCGCTCATGCAGGAGGTGAACGCGACCGTCTACAAGCACCACGCCGGGGTCGTCATGATCGCCGAGGAGTCCACCGCCTGGCCGGGGGTCACCCGCTCGACCGCCGACGGCGGGCTGGGCTTCGGGTTCAAGTGGAACATGGGCTGGATGCACGACACCCTGCTCTACACCTCGAAGGACCCGATCTACCGCCAGCACCATCACCACCAGCTCACCTTCTCCCTGGCGTACGCGTGGAGTGAGAACTACGTGCTGCCGATCAGCCACGACGAGGTGGTGCACGGCAAGGGCTCACTGGCCGGCAAGATGCCCGGCGACACCTGGCAGCGGCTGGCGAACGTGCGGGCCCTGCTGGCGTACATGTGGGCGCATCCCGGCAAGCAGTTACTGTTCATGGGCTCCGAGCTGGCCGACGACCGGGAGTGGAGCGAGGAACGCGGCCTCGACTGGTACCTGTTGCACGACCCGGCCCGCGCCGGTGTGCAACGACTCGTCGGTGACCTCAACCGGGTCTACCGGGACATCCCGGCGCTCTGGGCACAGGACACCGAACCGGCCGGCTTCCGCTGGATCGCCGGCGACGACGTCGCCAACAACACCGTGTCGTTCGTGCGGATCGCCCCGGACGGCTCGACGCTGGTGTGCGTGGCGAACTTCTCCGCCCAGCCGCTGCACGACTACCGGATCGGCCTGCCGGCCGGCGGCACCTGGACCGAGGTGCTCAACACCGACGCGCACCACTACGGCGGGTCCGGGGTGGGCAACCTGGGCGAGGTGCGGGCCGAGGACGTGCCGTGGCACGGGATGGTGGCGTCCGCAGCCCTTCAGGTCCCCCCACTGGGCGTCATCTGGCTTCGCCGCGACTGAGCTCCCCCACCGCCGCCCGGCCGACGGGTGACTGTCGTGTCGGTCACTACTGTTAGCCTCCCCCCTCGTTGATCAGTCTCGGCCAATTCGCCACGCAATCCGGCCGATCTGCCACTGGGGAGGGCGGTCCTGATGGGCTGGGTAGCGGTGGGAGACTCGTACGAGATCTCTCTTGTGGACGGAAGGGTGGCGGCACGATCCACCGGCTCACGGGCCAGCGGTCGTCCACTGAAGACGCTCCCGAAGGCGCTGCGCGACGACCCCGCGGTGGACCGGTTGCGCCAGCTCAGCCAGTGGCTGGATCGGCACACCGCCGAATGCCTGGCGCGGGTCGACACCTGGGTGGTGTCCTCGCTGCCGGTGCCGACCGGGCTGCTGGCCCGGGTCTGGCCGGACCCGGCCTGGCAGGGCGCGCTGCGCGACCTGGTGGTGCTCGGGGACGACCCGGCCGAGCCGGGCTTCCTGCGGGACGTCACGGACACCGGTGACCTGCGCGTGGTCAACCTCGACGGGGACACCGTCCGGCTCTCGCCGGTCACCGCCACGCTGCCCCACCCGGTGCGCGTGCCCGATCTGGCGGACCTGCGCGAGTTCGCCGACGAACTGGACGTCACCCAGCGGGTCGAGCAATTACGCCGGGACACCTGGGTCAGGCCGGCCAACCTGAAGGACCGGGATACCACGATCAACGACTTCCACGGCACCACGGTCCCCAACCGGCTGGCCGCCCGGGCCGCCACGCTCGGCTTCCGGGTCTCCGGCTCCCAGGTCAAGTGCCGGGTCTGGGAGGCCGGCCGCACGGTCGAGGCCGCCATGTGGTTCGACGAGGACTACTGGGACCCCGAGGCGACGCTCGGCAACCTCTCCTGGTCCGTCGTGGACGGGCCGACGTTGCGGTTGACCGAGGTCGGGCCGGTGGCCTGGTCGGAAGGAATACGGATGGCGACGGCCCTGTCCGGCGCTCCGACCCGAATGAGGGAGAAGGCGTGACCGGGATGACGACCACCTCGGACGGGACGTCGGCGGAGAGCCTGCTGACCGCCGGCGCGGTGCTGCCGATCGGCACCGCCGGCGCCGGCGACCGGGCGGTGCCCCTCACCGCCCGCACCTACCGGCACCCGGCTCTCGACGACCGGCCGGTGGTCCGCCTGGTCGACGCGGCCCTCGGCGAGGGCGAGGACATGGCCGTCGGGTTCCTCGGTCTGACGCCGGGCGCCGAGCCGGCCCTCGTCGGGCTGGGCCCCCGCCGCCCGCTGGCCTTCCCCGAGTGGGTGCTGGTGCACCACCCGGCGGACGGCCGGCACGCGTTGGCGGTGGTGCCGGAGCTGCAGAAGCTGGCCAAGCAGGTCCGGTCGCGGCCGAAGGCCGCCCTGGATGGGCACCAGAGCCTCGCCGACCGCTTCGCCCGTACGCTGCCGCACTTCCTGCCGACGTTCTTCGAGCAGGCGGCGCGGGTGTTCCTGGCCGCCGGACAGGACACCTACGCGACGCAGTTGTTCAACAAGGCGCGCAAGGCGGAGGCGCAGCACGGCCTGCCGGTCGACCTGAACCGGCTGGACGAGGTCTACGTGGAGTTCGCGGCGGCCAAGGTGGTCTCCGCGACCGCGCTGGCCGGCCACGCGAAGGAGCTGTCCGCCCAGTTGCCGGCCGACGAGACGCTGGAGCGGTTCTGCCGGCTGGCGCTGCGGGCAGCGGCCGCCGGCGTGGTTCCCTCCGCGCAGTTGGCCAACGCGGTGCAGCGGCTGGTCCGGGCCGCCACCAAGGCCGCTGGTGCGGCCGGCGCCGCCGCCGTCGCCGACCGCGAGGCGGCCTACCTGGCCGAGCTGCTGCGGCTGCCGGTGGCCGCCGAGGCGCCGGCCGGCTGGTGGAAGGTGCACCTGCCGGCGGTGACGGCGCTGGCCGGTCGCGACCCGGCGATCCGTGGCAGCCTGCTCGATCTGATGCCCGCCAACCAGAACAACCTGGCGATGTGGCTGACCTTGTTGGCCAACACCGGTGCGCTCGCCGGACTCTCCGACCCGGAGGTGCCGGACGCGGCCCGTCCGCAGGACGGCTCCGTCGGCTGGCTGCGCCGCTTCCTGAATCGGACCAACCTGGACCGCCACCGGCCAGTGCGGGAGCTGTACCCACTCGTCGAGCGGATGGCCGCCCGGCTGCGCGCCGAGCTGGCGGACAGCGGCGAGGCCCTCGCCGTCGCCGGCGACCTGGACCTGCTCGACCTGCTGCTCACCCTCGACCTGCCGGTGGCTCCGCCGAAGGAACGCGACACCCTGGACCTGGCGCGTTGGGTGAATACCGAGGGAGAGCGGGAGTTGCTCGCCCTGGCCGGCGACGACCGGTTCACCGCGGCTCTGCGCCGAGGTCTCGACCAGGCCGACGACCAGAAGCAGGCCCAGCGCCGGCTGGCCGGGACGCGGGGCGTCCGGCCGTTGCTGACCGACTGGCTGCGGGCCCGGATCCGCGACCGGTTCACCACCGGGCTGCCGTACCTTCCGGAGGCGGTGAAGTGGCTGGGCAACCTCCCGGTCGAGGCGTTGCGGCTGGTCTTCGACGACCTCGACGGGCCCGCCGCGCAGGCTGCGGCCAGCGAGCTCAGGCAGGTCCTCGACGTCGACCTCGCGGAGCACGTCGCCCGCAGCCTGCGCGGCGGGCTCCTCGACGAGCTGGGCTGGCCGGACTGGGAGCAGGCCTGGCAGGAGGTGACCGGCGGCGACCGGCGGATCGAGGTGACCCAGCAGGACGCCTGGCCGTACGTGATCATGGGCGGGCCGACCACGGTGCGCGTGCTCGGCGCCGAGGGCATCGTGCTCCGCCACGACCTGCGCATCCCGGCCGGCGACATGTGGCACCAGCCCGGTTACCACTACGTCGACGGCCAACTGCTTGTCTTCTGGCAATCCCGGTCGTTCAACTACGACCTGTGCGGCTACTGGCACTCGTCGCCCGGCGAGCCGCAGGCCATCAACGGCAGTCTTCGCAACCGGCGGCACCCGAACAAGGTCACCCTGCCGCTGGCCGGCGGCGGACGGACCACCGGCGACGGCGTGCTGCACCCCGGTGACACCGCTGTCCCGGTGGAGCTGCCGGTCATCACCGACGGCACCTCCTACTGGGTCTACCGCCACGAGGACAGCGACTACGGCTGGCGCGAGTACGACCCGGCCAGCAACACCCACGGTCGGCGCAGCCTGCCCCGGTTCCTGACCGAGTCGCCGGTGAGCGGAAGCCGCCTCCACGAGTCGGCCAGCTGGCTACGGCCGGCCCTGTCCGACCGGGTCACCCCGGCCGCCGCTCCGGTGGACGGTCTCCTCGGCTGGCGGGTGGTCACCCTGCCGGACGGCGCGGTGCGCGGCGAGGACCTGGCCGGCCGTACCGTCACCGTGGCCCCGGGACAGGAACCGATCGCCGCGCTGATGCTGCCCGGCGACGACCGGCCACGGGCCGTCCTCGAGGGTTTCGTCCTGGTCGACCCGGACGGTGTGGTGTCAGCCACCGCCGGAACGACGTCCGGTCGGCCCTACACCGCCCGGGTGGTCCCGCTGCCGAGGCGGGAGTTCCTCGGCAACATGCTGCACCGGGATCCGGCCGGCTCCGCGGCCCTGCGCCGGGTGGACCGGGACATCGCCGCCACGCTGTTCAAGGCTGCCCTCGACGAACGCCGCGCCGCCTTGGCCGAGGCTGCCGCACGGGCCGCAGCCCGGGCGACGACCCGATCCGGGTTGACCGTGGCCCCGCCGTCCAGCACCGGCCTTCCCATCGCCCTCCCGGGATCCGTGGTCGGCCCATCGGGCAACGCACCCGCCACCGCCGATGGCGAGGACGCGTTGGTCGAACTGGTCCGCTCCACGCTGCCGACGATCAGCCATGACGCGCTGTTGGCCGGGGTGGCCGGCGTGCTGCGGCTGGCCGCCAACGTGCGCACCGACCTGGAGGCGGTCGGCGAGCGGCTCACCAGGTCGCTGTCCGCCCCGAAGGCGGTGGCACCGGCGGCCGCCGCGAGCGGACCAACCGACGAGCAGCTCAGGCTGGCGCTGGACGGTCTGCGCCCCGCCTTCAGTGCGAGCAACTCGACCCACGCCTTCACCCAGTTCCAGGTGATCGCCGCCCAACGATCCGCCGTCACCGGGAACGAACCCGCCGTACGGCTGCACCTCGACGGGCCGCCGCTGCCGGTCACTCTGGACTGGTGGGACGTGCTGGGCGCTGTCGCCGCTGTCGCCTACCGGGCGGTCGCGGCGGTCACCCCGGACGAACACCGGGAGACGCTGCGCGCCCTGCTCACCGAGCTGGACCGGCTCGACTTGAGCACGGCGGCCGAACCAGCCCGCTGGCGTCGATTCTCGCTGTACCTGCGCGACGACGACCTCACCAACCCCGACGGCGCACGCCGATCCCCCCGGCCGGGCATCCTGCCGCTGCCCGACGGGGCGTTCATCGCCGTGCTCAGCCACACCGGCACCGGCGGCGGTTACCTCTTCGACGCGCTGTACCACGACCCGGCCGGCGTGTTCGCCGTGCCCGAGCCGTACACGGTGCGATTTTCGGCGCCGGTCGGTGCCGAACGGCCGGCCGGTTGGCTGACCGGTCTGCTCACCGAGTGGGCCGTGCGCGGCCCACTGCCCTGGCGGCCGGAAGCGGCCGAGCAGTTCGCCGAGCTGACCGGCGTCACCCCCACCGCCGGGAAGCTGGTGTTGGCCGGCCTGCTGTCCGGAAACTCGATGAACCCCGCCACGCCCGAGTTGCTCAAGGCTCTCGGAATCAAGCAGGGCCGCGCGGTCAACGTGGCCTACGAGTTACTGCACGAGTCAAGCCTGGCGGTCCGGCTGGCCGCGGTCTCGGCGCTGCTGCCGGACGACCCGGCTCGGCTGTGGACCGACGGTGTGGACGTGGCCGCCGCCGCGAGGGTCTGGAACGCCGCCGTGGGGCGCCGGGCTGTGGTACCCGAACAGCTCCTCGTCGACGCGGTGCGCGCGGTCCGCACCGACTGGGCACCCACGAAGGCGTTGCCGGCGCTGGTCGACCCCGCCCGCTCGGCCGAGCTGAGCACCGACCTGACCTTCGGGATCCTGGGCGATCGGGCCCACCCGGCTGACGGTCAGCCAACGGGTTTCACCGGAGAGGTGCTGTGCTCCGCGGTCACCCTGGCCGCCTGGGTCGCCCACCACACCCCGGCCGGCGATCCGTGCCGGGCCGCACTGCCCGCCGCGCTGGCTCAGACCCGGGATCGGCTGGCCAACCCGCACCTGCTGCTCGACCTCAACGAGTACGTCTCCCTGCCCGCGTTCCGCCAGGTGGCCGGCACCCCGTCGGAAACCGGCCCGGGCTGGGAACGCTACGGCGCCATCGTCCTGGCCACCGCCGACACCCGACCCTCGCCCGCGCTGCGGCCGGACCTGCTCAACGTCGACGGGACGGACCCGTACCTGCCGGCGCTGCGGGCGAACGCAACCAAGCCGTACCCGATGGAGGTGGCGCTTCGACTGGCCCGCGACCCACGCTTCGCGGCGCTGCTCGGCGATCCGGGGGAGCCGGTCGGCGGCGCGCGGGCGGCGGACGGGACCTGGTGGCCGCAGGACCCGACCCGGTCGGTGCCCGATCTCGTTGCCGAGGCAGCCGGCGAAAACGGCCTGGGCGCCGACGCGGCGGCGGTGTACCTGATGCTGCTGGCCATGCCGGACCCGACCGACCGTGACACGACGAAGTGGACCGGCTGGAAGCCAGCCCGGCTGAAGGCGGCCCGCGCCGAACTGGCCGGCACCGAACTGGTCGTCGAGGCCAGCCGATCCCGGGCCGGCCGGTCACTGTTCCTGCCCGGCCCGTGGCTGGAGCGCGGCCACGGGCAGAAACCGATCGAGGCCTGGAAGACCAGCCTGTTCGGCCTCGCACCGGACGGTACGGCCGCACTCAGCGTGACCGTCCCGTTCGAGCCGGCCGCCCACCTCTACCGGCGGGCCTGGCAACGCCTCCGCGACGGCGACCGGCCCCGATTCGACAACCTGCCCACCCGCGGCCCCCGCCGCTGACCCGCCCGAACCAGACAGAGATCGAGGAACATCAGTGACCGTGACGGAACACGTCCGCTCCACCGTGGCGCCGGAGACCGCCGCCCAGGTCCTCTCCGCCGAACAGCGGTACGCCGACGAGTTGGCGTTCCTGGCCGCGTACGACGACGGGGCCAGGCCACCGGGTTGGGCGTTGACCCCGCGCGCCGTGGTCACCTTCATCCGGGGCAGCGACGGCGAGGCGCTGCAGCTGCCCGCCGACCGGCGCACCTGCCCGGCCGACACCGAACTGCCGGCCAGCATGACCATCCCGGCGAAGTTCGTCGGCGAACGGAGCCTGGTCGAGCGGTGCGTGGTCACCCTGGCCGGCGAGCGGGGCCTGCTGCTGGTCGGTGAGCCCGGTACCGCCAAGTCCATGCTGTCCGAGCTGCTGGCCGCCGCGGTCTGCGGCACCAGCGCGCTGACCGTGCAGGGCACCGCCGGCACCACCGAGGACGCCTTCCGGTACGGCTGGAACTACGCCCTGCTGCTCGCCCAGGGCCCGACCCCCCAGGCGCTGGTCGACTCGCCGGTGCTGACCGCGATGCGTACCGGCCGGGTCGTCCGGATCGAGGAGGTCACCCGCTGCCTGCCCGAGGTGCAGGACGCGCTGGTGTCCATCCTGTCCGACCGGCGGATGAACGTACCGGAGCTGAGCGGCACCGAGGACGGCCTGATCCGCGCGGCACCCGGGTTCAGCGTGATCGCCACCGCCAACCTGCGGGACCGGGGCGTGTCGGAGATGTCCTCTGCCCTCAAGCGTCGGTTCAACTTCGAGACCATCCACCCGATCTCGGATGTGGACACCGAGACCGACCTGGTACGCCGGCAGGCCACCGCCGCCGTGCAGCGCGCCGGTGCGGCGTACGCCGTGGACGACGCGGTGCTGGACGCCCTGGTCACCGTGTTCCGCGACCTGCGTTCCGGCCGGTCGGGTGAGGGCTGGGACGTGGAACGGCCCGGCACGGTGATGTCCACCGCCGAGGCGGTGCAGGTGGCGGCGTCGCTCGGGCTGGCCGCCGCGTACCTGCCCGGCGGGGACGCGCTCGACCTGGTCCCCGGGCACCTGCTCGGCGTGGTCCGCAAGGACGACCAGAACGACCACGCCCGGCTGCTCGGCTACTGGGACGGCCCGGTTCGCCGCCGCGCCGAGGACGGCTCGGCGATGTGGCGCCGGCTCTGGGATCTGCGGGAAAACCTGCGGTGACGAGCGCATCCCGCACGTTGCCCGGTGGGGCGCCGCCGACCGTCGACCCGATGACGGTCGACCCTTCGACGGTCGATTCGACGCCGGCCGACCCACGAGCCGTGGTCGACGCGCTCGCCGGTTGCGTCCGGCCGTACCTGATCGGGGTGCGGCATCACAGTCCGGCCCTGGCGGCGGTGCTCCCGGCGCTGCTGGACGCCGCCGCAGCCGAGGTGGTCTGTATCGAGCTGCCGGCCGACTTCCAGCGCTGGCTGCCGTACCTTTCCGACCCGGCCGCCCGGGCCCCGCTGGCCCTGGTCGGCAGCCACGGCGAGGACGGGCCGACGGGCTTCTACCCGTTCGCCGATTTCTCCCCGGAGCTGGCCGCGATCCGCTGGGCCCGACAGCATGACGTCGAGGTGGTCTGCTGCGACCTGCCGCTGACCGACCCCGGCTGGAGCGCCGACACCATCGACCCGGCCACCGACTCGACCGCCGGGTCCGAGCCGGCCGCCGGTGAACCAGTGCGCGGCCCGCGCCGGTCCGGCTACGCCGCCGCCCTCAGCGCCAGCGGCACCGGCCGCGACGGCGACGACCTGTGGGACCGGGTGGTCGAGGTGCAAGCCCCGGGCTGCACGCCGGAGGCGGTCCGGCGGGCCGCCCTCGGCGTCGGCTGGGCGATGCGTACCGACAGCGCCAGCGGCGACGGCATACCGGCCCGGGACCTCGCCCGCGAGCGACACATGCGCCGGGTGCTGGCCGAGGCCGGCGCGGACGGCCGGCGGGTCGCCGCCGTCATCGGCGCCTTCCACGCCCCGGCCCTGCTCGCCACCCCGTCGACCGCCACCGGCCCCACCCCGACGGCCAGCACGGCCGGTGACGCCACAGAGGCCGGTTCGGTCCGGTCCGTGACGACCCGGCCCGGGCCGGCCACCACGGACGGCGGCACGGCGATCACCTCGCTCGTGCCGTACGCGTTCGACCTGCTCGACTCCCGCTCCGGCTACCCGGCCGGGATCCGTGACCCCCGCTGGCAGCAGTCCGTCTTCACCGCTGCCGGCGACCCAGAACAGATCCGGGCCGCCGCCGCACGGGCGGTCACCGACCTCTGCCGGGAACTCCGCTCGGCCGGTCACACCGCCGGTACCGGCGAGGCCGCCGAGACGGTACGGCTGTGCGGCGACCTGGCCCGACTGCGGGACCTGCCCGCTCCCGGCCGGGGCGAGGTGCTGGAGGCGGTGACCACCGTGCTCGGCCAGGGTGAGCTGCTCGGCCGCGGCCGAGCGCTGGCCAAGGCGCTGGAGATCGTGCTGGTTGGCGCCGAGCGCGGCCGGATCGCCCCCGGTACGCCGCGGTCCGGCCTCGGTCCCGCCGTCGAGGCGGAACTCACCGCGCTGCGGCTGCCCAACCCGGACAGCCCGAAGTCCCGCGAGGTCCGGCTGGATCCGCTGCGCACCGAGCTGGACGGGCGGCGGGAGATCCTGCTGCAACGCCTGCAGATCTGCGGCGTCGGCTACGGCGAGCCGATCGCGGTCTCCGGCACCGGCGACGGTACCGCCCTGACCACCCGTTGGCAGCTGGCCTGGACGCCGTCCGTGGCGGCCCGGCTGGACCTGGTCGGCGTACGCGGGGTGACCGCGGCGCTGGCCGCGACCGGCACCCTGCGGGACCGGTTCCGCCGGGAGGCCGCCGACGGCGGCCCCACCGCCGCGCAGTTGCTCACCGGGCTACGCGACGCCGCCCGTTGCGACCTGCCCGAGCTGGTCACCGACCGGCTCGAACTGGCCACCGTGGTGCTGCCCGGCACCGGCACGCTGCCCGAGATGCTGGCCGCCCTGGACCTGCTGGAGGCCCTGCGCCGCGCGCATCTGCCCGGCACCACCGCCGACGGCCGGGTCCGGGCCGCCGAGCTGGCCGTCGTGCTGCTGGACGCGGCGGTCCGCGGGCTGCCGGGCCTCGCCGGCAGCGACGCCACCGCCGACGCCGCCGCACTGGTCGACCTCGCGGTCCGCGCCGGCGAGGATCGGATCGGCCTACGTCTGGACGAGGCCCTCGGCCACCTGACCCGGGCCGGTTCGCCGCTGATCCAGGGCGCTGCCCTGGCCGCCCGGGTGCTGCTCGACCTGACCGGCGTGGAGGTCCTGGGCACCCGGGTGGCCGGCTGGATCGACGCGGCGACCGGACCGGACACCCGGCGGCAGTTGCACCGGCTACTCGGGGGTCTGCTCACCGCGGCGCATCCGCTGCTGCAGTCCGCCCCGGCCGCGTTGGACCCGTTGCTGGAGCGGATCGAGCGGCTCACCGACACCGAGTTCCTGGACCGGCTGCCGGCGCTGCGGGGCGGGTTCGACGTGCTCACCCCGGCGGCCCGGGACCGGCTGCTGCACACCGTCGCCGACCGGCTCGGCGATCGGCTCGATCTGGCACTGTCCGTCCCGCCCGAGATGCTGGCCCGCTGGACCGCCGCCGACCTCGCCGGTCGGGCCGCCCTGATCGCCCGTCACATACCGATCCCGGGCACGCCGAGCGGCTCCGCCGACACCGAACCCGGCCCGGAGACGCCGACCGGCTCCGCCGACTCCGAACCCGACCTGGACACGTCGGCCGCCCAGCTCACCCCCACCGACCGGTGGCGGCTGCTCCTCGGCCGCCAACCCGACCGGTTGCCGGCCGGCGCCCGGCGCTACGCCCTCGCCCTGGACGAGCTGTACGGGGCGGGCCAGGGCGAGGGCGCCACCGACCTCGGCCAGGCGGCCGGCGGTGGTGGCCAGGGAACCTCCTTCCCGACCGCACGCGAGTGGGCCGACGAACTCGAGGCGCTCTTCGGCACCTCGGTACGCGAGGAGGTCATCGCCCGGGCGGCCGAGAACGGCCGTACCGACGTGCTCGCCGAACTCGACCCGGCCGCGGTACGCCCCTCGATGGAGTTGCTGACCTCGGTGCTGTCACTGGCCGGCGGACTGCCCGAGGGGCACCTGGCCAAGCTGCGGCCACTGGTCCGGCGGCTGGTCGAGGAGTTGACCAAGCAGTTGGCCACTCAGGTGCGTCCGGCGCTAACCGGGCTGAGTAACCCGCGTCCGTCCCGCCGTCCCGGCGGCCGGATCAACCTCGCCCGTACGCTGCGGGCGAACCTGCAGCACACCCAGCGGCTCGACGACGGCCGGACGGTCGTGGTGCCGGAACGCCCGGTCTTCAACACCCGGACCCGCAGGGAGGCCGACTGGCGGCTGGTGCTGGTGGTCGACGTGTCCGGCTCGATGGAGGCGTCGGTGGTGTGGTCGGCGTTGACGGCCGCCGTGCTGGGCGGGGTGCCGACCCTCTCCACCCACTTCCTCGCGTTCTCCACCGAGGTGGTCGACCTGACCGACCGGGTCGACGACCCGCTGTCGCTGCTGTTGGAGGTGCGCGTCGGCGGCGGTACACACATCGCCGCCGGGTTGGCCCACGCCCGCTCGCTGGTGACCGTGCCGAGCCGCACCATCGTCGCGGTGGTCAGCGACTTCGAGGAGGGCTACCCGCTGGCCGGGCTGCTCGGCGAGGTCCGCACCCTGGCCACCTCCGGTGTGCATCTGCTCGGCTGCGCCGCGCTGAACGACAGGGGCGCGCCCTGCTATTCGGTGCCGGTCGCCGAGCAGCTCGTCGCGGCCGGGATGCCGGTCGCCGCTCTCAGCCCGCTCGAACTCGCCCGCTGGGTGGGCGATCGCATCCGTGGAGGATCACGTTGACGGACCGCCCACCCACCGACCTGTTGCCGCCGGTGCTGCCGGAGGTCGCCGCTGCGGCGGTAGCCGCCCTGCCACCCCGGCTGCACAAGCGGCTGGACGCCACCGTCGAACGGCTGGCCGGGGTACCGGTCGGCCGGGTCGACGGCGGCGTGTCGGTCGACTGCGGCGCCGAGGCCCTGGTCACCCTCACGCCCGGGCCGACCGGCGCGGTCACCGAGGGGCACCAGGCACGGTGCAGTTGCCTGCTGGCACCCCGCTGTCTGCACCGGACCGCGGTCCTGGTCGCCTGCCCGGTCGCCGATCCGGCCACCCATCCCGACCCGGCGTCCGCCGGCGCGTCGTCCGCTCCCGACAGCGACGGCGCGAAACCCAGCCGGACCGGGCGAACCGAGAGATCGGCCGCCGGTCGTGCCGGTCAGAACACGGCACCGACGAAGGCGCAACGGGCCGCCGCCGGTGCGCTGTGGCGGGCCGCCTCCGCAGTGCTCGCGGCCGGTGTGCCGGCCGCCGGCGCGGTTCCCCAGGCCGAACTGCTGCGGGCCGCCCACAGCGCCCGGCTGGCCGGCCTGCCGCGGGCCGAGAGCGCCGCGCTGCGCGCGGTCCGTGGCCTGCGCGCCCACCGGGAACGACAGGCCGGACACCGGCTGGCCGAGCTGGTCGAGGTGCTGCACGACCTGCTGTACGTGGCCGGCCGGCTGGCCGCCGGTGATCCCGACCCGGCGCTGGTCGGCATCCTCCGCAGGGCCTACCAGCCGGACGGAACGCTGGAGGTGTACGGCGTCTGCCGGGAGCCGGTGATCAGCGCGAACGGATACGCCGGGGTGGTCACCCACCTGGTCGCCGCCGACGGGCGGCGGCTCTCCTTCGGCGACGTGAAACCGGGTGGCCCGGAGCGGGCGCGGGACTGCGCCCGGGCGGTCACCGAGATGGGCGCTGTCGCGGTCAACCATGCGGTGTTGGCCCGCGGCGGCCTGCGGATCACCGGCACCACCGTTTCACCGGACGGCCGGCTCGGCGCCGGCAAGGGGGTCCGCGCCAGCCCGCTCATCGAGACCGACTGGGCCACCGGACCGCTGGCGGAACTGTTCGCGCGTCCACTCGCCGAGGTGGTGACCGCCCAACTCGCCGCCGACGACCCGGAGGACCCGATCCGGGCCGGTACCGCGCTGGTCGGCGGTGATCTGATGGTCGTGGGTGCCGTCGGCGACCAGGTGTTGGCCCGCGAGCTGGCCCCCGCCACCGACGCCGGACCGGAGCGGGCGCCGGTGCCGGACGGCCCGGTGATCCGGCTGGCGCCAGCCGATTCCCACCCGATGCTGGCCCACGTGGCCAACCTGCGGCGGCTCGCCTCCCGGCCGGGCCTGCGGATCCGGGTGGTCGGCCGGCTGGACCCGGACCGGGCCAGCACGCTGCGACCGCTCGCGGTCGGCCCGGTGCCCGGTGCCGCCACGACGCTCCGGCTGCCAACGGACTGGCACGGCCGGGCGGACCTCGGCTACGACGAGATCCAGGGCAATCACCTACCGCCGCGTGACCCGGCGGCGATGACCGAACCGGTCCTCGCCCTCGACGCCGACGCGGTCGCGGAGTCCCCGCTGTGGCGGGTTCGCCGGCTGGTCGAGCTGGCCGTCTCCGGCGGCCGCCGCGCCGTCGTCGAGGCGGCCCGCGGCGAGGGCACCGGGCTGACGGGTCCGCTGCGCCGCGCCGGCTTCACGACCGCCGCCACGGTGGCCTCCGCGCTCGCCGACGAGTCCGACCGGCGCGGGCGGGACGCGTTCGGGCGGCGTACCGATCCCGACCCGGACCGGTACGCCTGGGCCTGGCTCGCCACGACTGCCCACCTCGCCGCCACCGAACGGGAGTTGATCCGCTCATCCTGGGACTGCCGAGGTTCGGCGCCTGCCGTTCGGCCGTAGGCACCCGGTCGGTCGCCACCCGGGAGACGGCAGTTCGGCCGGACCGGCGGTCAGACCAGGCCGGCGTCGCGCAGCAGTTGCCACAGGCCGGCGCCGTCCGGCGCGGACAGCCACTTCTGCCCCACCGGCCCCGACGACGGGCGACCGGCCGGAGCGGGCAGGGTGCCGGCCAGCACCGACTGCGTCGGGGAGAGCCGGCGGATCGCCACCCCGGCGACGTTCTCCGGGTGGGCGGCGGCGAACTCCCGGTAGATCTCCTGGTCGTGCTGGCCGTCGTCGCCGACGAGCAGCCAGCGCACCTCGGGGAACTCCCGGGCCAGCCGGGCCAGGGTGGACCGTTTGTGTTCCATCCCGCTGCGGAACCAGCGGTCGGCGGTCGGGCCCCAGTCGGTGAGCAGCAGCGGCCCGGCCGGGTAGAGGTGTCGGGACAGGAACCGGGTCAGGGTGGGCGCCACGTTCCACGCGCCGGTGGAGAGGTAGAAGACCGGGGCGCCGGGGTGCGCGGTGACCAGCCGCTCGTAGAGCACCGCCATGCCGGGCACGGCGGCCCGGGCGTGCTCGTCGAGCACGAACGTGTTCCACGCGGCGAGCAGCGGCCGGGGCAGCGCGGTCACCATGACGGTGTCGTCGATGTCGGAGATGATGCCGAACTTGACGTCGGGGTCGAGGATGCGCACCGGCGCGTCGACCGGGTCGGCGTCCGGGACGCTGAGGCGTACCGTGCCCCAACCGGGTGGCAGGTCGGCCTCGACCAGGGTGTCGACGAAGCCGCTGCGATCCGCCTGCGTCTCGTGCCGCACCCCGCCGGCCTCGATGGTCACGGTGACGTGCTTGTTGGGCAGCGTGGTGAAGCTGCGCCAGCCACGGACCTTGTCCAGCCGACCCCGCTGGCGGGTGTCCGGACGGCCCAGCAGCACCCGGCACATCACCCGCACCCAGCCCGGGGCGCCGTAGCCGGTGTACGCGACGATGTTGACCCGCCAGCCGGTGCGCCGCAGCCGGCGCTGCACGAGCTGGTGGACGGCGTCCTCGATCCGTGCAGCCCGATGCAGGTTCGGAACGGCAAGCTGGCCGGCGGGAGTGGGTGGCACGCGCCAACCCTGCCACACGTCGAGAGCCACGGCCACGCGAGCCGGCCCCGGCAGAGCCGGCCGGTGCCGGCCGGGCCGGGCCGGGCTCCGCCGATCGACCTCGGCGGGCCCACCAAACGTGAAACACTCCGTCGGGACGACGACGGGGGCGTGGTCGTGTCACATCCAGAGCAGCACCGCGGGCGATGGCGTCCGCGACTCGACCGGCCGGCGCTCGTCGCGCTGCTGATCGGGCTCGCCGGTGTCGTCTACCGGCTGGTCCTGACGCTGTACACGGTGCCGGTGTCGAACAGCGACGAGGCGACCTTCGGCCTCGCCGCGTTGCACATCGGGCAGGGCCGGGAACGCCCGATCTTCCTGTACGGCCAGCACTACATGGGGATGTTGGAGTCCTACCTGGCCGCTCCCCTGGTGGCGGTGGCCGGGCCAAGTTGGCCGGTGCTGCGGCTGCCGATGCTCGCGTTGTACGCGGTCTTCCTCTATCTGATCTACCGGCTGACCCGCCGGCTCTGCACACCCTGGTTCGCCGTCTTCGTCGTGGGCCTGCTCGCGCTCGGGCCGGAGCGGGTGGTGCGCGACCAACTCACCGTGGTCGGGGGCCGGCCCGAGGTGAAGCCGGCGGTGCTGCTGATGCTGCTGATCACCGTGGGGCTGGCCGCCGGCACGATCCGCCGCCGACGGCTCGCGGTCGCGGCGTTCGGCCTGCTCGTCGGACTGGCCGTCTGGTCGGACTGGCTGATCCTGCCGTACCTGGCGGTGGCCGGGCTCGCCCTGGTGTGGGCGGCGCGCAGGGAACTGCTCGGCTGGTCCGGCCTGCTGCTGGTGGCGGGTGCCGTCGTCGGGGTGGCGCCGATGATCGTCGACAACCTGCGCGCCGAGCCCGGTGCGGACTCGCTGTCGGTGTTCCGGGAGATCAGCACGAAGGCCGGGCCACTCCCGCCCTGGTCCGAACGGATCCGGGGCGGCCTGCTCGAAGGGGTGCCGCTGGCGCACGGGCTCTGCCCGGTGGACGGCTGCGGCCGCTGGCAACAGTGGTTCGGCGTGCTGTACCCGGTGCTGCTGGTGGCCGGCGCGGTCCTCGCGGTGCTCGCGTACCGCCGCGCCGCCGGGTCGCGCGGGGAGCGGGTCGGGCCGGTGGTGCAGCTCGCGCTGGTCGCCGGTGCCGGGTTGACCCTGCTGTCGTACGTCCGCAGCCCGCTCGCCGCGACCAGCCCACTGGACAACGCCCGCTACCTGTCGGTGCTGCAACTGTCGCTGCCGGCGGTGCTCTGGCCGCTCTGGGTGGCGGCGCTGACGGCCTGGCGGGGCACCAGCAGCGTGCTGGGGCGGTTCACCGGCGCGCTGTCCACCGCCGTGCTGGTCGCCCTGACCGCGACCACCCTGGTGATCACCGTGTTCTTCGCGGCCAGCGGCACCGCGGCGTCGCGGACCGAGGAACGCCAGGCCCGCGAGTTGGCCGCCGCGCTGCGCGCCAACGGCCCCCACGAGGTGTACGGGGACTACTGGACCTGCAATCGGTTGATCTTCAACACGGACGAGACGGTGATCTGCGGGGTGCTCGACGGTGACCTGTCCCCCGGCCAGAACCGCTACCGCCCGTACTGGCGGCAGGTCGGCAGTGCCCAGCGACCGGGCTACGTGGTGGAGGTCGGCTCCCCGATGGATCGGCGGCTGCGCAGGCTGCTCGCCGACCGGGCCGACGCCGCACCGGTGCGCGAGGTTGGCGGCTATCGCGTGTACCACCCCGACACCCCGGTGCGGCCCTGGCGGTAACGGCGGGTCGTACGCTGGCCGGGCCGCCGTCCCGCCCGTCGAGGAGACCCGATGCTCATCCTGCTGCCACCCTCGGAGGGCAAGGCCGACGCCGGCACCGGGCGACGCTGGTCCCCGGACCGGCTCTCGCTGCCCGAGCTGAACCCGGCCCGGGAGCGGGTGTTGGACGCCCTCACCGCGCTCAGCGCCGGGCCGGACGAGGCGGCGGCACGGGCGGCGCTCGGCCTCAGCGAGGGCCAGCGGGGCGAGCTGCGGCGCAACGCCCGCCTGCGGGAGGCCGCCACCGCGCCGGCCGAGCGGCTCTACACCGGTGTGCTCTACGAGGCGCTGGAGTTCGCCTCGTTGCCCGCTGCGGCGCAACGGACGGCCCGCCGGTCGATCCTGATCAGCTCCGGGCTGTGGGGAGCGGTCCGACTGGCCGACCGGATCCCCCCGTACCGCTGCCCGATCGGCGCCCGCCTGCCGGGCGTCGGGGCGTTGTCGGCGTACTGGCGCAGGGAGCTGGCACCGGTGTTGGACGCCGCTGCCGGCCGGGGCCTGGTGCTGGACCTGCGCTCCGGCGCGTACGCGGCCACCTGGACGCCGCGCGGGGAGCTGGCCGAGCGGACCGTCACCGTGCGGGTGCTGCACGAGCGGGAGGTCGACGGCGTACCGGTCCGCTCGGTGGTCAGCCACTTCAACAAGGCGACCAAGGGGCGGCTGGTCCGCGACCTGCTCGTCGCCGGCGCCCGACCGCGCACCGCCGCGGAGTTGGTCGGCACGTTGCGGGAGTTGAAGCACACCGTCGAGGAGCAGGCCACCGCGCCCGGTCGGGCGCGGCAGGTGGACCTGGTGGTCACCGACCTCTGACGGCGGGGCAGCCGCAAGATTTGCTCAAGGCTGGGCCGGACCAGTTCCGTAACGGCGAGCCAGGGGCCACGGTAGGGGAACCCAGACCCCGACGAGGGAGCCCCCGTTGACGCGCCAAACCGCCCTGCTCGATCGACCCGGCACCGCGACGCCGCCACCCCCGCTGGACTGGCTGACCCTGGGCGACGCGTTCGAGGCCGCCTGCCTGCGCCGCTGCACAGCGCCACCGACCGCCGCCCGGCCGAGCGCCGTACTCGCGGCGCACGCACCGGTGGAGTTCAACCGGGAGGACGCCGCGCAGCGGATGCGGCAGTTGCTCGCCCGGCTGGACATCCCGGTCACGCAGGAGGTGGCCGTCCGCGGCCTGCGCCGCCGCTACGAGCTGCACCGCCTCTGGGTGCCCCAGGAGCACCAGGGCGCGTACACCCGAATGTTGGACGCGGGCTGGTGGCAGGGGCGGCGCGAGCTGCTCAGCGGGCCGCCTCCCGGCGCCTCCCCAGCGCGCCGACGGTCGGTGTCCCGCCTCGCGGCGGCTGCCTGGCGTTCGGCGCTGCTGGCCGCCGGGCGGCACATCCGCCGGCACATCCTCGGCGTGCGGTTCACCGACCGGGAGCTGGCCGCGGTGCTGATCCGCAGCGCTGCCGTGCTCGACGTGCCGGCCCGGCTCCGCCCGAGCACCGGATGCTTCCTGGTCAGCGTGGCCGCCGGCCCGGACCGGGCGCGGATCCTGAGCAGCGCGGCACTGGAGCCGGCGCGCGGGCCAGCGCCGGAACCGGCGTGGGGCGAGGTCGTGCCACCGGCACGCCGCCCAGCCTGCTGATCGGTGCTCGGGCCGCACCCACCCGGCACACCACCGCCCAGGAGCTTGCGCCCGCCGGTCCGACAGCGCACAGTGCACCGCGTGAGTCGTATCTTGTCCAGCCGACCGGGCCGCCGCCGCCCGGGGACGGCCGCCCTGTTGGCGGTGCTGCTGACCGCGACCCTGAACACCGCCGGCTGCCGGGACGCCCCGACCGAGCCGACGGCGATCCGGATCGCCACCGGCAGCCCCACCGCCGTCTACTACGCGTTCGGACAGTCCCTCGCGGCCATCCTCAACCGGGAACTGCCCGACGTCCGGGCCAGCGTGGTGCTCACCGCCGCCTCCGCGGAGAACGTCCGACTGATCGAGTCCGGTGGAGCAGAGTTGGGCTTCACCCAGGCCGACGTGCTGCCCACCACCACGGCGGAAAACCCGTCGGTCGAGGCCATCGCCCGGGTGTACGACGATCAGTTGCACCTGGTCACGACGGGCGGCGGTCCAATCCGGACGATCGCCGACCTACGGGGCCGCCGGGTCTCCGTCGGCGCATCCGGATCGGGCACCGAGGTCACCGCGAATCGGCTGCTGGAGGTCGCCAACCTCGGCGGCGACCGGGTGCAACGCCTACGACTCGGGCTGGACGCCTCGGTGTCCGCGCTGCGCTCCGGTGGAATCGACGCGTTCTTCTTCTCCGGTGGCCTGCCCGTGCGGGGCATCACGGAGTTGGCCTGGCGCAGCGCCACCCGGATCGTGGACCTCAGCGAATGGACCGAGCCGCTGCGCGCCCGCTACGGCCAGGTCTACGTCTCCCGGGACATTCCCCACTCGGTGTACGGAGTGGACGCTGTGACCACAGTGGCCGATCCGAACTACCTGGTCGTCCGAGCCGACCTGCCGGAGCAGTTGGTCCGGGACGTGACCCGGCTGCTGATGGAGCGCCGAGCCGAGCTGGCCCTCGCGCATCCGGCGGCGGGGCGGATGAGCCCTCGCTCGGCGATCGTGACCGCGCCGCTGCCGCTGCACCCCGGGGCCGCCGCCTGGTACCGCGCGGCAAAACCCTGACGGCCGGGCGTTACCGCGCCGAGCTGGGCAGGAGGTCGGCCGGCCGCTCGTCGTCCACGGGCTCCACCGAGGGGTCGACCTCCGGCGCGGGAAACCACAGGGCGGCAATCAGCCCGCGCGGCTCCCCCGGGCGCATGGTGAGCCGCCCGTCGGACGCGTCCACCAGCACGGCGGCGATGGTCAGGCCGAGCCCCGCGCCGTCGACGTTCTGCGCGTCCGGCGCCCGCCAGAACCGTTCGGTCGCCTGACCGAGCTGACTCTCGGTCATGCCCGGGCCGGAGTCGCGCACCTCCAGAGCCACCCCGTTGTCCCGGCGGGCCACTGTCACAGTGACCGCCCCACCGTCCCCACTGAACTTCACCGCGTTGTCGATCAACGCGTCCAGCGCCTGGTCGACGGCTGTCGGCACCGTCTGTGCGTACGCCGGGGTGTCGGTCGTGTCCAGCCGCAGCGCGACCGAACGGTGCCGGGCCAGCGGCGCCCACGCGGCCACCCGGGACGCGGCCACCGCTGTGGCGTCCACAGTGACCCGCTCGTTCTCCTCCCGTTCGGCGCGGGCGAGGGTGAGCAGCGCGTCGAGCACCAACGCCAGCCGGTCGGTCTCCTCCAACGCCAGCCGGTGCTCGGATCGACCGTCCTCGTCGGTGAGGCTGGGGCCCAGCTCTTCCACCCGCAGCCGTAGCGCGGTGAGCGGATTACGCAACTGGTGGCTGGCGTGCGCGACGAAGGCGCGCTGCCGGTCCATCACGTCGGAGACCACATCGGCCATGTGGTTGAAGCTGGCCGCGAGGCGACGTAGCTCCGGCGGACCCAGACGGTGCTGCACCCGGGCGCCCCGGTCGCCCTCGGCGATCTCGTGGGTGACCGCGTCCAGCTCGGTGACCGGGCGCAGCACCCAACCGGCCAGCCCGAACGCGGTGAGCACGCAGGCCAGCACGGCGAGCAGACCGGCCAGGGCGAGCAGCAGCCACCACGCGACGACCGCCCGGCGGATCGGGGCGGCAGGGGTCACGATCACCACCGCGCCGCGCACCTCACCACCGTCGTTGATCGGCACCGCCACCACCACCGGGCCGGTCGTCCACGGCCAGACCGACTCGGGGTCGCTGGTCTGCTGCCCGGACAGCGCGACGTCCAGAACCGCCGTGGTCCCCGCGCCGGGCTCCCACCGTGGCGACGCGACCGAGGTGCGGCGGTCCCGGTCGACGATCGCGGCGCCGATTCCGTACAGGTTGTCGTAGCTGGTCAGCTCCGACTCGATCGGGCCCGGCCCACCGTCGCGCAACGCCGGCCCGGCCAGCGAGGCGAACCGGGTGGCGTCGGCGAGCCGGTCCGCGCGGACCTGTTCGGTCTCGCGGTTGGCCGTGGTGGTGGCCAGCGGTGTCTCCAACGCGATGAGGACGAGCACCATCAGCAGCAGGTAGCTGATCACCAGTCGCCGACGCATGTCAGCCCCTCACGCATCACGCAGCCGGTAGCCGATGCCGCGGACGGTCTCCACCAGGCGGGCGTCGCCGAGCTTGCCGCGCAGCGACCCGACGTGCACCTCGACCGTGTGCCGGTCGGCCCAGGTGGTGCCCCAGGCGTCGAGCAGGATGCGGTCGCGGGGCACCGCCACCCCGGGCTGGCGGGCCAGCGAGAGCAGCACGTCGAACTCCTTGCGGGTCAACGTGACAGCGCGGCCGTCCACAGTCACGGTCCGCGCGGCCACGTCGATGTGCACCGACCCGGCCTCGATGAGGTGCCGTTCCGGTGCGGCGTTCTTGGCCCGGCGCAGCACCGCCTCGATGCGGGCCTGCAACTCCACCATCGAGAACGGCTTGACGACGTAGTCGTCCGCGCCGAGGCGCAGGCCCAGCACCCGATCGCGTTCCTCGCCCCGCGCGGTCACCGCGATGATGCCGAGCTGGCTGCTACGCCGGCGCAGCTCCCGGCACAGGTCGGTGCCATCCCCGTCGGGCAGGGTCAGGTCGAGCAGCGCCAGGTCGCACGGGGCGGCGCAGAGCGCGGCGGCGACGGTGGCCGCGTGCTCGACCTCGTACCCGCGGCGGGTGAGGGCGGAAAGGAGCGCAGCGGCCACCCGGCGGTCGTCCTCCACCAGCAGGATCCGCACCCGTGCCCCCGTCCGTCGCAACCGTTCTGCGAATGGTGGCAGAAGCGTGCGCGAAGCGGGAGCCCCCACATTGCCACGGCCCGGTTACAGACCGAAGACGTCGTCGGCGGTGGCGTCCCGGACGCCGTCGGTGAAGCCGCGGAAGCCCGGATCCTCGTGGCTGGCCGGCACGCTTGTGACGGTGACCCCGCTGGCCTGGGTGACCGCGTCGACCAGGGGCGGGTAGTCGATCTCCGCGTCCTGGAAGGCGTCGTCGTCCGCCTCGGCCAGGTTGATCACGTGCTGTACGTCATCGGACGGCGTGTCCGGGTCTTCGGCCCACTCGCCGCCAGCCCGGTAGCACTCGTCGTACAGCGCACGCTGGCTGTCGGTCCAGTCGTCGTCGTAGCTCTGCATCGCCCATCCCTCCGCGGCCCTTGACCTGAGCATGCCCGGCGGGAGGCGACGGGCGCGGCGGTACCGACGAAAACCGGGCCAGCGCGCCGACGGCACCCCCGTAGGCTGCGGTGGTGATCTACAAACTGTTGTCGACCACGGAATGGGACGACGCCCTCGCCGCCGGTGCCTTCACCGGCTCCGCCGTGGACCGGCAGGACGGCTTCATCCACCTCTCCGGCCCCGACCAGGTGGTCGAGACGGCCCGCCGGCACTTCGCCGGGGCGACCGGGTTGACCCTGCTCAGCGTGGCCGAGGACCCGCTGGGCGACGCGCTGCGCTGGGAGCCGTCGCGCGGCGGGCAACTCTTCCCGCACGTGTACGGCCCGCTGCCGGTCGCGGCGGTGGTGGCGGCGCAGGCGTTGCCGGCGGACACTCCGGTCGCCGACGCGGTGGCCGCCCTGCTGGGCTGACACGTTCGCGCCCGGCCCGAAAGGTGTCGGGCCGGGCGCGTAGCACCATCCGTGCGCCGTACGCGCGTTGCTCAGCGGCGGCAGAGGCGGTCGATCTCCTCCTGGAACCGGTCCATCGGGTTCGCCTCGGCCGGGCCGAGCAGGTAGGTCTTCAACTCCCGGCGGGCCTCGGTCATCGGGTCGTCGCCGGCCCGGGTCACCGCCACGATCTTCTCCAACTCGCCACAGTCCTTGGAGAGCAGGTACGCGGCCCGAGCCGTCGGGTACTCACGGCGGAAGTCGTCCTCGGACAGGCCGGCCGGGTTGGCCACCACGTACGGGCGCTGGCTCTGCACGAAGTCCGAGACCACACTGGACACATCGCTGACCAGCAGATCGGTCTGGTTGAAGCAGTCGAACAGCGCTGGCGTACGGCCGGTGACCACGAGGTGCGCGGTGCCGTCCAGGGAGGACGCGTTCGCGTCGCCGCCGGCAGCGCGGATGGCCGCGACAATCCGGTCGTGCACCGCCCTGGCCGCCTTGGACCGTGACCCGGTGAGCGGGTGCGGCTTGTAGATCAGGCGCAGCCGAGGGGTCGCGGCGAGCATGCCCTTGACGATCCGCTCACCCATCAGCACCAGGGAGGTGTGGTACGGGTCGTCGTCGAGCCAGCCCTCCCAGGTGGGGGCGTAGAGCACGGTGAAGGGCCGGTCCACCGACTCGGCGCCGAAGGTGTGCACCCCGGCGAGCTGCGGCCGGCCGATCTCGACGATGTCCTGGTCGAGCACCCCCACACCGGCCCGGGCGTAACGCTCCCGGCCGGCCAGGCCGGCGACCCAGACCTCGTCGTACACCTTGCTGTACGGGTTGACGCTGGCCTGCTTGTCGCTGTCGCCGTGCCCGACGAAGACGTGCTTGGTGCTCGGCTCGCGGAGCATGTGGATGTTCGCGCCGACGTTCGCCGAGTAGAGGGCCGCACGGACGCTGCCGAGTTCGAGGTTCATGAAGTCGACCCCGGTCGGTACGCAGATCACCGGCAACCGGGTGTCGGCCAGTTCCAGGAACGCGTCCCGACTGCGCAGCAGCACCACCGCGCGCTG
The DNA here is from genome assembly GCF_003205615.1 of Micromonospora arborensis. Classification (GTDB taxonomy): domain Bacteria; phylum Actinomycetota; class Actinomycetes; order Mycobacteriales; family Micromonosporaceae; genus Micromonospora; species Micromonospora arborensis. The sequence goes on along the minus strand of NZ_PYBV01000003.1, from coordinate 134,488 downwards.
CTGGAGCGCCTCGGTCGGGGCGAGCCACATGTTGGCCTGGTAGACGTCCTTGGCCGGGCCGGCGAAGTAGAGCGCCACCTCGGGCTGGTAGCTGTCCAGCCACCGTTGCACGGCGGGCAGCAGTGGCCCCTCTCCCGCGCCCCGGCCCCGAAGCCAGGTCAGCGCGACGATGGCGCCCACCACACCGGTCGCCGCGACCGCCACCGCGGCGGCGACGAAGAACGGTGTCGGGTGATGCTGCACCGCGGCGGCCACGGCGGCCGGCACCAGCAGCAGGTTGAGCAGGGGCATCCGGTCACCGGCGACCGCCGCCGCCCAGGCTGGCGGCTGGGGGGCGGCCTGCAGCGGACCCAGTTCGATGTTGCGCACCATGGCGGAGAGCGGGTTACGACGCTCGATCATGATGGAGAACGCCCCGGCGAAGACCGAGACGACCCACACCACGGCCGGCAGCACCAACAGCAGGGTCAGCTCGCCGCCGCTGAGCCGCACCTCGGCGGCGACCAGCAGCACCGCCGCGAGGTCGCGGGTCAACTGCCGGTACGACAGGTGCAGGCCCACCTTTTCCAGCAGCAGCTGCGAAGGCGGCGACCAGCGGGCGACGGCGAACTCGCCGATGACGGCTGCCAGGCCGGCGACGGCGAACAGGCCGACCCAGCCGAAGGCACCTGCGACGAGCGTGACCAGGTAGGTCAGTACCAGCAGCGCGGCGCTGGCGGCCACTCCGATGCGACCTGAGAACGTGCCGAACAAACGAGTTCGCTCCCTACGATTTCCGTATCGGGCCGGGCTCGGTCATCGCGCACACCAGGAGCCGAGACTGAAGCGCCTGGTGGGCGCTCGTCACGTCACGCCGCCCGGAGGCTGACGGACATGCCTGCGACCCTAACGTGAGCCTGCGCGAAGGTATCGAGCGGGTATCCGTGCCGTAAAACGGTCAAAACGCTCGCCACCACCGGCTCAGGATCCGCCGGTCGTCGCGCCGGGCACGCCGACGCGATAGCAGACCATGGCGCCAGGCGCCTTCCTTGATGCGAAGGGTTCCAGGCCCAGGGTCGGGGCCGCCTCGGTGACGGCCGTGTTGCCCTTCCACACGCACACCATGCCCACGCCCACCCTGCCCATGGCCGCGGCGACCTCGGGGATGGAGACGAGTTCTCCGTCGGCGAACTTCGCGAGCAGCAGCCGGTCCAGCGCGAACGGCGTCTCCGAGCCGTAGTCGACGAGATACAGGTCGCGGGGCAGCACCACCCGTACCTCCGAGGTGACCTGCGGGAGCGCCCGCATGACCGACGACGGGGCGAGCACCAGGCCGTCGGGGCGGTCCAGCTTCTGGATCCAGAAGGAGGCGGCCTTGCGGTTGTCCGGCATCCGCCAGGTCGGCTTCGTCTGGACCGCGTCGCCCTTCCACATCGGCTCGCCCAGGGTGTAGAAGGCGAACACCAGGACCACCGGCAGGGCGAAGGCGAGGACCCGGCTCGTCCGGGCCAGCCCCGGCAGGCGGATGACCGCGAGGACACCGACGAGCGCCGGCACGGGCAGGATCCACGGCACCCGCCACAGCACCGCCGTCAGACCGCTGAGGTCACCGCCGAACTTCAACAGGCCGGGGACCATCAGAGCGGTGATCGCCAGCGCGGCGCCGGCGGCGAGTTGCTGCGGCACCCCGCGCCGGAGCAGGAGGGGCGACCACCAGACGGCGAGCCCACCGATGATGCCGAGGACACCGAGCCACAGGGTGAGCTCGTAGATGGTCCGCAGGGGCAGCAGCGGCGAGTACGTCGCGGCGGCCTCCTCCACCCCGCCGCGCAGGACCTGGACGAGTACGCCGGACAGCAGGGGGTAGACCGAGAGGACCGCGAAGCACACGATGGCCTCCCGCGTGCGCCGCATGGCGAGCAGCACCACGCCGGCCGCCGCGGCGAGCAGGGGCAGCAGGATGACGGCGGTGGTGGTGTAGCCGACACCCGCCACGGAGAGCAGCGTGAGCAGGATCAGGGCACGTCGGGAGCGGTGCTCCAGGTAGTCGGTGAGGTACACCCAGGCGAGTGGGATCAGGGCGTGGACGAAGACGCTCTTGCCCTGGGTCAGCCGGGGCAGGTGGTAGGTGTTCAGCGCGTCGGCGTAGTACGCCACGAGCAGGATGTAGGCCAGCGCGACGACGAACACGACAAGCGGACGCCGCGGAGCCCACCGCAACACGAGCCGCCACAGCGCGAAGATCGTGAAGACGGCCAGCACCGGCAGCAGGAGGTACCACAACACCGACGCCGTGTGCACGTGCAGGGCGCGGGCCAGCGCCCCGACGAACACCTCGAAGGAGGGCAGCGGCGGGTTCGCCGAACCGCCCGGCAGGACACCCTCGGTGAACAGGAAGTCCCGGAACGGGATGTTGTCCCGCTCGGCGACCCAGACCGACTTGCCGACGTAGAAGACGTCGTCGAGCGACACCCGGGAGATCAGCGTGGCGAAGTAGGCGGCGGCCAGGGAGAGGACGAGGACCACGTACCCCTGCGCCGGCGTGGTCGCCTGGACGGCCGGCGCGGCGGGCGCGTCGGCCGTGTCACCGCGGCGGCCCAGCGCCAGCCAGGCGGACACCACCGAGACCAGGCCGAGCGCGGCCGCCAACCACCAGCTCAGCGACCCCTTGCCGAGGGCGGCGAACATCGCCGCGCCGACCGCGGTGCCCACCGGCAGGGCGTACCGACGCAGCAGCGACGCGCGGTCGACGGGCGCCGCGGTCTGGCTCGCCGCAGACTCGTCGTCGGCACGCCGCGCCACGGGGTCGCGACGGCGAAGCCTCCAGGCCACGTACGCCGCGACCGGCTGCAGGACGACCCAGACGAGGAAGACGACGGACGGGCGCAGGTCGAGGCCGAGGTTGAGGTGGTAGAGCAGCGTCCAGATGGCGAAGCTCACCACCGCCACGTCGGTGACCACGACGGGCGCAGCCGCCACCGCGGCGTTGATCCGCCCGATCAGACCGCGACCCTGGCCGGGCCGGCTGGTGCCGCCAGGTCGAGCACCCGCGCTCGGGGCGTTCCTCTGGTCGGCTGGCGCTGGAGCCACAGCAGCGTCTTCGACTTGCGTCACGGGGCGTCCTTGTCGTCCGGCGGCGGATTGAGAGGGCGAAAAACGGATGTCTGATCGACGACAGCCGGGTGTCAAGGGGGCAGCCTAGCGGAATCGGACAGCGGAACCGCTGCTGCGGCCGGCGGGGTGTCGGGGGCCTGGTCAACCCGAGATCGGAGCGGCCCGAGGGCGGGACAGAGCAGTGTCGGCGCCGAGCCCGGCAGCCACGGATTCGACCAGGTTGTCGAGGTAGCTGTCGGTGAGCGGGAGGCGGGCGATGGCGAGCCGCCAGTAGAGCGGGCCCACGATGAGGTCGATCGCCGCGTCCAGGTCGGTGTCGGCGGGCAGCTCACCCCGCTGCACGGCGCGGCTGACCAGGCGACCGCCGATCTCCTGCTGGCGGGCGTGCAGCACCTCACGCAGGGTCGCGTCGATGGTGGGGTTGCGGGCCGCCTCGGCCAGCAGATCCGGGATGATCTGCGACGCCAGCGGGTGGCGCAGCGCGTGCGCCACCGCCTGGAACAGCAGCGCCAGGTCGCCGCGCAGGGTGCCGGTGTCCAGTGCCGGCAGCTTGCCGTGCGCCGCCGCGGCGACGATCTCCAGCACCAGGTCGAGCTTGGAGTTCCACCGCCGGTAGATTGCCGTCTTGCTGACGCCGGCGCGGCGGGCCACCGCCTCGATGGAGAGCCGGCCGTAGCCGACCGCGGCGAGTTCCTGCGTCAACGCGCGTCGGATGGCCGTGGTGATCTCGCCACGGAGCACCGCCGCGCCGGCCGGGGCACGCCTCTTCTCAGTCGTCACCAGGGACTCTTCTCGCAGCTCACGGTGCCCAGGGTAGCGCAACGACGATACGGTTGCGTCCCGACGTGTTTCGGACTACTGTCCGTGCAGCGACGAGGCGGCGCCCCGCGCACGTGTCCAACTAGGATTCCATCGTCGTGAGCCACCCGTCTGCACGAAAGATCGGAGCGCCATTTCCATGGCCACCACCGCGCTGGTCGACCCTGACACGGGCCTGACCCAGGCGCAGCTGGCCGCTCGGCACGGGCTACGGGTCGCCGGTGAGCGCCCCACCCTCGTCGAGTACAGCCGCCAATTGTGGGCCTACCGGCACTTCATCGCCGCGTACGCCAACGCCAAGCTGGTCGCCTCATACAGCAATGCGAAGCTCGGCCAGCTCTGGCAGGTGCTGACCCCGCTGACCAACGCGGCGGTCTACTACCTGATCTTCGGGGTGGTGCTGGACCAGCAGGCGATCCCCAACTTCATCGCCTACCTGACCACCGGGCTGTTCATCTTCAACTTCACCCAGAGCGCGGTCCTGGCCGGCACCCAGTCGATCAGCAGCAACCTCGGGCTGATCCGGGCACTGCACTTCCCCCGGGCCAGCCTGCCGCTGTCCACGACGTTGACCCAGTTCCAACAACTGCTGGCCTCGATGGTGGTGCTGATCGGCATCGTGCTGGTCACCGGCGAGCCGATCACGCTGAAGTGGCTGCTGCTGGTGCCGGCGCTGATCCTGCAGGCGTTGTTCAACGCCGGCGTGGTGCTGCTGGTGGCCCGGCTCGGGTCCAAGGCGAGCGACCTCAAGCAGGTCATGCCGTTCGTCCTGCGCACCTGGATGTACGGCTCCGGCGTCCTCTACAGCGTCACCCTCTTCGACCGACTGCCCGGCTGGGCGACCACGCTGGTGCAGTACAACCCGATGCTGGTCTACATCGAGCTGGCCCGGTACGCGCTGCTCGAGGACGCGCCGCTGCTCAACGAGTCACTGACCCAGCTGTGGCTGGTCGGCGGCGGGTGGGCGCTGGTCGCCGGAATCGGCGGTTTCATCTACTTCTGGCGCGGCGAACAGGAGTACGGCCGTGGTTGAGCACATCGAGGCCTCCCCCGAGGCGAGCGCGACAATGACCTCGACCCAGGAGCGCATCCCGACCGTGGTGGTCGACGACGCGCACATCATCTACCGGGTGCACCAGGGAGCCTCCGGTGGCACCACGCCGGTGGCCGCGTTGCGCCGGCTGGTCAAGCGCACCCACGCCCCGAACGTCCGGGAGGTGCACGCGGTCAAGGGCGTCTCCTTCACCGCGTACCGGGGCGAGGCGATCGGGCTGATCGGCAGCAACGGCTCCGGCAAGTCCACCATCCTGCGGGCCATCGCCGGCCTGCTGCCGGTCAACAAGGGCGCGATCCACACCCAGGGGCAGCCGTCACTGCTGGGCGTGAACGCCGCCCTGCTCAACGACCTCTCCGGGGAGCGCAACGTCACCCTCGGTTGCCTGGCCATGGGCATGCACCCGGACGAGGTGGCCCAGCAGGCCGCCGGGATCATCGAGTTCTCCGGGATCAACGAGCGGGGCGACTTCGCCAGCCTGCCGATGCGGACGTACTCCTCCGGCATGGCGGCCCGGCTGCGGTTCTCCATCGCCGCCGCGAAGAAGCACGACGTGCTGCTCATCGACGAGGCACTCGCCACCGGCGACAAGGGCTTCCGCAAGCGCAGCGAGCAGCGGGTGCGGGAGCTGCGGGAGGGCGCGGGCACGGTGTTCCTCGTCAGCCACCAGCTCTCCTCCGTACGGGACACCTGCGAACGAACGATCTGGCTGGAATCGGGCGTGCTGCGGATGGACGGGCCCACCGACGAGGTCATCCGGGCCTACGAGGCGTACGCGAACAGCAAGTAGCCTGCCGGCGAACTGCCGACATCGACACAGCTCCACGGACCGCGTCGCCCGCGTTGGGGCGGCGCGGTCCGCGCGTTAAGGTTCATTCCGTCGCCGCTCGGGCGGAACTTTCCGTTAACCATCCCTGAGAGTGAGGATCCGGCAATGACGCAGGACCAGACCACTGGCCCGGACGCCGCAGCGGAGACCTCGGTGCCGTGGCGGCCCTCACGGACAGTGGCGGTGGTTCTGGCCGGAGGCACCGGGACCCGGCTGGGCCTCGGCATCCCGAAGCAACTGCTGAAGATCGCCGGCAAGCCGATCATCGAGCACACCCTGGCAGTCTTCGAGGCCGCGCCGGAGATCGACGAGATCATCGTGCTGATGGCGACCGGCCACGTCGACGACGCCCGGCAGATCGTCGAGAAGGCCGGCCTGCGCAAGGTCACCAAGGTGATCGAGGGCGGTGACACCCGCAACGCCACCACCCGGATCGCGTTGGACGCGGTCGGCCCGGCGGACTGCAACATCCTCTTCCACGACGCGGTGCGCCCGCTGCTCAGCGGCAGGATCGTGCGCGAGTGCGTCAACGCGCTCTGGACCTACGACGCCGTGGACGTGGCCATTCCGTCCGCGGACACGATCATCCAGGTGGACGACAACGACTGCATCACCGACATTCCGGTGCGCTCCCGGCTGCGCCGTGGGCAGACCCCGCAGGCGTTCCGCTCCCCCACGATCCGTGAGGCGTACCGGATCGCCGAGGACGACCCGGACTTCGCCGCCACCGACGACTGCGGCGTGGTGCTGCGCTACCTGCCCGGCACCCCGATCAAGGTGATCGACGGCTCGGACGAGAACATCAAGGTCACCCACCCGGTCGACGTGCACCTGGCGGACAAGCTCTTCCAGCTCGCCGCGGCGCAGGCGCCCCGGCTGACCGACCACCGCAGCTACAGCGAGGAGCTGACCGGCCGCACCATCGTGGTGTTCGGCGGCAGCTACGGCATCGGCCACGAGTTGACCGAGCTGGCCCGCCGCTACGGCGCCCAGGTCTTCCCGTTCAGCCGTTCCAGCACCGGCACCCACGTGGAGCGGGCCGCGGACGTCGAGGCCGCACTGACGACCGCCTTCGAGGCCACCGGCCGGATCGACCACGTGGTGGTCACCGCCGGCATCCTGGAGAAGGGCGCCCTCGCCGAGATGGACGAGGAGACCATGGACCGGCTGCTCCAGGTCAACTTCGTCGGTCCGGTGACCATCGCCCGCCAGGCCCTTCCGTACCTGCAGCAGACCAAGGGCCAGCTGCTGCTCTACACGTCCAGCTCCTACACCCGGGGCCGGGCCCGCTACGCGCTCTACTCGGCCACCAAGGCGGCCCTGGTCAACCTCACCCAGGCGCTCGCCGACGAGTGGGCCGACGTCGGCGTCCGCGTCAACTGCATCAACCCGGAGCGGACCGCCACGCCGATGCGGACGCGGGCGTTCGGCGAGGAGCCGGAGCACACCCTGCTCGCCGCCGAGGCAGTCGCCCAGTCGTCACTGGACGTGCTGATCTCCGACCTGACCGGCCAGGTGATCGACGTACGCCGGGCGCCCGGTGACGGGCCCACGCCGACCGTGCCAGCCCAGTCCGGGCCGGATCAGGTCGAGGCGCCGGCCAGCGCGGCGTCCGCGAACTGACGTCGACGGCTGCGGAACCACGAACGGAGCGACATGCGCGGCGACCTGGTCCGAAAGTTGGCTGCCCGGTGTCTGAGCACCGGGTTGGCCGTCCTGGCCTTCGTCGTGTTGGCGCTCACCGGCGCCACCGGTTGGGGGCTGGCGCTGGCCGTCGCCGCGTTGGCCGCCTCGGCCGCCGAGCAGCGGATCCGGCGCACCGCTGACCTCGTCGCGGAGACGACGCTGATCGCCGCCGCGGTCCTGGTCGGTTACGCCCGGCAGTTGGGTGACGGGCTCAACCTCACGCTGGTCGCCACCGCGCTGGTGTTGCTGGGGTTGGTGCTGCTGGTGGGGCCGCTGCGCAGCGCCGGCAACCTGGAGATCCGGGCCGCCAATCTGCCGGTACGCGCCTGGACGCCGCTGATCGCCGACCGGCTCGGCACCGCCCTGCTCGGGCTGCTCGCCGTGGTGGCGCTCGCTGCGGCCCTCGCGCTGCCGGCTGGCGTGGCGCTGGCCGCCAGTCTGCTGGTCGGCGCGGGCGCCGGTGTGGTCGCACTGGACCTGGCCCGGCGGCGGTTCCGGCCGTCAGCAGGTGGCGGGCCGGTGGCTCGCGCGCTGCGCCGGCACCAGCCGGAGTTCCTGCTCTACTTCTCCGCGCCTCCCGGCTCGGAATACCAGGTCACCATGTGGCTGCCGTACCTGGAGCGGATCGGCCGGCCGTTCCTGGTCGTGCTGCGCGAGCCGGAGTTCCTGGCCCCGATCGCGGCGGCCACCGACGCGCCGGTGGTCTACTGCCCGACCCTGCGGGCGATGGACGAGGCGCTGGTGCCGAGCCTGCGGGTGGCGTTCTACGTCAACCACGGGGCGAAGAACAGCCACTGCGTCCGCTTCACCCAGCTCACCCACGTCCAGTTGCACCACGGCGACAGCGACAAGGCGCCGAGCGCCAACCCGGTGTCCGGGATCTTCGACCGGATCTTCGTGGCCGGGCCAGCGGCGATCGACAGGTACGCCCGCGCCGGGGTGCAGATCCCGGCGGAGAAGTTCGTGGTGGTGGGCCGCCCGCAGGTCGAGTCGATCACGGTACGCCCGGAGCCGGCGCGGGGCTTGGCGCAACCGACGGTGCTCTACACCCCGACCTGGACCGGGCACCACGCCGACGCCGACTACTGCTCGCTGCCGGTGGCCGAAGCCCTGCTGCGGCGGCTGCTGGAGCGCGGCGCGACGGTGATCCTGCGCGCCCACCCGTACACGGCGCAGCACCCGGCGTCGGCCCGCCAACTCGGCCGGTTGACCGAGCTACTCGTGGCCGACCGGGCCCGCAGCGGACGCCAGCACGTCATCGGCGCGGCCGCCCGGGAGCTGAGCCTGACCGAGTGCGTGAACCGATCGGACGCGTTGGTCTCCGACGTCTCCGGGGTCATCTCGGACTACCTCTACTCCAGCAAGCCGTACGCGGTCACCGACATGGGCGACGAGGGCGCTCGGTTCACCGAGCGTTTCCCGTTGGCCGCGTCCGGTTACGTCCTGCGTCGGGACATGTCCAACGTGGACGACGTGCTGACCGCTCTGCTGGACACCGACCCGCTGGCCGCCGAGCGCTGGGCCACCCGCCGGCGTTACCTGGGTGACTTCCCCGCCGACTCGTACGCCGAGGCGTTCCTGACCGCCGCGCGCCGGGAGCTGGCGCCCGCGAAGGAACTGACCGCGTCCGCACAGGCATGACCGCTCACCGGTACGCGTCCAGCAGCGCCAGCACGGGTCGCGGCCAGCCGCGCACGCCGCACGCGTCGGGAAAGACACCGCGGGCGCCGGCCCCTCGTGAGGGACGGCGCCCGCGGCGGTCAACGTGCCCGGGTCAGGCGGAGTAGCCCCGGCTGGCGATCCAGTTGGCCAGGTCGATCGTGGTGATCCAGTACGACGGGTCGGCCGGGTTCGCCGAGTCGGCGATCCGCACGGTCCGGCCGTTGTCCTTGTAACCCACGACGGCGATGTAGTGCCCGCCGCCGTAGGAGTGCCAGCCACCGTCGGTGTCGGTGGCGTCGCCGACCACGTTGGCCACCACGCCCCGGCCGTCGGTGATGGCCTTGACGACGTCGGCCTGCAGCCGGTCCATCTGCGCCGGGCTGGGTGCGCCGGCGAACATCCGGGTCCGGTACGGGGCGCCCTTCACCTCGGCGTTGAGCACCCGGGTGGTGTCCTCGGCCGAGTTGGTGCCCATCTCGGTGGTGCCGAGTTCGGCACCGAGCTCTTCCTGGGTGCGGTCGATGCCGGTGGCGCTGAGCGCGTTGCGGGTGGCCGCCGGGCCGCAGTTGTAGTACGTGTTCTGCGCCTCGTACTCGTACTTGAGCACCTTGGTCGCGGGCGGCTTCGGCGGCTCCGGCTTACGGGTCAGGTCCGGGTTGCTGCTGGCCTTGGCGGCGGGAGACGCGGCGCTGGTGGCCGGGGCGGCGCTGGCCGACGGGGACGCGTCGCGTGCCTCGCCGAGGGAGGCGACGGTGTCGCTGCGCATCTCGGCGACCGTGGTCGCGGTGCGCTGGCTGGCCGGAGCGTCGTCGGCGGTGGCGAGCAGAGCGCCGGTGGTGGTGGCGATCACGAGGGCCGCGGCGGAGGCGGCGGCGATCTGGTACGGACGCTGGGTGGCGAAGCGTCGGAGTTGACGCTGCATGGTGTGCTTCACGGGTCCTCCACGGATCGGGGGGAGAGCGGCACACCGCGGCCGGACCGGTATCCGGGCAGGCGTCAGCGCACGGACCGTGGTCCGCGGATGGTGAACCGCTCAGGGGAACGCCCGGCGCGGCCGGGCGGGAAAGGCGATGACCCGGGGGGTCAGCTCACCGTCACTGGACGGGTGAGCGGGGGCACCGCTGCGCCGTGGAGGCGAGGGAACAACCGAAGGGTGGAAAGGTGCTGCACGAGTTGGGAACTCCTTCCGACACCGCCTACCGGGTTAGCTGACGGATTCGGGCGGGAAGATCGCCCTACCGCGGGCCGTGGCTCGCGGATTCACCCCGGACTTACTGATGGGTCCCCGGTTCGTTGATCACGATTGAGCGGGTCGGCGCGGCGTCGCCTCTTGCGATCGGTTACCGCACCGGACGGGACGACACTACTGGCCCACTCGCACCCTGCCAAGCAAGGCCCACCTGCGTAAACCCGATTTGCCGCAACAATTTCTGCGCGTATTGCCGATGACGTGACTCGATGGGACAACCGGTTACGGTGACGCCTGTGGGCGACAACCGGACAGGCCGCCGATAATGCGGCCACAATCCCGGGAAGGATCGAGCCGATCGTGCCGGACGCCCGATTTTCCAATGGCGTGACGGGGCTCACGTAACGGATCGGGCTCAACCCACACGAGCCGGCCGCCACCGGGCCACGAGGGCGGGCCGGGACACGCCGCTCGCCGCCCGTCGGGCGGGTGCCGGGCTCGGCCGCAACCGGGCCGCCGCCGCGTACGCCTCCTCGGCGAGGGTGCGCGCCGCCTCGGCGGCCAGTTCCGCGTCCCGCCAGGCGGCCCGCTCCTCGGTGGCGGCGGCCTGGTAGTCGGCCAGTCTCGCGTCCCGGATCGTCCGGCTGAGCAGCGCCTCCTGCTCGACCGGGTGCCGTCGGGGATCCCAGCCGTGTCGGTGGGAGAACACGTCACCGAGCTGCGCCATGGTCAGGTCGCCCCGCCAGTACGCCGCCGTCGCCGCGCGGTGCAGGTAGCGCTCCCGGGACGCGTACTCGGCGGGGGTCCGGGGGGTGTGCGGGGTGGGCAGCGCCGCAGACCCCGCGAAGCGTCGGGCGGCGGTGTCCGCCTCGTCGTACCCCGCCCAGGCCCTCTCCACCTGCTCCTGGGCGGTGAGCCAGGCGTCGCGTCGCCGCCGTGCCGTCCGGGCCGCGCCGGCCGCTGCGACGGTCACCTCCTCGGCGTACCGGCGCAGGTCGACGGCCTCGGCCGCGGCCACCTCGCGGGCGGTCGGCGCGGCCGGGAGCGGATCGTCCGTGGGCCGTTCCCGCTCGGGGCGGGCGACCAGCACGGCGAGCACGCCCAGTGCCAGCAGGAACAGGGTCGACCAGATGGCCGCGGCCTGCGGCACCTCGGTCACGAACTGGTAGAAGACGATGGTCTCCATGGTCGGCACCTCGGGGAGAGAGCAAAGCGATGGGGAGCCCCACCGGCCAGGTGGCCACGGTGGACCACGGATCGGCGGGGTGCGGAGCTGGTGGGTCGACAGGGCGCGGCGACGGGACGCTCGTCCCGGTGACTCAGCGCCCGGGTGGGCCCCGGGGAGCCCAGCCGTGCGGGCCGTCGACGAGAGGCAGCCGGTCGGATCCGGCCGCGCACACCGGCAGCACGCCGGTCGCGATGGTGCCCAGGCCTCCGGGCGGCGCTGGTTGCGAGTCGACCGACCCGGCCGGGGAGGACGCCTCGCCGGCCCCCGCTCGGACCACCTGGGCCGGATGCGCCGCAGCCTCCGGCGAGGTGGGCCGGCAGGACGTCACCAGCGCCCCGGGCGCGAACGGCACCGCGCTCGGTGCCGGCGCGGCGCTCGGGGTCGGCACGGCGCTCGCGGTCGGCACGGCGGCCGAGGCCGCGCCCGCGCCGAGCGCCAGGGCCGCCACCACGGCGAGGCTGGTCAGCACCCGCGTAGCCCAGCGCGCCACCCACCACAGCGGACAGGTGAGCGCGACCGGGAGCACGTCCCCACGCTACCGCCACGCCGACCTGGACGCACCGGCCACGGGCGTGTCGGCGTACGCCGCGCCGACCCTGCTGACCAGGGTGGACGGTGTCAGCGCGAGTCGACGTACGATGATCGGCTGCCAGCCTGGTCGGCCCCGCCGGCCTCGGCCCGCGTCCCCACGCCGTCGGTGTGGTGGGCCTCGTCGCCGGTGACCTGGGTTCCGGCCGTGCGTTGCTCGGGGATGGGCGGCCGGGCCCGACGACGCGGCGCGAGTCGGCGCATCATCGGGGTCTCGACGAAGCGGTGCAACAACCCGGCGAGGATCAGGTTCACCAGCAGGAAACCGAGCACCGCGGCCGGGCCGCGCCAGCCCTCGAAGCCGGTCCCCCAGTCACCGCTGAGGCGCAGCACGCTCGTCATCACCAGCACGTGCACCAGGTAGAAGGCGAAGGACACCTCCCCGAGCCAGACCAGCGGCCGGGACCGCCACGGCGAACGCTTGCCCCGCACGTCCGCGTCCGCGGCGGCGGTGATCACCAGCAGGTACGCGACCGCGAGCAGCGTGGTCCACAGTTCGGCACGGATCCACTCCGCGGCCGCCACCCAGGTGCCCAGGAAGATCACGCTGGCCGCCGTCAGCCCCGGACCACGCCAGAGGCCACGGCGCATCAACTCGGCCGCCGCCGCGCCCAACCAGAACTCCAGCGACCGTACGGGCGGGAAGATCTGCGTGAACCACCACCGGCTCACCTCCGGCACCAACTGCTGGGCCGGCCAGAGCGCGAGGATCAGCAGCGGCAACGCGACGATCAGCACCCAGAGCAGCTTCGGCCGGGCCCGGCGCAGCAGCGGCAACGCCAGCGGCAGACACAGGTAGAAGAAGAACTCGCAGGAGAGTGACCAGCTCACGGTGTTGATGCTGTAGAACCAGCCCGGCCGGGGGTCCCAGGCCTGCAACAGCAGCACGTTCTCCAGCGCGGCCGCGGGCACGACCGGGTCGGCGAACCACCAGGCGACCAGCAGCGCCGCCCCCCACAGCACCAGGTGGTTCGGGTAGATCTTGGCGACCCGGCGCCGCCAGAAGGTACGCCGGGAGTCGCCCGCGCGGGCCGACCAGACCAGCACGAAACCACTGAGGATGAAGAAGAACTGCACCCCGGACAGGCCGAGGGTGAACAGCGCGTCGACCACCGCCTTGTAGTCCGGCTCGGCGATGATCCGCATGGTGCCCGCGTGGAAGCCGAAGACGAGCAGCGCGGCGATCCACCGCAGCCCGGTCAGCGAGGGCAGTCGGGCTGGCGCGGGCGCGGGCCGGGTCGTTGCCACCGCTGCGGCGCTCGTCATGCCGGGACTCCGAAGCTCGGCAGGGTCACCAGCACGTCCGTATCCTCCTCGGCGCGGCGTCGGACGGCGCGACGGCGACGCCCGCGACGGCCCGGCAGGGCCGCACCCGGGGCACCCTACCGGGTCACTCCTGGGTGAACCGGACGCGTCCCACCAGCCGACTGCCGGGCGGGCAGGCCACCGTCTCCCGGGTCGGAGAACCGCCCGGCGGTCGACGTTAACCTTCTGCTGGGCGGGAGTTCAGAGACTTCACCATCAGCGGCCACGTGTGGTTCCGGGGCCGGCCACCCGGGTCGTCGAAGGTGGCGGGCGTGGTCATTGAGCCGACGCACGCACCGCTGCTGAGCATCGTCGTGCCCGTGTACGGCGTCGAGGCGTACCTGTACCAGTGCCTCGAATCGATCCGGGCCGACGTCCCGGCGGGCGAGTCGGACGCGGTCGAGCTGATCGCCGTCGACGACGCCTCCCCGGACGGCTGCGGCGACATGCTCCGCTCGTACGCCGCCGGACACGACGGCGTCCGCGTCGTGCACCTGAGCAGCAACGTGGGTCTGGGGCTGGCCCGCAACGCCGGGCTCGACGTGGCCACCGGCCGGTACGTCTGGTTCTTCGACAGCGACGACTGGTTGCCGCCGGGCACGATCCCGGAGGTGCTGGACCGACTGCGCCAGCACCAGCCCGACGTGCTGATGCTGGACCACCTGCGGGTGCACGAGGACGGCCGGCGGGAGGTCGACGCGAGCAGTCACCTGCTGCGCGGAATTCCCGCCGTGACCCGTCTGGAGGACCAACCGCAACTGCTACGGGTGCAGCACACCGCCTGGAACAAGGTGGTCCGCCGGGACTTCCTGGAGCAGTTGGAGCTGCGCTTCTTCCCCGGCTGGTACGAGGACATCCCGTTCAGCCATCCGCTGCTGATCGGTGCGGAGAAGATCTCCGTGCTGGACCGGGTCTGTTACCTGTACCGGCAGGGTCGGCAGGGTGCGATCACCTCCACCCGCAGCGGGCGACACTTCGACGCGTTCGACCAGTACGAGCGGCTGTTGGACTGGGTCGCGCGCAAACACCCGGACGAGCGGTTGCAGGCCGAGCTGTTCCAGCTGATGATCAACCATTACCTGGTGGTGGTGGGCAACGACGACCGGCTGCACCCGCACCTGCGGCGGGACTTCTTCCAGCGGGCCGCCGAGCACTACCGTCGGTACCTGCCCACCGGCGGGTATCCACTGCCCTCCGGCGTGACCGGGCTCAAGCACCGCCTCGTCGGGCGCGGCGACTGGCTGGCGTACTCGGCGCTGCGCCGGGCTCACCGGGTCGCTGGTCGCCTCCGGCGGAGTGGCCCGTCGACCGGCGCCGGTCCCGCCTCGGTCAGCGCCGACGAGGACCCGGGCCGAGGGGCGGGTGCCGCCGCGACAGTTCGGAACGACGGGCTCGCCACGGCGCAGCGGCGCGACGCGCTGGCCGGGGGCCGCCTACCGTGACCGTCCCCGCCACACACCACGCCGGGGGCCGGGTCGGCTCCCGGCGCCCTGGTTTTCCAGGTCGTCCGCTCGTTGGGTGGACGACGACGACAGCACCACCGCACCGCGGTGCGGGCGTACCTGAGCAGAGGTCGGAATGACGGCGACAATCAAGATCGGACCGCACCTGGTCGGTGCCGGGGAGCGACCGTTCGTGGTCGCCGAGATGTCCGGCAACCACAACGGCGATCTGAACCGGGCGCTGACCATCGTCGACGCGGTGGCCGAGAGCGGGGCGCACGCGCTGAAGCTGCAGACGTACCGGCCGGACACCATCACGATCGACGTCGACACCCCGGCGTTCCGGATCTCCAGCGGGCATGAGTTGTGGGGCGGGGAGAACCTGTACCGCCTCTACGAGCGTGCGCACACCCCGTACGAGTGGCACGCCCCGATCTTCGAGCGGGCCCGCGAACGGGGCCTGACCGTCTTCTCGTCGCCGTTCGACGCCACCGCCGTGGAGCTGCTGGAGTCGCTGGACGCGCCCGCGTACAAGATCGCCTCGTCGGAGCTGGTCGACCTGCCACTGATCCGGCTCGTGGCCAGCACCGGCAAGCCGATGGTCATCTCCACGGGGATGGCGACGGTCGCCGAGATCGACGCCGCGGTGCGTACCGCCCGCGACGCGGGCGCGGCGGGCATCGTCCTGCTGGCCTGCACCGCGTCCTACCCGGCCCCGCCGGCAGACAGCAACCTGCGCCGGTTGCCGGTGCTGGCCGGCGCGTTCGACGTGCCGGTCGGGCTCTCCGACCACACGCCCGGCATCGGGGTGGCGGTCGCCTCGGTGGCGCTGGGCGCCTGCTTCATCGAGAAGCACGTCACCCTGGATCGGGCCGACGGCGGTGTCGACTCGGACTTCTCGCTGAACCCGGCCGAGCTCGCGGCCCTGGTCGCCGAGTCCGGCCGCGCGTACGCGGCGCTGGGTGGCACCGCGATCGGCCCAACCCCGGCCGAGCAGGAGGGGCTGCGCTTCCGCCGTTCCCTCTTCGTGGTCGAGGACGTCCGCGCCGGTGACCCGGTGACCGCGCGGAACGTGCGGTCGATCCGGCCCGCCGGCGGTCTGCCTCCCGTGGAGATCGACCGGGTGCTGGGCCGCACCTTCGCCACCGACGTCCCACGCGGCACTCCCCTGAGCTGGGACCTGATCTGACCCGTCGTCCGACCGTCGTCTGACCGTCGTCCGCCGGCCGGGCCGCCGAGCGGTGCAGCCCGGCCCGGCGGACTCCCCTGAGCGCCTGTAGAGCTGCCCCAGATCTGGGGCAGAAGCAGCCGACCACCGCACGCACCACGAACCGGCACGGGCAGACCGACCACCGCGAGCACCCGTCCGGGATGCAACGACGGGCGACGCCCCATACGTGGGGCAGCTCTACAGGGCCCAACCACCGGCACCAGCCCACACCCGACCGGGCACCCAACAACGGACGACGCCCCACACGCGGGGCAGCTCTACAGGACCCAACCACCGGCACCAGCCCACACCCGACCGGGCACCCAACAACGGACGACGCCCCACACGCGGGGCAGCTCTACCGGGAGCAGCCGCCGACAGCAGCACCCCGACCGTCGGGGACGAAGCCGACGGTGATCACCAGGTCGGCCAGCCAGAGGGTCCGCCAGACCGCGGACCCGTCGGCCGGCGTACTCAATCCGTGGCGACGCCACCACGCCGCCACCGGCACGTTGGCCAGCTTGCAGCAGCACTCGGCACGGGTCCACCGCGCCCAGAAGTCCTCCACACCGAACCGGCGGGCCAGCGTCGGGGGCACCGCGGCGTCGGCGCGTTCCGCGTCGATGGCCACCCGCCACCCCGGTGTCCGCGGGCCGTACCAGCCGACGCAACGTCCGTCGTCGAGGTGACTGCGGGTCACCGCGTCGGTCAGGTCGGCGGGTGCGCCGATGCGCAGGTGCTGTTCGGCGACGGCGAGCAGCCCTGGCACCGGACGGGGCCGGACCAGCCGGTCCAGGTCAGATGGAGGCGGCACCGTCCACCACGATGACCTGGCCGTTGATGTTGGTGTGCTCGCGCAGCAGCATCCGCACCACCGGCGTGACCTCCACCGGCTCGGTCAGGTGACCGGTCGGGGTGCGGCGCACGATCTGGTCGAGCTGGGTCGGGCCGAGCACGGCGGACATCTCCGAGGCGAAGAAGCCGGGCGCGACCGAGTTGACCAGCATCCGGCCGCCCAGCTCCCGGGCGAGCGAGCGCGTGGCGGCGTCCATGCCGCCCTTGGTGGCCGAGTACGCGACCAGACCCGGGAAACCGCGCTGCCCGCAGATCGAGGTGATGTTGACGATCCGCCCGCGCAGGCCCTTGCCGAGCATCCGGCGGATCACCAGCCGGGTCAGCTGCAACGGGGCGGTCAGGTTGGTCTCGATGATCCGGGCGATGTCGTCGGTGGCGGTGTGCGCGTGCAGGGAGTCCTGTCCCATGGCGGCGTTGTTCACGATGCCGTCGATCGGGCCGAGGTGCTGCTCGACCTCCCGGACGAAGCTCTGCGCGGCGCGCAGGTCGGTGACGTCCACCGAGCCGACGTGCACCCGGTCCGGATGGTCGGCGGCGAGCTTCTCCAGCTCCGGCGTGATGGTGCGGGCGAACGCGGCCACCTTGACGCCCGCGTCGAGCAGGTCGGTGACGATGGCCAGGCCCAGGCCACGGGAACCGCCGGAGACGAGGACCACGGTGCTGGGCGGTACGAGCTGGGTGTCGGCGGGGTCAGACATCGCTCTTCAGGGTCTCCTTGACGGGGATCTCGGTCAGTACGCGGATCCGGCGTGGCACCGCGTGCTCGGGAAGCTGGTCGGCACACCAGCGGACCAGCGCGCCCTCGTCGGGCACGTTGGTGTCGCCGGGACCGGCGGGGGTGAGGACCACCTCGGCGACCACCATCCGCCCGAGCACCGGGGCGCGGCGACCGGTCACGCGGGCCCAGGCCACCGCCGGATGCCCGGTCAGCACGCCCCTGACCACGCCGGCGGAGACCTTGCTGCCGCCGACGTTGATCTCGTCGGAGTCCAGGCGGCCGGTGATCAGCACCCGGTCGTCGAGCACCTGCACCCGGTCCCCGGTGCGGATCGGGCCGGCCAACCCGGCGCCGTGGTACGGCGAGGTGACCACCAGCTCGTCGTCGCGCACGGAGAGCGTCGGCCGACCAGGGGCCTCCCGGTCCAGCCAGTCGACCGGGAAACCGGCCCGCCCGTCGTGCACCACGATGGACGCCCCCACCTCGGAGGAGGCGTAGATCCAGGAGATCCGGGCCGTGGGGAAGACCTCCCGCAGCTGGTCCAGGATCGCCTGGTCCACCGGCTCCCCGCCCAGGGTGATCTGGCGCAACGGCACCCGGGCCAGCGCGGCGGCATCCCGGTAGAGGGTGCGGCGCCAGAAGGTCGGGGTGCCGGAGGCGGCGTCGACCCCGTGCGCGGCCGCGACCGTGGGCCAGTCGTCCAGTTCGTCCGGCTCGACCACCACCAGGTGCTGGCCGGGCTGGGTCAGCGACAGGGTGACCACCTGCCACCAGGCGTACGTGCCGGGGGCGTACGGGCAGAGCCAGGTCCGATCGGGTTGCTCGGCCCGCACGGTGGTCAGTGTGTCGAGAGTGTGCCCGACCCGCTTGGGACGCCCCGTCGAGCCCGAGGTCAGCAGCCAGAGCCGGCCAGGATCGGCGGCTCGCGGCCGGGCCGGGGCGTGCGGGCGCAGCCCGTCGTCGTCGAGGACGCCAACGGTGAACCCGGCCTCCAGCAGCTCCGTACGCATCGCCGCGTCGACCCGACTCGCGGTGCTGAGCAGCAGCTCAGTGCCGTGCACGGCGTGCTGCCGAGCGGCGGTGAGCGCGTGCACGGCGGAGTGGGCGAGCACCGCCACGGGGTCGGACAGCGTCGGCAGCGGCAGCGAACGCCAGGTCAGCGCGGCGCCACCGACGACGACCCGGTTGTCGACGCCGGCCGGCTCCGGGTGCCCGGAGGCGGCGCTACGGGTCGTCGCGACGGTCACTGGTGCTGAAGCTCGACGAGGAAATCGAGAACGTCTCCGACGGTGGCGATGCGGCGCAGGCCGGGGGCGTCGAAGTTGAGCTCCTCCCCCGTCTCGTCCTCCACCCGAAGGGCCAGCTCGGAGAAGTCGAGCGACCGGAAGCCGATCTCCCGCAACTGCGCCGCGTCGTCCGCGGGCAGCTCCTTGTCCTGGTTCTTCAGCACCTGAGCCATGAGGTCGCGGATCTGCGCGCGACTCAATTCGTTCATGCGCCGCAGTCTACAACCCAACGAATGCATATCTGCTTTCCCGGTGGGCCCGGGTAAGGTGCCGGGACCCGACGTGAACAGATAAGAAAGCGAGACGCACGTGCTGCGCGAAGCGACGGCGGACGACGTTCACCTGATGTTGTCCTGGCGTAATCAGGAAACCAACCGCCAGGTCAGCAAAACCAGCCACGAGATCACCGTCGAGGAGCACGCGCGGTGGTGGTCGACGGTCCGGGACGACCCGTCCCGGCGGGTGCTGATGTATGTCCGCGACGACCTGCCCTGCGGCGTGGTCACCTTCTTCGACCTGCGGCTGGACGGCCCCCGTACCGGCGCGTGGGGCTTCTATCTCGACGCCGACGGGCTGGACCGGCGGAGTGAGACGCTGCCCGCCTGGCTGGGGGTCATGCGGGAGGCCGTCGAGTACGCCTTCGACGGGCTGCACCTGGACCGGCTCGACGGCGAGGTGCTCGGTCACAATACCGTCGTACGACAGATGAACCGGCGTTTCCGATTCGTCGAGGGCACGCCCCGGCAGGAGCTGTCCGACGGCCGGGAAATCACCGTCATCCCGATTTCCCTGGCGCGGGCCGACCGCCGTCAACGCTGATTGTCGTAGCCAATCCGCATCGGACCGAAATCATTAACCGTCGGTGCTCCCGGTGGACATCCGCCGTTCACGAATAGTGGTGTCCACCGGGGCGCGGCGGTTCAGGCCCGCCGCCAGGCCGCCCAGTGCTGCGCCGGGTTGCCGCCGAGCCGGACGAAGCCGTACGCCGTGCCGTCCCAGTCGTCGGCCGCCCCGGGCGCCCAGCGGGCGAACACCACCTGCGCCGCGGCCGGCGGCTGCCCGAGGCCGAACCACCGCACGTCGGTCCAGGTCACCTGGTGGCTGAGGTTGAACCGCAGGACGTAGTGCACACCGGTCGAGGCCCACACCCGCTCGCCGGGGCGTACGCCGACGTCGGCCACCCGGGGCGTCGGCGCGGTGCTGGTGATGGCCGACCGCACGACGTGCTGGTCGATCACCTGCATGGTGGCGAGGTTGACCAGGACGAGGACGCCGAACATCGGCAACCGCAGTCGGGGCACCAGGACGGCCGCGACGAGCAGCAGACAGCCGGCGATGCCGACCAGCGAGCCGACCACCGGCCGCATCTCCCGCCAGCCCGCGGTCAACGCCGCCAGGTCCGGGGCGCTGAAACCGCCGTAGCGCAACCGGTGGCCCTGGCTGGCCACGTAGGCGAGTCGGGCGGCGATCAGCGCACCGCCGCCGATCAGCAGGGCCACCGCGACGGCCGCCCGGCGCAGCACCACCCGGCGGCCGGCGGTGAGCAGCACGCCGAGCCCGACGAGCAGCCAGAACGGCGCCAGCATCTGCACGTAGCGGCCGTAGATCGCGTCCAGCGGCTTGCCGGTGATGCCGGCCAGGATCACCGATGACCCGCCGGCCACCCCGAGCGTCACCACCAGCGCCACGCCCATCGTCCAGCGGGCGGCGTCGCCGTGCCGTGGGCGCCACAGCTCGCGGACGGCGGCGGCCCAGGCCACTCCGGCCATCCCGAAGGTGATCACCACGAGGTACCAGAGCTGGGTGGTGACGCCCGCGCTGACCCGGACCACACCCTGGATGGAGGCGACCGCCTCGACCGTGCCACCGCCGGGGGTGCTGCCGAGCAGGTAGACCTTGTTGCCGAGGTAGCGGATGGCGGCCTCGTTCACGAGCGCCATGGCGAGCACCGGCAGCAGCGCGGCGAGCACCGCGGGTGGGCTGATCCGGCGACGGACGAACAGCAGCAGGACCAACCCGGCGTGCACCGCCACGATCACCAGGCCGCGGGAGTGCAGCAGGTGGAACCCGCCGACCAGCAGACCGACGGTGGCGGCGGCGACCGGGCCGGGCCGCCCGATCCAGCGGTGCACGGCGAGCAGCCAGGCGACCACCAGCGGCGCCATCACCGTGTCGATCATGGCGATGCCCGCGTAGAAGACGGTGGCCGGGAGGGTCGCCGCCGCGAGGGCGCTCGCCAGCGCGTACGACCGGCGCAACCGGAGCAGACGACGACCGAGCAGGTACGCCAGCGGCAGCAGCGTCGAGTTCGCCATCGCGTTGATCAGCTGGACGATCCGGTAGCTGTCGCTGAAATCCCGGTCGCCGAGGAACGCCGGCGAGATCAGCATCGGGTAGCCGACCCGGCGCAGCAGGTCGTTCTCGCTGCTGAAGCCGCCCGGCCCGCCCGCCAGCGCGCGGGCGGTGTTCAGGTAGCTGTCCTCGTCGGTGTGCGCGATCGGCAGCACGATGTGCCGGGACAGCCACATCCGCCAGGCGACGCTGAGCACCCAACCGACGACCAGCAGCACCGGCACCAGCCAGCGTCGCGCGGGTGCCGAGTCCGTCGGTTCCGCCGCAACCGCCGGCCGTTCGATCACGTCGCTACCGGATGCCATCAACGCCTCCAGAATTGCCGGCCGGACCGGGCCCGCGCAGACCGGCGGGCACGTCGGCCTGCACGGGTGACGCTCGGGGGTGATCCGTTCGCACCGAGCCGGTGCGGATGTCGGGTGAACGCGGGAACCGGCTGCGGACAGCGCCACCGGGTCACTCGCGCGGTCACTGTAACGGCCGGATCCGACCTGGTCAGGCCCATTGCGTTTTGGTCGACAGTGTTTGCCTACGCGGTGCTCGGCATTCACAGGAGCAGGGGTCGTGGTTCACCCGTGAGCGTCGGGGAGTTAACCCGCCATGGCTAGCGTCTCACCCCGGTCGGCCGGCCGAGGGCCGCCCGTTCATCCACGATCACGGGAGCGCCAAATTGAGTGAGTTGAATGGGTCGTCCATTCTGATCACCGGGGGAACGGGTTCCTTCGGCAGGACCTTCCTCCGGCACATCCTCACCGAGGCCGACCCGGCCCGCGTGGTCGTGTTCTCCCGCGACGAGCTCAAGCAGTACGAGTTGCGCCAGCAGCTCGGCGACGACCCCCGGCTGCGCTGGTTCATCGGCGACATCCGGGACCGGCACCGCCTCACCCGGGCCATGCACGGCGTGGACCACGTGGTGCACGCCGCCGCGCTCAAGCAGGTGGACACCGCGGAGTACAACCCCTCCGAGTACATCGCCACCAACATCACCGGTTCCCAGCATGTCGTCGACGCCGCGATCGAGGCCGGTGTCAAGAAGGTCATCGCGCTCTCCACCGACAAGGCGTCCAGCCCGATCAACCTGTACGGCGCGACGAAGCTGGTCGGCGACAAGCTGTTCGTCTCGGCGAACCACTACGCCGCCCAGCACCCCACCCGGTTCGCCGTCGTGCGCTACGGCAACGTGGTGGGCAGCCGCGGTTCGGTCGTCCCGCTGTTCCGGCGGCTGGCCGCCGAGGGCAAGAGCCTGCCGATCACCGACAAGCGGATGACCCGCTTCTGGATCACGCTCGACCAGGCCGTGCAGTTCGTCATGGACTCGTTCGACCAGATGCAGGGTGGCGAACTGTTCGTGCCGCGCATCCCGAGCATGCGCATCCTCGACCTGGTCGAGGCCGTGGCCCCGGATGCCACCACCCACGAGATCGGGATCCGGCCGGGCGAGAAGCTGCACGAGGAGATGATCGCGCCCGACGACAGCCGGCGGACGCT
Source organism: Micromonospora arborensis (assembly GCF_003205615.1). Taxonomy (GTDB): domain Bacteria; phylum Actinomycetota; class Actinomycetes; order Mycobacteriales; family Micromonosporaceae; genus Micromonospora; species Micromonospora arborensis. The sequence goes on along the minus strand of NZ_PYBV01000003.1, from coordinate 111,684 downwards.
GCGCGCCGACGGCCGGTTCATCGTCCAGCCGACCATCGCCACCTGGGGCTACCAGCCGCCGGTCGACTGCGACCCGGTGCCGGACGGCTTCGCCTACCAGTCGGACACCAACGACGAGTGGCTCACCGTCGAGCAGCTACGCGACATGCTCGGCCTCACCGCATGACGGGAATGCTCCCGTACGGCCGGCAGTCGGTCACCGAGGACGACATCGCCGCCGTCGCCGACGTGCTGCGCGGCGACTGGCTCACCACCGGGCCGCAGGTCGACGCGTTCGAGGCCGACCTCGCCACCTGGACCGGTGGGGTCGGCGTCACCGCCGTCTCCAACGGCACCGCGGCGCTGCACGTGGCGTACGCGGCTGCCGGGGTTGGCCCGGGTGACGAGGTGGTCGTTCCGCCGATGACGTTCGTGGCGACCGCCAGCAGCGCGGTCGCCCTCGGGGCGAAGATCGTCTTCGCCGACGTGGAGGACGAGACCTTCTGCCTCGACCCGGCGGCGGCCGCCGCCGCGGTCACCTCGCGGACCAAGGTCGTCTCCGCGGTCGACTACGCCGGCCACCCCGCCGACTACGACGCGCTCCGCAAGTCGCTGGTGGGCAGCGACGCGTTGCTCCTCGCCGACGCGGCGCACTCGATCGGCGGGACCTACCACGGCCGGCCGGTGGGTTCGCTTGCCGACCTGACCACGTTCTCGTTCTTTCCCACCAAGAACCTGACCACCGCCGAGGGCGGCGCGGTCGCCGCACTGGACCCGCAGGTCTTGGAGCGGGCCCGCCGGTTCCGCGGCGTCGGCATGGTGCGCGAGCGCGACGAGCTGCGCTTCCCGGACGAGGGCGGCTGGCACCAGGAGGTGCACGAGTTCGGGCTGAACTACCGCCTGCCGGATGTGCTCTGCGCCCTGGGCCGCAGTCAACTGCGCCGGCTCGCCGAGTTCAAGGCGCGACGGACCGCCCTCGTCGCCCGCTACGACGAGGCGCTGGCCGACCTGAACGGCGTGCTGCTGCCGACACGCAGGTCCTGGGCCGACCCGGCCTGGCACCTCTACCCGATCCGGGTGCTCGACGGGCGTCGCCGCGAGGTGTACGACCGGATGCGGGCCGCCGGCATCGGCGTGCAGGTCAACTACATCCCGGTGCACTGGCACCCGGCCTTCGCCGACCTCGGTTACCGGCGCGGATCCTGCCCGGTGGCCGAGTCGTTCTACTCCCAGCAGCTGTCGCTGCCGCTCTACCCGGGACTCAGCGACACCGACCAGGATCGCGTCATCGACGCGCTGACCGCGGCCCTACGGGTCGGCTCGGTGCGTACCGCCGCCTGATGGGAACCTGATGCACCACGCCAACCACTTCTACGGCCACGCGCACGTGCTGGCCCGCTACGCCGGTCTCGGCGACCGGCACCCACCGCGGATCAACGGGTACGTGCAGCACGGCTGGAACATCGGTGACGGCCTGGCCCCCGGTCACCCGTACGCCGAGCGCACCCCGAGCCTGCTCTGGTCGGAACAGACCCGCCGACGGGCCTGGTCGGTGGGGCGGCGCAACGTGGTCGTCATCGGAGCCCCGTTCAGCTACCTGCTGGCCATGCGCCCCGAGGAACCGCCGGCCGAGGAGCGGGAGGGCACCATCTGGTACCCGTTCCACGGCTGGGAGGGCCAGCACGTCAAGGGTGACCACCGGAAGCTGATCGCGCTGATCCAGGAGACCGAGCCCGGCCCGGTCACCGTCTGCCTCTACTGGCACGAGTACCGGATGCGCAGCGTCCGTCGCCTCTACGAGCGCGCCGGGTTCCGGGTGATCTGCCACGGCTACCGGGGGCACTGGTGGAAGGACACCGACCCGGAGTTCCTCGACAGGCAGCTGACCGAGTTGCGCCGCCACCGCCGGGTAGCATCCAACCGGCTGACCAGTGCGATCTTCTACGGCATCGCGGCGGGATGCGAACCGGCGGTCTACGGCGACCCGATGATCCTGTCCAACGAGGACCCGACCTTCGGCGGGACCGCCCGGATCCGGCGGCAGTGGCCGGAGCTGCACGGCGCCACGGTCGACCTGTCCACCGCGGTCGAGATCGCCCGCGCCGAGCTGGGCACCGACCACCGCTGCACCCCGGCAGAGCTGCGCGAGCTGCTCGGTTGGGCGAACCTCCAGGAGGAAGAGGACCACCGTGACGACTGAGAGGCTGTCGGGGAACCCCGGGGCGAGCGAGGCGGAGTCCAGGCGGCGATCCGGCAAGGCGGAGTGTGATCCGGGTACCGGTGTTGTATCCGGATCACACTCCAACGCCGCCGGTCGTCGGCCGGGCCCGTCGCAGCCGCTGCAGGGTTCCCCGACAGCCTCTGCGACGGCACCCGCCGGCCGGATCACCCTGCCGGGCGGCGAGATGCTGGCCTGGTCCGACCTGCCGCAGGAGCGGTTGGCCGACGGTGGGCCCGTCGCCGCGCTGGCCGCCCGGCTCGTGCCGCCCGGCGCTCGCGTCCTCGTGGCCGGGCCGCACGACCCGGCCCTGCTCGACCAGCTCGGCCACGCCGAGGTGACCTGCCTGCTGCGCAGCCACCCGGACGCGGTCGCGCTGGCCCAGCGAGCCGCCCACGTGGTGGTGGGTGGCCCGGCCGGGTTGCCCGACGACGAGACGTACGACGTGGTGATCGCCGCCGCCGGGCTGGACCCGGTGGAGTCGGTGGAGGGCACCCGGCTCGGCTGGGACGGCGTGCTGGCGCGACTGGTCGCCGCCCTACGACCGGGTGGCGCGTTGCTGCTGCGCCTGGACAACCCGCTCGGCCTGCACCGGCTGGTCGCCACCACCCCCTGGTACGCCGGCCGGGACGATTCCGAGTGGACCATCGGCGGGGTGCTCGATCGCACCCACCCGGCCAACCGGGACCAGTTGCGCGAGCGGCTCACCGCAGCGGAGCTGCAGCCGGCCGCGTGCTGGGCCGCGTACCCCGATGCCAACACCCCGACGGCGCTGCTCGACGCCGACGACCTCGACTCCGACCGCGGCTCCGGCCTCTTCGACGCGGTGCTGCACGGAGCGTGTGCCGGCGGTTTCACCGGCGCCACGGTGCTCCAGGACCCGGCCCGGCTGGCGGTGGACGCGCTGCACGCCGGACGTGCCGCCGACCTCGCACCGGGCTGGCTGATCCTCGCCCACCGGCCCGCCGGGCCCGCGGCCCCGGCCACGCCGTCCGCCGAGGAGGACCTGCCGGTGGCGCTGGTGCAGACCGGGCGACCCGGGATCGGCGTACTGGAGGTGCTGCACGGCCCCTCGGGATGGCGGTGGGGGCTCACCGCGGCCACCGCCACGAACGTGCCGGCCGCCGCGCCGTTCGCCAGCCGCGAGGCCGCGTACCGGGACGCGGACGCGCTGTCCGGGCCGGTGCCGTCCGGCCGGCTGCTGCGTACCCTGCTGCTCGACGCGGCCCTGCGCCGCGACCTGGCGACCCTGCGCACGCTGCTGCACGGGTACGCGGGCTGGCTCACCGACCAGGCCGACACCGACGGCCGAATCGCCGGCGCCGCCGCGCTGGCCGGCACCGACAACGTGGTCGTCGACGGTGCGCGTTACACGGTGCTCGACCCGAGCTGGCGGGCCACCGACGCGCTTCCCGCCGACGTGGTGCTGGCCCGCGGGCTGTGGCGCTTCGCGGCAAGCCTGCTCACCGGCGGATACGCCCACCCGTGGTCGTCCACCCTCGACGTCGCCGGTCTGACCGTGGTGCTCGGTGGGCTCGCCGGCCACGACGTGGACCGCACGACCGTCGCCGAGGCGGTGGAGGCCGAGGCGGCCATCGCCGCCGCCCTGCACGGGCTGGACCACGACGGCAGGGTCAACCTCGCCACCGAGCTGCACGCCGTCGCGCCCACCGACCCGCCGGTCGGCGCGGACAGCTACCAGCAACTGCGCGAGGCGTGGCTGCGGCAGCGCGAGGAGCTCACCCGGCTGGCGGCGCTGACCGCGTGGACCGAGGAGCTGCTCACCTCGCGGGAACGGGCGCTGCGGCGGGCCGAGACGACGATCGGCCTGCTCAGCGGATCGCTCAGCTACCGGGTGGGCCGGCTCGCCATCACCCCGGCCCGGCTGGCCAAGCGAGGTGCCCGCGCCGCCAAGCGCCGGGCCATCGCGGCGCTCGGCCCACAGCGGCAGGAGGAACAGCAGTGACCGGCGTACCGGTGCACGGGTCGACCCCGACGGACGGCGCGGGGCCCCGGATCGTCGGCATCGTGCAGGCCCGGATGGGTTCGTCCCGGCTGCCCGGCAAGGTGCTCCGCCCGCTCGCCGGGCGATCCGTGCTGGGCCGGGTGGTGCGCGCCGCCCGCGACAGCGGCGTTCTGGCCGACCTGGTGGTCGCCACCAGCACGGACGCGGTCGACGACGCCGTGGTCGCCGAGTGCGAGCGGCTGGGCGTCCCGTGCCACCGCGGGCCGGTCGACGACGTACTGGATCGGTTCGTGGGTGCCCTCGCGGCGCACCCGGGGGACGCGGTCATGCGGTTCACCGCCGACTGCCCGCTGCTCGACCCGGAGATCATCACCCTGGTCGCGTCGGTGTACCGGGCGGTTCCCGGGCTGGACTACGCGAGCACGTCGATCGCCCGCACCCTGCCCCGAGGGCTGGACGTCGAGATCATCCGAGCGGAGACGCTGCGCACCCTGGGCCGACTCGCCACCGACCACCACCGGGTGCACGTGACCTCGTACGCGTACACCCACCCGGAGCTGTTCCGGGTGCTCGGTGTGACGCTCACCCCGGACCGCTCCGAGCTGCGGCTGACCCTCGACACCGAGCAGGACTGGGCGCTGGTCAGCGCCGTCATCGACCACTTCGGGGACGTCAGCGTGCCACTGGCCAAACTCGCCGACTGGCTCCACGGGCAGCCCCGGCTGCGTGCGCTCAACGCGGACGTACGTCAGAAGCAGTTGGAGGAGTCCTGAGCACCCTCCGCGTCGGGTTGCGCTGCGACGCCGGACCGAAGCGCGGCGTCGGCCATCTCGTCCGCTGCCTCGCGCTCGCCGAGGAGTTCCTCGCGCGAGGCGCCCACGTCGCCGTGTTCGGCACCGTCGAGCGGCTCCCCTGGGCCACCGCGGAGCTCGCCACGCGGGGCATTCCCCTGCACCCGGGCCCGGACACGCCGGCCGAACTGGTCGAGGCGGCCCGCCGGCACGAACTGGACGTACTGGTCCTCGACTCCTACGAGCTGGACCCGGCCGGGGCGGGCGCCCTCCGCGCCGCCGGCGTGTTCACCCTCGCCGTGATCGACGGAGACAGCCGGGGCCAGGTCGCCGACCTCTACCTCGACCAGAACTTCGGAGCGGAGCTGCCGGAGCTGCCCGGGCGGCTGCTCGCCGGGAGCGGGTACGCCCTGCTGCGTGACTCCGTGATCACCGCCCGGCCACCGGTCCCCCCGCCCGCCACGACGGTCAGCCGACCCCGGGTGCTGGCGTTCTTCGGCGGCACCGACGCGGTCGGTGCGGCACCGGTCCTGACCCGGGTGCTGGTGGCCACCGGCCACCCGATGGACCTCACGGTCGTCGTCGGCCGACCCGAGATCGAGGCGGAGGTCGAGGACGTCGTCCCCGGCCGCGGGCAGATCATCCGGCCGGTCCCGCCCACCAGCTCGCTGCCGACGCTGATCACCGAAGCCGACCTGGTGGTCAGCGCCGCCGGCACGTCCACCTGGGAACTCTGCTGCCTCGGCGCACCCGCCGCGCTGGTCTGCGTGGTCGACAACCAACGTGAGTCGTACGCCCGGGTGGTGCGGCACGGCCTGGCCGCCGGCCTCGGCGAGTTGCCGGAGCTGACCGCCGCCGGGATCGCCGGACGAGCCGCCCGCGCGACGGCGGCGCGTACCCTGCACGGCCTGCTCAGTTCGCCGCGGCGGCGCGCGACGCTGGGCGCGCAGGCCTGGTCGACCGTCGACGGGCAGGGCCGGGCACGGGTCGTGGAGGCGGTGCTCGACGCCGTCCGCGGCGCCGCCGTCACCGACTGATCGCAGCGGGTCATCCCTAGCACGGGTGTACGAAAGTGCTGCTAGGGTGGCCGAATGACGCAGGCCGCCTACCAGCCGTCGATGCTCGACCTGGCCGACGCCGGGCCGACCCTGGGGCCGCTGCCCGGCCAGCTCCGCCGACACCAGCTCAGCCGGGGCGCCTGGGTCGACCACCTTCCCGGTTGGGTGCGCGGCTCCGACACGGTCCTCGACACCCTGCTCAGCGAGGTGCCCTGGCGTGCCGAACGGCGCACCATGTATGACACCGAGGTCGACGTGCCCCGCCTGCTCTGCTGGTACGGCGGCGAGGCCCGACTGCCCCACCCGGTGCTCACCGAGGCACGGGCCGCGCTGACCCGGCACTACGCGCCCGAGTTGGGCGAACCCTTCGTCACCGCAGGCATGTGCCTCTACCGGTCCGGGCGGGACAGCGTCGCCTGGCACGGCGACACCATCGGCCGCTCCGCACACAGCGACACCATCGTCGCGATCGTCTCCTTCGGAGCACCCCGACCGCTGCTGCTACGCCCGCGCGGCGGTGGCGACAGCCTCCGCTTCGGAGTGGGCCACGGCGACCTGATCGTGATGGGCGGCTCGTGCCAACGCACCTGGGAGCACGCCATCCCGAAGACCACCCGCCCGGTGGGGCCCCGGGTGAGCGTCCAGTTCCGCCCCCACAACGTCGCCTAGCCCCGCACTCCCGCCCCACCCGCGCGCCCACCACACGCACACCCCACACCCACCCACCCGTACGCCCACGCCCGCGCGCCACGCCCGCCACGCCGGCCCGCCCGCCCGCCGGCCCGTCCGCCCGCGCGCCCGTCCGTCCGTCCGTCCGTCCGCCGATCTTGCGCTTTCAGACGTCGCTTTGCCCCAGTTGCGGCAAATGTCGCGACACCAAGTGCAAGATCGACGAGGAAGGGGAGGGGACAGGGAGCAGGGCTGGGGAGGGACAGGGAGGGTGTTCAGTCTTCGCCGACGGCGATCAGGCCGGTCTCGTAGGCGCAGATCACCGCCTGGGCGCGGTCTCGGAGGCCGAGTTTGGTCAGCACGCTGCTGACATGGGTCTTCACGGTGTGCTCGCTGACCACCAAGGTCTGGGCGATCTCCGCGTTGGACAGACCTCGGCCCAGCAGGTGCAGGGTCTCCCGCTCGCGGGTGGTGAGCACGCCGAGGCGGGCGTCGGCCCCGTCGGCCGGCCGACTCTGACCAGACCGGTGGCGACCGGCGATGTCGGCGATGATCTGCCGGGTGACCGAGGGGGCGAGCAGCGAATCGCCGGAGGCCACCACCCGGACAGCGTGGACGAGGTCTTCACGGCGTACGTCCTTGAGCAGGAAGCCGCTGGCCCCGGCGTAGAGCGCCTCGTAGATGTAGTCGTCCTGGTCGAATGTGGTGAGCATGATGACCCGGCTGCCGGCGTCGGCACAGATGCGACGAGCGGCCTCGATCCCGTCCATCGTCGGCATCCTGATGTCCAGGAGCGCCACCTCCGGCCGGTGCTCCCGAACGGCGGCCACTGCCGCCTCGCCGTCCCCGACCTCGGCGAGGACGGTGATGTCCGGTTGGGCGTCGAGGATCATGGCGAATCCGCTGCGGACGAGTTCCTGGTCGTCCGCGATCACCACCCGAATCGTCACGCCGGGAAGGGTAGCCGAACCTCGACGGTGAACCCGCGTCCACCGACGTCCGGCCCGGTTCTCGCCGCGCCTCCGCAGGCGATCGCCCGTTCCCGGATGCCGACGAGGCCGTGTCCGCCACCCGGGCCACTGGTTCCGACGCCGTCGTCGGCCACGGTGATCGTGAGGGCTTCGGGTGACCAGTCCAGGTGGACGTCGACCGTGCTGGCCGCCGCGTGCTTGACGGCATTGGTGAGGGCCTCCTGGACGATGCGGTAAGCCGCCAGTTCCACATCGGCCGACACCGGGCGTTGCTCACCGGTCACCCGCAGGCTGGCCGCCGGGACTCCGTCGATCAGCGGCGGCAGTTGGGCCAGGGTGGGCTGCGGACTGCGGGGCCCGGCCTCCGCGCGCAGCAGGCCGAGCATGCCACGCAGTTGCACCATGGCGTCACGGCCGGCGGCGGCGATCGCTTCGAACGCCGCCTCGGCTCGGTGCGGGGCGGTACGCACCGCGACCGGCCCGGCCTCGGCCTGCACGATCATGAGGCTCACCGCGTGCGACAACACGTCGTGCATCTCCCGGGCGATCCGGGCCCGCTCGCGTACGGCGGCTTGATCGGCCTCGAACTCACGCTCACGCTCAGCCCGAAGCGCCCGGTCTTCCAGGGCGGTCGCGCGCTCCTGGCGAGCGTGGCTGAGTCGACCAAGGACGTACGCGGTGAAGAAGACCAGGAAGGTGTAGAAGTATTCGCTGATGCGGTTGGTGTTGAACGCCACCCCTGCCGCCACACCCGGGAAGGTCGCGGCGAGTGCGCCCCAGCGCTGCCGGCGACCTCCCACTGCGGCGACCGTGTAGAGCGCGACCAGCCCGCCGTACGCGAGGGGCTGCCCTGGCGCGTCCACAGCCTTGCCCGCGATCGTGGCCAGTGCGACCGCCACCAACACGGTGAACGGCACCCGCCTGCGCCAGATCAGCGGGATCGCCGTGCCCGCGGTGAGCAGGTACGCCAGCAGCCCAGGCGCGCTGCCCGGCCGAGGGAGCACGAACGGCAGCGACACCGCGACGAGGACGAACACGGCGATCGCCGCGTCCACCACGTACGGATTGGTGGTACGCACGAAGCGGGCGAACGACATCGCGACAGTGTGCATGATCCGTGACCCTCCTCCCCACGGGCAGCCGATCCCCCGGCCCCGGGGGGATCGGCTCGCGACCTGCCGCTCAAACGAGGGCGGGCACCGGGTTCGCCGGGGTGGCGGCGGTGGTGCGGCGGGCCAGCGGAAGGAAGGAGACCAGCAGCAGGACCGACCCCAGCGGAATCAGGTCCTTGTCGATGAACGGCGTGGCAAGGTCGGCCAGCACCAGAACCGGCGTCCACACCTTGACCCGGCGCTGCACCGCGAGCAGGACGACCAACGCGAGCTGACCGAGATAGAAGGCGTAGGGCCCGAAGTCGTAGGCCAACTGCGCGATACCCGGCAGGGTGCGTACCTGGTGAATGGTCATGCTCATGCCGTAGTTGTCGGTGGCCAGGAAGCCGGCTACCAGGTCGATCGAGAACTGGGTGATCAGCGCCAGCGCACCGAAGGTGCCGGCCGTGGCGAACACCGTCGCCAGGACCCGACCACCAGTCATGCGGCGCATCTGCCAGAACACCGAGATGAACGCGACGAGCGCGCCGATGAACGCGAGGTGCCCGATGGTCCAGGCCGGGCCGGGACCACGCTCGCCGTCCAAGCCGTCGACGAGCCGGATGATGCCATAGCTCATCACCAGGACCGGGGCGGCGATGAAAGCGGGGCGGAACTCCATTGTGGTGTCTCCTCGGGGTGCTTGCGCCGTGTGTTCGACGTGGTCAAGCCTCCCGTTTCACCGCCCTGACGGCATCGCGCGGCCGACCGATCTTGACAGGGCCCGCTGCCTCGCCCGCACGCATGAGAGCCTCCCTCGCACGTAGGAGAGCCCTCCTCGTAGGCGTGTGCACCTCCGCCGCGGGGGCGAGACACCACGGGGCTTCCCGCGGCACCCGTTCACGCGCACCGCACCCGCGAGCCCGCCAACCGACCATGCACCTGCCGCCAGGTACCGAGGTGGGCTGGCGACAGGTGCATGATCGACGAGAGCGACCTGGTGGAGTCAGTCGCGTTCGATGAGGTGGCCGACCACCGTTGGGCCGAGCATCACCGCGAAGCCGCTGCCGTCGCGGCGTGGGTCGGCCGCGGGCAGCTCCACCGGGTCACCGGTGCCGGTCGCGCCGACCGGGCGCGGACCCACCCAGGCGACGGCCACGTCCGTCTCACCCTTGAGGAAGCGGTGTGCGCGCACGCCGCCGGTGGCCCGGCCCTTCGCCGGGTACGCCTTGAACGGCGTCACCTTGACCGTCGCCCCGGTGGAGGTCACCACCATCGGCTCGCCATGCCCCGGGTCGTCGGTGCGTACCGCGCCGAAGAACGCCACCCGCGCTCCGGCCGGCAGGCTGATGCCGGCCATGCCGCCACCCTTGAGGCCCTGCGGGCGGACCAGCGCGGCGGGGAAGCGCAGCAGCGACGCCTCCGAGGTGACGAAGGTCAGCGTCTCGTCGCCGTCGGTCAGCCAGGTCGCCCCGACCACCTCGTCGCCCGCACGCAGACCGATCACCTCGAACTCGTCGGACCGTACCGGCCACTCCGGCGCGCAGATCTTCACCACGCCCTGCCGGGTGCCCAGCGCCAGACCCGGTGAGCCCTCCGCCTGCCCACCCAGCGGGGCCAGGCCGACGACGGTCTCCCCCGCCTCCAGCGGCACCAACTCGGCCGCGGACATGCCGCCCCGCAGCGACACCGTGCCGGCCTGCTCCGGCAGCACCGGCAGCGGCAGGACGTCGACCTTGAAGGCCCGACCGGCACTGGTCAGCAACAGCACCCGACCACGGGCGGTGGAGTGCACGATCGCGCGTACCGTGTCGTGCTTGATCCGGCCGTTGCGTCGGCGCCCCTCGGCGCTCTCCTCCGACTCGGCCGCGGTCCGGGCGACCAGCCCGGTCGCGGAGAGGATCACCTGGCACGGGTCGTCGGCGACCTCCAGCGGACCGGCCGGCGCGGACGCGGCCAGCACCTCCTTGAGGTCGCCGTCGACAAGCGTCGTACGTCGTTCGGTGGCGAACTGCTTGACCACGGCCGCCAACTCGTCGGAGACCACCTTCTTGAGCACCCGCTCGTCGTCGAGGATCGCGCTCAGCTCGGCGATCTCGGTGCACAGCCGCTCCTGCTCGGTCTCCAGCTCGATCCGGTCGAACTTGGTCAACCGGCGCAGCGGAGTGTCCAGAATGTAGGTGGCCTGGATGTCGGAGAGACCGAAGCGGCTCATCAGCCCGTCCTTCGCGGCCTGCGCGTCATCGCTGCCCCGGATCAGCCGGACCACCTCGTCGATGTCCAGCAGGGCGATCAGCAGACCGTCGACCAGGTGCAGCCGCTCCTGACGCTTGCGCCGACGGTACGAGGTGCGCCGGGTGACCACCTCGTACCGGTGGGCCAGGAACACCTCCAGCAGCGCCTTCAAACCCAGGGTGCGCGGCTGCCCGTCGACCAGGACCAGGTTGTTGACGCCGAACGACTGCTCCAGCGGGGTCAGCCGGTAGAGGTCGGCGAGCAGCGCCTGCGGGTTGACGCCCACCTTGCACTCGATGACGAGTCGGGTGCCGCTCTCCCGGTCGGTGAGGTCCTTGACGTCGGCGATGCCGGTCAGCCGCTTGGTCTTGGTGACCTCGTTGGTGACGGCCGCGATGACCTTCTCCGCGCCGACGCCGTAGGGCAGCTCGACAACGGTGATGGCCTGGCGACCCCGACTGCCCTCGATCGGGCCGATCTCCACCTTGCCGCGCATCCGCACCACGCCGCGCCCCGTCTCGTACGCGCGGCGCACCTCGTCCAGGCCCAGCAGCACCCCGCCGGTGGGCAGGTCGGGGCCGGGAACGAACTCCATGAGCTTGTCCAGGCTGGCGTCCGGGTGGTTGATCAGCCAACGAGCCGCCTGGACCACCTCGGCCAGGTTGTGCGGGATCATGTTGGTGGCCATGCCGACCGCGATCCCGGACGCGCCGTTGACCAGCAGGTTGGGGAAGGCGGCCGGCAGCACGGTCGGCTGGGTCAGCGACCCGTCGTAGTTGGGCTCGACGTCGACGGTGTCCTCGCCGAGCTCACCGACGAGCAGCATCGCCTCCCGCGACATCCGTGCCTCGGTGTAGCGCGAGGCGGCCGGGCCGTCGTCCGGAGATCCGAAGTTTCCGTGCCCGTCGATGAGCGGCACGTTGAGGGAGAAGTCCTGCGCGAGGCGGACCATGGCGTCGTAGATCGCCGTATCGCCGTGCGGATGGTACTTACCCATTGTATCGCCGACAATTCGGGCGGACTTCACGTGCCCACGGTCGGGGCGGTAGCCCTGCTCGTACATCGACCAGAGGATGCGCCGGTGCACCGGCTTGAGGCCGTCGCGGGCGTCCGGCAGGGCGCGGGAGTGGATGACCGAGAACGCGTACTCCAAATAGGAGTCGGAGACCTCGGTGACCAACGGGTTGTCGAAGACTCGCGCGCCGGCCTGGTCGAACGAGGAGAGGTCGACCTTGTTTTCCTTGCGCCGTGCCATGACTCAGCTCTCCACTCGAACGGAACGGGTGCTCATGCCGTCGCTTCGCTGCGCTACGCAACGGCATGAGGCACCATCGCGCTGTCTCGATGATTCGCTTCGCTGCCGCTCGCTCATGCGTCGATCGCTTCCCGGTCGACCCGATCCGCGGAGTCGATGAGCCAGTTGCGGCGCGGCTCGACCTTCTCGCCCATCAGCAGTTCGAGGATCCGCTCGGCGGCGTCGACGTCGTCGAGGGTGATCCGGCGGACGGCACGGGTGGCCGGGTTCATCGTGGTGTCCCACAACTCGTCGGCGTCCATCTCACCGAGGCCCTTGAAGCGTGGGATGGGCGTGACGATCTGCTTGCCGGCCTTCTCCAGCTTGCGGACCGTCGTCTCCATCTCGGCCTGGGTGTAGGTGTAGACGGTCTGCGGGTTGCGCCCCCTGGTGGTGATCTTGTGCAGGGGCGGCATCGCGGCGTAGAGCCGACCGGCCTCGATCAACGGGCGCATGTAGCGGGCGAAGAGGGTGATCAGCAGCGTCCGGATGTGGGCGCCGTCCACGTCGGCGTCGGCCATGATCAGCACGCGGCCGTAGCGCAGCGAGGCGAGGTCGAACGTACGCCCCGAGCCGGCCCCGAGGACCTGCACGATCGCGGCGCACTCGGCATTGTCCAGAACCTGCTGGAGGTTGGCCTTCTGCACGTTGAGGATCTTGCCGCGGATCGGCAGCAACGCCTGGTATTCGGAGGATCGAGCCATCCGGCTCGTACCGAGCGCGCTGTCGCCCTCGACGATGAACAGCTCGCTGCGGTCGATGCCGGTGGCTCGGCAGTCGACCAGCTTCGGCGGCATGGACGCGCCCTCCAGGGCGGTCTTGCGCCGGGCGGCGTCCTTCTGCTGCTTCTGGGTGAGCCGCACCCGCGCCGCGTCGACGATCTTCTGCAGGACGGTGCGCGCCTCGGCCTTGGTGCGTCGGTCCTCCAGCCAGGCCTTGACGTGCGCGTCGACCAACCCCTGGAGCACCTTGGTGATGCCCGGGGTGGAGAGCTCGTCCTTGGTCTGCGAGGTGAACTGCGGCTCGGGGATCCGCACGTGCACCACCGCGGTCATCCCCTCCAGGACGTCGTCCAGGGTGGGCGGCTCCTCCTTGGCCTTGAGCAGACCGCGGGTGTTGCGGACCGCGTCGGCGAGGGCGCGGACGAGGGCCCGCTCGAAGCCCTTGCGGTGCGTGCCGCCGTGCGCGTTGCGGATGGTGTTGGTGAAGCACTCGACGGTGCGCTCGTAGCCGGTGCCCCACCGGAACGCCACCTCGACCTCGGCGCGCCGTTGCACGTTGGACTGCATGACGCCGTTGGCGTCGGCGGCGTTCTCCCGGTATGTGCCCTCACCGTTGACCAGCAGGATGCCGGAGACCGGCCGGTCGCCGGCCGGCGCGAGGAACTCCACCATGTCGCTGAGCCCGTTGGGGTAGTGGAACCGCTCCTCGGCGGGGGCCTCGCCGGTCAGGTCACGCAGCAGGTAGGTCACGCCGGGAACCAGGAAGGCGGTGTTGCGCAGCTTCGTGCGGACCGCGTCGACGTCGAGCGCGGCGCCGGTCTCGAAGTAGCGGGCGTCGTGCCACCAGCGAATCGAGGTGCCGGTGCGCTGGCCGCGCTTCATCGCCCCGATGACCTGCAGCCCGGGGCCGGCGGTGAAGGGCGCGTCCGCGCCGTCGCCGTCGAAGATGCCCGGGACGCCGTGCCGGAAGGACATCGCGTGCACCTTGCCGGCCCGGCGGACGGTCACGTCGAAGCGGTGGGACAGCGCGTTGACCGCCGAGGCGCCGACGCCGTGCAGGCCGCCGGAGGTCTTGTAACCGGAGCCGCCGAACTTGCCGCCGGCGTGCAGCCGGGTGAGCACCAGCTCGACGCCGGAGATGCCGGACTTGGCGTGCACGTCGGTGGGGATGCCCCGGCCGTCGTCGTCGACCTGCACCGAGCCGTCGGCGTGCAGTGTCACCTCGACGTTGCTGGCGTGACCGGCGACACCCTCGTCGGTGGAGTTGTCGAGGATCTCGTTGACGAGGTGACCCACGCCACGGCTGTCGGTGGAACCGATGTACATGCCGGGCCGCTTGCGGACAGCGTCCAGCCCCTCAAGGTGAGTGAGGTCATCGGCCCCGTACAGGGTGTCAGGCTCTGCGGTCAACTGGTCGTACTCCCCGGTCTCGGCGGTGTGCTGCCGGTCACCGGCGACATCAGCCGGCGTGGCGCGCCGGAGCGAGCCTAGCCCGAGGCTAGGACAACTCCCGTGGCCCCCGCTCCGACCCGCCGCGCGTGAGCCTGCGGACGTGAGCCAACCAACAGCCCAACCGGTGATCACGGGACCACGCAGAGAAACCTCCGCCGCTACGCTGGCCCATGATCGCGGCAGGGTTGGGACCGGCCGGATGCCGCTGGCGCATCGACTGGAGGCGATTGTGGTGGACGTGACGACGAGAAGCCCTCTCCAGCGTGCCATCGGCACGCGCGCCCGGCGGTGGCTGCTGGTGGGCACCCTGCTGGCCGGGCTGCTCGCCGCGGTGGTGCTGGTCGCGGCGGCGGCTCCCGCCGACCGGACGTTCGCCGCGCTGTCGGACACCGCCCAGAGCCTGATGTCGGTCGTGACGCCGCTCTTCGGCATCCTGCTGGTGCACGACCTGCGGCGGGCGGGCGGCGCCGCCCGGGTCGCGCCGACGGTGCTGGCGGTGTGCCTGCCGGCCGTCGTCATCGGCGTTGTCGGGGTGCTGATCTGCGCCGCGACGCTCGCCTTCACCCCCGCTGACATCGCCGATGACGCATGGCGGCACGCCGGGACGATCGCGGTGGGCAGTGTGCTGACGCAGATCGGCGCCGGCCTGGTGGGCACCGGGCTCGGGCTGCTGCTGCGCTCGACAGTGATCGCGTTCGTCGCCACGATCGTGCTGCCGCTGGGCCTGTTCGCGGCGCTGAGCGTGGACGCCCTCCGTCCCGCCCAGGCGTGGCTCACTCCGTTGGGCAGCGTGCGCAACCTGCTCTCGGGGGACATGAGCCTGCTGCGTTGGGTGCAGTGGCTGTGCGTCCTGCTGATCTGGGGTGTCGGTCTGAACGCCGTCGGCGCGGCCGTGCTGCGGCGCCACGACCGGGCGAGCGAGCCCACTTCGGCGAGGTGAACCGCACGTCGAGGCGTGCATGTCTTTCATCGAACGAATCCGTTACGGGCCATTGACGCCCGTCGCACGAGGGTGATCTGATCGCGCTCTCAGAGAGTCTTTCATCTTTCGATGAATGGGAGCCCCCATGCCCAGGTTCCGACGTACCGCGCTCGCCGCGGGGCTAACGATCGCCCTGGCCGCGCTGTCGACCGCCGTCGCGTTGCCCGCACCCGCGTCCGCCGCGCCTCCCACCGCCGCGGTGGCACTCGGGGACAGCTTCATCAGTGGCGAGGGTGCCGGGGCGTACACCCCGGTCGTCGACATCAACGGAGTCGCCCAGGGCTTCCCCGGCTGGACCGCGCCGAACGACAACGCGTTCTTCTGCCACCGATCGGCGAACGCCTCGCTCCACCAGGCCAACCTGCCGGGCATCCAGAACCGGTTCAACCTGGCCTGCTCCGGCGGCCAACCACACGACATCGCCAACGCCTCGCAGGCGCGTACCAACGGCCGCACCGTGGCCGCGCAGTTGGACCAGCTCCGCGCCGTCGCGCAGACCCAGGACATCGACCTGGTGCTGATCGGCCTGGGTTCCAACAACAGCTCGTTCACCTTCGGCAGCGTCGCGGAGAAGTGCGCCAACCGGTTCATCGCCGACGCCTGGACCGGCTGGTGGGAGTTCTGGGCGTACCTGAACGGCCCGGTCGAGCAGAAGCCGTGCACGGACGCCGACCTGGCCACCGCAGCACAGCTCAGCGCCGCGACCGCGGAGACCACCGCCGCCGTACGCCAGATCCTGACCACCCTCGACCAGGTGGACGCGGACGGTCAGCACCGAGTGGTGTTCCAGGACTACACGAACCCGCTGCCGCTGGACCTGAACCCGCAGTTCCACGAGGAGGACAGCCGGGACGACACCCGGGACAAGTTCCGCGACCTGGGTGCCGAGCGGTACGCGGCCGGATGCCCGATCCACCGGGCCAGCCTGGCGCCCGGGCACCGCTTCTCGCAGGGTCTCGGCGGCATCGTGAAGTCCACCCGGGACACCCTGGCGGCCGAGTTCCCGGCCGACGACCTGGTGTACCTGAACGTGCAGCAGGCCTTCAACGGCGCCCGTCTCTGTGAGCAGACGAGCAGCCCGACGGGCGCGCTGGCCACACCGATCCGGCTCCAGGACGGCGCGACCGGCACCTTCGTCACCAGCCTCGCCGGCAAGGACAAGATCGCGATCCAGCGGATCGCCAACACCTGCGTCAGCTACTTCCAGACCTGCCAGGAGTCGTGGCACCCGAACGCCACCGGGCACCAGGTGCTCGGCCAGTGCCTCGCCGGCGCCGCCGTCACCGCCGCCCGCGCGGTGTCCTGCGTCCGTGCCGGCAACGGGACGATCTCCGTCTCCTGACCGCGTCACCATGTGGAGGCCCCGCCGACCGGCGGGGCCTCCGTCACGTGGGTCCGCGCGAGCACCCCGCTGGCGCGGCGGATCGCCCGTTTCGCCGACGACCTGCCGCGCCGCTGAGCCGTACCGGTCGGCTCACTCGTCCTGGTCCAGCGGCACCAGTTCGCCGTCGCGCTCCACCTGGATCTTCGCGTGATCCTTGCGCGGCGCGGCCCCCTTGGTGCTCTTGTGTGGGTCGTTGTCCGGGTGCATGAGCACCGCGTCGGTCTTGGGGGTCTTCTCCCGACTCTCGTCCGGCTGCGACATCCCGTTCCCCTCTCCGTCAGCGTCGCTCGGGATCTACCCGCCACCACGCGGACGACTCCTGTCGGCGGTGCTGCGGCACCGCGACAACCGAATGTCCCCCTCGTGCCGGCGCGGGGCGGATCGGCTGGTGGGCGACGGGGTTAGCCGCCCGGGCGGCGGGTAAGCCGCAGCGCCCAACACGGCGGAAGGGGATCACATGTCCGAACGGCATACCGCACTGCGCTCGATGCACGACCTGGGCCTCGCGGCCTGGTTCGGCGGCTCCCTCATGGGTGCTTTCGGCGTCAACGGCGCGGCGGGGAAAATCAGCGACTCGACCCAGCGGCTCTCGGTCGCGTCGGCCGGGTGGTCCAGATGGACCCCGGTCAACGCCGCCGCCATCGGCGCGCACCTGGCCGGGGCGGTCGGCGAACTGGTGACGGAGAGCCCACGTGTGGCCGCTCAGTCCGGGGTCGGCCGTACCAGCGCCATCAAGACGGCGTTGACGATTGGCGCGCTCGCCGTGACCGGCTACAGCCGGTTGATCGGCATGCGCCTGGAGAAGGCTGGCGCCTCACCGGTCAGCGGCACCACCGAGCCGAACCACCAGACCCCGGCCAGCGTGGCCTCCTCGCAGCGGCAGATGAAGCTGCTCCAGTGGGCCATCCCTGCGCTGACCGGGACCCTGGTCGTGGTCACCGCGTACATGGGTGAGCAGCAGAAGCCCGGCCAGGTGTTCAAGGGCATCCTCGGTCGAGGCGGCGCGATGAAGGGCGCCTCGAAGAGCATGATCAAGATGGCCGGTATGAGCAATGGCAAGCGGCCGATGGCGATGGCCGGGCGTTGAGGCGTCGGGCCGGCCGGCGTCCCGCCGCCACCTCGACGGCGGGGCGCTGGCCGGCCCTACGCGCGCTCACCGGAATGACGGACAACGCAGGTCGTGCGTTGAGATCCGGGTGGGCAGGCACGGCCCGAGGACGGCACGGCGTCCGCCGGTAGCGGCGGACCGACGAGCGGGGTGGCCATGACGGCGCACAAGGGACGCGGCGGGGACAACGACCCGCTGGAGCCGGAAGCAACCAAACCGTGGGGCACCAGCGACGGCGTCGACGCCGACGCCCCCTGGGGCACCGACGAGGACTCGCCGATGGACGAGGGCAGCGAGCCGACCGCGGTATCCGAGGGACGCCGCGGGGAGCGACGCGCGGGCGCCCCGGCCGGCCGGTCAGACCCGGCCGGACGGCATGGCTTCGGCTCGGTGGAGCCGACCCGTACGACGATGGCCGGACCGGGCGCCCCACCGAATCCGGCGCCCAGCGGCCGGACCTTCCCCGACGACGCGGACATCGGCGATTCGACGCAGGACGCCCTGCGTAGCCGGGGCCGACGCTCCTGACGCCACCCCCGTGCCCGGACCCGTGGGCGCGTCCGTCAGCCAGTCGACGTGGCCTGGGCCGGAACGGCCCGGTCGGCGAGCATCGTCTCGCTGAGCAGCTGCGCCAGACGGGTGGCGTCGTGCTGGGCCTGACCGGCACAGCAGTTGTTGAACAGCACGTGCAGGTCGTCGGCCGGACCGGCGAGCTCAGCCAGCAGCCCGGCCCAGTGCCGAAGCTCGTCATCGGCGTACGCGTACCGGAACTTCTCCTGCTTGTCACCGTCGCCCCAGGCGTCGCTGTGGCCGTGGAACCGGACGATCGCCGGCTCCGCCGTCCTGGTCAGGATCGGTGGCACCGACGACGGGTGCCCCTGGGGCATGTCGACGCACACCAGTGACAGGTCGTGCGCGCGCAGCAGATCCAGAGTGTCCGTCGCGGCCGTGCCGTCGAACCACGAGCCGTGCCGCAGCTCCACGCCGACCCGCCACGGTCGGCACCGTTGCGCCAGTTCGACGATCCGGCGTTCGGCGGCCGCGCCGCGTGCCAGCCACGGTGGGAACTGCAGCAGCACCGCGCCCAGCTTGCCGGCCGCCGCGATCGGGTCGAGGGCCGCGCGGAACCGGTCCCACAGCTCGTCGTACGCCCGCTCGGGCAGGTCACGGCGGCGGATCCGGCTCGGGCCGTCGGCCGGCCGCAGGTCCCGGGGTAGCGCGGCGACCGGCGTCGGATGGCCGGTGAAGAGGCTGAACGCCTTGACGTCGAAGGTGAAGTCGTCCGGGGTGGCGTCGACCCAGCCCTGCGTGGTTTCCGGAACGGGGACGGCGTAGTAGGACGTGTCCACCTCGACCAGCGGGAACCGGCAGGCGTAGAAGCCCAGCCGGCGGGCCGGCGTGTTGGCCGAGCGCGGGTACCACCCGGAGCGCAGCAGTGACTGGTCCGCCCAGGACGACGTGCCCACCTTGATCACACCCATGTCGTCCAGTGGACCGCTACGGGCGTGGATCGGCAACCGCTGGGGCCCATGCCGCCCTCGTGTCGCGCCCCGGAATTGTCGGTGCCTCGTCCTACGGTGGCGCGCAGTGGACATCGAGGGTTCGCTCGACAACGAGAAGGGTGGCACCATGCCCAGCACTGAGCAGCTCACCGGGGAGCGGGCTGACCTGCTGCAGACGCTCCGCCGGCACCGGGGTTTCCTCCTGCAGACAGTGGACGGTCTCACCGACGAGCAGGCGGCCACCCGCAGCACCGTCAGCGAGCTCTGCCTCGGCGGTCTCGTCAAGCACGTGGCCGACTGCGAGCACCGGTGGATGCTCTTCGCCCAGGGCGGCGCGGAGGCGATGCAGCGCGAGCCCATCGACTGGGTCGATCAGTTCCGGATGGCGCCGGGTGCGACCCTCGCCGGTCTGGTCGAGCGGTTCCGGGAGGTGGCCGACCAGACCGACGAGCTGATCGGCACCCTCGACCTGGATGCGGCGCACCCGCTGCCGCAGGCACCCTGGTTCGAGCCGGGTGCGAGTTGGACGGTCCGCCGGGTGCTGCTGCACCTGATCGCCGAGACGTCCCAGCACGCCGGGCACGCCGACATCCTGCGGGAGTCGATCGACGGCGCGAAGACCATGGGCTGACCCTGTCCGGCCCTGCCCCCGCCGGCCATCGCACGTCCCGACGCCGGCCGGTGGGGCGCGGGTGATCGACCGGCGGCAGGGCTCACTTGGCCCTGGGCCGGTGCGGGCTGGCGGTTCGGTCCCTCGCATAGGCGTCGGAGTGACCCCAGCGGCCAGGGATGTCCAGCAGTTCCAGCCGGCCGAAGCCCCCGGGCACGGCCGGGTTCACCAACAGATCGTCGCCGGTGGGCCGCAGCCCCAGCGTGGTGCCCAGCAGCATCAGCAGCGCCCCCGACGACCACGACTGCGGGCGACCCGCCGACGGCAACTGGACGGGATACTTCGTCACGCTGCGGTCGTAGCCGGCGATCACCTCCGGCACTGCCCCGCCGAGCGTCTGCGCCAGGTCGAAGATGCCGGCCGCGATCCGTGCCGCCTGCACGTCGAAACGGTAGTGGCGCAACCCGGCGGCGATCAGAGCGTTGTCCGACGGCCACACCCCGCCCAGATGTGCGCCCACCGGGTCGTACCCGCGTTGCCCGGTGGCGAAGGTACGCACCCCCCAGCCACTGAACAACCGCGACCCGACCAGGTGCTCGGCGACCGCCTCCGCACGGTCGTCCGCGACGATCCCACTCCACAGCAGATGCCCGATGTTCGACGACAGGGCGTCGACCGGCTCGCCGTACGGGTCGAGCGCCAGCGCGTAGTGCTCCTGCTGGGGCAGCCAGAAGTCCCGGTTGAAGCGGTCCTTCAGCGCTGCCGCTTCCCGCTCCAACCGGTCGGCGTACGCGGGGTCGCCCCAGAACTCCCGGGCCAGCCGAGCGCCACGCCGTTTCGCGTCGTACGCGTAGCCCTGCAACTCGCAGGTGGCGCGGGGAAAGGCGGGCTGCCGGCCGCGTGCGTCGACGATCGCGTCCGCGGAGTCCTTCCAGCACTGGTTGATCGCGCCGCCGCGCTCGTTCCGGCGCTGGTAGCGCACGTAGCCGTCACCGGTCAGGTCGCCGTACTCGTCGATCCAGTCCAGGGCCATCCGAGCCGGGTGGCGCAGTTCGCGCACCAGGTCGGCGTCACCGGACCAGCGCTCGTACTCGTCGAGCAGGACGACGAAGAGGGGGGTGGTGTCGGCCGCGCCGTAGTACAACGCGGTCGGCCGCTCGCCGAACGCGGCCGACTCGCCGTAGCGAAGTTGGGCCAGAATCTTGCCCGGCTCCTCGTCGTGCTCGTCGTCGAGCTGACCGCCCTGCAACAGCGCCAGCGTCCGCAGCGTCGCGGGGGCCAACTCGGGAGTGAAGGCCATCGTCTGCAGGCAGGTGATGATGCTGTCCCGTCCGCACAACGCCATCGCCCACGGCAGGCCACCGATCGGCACCCGCTCGCTGGACGCCAGCGGCTGGTACCGCAGTGCCGCCAGGTCGGCCAGGCTGCCCCGGTACGTCTCCTCCAGCCCGCCCCGCTCGGCCACCAGGTGCGGCGCCCGGTCCAGCCAGTCCGCGAGGTCCTCCCGCATGGTCCCGCGGACGGCCTGCTGGTGCGACTGCAGGCCGGCGCGCAGGTCCTGGCCGGCCTCACCCTGGATGGTCAGGGAGACGTGCAGGTCGGTCTCCCACGTTCCTCCGGGGGCGAGGTGGATCCGGAACGTCATCCCGCCCTCGTCCACCTCGACCGGAGCGGTGCTCTGCACAGTGGTTTCGCGCGCGAACCGCTCCCGCTCGTAGCGCAGCACGAGGCGGTTGGCCGCGGGGTCGACGGCGATCTGCACGGCTCGCTCTCTGAGCTGCCCGACCTCGACGATGTCGGCGAAGTCGCTCGCCATCTCCATCCGTACGGTGAACTCGGCGGGCTGCGACGCGTGGTTGAGCACGGTGATCTTCTCGTGGAAACAGTCGTGGACCGAGCGGTGCCGGATGATCGACACATCGGCGTCGACGTAGTGACTCGCCGCGCCCGGGACCAGGAAGAAGCGGGTCTCGAAGTACGTCATGTCGTCGCGGGAGAGCGCGTTGATCCGTTCGCCGTCGATCGTGAGAACCCAGTGGGACAGGAAGCGGGTGTCGAACGCGAAGAGACCGACCGGCGCATGCGGATCGAGCTCGATGTCACCCTGGGCGTCGCTGATCGCGAACACGTTGCCGGCGATGACGTGCACCAGTTCCTGCCTCATGGCCGCTCACCCCGACCGGTCGACCCGGCCCGACCGGACGACCCGGCCCGACCGGCCACCGCGGCCCGCCCCAGCTCGCGCGGATGACGGGCACCGCTCGGCCCGGGAAAGATCCGCCGCAGCAGCGTCAACAGACGCAGGTCGCCCCGGACGGCCAGCTCGTTGCTGAGCAGAGCCTGAGCCAGGTGCAGCTCGCCGTTGGCCATCCGGTCGAAGGTCGTCCGCTCCGCGCTGACCACCAGGTCGGCGTCGTCCGCGCTACGGGTGGCCCGGACGTGCTGGTCGCCGATGGTCAGGTACCAGTGATCGGTGCAGCCGTCGCCGCGGAAGTCCAGCCGTAGCGTCCCGGCGGTGGTTTCCGGCAGATCGGGTCGCCGGCCGGCGTCCAACTGTTGCAGGTACTGCGCCGCCGTCACGCCCATCAGGTGTCCCCTCCCCCACGGTTCTTCGGAAGGATCACCCATGGCGGGGTGAGTTCGGTTCACCCGAATCGGGTGAGGGCCGACCTCAGCACGGCGGGTCGACGTGGGGCCGCCTGCTCGGCGGGCAGGTCAGTCGGCCTCGATCAGGCCGCGCACGTAGGCGGCCTGGCCGACGTGTTGCAGGTCGTCCTCGGCGATGCTGACCAGCCGGACGCCAAGGGTGACCGGCGGATCCCACGCCTCATCGACCACGCGGTCCAGGTCCGCCGGACGCAGGCCGGCCAGGAACGATCCGGTACGCGACGAGACCGCCTCGTAGTAGTCGATCAGCGCCTGCGCGCTCTCCGGCCGCACCGCCGCGACCTGGGCAGCCGAGTGACCGTAGCCGGTGTCGTCCGGGTCGGCGGCGAGCCCGAACCGGCCCGCCCAGTCGCCGCTCACCCAGACCTGCTCGACGTCGAGCAGGTCGGCCACGTGGTGGTCCTGCACCCGGGTCAGGTGCCAGACCAGCCACCCGGTCGAGTTGGCGCCGGGGCCGGGGGCCCAGCGCAACTGCTCGGGACTCAGCCCGTCCACCGCCGCGCGAACGAGGTCGGGCAGCCGGTCGTACGTCTCGGTCAGCAGGTCACTCACGTCCACGGACACGCCTTCCTGGTCAGCCTTCCGATCCAGTACCGCCGGCAGGGACCGATCAAACCTCGACCGCTACGGTGATCGCGTGGTCGCGGCGTTGGAGCTGTATCTGGACCCGGACGCCACCCGGCGGATCCGGGTGCTCTGGGAAGCGCTGGAGGCCGAGGGTGTGCAGAGCATGCGGTCGCTGTGGGAGCAGCGCCACCGGCCGCACATCTCGCTCGCGGTGGCGCCCCGGTTCGACCCCGAGCAGGTCGCCGAGGCGCTGCGCGCAACGGTGGTGGCCGCCCCGCTGCGACTCGACTTCCAGCACGCCGGGCAGTTCGTCGGTCGGGTGCTCTGGCTCGGCCCGGCGCCCACACCGGAGCTGCTGACCCACCAACGCATGGTGTACGACCGGCTCACCGCCGCCGGCATCGGACTGGCCGAGCACTACCAGCCGGGTCGCTGGGTGCCGCACTGCACGCTCTCCATGCGGGTGCCGAACGCGCTGATGGCCGCCGCGGTGCGGCGTTGCCTTGAGGTGTTGCCGCTGGCCGCGACCGTGGTCGGCGCGGCACTCACCGACCACGCCCGCGACATCGCCCACCCGCTGCCCTGAGCAGGAGCGCCCACCTGTTGCGCTCCCCAACCGCAGCACCCGGTCCAGCTCACCGACTTGGCGAAATGTCCGGTTTGGCGGGCGACAGTCGGGAAACCGAAAAGAAGCGGTGCTGATGCGGCTCGGCATGGGATGGTTCGACATGGATGCCGCACCGGTGGTGACCTGCCCGAGCGCGGGTGCTCCCACGCCGGTGGCGCGGGCACACCCCGCGCCGCTGAGGCGGCTTCGACGAGAGGGGCAGTGCCTATGCAGGCTCAGCGCAGGCCACCGCGCGCGGAGCGGAGCCAGACCCGGGACGACCGGACCGGCGGAGGCATGACCGGGGCGGCCACGCCGCTGACGATCTGGGCCGCCGCCGTACTACTCGGTCGGATCAGTGCCGGCGACGACGACGTCGAGGACGAACGCCACATCCTGCGCGGCATCGAGTGATCCCCCGCGGCGCGGTTCACAGCCAGCCGCGCCGCTTGAAGATCACGTAGAGGGTGCCGCAGACCAGCAGCATCAGCAGCAGCGCGAACAGGTAGCCGAAGCGCCAGTTCAACTCCGGCATGTGGACGAAGTTCATCCCGTACACGGTGCCGATGAGCGTGGGAGCGAACAGGATCGCCGCCCAGGACGAGACCTTCTTCAGCTCCTCGTTCTGCGCGTAGCTTGCCGCGGTGAGGCTGCGCATCTCCTCGTTCTGCTGCTGCGAGACGAGGGTGGCGTTGACGGTGAGGATGTTCTGCAGCAGGTGCCGGAAACCGTCCACCCGCTCCACCACCTGCGTCAGGTGGTCGGTCACGTCGCGCAGGTAGCGGCGCAGTTCCTCGTCCGTGCTGGCGCTGCCGGCGCCGTCGGCCAGCGCGTCGAGCACGCTCAGCAGTGGGCGGGCAGCCCGTTGGAACTGGATGACCTCCCGGCTGAGGCCGTAGATGCGCCGACTGGCGTTCGGGTCGCCGCCGAACACCTGCGTCTCGATCTCGTCGATGTCGTTCTCCAGCCCGGCCACCACCGGCGCGTACCCGTCGACGACCTGGTCGAGGATCGCGTACAGGACCGCCTGCGGCCCCCGGGCGAGCATCGCCGCCTCGGTCTCCATCCGCCGCCGCACCGAGGCCAGATCCGGTGCCTCACCGTGTCGGACGGTGACCACGAACCCCGGGCCGATGAACAGGTGCAGTTCGGAGAACTCGACCTCCTCCCGCAGGTCGTCGTAACTGGCGGCACGCAACACCACGAACAGGGTGTGCCCGTACCGTTCCA
This sequence comes from Micromonospora arborensis, assembly GCF_003205615.1. GTDB lineage: Bacteria > Actinomycetota > Actinomycetes > Mycobacteriales > Micromonosporaceae > Micromonospora > Micromonospora arborensis. The sequence goes on along the minus strand of NZ_PYBV01000003.1, from coordinate 86,581 downwards.
GCTTGGGTCGCTGGTGGGCGTTGATCGCGTCCTCGACCGCCAGGTCGTGGAGCCGGAACTCCCGGGCCAGCGAGGTGATCTGGCCGATGTCGGGCCGGTACAACCCGATCCAGGCCATCGCGGAGTCCTGCTCCTGCAGGCAGCGGTACGTCTCGGCGAGGCCGGACGGCGAGGCGAACCGGTGCCCGCGGACGTAGACGGCGCTGTCCACCAGGCCACCGGCGGGTGGATCGGGCGACTCCGCGGGGGGCGGGCTGCCATCCCTCGTCTCGTACTCGTCGAGTTGGCGACCGAAACCACCACCCGGGCGGGAGCGACGGCCACCGACCATGCTCTGCCCCCTCCCCGGTGACGTCCGGTCCGGCGTGATCCCGCCAGGCCGGGGGCGCTGTTTCCCCCCTGTCTCTGGCCCGAAACCCGAGCGGGCGGCGGGCGAGTTCCGCGCACCGGCGGACGGGCGCGGCTGGACGGGCGGATACTCACGGTGACCGCGGGCGGGATGACGGGGGACGCGCCGATGAAGGTCGACAGGCGCGGCGGCCGGCTGCGGGGGTGGTTGCTCGACGCCGGCTCGGAGCAGGTCGTGCAGCACCCGGGGCCGCACGGGCGTCCGCCGGAGCACCGGCACCACCCGTGGTGGAAGGTGATGTGCCTGACCGGCGTCGACTACTTCTCCACACTGGGCTACCAGCCGGGCATCGCGGCGCTGGCCGCCGGGGCGCTGTCGCCGGTGGCGACCCTGGTGCTGGTGCTGGTGACCCTGCTGGGTGCGCTGCCGGTCTATCGACGGGTGGCGGTAGAGAGCCCGCACGGTGAGGGCTCGATCGCGATGTTGGTACGCCTGCTGAGCTACTGGCCGGGCAAGTTGCTGGTGCTGGTGCTGCTCGGTTTCGCGGCCACCGACTTCATCATCACCATCACCCTGTCGGCCGCCGACGCGACCGCGCACATCGATGAGAACCCCTTTTTGCCGAGCGGGCTCAAGGGGCACGAGGTGCTGCTCACCCTGCTGCTGCTGACGCTGCTGGGCGCGGTGTTCCTCAAGGGATTCGGCGAGGCCATCGGAATCGCGGTCGTCCTGGTCGCGGTCTACCTGGCGCTGAACGCGGTGGTGATGGCCGACTCGCTGTGGCGGGTCGTGACGCACCCGAGCGCGGTCGGGGACTGGACCACCACGCTGACCACCGGCCACGGCGATCCCTGGCTGGTGGTCGGGCTGTCGCTGCTGGTCTTTCCGAAACTGGCATTGGGCCTGTCCGGCTTCGAGACCGGGGTGGCGGTCATGCCGAGCGTCCGAGGAGACCCGCAGGACTCCGAGGCTCGACCGCTGGGCCGGATCCGCGGCGCGCACCGACTGCTCACCACCGCCGCGTTGATCATGAGCGCCTTCCTGATCGCCAGCAGCGTGACGACCACCGTGCTGATCCCGGCGGAGGATTTCCGGCCGGGCGGACCGGCGAACGGCCGGGCGCTGGCCTACCTGGCGCACGAGCACCTCGGGGAGGTGTTCGGCACCATCTACGACCTGTCCACCATCGGGATCCTGTGGTTCGCGGGGGCGTCGGCGATGGCCGGTCTGCTCAACCTCGTACCTCGCTACCTGCCCCGCTACGGCATGGCACCGACCTGGGCGCGGGCCATCCGGCCGCTGGTGCTGGTCTTCATCGCGGTGGCGTTCCTGATCACGGTCGTCTTCGAGGCCAGCGTGGACGCGCAGGGCGGCGCGTACGCCACGGGTGTCCTGGTGCTGATCACGTCGGCGGCGACGGCGGTGACGCTCGCGGCGGTGCGGCGGCGTCAGCGCGGCCGCACCATCGCGTTCGGCGTCATCGCGGTGATCTTCGTCTACACCACCCTGGCGAACGTGGTGGAACGCCCCGACGGTGTCAAGATCGCGGCCTGCTTCATCGGCGGATTCATCGTGGTGTCGGTGCTGTCCCGGCTGATGCGGGCCTATGAGCTGCGCGTGGACCGCGTCGAGCTGGACGCGGTCGCGACCCGGATGATCGACGAACGTGCCGGACGGCGAATCCGGCTCATCGCCCACGATCCCGACCGGCGCGACGAGGCGGAGTACCGCGCCAAGCTGGCACAGACCATGGCGGACAACGACTTCCCCGATGACAGCGACGTCATCTTCGTCGAGGTCCAGGTCACCGACCCGTCCGACTTCGAGACCGGGCTGCTGGTACGCGGCAGCGTGGCCGACGGCCGCTTCCCGGTGCTCAGCCTGGCCAGTTCCTCGGTGCCCACCGCGCTCGCCGCCCTGCTGCTGGAGATCCGCGACCGCAGCCGTCGGCGCCCCCACATCTACTTCGAGTGGTCCGAGGGCGGACCGGCTCGCAACTTCCTGCGCTACCTGGCGTTCGGACAGGGTGCCATCGCCTCGGTGACCCGGGAGATCCTGCGCCGTCAGGAGCCCGACCCGCACCGTCGACCGCACGTGCACGCCGGCTGACCTGCGGGCGGGGCAGCTCGTCGCGCACGGTGAGCGTGGTCATAACGACTGGACGACCCACCCGGGCGTGCTGCTAGCCTCGCCGCAGGTCATGAGTGCCAGCGCGAAGCCCCGGCTCGCTGGCCGGCAACCCTCCTCCGCGGTGGGGTGCCCCGGGTGAAGACCAGGCACCGGCACGACGCCGGTGCAAGCGTGGCCTGGCACCCAGGTCAGCACAGACCCGGGAGACCCATGCGCATCCTCAGCACCGCCCCACCGACCGGCGTCGCGGACGTCTGCTCCGGTTGGCCCTCGCCGGCACTGACCCGGCGACGGCACGTGGACATGATGCGAATGTGCAGCGCCGCCTGTCGTCGCGGCATCGCGCTCTAGCACACCCCTTCCCGAACTCCTTCCCACCGGTACGCCCATCGGGCGTCCCGTCGGTGGCGCACGCCCGTGCCCACCGAGACACCACCCTTCGGAGACACCCGTGCGACTTCTTCCTGCCCTGACCCGCGCCGCCGCCCTGGGCGCGGCCACGATCCTGGCCGCCACCACGCTCAGCGGCTGCGGCAACGACAGCTCGGCCGACGCCACCGCCAACCCGTACGGCCTGGCGCAGCCGGGCGTGCTGCGGGCCGGCACGCTGACCGACGCCCCGCCGAACGTCTACCTCAAGGACGGCCGGTTCACCGGTTTCGACAACGACCTGCTGACCGCCGTGGCCGGCAAGCTCGGCCTCAAGGTCGAGTTCGTCGGCACCGACTTCTCCGCCCTGCTCTCCCAGGTCAACAACCACAAGTTCGACGTCGGCAGCTCCTCGATCACCATCACCGAGGCGCGTAAGAAGACCGTCGACTTCGGCAACGGCTACGACTTCGGCTACTTCGGCCTGGACGTCCCGGCCGGCTCGCCGATCACCGGCTTCGACCAGCTCGCCGGCAAGCGGGTCGTGGTGGTGCAGGGCACCGTCCAGGACGACTACGCCACCGGCGAGAAGCTCGACCCGGTGCGGGTGCCGGACTACAACGGCGCGATCAACCAGCTCAAGGCCGGCACCGCCGACGCGTGGATCGCCCCGGCCGAGATCGGCGAGAAGTCGGCCGCCGACAGCAACGGCAAGATCACCGTTGCGGCCAAGCAGCTCAGCCCGGCACCGACCGCGTACGCCGTCGCCAAGGGCGGCGACAAGCTGCGCGATGCACTGAACAAGGGCCTCGACGAGGTCATCGCGGACGGCACCTGGAGCCGGTTGCAGGCGCAGTACTACCCCGGCCGGCCGATCCCGGCGGACTTCAAGCCGGGCAGCGGCACGGTGTCGGCCCCGTCCGCGGCAGCCACGCCGTCGGCGTCCACGGCAGCCACGCCGTCGGCGTCCACGGCAGCCACGCCGTCGGCGTCCGCGTCGGCTGCTTCCTGATCCGGTGACGAGCGAGCAGGGCGACCGGAGAGGCGACCGATGGATCCGTTGAGCACCCTGTGGGAGACCTTCTTCGACATCGACGCGATGCGCGAGGCGCTGCCCGAGATGTTGACCGTCGGGCTGCCCAACACGCTGATCCTGGCGGTCTCCGCCGCCCTGCTCGGCTCGGTGCTGGGCCTGCTGTTGGCCGTCGCCGGCATCTCCCGCAGCCGGTGGCTGCGCTGGCCGGCGCGGGTCTACACGGACGTGTTCCGAGGGCTTCCGGCCGCGGCGACGATCCTGCTGATCGGCGTCGGGCTGGCCCCGCTGGGCATGCAGGTCTGGGGGCCGGACCCCTACCCGTTGGGGATCCTGGCGTTGTCGCTCATCGCGGCCGCGTACATCGGGGAGATCTTCCGCTCCGGCATCCAGTCGGTGGAGGCCGCCCAGTTGGAGGGTGCCCGCGCTCTCGGTTTCTCCTGGGCCGACGCGATGCGGCTGGTGATCATCCCGCAGGGCATCCGGCGGGTGCTGCCCGCCTGGGTGAACCAGCTCATCGCCCTGATCAAGGACTCCAGCCTGGTCTACTTCCTCGGCCTGGTGGCCAGTCAGCGGGAGCTGTTCCGGATCGGGCAGGACTACGCGGCCACCACCGGCAACGAGTCCGCGCTGCTGCTGGCGGGGCTGTGCTACCTGGTGCTGACCGTCCCGCTGACACACGTCGTCAACTGGATCGACCGGCGGCTGCGCAACGGCCGGCCGGCCACCACACCGTCCGACGACGACCAGGACGACGACCTCGCGTCGGTGCTGCCCGTCGCGACCGAAGGAGACCGGCGATGACCACGGCGACGACCACCTCGGTCAGCCTCGACGTACGCGACGTGCACCTCGCCTTCGGGCCGAACCGGGTGCTGCGCGGTGTCGACCTCACCGTGCCGCGCGGGGCGACGGCCTGTGTGATCGGCCCGTCCGGGTCGGGCAAGTCCACCCTGCTGCGCACCATCAATCGGCTGATCGAGCCGGACCGCGGCGACGTGCTGCTGGACGGGCGCAGCGTGCTGGGTGACGACCCGGACGCGTTGCGGCAACGGGTGGGCATGGTCTTCCAACAGTTCAACCTCTTCCCGCACATGAGCGTGCTGCGCAACGTCACCCTCGCGCTGCGCCGGCTCCGCAAGCTCGGCGAGGACGAGGCGGAGGCGGTCGCCCGGGCCCAACTGGAGCTGGTGGGGTTGGCAGCCAAGGCCGACGCACGGCCGGCGCAGCTCTCCGGCGGTCAGCAGCAGCGGGTGGCGATCGCCCGGGCGCTGGCGCTACGGCCCGAGGTGATGCTCTTCGACGAGGCCACCTCGGCGCTCGATCCGGAGCTGGTCAAGGGCGTACTCGGGGTGATGGCCGACCTGTCCGCCGCGGGCATGACCATGGTGGTGGTGACCCACGAGATGGGCTTCGCCCGGCAGGTAGCCGACACCGTCGCCTTCATGGACCGGGGCGTCGTGCTGGAGGCCGGGCCGCCGGAGGCGATCTTCGAACGGGCCGAGCATCCCCGGCTACGCCGGTTCCTCGCCCAGGTGCTCTGAGCCCGTCGACCGCGATCAGTCGTTGGGTTCACGTCCCAACAGCCGGATCTCCTCGTTGTCCAGTGCCGCCTGGAGTTCCTGCAGCACGAGGTCGTCGATCTCCCGGCTGTCGCGCAGGCGGGTGATCTCCCGCCGCTTGTGCGCGAGGGCCCCGAGGCGCAGTCGGCGTTCCAGGCGACGTTCCTCGGCGGTGTTTCCGCCGCTCTCGTTGACGTCCTCCAGGTGGCGTTGGTACTCCGCCTGCAGCCGGCGCACCGACTCCTCCCGGGCACCGACCTCGGCGGCGACCTGGGGCAGGGCGGCCAGGCCCACCTCGGTGGCCCGCCGCCGGGCATTGCGGGCCTCGTCGACACGTTCGGGGTCGCCGACCAACCCCGCCCAGCGCACCACCTGCGGCAGGGTGGTGCCCTGCAGCAGCATGATCAGCACGATCACCAGGGCGGTGACGAAGATGATCAGGTCGCGTTCGACCACCGGTCGACCGGCGACCGTCATCGTCGGGACGGCCAGTGCGGCTGCCAGCGACACCGCACCCCGGAAACCGGACCAGCCGGCGACGGTCCCCACCCGCCAGCCGGACGGCCCCTGGCCCTCGATCACCATCCGGCGGCGCCGCAACCTCGCCGACAGCGTGGTCAGATAGATGAAGAGCAGCCGCGTGGCCAGGACGACCACGGTCACCGCGAGCACGATCACCAGCGCCCGTCCGGGCGAGGTGCTGCTGATGCCCCGTACCGCCCGGGGTATCTGCGTGCCGAGCAGGACGAACAGCCCGCCGTTGATCAGGAACGTGGTCAGGTCCCAGAACGCGTACGCCAGCACCCGGGACCGGGCCCGGATCACCCGTGGGCCGGCGTAGGCCAGCATGAGTCCGGCGACCACCACCGCCAGCACACCGCTGGCGTGCACCGAGTCGGCGAGCAGGAAGGCCCCGAACGGTGTCAGCACACTCAGCGCGCCCTCGCGCAGCGGATCGTCGAGCCGTTTACGGATCAGCACCACGGCGGCCCCCACCAGCAGACCGGCGAGCACGCCGCCGACGCTGGCCCCGACGAACTCCTCGCTGACCCCCAGCGCACCCGGCGTCGCACCCCCGGCGAGCAGACCGACCGCCACCGCGAAGATCACCAGGGCGGTGCCGTCGTTGATCAGGCTTTCCGCGTGCAGGGTGGTGAGCAGCTTCCGGGGCAGCCGTTTGGCGAGGCCGGTGACCGCCGCGGCGTCGGTCGGCGCGAGGACCGCGCCGAGCACCCAGGCGGCGGCGGGGTTCACCCCGAACGCCTGCGCGGTGAACGACACCGTGACCATGGTGAGCACCACCAGCACCACGGCGAGCAGCCCGATCACCGGCAGGTTGGCCCGGATCTCGCGCAGACTGATGGTGAGGCTCTCCCGGTACAGGATCGCGGGCAGGAAGATCAGCAGCACCAGGTCCGGTTCCAGGGTCACCTCGGACAACGGTGGCGCGAACCCGAGCAACACCCCGAACGCGATGAGCAGAACCGGCGGCGCGACCCGGTACCGACCGCCGAGAGTGGTACCGACCAGGACGGTGGCGCCCAGCACCACGATCAGGACGAGCACGTCCACGCGTACCCCCTCGGACCATGGCCGACGGCGGACGCGCCGGTGGTTCCATCTGACCGCACCCGCCGGTCGGTTCCGGCGGAAACCGGCAAGTCACCGGGTAGCCCGAGCGCGGGGGCGTGTCGTCCGGCACGGGTACGGGCACCGCTGGAACAGCTGACCCCGCACCAGCACCGACCGCTGGCCGGTACCCCACAACCCGGGATGCGGGCCGGCGGGGTTCCCGGGTCTGGTCGACATCGCGATGTGTTGTTCGTAGATCTTGGACAGTTACCGTTCGCGCAAGACGGTAACTGTCCAAGATCTCGCATGACGTGACCCCTGGACCGGCCCTCAGGTTGGGTCGTCGGCGCGGACGCGCGCGGCGAGCAGCCGCGCGGCACGGCGGTGCCCGGCGGCTTCCTCGTCGCGGCCCAGGGCAGCAGCCAGATCGGCGAGGTGCCCGGCCACCGGGCCGACGGTGACCACCCCGCTGCCGGCAGCCAGTTCGGCGGCGGCCGGGCGGAGCGCGGCGGCGACGCGTTCCATGGTGGGCCGGTCGCCGATGGCCAGCGCCGCCCGGCCGGTGAGGCACAGCCGCACCTCCCGCAGCAGGTCGTGCGGTCCGTCCGGCAGGGTCCGCAGCGCCGTTCGGGCGGCGCTGGGATCGTCGGCGGCAGCGAGCAGCAGGGGCCGGACCCAGGGCTCGTGCGGGCCCCAGTCCAGCCGCGCCCAGTCCTCGTCGTCCGGCCCGGGAATCGGTCGCCGCCCGGGGACCAGCCGGGCGTCACCTGCCAGCGGGTCGTCGCTCACGGCGTCGGCCAGGCGCAGGCCGAGCAGGGCGAGCGGCAGCAACCCCTGGGCCAGGCCCGGCATGGCGTCGGAGGGCAGTCGTTCGGCGGCGGCCCGGTACGCAGTTGCCGCGGCGTCCCGGTCGCCACCCAGCGCCAGCCGCAGCGCGGCGTACCACCGGGTGAAGACACCGACCAACGGCAGCTCGTACCGCTCGGCGAGGCGGTCGGCGGCGTGGGCGTGCGCGTCGGCGCCGGACCGGTCGGCCAGGGCGCAGTTGGCCTGGACCAGGACGAGGTGCCCGAGCACCTCGAACGTCACCAGTTGCTGTCGGGCGGCCAGGTCGACCAGTTCGGCGCCGATCCGGGCCCGCGCACCGGCCAGACCAACCCGCTGGAAGGTGTGCATGAAGCGGGCGTTGAGCGCGAAGGCCAGCAGCCCGGGGTCGCCGAGGGTCCGGGCGATCGTCTCGGCCTCGTCCGCCGCACGGCGACCACGATCGGTGGTGGTGCCGCGCAGCTCCAGCGCAAGGGTGCTCAACAGCCGGCTGCGCTGCGCCGAGCCGGTCAGACCGGCCGAGCCAGCCGAGCGGGCCGAGCCGGCCGAGTCGGCCGAGTCGGTCAGACCGGTCAAGCCGGTCGAGCCGGTCGAGCCGGTCGAGCCGGCTGGGCCGAGAGCGGTCAGCGCCTGTTCGACGGCTCGGACGATGTGCCCGGAGAGCAGGTCGTCGTCGTTGCGCGTCCAGATGGCGGGCACGTCGAAGCCCGCCAACACCTCCTCGATCAGCAGTGGGTCGCCGACGGTTTCGGCTGCGGCGATCGCCTCGGCCCGCCGTCGCCGCGCCTCGGCCAGCCGGCCCGTGACGGCCAGCGCGCGTCCCAGCCCGAGCAGCGCGGTCAACCGCTCGCGCTGCGCCACCCCACCGGCGCGGTCGTACGCCTCGAGCGCCTGCCCCCACAGGCGGGCCGCCTCGTGCGGATTGCCATCGCGTTCGGCCTGCTCTGCGGCCGTGCGGGCGTACGCCCCAGCACGACCGGCAGCGACCGGGCCACCGGCGCGGAGCAGGTGGTGCGCGAGGGCAGCGGGTTCGATGGGTTGCCGCTGTCGCAGCACCTCCGCGACGGCCGCGTGCCAGGCGGCGCGGCGCGGCGCGGACAGGTCGGCGTAGAGCGTGTCGCGGACCAGGATGTGGGTGAAGCGCAGCCGCCCGTCGTCTTCCCGCTCGCTGAGGAACCCGGCCTGCAGGGCGCGGTCCACCGCGTCCAGCACCGCCGCAGGATCACCGGCCAGCGCGCTGAGCACCTCCGGGTCGAGGTCGCGTCCGAGCACGGCTGCCTGCCGCAGCACGGTACGGGTCGGCGCGGGCAGCTGTGCCAACCGGTGCCGGATCACGTCGCGTACCCCGGGTGGCACCGCGACCAGGGCCGCCTCGCCCTCGCCCGCGTACAACTGGGCCAGTTCGCGGACGAAGAACGGGTTGCCGCCGCTGCGGTGGTGGATCAACCCGACGGTGCCCGGGTCCAGTTCCGCCCCGACGACGGCGCGGGCCAACTCGCCGGTCGCCGGCGCGGGCAGGCCGGCGAGATACTCCCGGATCGGCTCCAACCGGGCGGCGCGGGCCAGGGTGGCGGTCAGCTCCGGGCTGATCTCGGTGGCCCGGTAGGTGCCGAGGATCAGCACCGGCCCGGTGGCCGGCTGTGGGCCGGTGAGCAGGGCGGTCAACAGGTCCAGGGTGTCGCCGTCGGCGCGGTGCAGGTCGTCGAGGACCAGGAGCACCGGTCCCCGGTCGGCGACCGCCGAGACCAGCGACGCCACCGCGCGCTGCCGCCGGAACCGCGCCCCGGCCGGATCACCCGGGCCATCGACCGACCCGGCGGGCTCGACGGCTCCGGCGGGCTCGACGGCTCCGGTCGAACCGGCGAGCGCGTCGGTGACCTGGGTCCACGGCCAGGCCGCCGGGGCGCCCTCGTACTCCGGGCTGCGTCCCCACGCCGTGATCCAACCCTCGGCGGCGAGCCGCCGGGTCAGGGTTTCCGCCAGCGCGGTCTTGCCGGCGCCCGGATCACCGCTGAGCAGCGCCAGGGTGGGCTGCTGGCGTTGGGTGGCGGCCTCGGCGGCCCGCCGCAGCCGGTCCAGTTCGGCATCGCGGCCGACGAACGAACGCTGCGCCACCGATCCCGGCCCGCCACCTCGAACGGGTTCGGCCGCAACGGCCACAGCGGGGGTGAGGTGCGGTGCCTGGGCCAGGATGTCGGCTTCGAGCCGCCGCAGTTCGGGACCCGGATCCACGCCCAACTCGGTCACCAGGACGTCGCGGGCCGCACGCAGCGCGGCCAGCGCGTCGCCCTGCCGGCCGGAGCGGTACCGGGCCACCGCGAGCAGCCGCCAGGCGTCCTCACGCAGCGGATGGCGGGCGAGGTGGGCCGGCAGGTCGGCGGCGGCCTCGTCCGGCCGACCCAACGCCAACAGCGCCTCCGCCCGCCGCTCGACGGCGAGCATCCGCAGCTCGTCCAGTCGGTTGATCTCCGCGACCGCCCATGCCTCGTTCGCGCAGTCGGCGTACGCGGGGCCGCGCCAGAGCCCCAGTGCCGCGTCGAGCGCAGCCAGGGCCGGCGCGGGACGTCCCGCCGCCAGCAGGAGACCGGTCTCGCCGACGGCCGCCTCGAACCGGCCGGCGTCCACCGCCTCCGGTGCGGCCCGCAGCACGTACCCGGGTGGTTCGGTGACCAGGATCCGGGGCGGCTGCCGGGGCGGTCGATCGGGTTCCAGTGCCCGGCGCAGGTCGGCGACGAAGGTCCGGATCGCGCCCACCGCCCCGTCCGGCGCGACCTCCCACAGGTCGTCGACGAGGCGATCCACCGGCACCACCCGGCCGTGCGCGATCAACAGCCGGGCCAGCACCAGGCGCTGCCGGTGCCCCCTGAGCGGGACCGGGCCGCGCTCGGTGGCGGCGGTCACCGGCCCGAGCACGCCGAACGTCACCGCGACAGGTGCCGTTGGCTGCCTGGTCATGGCACCAATCTAGGCGGGTCGGCGCAGGCGACGGCGACCTGCCCGCACTGATTCGGCACTGACCATCTGCTGATCGCCGCCGGGCAGGCTCGACGACGTACGGCGGCGACGGGCCACTGCCCCCAGCCGGCTCTGCTCACCAGGAAGGTTCCCCGTGGACCCCAGGATCAACGGTTTCGACTACCGACGCGTCACTGTCGCCGACGGTGTGACGCTCAACGCCGCAGTGGGGGGTTCCGGGCCAGCTCTCGTGCTGCTGCACGGCTTTCCGCAGACCCACCTCATGTGGCGGCACGTCGCGGCCGACCTGGCCGCCGACCACACGGTCATCTGCCCCGACCTGCGCGGCTACGGCGACAGCGACAAGCCGGTCGACACCGACGGCAACGGATACGCCAAGCGCACCATGGCCGCCGACGTCGTGGCCCTGGCCGACGCGCTCGGCCACGAACGGTTCGCGTTGGCCGGGCACGACCGGGGCGCCCTGGTCGCGTTCCGCGCCGGTCTCGACCATCCGGAGGCGATCAGCCAGCTCGCCCTGCTCGACGTACTGCCGACTCTGGACATGTGGGACGTACTGCGCGGCGCCACCGCGGCGGTCGCGTTCCACCTGTACCTGATGGCGCAGCCGCCCGGCCTGCCCGAGGAGCTGATCGGCGCCAGCCCGGACGCCTTCTTCGGTCACTTCCTGGACGTCTGGACCCGCGACCCGGAAGCCCTTCCGGCGGACGTGCGGGCCGCGTACCTACGCGCGTCCCGGAACGCGGTCCCGTCCATCGTCGCCGACTACCGGGCGTCGGCCGGTATCGACGTCACCCAGGACAGCGCTGACCGGGCGGCCGGCAACCAGCTGCGGATGCCGGTGACCGTGCTCCAGCAGGACTGGGGCGCGGCGCTCGGCTACGACGCGGCGGGGCTGTGGCGGTCGTGGGCGTCGGACCTGACGCACCGGACGGTCACCTGCGGGCACTTCATGGCCGAGGAGGCGCCGGCCGAGGTGGTCCGGGAGTTGCGCGCCCTGCTCACCCGCTGATCGAGGATCCTGCCCAGGATCCGGGCGGTGGTGACCGAGCGCTCAGCCGCCGTCGGTGTCGAGGAGTCGTCCGGCGAGTTCGCGCACCGCCGCCCGGAACCGGGGGTCGGACTCGCCGGGATGGTGCCCCTGCACCGCCGGCGGGTGGTGCTCCGCCGGCGGCGCGAGCAGGTCCCATGGATCCCGTAACCGCCGGTCGACCCGGGCGGCCGGATCGGCCGGATCCGGGGGCGGATCGCCGGGCCGGTTCGGGGCGAAGATCCAGCCGCCGACCGGATCCGTGTCCCGCCACAGGTTGAGCCACCGCCACCCCACCCGCTCCCCCACCATGCGCAGCACCTTCTCGTTCAGGTAGGCCGGAAAGAGGCGGGCGTACAGGCGATCCAGCGGCGACCCGTAGGTGAGCAGCGCGACGCGCTGGCGTACCCGCGGGGGCAACCGCAGCACCGCGAGGGCCAGCAGCACGGAGCCGTGGCTGTGCCCACAGAGCAACACCCCGCGGTGCCGCTCGGCCAGTTGGGTGATCCGGTCGGCCAGCTCCGGCACCGCGCGGTCGGCGTAGCTCGGGGGTGCGAACGGGTGCGCGGCCCGGGGCCAGAACGTGCCGAGGTCCCACAGGATGCCGACGTGCCGGCGGAACCACGCGGTTCGGTAGGCGAACACCCCACCCAGGAGCAGTGCCAGGACCACCACGGCGACGAGGGTGCTGCCCATGGCCAGCCCCATGTCGACGGCCCCGGCCGGGAGCCCGAAGAGTCGCCGCACCAACTGGGCCGGGGCCAGGTCGAACAGCCTCAGCAGATTGCTGGCGAGGCCGATCACCGCGAGCGCCGCGTACGTGACGGCGAGCAGCCCCAGCCACTCGGCGAACCGCGCACGGGCGACCGCTTCCGTCGCCTGCCGCAGCCGCCCAGCGGCCGCGGGCGTCACCGTCGGGAAGTCGCGGTCGGTGATCGCCGCCGCCGCCCGCCAGCGGCGGCGCCGAGACAGGAGAGTCAACGCCCCGCACAGCGCCACGCCGGCCGTCGCGTGCAGAAAGAACGACAGGATGGCCCACTGGTACGGCACCGGCGGCCCGCCGTCGCCGCGGTAGCCGCCAAGCAGGTCCCCACTCTGGTAGACGAGGTCGGCGGCGAACGCGCCGGCCAGGCCGACCCCGATGGCCGCGACCACCGCCGCGCCCAGACCCCGCGGCAGCGCGTTGTTGCGCTCTGCGCGGCCGTGGTGCCACAGCACCAGTCCGCTCAGCGCCACCAGCAGCGTCATCTGGCCCAACAGCGCCCAGTTGGCGATGGCCGCGTAGCCGGGCAGCCCGTCCGACGTCGGCCAGGCGCGCTGGTCCCGGGCGACGGCCAGGAGGGTGGCCGCGCTCAGGCCAACGGCCACCACGCCCACCGTGCTGGCGGCCCGGGTGACCATCCGCTTGGCCGCCGCCCGGTCCAGCAGCCCGGGGATCGCGAGCAGACCGGAGCAGACCAGCAGCACCGCCGCGTTGAGCGCCAGCAACACGGTCGTCGAGGCCGTCTGACCGCCAGCGGCACGGGCCGAGAGCAGCGTCAGGTCGAGCACGGCGAACGCGGCGGCGACGTGGATCGCCCGCAGCCGTCCCACCAGTGGCTCGACGGCCCACAGCGGGTTGCCCGCCGGGCGCGGCCGCCGGGTGCCCAGCAACCGGAGGAAGGCGACGGCGGCGATCGGCAGCAGGGCGAGCAGCGCCAGCCGGGTGCCGACCTGCCGTCCGTCGAGCCCGGCCACCGTGTCGAAGGGCGCGCGGCACGGGGCCGCGCCGAGGCACCGCCAGGCGAGCAGGTCGAGTGCCACCCCGGCGCTGGACGCCACGTACAACACGGTGAGGTTGAGGGCGAGGAGCCGGCACAGCACGGTGACCCCGGCGCCGCTGCGACGGCCGGTCGGCCGCATCCAGACCGCCACGTTGCTGAGCATGAACGGCAGCAGGAAGACCAGCGATCGCGTCCGGGCCACGGTGCCCGAGGGCAGGTCCCCCCACCGGTACGCCTCCAGCGTCAACCCGTCCGGCCCGGTGGAGTCGGACCCGACCGGGCGGTGGAAGCCGCCGCTGCGGTCACCGGCGACCTGCGTGACGTGCGCCCGGCCGAGGATCTTCTCCGGTCGCGCCCCCGACACGCCGTGCACCCGTAACTCGACGATGTCGTGCCGTCCCGCCCGCTCGCGGTGCGGCGGTGAACCGTCATCCATCGGTCCGCCGAGCTGGTCGCCACAGCCCGGGCACCGCGTCGCGCACGACGATCAGCGGGAGCAACCCGGCCCGGGACAGCCGGGTCGGCGCGACGATGAACGCCAGGTCGAACAAGGGTTCCAGGAACGACGCCCGCCGCGGATTCTCCCGGCGTCGCGGCAGCCGCCCCGGAAGCCCGTTCGCCATCGCCACCCTTCCCCGGCCCGTAGCTGCCACCGCCGCCCAAGTCGTACCACCTGGACGACCGGTGCCGGGTGGGTTCCGCCAGGCCCGACGGTCGGGTCGGAGAGCGGTGGTGCGGCCATTCCTAACAACGGGGCGTACGCCGTACGCCGGGCGAGGGCGGGGCGCGGTCACACGGCCTCGCGGTCGTCGGACAGGGCCGGGCCGGCGGCGGCGGGCACCAGGTGCCGCACCTCCAACTCGCCGTCGGTCAACTCCCGGGCCCGTTCCTCGGCCGCACGGTCCTCGCCCGTCAACCGGCCGCCGTGCTGGCGCAGGTGCTCGCCCCACGACGGCACCAGGTACACCTCGACGAACCGGTCCGTCGTCTCCGCCGGGCGGAACAGCCCCCAGCGCATCGCGCCGGTCCGCTGCCGCGCGGCGCGGACCAGGTCCATCGCCGCCAGGAACGGTTGCGTCTGCTGCGGCCGGACGGTGTACTGCACGGTCACCAGCACCGGCCCCACCCCCGGGTCCGGCTCGTGCACCAGGTGCAGTTGCGGCCAGTAGGCCGCCGGTTCGCGGTTCACCGACCGCAGGTTCGGCAACGGCCAGATCCGACTCGTGACGGTGCCGACCAGCATCAGCGCCGCCGCCGCGAGATAGGCGAGGACCAGACCGCCGACGTCGGCCACCAACCCCCAGACGAGCGCGCCGACCGCCTGCCCACCAGCGAAGAACACCTGGTAGACCGCCAGCCCTCGGGCCCGCACCCAACTGGGCAGGAAGAGCTGCATCTCGGCGTTGACGTTGGCCAGCACCGTCACCCAGGCCATCCCGGCGGGCAGCAGGGCGAGCAGCACCAGTGGCACCACCCGCACCGTACCGACCACGGTCAGCGCCACGGTGAACAGCGCCCCGGCGATCAGCAGGAGTTGGTTGGCCGACAGTCGGGTGCGGATCACGGCCAACAACACACCGCCGACGATGGCACCCACCCCGAGGGCGGCCAGCAGCAGCCCGTACCCGCCGGAGCCCAGGCCCAGCCGCCGGTTGGCCACCAACGGCAGCAACGCCCACAGCGCGCTGGCCGGGATCACGAAGACCAGCGCGCGGCGCAACAGCCGGCGCACGATCGGCGAGTGGCGTACGTACCGGCTGCCGGCGCGCAACGCGGCGGTGAAGCGCTCGGGCACCTCGACCGCGCGGGCGCTGCGGGGCCGCCAGCGCCACAACGCGTAGGCGAAGATTCCGAACGCGATGGCGTTGAGACCGAAGACCGGGGCGACGCCGACGCGGGCGATCAGCACACCGGCCACCGCGGGCCCGACCGCCCGCGCCATGTTCACGCTGATCGAGCCGAGCGCGGACGCCGACCGCAGTTGGTCCTGTGGCACCAGCTCCGGGATCACCGCCGCCCAGGCCGGCAGGGTGAGCGCCTGCCCGACCCCGAACGCGAAGGTGAGGGTGAGCAGCAGTGCCGGAGGCATCCGGTTGGTCAGGGTGAGCAGCGTCAACGCCACCGCCACCGCCACCAGGAACAGCTGCACGGCGATCAGCAGGTGTCGGCGGTCGAAGCTGTCGGCCAGCACCCCGCCGGGCAACGCCAGCAGCAGCACCGGCAGCAGGCTGGCGGTCTGGACCAGCGCGACCAGGGTGGAGGCGTTGGAGTGGTGGATCAGCAGCCATTGCGCGCCGACCGTCTGCATCCAGGTGCCGATGTTGGCGGCGAGCAGTGCCAGCCACAGGTTGCGGTAGACGGCGGTCCGCAACGGTGCCCATGCCGAGGCCGGACGGTCGTTCGGTCCGGCCGCCGCCGTCACCACCGCCCGTCCGCGCGCAGCACCCGCTCACCGGAGACGTAGAGATCGTCGGGTTCGAGCAGCAGCAGCCGGACGACCTCGGTGGCGACCTGTTCGGGCATGGCGTACACCTCGTCCAGGAATTCGGCCCCCACCCGTTCCTGCAGCCGGGTCGGCATCGGCCCGGGATGCAGTTGCATCACCTTGACCCGGTTGCTGTGCTGGGCCTCGGCCAGTGAATCGACAAGGCTGCTGCCGTAGCTCTTGGTGGCCCGGTAGACGGGAATGCCGGGTCGGGGTGCTGCCAGCGCCATCGCCCCGATGTACACGACGTTGCCGTGCCCCTGCCGGTGCAGGTGCCCCACCACCTCCCGCAGCAGGTACGTGATGCCCAGAACGTTGATCTCCACGGCTCGGCGGATGTGCTCCACCGACAACTCCGTCAGCTCACCGCCCGCCCACATCGACGCGCACGCCGCCACCCCGTCGATGGTGCCGTAGCGCTCCACCACCTCGGCGAAGCCCTCGCGGACCTGCTCGTCGGAGGAGATGTCGCAGACCGCCCCGTCGCAGCCCAGCTCGTCGGCCGTCGCGGCGACCTCGCCCGGCACGTTGCCGAACACCACGACCCGGTGCTCGTCGACCAGCAGCCGGGCCACCGCGAGACCGAGCCCGCTGGTACCGCCGACAACCACGAAGGTTCTGGCACCCATGTCTCTCCAGCCGCCGCCCGGACAGTTCACGCGCGCCGCGTGACGGCGCGTTCTTCCCGTTTCCGAACCCCGCACACCCGTTCGGCCGGTAGTGCTGGGCATACCTCGGAAAGTGGATCTGGACGGCTGGGGCGGCCAGGTTGTCGCGATTAGCGTCTGCGGCATGACCTCGGAACACCCTCGTCACCTGGCCGAGGCGCTGCGCCGCCGCGGCTGGCTGATCTCCGCCTGGCCGTGGCGGGCACTGGCCTACCTCGTCAGCACCGTGCCGATCGCGGGCGTGCTCGCCATCGGGCTACTCGTCATCGGCGCACCCCTGCTGGCCGCCGTCAACGCGCTACTGCTGCACGGCCGACCGCCGAGCATCGCGCTGATGTTGTTCCTGGGGGTCGGCAGCCTCATCCTGCTGGCGTTGGCGCCGATCGTGAGCTTCCTGGTGGCGACCATCGAGCGGTGGCGGCTGCGGCTCGTGGACAGCCGCCCGCTGCCCGCGTCGCCGTGGCCGGGCCTGGTCGCCCGCTACCGCAGCGCCGCGACCTGGCGGGAGGTGGCGTACCTGTTCTGGCTGGGCGGGTTCGTGCCGGTCGCGTACTGGGTGCTCCTGCTGCTGGTGCTGCTCGACCTCGGCATGATCACCAGTCCCTGGTTGGCTGGCGACGCCGAGCCGGTCGTCATCTGGCAGCCGATCGAAACCACCGGCGAAGCCATCCCGTACGCGATCGTGGCGGTGCTGCTTCTGCCGGTCTTCTGCTACGCGTTCGGTCTGCTCGCCGCCCTCCAGGCCGCCGTGGCCCGGTGGGTGCTGGCGCGACCGGTGGACGCGGCGGCGCTGCGCGAGGTCGCCCGGTCCCGCACCCGGCTGGTCGGCGCGTACGAGGCCGAACGGCGTCGGATCGAACGCGACCTGCACGACGGCGCGCAACCCCGGCTGACCAGCCTCACCCTCCAACTGGGCCTGGCCCGGCTGGACGTACCCGAGGACTCCCCCGCCGCCCGGCCCCTCGCCGTGGCACACGACCAGGCCCGGGGCCTGATGGTGATGTTGCGGCAACTGGTGCACGGCATTCGCCCGCAGAGCCTCACCGACCTCGGCCTGGCCGGTGCCGTCCGTGAGCTGGCCGACGCCGCCACCATCCCGGTCACCGTGCACGCCGACCTGCACGGCGAGTTGCCGGAGATCGTGGAGACCACCGCCTACTTCGTGGTGTCCGAGGCACTGGGCAACGTCGCCCGGCACGCCGGGGCGACCCGTGCCGAGGTGCGCCTCACCCGGCCTGGCGGGGACCTCGTCGTCGAGGTGTCCGACAACGGCAGCGGCGGCGCCGACCCCACCCGGGGTACCGGCCTGACCGGTCTCGCCGACCGGGTCGCCGCCGCGGACGGCCGGCTGTTGCTCGCCAGTCCGCCC
This sequence comes from Micromonospora arborensis, assembly GCF_003205615.1. Taxonomy (GTDB): domain Bacteria; phylum Actinomycetota; class Actinomycetes; order Mycobacteriales; family Micromonosporaceae; genus Micromonospora; species Micromonospora arborensis. Next base: position 68,450 of record NZ_PYBV01000003.1, on the reverse strand, counting down.
GGCGGGCCTACCCTGGTCCGGGTGGAGCTTCCGTGCCGGCGGTGACGCGGGTGGTGCTCGCGGAGGACGAGGTGCTGCTGCGCGAGGGTTTGGTCGCGCTGCTGACCCGCTTCGACTTCGCGGTGTGCGCCGCCGTCGGCTCCGCGCCCGAACTGCTGGACGCGGCTCGCGAACACCAACCGGACCTGGTGCTGACCGACATCCGGATGCCGCCGGGCCGCCGCGACGACGGGCTCCGCGCGGCCGTCGCGTTGCGCGCCGAGCGGCCCCACCTGCCGGTCGTGGTGCTCAGCCAGTACGTGCAGACGGGGTACGCGGCGGCGCTGCTGGACAGCGGCGACGGCCAGCGGGTGGGCTACCTGCTCAAGGACCGGGTGGCCGAGGTGACCGAGTTCGTCGACACGTTGCGCCGGGTCGCGGCCGGTGGCACCGCCATCGACCCGGACGTGGTCCGGCAACTGCTGCACCGGCCACGCGACCCGCTCGCCGCACTCTCCACCCGCGAACGCGAGGTGCTGGCGCTGCTCGCGGAGGGCCGGTCGAACGCGTCGATCGCCGCCCGCCTGCACGTCAGCGAGGCGGCGGTCGGCAAGCACGTCGGCAACATCCTGCTGAAGCTCGACCTGCCGCCCAGCGACGACACCAACCGTCGGGTGCTCGCGGTGCTCACCTACCTGCGCAGCGACCCGGCGAGCTGACCGGCGGCGGGCTGAGGCCGGGGCGTAGATTCGGCAAGCGGTGCCGCCGCCACGTCCGGGCGCGGACCGGGGAGACAGGGGTACGGCATGGCGGAGGCGCTGCGGGTCGGTCTGCTGGGGTACGGGTTGGCGGGCCGGGTGTTCCACGCACCGCTGATCGCCGCGACTCCCGGGCTGCGACTCGACGCCATCGTGTCCCGCGATCCGCAGCGGCGCGAGCAGGCCCGGCAGCAGCACCCCGACGCCCGCCTGGTCGACGACGCCGACGAGCTGTGGCGTACGCCGGACGCATTGGACCTGGTGGTGGTCGCGACGCCGAACCGGCAACACGTGCCGATGGCCAGGGCGGCGCTGGCCGCCGGGCTGCCGGTCGTCGTCGACAAGCCCCTCTCCCCGACCGCCGCGGAGGGTCGCGCGCTGATCGACGAGGCGACCGAGCGTGGGGTGCCACTGACGGTGTTCCAGAACCGGCGCTGGGATGGTGACTTCCGCACCCTCCGCCGGCTGGTGGAGCAGGGCGAGTTGGGGCGGGTGCTGCGCTTCGAGTCCCGGTTCGAGCGGTTCCGTCCGACGATCAAGCCGGGCTGGCGCGAGTTGGCCGGTCCCGAGGAGGCCGGCGGCGCCCTGTTCGACCTCGGCGCGCACCTCATCGACCAGGCGGTGCAGCTCTTCGGCCGGGTCGACCGGGTCTACGCGGAGGTGGACCGTCGCCGCGCGGGTGCCCTGGTCGACGATGACGCGTTCGTGGCGTTGACGCACACCAGCGGGGTCCACTCGCATCTGTGGATGAGCGCGGTGACCGCCCAGCTCGGGCCGCGACTGCGGGTGCTGGGTGACCGGGCTGGCTACACGAGCTACGGCCTCGACGTGCAGGAGGCGGCGCTGCACGACGGCGGCCGGCCGGACCAGCCGGGTTGGGGCGAGGTCCCGCCGGAGCGGTACGGCATGCTCGGCGTCGACGGTGAGCTGCGGTCGGTGCCGACCGAGCCGGGCGCGTACCAGAGCTTCTACGCGCAGGTGGCGACGGCTCTGCGCGAGGGCACGCCGATGCCGGTGGACCCTCGGGACTCGGTCGCCACGGTCGAGCTGATCGAGTTGGCGCACCGGTCCGCGGTCGAGGGCGTGGTGCTGCCGGTCCCGGCCATCTGACCGGCCCGAGGCGCTCGAAAAACCGGTGGAGTAGCGCCGCTCTGCGCCATTACCGTGCAGCGGAACCAGATCGTCTAGGCAAGGACGTTCCGTTGTACACCCTGTGAGACCTCCCGATTGCTGATTGTGTCGCGCGTCGCGCCTGTGCGCCGCGCTCCTTTTGCTGCGGATCTCTCACTGAAACCGGTGTCCTTCTGTGCTCAGAAACTGGGCCGTCGTGCCCACCTGCCTGCCGCTCGTTCGCCGCCGTTGCCACTCGTGCGCGTCCGAGCTTTTCCGGCCAAGCGGAAAATTCCGCGTCAACGCCAACCACAAGCTCATCGACGCCTGGCTCCTCGTGCTCTGTACCGGTTGCGGGGTGACAGCCAAGCTCACCCTCCTGGAGCGGGTGACCGTGCGCTCCATCCGACCGGGGTTGCTGGACCTGCTGCACCACAACGACCCCGGGCTGACCGCCGCGTTGCTTCAGGACCCGGCCGTGCAGCACCGCAATCGCATCGCCCTCGACTGGGACGACGCCTGGCGTCTCGACACCGACGGATCGGAGCACCTGGACCACGAGACGATCGACGTCGCGGTCCGCTTCGCGGCGCGGATCCCGGTCCGGCCGGTGCGACTGATCGCTGACGGTCTCGGTCTTTCGCGAGCCCAGGTCGACAGACTGATCCTGGAGGGGAACATCGTTTCGGCAGTCCGGTTGAGCGGCAAGCTCTCCGGCGACTTCACCTTCACGCTGAAGCGCTGAGCCCTCTGCACCGATCCGTGGGCCTGTCCGGCGTGCTCCGCCGGACAGGCCCGGGCGGGAGGGGAGCTTAGACGGGCACTAGTCGGCGTCCTGCTCGGAAGGGGCCTCATCCGGCACCCGGGCGTCGTCGTCGGTCTGTGCGTCGTTCGACGGGTTGGCGAGGTCGCCGAGCCGACGCTCGGCCTCTCGGGCCTCCTCGTCGAGCCTGGGGTTCTCTTCGTCGGGGCTCTGCGACATCCGCGACCTCCATCGGGCACGACCGGTCGGACCTCGGTGTACCCGGTCTGACGGCGACGACACGAAACGGACGCGCTATCGACTCCATGTCACCGATGTGGCGGTATCCCGCCGAGCGGATGCCGCCACATCGCCGAAACGGAGTGGATCTGGGGGCTGGCGGACATCGCCGCACTGACGCTTCAGAGGTAATGACCTGTCGAGCCTCGCCAGCCGTCGTCGGCGGGGGGAAACCGAGCGCCGGGCCGGCCGGGGGTACGCACCGGGCTGGAGCCCAGGAGCGTTGCCGGCCCGGCCCGGTGCCGGATCAGCGCTGCTTCAGCTCACGCCAGGATGGGTGCGTGCCGCGCCAGGCGTCGGCGAGGATGGCCGCCGAGGCCCGGCTAGGGCACTGCTGCACCCGCTCACGACCCGACGCCCCACCGATCTGGGCGCGGACCTCCCAACCCTGCCCGTCAGTACGGATATACACGTCCCGGCGCCCGCGCGGGGTCGTGTCTCCGTTCCACCAATGCTCCTCGACCTTCATTCGCCGACCGTATAGCAAATTTTGCGCCGGGGGTACGTCGCAGGTGGGTCGGAACCAGGGCGATAGGCGCAATTCCGGCGTACTTCGGTCTAAGCGTTGACGGGGAGGACCCACAACGGGGGATCCTCCCCGTCCTGAGCGACGAATCAGGACCCGATTACCTGCCGTTCAGCACACCGGCGAGGGCATTGACCAACCTGTCCTGGCCCGCAGGACTGGGTGCGGCGAGCCTCACTCCTGAGTGATCCGCATGTCACCCGGAGTGAACCGCCACGTCGCGCTCGACGCGTCCATTCGCGCAGCCCTACCGCCCACCCCGATGAGCAAGTTCCGGCACTCCCGCTCGCCGGCGGTCGATGGTCGACCGGGCCTACCCCTGGGTGGTCAGCAGGTAGTCGTCGGCTTCGGGGCTCCACCGGAGGTCGACCACGCCGCCCGTGGCCGCGGCCTTGCAGAACTGGAGGAAGCTGCGGTAGCCGAGCTTCTTCTCGCTGAAGTCGGGTCGGGCCCGGCGCAGCTGGTTCTTCAGACCGGACAGCGCCACCGGGTTGCCGCTGCTGCCGAGGTCCGCCACCACGCCACGGAGCAGACCGAACGCCACCTCCCGGTCGCCGTGCTCGGGCAGCGAGACCTCGGGGTCACCCTTCGCGGGGCCTTCGGCCAGCTCGATCACGGTGTGTTCGGCGAGGTGCCGCAACAGCTCGCCGAAGGTGCGGAAACCGTAGTCGGACTCGCTGAACGTCGGGTCCTTGCGCAGCAGGGTGCGCTTGAGCCGGGAGGCGGTGACGTCGCCGTTGGCGCTGCCCTGCAGCCCGGCCACCGTCTGGGCAACCAGCACGGCGAGCGCATCCACGTCCCGTTCGGGCTCCTCGCCGGCGGGTCGCCGGTCCACCTCCGGCTCCCGCTCAAGCTCCTGCTCCGGCTCGGGCGGGCGGACGTCCGGGCCGGCCTGCCGGGTCGGACGGCCGCGCCGGCTGCGGGTCGGCGGGATGTCCACACCCTCCAGCCGGTCGTAGTAGAGGAACTCGTCACAGGCCGGCGGGAGCAGCGCCGACGTCGACCCCTCGACCCCGACCCCGATGACCCGCTTGTTCAGCTCGCGAAGCTTGTGCACCAGCGGCGTGAAGTCGCTGTCGCCACTGCAGATCACGAACGTCGAGATGTAGTCGCGCTCGAACGCCAACTCGATCGCGTCGACAGCCATCTTGATGTCCGCGGCGTTCTTGCGGGAGGCGCCCATCCGCTGCGGGATCTCGATCAGCTCGACGTGGGACCGGGTGAGCATCCGGCGGTCCTCGTCGAAGTAGGACCAGTCGGCGTACGCCCGCCGGACGACCACCCGACCTCGTTCGGCCAGCGCGTCGGCGATGGGCCGAAAGTCGAAGGCCGCGCCACCACGGTGGTCGCGAGCGCCCAACGCGAGGTTTTCGTAGTCGAGGAACAGGGCGATCCGGTCTTCTTGATCCACGCGGACCAGCCTACGCCCGGCGTGAGCTGCCGGGGGGCACGCGACGCACGACACCCCAACTCGTCAATCGTCCATTTCTTGCGGGCTGATTGTCGCTTCTTTTCGCTGTTCGATTGCTGTCTTGCAACGCAGTGTTCGCTGCTGGCATCATGGCGATCAATGTCGGGCGTCGGGGGCGCCGGGCGGACCTCCCACCACCACCCACTGAGGAGGGTCACCGATGTTTCGTGCCATCATGCCGGCGCGGGGACGCCCCGGCCGGCCGACGGCCACCGCGGCCGCGCTCGCGACCGGCCTCACCGTGCTGATCCTCGGCCCCACCGTGGCCGTCGCCGGCCCACCCGCGGCCTCCGGCGCGACACCGGTCATCACCCGGGCCGCCCTCGATCCGGCGTTGGTCGCCGGACGCGGCGCGGACGTCGACTTCGTCGAGCAGGAGGCGGAGAACGCCCGCACCACCGGCGAGATCATCGGGCCCGACCGGTCCGCCTACACGCTGCCCGCCGAGGCCTCCGGCCGCCGGGCCGTCCGGCTCACCCCCGGCGAGTACGTCGAGTTCGTCCTACCCAGCGCGGCCAACGGGATCACCGTGCGGTACAGCATCCCGGACGCGCCACAGGGCGGTGGGATCACCGCGCCGCTGCGGGTCACGGTCAACGGCAAGAACGCGCGCACCATGACGCTGACGTCGCAGTACTCGTGGCTCTACAACCAGTACCCGTTCTCCAACGACCCTCAGGCCGGGCTGCTGCACCCGGACTGGTGGATCACCGAGTGCCAGTGCGTGCCGTCGGCCACCACCCCGTACCCGAGCATCAGCACACCGTTTCGGCCCACCCACTTCTACGACGAGCAGCGGCTCCTGCTGGGGCGCACCTACCGGGCCGGTGACCGGATCCGCCTCACCGCGCCGCCCGGTAGTGCCGCCGCCTGGACCGTCATCGACCTGCTCGACTCCGAGTTGGTCGCGCCGCCGCGAATCCGGCTGCTCGCGGCGAACGTGCTCGCCTTCGGCGCCGACCCCACCGGCCGGCGAGACTCGGCCGACGCGCTGGACCGGGCCATCGCCTTCGCCCGGCGCACCCACCTGACCGTGTACGTCCCGCCGGGCACCTACCAGGTCAACCGGCACGTCATCGTCGACGACGTGACCATCGAGGGCGCCGGCAACTGGTACACCACCTTCAAGGGCCGCGAGGTCGCCCTGCCGACGCCCGCCCCGGACGGCTCGGTGCACACCGGCGTCGGGTTCTACGGCCGGGACGCCGCCGACGGCGGCAGCCGCAACGTCCACCTCTCCGGCTTCGCCATCGAGGGGGACGTCCGGGAGCGCATCGACACCGACCAGGTCAACGCCATCGGCGGCGCGCTGAGCGACTCGACAATCGACGGGCTCCACCTGCGGCACACCAAGGCGGGACTGTGGTTCGACGGGCCGATGCGCAACGTCCGGGTCACCAACAACATCATCGTCGACCAGATCGCCGACGCGCTCAACTTCCACACCGGTGTGACCGACTCCGTCGTCGCGCACAACTTCGTCCGCAACACCGGCGACGACGGCCTGGCGATGTGGTCGGAGAAGACGGCCAACGCGCGGAACACGTTCGACCACAACACCGTGCAGTCGCCGACCCTGGCCAACGGCATCGCCATCTACGGCGGCGCGGACACCACCGTCTCGCACAACCTCATCGCCGATCCCGTGCGCGAGGGCAGCGGCATCCACGCCGGTTCCCGCTTCGGCGCGGAGCCGTTCACCGGGCACCTGCGGATCAGCAACAACACCACCGCCCGCGCGGGCACCTACGAGTTGAACTGGAACATCGGGCTGGGCGCGATCTGGATCTTCGCCCTGGACCGGAGCATCGACGCGGCCATCGAGGTGACCGGCGACGCGTACCTCGACAACACCTACAACGCGATCATGCTGGTCAGCGACTGGCCGGTGAAGGACCTCTACTCGATCTCCAACGTGCGGTTCCGGGACATCCGGGTCGACGGCACCGGCACCTCGGTGGTCAGCGCCCGCTCGGCGGGGTCCGCCTCGTTCGTCAATGTGGACGCCCGCAACGTGGGCGCGGTCGGGGTCAACAACTGCGGTTCGTTCCACTTCACCCCGGCCGGTTCGGAGTTCACCCTGACCGACCTCGGCGGTAACGACGGCGGGTGGCTCGCCCCCTGGCTGCTGCCCAACACCATCACCTGCGCCGACCGGCCACCCGTGTCGCCGCCCCCGCCTCCGGCGCGGTGGTGAACGCGGTGGGCGGCCCGAGGAGTCGGGCCGCCCACCGCATTCGCACAGCAGGTCAGAGCGTTCGCACCTGCACGGCAGGTCAGAGCGTTCGCACCTGCAGAGCAGGTCAGAGCGTCTTCGCGTACGCCAACGGCACGGTCGTCGGCTGCCCGTCCCAGTTGCCGCTCAGAGTGGCGCCGGCGCTCGCGTCGGCCCCGGCGCCGGGTCGGCGGACGACGACCAGTTCGACCGAGTCGGTGCCGATGATGGCGACGTCCCCGTCGACCACCCGCCGGACCGCGCCGGTCGGGGGCACGTCGGCGTCACCGGTGCCGCTGGCGACAACCGTCATCGTCGGCTTGCGCACCTCGCGCCGGCCGTCGACCTCGAAGTACTCCTCCGCCTGGCCGCCGCCGGTGAGGATCGCGTGGGCGAGCGCGGCGGCGTACACCGGGTCGGCGCAGGCGTCGTACACCCAGCGTGGGCCGAGCACCGAGTGCTCGACGGTGCCGACCAGCCAGCCGTCGGCGCCGTCGAGGGGCGCGGCACGGTAGGTCAGCGGGACCTGGTGGACCGGCCCGTCCGCGGTGCCGACCAGCATCGTCTCGATGCCGACCTCGCCGGCCGGGTCGTCGAAGCGGTACGCGCCCCGGCTCACCACATCGACGCCGGACGGACCGGCGAACCAGGGTCGGCCGGGCAGCCAGGCTCCCAACAGTTCAAGCTTCGTGGGGCGCAGGGTCGCCCGGTGCAGCAGTGCCATGACGGCAGCCTAGTCAGAGGCCGGTGCAGGGGTTACCGCCCACCGTGCAGGCCTCTGGTGCCCTGGCCTTCGGCCGGTTGTCGCGTACGTCGAAGCGGAACGTCTGCGATCCTCCGGCCGGCACGGCCGCTCCGGTGAAGGTGATCGCCTGCCCGTTCTGACGCCAGTTCGCACCGTCGACGTCGTCCACGGTGCTGCCGTCGGCGAGCGTGACCACCACGGCCCAGTCCCCCACCGGTGTGCCGGCGCGGTTGTCGACCACCACTTCGCCGGTGTAGCCGAACAGCCGGCTGGAGTCGGTGTCGTAGCGGGCGGTCAACAGCGGCGGGGGCGGGGGCACCGACGTGGGTGGGCGCGACGGCTGCACCGACGCGCTCCGGCTCGGCCGGGCGGTCGCCGACGCGGTCGTCCGCGAGGGGCGCGCCGAGGGCGTCGCCCGCCGCGTGGCGGTGGGCGCGGTGAGCGTTCCGGACGGCGACGGCGACACCGACGGCGTCGAGGACGGCGCGGCGCTCCGGTTCGGCTCGTCCGGTAGCGCCGCCCACGCCGCTACTCCTCCGAAGACCACCACCCCACCCAGCATCGCGGCCAGTTGGTGGCGGCGCCGACGAGCGCGGCCGGGTCCACGCGCGCCGACCAGCGGCAGTTCGGCGGTCATCCCGCCGTCGTTGCGTCGCAGGTCGACCTGCTGGAAGGCGAGCCAGTCGAGAATGGCCGGCAGTCGCACGGTCAGCGACTGCCGGAGCTGCTGCTCACGTGGTTCGTGCTGCTCGGCGGACCACGCGCCGTGGGTCGTGGCCTCCCGTACCTCCAGCCGGCAGCCCTGCCCGGTGGCCGTGACCGTGCAGGTGAGTTCGCTGAGCCGGCCGGCTTCGTCGCAGGCCAGCACGAGGAGTCCCGGCACCTGCCGCTCGGTCACCTCGACCTCGACGTTGGCCTCGAAGCCGGGCAGCCCGGCCGTGTGCAGCAGCAGTCGGTCCGGTACGCCCTCGACCGTTTCGGCCTCGGCGAACCACCGGCCGAGCAGCGCCCGATCGGTCAATGCGAGCCAGACCCGGGTGGGTGGATGGGACAGGTCGACCTGCGCGCCGATCTCGATCACGGCGCGACTCTACGGGTTCCGCTGCCGGCCGTGCCGCCGCCGGTCAGCCCCAGCGGGTCGACCGCTCGACCACCGCTGCCAGCGCGGCTCGGGCACCGGCGCTCACCTCGGCGACCACCTCGGCCGCCGGCAGGTCCCGGGCGAGGGGGTGCGCCTGCCCGGCCCACAGGTTCGCGACCGAGGTGTCCCCGTCGCGCCGGGCGGCCGCGAGCAGCGGACGCGTCAGGTGTAGCACCTGGGGGTAGCCGGCCGGTGCCGCCGCGTCGTGCTGGCGCAGGAAGTCGTTGGCCACGCCCCGGGCCCGCTTGCCGGTGTACGACCGGGTCAACGCGGTCGGCGTGGCACTCGCCACCGCCGCCCGGTGCATCGGCGAGCTGCCCGCCTCCGGGCAGCGCAGGAAGGCCGTGCCGAGCTGCGCGGCGGCGGCACCGGCGGCCAGCACGGCGGCCACCGCAGGGCCGTCGACGAGGCCGCCGGCGGCCACCAGCGGGCGGTCACAGTGGGCGGCGGCCAGTCGGAGCAACGGCAGCAGCGCGTAGTCGTCGTCGTCCGGTAGGCCGCCGCGATGCCCGCCGGCCTCGGTGCCCTGCACCACCACCGCGTCCACGCCCAGGTCGGCGGCGGCCGTCGCGGCCTCTGGGCGGGTGACCGTGGCCCACACCTCGGTGCCCCGCTCGCGCAGGGCGGCCACCGCTGCCCGGTCGGGCAGACCGAACACGAAGGACACCACCGGGACCGGGTCCGCGAGCAGCGCGGCCACCTTCTTCGGGTACGCGTCGTCGCCGCCCACCGGCTCGCCCAGGCGCACCCCACGCGCCGCGGCCTGCGGGGCGAGCCGTTCGGCGTACGCCTGGATGGCGGCCTCGTCGACCGAGCCGGGGTCGGGCAGGAAGACGTTGACGCCGAACGGCCGCTCCGTGCGGGCGCGGACCTCCGCGACGTCGGCGGTCAACCGTTCGGTGTCGATCATCCCGGCGGCCAGGAAGCCCAGCCCACCGGCCGCGGAGACGGCTGCCGCGAGCGCTGGCGTGGACGGGCCGCCCGCCATCGGGGCGGCGATGATCGGGTGACGCAACGTGGACAGCACGGACATCCACTCATCCTGCCGCACCGCTGGCGTTCGCTCACCGGTGCGCGGTGTGCCGCCACCACAGCACGGCGCCCAGGCCGAACAGTGCCAACAGTGTTCCCGCGCCGACCATCAGCGGCCAGGTCCGGTCGCCCGCGCTGCCGGCCTCCTCGGCGGCAGGGCGGACCGACGTGGAGGCCACCGGGCCGGTGGACCCCGTCGGGCCCGCGGCGGGGACCGCCGCGTCCGTGGCCGGGTAGCGCAGGATCGTCGGGCGGGTGCCCGGCGGCTGGTCGGCGGATTCGGAGACGGTGAGCAACGAGCGGCCGTCGCGGCTGTAGGTGATCGACTCACCCTGCGGCTCGTCCGGCAACGGGGTGATCCGCGGGGTGCCGGAGGTCAGCGCGGTGACCACGTCGCCGGCGGGCACGTCGTACTCGAAGGCGTCGGCGTAGCTGCGCAGCACCACCCGACGCCCGTCCGGCGCGCTCGCCGCGCCGGTGATCACACCACGCCCGAGGAACAGGAACGGGTTGCTGGTGCTGGTCCTCGGGAGGGTCACCTGGCCGACCGAGGCCATCGGCGTCGTCGCGCCGGGCCGCAGCGCGGTGGTCGGCGCGTACAGGGAGACGGTGCCGCTGCCGCCCTTGGTGATGACCAACGGTCGGCCGGCCGCGTCGAGCAGCAACGCCTCCGCGTCGTGCGGGCCGTCCGGGTACGTCATCCGGTGCAGCACCGGCTTGGCCGACCCCGGTGCGAGCCGCCAGATGGCGATCGTCGGTCGGGAGTGGTCGTTGTCGCCGATGTCCGCGACCCAGACGGTGCCGTCCCGGCCGATGGCCAGGTCCTCGGTGTCACGGGGCCGGGACGGGTAGGCGACCGAGCGGACCACCGCGCAGCGCTCGTCGAGGAAGAAGATCCGGCGGCGAGCCTCGTCGTCGGCACCGTCGTTGATCACCACGTACCCGTCGTCGGTGGCGACCATGCCGGAGATCTCGCGGAGCCGGTCGTCGCGCACCTGGCACACCGGCGTCCCGGCCACCGCCGTGCCCGCCGCTGCGCTCGCTGTCGCCAGCACGGCCGGTGGTAGCACCCCGGCGAGCACGGCAACCAGCGCCGCCCCCGCACGGGTACGTCGCGCCCAGGTCAACCGCCCGCGTACCCGCATCGCCAACCCTCCTCGTCGCGGCCGTGCCCCGGCCACCCGCCCATCCTGGCCGATCCCGGCCACCGGCGGTGCTCTTCGCGGGTACCCGCCCACACCCCTGGTCGATGTACTGTCACCCCGCTTGATCTTCAGTCTGAAGGGTGACCATGCCCGTGATCGACAAGTCCGTGGCCCGCCGGTCCGGGCGGTTGCTGCGCCGCCTCGGCCGTCCGGCCGGTGGTGCCGCCGTCGCCTGGGTGCCGCTCGCCGCGGTCGTCTGTGGCCTCTTCACCGGCGCGTTGGCCAGCCGGGCCGCCTGGGAGACCTCCCGACCGCAACCCGACCGGGCCGAGGCGGGCGCGATCCTGACCGAGGTGTTTCCCGGGCACGACCTCGGCGACATCGACGTCCCGCCCGCGCTCTTCGTCGTCTACGGGCACGCGCTGCGCCTGAACACCGTCAAGACCCTGGTGCTCGGTGACGGTGGCGAATATCAGGAGAGCGCCACCGGCGCCGCCGCCTTCGGCGCCCCACCGGTGCCCGCCGAACAGATCGTCGCGGTGGCCCGGGAACGCCTGACCGGTGCCGGCTGGCGGGTGTACGACCCGCAGGTGACCGAGGGCATCACCTGCGAGGACAAGGTGTGCGCCACACCGCGGGCGATCACCGACACCGCCCTGGTCGCCCGGCGAGGCGACACGATCCTGAACGCCTCGATCTCCACACAGACCCTCGCCGAATCCACCTACCTCTCGGTCGAGCTGCACCGCGCGCCACCGCCGGCGGTGGTCCCCGCCGGGGTGCTCGGCACGCTGCTGGGCGCGGTCGCGGGTTGGGTGGTCTTCGGCTGGATCAGTCGACGCGTCGAGGAACGTCGGCGGCGCGGCACGGTGAACGTCCTGTTCGGTGTGGCCGTGGTGCTGTGGTGGCTGCCGGTGCTGCTGGCCGCACCGCAACTGCTGTGGCACCACCTGGGCGAGCCACACCCGGCCTGGCACCCGGCCTGGGAGTGGCTGGGCCAGCCAGCGGCCTCGCTGTTCTTCCTGGTCGGCGCGGGGTGCGCGCTGCTGGCACTGACGCTGGCCGCCGGGGCTCGCCGGGTCACCACGGTCGAGCCGCCGGTCGCCTGACCACCATCGGACGCGGCTGTCGGGCGCGGCCGCCGGGCGCGGCCGCCGGGCGCGGCTGTCGGGGCGGAGCGGGCGACTCGGGCGTGATCCACTCCAGGTCGCGGATGTGGCGGTATCCCGCCCCGCGGATACCGCCACATCGGCGAAGCGGAGTGGATCACGCTCCGACGGCCAGCGCACCACCTCGAGACCGCCGTGGCCACGCTCCTGTTGTCCTCCGGGATGCGGCCGCCAGGCGTGAGTGTGCCGGTGACGGGTAGGCAGCGGCCCGGCGGCATGTCGACACCCGCCGGTAGGAGGCTCCGATGAGCACGTACCGGGACGAGCAGGGCGATACGTTTCCTCCTCCGGAGGCGGACGCCCTGGAACAACGGCAGAACGCCGTCGACTACGGGCCGCCGGACCGGGTGTCCGGCGACGTCGACCCCGAAGCGTCCGAGGCCGACCTGGCCGAACAGGGCGCACTGCCGGGCGGCACGCTCGACGAGGCGACGTCACTCCCGGCCGACGCCAACCCGGCGGACGCCCTCGAACAGCGCCAGGAGATCCCCGCCCGCGACGAGGGCCGCCGCACCTGACGGCTACCGGTCGCGGCCCGCCGAGCCGCGACCGGCAGGCCGCACGAGTTGCCAGCCGGCAATGCCCACCCCGCCGGCTCAGCCAGCAACGCCCCTTGTCGGCTCAGCCGGCGGCGCATCCCTGCCGGCTCCGAGCACGGCGAACGTGGCCGTACCGATGATGATCCCGGGATCGACGTAGGCGACGGCGGCGACGAACGCCGGGCCGAGCAGGACCAGCCGCCCACGGACCCGACCTCGGGCGCGGGCCACCTGTAGTGGAGTCGCCCTCGACGTCGTCAGCTCGTTGGTGACCATCGAACACCTCCCCGGTCCGCACGGATTCGCGTGCCGGCCCCTACCCATCGGGCTGGCCCGTCGGTGCCAACCTTTGGGCCCTCCGGTGCCGCCACGGTCGCCGGGTCGGGTCGGCCGCGTGCCGCGTCGCGCTTGACAGCAGTCGGGCGACCAATGATGCTGTCTATTAGTCCTACTGTCGTAGGACAACAGGAAGGATCATCACGAGTGATCGAGTTCGTGCTGGACAGCCGGTCGAAGGTGAACACCTACATGCAGCTCGTGCAGCAGGTGAAACAGGCGCTGCGGGTCGGCCTGCTGACGCCGGGCGACCAGTTGCCGAAGGTCCGGGATGTCGCGCAGTCCCTGGCGATCAACCCGAACACGGTGCTGAAGGCGTACCGGGAGCTGGAGATCGAGGGTCTGGTCGGCGGCCGACCCGGGGTGGGCACGTTCGTCCAGCGCACGCTGGCTGGCGCGTCCCTGCCCAACCAGGCCGAGCTACGCGACGACCTGGTCGCCTGGTTGCACCGGGCGCAGACCGCGGGTCTCACAGCCGAGGACGTCATCGCCCTGGTGGAGACCACGCTGCGGGCCACCCTGGCCGACGACGCCCCGCAGAGGGAGCCCGCCTGAGTGAGCGCAGCGCGCAAACCACCAAGCACAGCAGCGAGGGCGGCGCCGCCGCCGGAACGAGAGGACAGAGGATGGACATGGTCTTAGAAGCAGACCGGCTGGGCAAACGGTACGGCAGCACGTGGGCGTTGCGGGACTGCTCGCTGCACCTGCCGGCCGGCCGGATCGCCGCGCTGGTCGGCCCGAACGGCGCGGGCAAGAGCACGCTGCTGCACCTGGCCGTCGGGCTACTCAAGCCCGACGCGGGCGCGGTCCGCGTGTTCGGCAGATCGCCGTACGGCGACACGGAGGGCTTGGCCGACATCGGTTTCGTCGCCCAGGACACCCCGCTGTACCGGGACTTCACCGCAGCCGAGCTGGTGATCGCCGGTGGCAAGCTGAACAAGCGGTGGGACGGGGCATTGGCCCGCACCCGGTTGGCGCAGCTCGGCATTCCCCCGGACCGTCCCGTCGGCAAGCTCTCCGGCGGCCAACGGGCCCAGGTGGCGCTCGCCCTCGCGCTGGCCAAGCAGCCCCGGCTGCTGCTGCTCGACGAGCCGGTCGCCAGCCTCGACCCCCTCGCCCGGCGGGAGTTCCTCCAGTCGCTGATGGGCAGCGTCGCGGAATCCGGCACCACCGTCCTGCTCTCCTCGCACCTGCTGGCCGACCTGGAACGCGTCTGCGACTACCTGATCGTGCTGAACGCCTCCCAGGTGCAGCTCACCGGCGCGGTCGACGACCTGGTCGCCGAGCACCGGCAACTGGTCGGCCCCCGACACGACGGCGGCGCTATCGGGGGCGTCGCCGCCGTGGTCCGGGCCAGCCACACCGACCGGCAGTCCACCCTGCTGGTCCGCACCGACGGGCCGGTCACCGATCCCGCCTGGACGGTGCGCGAGGTCAGCCTGGAGGACGTTGTCCTGGCCTACCTGGCCGACGGCACCACGCAGACCAAGCACAGCGAGTGGGGGGTGCCGGCATGATCTGGTTGACCTGGCGGCAACATCGCAAGCAGGCGTTCTACACCCTGCTGGGGTTCGTGGTGCTGGCCGCCGTGCTGGTGCCCATCGGCCTGTCGATGCGAAGCACCTTCGCCGACCTGGGGCTGGCCGAATGCATTCGTCCGGTGGCCCTCAGCGAGGCTGCCGTGCAGACCTGCGACGCGGGTTTCCGCCGGTTCAGCGATCAGTACGACAGCCTGAACCTGGTAGCGGTACTGCTGATCACGCTGCCGGTGCTGGTCGGCCTGTTCTGGGGCGCCCCGCTGGTCGCCCGGGAGGTGGAACAGGGCACCCACCGCTTCGTGTGGACCCAGGGCGTCGGCCGGACCCGCTGGGCCCTGGTGAAGTTCGGGCTGGTCGGCACGGCCGCCGTGCTCCTCGCGGCGTGCTACGGATTGGGCATGTCCTGGTGGGTGGAGCCGCTCACCCAGGCCGCGCACGAGGGCCGACTCGGCATGATCGTCTTCGATCTGCAGGGCGTCGTCCCGATCGGCTACACCCTGTTCGCCGTGGCGCTGGGCGTCTCCGCCGGCACCGTCTGGAAGCGGATGCTGCCCGCCATGGGCATCACCCTGGCCGGGTTCATCGGCGTACGGGCAGCCGTGGAGATCCTGGCCCGGCCGCACTACCAGCCCGCCCGCACCCAGACCTTCCCGATCGAGGGGGACGGGATACCGGAGTTGAGCCGGGGTGACTGGGTCCTCTCCATGGGCATCCGGAACGCCGACGGGACGATGGTGGCGGAGAACGCCCGGATCCAGTGTCCGCCGGGTGGCAAGGGCCCGGACGGCCGAGCCTGCGGGTCCGAGCTGGGCCTCGACCCGGGCGCGTACAACTGGCAGCTTTACCAACCGGCGGACCGGTTCTGGCTGTTCCAGTGGATCGAGACGGGCATCTTCGTCGCCCTCGCTGCGCTCCTGCTCTACTTCGCCATCCGCCGGGTCCGCCGGATCGCCTAGGTCGGCGCCGGGTGTTCGTCGGGGCGCGGGGGCCTCGGCGAGCACCCGTCAGCGCAGGCCCTCGACGGTCAGCGTGAGCCAGGACGCGAGGTCGTGCAGCTCGTCGTGCACGGCCCGGGTCACCTCCGGGGTGAAGGGCACGTCCTCGTGGATGGCGTGCACGGTGAGCGTGCCGCGCCGGCCGTCGGCCGTGGCGTCGACCTTTCCGACCAACCGGTCGCCGTGCAGGATCGGCAACGCGAAGTAGCCCCACCGTCGGCTCGCCTTGGGTTTGTACATCTCCAGCACGTACTCGTACTCGAAGAGGTCCGCGAGGCGGACTCGGTCGTGCACCAGCCGGTCGAACGGCGACAACAGCGCCGTACGCCCGGTGAAGGGCTGCCCGAGCGCGGCCGGGTCCACCCGCCACTCCCCCGCGACGCCCTCGATCACCGCTGGCTCGCCGGCGTCGCCGACCTCGGCCGGCTCGCCGGGAACGACCACCGCCTTCTCCCGAGCGATGCCCAACGCCCGCAGCCGTCGCTCGTTGCGGAGCCGGCGTGCCTGCTCCAACTCGACGACGGGGACGCCGGCCGGGTAGACCCGCTCGGCCACGTCCCAGAGCCGCTGTCGGCCCTGGCGGCCGGCGATGGCGACCTCGCCCCGCAGGACCAGGAACTCCAGGAGCTGGGTGACGTTGCGGTTGTTGGTCCAGCCCGACGACGGCCAGGGCACGGCGCTCGTGTCCGGGATGTCGCGGGAGAGCAGCGGCCCGGAGCGGCCGAGCAGGTCGAGCACGTCTCGCCGGAACGAGTCATTGGCGCGCAGCCACTCGCGGTGGCGCTCATGACCGGGCGACGTCGCCATCGCCGCGAGGAAGAGCCCGAGATCGGCCATCGGTCGCACCATCGCCTGGTGCTCGAAGAGCGTCCGGTCCCGTTCGAGGGCCTCCCGCATCTGCGCGGGCTGGTAGGACGAGCCGAGCCGGCTCCAGCAGACCAGGTCCGCACTGGGGGCGACGGCGGCCGTCGGGTCGATCTGCACCAGCGTCAGCTGACGCACCACCGTGAGCAGGTCGGCCGGCCGGGGGTCGGCCAGCAACTGGGCTCGGACGGCGATCTGCCGTGCCTGCGCGCGGTCGAGTTGGTGGGGAACCACGCCGCCGAGCCTAACGGCAACGAGTGACATCACCCTTCTGCCAACCACCGGCCGGGCCGGGCCACCGGGGGACGTCACGGCGTTGTGTCGGTGCTCCCCGACGGCCGGCTCCGGCTGCCCGAAACCTGGTCGTGGGAGTACCTGCCAGGCAGCGGCGGCTATGCGGGCTCGGCGGTCCCGACCTGGCCCGCCACGCCGACGTTCAGCGGGTCGGCCAGGAGCTTGTCGAAGGCCAACTCGGCGGCGCCGATCAGCACGGCGTCGCGGCCGAGTGCCGCCGCGCGCAGCCGCAGGTGCTCGCGGGAGGCTGGCAGTGGCATGGTGTCCAACCGCTTCCGGACGACGTCCGCTCCGGCGGTGAAGATGTCGCGAAGCGCTCCACCGAACACCACGGCGTCCGGGTTGACCACGTTGACCAGGTTGGCCACGCCGAAGCCGAGCCAGTCGGCGACCCGCTCGACCGCCTCCCGGGCGGTCGGGTCACCGTCCGCCGCCGCGCGCAGCACCTCGGCCACCGCCGGGCGGTCGCCGGGATCCCGGCCCGCGTGCCGCAGCAGCGCGGCTTCGCCGATCTCGGTCTCCCAGCAGCCCCGCGAGCCGCAGCCGCAGGGCAGGCCATTCGGGTTGACGACCATGTGGCCGACCTTGCCGCTGTGGCCCCGGTGGCCGATCATCAGTCGGCCACCCACGATGATGCCGGCGCTGATGCCGAGATCGCCGTGCAGGTAGATGACGTCGTCGATGCCCACCGCCACGCCCCGGACGTGCTCGGCCAGGCCCGCGATGTCCGCCAGGTCACCGGCCACGAAGCCGGGGCCGGGGCCGAACTCCGCCTCGAGCGCGGTGCCGAGCGTCTCGTCGACGCTGGCGATCCGGATCCTGCCGTCCGGGTCGCGGGTGGTGTCGGTGACCGCGACGGCGCCGCCGACCAGCAGCGCGTCGGCGGCCACGGACCGTTCCATGTCACGGACCAGGTCGGCGAGTGGCCCGACGGCGTCGCCCGCCGACATGCCACTGGGTCGGGCGACCTCACGCAGGTCGAGGATGCGCCCACCGAGACCGACCCGGGCGGCACGAAGCCGGTCCGCGTCGATGCTCAGAGCGTGTGCGTAGACCCGGTCGGAGCGGGGACTGACCACCAGCGACGGGCGACCGGCGCGGCGCGCGGTGGTCGGTGCCTCCTCGGTGACCAGGCCGCTGGCGACCAGTTCAGCCGCGAGAGCACCGATGGTGCTGCGGTTGAGGCCGAGTCGGCTGGTCAGCTCGGCCCTGGATGTCGGCCCGTTCAGGTGGACGTAGCGCAGTACAGCGCCGAGGTTCTGCCGCCGGATCTCCTCCTGGCTGGCGCCGGGGACCGACGGCAGCGGGGATTCGTTGTTGCGGCCGACGCCGGCTGGCCTGGACCGGACGGGTGTCGCCACGGTCAGACCTCCTTCCGGGTCGAAGCCGCTTGGTGCGGGGGTGCGAGGACGACGATGGGTCCCGGTAGAGGAGACCCGGGACCCATCGGCGTTGCTGCCTACCGTGCGGTGATTACTTGGTGAGCGGCGCGAGCTTCGGGTCGTTGGCGTACGCCTCAGCCGCGTTCGCCTTGGTGACGGCGACCGGCGGGAGCAGGAACGTGTCGACGACCTTGCTGCCGTTGTTGTAGGACTTGGTGTCGTTCACCTGCGGGGTGTTGCCGGCCTGGAGAGCCTTGACCATGTTGATGGTCTCCTTCACCAGGTTGCGGGTGTCCTTGTTGATCGTCATGTACTGCTCGCCAGCGACGATCGACTTGACCGACTCGACCTCGGAGTCCTGACCGGTGACGATCGGGGTCGGCTTGCCAGCACCCTTGACCGAGGTCAGGATCGCGCGGGCCAGCGTGTCGTTCGGGGAGAGGACGCCGTCCAGCTCCTTGCTGCCGTAGGTCGAGGTCAGCAGCTGGTCCATGCGGGCCTGCGCACCCTCGGCCTTCCAGCCCTGGATGGCGGTCTGCTTGACGTCCTTCTGACCCGAGGCGACGACCACGTCGCCCTTGTCGATCGCCGGCTTGAGCACGCTCATCGCGCCGTCGAAGAAGACACCGGCGTTGTTGTCGTCCGGCGAGCCGGAGAACAGCTCGATGTTGTACGGGCCGTTCGGCTTCTTGGCCTTCATGCCGTCCAGCAGGGCCTGGCCCTGGAGCTGGCCGACCTTGAAGTTGTCGAACGCGACGTAGTAGTCGAGGTCCGGGGTGTTGGTGATCAGCCGGTCGTAGGCGATGACCTTCACGCCGGCCGCGTGGGCGGCCGCGACCTGGGTCGACAGCTGCGCGGCGTCGGTCGCGCCGATGACGATGACCTTGGCGCCCTTGGTCACCATGGCGGTGATCTGGGCCTGCTGGTCGGCGACCGTGGTCGACGCGCCGGCGTACTGCACGTCACCCTGGAAGCCGGCCTCCTTGAGGCCGTTGGTGAACAGGTCACCGGCGAGGACCCAGTTCTCCGAGGTCTTGGCCGGGAGGGCCACGCCGATCAGCGAGTTCGCCGCGAAGCCCTTGGCGGCCTCGCCGCTGGAGCCGGAGTCGCCGTCACGGCCGGAGCCGCAACCGGCGAGGGCCAGCATGGCGGCGGCGCTGATGGCGACCACCGACGTGCCGAAGAATTTACGCATGGTGAGGACTTGCCTTTCTGGATGTGTAACAGGGTGGTGAGGTCGGTGACCGTCAGCCGGACACCGCTGCCTTGGCGGGCTCGCGCTCCGCGTCCGGCGGTGAGACGGGTGCGGCGGGATCGTCGCGGCGGAAGGGCCGCATCAGACTTCCGATGATGGAGAAGCGCCCCTGGCTCTTGTTGTAGACGTCGATCGCGACGGCCAGCAGCAGGACGAGGCCCTTGATGATCTGGACCTTGTCGGTGCCCACACCTTCGAGCTGGAGGCCGTTGTTGAGCACGGCCATGACGAGACCACCGACGATCGAGCCGCTGATGGTGCCGATACCACCGGCGACGGCAGCGCCACCGATGAAGACCGCGGCGATGGCGTCCAACTCCCAGCCGTTGCCGTCCTGCGGTCCGGAGGCCGCCGAACGGGCCACGAAGATCATGCCGGCCAGCGCGGCCAGGACGGACATGTTCATCATGACGAAGAAGTTGACCCGCTTGAGTTTCACGCCGGACAGCTCGGCCGCCCGGGAGTTGCCACCCACCGCGTAGATGTGCCGGCCACCGGCCGTGTTGCGGGTGTAGAAGGAGTACGCGATGACCAGGACCAGCAGGATGATGCCGGAGATCGGGAAGCTGGTGCCGACGCGACCGCTGGCGAAGCGCAGCGTGGCGAAGGCGATGACCCCGACCATGATGGCCATCCGCAGGATCGAGACCCACATGGGCGCCGGGTCGGCGTCCATGGCCCGGCGGGTGTTACGGGCCCGGAGCTCGCGCCACACCACCGCCACCGCCGCGGCCAGACCGAGCAGCAGCGTGGCGTTGTTGTAGCCGGTGTTCGGACCGAACTCGGGCAGGAAGCCGGAGCCGATCTCCCGGAAGCCCTCCGGCACCGGAATGGTGTTGGCGTTACCGATGAACTGGTTGCCACCGCGGAACAGCAGCATGCCGGCCAGGGTGACGATGAACGCCGGCACCCCGACGTAGGCCACCCAGAAGCCCTGCCAGGCGCCGATGATCGCGCCGATCGCGAGGCCGAACAGGATGGCGACGGGCCAGGGCAGATCCCACTCGGTCATCGACTTGGCGACCAGGATGCCCGCGAAGGCGGCGACGGAGCCGACCGACAGGTCGATGTGCCCGGCGACGATCACCATCAGCATGCCGATGGCCAGGATCAGAATGTACGAGTTCTGCTGGAAAAGCGCGATCAGGTTGTCCGACCGCAGGGTCAGCCCATTGGTCCAGACCTGGAAGATCAGGACGATCGCCACGAGCGTGAAGATCATTCCGAACTGGCGAGCGTTGGAGGTCGTGCCTCCGAACAGGTTCTTCTGAAGGTCCTTCAATCGGCTCATCGTGTGGCCATCTTCTTCGTCGAGGTCATCTGCTTCATGAGGTTTTCCGGGGTGGCGTCCGCGCGGGCGATCTCGCCCGTGATGGCGCCTTCGAACACGGTGTAGATGCGGTCGCAGAGCCCGATCAGCTCAGGCAGCTCCGAGGAGATGACGACGACGCCCTTCCCCTGGTCGGCGAGCCGCTGGATGATGCCGTAGATCTCGTACTTGGCGCCCACGTCGATGCCGCGGGTCGGCTCGTCGAGGATCAGCAGGTCCGGGTCGGTGAACATCCACTTCGCCAGGACGACCTTCTGCTGGTTGCCGCCGGAGAGCTTCGAGACGCCCTCGTCGACCGTCGGGGCCTTGGTCCGCAGCTCCTTGCGGTACGCCTCGGCCGCCTGGTACTCCTCGACCTCGTTCAGGACGCCGTGGTGCCGGATCTTGGACAACTTGGCGGCCACCGTCGACGTCTTGATGTCGTCGAGCAGGTTGAGGCCGATCGCCTTGCGGTCCTCGCTGACGTACGCGAGCCCGTTGTCGATCGCGTCGGCGACCGACTTCAGGACGATCTCCTTGCCGTCCTTGATGATCGTGCCCGACTCGTACACCCCGTAGGAGCGGCCGAAGACACTCATCGCGAGTTCCGTGCGGCCCGCGCCCATGAGACCGGCGAAGCCGACGATCTCGCCGCGGCGCACCACGAAGCTCTCGTTCTTGCAGACCTGGCGGTCGGCGGAGATCGGGTGCCGCACGTTCCAGTTGCGGACCTCGAAGAAGACGTCACCGATCTTCGGGGTGTGGTCCGGGAACCGACTGCTCAGCTCACGGCCGACCATCCCGCGCACGATCCGGTCCTCGTCGACCCCGTCGGCCTTGACGTCGAGGGTCTCCACGGTCCGGCCATCCCGCAGGATGGTGATCTGGTCGGCGATCGCCTCGATCTCGTTCAGCTTGTGCGAGATCATGATCGAGGTGATGCCGCGGGAGCGGAAACCGCGCAGCAGGTCCAACAGGTGCCGGGAATCCGCCTCGTTGAGCGCTGCGGTCGGCTCGTCCAGGATGAGCAGCTTCACGTCCTTGGCGAACGCCTTGGCGATCTCCACGAGCTGCTGCTTGCCGACACCGATGTCCTTGATCAGGGTGTCCGGGTCCTCCTGCAGACCGACCCGGGCCATCAGGTCCAGCGCCATCCGGTTCGCGGCCTTCCAGTCGATCGCGCCCCGCTTGCGCGGCTCGTTGCCGAGGAAGATGTTCTCGGCGATCGACATACCTGGAATGAGCGCGAGCTCCTGGTGGATGATCACGATTCCGGCGCTCTCGCTGGCCCGGATGTCGGAGAACTTGCTCTCCGACCCCTGGTAGACGATCTGGCCGGAATAGCTGCCGTGTGGGTAGACCCCGCTGAGCACCTTCATCAGCGTGGACTTGCCCGCACCATTCTCGCCACAGATGGCATGGATCTCGCCGGCGCGAACCACCAGGTTGACGTCGGAGAGGGCTTTGACTCCGGGGAACTCCTTGGTGATGGAGCGCATCTCAAGGAGGATCGGCACGTCGCTCATAGCTCGTACCACCTCGCCAACGTCATCGTTGCCTCCGGAAGGTTGAACCTTCACTTGGTTTGTTGTTGACGGCAACGTATTGCGGCCGTAGGGCCATCCGCAAGGCGAGGGAGTGTTGAAAATGTAACAATCCGGCAATATCGACGTTGCACAGTGTTCGCCTGTCACAGCCGTCCCCGCAGCCCCTCCCGGGACCCTAACCCGTCCCAGACAACGTTGTCGACCGAGGGGCACGACACCCGTCAACGCCGGGCGCGACCGACCGGCCTCCCACCAGGCAGGATCCGCGACGAGCCGGTCGAACGCGCGCGCGCCGCGGGCTGGCCGCGATCGAAAGATCTTGATCGGAAACCGGCTCCCGCTCCGCGCCCAGGGCACCACCTCGGGCCTCGACCGGCCATGTGACCCACGCCTCTGCCGGAGAGCCGGATCGACCATGGTCATCACCCGCCAGGAGACGCCAAACGACGGATCAGTGCCTCGGCGTCCCATAAGCGCAGATCGCGGGGCCCGCACCGCGGACGCGGACGCCGCCGCCAACCGGTCAGCTCGGGTGCAGCACCGCCTTGATCAACCCGTTCTCCCGGCGGTCGAAGCTGCGATACAACTCCGGCGCGTCGGCGAGGGTGCCGTGGTGGGTCACGACAACGCTGGGCCGGGCGCGACCGGCGACGACCAGATCGCGCAGCAGCACGGTGTAGCGGCGGTCGTGGGTGCGGCCGAACCGGACCGCCACGCCCTTACTGAACAGCGTCCCCCACGGCGCGAGGAGATCCTCGTGACCGTCCGCGCCAGGGCCGGGATGCGGATCCCGGTCCGGGTAGACGCCGACGACCGCGATCGCGCCGGTGGGGTTGACCAGCCGAGCCGCGTCGGAGATGACCTGGTCCGGGCGTTCCTGATCGGGACGCCCCCGGTCCCGGGCCTGGAACCCGACCGCGTCGATGACCTTGTCGACACCGCCCAGCTTCTCCTCGCCGAGCGGCAGCCCGGCCCGAGCCCGGTCGGCGCGGATCTGCTCGACCGGGTCGCCACGGCGAAAGTCGACAGGCACAGCGCCGACCTCGCCGGCCTTGTCGAGCCGGGCGTCGACGCCGTCGACGCAGTAGACCACCCGAGCACCTCGCAGCAGCGCCGAGTAGGCGCCGAGCAGGCCGATGGTGCCGGCGCCGAACACGGCCACCGTGTCACCTGGCTCGACCTCGGCAAGGGTGGCGGCGGCGTGCCACCCCGTGACGAACGCGTCGGCGAGCAGCACGAAATCGTCCTCGTACGCGTCGCCCGGCTCGCCCGGCACGGGTACGCAGTTGGCGTCGGCCCACGGCACGCGCAGCAGGTCTGCCTGCGCACCCCGATAGGGACCCATCCCGGCATAGCCGTATGCCGCGCCCGGCCCCTCGGCCCGAGCCCGGAGGCAGGCCGCCGAGAGCCCTCGAGCGCACATCACGCACGTCACGCAGAACAGGTGCGTGGGGATCACCACCCGGACGCCCGGGCGGACGGTCTGCACGGCGCTGCCGACCTCCTGCACCACACCCAACGGTTCGTGACCGAGCACGAGCCCGGGTTCGGCGCTGGTCCGCCCGTCGTACATGTGCAGATCGGTGCCGCACAGAGCAGTGGAGGTGACCCGTACGAGTGCGTCGGTCTCCGCCTCCAGCGTCGCGTCGGGCACCTCCCGCACCTCAACGGTCCGGACGTCCCCGTAGACGACGGCTCGCATACCCGGCTCTCCTGTTCGGCAACGGAACAGCCGGTCTTCCCCCGGCCGGGCCGTTCATGCCCCTGCGGACCTGACGCGCGGCCGGTGCTATCTTAGGATCCCTAAGTTAATTCCTAGCGGAACAAAGGTTGGTTATGCCACGGCAGGGTCTGACAAGCGCGCGCGTCTCGGCCGCCGCAGCCGAGCTGGCTGACTCGGTCGGTCTGTCGAAGGTGACCGTTGCCGCCGTGGCGCGGCACTTCGGCGTCTCGGACGCCGCGCTGTACGTGCACGTCCGCAGCCGCGACGCGCTCATCGAGCACGTCGCCGTCCGGGCGGCGGCCGCGTTCGCCGACGACCTGGCGATCGCCGTGGCTGGTCGAGCCGGCCACCAGGCTCTCGTCGGTTTCGCCAACGCCTGGCGCGCGTTCGCCGCCGCGCACCCCGGCCAGTACGCCGCGACGCAGCTCCCGCTACCGCCCGAGGTCGGCACGAATTCGGCGGGACACCTACGCATGATCGAGCTGAGCTACGCGATGTTGCGCGGGTACGGGCTCGACGAGCCGGCCCTGACCGACGCGATCCGATTCGTCCGCAGCACCTTTCACGGCTTCGCGAGTCTCGAAAACGCCGACGGTTTCGGGCATCCCCGCGTTGTCGACGCGTCGTGGCACTCGATCCTCGACGCGGTGCACACCACTCTGAGCAACTGGCCAACCGGAACGCGGGAGCAGAAGTGAACAGCCACGACCAGTACGTCGAGTCCGCCGACGGGACCCGCCTGGTGGTTCGGCGCCTCGGTGCCGGCGACCCCGTCGTCCTCGTGCACGGCTCGGGTGGTGGGCTGCACTCCTGGGCCACCGTCGCCGAGCGCCTCGCCAACGACCACGAGGTGTGGATGCCGGCCCGACGCGGTTACGGCCCCAGTGACGTCCCGGCCGGCGCGAAGTCCTTCAAGGACGAGACGGGCGACCTCATTGCCGTTCTCGAGGCGGCGCGCCAGCCCTCGGGCCGGACGGTCCATCTCGTCGGCGCGTCCTACGGAGCGACCCTGGCGTTGCACACCGCGCTGGCCGATCCGCGTGCCATACGTTCGCTGGCCGTCTTCGAGCCGCCGCTCTTCGCGGCCGGAGCGGAGATCGCATCCCCGCTGGCCCGGTACCGTTCCGCCTTCGAGCGCGACGACGCCGAGGCGATGGCAGCGGCGTTGAACGACGTGACACGGGTTCCGGCGGAGATTGTCGCCGCGTTCGCCGCCGCGGCGGGCGACCGGACGCCCGACCCGGTCGAGGCGCGGCGTTCGGCGATCGGCTGGCTGCACGATCTCGAGGCTCTCGCCGAGGACAGCACGGACATCGCCCGGTGGTCCTCGATCACCGTGCCGACCCTTCTGCTGGCCGGCGGCGACACGTGGGAGCCGATGCCCACGACGATGAACGCGCTCGCGACGACGATTCGGGAGGCGCGGCACGTCGTCTGGCCGGGCCAGTCGCACTTCGTGACCATGACGGCGCCCACCCTGGTCGCCGACGCTCTGCGGCAGTTCTTCGCCGAGGTCTCCGGACCCGCGTCCGTCACGCGTGGGAATGGGCCAAGATGTTGAGGACGTGGCCGCTCGGATCTCGGACGAAGAACCGTCGCACGCCCCACGGCTCGTCGGTCAGGTCGTGGACGATCTCGGCCCCGGCGGCGCGCGCCGCCCGGCAGCTCGCGTCCACGTCGGCGACCTCGACGGAGATCACCGGGACGACGGGCGCGGTGGCGTCCTCCGTCATGAGGCTCAGTTGCACCTCCGGCCGCTCGGGATCGGCCAGCGTGACGATCCAGCCGAGGTCCATGACGATTCGCAGGCCGAGGACGGTGGTGTAGAAGGCGGTCGCCTCTGCCATCGAGGCGCTGTGCAGGTCGGCGACTATCCGCTGAACGGCCACTCCTGCCGACTCCGCCGGCTAGCTGACCTGAGCCACCGGCGCGGGGCGGTGCTTGATCTCCTCCATGAACGGGAATGTGGCGGTCAGCTCGGCGAGCGTCAGACCGGCTCGCCAGGCCGAGGCCACCTGGGCGACCTGCAGCAGGTCCATGACGTCACCCCGGGCGAGGACCTCCCCCGAGACCCGAATGTCGATCATGAAGTATCGGGCCTGCGACCCTAGCCCCACGCAGACCACGCCCTGGTCGGAGTGCAGCTCAGCGCAGGTGAACCGGCTCCGGCCCTGCTCGGGGGCAGTGATGTGGCCGAGGTCGAGCCCGTGGCGGGCACCGGTTTCGATGAGCGCGGGGGCCAGACCACCCCGCTCGACCAGATCCGGGTAGAGGCGCACGCCCAGCGCCGTCGACGCGTCGCTCATGACTGACTCCCACTTCCTTGTGACAGAGACCAGCAGCGCGCAAGTTACGAGAAGGTTTCCTGCACGCCTCGCCATCCTGTCCCGCGTGGACGTCCCACGGCAATAGGAAGGGTCGATTCGACCGCGATCGAGTTACGCACGGCCCGCGACGGCGGGACGCCCAGCCCTTCCGCCGGGTCGGTGCCGTCCATTCCGGATTCATGGACCGCAGGCATGGATGGGCATCATGCCGTGGCGGATCCCGACGACTCGCCGCTCACCGACCAACATCAGGGGCGTAACGGACGGTCGTCGCATTGGAAACACTCTTGACAGAAAGACATGATATCGACATGCTTCACTTTAGAGAGCGCTCTCCATTTCCGGTACGCAGCCTCCGCCACTCCCTCGCTGAGGAGCCTCCCGTGTTCACAGCCCGCCCCAGCCTCCGCTTTCGCCCCCTCGTACTCATGGCCGTCGCCCTCGTCGCGACCACCGCGGCGCTCGTCGTCCCGGCGCAGTCCGACCCCGCCAAGGCCGCCATCGGCCCGATCACCTGGCAGGACGAGTTCAACTCGCCCGCCGGCACGCCCGTCGACCAGAACAAATGGCGGTTCGACATCGGCGGCAGCGGCTGGGGCAACAACGAGCGGCAGTACTACACGAACAGCACCAGCAACGCCGTGCATGACGGCCAGGGCAACCTCGTCATCACCGCCCGTCGGGAGAACCCCGCCAACTACCAGTGCCACTACGGGCGCTGCGAGTACACGTCCGCGCGGCTGCTGACGGCAGCCACCTTCACCCAGACGTACGGCCGATTCGAGGCCAACATCAAGATCCCGCGCGGTCAGGGCATCTGGCCGGCGTTCTGGATGCTCGGCACCGGCGGCGGATGGCCCGACGCCGGAGAGATCGACGTCATGGAGAACATCGGCCGGGAGCCCAACACCGTGTACGGCACCGTGCACGGGCCCGGCTACTCCGGGGGCGGCGGCATCACCGGCAGCCGCACTCTCGGCGGGCCGCTCGCGGACGGCTTCCACACCTACCGGGTGGATTGGGAGCCGAACGCGATCACCTGGTACCTCGACGGGGTGCAGTACCACCGGGTCGATCCCGCGCGGCTCGGCGGCAACCGCTGGGTGTTCGACCACCCCTTCTTCATGATCCTCAACGTGGCGGTCGGCGGGAACTGGCCCGGCTACCCGGACGGCTCCACGCAGTTCCCGCAGCAGATGCTCGTCAACTACGTCCGGGTGTCCAGCTACACCTCCGGTGGCGGCGGCGACCCGGCTCCCGGCACCAGCCGGATCAGGGGTACGCAGAGCGGTCGCTGCATCGACATCCCCAGCGCCAACCCGGTCGAGGGCGCCAAGCTGCAGATCTGGGACTGCAACACCACCGCCGCCCAGGCGTGGACCTTCGCCTCCGACGGGACGGTCCGCGCGATGGGCAAGTGCATGGACCCCGCCTGGGCCGGCACCGCGAACGGCACCGAGGTCAACCTGGTCAGCTGCAACGGCAACACGGCGCAGCGCTTCACCCTCAACGCCTCCGGCGACCTGGTCAACCTCAACGCCAACAAGTGCGTGGACGTGCGGGAGGCCAACCCCAACAACGGCGGCAAGCTGCACCTGTGGGACTGCGTGGGCGCTGCCAACCAGAAGTGGTCCCGCGTCTGACGACGCCGGCACGAGCGGGGTGGGCCGTCCGAGAACAGCTTCGGGCGGCCCACCGCCTGGCCTGGCCCTTATGCGAGCCGGGATTCCGCCGATGGCGCGGGGACCAGCCCCATGCCCGCTATGTTCTGGTTTATCCAAATCAGGCATCTCCGGGAGTGAGCTCATGTCGCACCACCTCGACACCCCCCTCGCCGCCCAGGGCGGTCAGCTCTACATCGACGACCTGTACGTCTTCAACGGCGACCGCGCCACGGTGTTCGTCATGGACGTCAACAGCTCGGTGACGAAGGCCGACATCAAACGCGGCTTCCACGCCGAGGCGCGCTACGAGATCAAGATTCACTTCAACGGCGCGGACATGGAGGGGCTGACCTACCGATTCGCCTTCGGCGAGCCGGACGCCGACGGCAAGCAGGCCCTCCAGTTGTACGAGCTCCCCGGAGCGGATGCCCGCGACGACGCCGCGATGGGCACTCCGATCGCCGAGGGGCGCACCGGCGAGGTGTCGACCGGCGGCAACGTCCGGGTCTGGGCCGGACGGATCACCGACCCGTTCTTCATCGACCTCGACGAACTCGCCACCATCAACGGCGCGGTCAAGAACGGTTCGCCGGTGGACCGCTCAGCGTGGCGAGCCGACCAGGCCAAGAACAGCTTCGCCGGCACGACCGTCGAGTCGATCGTCCTCGAGGTCTCCCATGACGAGCCGCTGCTGCGCGACGGCACCGAGATCGGCGTCTGGTGCCGCACGATGCTGGCCACCGACGCCGGCGGATGGCGCCAGATCAACCGCGCCGGGCACCCGATGATGTGGCCGATCTTCTGGCCCCACGACACCGACTTCTCCGACCCCGCCAACTTCCGGCACCCCAGCAAGGACCTCACCGAGGGCGGCGAGGAGATCGCCACCGCCGTCGCCGGCGTCGTCGCCGCCAACGGCACCGCCCCCGACCCGCAGGCGTACGGCTGGAGCGTCGCTCGGCAGCTCTATCCCGACCTGCTGTCCTACCGGGTCGGTACGGCCGCGAACTACGGCTTCGCGATCCGCAACGGTCGCACCATGGCCGACAACGCGCCCGAGGTGATGTTCTCCCTGATCCTCAACATGGGCACCACATCCGGCCTCACCTCGGACGTCACCAAGGCCGCCCGCGCCGCGAGCTTCCCGTACGTGGTGCCGGCCTGAGAGGTCACCCACTCCGCGACCTCGCGGGCCTCCCCGCAGGTCGGAAAACGCCCGATTTATCCGATATGCGCCCGATCGCCCGCATAGTCTTCTCAGTGCATCCCATGGGGGATTCCAGGACGAAGGAGACTTGATGCGCAGGAAACTTCTCGCCGCCGGCCTGGCCGGTGTCGCCGCAGCCGCCGCCCTCGCCGGGCCAGCCGCCGCGGACACGACGGGCGACACGATCGTGACCCTCACCGTCAACGCCGCCGGTGGCCTGTCGATCACGGTGCCCGCGACGGCGAACATCGGCAACGGCGTCGAGGGCACAACCGTCTCCGGCCAACTGGGTCCGGTCACCGTGCTGGACCAGCGGGGATCGCTCACCCCGAACTGGACCGCCACCGTCGTCTCCACCGACTTCGTCACCGGCGGCGGCAGCTCCGGAGAAACGATCCCGAACATCAACGTCCTGTACTGGTCGGGTCCCGCGACCGGGACGGCCGGCTCCGGCACCTTCACGCCGGGCCAGCCGACCGCCGCCCAGGCGGTGATCATCAATACCCCGAAGGTCGCCTTCAGCAAGACGGGTGGCACCGGCAACAACTTCGCGAGCTGGAACCCCACGCTGCAGGTGAACATTCCGGACGGAACCGTCGAGGGCGTCTACACCGGGACGGTGACACATTCGGTGGTCTGAGCCGCTCGGCCGGCTGGTGCTGCTGGCCTCGGTCGCTCTCGTAGCGTTCGGGACGTCGGCCGCACCAGCCGTTGCCGCGCGGGAGCAGCGCTACGAGCCGGGGGACGACCCTGCCGCGATCAACCTTCAACTGCTGGACATCCCCGCCAAACGGGCCGAGGATCCGCGCGCCCGGGTCTACATCATCGACCATCTCAAGCCGGGCGCGACGATCAACCGGCGGGTGGAGGTGCGCAACGACTCCCCGGTGGCACAGAAGATCGAGCTCTACGCCGGGGCCGCGTCGGTCGAGAACACCACCTTCACCATTCCCGAGGACCGCACGGGCAACGAGCTCAGCGGCTGGATCAAACTGAAGACGCCCGCGGTCGAGCTCGCCCCGGGCGAGCGGGAGCCGGTCGCGGTGGACATCACCGTTCCGAGGAACGCGTCCAAGGGCGAGCGGTACGCCGCCATCTGGGCGCAGGTGACCAGCGGGACGAAGCAGGGCGGCAATGTCGTGCAGGTGCACCGGGTGGGTGTCCGCGTCTACCTCGACATCGGTCCGGGCGGCGAGCCGCCAACAGACTTCCGCATCGGCGACCTGGGCGCCGAGCGCGGAGTCGGCGAGTTCCCGGTGGTTACCGCGAACGTCACCAACACCGGCGAACGGGCGCTGGACATGACCGGGCGCCTGACGTTGAACAAGGGAGCGGTCCAAGCCGGGCCGTTCAAGGTCACCAACGGCGTGACGATCCTGCCGGGCCAGAGCGGCAAGGTCCGCATCGAGGTCAACCAGACCCTGCCCGCGGGCGTCTGGGACGTACAGGTGCTCCTCGCCAGCGGGCTGGTGGAACGCAGGGCGGATGGGCGGATCACCCTACCCGTCGCGGCGCCGATGGCGGTCGAGAGGTCCCCGCGAGCGGTCTGGCTCGCCTACGCGACCGGCATCGCGGCACTGCTGGTGCTGGTGGTGCTGGTCGGCTGGCATCTCGCCCGTCGACAACGGACACGTCTCACGTCCGGTCGCCGGCTGGGCTGACGCGGACTGACCTCGTCGGCGGCGCCGAGGAGGTCAGTCCGCGGGAAGCTGTCAGCCCTCGATGTCGCGGGGGTCGCGGCTGCGCGGGTAGGTGTTCTTCTCGCCGATCGTGCCGTCCTGCTTCTTGACCACGTGTTCGACGCCACGGTCGGAGGCCATCTCGCGGCCCTGGGCCTGCGCGTCGGCCTTCCCGTCATGGGTGCTGCTGGCCCGCTCGTTGCCCTCCGCCTTGTTCTTCCACTGGCCGTCCTCGTGGTACGTGTCGACGTCACCCTTGACCATGGCTGGCTCCTCCCTGGCGTCTGAACTGTCTTTCAGATCAGTGCCCCGAGCCGCGCCGGGCAAACCGCGTCCTCAGGAGACAGCCGGGCAGTTGTTGCTCACCCGCCGGAGGATCTGTTCGCGTTCGTCGGTGGTGATGCCCGACGGCGTACCGTCGAAGTGGGTCTCGACCTTGTCCCAACCTCGGCGCTGCTCGTAGTGCAGATGCGGTGCGCCGGAGTTGCCGGTGCTGCCGAGCCGCCCGATCTGGTCACCCTGGGCGACCTTCTGCCCGACCGTGACCAGGGGCGGTTCGAGCATGTGCAGGTACTGCGTCTCCCACTTGCCGCCGTGATCGATCTTCACCCAGTAGCCGCCGCCACGCCCTCGGGCACCCTCCGGGTTCTCCGGGGTGCGGCTACCCAGCGACCCGTTGATGCCCGCCACGGTGACCGTGCCGGCGTACGACGCGAGCACCGGCCGTCCCCACGCCTCGCCCTCGGTCGGAAAGAAATCGACGTCATAGTCGTCGTGACCGGGGTAGGTGCTGAGCTGCCACGTCTCGCCACAGGAAACCGGCATCTGGAAGAGCGGGCGCGGCCCGGCCGGTCGCAGCATCGGCACCGCGATCACCGCGATGCCCAGGACGGCTGCCATCGCGACGAGCGCGAGGAGGACGCGGGTGGCACGCCTTCGAGGGCGGCGGTGGGAACGGGCTCTGCTCGGGCTGCCGGTCGTCACCGGGCCGAGCATGGCAGATGTCGGCAACGCCTCGTCTCGGGGGCGCACGCCATCCAGGTGACATTGCAGTCGCATCGCGAAGGCGCTACGGTGGGATGCAATACAGACGTATTGCAAACGGAAGCAGGCTCCCGATGCACGTGATCCCGTTGGCCGAGGCGACCGCCGACCTGGTCGACCTGGTCGGCGGTAAGGCCGCCGGGCTGTGCGAGCTGATCCGGCGAGGCGAACGGGTCCCCGAGGGCTTCTGCATCACCACCGAGGCGTACCGACTCGGTGTCATCCCGGCGGCCGAGGTCGTCGCCGCGTACGAACGGCTCGGCGCGGGTCCGGTGGCGGTGCGCTCCAGCGCCACCGCCGAGGACCTGCCGGACGCCAGCTTCGCCGGGCAGCAGGACACCGTCCTCAACGTCACGGGCACCGACGCGCTGCTCGCCGCGATCGGGAAATGTTGGGCTTCGCTGCACACCGACCGTGCCACCGCCTACCGCGACGCCCGCCAGATCGATCACCAAGCGGTGCGGATGGCTGTCGTCGTGCAGCGCATGATCACGCCCACGGTGGCGGGGGTGCTGTTCACCGCGAACCCGCTGACCGGCCGCCGCGACGAGATGGCGGTCGACGCCGCCGCCGGTCTCGGAACGATCGTGGTGGAAGGCGCGGCGACCGTGGACCACTACGTCCTCGACGGCGTCCCGCGGGACGACACCGGATGCCTGACGTCCGCGCACCTGACCGACCTGCGCGAAACGGGCGAGCGGTTGCAGGCCCACTTCGGCTGCCCACAGGACGTGGAGTGGGCGATCGACGCGGACGGCGTCCGGTGGCTTCTGCAGTCGCGGCCGATCACCAGCCTGTTCCCCCTCCCGCCGGACACCGGCAAGCCCCTCCCCCGGGTCTACCTGGAGTTCGGTCACGTCCAGGGCATGCTGCAACCGGTCACCCCGATGGGCATGTCGACCCTGCGGACGCAGATCGCCGCGATGCTCGCCGCACTCGGCGTCCGGGTCGAGATCGTCGACATCGGCGGACGCCTCTACGGCGACCTGACCGACCTGGCCCGAGACCCCTCGGCCCGCAAGCGACTGGTGAAGCTCCTGGCGGTCGACTTCGGTCCGCGCGCCCAGGCGGTGATGCAGCACGTGCTGGCGGATCCTCGGTTCGCCCCGACCCGCGGCGGCACCGCGCGCGGCGGGGCGCAGGGGGCCGCGTCGCTGCGGACCGCCCGCCGCGCCGTGGTGGGGATCCTGCGGGCTCTGGCCCGTCCCGAGGCCGCACGGATCCGGATGTTCGAGGCGATCGAGCAGATGAGAGTACGCTCGGCCGCCCCCGCCGACCTGCGGACCGCAGCCGATCGACTGCGCTTCGTACAGGCGCGGGACGCCGACGACAGCGCCGACGCGATCATGTGGCCGATCGTCGCGGGGATGCTCGCCGCCGCACTGCCGACCTCGTTGCTCAAGGGCGTCGCCACTCCGGACGAGATCCACACCGTGCTGGGCGGAATGCCACACAACGTGACCATCGACATGGACCTGGCGCTCTGGCGACTCGCCCAGGGCGCGACGGACCACCGCCAGCTCCTGCTCGACAACCCGCCGACCGAATTGGCCGCACGCTATCTGCGCGGAACGCTGCCCGACATCGGCATGGCCGCGTTCCTGGACGTCTACGGTCATCGGGGCGTCGCCGAAGTCGACCTCGGCGTGCCCCGCTGGGAGGAAGATCCCACCCCGGTCTTCGCCGCCGTCGCCAACTATCTGCGGGTCACCGATCCGCAGCAGGGCCCCGACCAGCGCTTCCAGCGGGCCGCCACCGCCGCCGAGGCGGCGCTGGCGGAGCTGGTCACGCGATCGGTCCGTCGGCGGCCGGTGCGGGGCACCGTGGCCGGGTTCCTGCTGCGCCGGGCGCGATCGTTGGCCGGCCTACGCGAAGCCGGCAAGTTCGCCGGGCTGTACCCGCTACGCGAGACGCGCCGGCAACTGCTGCTCATCGGCGCCGACCTGCACGGCGCGGGTCTGCTGGACCAGCCCGACGACATCATGTTCCTGACCCTCGACGAGGTGCACGCCGCCGTACACCAGGATGTTGATCACAGTGGGACGGTCGCCTCCCGCCGGGAGGTGCACCGGCGGGAGCTGCGCCGACGCACGGTGCCGGTGGCGGTGCTCTCCGACGGCACGGATGTCGAGACGGTCCTGCCGGCGGCGCCCACCGGCGACGGGACGCTCACCGGCGTGGGCGCGTCGGCGGGTCGGGTGACCGGCCCCGCCCGGGTCGTCCACGACCCGGCCACCGCCCACGTCGAGCCCGGTGACGTCCTGGTCACCGCGACCACCGACCCTGGTTGGACCCCGCTGTTCCTCACCGCCGCGGCGCTGGTGACCGAGACCGGCGCGATCATGGCGCATGGCCCGACGGTGGCCCGCGAGTACGGCATTCCCGCCGTCATCTGCGTGCCGGACGCCACCCGGACGATCTCCACCGGCCAACTCGTCACCGTGGACGGCGGCGCCGGAACCATCACCGTCCACTGACTCTCCGCCCGCCTACCGACGAGGACGACAATGACCGACACGAAGGCATCGACCAGGGTGCAGGTGGGTCCGTTGCTGCGCCGCGCGGCCGCGGCCGAGGCCGCGATGTGGCGCAGCCTCTACCTCTGGGCGCGGCGCAGGCCACTGCCGCTGGCTCCGGGCGACGAACCGTTCGGCTACCTCGGTGTGGTCAAACCGATCCTCGGCATCTTCATCGGCCTGTCGGTCGTGGAGATCCCGATCTTCGATGTCGTCGTCACCCACGTGGTGCCGTGGCGGCCCGCCCGCTGGATCGTGCTCGGCCTCGGCATCTGGGGTCTGCTCTGGATGATCGGGCTCTTCGCCAGCATGACGATCCATCCACACATCGTGGGTGACCGAGGGCTGCGAGTGCGCCTCAGCTCGGGCATCGACATCTGGATCCCGTGGACGGATGTCGAAGCGCTGCGCAAGCGGTACCGCTCACTGCCATCGAGCAAATCGGTGCAGGTCGAGCAGGAGGGTGACCGTCGGGTGGTGTCCATCGCGGTCGGCAGCCAGACCAGCATCGACGTCCTGCTGCGCCGACCGCTGACCTTCAAGGAGTCGAAGACCGGGTCCACGCCGATGGACGAGCTGCGGCTCTACGCCGACGACCCGGACGGCCTGCTCCGCAGCGCTCGCGGCACCCCCGTTCGCAACACCGTCGGCCGGTAGCCACCGCCGCTGGAGAGGTGCCCGGGCCACCCACTGTGAAACGATCGAGGCCATGCCCAAGAAGGTCGACCACCAGGAGCGACGCACCCTCATCGCGGACGCGTTGATGCGGGTCGCCGCGGATCAGGGCCTGGAGGCCGTCAGCCTCCGTCATGTGGCGGCCGAGGCCGGTGTGTCCGCCGGAATGGTGCAGCACTACTTCCGCACCAAGGACGAGATGATGGCGTTCGCGTTGAGCGTGGTACGTGAGCGCAGCCAGGTCAGGGTCACCGAGGCGATCGCACGGCTGGGCGTGGACCCCTCGCCCCGGCTGCTGCTGCGCACGATGATCGCGGCGCTGTTGCCCCTGGACGAGGGGACCCGCGACGACGGGCGAGTGGCGCTCGCGTTCCTCGCCTACACGGCGGTGCGTCCGGCCGCCGCGCCCAGTCTCCGCGAGGGCACCCGGCAACTCACCGGGTTCATCGCCGGGATCCTGCCCGACGGCCACGGTGACGCCGCCGCAGCCGGCCTGCTGGCGCTGATGGAAGGGCTCGGCGTCTACCTGCTGGGCGGGCAGTACACCGCCGAGCAGGCGCTGGGCGCGCTGGACGCTCACCTCGACCTAATCTTCGCCTGATTCCGCCGCAGCCGGGCGTTGGCCCCCCACACGCCAGCAGTCGGCGGCGAACGCGTACACGCTGGCGCACCTGCCGCTGGTCGCCGGGGCCGTCGACTTCGCCCGGCCCGCGCTGGCCGCTCTCGGGCTGCTGACGACCTTCCTCGCCGCCCTGGTCAGCTACGAGCGGCGACCCCGGGTCGACTGACCACCTCGGATCGCTGGCGGATCGACGGGATTGTGCGGGTCTCGCCCGCCGTGACAGTCTGCGGATCCTTGGTGACGGAAGAGGGGGCGGTGGGACATGCTGAGCATGCACGGGGCGTCAGTGGGCTACGGCAACGCTCCGGCCGTCCTCCGGGAGATCTCGCTGACGGTCCGGCCGGGACGGGTCCTGGCGTTGACCGGGTCGTCGGGCGCGGGCAAGACGACGCTGATCAACGCGATGGCGGGGTTGTTGCGGCCACGGGACGGCACGGTGACTGTCGACGGGCAGCCGCTCCGCGATCGTGATCACGCGGTGGAGCAACGGATCGTGCTCATCCCGCAGGACAACGGCCTGGCCCCGATTCTCACGGCCGCCGAGAACCTGCAGGTGGCGCTCGTGGCCGACGGCGTGACACCACCCGGCGCCCGCCGGCAGACCGCCGCGATGCTGGATCTGCTGGGCCTTGCCGGCCAGGCCGACCAGCTCGTCGAGGAGTTGTCGGGTGGCCAGCAGCAGCGTACGGCCGTCGCTCGCGGTCTGGCCCTGCGCGGGAGCGTGCTGCTGGCCGACGAGGTGACAAGCGAGTTGGACGCGGGCAACCGGCAGCGGGTGCTGGAGCTGTTGCACGGCGAGGCACGGCGGGGCGCGGCGGTCGTGTTCGCCACCCACGACCCGGAGGTGGCCGCCGCCTGCGAGGCGGAGCTGCACCTCGTCGAGGGGCGGGCGGAGATCATCCGCGACTGAGGGCGCCGGTAACCGGCAGGTCTCGGCCCACCCGGACGGGGCGGCGGGCGGTCGGTCGGGTCGATATCCTCGGCGCCGATGCTGACCGTCATCTGGGGTGCGATCGCGGCCCGTCGGGCACAGGCGTTGGCGGTGCTCCTGCTCGCGGTGCTCGCCAGCGCCGCCGCGGCGGCCGCACCGAGCTACGTCGCCGCGGCCGGGCAGGCGCTGGCCCGGTATGAAATGTCCACTGCGGAGCCCAACGAGCTTCGCATCCGGCTCGCCGAGGGCGCCGAATATCCGGGGTTGCCCACCGACCCCACCCGCACCGTGTTCACCAGCACGGTCATGCGACTGACGCCGGCCGGCTTCGACGTCGTCCTGGGCGCTCAGAGCGGTGGCGTCGCCGCCGGTCGAGCCGGAGAGGTGACCTCCAGCCTGATCTTCCGGGCGGGGGTGTGTGAGCGGGTCGCCGTGGCTGGCGCCTGCCCCCGGTCCACCTCGAGAGACCAGCTCCCCGAGGTCATGGTCAGCACGCACACCGCAGCGCGGCTCGGTGTCGCCGTCGGCGATCGCTTCACCTTCGCCGCGGTGCCGGTGCGGGTGACCGGCATCTACCGACCGCTGGACGTGACCGATCCGTTCTGGCTCGGTGGGGAGCTCATTCGGCCGGCCACTGGGGGCACCCCGGGCACGTCGATCCCGGGCAGCGCCGAGGATGCCATCTTCATCGCCGAGGCCGCTCCCCTGCCCGATGACGATGTCATCCTGCATCGGTCGACGGCCGACCTCTACGTCACCGAGAAGCTGCTCGACACCCGGTCCATGCCGGAGCTGCGGGCCGCGGTCATGAAGCTGCAGCGGGAGGGAAACCGCGAGGGCTTCGGGGCCGGCACCACCACGACCAGCCTGTTCGATCGCATCGAGCGGCAACGCGCGCAACTGGCCGACGGCGTCACGCTGGGCGCCGGGCTGCTCGTGCTGCTCTGCTGGCTGGTGCTCTTCGTCGCGGTCGGTTCGGCGGCGGACCAGCGGCGACCGGAGCAGGGTCTGCTCCTGCTCCGTGGGGTGCAACGCCGACGACTGTGGGCGCTGGCGATCGGCGAACACGCCGTACCCGCGTTGGTCGCGATTCCCCTCGGCTGCCTCGGTGGCGTCGCCGCTGCCACACTGCTCGCCGCGCACACCCTCCCGGCCCGCGCCGACGTCACGCTGGACGCCAACGTTGTCGCCTTTGCCGCCATCGGCGCCGCCGGCGCGCTCGCCGCGGTGCTGCTGGCCCAGGCTCGGATGCTGTCCGCACCGGTCGTCGACCTGCTGCGTCGGGTGCCGGCTCGGGTTCGGGGATGGCGGGCGACAATCGGCGACGTCGTCGCGGTGTCCATCGCGGCAGCTGCCGTGGTGCAGTTGCGCTCCGGCGGGTCGCCCAGCGGGCTGGCCCTCGTGGCACCTGTCGCCGGGGCGCTCGCCGCGGCGGTGTTGCTGGCACGGGTCGCGATGCTGGCCGGCGCCGCGGTCGGTGCGGCACTGCTGGCCCGGGGCCGCACCG
Organism: Micromonospora arborensis; assembly: GCF_003205615.1. Taxonomy (GTDB): domain Bacteria; phylum Actinomycetota; class Actinomycetes; order Mycobacteriales; family Micromonosporaceae; genus Micromonospora; species Micromonospora arborensis. Next base: position 30,163 of record NZ_PYBV01000003.1, on the reverse strand, counting down.
CCGTCGGCCTCGCCCTGGTGCAGGTGGCCCGGCAACCACGGTTCCGGCCACTGATCGCGCTGCTCACCGTCGCTGTCGCCATGCTCGCCTTCACGGCGTCGATGAACGAGCTCGCCTCGGCCGCCTACCGCGATCGGGCGGTCGTGGAGGTCGGCGCGGCGCGCGTGGTCGAGGTCGACGCGACGTCCCGTTCACACCTGTTGACGGCCGTGCGGAAGGCCGATCCCGAGGGTCGCTTCGCGATGGCCGCGGTCGTGACGAATAGGCTCCCCGACGGCGGCGCACCGGTGCTCGCCGTGGACTCCGCCCGGCTGGCGGCGGTGGCCGCGCCGCATCCGTCGTACGGAGTGTCCTTCGCGGACATCACACGTGCCATCCGCCCCGACCCGCCCGGGGAACCGGTGCTGCTACGGGGGCGACTGCTCACCGTCGTCCTGTCGACCACCAGCTTCGACACGGAGGCCCTCGGGGGGAATGTGCCGCGCCTCGCGGTGACCGTCTCCAGCGCCGACGGCACCCGGGTGGTCACCGCACGCCCGGACATCCGGCCGGGGCGCGACGAGTACGTCGTTCAGGTGCCCGAGTGCGTACCGCAGTGCCGCCTGGTCAAGATGGAAGTCGTCGCCCAGGTGAGTTGGCAGAACTTGGCTGTCCACTTCGAGGAGCTGCGCAGCGGCGATGGCTCCGCCGACACGGTGGTGCTGACCGGTACGCAGTTCGCCGATCTGAAGCGGTGGCGAGGCTCGAGGAGTGACTCGGAGTTCAGCGCCAGGGGCGGTGCGTCCCCAGCGCTGTCCCTTCAGATGATGGAGGGGGGTCCGCCGACGGCCGGCATCAGTGTTGCCGACTCACCGTTCCCGCTGCCCGTCTACCTGACCCGGTCGGTGGGGACGCCGCTCGGCGGGGCTCATCCGCACGAAGGCGTCGACGGGTCACCGACAAAGGCCCGGGTTGAGGGCGTGGCCGACGCTCTGCCGCACCTCGGTGGCGCCGGCCTGATCGTCGACCTGGAATACGCTGATCGGATCGCGGTGTCCGGCCAGAGCGGCACCAAGGAGGTGTGGCTGGCCGCGACCGCGCCCGCCGACGTCCTCGACCGGCTTCGCGCCCAGGGTCTGGCGATCCTCGGTGAGCGGACGATCACCGGAGTCCGCCAGGACTTCGATCGACAGGCGCCAGCGTTGGCGCTGCGCTTCAACCTGTTCGCCGCGCTGGCCGGGGTACTGATCGGGGCGGCCGGCCTCATCGCGATGGCGGCGGCCGAGCAGCGTACCCGGGTGACCATGTTGGTGGCGCTGCGTCGGCAGGGGTTGCCACCACGCGCCGTCCGCGGCGGCTACGGGTTACCGGTCGCGGTCGCCGCCGTGTCGGGCGGTCTCGTCACCCTGGTGATCTGGCTGCTCACCCGAAGCGGGCAACGGCTGTTCAGTGACGGCCGCTCCCCGGTCCCGATACCCGAATGGCCGGACATCGACCGTCTGTTGGTGTTCGCGGTGCCCACCGTCGCGCTGTTCGCCCTCACCGCGGTCGTGCTCGGTCGGGTCATCGCCGCCTCGGTACGCCGTCGGAGCGGTCGATGACCGTCGAGCCGCCGGAACGGCCGACGACCGCCGAGCCGCCGGCCGGGGGTGTGGCGGTCACCTGCCACCGGCTCATCCACATCTACCCCACCGGCACCGGCGACGTCGTCGCGCTCTCCGGCGTGGACCTGCACATCTCGCCGGGCGAGATGCTAGCGCTGGTGGGGCCGTCCGGCTCGGGAAAGTCCACCCTGGTGGCGATCCTCGGCGGGCTCCTGCAACCGTCCGCCGGCCGCGTGCACGTGGGCGACCACGAGCTGTCCCGGCTCTCGTCCAAGGGCCTGGCGGCCCTGCGCGGGGCCACCGTCGGCACGGTGCTCCAGGGCGCCGAACGCAACCTGCTGCCGTACGTGTCGCTGTCGCGCAACGTCTGGTTGGCACAGCGACCCGCGGCACGCATCGCCGGGCGTCGGCTCGACCCACCGGAGGCGATCCTGGAACTCGTCGGCCTCGGCGGTCACGGCGCTCGGCGGGTGGGCGACCTGACTCCGGGGCAGCGTCAGCGGGCTGCTCTGGCACAGGGGCTCGCCGCCGGGCCCGGGCTGCTCCTGGTCGACGAGCCGACCAGCCAGCTCGACGCGTCCGGTCGCGACGAGGTGCTCGCGGCGATGGCCACCGTCAACGCCCAGCGGGGCACCACCGTGGTCGTGGTGACCCACGACGGTGAGGTCGGTGCCCGGCTGGGTCGCGCCGTCACCATCCGGGACGGCCGGGTCGGGGCCGAGGGGCGCGACGGCCGGGACTTCGCCGTGGTGGCCGGCGACGGCACGATCCAGTTGCCACCCGAGACGTTCGCGGCCTTCCCGGCCGGCACGTTGTTCGAGGTCGACCACGCCGACCAGGCGGTCACCCTGCGCGCCGTGGCGAGCCCGTCGTCGTCCGGGGACGAAGCGGCGTCGGGGGAGATCCGCCGCACCGGCTGAACGACCGGGTCCCGGGCCACGTCCCCTACGCGGAACGCGGCCCGGAAGACCCGATCCGCTCAGCCTGCCGCCGTGCTGCTCCGCGCCTTGAGCCGGCGCAGTTCGTCGGCCGACATCAGCCAGGTCGAGTTCGTCGCTCCCAACCCCAGGAGCACCTGGTCGAAGGCGTTTCCGTCGTTGTCGTCGGTGTAGCACAGGCTCACCTCTCCCCAGGGAGAAGTCGCGACGGCCAGATGTTCCTGACGACCCGTCGTGGTCTGGCTCAGCGCCTGGGCCGCCAGCCGGCCGGTCGGCGTGCCGTCCGGGTTGAGGCCACGCGCCCAGACGTCCGGGTTGGTGCCCGACACCGTCCAGCCCACCACGATGTTGTCCTGGTCGTCGATGCCGACGCCGGGGGCGACGGCTCCGGTCCCGGTGGAGACCTGGACCTCGTCGTGTCGGGCGGTGCCGGTGGAGGTGAACGATCGCGCCCAGACACCCCGGGTGCCGGTGTGGTCGGATTCCCACCCGACGGTGAAGTCCCCGGCGAAGTTCGTCGCCACCGAGGCCCGCTGCTGCTGCCCGCCGCTCTGCGCGTTGGCCGTCCGCCGGGACAGCACCACCGCGCCGTTGGACCGGGCCAGCCGGGTCAACCCGATGTTGTACGAGCCATTCGCGTCGGCGTCCTCGTCCCAGACCACCAGCGCCTCGCCGGCGGCGGACACCGCCACGTCGGGGCGGTGGTGCGTCCCCGTCGTCTGCGAGGCCGTCACCTCGTACGCCTTCGTGGTGGCGGCAGTGAAGCCGGCGGCCTTGACGGTGGCGGGTGCGGTCCCCTGCACGTCCTCCCAGACGACGCTGAAGCCAACCGCGCCGGTGGTCGGGGCGCCGTCCGGGTCGAGGGCCACCTTCGGCCAGATCTGCTGCCCGGCGTCGCTGGCGTTGGCCTGCCCCGAGCCGAGCACCGTGCCGCTCGGCGAGACCACCCGGTACTGGATGTTGTAGACGCCGTTGCCGTCGCCGTCGGCGGCCCAGACCACCACGGCGTTGCCCCGGTCGTCGAGCCCCACATCGGGGCTGATGTGTCGCCAGGCGGCCCCGCTGGTGCCTCCGCCGGAGAGCTTGAGCTCGTACGCGGGCGTACCGTCGCGGAACAGCCGCAGGTAGATCTCGCTGTGGGTGTCGTTCTCGGGGGCGGTGCTGTCCCGGTCGTCCTCCCACACCACCGCGACCTGACCGTTGCGGTTCATGGCGATGGAGGGCAGATCCTGGTCACCGGTGGCAACGCTGTTCGCGGTGGTCCAGGTGATCGCCTCGGCGGTGACGGCGATCGGGGCCGGTACGACGTTCGGCACCAGAAGGGACGCGGCGAGCAGTGACGTGAATGCGGTCATGGTGGTTCTCCTTCTACCCGGCCTGCAGGCCGGGCTGGCCGTCGAGGATGACGAACGAGCGCACCGTGGACGCCGCGGCCCCGTGCTCGGTCACCGTGTTCACCGCGCGGAAGTCCGCGCGGACCTGGCTGCGGCTGATCGTGGTACGGACGTAGCCGCGCCGGTCCGAGTAGAACTTCAGGTGCGGGTTGGCCGCCGCGTTCGGGATGGTGGTGCTGCCGCTGCCGTTACCGGTCGAGCTGATCGAGGTGCAGACCAGTTCGGTGCCGATGGTGGCCGACGACGGGTTGGCGTAGTCGGCCTTGAGGTCGTTGGCCCAGGACCTGTGCACGTCGCCGGTGAGCACCAGGGGGTTGCGTACCCCGCGCTGCTGCCAGCCGGTCTGGATCCGGCTGCGGGAGGCCCGGTAGCCGTCCCAGGCGTCCATGCTCGCCGCCCCGCTCGCGTCGAGCTGTTGGGCGAAGAAGACCTGCTGGCCGAGGATGTCCCAGGTGCCGTAGCGCTGGGCCAGTCCGTCGAGCAGCCACGCCTCCTGGGTTGCGCCGGTCAGGGACCGGGAGGCCAGGTCCGCGTCCGCGCAGACCTTCCAGCCGTCACCGCAGGCCTGGTCGTCGCGGAACTGTCGGGTGTCGAGCATGTGGAAGGTCGCGAGTTGTCCCCACCGGACGCGGCGGTACAGCGGGATGCTGTTGCCGCTCGGCGCGGAGGCCGGCCGCAGTGGCATGTTCTCGTAGTAGGCCCGGTACGCGGCGGTCCGCCGGGCGGTCCACTGCGCGGCGGTCAGCGTCGGGCTGCTGTCGTTGCGGACCATGTTGGCGTAGTTGTTCTCCACCTCGTGGTCGTCCGGCACCACCAGCCAGGGTGCCGCGGCGTGCGCCGCCTGCAGGTCCGGGTCGGATTTGTAGAGCGCGTACCGGCGGCGGTAGTCGGCCAGGGACACGATTTCGGCGCCCACGTGCTGCCGCACCACGGAGCTGCCGACGCCACCTTCGTAGATGTAGTCCCCGAGGTGCAGGATCAGCCCGGGGTTCTCCTCGGCCATCCGCCGGTAGGCGGTGTAGTACCCGGCCTCGTAGTGGGCGCAGGAGGCGAAGGCCATCACCAGGTCGCGGCCGAAGGTTCCAGGCGCCGGCGCGGTCCGCGTCCGACCGACCGGGGAGATCTGACCCTGAGCCCGGAAGCGGTAGTAGTAGTCGGAGTCGGCGGCGAGCCCACCGGCGATCGCGTGCACCGAGTGCGCGTCCGCGTAGCGGGCGACCACCGAGCCCGAGGCGACCAGCGAGGTGAACCGGTCGGTGGTGGACACCTGCCACTCCACTGTCACGTCGGCGTTGGCCATGCCGCCCTGGCCGTCGGCGTTGAGCGGCGACGGTGCGAGTCGGGTCCACAGGACGACGCTGTCGGGGGCCGGATCGCCGGAGGCGACGCCGAGTTTGAAGGGGTACGGCACCGCTGCGCGGGCACTCTGGCGAGGTGTGACCGCGACACCGGCGGCCACGAGTCCACTGAGGACGAAGATGCGACGGCTGAGCCTTGTCATGGTCAACAGCCTTGAGAACGTCGATGAACGGCGATGGGTTCGGCGCGTAATCCCACGTGACGGAAGGCTGTCCGCACCAAGGCGGTCAGGTGTCCTGGCCGCCCCGCGACCGCCGTCAGCCGAGCGGTGCCGGGGACTCCGCGCCGGGGATGGTCAGCTTCGGCGTACCGGAGCCGTCGGCCGGGACGCTCCAGACGTCGGGTTGGCCGTCGTCCTGGCGTCTCGTGTAGGCGAGTGTCCCACCGTCCAGCCAGGCGGCCTGGTCGTCCACGCTGTTGGTCTCGGCCGTCGCGGTGACCCGCATGGTCGCCAGGTCGAGGACCGACAGTCGCCAGCCCTTCGCCGGGTCGGCGTCGATCGCCTCCTTGAAGGCGACCCGGGTGCCGTCCGGTGACAGCGACGGGCACTCGACGTTCTCCTTCAGCGTCTCGACCGTACGGGCGGCGACGTCGCCCCGGACGAGGTACCTCGTGGCCCCGGTCGACATGGTTGCGTAGAAGTGGTTGTCGTCGGCGGTGAAGGTGACGCCCCAGAAGTTGACGTCGGGGCTGCGGTAGCTCCGGCCGTCCCGGGTGATCGCGAACTCTTCGAGCGAACTCACCGTGGCGCCGGTGGTGGTGTCGAGGATCCCGGTGCGGGTGGAGAAGCCGCTGGAGGTGTAGGAGTCGCCACCGACGAACGTGGTCCAGGAGACCATCCGGCCGGAGGCCGAGACCCGGGCCCGGTTCGGCAGGCCCGGCACGCTGACCGCCCGCGTCTGGCGCAGCGCCGCGTCGAGCACGACGACCTGGTACGACCAGGCGGTCTCCGGTTTGAGGCAGACACCGATGCCGGCCGCGGCGTACACCCGCAGGCATTCCAGGCCGGAGACGGTGCGGGGCCCGGCGGGGTCGGCCGCGGCGACCGTGGAGACGTGCCGGTCCGTGATCGCCAGCAGGCGGGCGCCGGGTTCCAGGGTGACCGCCTGGTCGCCGGTGGCGGATGGCGGCGTTCGGGCCGGTTCCGCGGCCGTGGCGGCGTAGCCGGCCGCCACGCTGCCCAGCAGGACCGCCGAGGCGGCAACCACGCCGAGCTTCGCTCGGGTCGACAACGCGGTCATCGGGGTACCTTCCGGGTGACGAGACGGGATGGGGAGGCCAGCAGGAGCAGGGTGACGACGAGGACGCCGGCGACGGCGACGGCCGCCGCCCGGATCGCGTTCCCCGGCCCCCACGCCTGCCAGGCAAGACCGAACAGGACCGAGGAGACGAGGTACGCCAGGGCCTGCCCGGTCTGCACCAGCGCGATTCCGGTGGTCCGCAGCCGAGTGGGCAGCACCGGGCCGGCGAGCGCGATGAGTACGCCGTCGGTGGCCGCGTAGAACGCGCCGTACAGCGCCAGGGTCAGCGCGATCAGCGGCCAACCGTCGACCGGGCCGGCCAGCAGCAGGTACGCCGCACCGAGGGCCGAGTAACCGCCGATCACCACCGGCAGCCGGCCGATCCGGTCGGCGAGCACGCCGAACGGGGCGGCGAGCAGCAGGTAGGCCAGGCTGGTCCCCACCGCGAGCAGCGGAAACCAGTGCAGGTCGAGGTCCGCACGGCGCTGCAGCAGCAGGTAGACGAAGCCGTCGCCGATGGTGGCCAGCCCGAGCAGGGCCGCGGCCAGCACGATCCGGCGGGTCGGCCGGCTGCGCAGCAGGCCAAACGCCTCGCGCACGGAGACCTTCGGGTCGTCCGGGCCGTCCGTCGGCTCACCGGGCGGGCGCTCACGGACGAAGAGCACGAGTACGACGACGGCCAGGGCGGCGACGCAGAAGCTGGTGACGAAGACCGCGTCGTACGACTCTCCGACGACCAGCAGGACCGCGAACGCGGCGAGCGGCCCGAGGAACGCGCCGACGCTGTCCATCGCCCGGTGTACGCCGAACGCCCGACCCAGGGCCTCCGGTGGCGTGGAGAGCGTGATCAGCGCATCCCGTGGCGCACTGCGTACGCCCTTGCCGAGCCGGTCGACGGCGATGACGGCGCCGATCGCCGGCACCGACCGACCGGCGAGCAGCAGGCCGAGTTTCGCGACCGCCGAGAGCGTGTAACCGATGCCGGCGATCAGCTTGCGCCGCCGGAACCGGTCTGCGGCGTAACCGCCGACGACCCGCAGTAGCGCTGTCGCCCCAGTGTGGACTCCGTCGAGCACACCGAAGGCCACCGGGCTGAGCTGTAGGCCCAACACCAGATAGAGCGGCAGGACGGCGGCCACCATCTCGGCGGAGATGTCGGTGATCAAACTGACCGCGCCGAGCGCCACGACGTTGCCACTGACCATCGCGAGCCGTCGACGGTGTGGTCCGGTTTCGGGCGGGTCGGTGACCGGTCGGGAGACGGTCGACAGGTACACGCGCATCTCCTCGGATCGACGGCTGCCGGTCAGCCATCGTCCGTACTTATCGGAGAGCACACAACGGACCGCACGTGGCAGCCAGGCGTGGCACGGGTGAACTCGCCTCGAACATCGAGATATTCGCCTGCCCGGACGCACTGTTCATCCGTCCGTCGTCCGCCATCCCATCGACCTTCCTACATTCCTTTCGCTCTACACCCGCAGAAGAGGAGTCCTGGATGCACATTCGATTTCCGCGTCCGTCGGTGACGATGGGGTCGGTCGTGGTGCTCGTCGCCGCCACCGCCGCCGTCGTCGTGAGCGGCGGTGGCGCGGCGTCGGCGGCGAGCGTGACGTTCACGCCGGTCGCCGACACCTACGTCCAGAGCGACACGGCGTCCACCAACTACGGCACGTCCACCCAGGTCGTGGTCGACAACTCGCCCGTGCGGCGTTCGTTCCTGCGCTTCACGGTGAGCGGTGTCAGCGGCACGGTGACCAGTGCCAAGCTGCGACTGCGCACGATCAGCGGCAACAGCGGCAGCGACGCCGGTGGCACGTTCCGGCGGATGTCCAACACGACCTGGTCGGAGACCGGCACCACCTGGAACAACCAGCCGGCGATCGACGGGGCCACCCTCGGCACGATCGGCGCGGTCAGCGGCAACAGCTGGTACGAGGTCGACGTCACGGCGGCCGTCACCGGCAACGGCACGTACAGCTTCGGAGCGAGCTCCGCCAGCGGCGACGGCGCCTACTACGACACGCGCGAGAGCGGTGCCGACGCCCCGCAGTTGGTGGTCGCGACGGGGACGACGACACCTCCAGAGTCCGGGGACCCGGTCTTCGTCGGCGCCGGTGACATCGCCGACTCGGGCTCCGGCGACAGCGCCACGGCGACGCTGCTCGACAGCATCCCGGGGACGGTCTTCACCACCGGCGACAACGTCTACGACAGCGGCACCGCGTCGCAGTTCAACAGCTACTACGAGCCCACCTGGGGTCGGCACAAGTCGCGTACCCGCCCGTCGCCGGGCAACCACGACTACAACACGTCGGGGGCGACCGGCTACTACAACTACTTCGGTACGTCCGCCGGCCCGAGCGGCCGCGGCTACTACTCGTTCGACCTCGGCAACTGGCACATCGTGTCGTTGAACTCGAACATCAGCATGTCGGCCGGCTCGACGCAGGAACAGTGGCTGCGTGCGGACCTGGCCGCCAGCAGCAAGCCGTGCACGCTGGCGTACTGGCACCACCCGCTGTTCACGTCCAGCTCCAACCACGCGCCGTCGACGTCGACGCGTCCGCTGTACCAGGCGCTCTACGACTACAACGCCGACGTCGTGGTGTGGGGGCACAACCACGTGTACGAGCGGTTCGCTCCGATGAACCCGGCCGGCGGCGCTGACGCCAGCCGGGGCCTGCGCAGCTTCGTCGCCGGGATGGGCGGTGCGGGTCACTACGGCTTCGGCACCATCCAGCCCAACAGCGAGGCGCGCAACAGCTCCGCGTGGGGGGTACTGAAGTTCACCCTGCACTCCGGCAGCTACGACTGGCGGTTCGTGCCGGTGGCCGGGCAGACCTACAACGACAGCGGTACCGGCAACTGCCACTGACCGCGTGATCCCGCTGCGCCGTGCACGGCGCAGCGGGATCGTCCGCGTCGCTCCCTGACGGGGCCAGGGTGTGTCCGGCTCCCTGTAGAGCTGCCCCAGATATGGGGCGGCACCGACCGGACCACCGCAGGCAACACGAACCGCAGCGCAGGCAACACGAGCCGCGCGGCGCAGACAACACGAGCCGCGGCGCAGACAACACGAGCCGCGGCGCAGACAACACGAGCCGCGGCGCAGACAGGGCTACCAGACCCACCGCAGGCACCCCCGCAGGTCGCCGTCCCATATCTGGGGCAGCTCTACAGGGGCGCCGACCAACACCAGCCGCGGCGCAGGCGACACCAGCAGCGGCGCAGACAGGGCTACCAGACCCACCGCAGGCACCCCCGCAGGTCGCCGTCCCATATCTGGGGCAGCTCTACAGGGGCGCCGAGAGGTGCGCCGACCCCACGGGGTGGCTCAGGCATCGGCGCAGAGACCCTCGGTCGGTGCAGTCCCGAACGCCGACGCAGGGGCGGAGGTGGCGCATTGCGGCCCAACGACACGTGGCCCCCGCCCGCAGTAGCGGGCAGGGGCCACGGTCGTGCCGTTACGACGTCAGCGGGCCGTGCCGGCGCGGCGCTTGTTGTAGACGTCGAAGGCGACCGCGACGAGCAGGACGAGGCCCTTGACCACCGACTGGGTCGACTGGTCGACGCCCATCAGCTGCATGCCGTTGCTCATCACCGCCATGATCAGACCACCGACCATCGCGCCCACCACGGTGCCCACGCCACCGGTGACCGCCGCGCCGCCGATGAAGGCCGCGGCGATCGCGTCCAGCTCGAACATGTTGCCGGCGGCCGGCTGGGCGCCGTTCGACCGCGAGGAGTAGATGACACCCGCCACCGCCGCCAGGAAGCCCATGTTGACGAACATCCAGAAGTTGACGGTGCGGACCTTCACCCCGGACAGCGCCGCCGCCGACAGGTTGCCGCCGATCGCGTAGACCTGCCGACCGAACACCGTACGGCGGGTGAGCAGGCCGTAGACCAGCACGAGGACCGCCAGGATGATCAGCACGATCGGCAGACCACGGGCGTGCGCCAGCTGCCATGCGAAGTACATGAGGACCGCGCCGACCAGCACGACCCGGGCGACGAACAGCGGGAACGACTCGACGGGCTGCTGGTAGCGGATGCGCGCCACGCGGGTGCGGAAGCCACTCACCGCGTACCCGGCCACGGCGATGGCACCGATCAGCAACGTGAAGGCGTCATAGCCCTGCCCGCCGAGCAGCCCGTTGAGGAAGCCCGCCGCGACCTGCTGGTACTCCGACGGGAAGGGCGACAGCGAGATGTTGTCGAGCACCCGCAGGGTGAGGCCCCGGAACAGCAGCATTCCGGCCAGGGTCACGATGAACGCCGGGATGCCGGCGTACGCCACCCAGAACCCGTGCCATGCGCCGACCACGATGCCGACGGCCAGTGCGGCCAGAACGCCCACCCACCAGGGATGGTCCTGCTGGATCACCAGGACTGCGGACACCGCTCCGGTCAGCGCGACGACCGATCCGACCGACAGGTCGATGTGGCCACCGATGATCAGGATGACCATGCCGATCGCGAGCACCAGGATGTACGAGTACTGAAGGACGATGTTGGTGATGTTGCCAGGGCTCAACAACACCCCGTCGGTCATGATCGCGAAGAGCGCGACGATGACGACCAGGGCGACGTAGATTCCGCTCTGCCGCAGGTTGTTCAACACCAGCGCCCGCAGGTCGCTCGTCCCGCTGTGCAGGGCGGCGGCGGGTGTGCTGTCGGCGGGCGTCGGGCGCTCCGTCGGGGGGGTCTTGATGCTGGTCACGCGACGAGCTCCTTGTCCTTGGTCATCAGCTCCATGAGGCTCTCCTGAGTCGCCTCAGCCACCGGCATCTCACCGGTGATCCGGCCGGCGGAGAGGGTGTAGATGCGGTCGCACATCCCGAGCAGCTCCGGCAACTCGGAGGAGATGACAATTACCGCCTTGCCGGCGGCCACCAGCCGGTTGATGATCGTGTAAATCTCGTACTTGGCGCCGACGTCGATACCCCGGGTGGGTTCGTCCAGGATCAGCACATCCGGGTCGGTGAACAGCCACTTCGACAGCACGACCTTCTGCTGGTTACCGCCGGAGAGCTTGCCGACCACCGCCATGACGCTGGGCGTCCTGATGTTCATCTCCCGCCGGCTCGTCTCGGCGACCTTGATCTCCTCGTTGCCGTTCACCCAGCCCAGCCGGGCCAGTCGGTCCAACGCGGCGGCGGAGACGTTGCGGCGGACGTCGTCGATGAGGTTGAGGCCGTAGCGCTTGCGGTCCTCGGTGACGTAGGCGATGCCGTTGTCGATCGCCTCCGCGACGGTGCGCGCCTGCACCTCCCGCCCGCGAACGAAGAGCCGGCCCCGGATGTCGCGCCCGTAGGACCGACCGAACACGCTCATCGCCAGTTCGGTGCGACCCGCACCCATCAGACCCGCGATGCCGACGACCTCGCCAGCGCGGACGGACACGGAGACGTCCTCGACGACCATCCGGTCCTGGACCGGGTGCCGCACCGTCCAGTCCTCGATCCGGAGGACCTCCTCGCCGGGCGACGACTCACGGTCGGGGTAGAAGCTGTCCAGGTCACGCCCGACCATGCCGCGAATGATCCGTTGCTGAGACACCTCGTCGGATTTCATGTCGAGGGTCTCCACCGTGCGCCCGTCGCGAATGACGGTCGTCGAGTCGGCGATGGCGGTGATCTCGTTGAGCTTGTGCGAGATCATGATGCAGGTGATGCCCTGGTCCCGGAGTGCCCGCAGCAGATCGAGCAGGTGCGCCGAGTCGATGTCGTTGAGGGCGGCGGTCGGCTCGTCCAGGATGAGCAGACGCACCTTCTTCGACAGCGCCTTGGCGATCTCCACCAGCTGCTGCTTGCCGACGCCGAGCTGGATGACCGGGGTGACAGGGTTTTCGTGCAGCCCGACGGACGCCAGCAGCTTTGCCGCTTCGGCGTTGGCCAGGTTCCAGTCGATGAGCCCGAGACGGTTACGCCGCTCGGTTCCGAGGAAGATGTTCTCCGCGATCGACAGGTACGGCACCAGGGCGAGCTCCTGGTGGATGATGACGATGCCGTTCGCTTCGCTGTCCCGGATGCCGCGGAACTGCATCGGCTTGCCGTCGAAGAGGATCTCGCCATCGTACGAGCCGGACGGGTGGACGCCGGACAGCACCTTCATCAGGGTGGACTTGCCGGCGCCGTTCTCTCCGCAGATGGCGTGGATCTCGCCTCGGCGAACCGCGAGGGTGACGTCCTCCAGCGCGGTCACGCCGGGGAACGTCTTGGTGATGCGACGCATCTCGAGGATGGTGTCGTCCATGGTCACTGTCCTCCGTCAGGTCTGGACGCGGTACGCCAACGCGTCGGGCCCGGCGGTGACCGCCGGACCCGACGAATGACTTACTTCTTGGCCTGGCCGGCGGCGACCTCTTCGGCCGTCCAGTAGCCGGAGTCGATCAGCGTCGCCTTGATGTCGTCCTTGTAGACGGTCGCGAACGGCAGCAGGTACGCCGGGACGACCTTGACACCGTTGTTGTACGTCTTGGTGTCGTTGGCCTGCGGCTCCTTCTTCTGCAGGAACGCCTCGGCGGCGTTCACGGCCTGATCGGCCAGCAGTCGGGTGTCCTTGAAGACCGTGGAGCCCTGCACGCCGTCGTTGATCAGCTTGATCGAGGCGATCTCCGCGTCCTGGCCGGTCACGACCGGGAGCTTCTTCGCGCCGCTGCCGTAGCCGGCGTTCTGCAGGGCGGTGATGATGCCGCGGGAGATGCCGTCGTACGGCGACAGCACCCCGTCGACCTTCGAGCCGTCGTTGTAGCTGGAGGTGAGCAGGTTCTCCATGCGCTTCTGCGCGGTCTCCTGCTGCCACCGCAGGATCGCCGCCTGCTCGGGGGTGGTCTGCTTGGACTTGACGATCAGCGTGCCGTCGTCGATGAACGGCTTCAGCGTGTCCATCGCGCCGCCGTAGAAGTACTGGGTGTTGTTGTCGTCGAGCGACCCAGCGAAGATCTCGATGTTCAGCGGCCCCTTGGCCGTGCCCTTCGAGCCGTCCTTGTTCAGCAGGCCGAGACCGACGAGCAGCGCGGTGCCCTGGGCGACGCCGACCTTGTAGTTGTCGAAGCTGACGTAGAAGTCGACGTCCTTGCTGCCGCGGATCAGTCGGTCGTAGGAGATGACCGGGATCTTCGCGGCCGCGGCGGCCTGCAGCTGGCTGTTGAGCGCCGTGCCGTCGATCGCGGCGATGATCAGGACGTCAGCGCCCTGCGTGATCATCTGGTCGACCTGCTGCGACTGAGTGGGAATGTCGTCGCCGGCGTACTGGAGGTCGACCTTGTAGCCCTTCGCCTCGAGCTTCGACTTCACCGCGTTGCCGTCGGCGATCCACCGCTCCGAGACCTGGGTCGGCATCGAGACGCCGATGGTCAGGTCAGAAGGCTTTTCGCCACTCTTGTCGCCACTGCCACCAGCACCCCCGCCACTGCACGCCGCCATACTCAGCGTCAGCATCGCGCCGCCGAGAGCAATCAGGAATTTCCTGCCCACGGGCTTCTCCTCTCCGGACTCCCCCGCCGACTGCCGGGGCCAACTGTCATCTTTCGGGTAGTGTTAGCGCTCACATAGGGGACGTCAACACTTGATCCGAAATACCGGTGTCACGGTCTCGTAACGGAGGCGTCCCGAGTAGTTACACCGGCGGCCAGACCGGACCATACCTGGGTTCGCGGCGGCCGTCACCGACGGTGCGGCGGTCGGTGGCCAGGCGGCCGACCAGCAGGCAATTGACGGCCAACCGGCGACCGGGAGTGCGACCGGTGAACAGGCAGCCGACCGGTAAAGCAACCGGCGGACACCGCCGAGCGACGGGCACCGCCGACCGACGGGCACAGCCGACCGGCGAGCACCGCCGAGCGACGGGCACAGCCGAGCGACGGGCACAGCCGACCGGCGAGCACCGCCGAGCGACGGGCACAGCCGAGCGACGGGCACAGCCGACCGGCGAGCA
>NZ_PYBV01000003.1:0-15632 GCF_003205615.1 Micromonospora arborensis | reverse complement strand
CCGACCGGCGAGCAGAGCCGGCCGACGGGCAGAGCCGGCCGACGGGCAGAGCCGGCCGACGCGATGGTGCCCGCGGACGACGGGGTCGTCCGCGGGCACCAGCACTGCGACTCGGTCAGGTGGGCTGCCGCGACCTGATCGGTCGACGGGCCCGATCGGCTACCGCTGCGACCACCGCTGGTTCGCCGCGCCGGTGCAGGTCCAGAGGAGCACCGTGGTGCCGTTGGCCGTGCCGTTGTTGTTGACGTCCAGGCAGAGCCCGGACTGCGCACCGCTGATCGTGCCGTTGGAGTTGATCGTCCAGCGCTGGTTGGCCCCACCGTTGCAGTCCCAGATCTGCACCCGGGAGCCGGCCGTGGCGTTGGGGGGCGCGTCCAGGCACTTGCCGAGCGACTGCAGGGTCTGACCACTGCTGGTCCAGCGCTGGTTGGCGGCGCCGTTGCAGTCCCAGATCACCGGCTGGGTGCCGTTGGTGGTGTTGCTCGCCGGAACGTCGAGGCAGCGGCCGGAGGCGGCACTGGCCAACGCGCTCGACGTCGACGGCGGCGGCGTCGTCGGCGGCGTCGTGCCGCCACCGCTGACCCGGAACACCACCGTGCCGTGGGCCGGAACGCTGGCACTGATGGCCCCGCTGCTGGAGCTGGTCGCCCCGGACCACGCCTCCACCAGAGTGAACGAGGACCCGGACTTGCCGACGGCGGCGGCCGTGGTCGAGATCGTCGTGGTCGAGCCCCCCTGGTTGAACAGGGCGACCGCCACGTCACCGTTGGCGAGCCGCTTGGCGAGCACCCGACGCGTGCCGTCGAACGACACCTGCGTCCCCTGCAACCCGAGCGCATCCTGGTTGATCGCGATGAGGTTGCTGTTCTTGAGGATGGTCTGGGTGGCGGAGTCCATGTTCCGCACGTCGTTGCCGGCGATCAGCGGCGATGCCATGATCGCCCACATCGCGAAGTGGCTGCGCATCTCCGTGTCGTTCATGCCGCCCCGGCCGACCTCCATCATGTCCGGGTCGTTGAAGCCGCCCGGCCGCGCGTACGAGGCCAGTGGAACTGTCACGTTGATGATGTTCTGGATGCCCATCGGGTAGCCGTTGGTCTGGCCGGTGTTCCAGGCGTTGGTGATGTCCTCCGTGGTACGCCACATGTTGGCCACGTCGCCCCAGTTGCGCTGGGGGCCGGTCTTGGCGTGGATGCTGTTCGAGTTGATGCTGTAGACGATCGGTCGACCGGTGGCGGCGAGCGCGTCACGCATCCGGGCGAAGGTGGCGACCTGCTCGTCGATGCTGCCCTCCGGGGAGCACCAGTCGTACTTGAGGAAGTCGACACCCCAGGCGGCGAACTGACGGGCGTCCTGCGCCTCGTGTCCACGGCTGCCGGTCGCGCCCGGGTAGGCGCCGAAGTACTGTGCGCAGGTCTTGTCGACCGGCACCTGGTAGAGGCCGAACTTCAGGCCCCGGGCGTGCAGGTAGTCGCCGAGCGCCTTCATCCCGCTGGGGAACCGACCCGGGTCGCCCTGGAGGTTGCCGGAGCCGTCCCGGTTCGGGTTGAACCAGCAGTCGTCGACCACGACGTATTGGTAGCCCAGGTCCCTCATCCCGCTGCTCACGATCGCATCCGCGGACTGCCGGATCAGCGCTTCGTTGATGTTGCAGCCGAACGAGTTCCACGAATTCCAGCCCATGGGAGGCGTGCGTGCCACCCCGTTCTCCAGTGCCTGCGCCACTGGGGCGCGGAGGCCGACCAGAGCGCCGGCGAGCAGCAGTCCGGCCGCCAGTACGCTCCCCCAGCGACGACCTCGGGTGATGCGGTTCATCGAGCCTCCTTGTCGGTGGCGCCGGCCCGTGACTACGATCTGCTTGGTGGGCTGATAGTCGGACGCCAATTCTTGTTAGCGTTAACAGAGACGCCCATCATGTTACGGCGACATTTCATGAGGTTCAATAGCTGGCGGGCCGCCGCATCGCGAGCCATCGATCGGCATCGGCTTGGGTCGATTGAAAAGTGTCTTATCAAACCCACGGAGGGCAGGGCATTTTCGGCCGGGTGCCACCGGTGCCGGAAGATATCGACCGCCGCCCACGCGAAAGCGGCCGGGACGCTGACGAGACTGACGCCCAGCCCGAGCCCCGCCGCTGCGCCAGGCCGCCCTCTGGTGGCCCGGCCGCCGTCAGTGCCGAGGTGGGGCGACGCTCTCGCGGGCGACCAGCGCCGGGGCGATGGTCTGCCGCAACGCCCCACCGGTGCCCGACTCGATCTGGGCCAGCAGCATCTGCAGGCTCGCCCGCGCCACCGCGTCGAAGTCCGGACGAACCGTGGTCAGCGGCGGAATGAAGTACGCCGCCTCCGGCACATCGTCGAAGCCCACCACGCTGATCTCGTCCGGCACTCGTCGGCCGAACTCGTGCAGCGCCCGCAGCACACCCAGCGCGAGATGGTCGTTGGCGGTGAAGACCGCGGTGACCTCCGGCATCCGCGCCAACATCTGCCCACTTCGGTAACCCGAGGCGGCGGACCAGTCCCCCGGCATCAGGGGCGGCGGTTCCACCCCGGCGGCCAGCAGTGCCTGCCGCCAACCGTCGATCCGGCCGACACTGTCGAACCAGTCGGACGGCCCCGAGACGTGCCAGACGGTGCGATGCCCCGCGTCGAGTAGATGCTGGGTCGCCGCCCGGGCACCCGCCACCTGGTCGACAGTCACCAACGGCACCGGACGACTCGGGTCACCGTCGACGGTGACCAGCGGAACGTCCTTGGGCAGGTGTTCCAGCGCCTCGCCCGCCGACTCCACCGGCGCGATGACCACGATGCCGGCGACCCGGTGCGACAGGTGCCGCTCCACGGCGGCCGAGATGGAACCGTGGTCCAGGTTGCGCACGCTGCCGACGCTCACCGCGAAACCCTCTTCCGCGGCGGTCTGCTCCAAGGCGGCCAACAGCGACGCCGGCCCGTAGAGTGTCGTGTTCTGCGCGACGACGCCGATGACCTGGGATCGGCCCGTCACCAGGGCACGAGCCGCGCCGTTCGGGCGATAGCCGAGCTCGGCGATCGCCGCGCGCACCCGCAGCCGGGTCTGCTCACGGACGTTGGGGTGCCCGTTGAGCACCCGCGACACCGTCTGATGGGAGACACCGGCCAGACGAGCGACGTCCGTCATCGCGGGACCGTGGACGGCCATTGCACTCCCCCCGCTACATCTCCGGCCCGCGGCCCGTCGAGGTCGACTGGAGCGGCCCGGCCCGATCACCTCTCGCTCAGCCACCACGCCGGTGCTGAATCCCAGGTGACCAGCGCTGGATCGCCGTCAGTCTACGCCAGTTACCGCCCCGGTCTCGGCACGGCTGTGCGCGGACTGTGGACGTGCCGCAGCCGTACAACGCAATCCCTGCACCGGTTGCGCGGCCAACCGATGCGCGGCGCGGCCGCAGTGTTACGCCGGCCTGCTCCACACCTCGGGCAGAGCGTGGAACAGACCGGCGAGGACGTGCCCCGGTGACGCCGACTCCACGTGCCGTGCAGGCACGCGTTCGTCAGCGCCACCGGTCAAACCGACAACCGTCTGACTGGTGTCACGGTGTCGTCAGGTCGAACCTGCGCACCGTGACCGCACCGCCGAGCGACTGGGTCGCGTGGTTGAAGATGGCGAACCGGTAGCCCATGAAGAACTGCCAGTTGTTCGCCAGGGTCAGGGCGTTGCCGAACGAGGTGAAATTGACCCCGTCCGTGCTGTACGAGAAGCGAGCCTGCCGGCCGGACCCGGGTCTGATGTCGGCGTTGGCGCGCAACCAGATCCGGCCACCGGAGACGGCGGTGCTGGCCACCTCGCTGCCGGTGCTGGTGGTGTTCCAACTGCCGTCCATCGTCAGACCGTTCTGCATGACCAGACGCGTGGACCCGTTGTCCCGTCGGACCCCGATCCAGGCCGACGAGTTGCGTAGCACCGCCAGGCCGGTGCGGTCACCGTCGCGCATGGTGGAGTAGTCCAACTCGATGGTGGCGGTCGAGGTGGGGCCCTGGATCCGGTGGGTCAGCGTGTTGCGCGCCTTGTACAGGTCGCCGGTGACGGTGGCGGTCTGCAGGTTCAGCCCGTTGTTGACCGACCACTTGCTGTTGTCGGGGTTGTGGTTCCACTCCCACTGCGGGCCGAGAGTGGTGCCGGCGAACGTGTCGGTGCCGGTGAGCGGCTTGACCGCTCGTGGCGGCGCGGGCAGGTTCGGCTTCGGGTACGAGCTGCCCCACGCGCCGTTGACCGTCTGCAGCACGGGCCAGCCGTCGCCGGTCCAGGTGATCGGGGCCATGGCCGGCATCCGACCACCGGGGTACGCGTCGACGAAGGACATGTAGTACCAGTCGCCGTTCTGGGTCTGCACCAGCCCACCCTGGTGCGGCACGCCGCCACCGGAGATCGGGCCGGGCAGGTTGAGCAGCACCTGACGCTGCTCGTACGGGCCGAACGGACCGTTTGTCGACTTCAGCACGTACTGGCCGTTGGCCGGGCGGGTGAGCCAGATGTAGTAGGCGCCGTTGCGCTTGTAGAAGCGCGCGCCCTCCAGCGTCCCGATGCTCGACGGCGTGGTGTAGACCTGCTGGGCGCGAACCTGGGACTTCCCGTCGGCGGACAGCTGGGCCACGCTGATGGTGCCGTTGCCGTACGCCACGTACATGGTGTCGTTGTCGTCGATCAGCATCCCGGCGTCGTAGTAGCAGTTGGGGATGGTGGTGTGCTTGCTCCACGTGCCGTCGACGGCGGACGCGGTGTAGATGTGGGTCTGCGCGAAGTCGATGCACCCGGCCCAGTAGTACGTCCTGTTGCTCGGCCGGTAGTTCAACGTCGACGCCCAGATCCCGTCGACGTACGCGTTACCGCCGCTCATGTCGTATTTCGAGCCGAAGTCGAGCCGGGGCACGGAGTGACCGGCGAACTCCCAGTTCA
This sequence comes from Micromonospora arborensis, assembly GCF_003205615.1. Taxonomy (GTDB): domain Bacteria; phylum Actinomycetota; class Actinomycetes; order Mycobacteriales; family Micromonosporaceae; genus Micromonospora; species Micromonospora arborensis. Next base: position 10,700 of record NZ_PYBV01000003.1, on the reverse strand, counting down.
CCAGGTCGTACGAGCGCAGGACCGGCGCGCCCGGCGAGTAGTGCATGGTGGACGCCGACATGTAGTAGGCGTTGTCCACCCGGATGATGTCGACGTCGGCGAAGTCCTGCCAGACCGTCGGGTTCGAGTAGGTGCCGTTCGACGGGGGTGGCGTGGTGGGCGGCGGCGTGGTGGGGTTGCCCCCGCCGTCGACGCGGACGAGCTGCCACTGCTGGTTGGTGCCGTTCCAGTCGGCGTACTGCACGATGTTGCCGCCGTCGGCGGTCGAGGCGCCCTGCACCTCCATCACCTTGTTGCTGTTGCGGTTGATCAACCGGACGTACCCGCTGTCCGAGTCGGCCAACCGGAACTGCTGGTTGGTGCCGTTGTTGTCGGACCACTGCACGATCGCCCCGCCGTCGGCGGTCGAGCGGCCCGAGACGTCCAGCACCTTGCCCGACAACCGCGACTTGATCCGGTAGTAGCCGCCTCCGGAGTCCACGAACTGCCACTGCTGCTGGTTGCCGTTGTTACGCGTCCACTGGGTGATCCGGGCGCCGTCGTTCGTGGCCATGTTGTACACATCCACTGCCTTGCCACTGTTGCGGTTCACCAACACGTACCACGCGCTGGTGTCGACCGTCGCCGCTGACGCGGGCGACGAGGCGACGGCCGCAGCCGCGCCACCGACCACCAGCACCATCGCGGCGACGGCGAGTCTCGACAGCCACCCCCGCCGTGGTGCACCCCGGGGAACCCGACCGATGGAAAGCATGATCCTCCTCTGCTGACGCGAACCGTGCGGTCTGGGTCGGCGTCCGCGGCACCGGGCGGGGCACCGAGCTGACCAGGCCCGGCCATGTGATCGCTAACACCGATTGCCCGACCATCGCGGTGACGAGGTATCGAAACCGCGGGGGTAGGACGCGCGCGCGGCCGGACCAGCCAACGACATCGACCATCTTGGTTATAGACTGTGAGCGATAACATGCTGTTAGTCAAGGCGTAACACAACCGCCTCGTGGCCCTGCTGGCACACACGCGAACGGGTGGCCACCCCCGACCCGCAGGCAGGGATGGACCACCCGTTTCAGTGCGCTCCGACAGCGCGGCTCAGAAGCCGCGGGCCAGCCGGTAGTAGGCCTGGTTCCAGCGGATCTCGTCGGCGAAGCGGCGGGGCTCCGTGTCGGCGTCGATCACGACGAGTTCGGTGCGGCTCATCTCCGCCAGGTCGTGCAACTCCTCCACCCCCACCGCCTGCGACAGCACGGTGTGGTGCGGCGCCCCAGCGGTGATCCACGCCTCGGCCGACACCGGCAGGTCGGGTCGCGGACGCCAGACGGCTCGGGCGACCGGCAGCCGACGCAGCGGCTGCGGCGGAGACACCACGTCGATCTCGTTGGCCACGAGACGGAAACGCTCCCCCATGTCGGCCAGTCCGAGCACCACCGCCGGGCCGGGCGCGGCGTCGAACACGAGACGGATCGGGTCTTCCCGCCCGCCGATGCTCAGCGGGTGGATCTCCACGTTGGGTACGTCGGACGCGATGGTCGGGCAGACCTCGAGCATGTGGGCGCCGAGCACCAGCTCCTGACCCGGAGTGAGGTCGTAGGTGTAGTCCTCCATGAACGACGTGCCGCCGTCCACGCCCACCGACATCGCCTTGAGGGTGCGGACCAGGACCGAGGTCTTCCAGTCGCCCTCGCCACCGAAGCCGTAGCCGTCCGCCATCAGCCGCTGCACGGCGATGCCCGGCAGCTGACGAAGGCCCCCGAGGTCCTCGAAGTTCGTGGTGAAGGCCCGGAAACCGCCAGCGTCCAGGAACGTGCGCATGCCGATTTCCAGCCGCGCCGCGTACCGCAACGAGTCGTGCCGCTCACCGCCGGGCAGCAGTTCGCCGCCGATGCGGTAGGTGTCCTCGTACTCCTTGACCAGGTCGTCCACCTGCGCGTCGGTGACCTCGCCGACCACCTTGACCAGGTCGTTGACGCCGTAGGTGTTGACCGAGACCCCGAACCGCAGCTCCGCCTCGACCTTGTCGCCCTCGGTCACCGCAACGTCGCGCATGTTGTCGCCGAAGCGGGCCAGGCGCAGCGACCGCATCGCCGACCAGCCGAGTGCCGCCCGCGCCCACGCCCCGACCCGCGAGGTCACCCGCGGGTCACTGACGTGCCCGGCCACCGTCTTGCGGGCAACACCGAGACGGGTCTGGATGTACCCGAACTCGCGGTCGCCGTGCGCGGCCTGGTTCAGGTTCATGAAGTCCATGTCGATGTCGTTCCACGGAAGCAGAACGTTGGCCTGGGTGTGCAGGTGCAGCAGCGGCGTCTGCAGCGCGTCCAGACCAGAGATCCACATCTTCGCCGGAGAGAAGGTGTGCATCCACGCGATCACCCCGATGGCGCCCTGGGCGGCCGCGTCCCGGCAGACCTGCAGAATCTCACCACTGTTGGTCAGGACGGGCTTCCAGACCACGCGGGCGGGAATCTGCGGTGAGTCGTCGAGCGCGGCCGCGATCTGACGGGACTGCTCGGCGACCTGCCGGAGCGTCTCCTCGCCGTACATGCCTTGGCTGCCGGTGAGGAACCAGATCTCGGGTTCGGTGTGTGGTGCCATGGGATTGCCTTCCGCGAGAGGGGCGGTCACTTGTAACGGATTCCGATGAGACGCTGGAGGAGGATGAACGCGAAGAGCAGGCTGCCGATCACGATCTTGGTCCACCAGGAGTTGAGGCTCCCATCGAAGGTGATGAGGGTCTGGATCACGCCCAGGACGAGTACGCCGAGCACCGTGCCGAAGATGTAACCCGCGCCGCCGGTGAGCACCGTGCCACCGATGACGACGGCGGCGATGACGTCGAGTTCCATGCCCACGGCGATCAGCGGGGCGCCGGACAGGGTGTAGAAGGACAGCAGGATGCCGCCGATGGCCGAGCACAGGCCACTGATCGTGTAGACGGCGATCCGGGTCCGCCCCAACGGCAGGCCCATCAACAGGGCCGACTGCGGGTTGCCGCCGATGGCGTACACGTTGCGGCCCAGCCGGGTGTAGGCCAGCACGTACGCGGCGACGGCGACCACGACGAACGCGATGAGCACGCTGATCGACACGAAGTTGCCCTGCGGATCACCGATCCGCTCCTGCGACATGCTGGTCCAGAAGCCGTCGGTGATCGGGATGGACGCACCGGAGATGAACGTGCACATGCCTCGGGCGAAGAACATCCCGGCGAGCGTGACGATGAACGGCTGGATCTCGAAGAAGTGGATCGCGCAGCCCATCAGCAGGCCGAGCGTCGGGCCGATGAGCAGGGCGATGACGAGCACCAGTGCCGCCGGCATGCCGTCCTTCAGCAGCGCGGCAGACACCATCGCCGTCATGGCGACGACCGACCCGACCGACAGGTCGATGCCACCGGTGAGGATCACGAAGGTCATGCCCACCGCGACGACGAGCAGGAAGCCGTTGTCGATGAAGACGTTGAAGATGACCTGCACGTTGGAGAACGCCGTGTACTGGGACACCCCGATGCCGTACATGACCAGGAGCAGGACGAGCGTCGCGAGGACCGGAATCTGCCGCTTCGGCAGCCGGAACCGGGTACGACCGGCGGTAAGCGATCCAGTGGTCATGCCGGCACCTGCTCCTTCGGCTTGTCGGCGATAGTGGCGGGCGGAGGGGCGTTACGCCTGCGACGGGCGAACCGGGCCCGGAAGGCCGGTGCCTGGATGAGGCAGACCGCGATGACGACGACCGCTTTGAACAGCAGCGAGGTCTGCGGAGAGATGTCCATGGCGTACACCGTCGTGGTCAAGGTTTGGATGATCAGCGCGCCGATGATCGTGCCGCTGAGGAAGAACCGGCCGCCCGCGAGGGACGTCCCGCCGATGACGACCGCGAGAATGGCGTCCAACTCCACCCAGAGACCGGCCGCGTTGCCGTCGGCACTGGAGACGTTGGCCGTCATCATGAAACCGGCGATCGCGGCGCAGCCGGCACTGAGCACGTACACAAGGAACACGATCCGACCAGAGCGAATGCCCGCCAGGCGGCTGGCCTCGGCGTTACCGCCGACCGACTCGATGATCATACCGAGCGCGGTTCGGCGGGTGAACGCGGCCACGAGCAGGGCGGCGGCGAGGGCGATGAAGATGGCCAGGGGCAGGGTCAGCATGTGGCCCAGGCCGATCGCCCGGTACGGCTCCGAGTTGATGGTGATGATCTGCCCCTCGGTGATCAGCTGGGCGAGGCCCCGGCCAGCCACCATCAGGATCAGGGTGGCGATGATCGGTTGAATACCGATCACCGCCACCAGCACGCCGTTCCAGGCGCCGAGCACGAGCGAGACGCCCAACGCCATCGCGAGGGCGGTCAGCACCACACCGAGGCTGTTCTGGTCGGGCTGCTTGCTGATGTACATGCAGGCGATCGCGCCGCTGATCGCGCACAGCGAACCGACCGACAGGTCGATGCCGCCGGTCGAGATGACCAGGGTCATGCCCAGTGCGACGAGAATCAGCGGTGCGCTCAGCCGCAGGATGTCGATCGGCGTGCCGTACAGGTGCCCGTCCTTGAGCTCGATGGACAGGAACCCGGGCCGGTAGATCGTGTTCGCGGCGAGCATGACGACCAGCACGGCGGCGGGCCAGAACAGCCGGTGACCGATCACCGTCCGGTAGCGGCCCATGGTGTCGTTCATCGGTCTGCCTCCTCCCGGTGAGACCCACTGGCGATGGTCTGCATGATGCGGTCAGCGTCGAGGGTGTCGTCGTTGGCGAGTTGCGCGACCATCTGCCGGTCCCGCATCACGGCCACCTTGTGGCTGAGGCGCAGCACCTCCTCCAACTCGGCGGAGATGAACAGCACCGCCATGCCGCCGTCGGACAACTGCGTCACGAGCTTCTGGATCTCGGTCTTCGCGCCGATGTCGATACCCCGGGTCGGCTCGTCGAGGATCAACAGCCGTGGCTCGGTGATCAGCCACCGGGCCAGGAGCACCTTCTGCTGGTTGCCACCGGAGAGGTTGCGTACCGGCACCTCCGGATCCGCGGGCCGGATGTTGAGTGCCTTGATGTACTTGTCGACCAGCTCGTCCTGGCGGCGACGCGGAATGGGCCGCAGCCAACCGCGGGCGGCCTGCATGGCGAGGATGATGTTCTCGCGTACCGACAGGTCGGCGACGATGCCCTCCGCGCGGCGGTTCTCCGAACAGAAACCGACGCCGTGGTCGATGGCCTGCGCGGGGGTGCGCAGGCTGCTGGACGCGCCGTCGACCGCGACCTGACCGCCGTCGGTCCGGTCGGCCCCGAACAACAACCGCGCGACCTCGGTACGCCCCGAGCCCAACAGGCCAGCCAAACCCACCACCTCGCCGGCGTGGATGGTGAGGCTGAACGGCTCGACCGCGCCCGCCCGACCGAAGTTCGACACCGCCACCAGGGGGGTGCCCTCCTCCAGCGCGGCCAGGTCCCGGCGGGAGTGCTCCTCGATGCCCTCAAGGACGTCGAGTTCCTTGCCGATCATCTTCTCGACCAGGGAGAGCTGCGGCAACTCGGCGGTCGGGTACTCGCCGACGAGCCCACCGTTGCGCAGCACGGTGATCCGGTCGGCGATCTCGTAGACCTGGTCGAGGAAGTGGGTCACGAACAGGATCGCGATGCCCTCGTCGCGCAGTTGCCGCATGATGCGGAACAACTGCGCCACCTCGCCGGCGTCGAGGCTGGACGTCGGCTCGTCCAGGATCAGCACCCGGGCCTGGATGTCGATCGCGCGGGCGATGGCGACCATCTGCTGGATCGCCAGCGAGTACGAGCCGAGCGGCGCGCTGACATCGAGGTCGAGGTCGAGGCGGGTGAGCAGGGCTCGGGCGCGGCGGCGAACCTCACCCCAGCGGACGGCACCGAGCAACCGGGGCTCGCGGCCGATGAAGATGTTCTCCGCCACCGAGAGGTTGGTGCAGAGGTTGACCTCCTGGAAGACGGTGCTCACGCCAGCGGCGGTCGCCTGCATCGGCCCGCTGAACGACACCGGCTCGTCGTCCAGGGTGATCACACCCTCGTCGGTGTCGTAGACCCCGGTCAGCACCTTGATGAGGGTCGACTTGCCGGCGCCGTTCTCGCCCATCAGGGCGTGCACCTCGCCGGGAAAAAGGCGGAAGTTGACGTTGTGGAGTGCGCGCACCCCAGGGAAGGACTTGCTGATCCCGGTCATCGTCAGGACCGGACGGCTATCCGTCATCCCATCAGACCTCTTCTGGGTTGTCGACACGGAAGGGCCGCTACGCTCCCGCGACGCCCGGCCGGTCGTCCCTGCGGGTCGCCCGGGCGGGCGTGGTACGGGGCGGTAACGGGCCATGCCCGGTCCATTGTGGGCGTTGGCGCGACGCAGTGGGGCCGCCACGCGAACGCGGCGACCCCCCAACGTCGATCAGTACTTGCGGTTCGGCAGAGCTTCCTTCGCCTGCTCCTGGGTGAAGGTGGTCTCCTCGGTCTCGATCCGAGCCGGCACCGTCTCACCCGCGTGGACCTTCTTGGCCAGGTCCATCAGCTGTGGGCCGAGCAGCGGGCTGCACTCCGCGATGAAGTTGAACTTCCCATCGGCGAGAGCCTGCATGCCGTCCTTGACAGCGTCGACCGTGATGATGGTGATGTCCTTGCCAGGCACCTTGCCGGCCGCGGTGATCGCCTCGAGCGCGCCCAGACCCATGTCGTCGTTGTGCGCGAACAGCACGTCGATCTGCTTGTTGGCCTTGAGGAACTGCTCCATGACCTGCTTGCCGCCGGCCCGGGTGAAGTCACCCGGCTGGGAGGCGATGATCTTCAGGTTCGGGTTGGCGGCGATCGCCTCGCCGAAGCCCTTCTTCCGGTCGTTCGCCGGCGCCGCACCCGTGTTGCCCTGCAGCTCGACGATGTTCACCGGGCCCGTGGCGGTCTTCTTCTGCTCGACCAGCCACTCACCGGCGAGCTTGCCCTCCTTGACGAAGTCCGAGCCGAGGAACGTCTTGTACAGGGTCTTGTCGGCCGAGTCGACCGAACGGTCGGTCAGGATGACCGGGATGCCGGCGTCCTTGGCCTCCTTGAGCACGGTGTCCCACCCGGACTCCACCACCGGCGAGAAGGCGATCACGTCGACCTTCTGCTGGATGTAGTTGCGGATCGCCTTGATCTGGTTTTCCTGCTTCTGCTGCGCGTCGTCGAACTTCAGCTCGATCCCCGCCGCGGTGGCGGATTCCTTGATCGAGGTGGTGTTCGCGGTACGCCAGCCGCTCTCCGCACCGACCTGCGAGAAGCCCATCGTGATCTTGCCGTCGTCCTTGGTACCGCCGCCGCCGGTGTCGCTGTTACCGCAGGCCGCCATGGTGCCGACGAGCAGCACACTGGCGAGGACCGTGGCAGCGCGCCACGAAGCGGAGTGCATTCGCATCTTTCCCATCATCGAATCTCCCTGGCTCGGTGTGGTGGGTAACCGCGCCAACCGCCGAGGTGCAAGGAGCGGCGTACGCGGGTGGTGCGTGCTGCTACTTCGGTGGTGCAGACCGACGGGTCGGACATGGGCGGTGAAGGCTCAGGAACCCGTCGGCGGGACTGGTTGTTGGCCGTAGACGTTCTGGTATCGGTGGTAGAGCGCGTCGATGTCGGCCTGCGCGATCGGCACCGGCTGCCCGAGTACGCGGGCCAGGTGCGCCGTACGCGCCACGTCCTCACACATGACCGCGGCCTTGACCGCCGCGCGGGCGTCACGGCCGATGGTGAAGACGCCGTGATTACGCATCAGCACCGCGGGTGAGCGGTGCCCGGCGAGCGTGCCGACGATGCCCTTGCCGATGTCGTCGCCGCCGATCAGGGCGAACGGACCCACCGGAATCTCCCCACCGAACTCGTCGGCCTGGGCCGTCAGGTAGCAGGGGATCGCCTCCCCACGCGCGGCCCAGGCGGTGGCGTACGAGCTGTGCGTGTGCACGACCCCACCGACCTCGGGCATGGCCCGGTAGACGTAGGCGTGGGCGGCGGTGTCGCTGGACGGTGCGAGATCCCCCTCGACGAGGACGCCGTCGAGGTCACACACCACCATCGTGTCGGCCGAGAGGTCGTCGTAGCCCACGCCGCTCGGCTTGATCACCATGAGGTTCTGGCCGGGCACCCGCGCCGAGACGTTGCCGGCCGTCCAGGCGACCAGGCCGTACCGGGTGAGTTCGGCGTGCAGGCGGGCGACCGTCGCACGCAGCTCGCCGATCTGTCGGGTCACCTCGGTCACGCGACCGGCTCCAGCGCAAGCTCGGGCGTGGCCACGGCGCTCTCGACGGCCGCGTTCCGGATCGCCCGCAGGCGGAGCATGACGTCGTTGCCGCCACGACCGAAGTGGTCGTGCAGCGCCCGATACTCGGCGTACAGGGCGTCGTAGGCGCGCGCCCGGTCGGGATCCGGTCGGTAGACGGCCTCGTGCACCCGACCCATCGCCTGCGAGGCTTCGTGGATCGAGGGGAACTCGCCGGCGGCGACGGCGGCATGGATCGCCGACCCCAGCGCCGGCCCCTGCGCGGAGGCGATGATGTTCAGCGGCCGCCTGGTCACGTCGGCGTAGATCTGCATCAGCAGCTTGTTGTTGGTGAGGCCACCGGCGATCACCAGGTCGTTCACGGCGACTCCGGCCTCGACGAACGCCTCGATGATCATCCGCGTGCCGAAGGCGGTGGACTCCAGCAGCGCCCGGTAGATGTCCTGCGGCCGGGTGGCCAGGGTCATTCCGACGATCATCCCGCTGAGATCGTGGTTGACCAGCAGTGAGCGGTTGCCGCTCCACCAGTCCAGAGCGACCAGGCCGTGCGCGCCGACCGGTTGGCTCGCGGCCAACTCGGTGAGCTGTTCGTGCGAGTCGATGCCAGCCGGGGCGGCGTGCTTGACGAACCAGCCGAAGATGTCGCCGACACCACTCTGCCCAGCCTCGTAACCCCACGCGCCGGGGCTGATGCCGCCGTCCACGACACCGCACATGCCGGCCACCTCGGCGAGCTCCGCGCCGTTGACGACGTGGCAGGTCGAGGTGCCCATGATCGCGACGAGCCGGCCGGGCTCCACGGCCTGCGCGGCCGCCGCGGTGACGTGTGCGTCGACGTTGCCGGCGGCCACCGCGATCCCCTCCGGGAGGCCGGTCCATGCGGCGGCTTGCGCGGTGAGCGTGCCAGCCCGGGCGCCGAGCGGCAGCAACGGACCGTCCAGCTTCGTCACGAAGTCGCCGAAGCCGGGGTTGAGCGCGGTCAGGAAATCCGCACTGGGGTACTGGCCGTCCTGCAGGATGCCCTTGTACCCGGCGGTGCACACGTTGCGGGTCTCGGTGCCGCTGAGCTGCCAGACGATCCAGTCGGCTGCCTCGATGAAGCGCTCAGCCCGGTGGTAGACCTCGGGGTCCTCCTCCAGCACCTGAAGTCCCTTGGCGAACTGCCACTCAGCGGAGATCTTGCCGCCGTACCGGCCGATCCACGGCTCTGCCCGCTCGTGGGCAAGCGCGTTGATCCGGTCGGCGTGCGGCTGCGCGGCGTGGTGCTTCCACAGCTTGACCCAGGCGTGCGGCCGGTCGCGCAGCTCGGGAACCTCGCAGAGCGGAGTGCCGTCGGCGTCCGTCGGCAACACCGTGCAGGCGGTGAAGTCGATGCCGATGCCGACTACCGCTGCGGGATCCACCCCCGCGGCGGACAACGCCGCCGGGACGGCGTGCCGCAACACGTCGCGGTAGTCCTCCGGATTCTGCAGAGCCCAGTCCGGGGGCAACACCTGGCCTCCCGGAAGCGCCGAACTGATGACGCCATCGCCGTACTCATGCACCGCGGTCCCCAACTCGGCACCATCACCGACTCGGACCACCAGAGCTCGCCCGGACAGGGTGCCGAAATCGACACCGACGACATAGCGGTCGCCAGCTCCGTCCACACCGTTCATGTTCCACCTCCACGTTAACGGGGATAGTGTTAACGCTCACATCCAGCCTCGTCAAGACATGTAGGCGCAACAGCTCCGTAACGGAACGCGGAAGCCGGACCGACTCGGGCGCGACGATACTGACCGGCACAAAAGGCGTAATTCCGGTGCCACCTGCAGAACCCGGTGGCAGCGAGGCTCGGCGCACGGCCCGACAGCCGACCGGAAACCCCTCGACAGGCCGGGCGACAGGCGCGACAACTCGGCCGACTTCGAGACCGCCGTCCGGTGACGACCGATCGGCAACCGGCGATGATGTCAGCGATAACATCAACGAGGTGGCTACGCCTTCATGATCAAGTGCAGGAAACGGCCGGCTGCCACTTGCCGGGCCCACAACTGAGCGCTTCGAAGACCAGCCCGCGCCTGACGCAGCCGTACCCAGAGCCTTGTTATCGATAACATTCGACGTATCGAGTGCCCCTTAACGCACCACGCAAGCCCAGGCGCCGCACGTCGTACGCGCCCTACGCCCCGCTCGCCGCACCCCGGACCCCCGCTTCGTGCACCGCATCCCGGGGCCCGCGCTTCGTGCGGCGCGCGCAGTGAGCAGCGCACCACGCGTCGTACACAGCCCGCCGCACGCCACGCCCGCACGGCGCGGCGCGGCGCGCGGCGCGCGGCGCGGGGGCGCGCGGCGCGGGGGCGCGGGGGCGCGGGGCGAGCCACCACGACGGCCGTGATCGACTCCATATCGGCGACATTGCGGCATCCGAGCGGCCGGACACCGCCACATCGGCGATATGGAGT
>NZ_PYBV01000029.1:30308-51128 GCF_003205615.1 Micromonospora arborensis | reverse complement strand
AGCCGGGCGGTCCAGGTGAAGCCCACCGCCGTGTTGGTGAGGTCGTCGTTGAACACGGTGATGTTGCGGGTCACCGTGGCGTTGCGGGCGTAGGTGGGCACGGCCTGCGCCAGCGGGAAGTTGCCGTTGGAGTCGGAATTGCCGGAGGCGGACCAGTACGGGAGGTCGATCGCGGCCACCGGGTTGAACGCCGCCTGCACACGCTGGATCTGCGGGTTGCTCCACGGGTCGGGCAGGTTGTCGACGCCGTAGATCGGGTGGCCGCCCTCCTCCGGGGTGAAGTCGGTGGACCGCACGCCCGGCACGACGCTGGCCCAGGCGGACAACAGCGTGTACGGACGCAGGTCGGTGGCGCCCTTGCCGCGCTTGGCAGCAGTTGCGGTGGCGAACCACTCGAAGCCCTGCTTGTTGTTGCATGCCGGCCAGATGAACTCGCCCTCGCCGTCGGGCCGCCCGTTCACGCTGACCAGGCCCTCCCCGTACCTGCCGAAGCCGTCGACGTAGTGCGGTATCACCGCGAAGTTGGCGTACGTCATCCCGGGATACAGGCTGACATTGTTGCCGACGCCCACCTCGACAATGATCGGCCGGGTGCCGTCGGCGCCGTTCATCGCCGCGTACAGGTCCTTCTCGAACTGTTCGGAATCCTGGCCGCTCTGGTTCGGCTCGTTGTTCTGACTCCAGCGGACGATCGCGGGGTGGTTGCGGTCGCGCAGGACCAGCGCACGGGCGTGGTTGATCATGTTGTCGCGCCCGACGGAGTTCTGCCACTCCTGCGAGGATTGGGAGCCGCGAATCGCGACCTCGTCGATAATCATCAGGCCCATCTCGTCGGCGACATCCAACATGTACGGACTCCCGGGCTCCTGGTGGATCCGCACCACGTTGTAGTTCAGCCGCTGGTAGTTGTCCACCGCCTGCGGCCAGCCGCCGTTGCCGGACGACGGGGGCAGGAAGCCGGGCAGGGTGTGGTACGCGTCGCCCTTGCCGCCGTTGTTGATCCGGTCATAGTCGGCACCCTGGAGGTTGTCGCCGCGGAAGTTCACGCGCACGCCGTTGAGGTAGTAGTAGTCACCGTTCTGGGTGGCCTCCCGGAACCCGAACCGGTACTCGGCGTCGCTCGTCCGGCCGTCGTCGGTGACGGCATGCACCGTCAGCCCGTGCAGCTGCGCCCGGTACCCCGACCGGTACGGCACGTTGGGCCACCAGTACGAGGTGCTGCCGAGGTTCCACGCGACCGGCCCGACGGTCACGGTCACGGTCGAGCGGGCCGCCACGGTGACCGTACGGCTGGGCAGCGCCGGGTAGCTGAAAGCCGTTCCGTTCTTGGACGACAGCGACCCGGTCAACGTCACCGACCGGGAACTGCCCGACGTGTTCCGCACCGTCACGTCGTAGGTCAACGTCTTGTTCGCCACCGACGTACGCACGAATGTGTCGCTGACGTACACCGCCGGGTACACCCGCAGGAACGCGGACCCGAAGATCCCCTGCGGGATCGCCTCGGACCACGTGGCGGCGTCGGGCACCAGGTACCGGCCGTTGGATGCCTTCAACGCGCCGCGGCCCTTCACGTTCACCGTGATCGTGTGGGTGGTGCCGGGCGCCGCGTATGCGCTGATGTCGAAGTTCGATGGGGTGAACGCCGTCGTCTGGGTGGCGACCACGCGGCCGTCGACCGACAGTGTCGCCTGGTGGTTGACGGCGCCGAACTCGATCCAGGTCGACTGCGGCTGCCCCGAGTCCGGCACGGTGATGCTGCGCGAGTACACCGCCTCGTTCACGTCGGTGAAGCCCTGCTTGTACCAGCCGCCACCGGGCACCGCGATCGAGGTCGCCCCCCGACCCGCGGGCGTGAAGTTCCACGTCCCGCTCAGATCGACCGAGGCGACCGCGGCGTTCCCGGCCGCCACACCGTCAAGTCCGGCGGCCGCGACACTCTGCGTCGCGACCGGCGCGGCCAGGGCCGATCCGGGGTTCGCCAGGGTCAGACCACCCAGCGTCAGGGGCAGGGCGAGCGCCACGGTCGCGGCCAGCCCTCTGGCCAACGCCGACAATCGGCCACCCCAGTGGACGTTCGTACGATGCACGGTAACCCTCCTGTGACTCACCCGACAGCTCCGCAACACCGGTTCAGGGCACAGCCTCAAGGCCGAGACTCGAATCGATTCGACAGATCTGCCGGCGTCGCCGACCACCCGGGAAGGGTGGCTGCGGCCCATATGCGTAGATATTTATTAGCGGGCGCATCGAGCGTGAAGTCAAGGTTTCAAGACGGTTACTTCCTGCTTCTGACGCCTCGCAAGCTTCGAGTGGCCGCCGATGAGTACGACCCTTCCGAAGTACCAGGGCAACGCGCTCAGGCATTCCGTGGCGGCGACCCACCGGCGCGGCGACGATCGAATAGCGAACCGATTCGCCTCTGCGGCGCCCGGCGCGTGACACGCTGAAGGCGTGGACAGCAGCACTGTGGTCTACGGCGAAGTCGGCGGGCGGCCCGGCCTGACCTGTTCGGTTCGAAACCGGGGCTAGGGTGTGGGTAAGGAACGTGCTTCGCCAGCGTCACGGGGGGTTACGGGATCTCGGTGGCGAGTGTCTGACTGCGTAGACATGACTGCGCAATCATACAGGACTATGGCCGGCGACGGGAGGTGCCGTGACGCAACTGGCGAGGCCGAGTGGAAGCCCTCCGACGGCGCGCAGCGTGGACGTCGCGCGGCTGGCCGGCGTCTCCCAGAAGACGGTGTCCAGGGTCCTCAACGACGAGCCGTATGTCTCGGCCGACGTACGCCGGCGGGTCCTGGACGCCGCCGCGGAGCTCGGCTACCGGCGCAACCAGGCGGCCCGGGCGCTGGCCTCCGGGCGGACCCGGTCGATCGGCGTGGTGACGCTCGGCAGCGCCTTGTACGGGCCGGCGTCGTGGCTCGTGGGCATCGAGCGGGCGGTCCGGAAGGCGGGCTACACGCTGCGGGTGGCCACCACGATCGAGGGCGACCCGGGCGGCATCGCGAGCGCTCTGGCGTCGCTGCTGGACCAGGGCGTGGACGGCGTCGTCATCTCCGAGCCGATCGACGAGGGCGTCGGCCTCATCAGCGTGGACGTGCCGGTCCTGGTCCTCGGCGCGCCGCCCACCTTCACCGCGCCGCAGGTGGTGACCGCCAGGGTCGGCGCGGGCCGGCTCGCGCGGGCCGCGACCGAGCACCTGCTGGAGTTGGGGCACGCGACCGTCCATCACCTGGCCGGCCCGCAGCGGTGGTATTCGGCACGGGACCGTCTCGCCGGCTGGCGCGAGGCGCTGCGAGCCCATGGCGCGGACGAGCCGCCGGTCGTCGAGGGCGACTGGTCGGCCGCGTCCGGCTACGCGGCGGGCCGGGAACTGGCCGGCGACGGCACCGTGACCGCGGTGTTCGCCGCGAACGACGACATGGCGATCGGTCTCATCCGCGCGCAGCACGAGGCCGGGCGCCGCGTGCCCGAGGACATCAGCGTCGTCGGGTTCGACGACATCCCGGTCGCCGCCTACGTCACTCCCCCGCTCACCACCCTGCGGCAGCCGTTCGACGAGGTCACGCGGCAGGGCCTCGCGCTGCTGGTACAGGCCATCGAGAAGCCGGACGTCGAGCTTCCACCGGCGGCCGACCAACCGGTCGAGCTCGTCGTCCGCGCCTCGACGGCGCCACCACCGCCCCGGCCGATCCCGGGACGTGGCCGCCGAGCGCTCCCCCATGCCCACGGTGGCCCGCATGGTCAGCCCGCCGGCAGCGAAGTCCCATCCACCCAGCCCTGATCAGCGTCGATCTGTCCACCTACGGCGGCACGTCACCCGAGACCCACACCGGCCGTCGTTGACGAGCGGCAGCAGCACCCGCGTGCGGGCGAAGATTGGAATCTCATTGGATCAATCGACGCCCCGGCTTTCGATGCCGCCACGGCCACACCAGCACCCAACAGCCCACCGACCGCCGACGCAAGATCCGCTACCTCAGGGAAGAACACATCATCGCAAGACTCGGCGACCATCCCCGCCTCCCCAGCGGGATCCAGACTCCACATGACCTGGTCGCACTCCTGCACAAGAGGAAGATCACCATCGTCTGCGACCAGGAGCATTGCGCACCAACCACAGAAAGATCCGCGCAGGTCAACCTGCGCGGATCATGATCACTATGTGGTAATGATGTGTCCGAGTCGGCTCCGACGTGGCCGAGGCGGGCTACTTTCACCGGGTGCTGCCGTACGACGCCGGCAGCGCCAGCAGGATCTCGACCAGCAGCCCCACCACGTCCCCGTCGCCGCTTGCAGCGTTCGCGGATCTGGCCGGGAAGAGTGCACGAAAAAGGGCTTGCCGCCCAAGTGAAGGCACCCTCTTCGTGTCGGATAAGCAACACATGACGCAGCGGGGATCCAAACAGGCTAATGTCCCGAACGACCTGCGGGCACAGTAATTCTTCGCTGCCGAGTCGAGACCGGAGGCCCGACATGGCCGCCACCCATGGACCTCGCGCCGCTGTCGCCGTAGGGCAGGCCAGCACCGCGCCGCAGGCCCTCGCTATGACATTCGAGCAGCGGCTGGGCTTCCGCCGCCGGCAGTTTCCCGTCGTGGTTCTGCTCGGCATGCTGTTCCTGATCGCCACCCTGCCGGAGTTCTTCGTCGTGCTGGCCGGCATCGACACGCACTGGCGGCCGGGTGACCGAGCCCTGGACCACCTAGCCGCCTTCGCCAACACCGTGGTGAAGCCACCGCTGGAAGGCCCGACCGCCAGCACGGTGGAGCGCCACCTGTCGGTGGTCGCGTTCGCCGCGGTGCCGGTGGTGCTGGCCGCCGCGCTGGTCTGCTG
The DNA here is from genome assembly GCF_003205615.1 of Micromonospora arborensis. Lineage (GTDB taxonomy): Bacteria > Actinomycetota > Actinomycetes > Mycobacteriales > Micromonosporaceae > Micromonospora > Micromonospora arborensis. The sequence goes on along the minus strand of NZ_PYBV01000029.1, from coordinate 46,290 downwards.
TCTGAAGGTCGGGCGGTGGCGGCCCGTCATCGTGAGCGTGTCGGCACTTGTGCTGGGTCTGCTGGCGATTCCTGGACTTACCTGGGCGATAGAGGCGCTGGTGGGTCTGGTCCGGCTCGGCGTCTGGTTATACCGGCTCGTGGTCCGGGTCATCGACTGGCTCAGCCAGTTCCTCGCCGTAGTGCTCGTGATCGGCGCCGGTGTCGCGGTCCTCGTCGGGCTGTACCTGCTCGTCCAGAAGCTGCGGGCTCGGCGCTGGCTTACTGCGGGTGCCTGGGTTGGCATCGTGACGCTGCTGGTTCTGGCCTACGTGTACGGCGTCTTCGCGTTCGTCGGTGAGGTGATGGCCCGGTACGTTGCGCCGGCCTTCGCCCTTGTCATCGTCGTGCTCGTGGTCATCATGCTGGTCCTGCTGATAGCAGGCCTGGTGGTCGGGTTCTTCGGCCACCTCGGCCGGCTGATCGTGGTGTCGGCGAAAGGCGCCAGCAGCGCCGGGCGGGACCAGGCCAGCTGCGCCGACGCCGCCGCCGGTCTGGGCGTGGCGCTTTCGATGGTCCTGACCGCAGCGACAGTTGATGCGCCCTACGGCTACCAACTCACGCTGACCTGGCACGAAACACCGTATCTGAGCAGGGTGCCGGATCCGGTCGCGACGTACGGGATGCTGATGCGCGAATGGGGTGAGCGGTTCCTGGCCCCTGGCTTCGCCGGCTTCAACCCGACCGTGGACCTGGCAATCGCCGCAGCCGTCGCTCTGGTGATGGTCCTCGCGCTACTGACCAACGACCGGCGCTGGGAAACCGGCCGCATGCCCGGCGTGGTAAGCCTGGTGATGATCCGGGTCGGCCTGACCATCGCGTTCGCGATCCCCGCGTTGCTGGTCACGACGGCGGCGAAACACCTGACAGCAGACAGCGACAGCTGAGAAGTCCTCGAAGGAGAGTCGTCGACCGGTCTACGCGCCGCGGAGACTGCTGGGCAGCGACTGGGAGGCCCTGCGGGATCCTGCCGGTTGGCCGTACTCGACCGTCGTCGTGCTGGGGACCGGCCGCACCTCGAGGTCAGGTTGTGTCGCGGCGACGGCGGGCTTCGATGTCGCGCTGCACGTCGGGGTCCCATTGGCCGGCGTTCCAGTCTTCACTGGTCGGGGTGGGCGACAGCGGCCATGCCGGGTCTTGCCCGGCGAACGGCGGGTAGTGTCCGGCGTGGACCTGGTTGGCGTGGGCGATCAGCCGCCGGACTCGCGCCCGACTGTGCAGCATGCCCCCGATCAGCGCGGCGGCTCCAAGGATACGCATGGCGGCCTGGCCGAACAGGACAGCCGGGGCGGTTCGGTCGGCCGCCAGCCAGGCGATGGCGGCGCCGAGGAAGATGAAGGCAGGGAAGAGTCGCGTGCCCCAGTGGCGGCTGTACGAGCGGCCCGAGGAGCCGTGGGCCTCGGCGAGCTGGCGGGTGCCGCGGCCCCAGATCAGCGCGCTGACAGCCAGGCCGATGATGGTGGCGATCAGGATCAGATTGGCCAGGATGTACCCGACCGCGGCTCCGGTGCCGGACGGGGGCAGCGGCCGGCCCTGGTCGCTCGAGATGCTGCCGATGACGGCCACGGCGATCGCGGCCAGGGCGAACAGGGTGGCGAACCCGACCGCGAACCAGGCCGCGACGTTCCAACCTGCTGTTCTGAGCGCCGGCGGAGGTGCCGAGGACCGGCATGTGTGGCCCTGGCCGGGGTGATCGAGCGCGGCTCCGCATTTCGTGCAGTGCAAAGTGTTCTCCTGAGCGGCGCGGCCGAGACTTCGCTGGGCCAGGTGAGCTGGGTATCGCGTATCTCGTCGCACAGGGTGAGGGATCCACCGGATTCGGTGCGTAGAGGATGATGCCCGGTCGGTGCCGATCCGGCGACCCCGTATTCCGGGGCTGAGTCTTCAGGCGAGTTCGCCGTCGAGGATCTGGTACAGCTCGTCGGCTGACGAGGTGGAGAGGTCGTCGGCGGCGGATGGGGTTTCGGGGCCGGCCAGGGCGGTTGCGAGGGTTCGCAGGCGTTCGGCGAGCCGGGCCCGGGCCTTCACGTCGCCGGGGGTGGATCCGGCCAGAGCGGCCTCCAGGTCGTCGAGCCGGGCGGTGACCCGGCTGTCATCGGTGGTGGCGAAGGCGGTGGCGAGCAGGTCGGCGGTCGCTTCCACGGTGGGGTGGTCGAAGATCAGCGTGGAGGGGATTCGCCGGCCGGTCGCCGAGGCGAGGCGGTTGCGCAGTTCGAGGGCGGTCAGGGAGTCGAAGCCGAGGTCGAGGAAGCCCTGGCCGGTGCCGACGGCGTCGGGGCGGTCGTGGCCGAGTACCGCGGCGGCATGTCCGCGGACGAGGTCGATCAACGCGGCCCGCCGGACGGCCGGTGCCATGGTGGCGAGCCGGTCGGCCTCGGTGGCGGCGGCGGTGACAGCGGCGGCTCGGGCCGGTGTCACGCCGGCCAGGCCGCGGAAGACCGGGGCCAGCGCGTCGGCCTGGGCGCGCAGGGCCGCCCGGTCCAGGCGTGCCGGCACGAGCACGGCACGGTCGCTGGTGCGGGCGAGGTCGAGCAGGCCCAATCCTTCCTCGGCGGTGAGCGGCAGCAGACCGGAGCGGGCCATCCGGTCGTCGTCGCGGGCGGACAGCGTGCCGGTCATCTCGCTGGCGGTGGCCCATCGGCCCCAGGCCAGTGAGCGGGCGGGCAGGCCGAGGGCACGGCGGTGTTCGGCGAGGGCGTCCAGGAAGGCGTTCGCGGCGGCGTAGTTCGCCTGGCCGGCGGCGCCGCCGATCCCGGCGATCGAGGAGAACAGCACGAAGTCGGCCAGGTCGGCGCCGCGGGTCAGCTCGTGCAGGTGCCAGGCCGCGTCCACTTTGGCGCGCAGCACCGCGGCGATCCGGTCGGGGGTGAGCGCGCTCAACACCCCGTCGTCGAGTGACCCGGCGGTGTGCACGACCGCGGTGAGCGGCCGGTCCGCCGGGATCGCCGCGAGCAGGCCGGCGACGGCCCGGCGGTCGGCCAGGTCGGCGGCGACGACGGTGACCCGGGCGCCGGCGGCGGTGAGGTCGGCGACGAGCCGGTCGGCGCCGGGGGTGTCCGGGCCGCGGCGGCCGGCCAGCAGCAGGTCGGTGACGCCTGCGGCGACGAGGTGCCGGGCGACAAGCGTGCCGAGGCCGCCGAGGCCGCCGGTGACCAGCACGGTGCCGCCACCCCAGCCGGGTGTGGTGCCGGCTTCGCCGGCGGGAATCAGGCGGGGGACGTACGCGCGTCCGGCCCGGCCGACGATCTCGGGTTCGGCGGTGTGCAGCAGCCGTTCCGAGCGGGGGTCGTCGTCCAGATCGGCCAGCAGGAGCCGGCCCGGGTTCTCCGCCTGGGCGGCGCGTACCAGGCCCCAGACGGCGGCGGCGGCAAGGTCGGTGGCCGGGCCGCCGGGGCCGGTCGCGCCGCGGGTGACGACGGCGAGGCGGGCGTCGGCGTGCACCGGGTCGGCCAGCCACGTGGTGAGGTGGGCGGCGACCCGGGTCACCGCCTCGTGGGTGGCGGTGACCGGGTCGGTCCTGGCGGGGACCACGTCGTACCGCTCCGGTGCGGGCAGGGTGACGTCTTCGGCGGGGGCGGGACGCCAGTCGAGGGCGTACAGGGAGTCGGTGGCGGCCGGTGCGGCGGCGGGCCGGGTACGGAGCGCGCCGACCTCGGCGACCGGTTCGCCGGCCAGGTCGGTCAGGACCAGGGCGACGGTGTCGGGGCCGGTCGCGGTGATGCGCACCCGGACCGCTTCCGGGGCGGGCGCGGTCACCCGGACGTCCTGCCAGCTGAACGGGACCTCCGGGCCGTCGCCGTCCTCACCGGCGAGACGGGCGTGCACGGTGGCGTCGAGCAGGGCCGGGTGCAGCGGGTACGTGCCGGTTCCGGCCGCCGGCGGCAGGGCGACCTCGGCGTAGTAGTCGTCCCCGGAGCGCCAGGCGGCCCGAACGCCCCGGAAGGCCGGGCCGTAGTGCAGGCCGCGGTCGGCGAGCCGGTCGTAGAGGCCGGCGACGGGCATCGGTTCCGCGCCGAGCGGCGGCCAGGCCGGCAGCCGGGCCGGTGCGGCCGGGAAGGCGGGGGTGATGGTGCCGGTGGCGTGCCGGGTCCAGTCGGCGGCGCCGGCCGGGCGGGCGTGGATCTCAAGGTCGCGGAGGCCGTCGTCGCCGGGCGGGCCGACCACGGCGTGCAGGTCGACGCCGGCGTCGGTGACCGTCAGGGGTGCGTGCAGGATCAACTCGCCGAGGCCGGCCGCACCGGCCGCGGCGGCGGCGTGCAGGGCCAGGTCGGCGAAGCCCGCGCCGGGGAACACGGCGACGCCGGCGATCACGTGGTCGGCCAGCCACGGGTGGGTGGCGGTGGAGAGCCGGCCGGTGAGCCGCAGTTCCCGCGATCCGGGGGTGGTGAGGACGCCGCCGAGCACGGGGTGCCCGGAGTCGCCGAGGCCGAACGCGGTGGCGTCGCCGGTGTGGGCTGCCGCGGCGGTCCAGTAGCGCTGCCGTTGGAACGGGTACGTGGGCAGGTCGACGTGCCTGCGGCGCGGCCCCTGTAGGGCCACCCAGTCCACGTCGGCGCCGTCGGCCCACAACTCGGCGACGGCCCCCAACACGTCCCGCCCGGCGACGACCGCGACCGCGTCGTCCACGTGACCGCGCAGCAGGCCACTCAGCACCGGTTCCGGACCCAACTCGACGAACCGGCAGCCGGTCAGGCCGGACACCGCCTCGTGGAAACGGACCGTGTCGCGGATCTGCCGGACCCAGTACCCAGCATCCACCGACTCGACGCGGCCACCGGTCACCGTGGAAATCCACTCCACCCGCGGAACGGCGAAGGCGACCCCAGCGGCGGCTGCGGCGAAACCGTCAAGCGCCGGTTCCATCAACACCGAGTGGAACGCGTCAGAAACCGTCAACCACCGCGGCGGCACACCGAGCTGCTCGACCGCCGCGGTCACCCGCTCACGACTGCCCGACAGCACCACCGAACCCGGACCATTCACCGCCGCCACATCCACACCCGTCGCGCGAGCAGACTCCTCCGACACGCTCACCACCGCCATCACCCCACCAGCAGCGACCGCACCCATCAACCGACCGCGTTCCACGACCAGACGGGCCGCGTCCTCCAGAGACAAGACCCCGGCGACATACGCCGCCGCGAACTCACCCACCGAATGACCCACCACCACATCCGGACGCAACCCCCACGACTCCAGAAGACGGAACAACGCCACCTCGTACGCGAAGAGAGCGGGCTGGGCGTTGGCCGTGGCATCGATGTCAGCCGCGTCCCACGAGACGAGCGAGCACACCTCGTCCCACACCTCGGCGAAAGTCGGATACCGCTCGTACAGGTCGGCACCCATTCCGGCGCGCTGCGCACCCTGACCCGGAAAAACAAAGACAGTGCGAGCGTCACGGCGGGCGGTGACCGGTTCGGCGGAGGCCAGTGCGGCGCGGCCGACGACGGCCGCCCGCACCGGCATCTCGGACCGGGTGCCTGCCAGGCCGCGGGCGATGTCTGCGAGGTCGCCGGGGGTGCCGGCGAGGCGGGTGACAAGCTCCCGCAACGCCTGCGGGTCGCGGGCGGAGACGGGCAGCACGACCGGCTCGTCCTCGTCCTCGTCGCCGTCGCCGACGGCCACCGGCGCGGACGGGACATGTTCGAGGATCACGTGGGCGTTGGTGCCGCTCAGCCCGAACGACGAGACACCCGCCCGACGGGGACCCTCCCACGGCTGCTCCTCCACCAACAGCGCAACCGCTCCGGCCGACCAATCCACATGCGACGACGGCTGCCCCACGTGCAACGTGCGCGGCAGAACACCATGCCGCATCGCCTCCACCATCTTGATCACACCACCGACACCAGCAGCAGCCTGCGCATGACCAATGTTCGACTTCAACGAACCCAACCACAACGGCCTACCCCGACCCTGCCCATACGTCGCCAACAACGCCTGCGCCTCGATCGGATCACCCAACCTCGTACCGGTGCCGTGCGCCTCCACCACGTCCACATCCACCGGCGACAACCCCGCAGCCGCCAACGCCGCACGAATCACCCGCTGCTGCGCACCACCATTCGGCGCCGTCAAACCATTCGACGCACCATCGGAGTTCACCGCACTCCCCCGCACCACCGCCAGAACCGGGTGACCGTGACGCCTGGCGTCGGACAACCGTTCCAGCACCAACACACCGGCACCCTCGGCCCAACCCGTGCCATCGGCATCATCCGAGAAGGACTTACACCGCCCGTCCGGGGCCAGGCCGCGCTGAAGACTGAAGTCGACGAACATCTCCGGAGTGGCCAGCACCGTCACACCACCGGCCAACGCCAATGTGCACTCACCACGACGCACCGACTCCGCCGCCAGATGCAACGCCACCAACGACGACGAACAGGCCGTGTCGACAGTCAACGCCGGCCCCTCCAACCCGAAGTGGTAGGCGACCCGACCGGAGACGATGCTGCCCGCGCTGCCGGCGGGGCCGTAGTCGTGGTACATCACGCCAGCGAACACACCGGTGCGGGTGCCGCGCAGCGACTCGGGCGCGATCCCGGCGCGTTCCAGGGCCTCCCAGCTGGTCTCCAGGAGCAGCCGCTGCTGCGGGTCGGTCTCGCGGGCCTCGCGAGGGCTGATGCCGAAGAACGCGGCGTCGAATTCGGCGGCGTCGTGCAGGAAACCGCCGTGCCGCACGTAGGTGTGCCCGGCCCGGCCGGGCTCCGGGTCGTACAGGCGGCCGGTGTCCCAGCCCCGGTCGACGGGGAAGGCGCTCACCGCGTCCTCGCCGGCCGCGACCAACCGCCACAGGTCCTCCGGCGACCGCACCCCGCCGGGGTAGCGGCAGGCCATGCCGACGATCACGACGGGGTCGTCGGCCGCTCCGGCGTGGGCCGCCGGGGCCGGGGCCGCTGCCACCTGCTCGACGGGGGTGCTGCTCTCGGCCAGGAAGGCGGCGACGGCGGTGCTGCTCGGGTGGTCGAAGACAAGCGTGGCGGGCAACCGGACTCCGGTGGCCGCTTGGAGCTGGTTGCGCAGTTCCAACGCGGCAAGCGAGTCGAACCCCAGGTCGCGGAAAGCGCGGTCCGGGTCGATCGCCGCCGGGCCGGGGTGGCCGAGGACCCGCGCGACGTGTTCGCGTACCAGGTGGAGCAGGTCGGTGCCGGAGGGCACCGGGGCCACCGGCGCGGCGACCGGCTCGCGCAGCAGGGCCGGCGCTCCGCCGGGCCGGGCCCGCAGCACGGTGCGGTCGATCCGCACCGGATGCGGTACGGCGTCGCCGGTGCGCAGCGCCGCGTCGAACAGGGCCAGCGCGTCGTCGACCGGGATGGCGGGCAGACCGAGCCGGTCGAGTCGGGCCCGGTCGCCGTCGGTCAGCTCGGCGCTCATGCCGTCGGCGGTCGCCCACAGGCCCCAGGCGAGCGACTGGGCGGGCAGGCCGGAGGCGCGGCGGGCGGCGGCGAGCGCGTCCAGGAAAAGATTGGCGGTGGCGTAGGCACCCTGCCCGGCGGCGAGCAGCGAACCGGCCGCCGAGGAGAACAGCACGAACGCGGCCAGGGGCAGGTCCCGGGTCAACTCGTGCAGGTGCCACGCGCCGTCTGCCTTCGCGGTCAGACCCGGCTCGATCCGGTCGGCGGTCAGCGTGTCGACGGTGCCTCCGACCGCGATCCCGGCGGCGTGCACGACCGCCGAGAGCGGCCGGTCGGCGGGGATCGTGGCGAGCAGCCCGGCCACCTCGGCACGGTCCGCGACGTCGCACGCGGCGATGGTGACGTCGGCGCCGAGGCCGGTCAGGTCGGCGTGCAGGGCGGCGGCACCGGGGGCGGCCGGGCCGGAGCGGCTGGCCAGCAGCAGGTGGCGGACGCCGTGTGCGGTGACCAGGTGCCGGGCGACAAGAGCGCCGAGCCCGCCGGTGCCGCCGGTGATCAGCACGGTGCCGGTGCCGCCGGGGCCAGCGAGCGCGGGCGGTTCCTGGGCCGGGTGCAGCGGGGTGAGCCGGGGTGCCAGCAGCCGTCCGTCGCGGACGGCGACCTCCGGCAGGCCGGCGGTGCCGGTGTCGAGGCCGACGGCGGCGGGGTCGTCGGAGTCGACGAGCACGAACCGGCCCGGGTTCTCGGCCTCGGCCGCGCGCACCAGCCCGCGGGCCGCGGAGGCGGCCAGGTCGGTGACCGGCTCGCCGGGTTGGATGGCGACCGCGCCGGTGGTGACCACCAGCAGCGGACCGGGCCGGGAACCGGCGAGGTGGCGGTGGATCGCGTCGAGGGTGGTGCGGATCGTCGCCCGCAGGCCGGCGTCCGTCCCGTCCAACACCAGACGGTCCGCCGCCGGGGCCGCGCCGGACACCGGAACGGCCGGGTTCCAGGTGGTGGTGAAGAGACTGTCGCGGGGCACGGCCGGGCTGCCGAGGTGGGCCGCGTCGACCGGCCGGGCGAGGATCGACGCCACCGACACGACCGGGCGGCCGTCCGGGTCGTACGCGCGCAGTGCGGTCTCCTCGTCGCCGCGCAGACGGGTCAGATGCACGCGCAGCGTCGTGGCGCCGGTGACCGGGACCCGCACGTCACGCCACACGAACGGCAGCAGGGTCGTGTTCTGGTCGTCGTCGGCGAGCAGCCCGGCGTGCAGCGCCGCGTCGAGCAGCGCCGGGTGCACGCCGTACCCGGACTCGGCGGGCAGGCTCACCTCGGCGTACAGGTCGTCGCCGGCCCGCCAGGCGTGGGTGAGGCCGCGGAACGCGGGCCCGTAGTGGTAGGAGCGGTCGGCCAGCCGCTGGTAGCCGCCGGTCACGTCGAGCGGGGTGGCGCCGGCCGGCGGCCACGGGCCGGTGAACGGTGCCGGTCCGCTCGCGGAGGCGGGGGCCAGGGTGCCCTCGGCGTGCAGCGTCCACGGCCCGCCGTCCGGGCGGCCGTGCACGCGTACCGTGCGCCCGCCGTCCGGCCCGGCCGCCCCGACGGTGACCCGTACCGCGACGGTCGTTCCGGCGGGCAGGGTGAGGGGCGCGGGCAGGGACAGCTCGGCGACCTCGGTGCCGGTGCGCTCGGCCGCGCACCGGGCCAGCTCGACGAACGCGGTGCCGGGCAGCAGCACGGTGCCGTGCACGGTGTGGTCGGCCAACCAGGGCTGCGCGGCGGTGGCGAGGCGGCCGGTGAGCACCAGGCCGTCGCCGTCGGGGTCGGGCAGCAGGGCGGTGAGGACCGGATGGTCCAGCGCCTCCTGGCCGGCGGCGGTGACGTCCCCGGCCGGCGGGGCGGTGTCCAGCCAGAAGCGGCGGTGCTGGAACGGGTACGCGGGCAGCGTGAGCCGGGTCCGCGGGGCCTCGCCGGACACCGCCGCCCAGTCCACCCGCAGGCCGCCCACGTGCGCGTCGACCAGACCGGCCAGCAGCGCGGTGTTCTCGTCGCGGCCGCGGCGACCGGTGGCGGCGAAGGTGGCGCCGGCCCCGTCGGCGGTCTGCGCGGCGAGCGGGGCCAGCACGGTGTCCGGCCCGATCTCCAGGAAGGTGGTCACGTCGCTGGCGAGCAGTTCGCGCACGGCGTCGGCGAACAGCACGGCACGCCGTACCTGGTTGGTCCAGTGGTCGGGGTCGGTCACGTCGGCGGGCCCGCCGGTGACCGTCGAGACGATCGGGATCGCCGGGGGCCGGAAGGTGACCGTGGCGGCGACCGTACGGAACAGGTCGAGCATCGGCTCCATCAGCGCGGAGTGGAAGGCGTGCGACACGTTCAGTCGGGTGGCGCGCAGACCGTCGGCGGCACAGCGGGCGGCGACCCGGTCGAGGCCGTCGATCGGGCCGGAGACGACCACCGCGGCGGGGGCGTTGACCGCGGCGATCTCGGCGTCGCCGTCGAGCAGGGCGGTCACCTGGGCGACCGGGGCGGCGACCGCGAGCATCCCGCCGCCGGGCGGCATGGCCTGCATCAGTCGGCCGCGGGCGGCGACCAGGCGGCAGGCGTCGGGCAGCGAGAACACCCCGGCGACGTACGCCGCGCTCAGCTCGCCGATCGAGTGCCCGGCGAGCAGGTCCGGGCGTACGCCCCAGCTGTCCAGCAGCGCGGCCGTGCTCACCTCGACGGCGAACAGCGCCGCCTGGGTGTACGCGGTCTGCCCGAGCAGTCCGGCGTCGGCGCTGCCCGGTTCGGCCCACATCACCACACGCAGCGGCCGTTCCAGGTGCTGGTCGAGGTGCCCGGCGACGTCGTCCAGGGTCGCGGCGAACACCCGGTGCCGGGCGTACAGGTCGCGGCCCATGCCGGACCACTGGGCGCCCTGGCCGGTGAACAGGAACGCGGTGCGACCGTCGCGGGCGGGGATGGACGGTCCGACGCCGGCGGCGATCCGGTCCAGCCCGGCGATCAGACCGGCCCGGTCGACGGCGACCAGACCGGCGCGGTGCGGGAGGACGGCCCGGGTGCCGAGGGTGTGCGCCAGGTCGGCGGCCGCCTCGTCGGGCAGGGCCCGGGCCGCGTCGGCGAGCCGGGTCGCGTGCGCGCGCAGGGCCTCGCCGGTGCGGGCGGACAGCAGCACCGGGAACGGCGCGCCGGTGACCCCGGATGGTGGCGGCGCCGCGTCGCCCTCCTCGACGAGGACGTGGGCGTTGGTGCCGCTGATGCCGAATGAGCTGACCGCGGCGCGGCGCGGCCGGTCGGCGCGCGGCCACGGCTGTTCCTCGCTGAGCAGGGCGACTCGGCCGGCGTCCCAGTCGACCTTGCCGGACGGCCGGTCGACGTGCAGGGTGCGGGGCAGGACACCGTGTCGCATCGCCTGGATCATCTTGATCACGCCGGCCACGCCGGCGGCGGCCTGGGTGTGGCCGATGTTCGACTTCACCGAGCCCAGCCAGAGCGGCCGGTCCCGGCCCCGGCCGTACGCGGCGATCAGCGCGCCGGCCTCGATCGGGTCACCCAGCACAGTGCCGGTGCCGTGCGCCTCGACCGCGTCCACGTCGGCCGGCACGAGTCCGGCCGCGTCCAGGGCCTGCCGGATGACACGTTGCTGAGCGCTGCCGTTCGGGGCGGTGATCGCGCTGCTCGCGCCGTCGGAGTTGACCGCGCTGCCGGCGATGACACCGAGCACCCGGTGGCCGTGGCGGCGGGCGTCGGAAAGCCGTTCCAGCACCAGCACCCCGGCGCCCTCACCCCAGCCGGTGCCGTCGGCGGCCTCGGCGAACGACTTGCACCGGCCGTCCGGGGCCAGGCCGCGCTGGCGGCTGAACTCCAGGAACGTCTCCGGCGTGGCCATCACGGTCACCCCGCCGACCAGAGCCAGCGGGCACTCACCGCGGCGGATGGCCTGGATCGCCCAGTGCAGCGCCACGAGCGACGACGAGCAGGCGGTGTCCACGGTGACGGCCGGACCCTCGAGGCCGAGGGTGTAGGCGACCCGGCCGCTGACCAGGCTGCCGTCCGCGCCGCCGACGCCGTAGTCGTGGTACATGACCCCGGCGAACACGCCGGTGCGGCTGCCCCGCAGGACGGCCGGGTCGATGCCGGCGTCCTCCAGTGCCTCCCAGGAGACTTCGAGCAGTTGCCGCTGCTGCGGGTCCATGGTGGTGGCCTCGCGCGGGCTGACCCCGAAGAAGTCGGCGTCGAAGCCGGCCGCGTCGTACAGGAACCCGCCGCGGCGGGTGTAGCAGCGGCCCGGCGTACCGGGTTCCGGGTCGAACAGCCGGTCGGTGTCCCAGCCCCGGTCGGCCGGGAAGTCACCGGTGGCGTCGCGGCCGGCGGCCACGAGGTCCCACAGGTCGTCCGGGGTACGCACCCCTCCCGGGTAGCGGCAGCCCATGCCGACGACCGCGACCGGTTCGGCCGACGCGGCCGAATCGGCCCGCAGCCGTTCGTTGTCCAGCATCGACTCCCGCAGAGCGGCGACGAGTTGTTCCACGGAGGTTTCCATCGCTACCCCTTGGCCTGACCGGTGGCGCCGCGACCGAGCGCGGTGCGTACCAGTTCGTCGATGTCCATCGTCTTGATCGCCGCGGCGGCGGGTGACGGCGGTGGCGTGGCGGGCACGGCCGGCGACACCGGTGCGGCGGTGGCCGGGTCCCCGTCGGTGAGCGCGAGCAGCGCGTCCAGCAGTCCGGCCTCGCGGATCCGGTGGTACGGGATGTCCGCGAGCGCCGCCCGGAAGCCGGCCTCGTCTGGGTGCGGGTCCGGGTCCGGCGGCAGGGCGGCACCCATCTCGGTGAGTAGGAACTCGGCGAGCAGCGCCGTGGTCGGGTGGTCGAACACCAGGGTGGCCGACAGCCGTTCCCCGGTGGCCTTGGCCAGTCGGTTGCGCAGTTCCAGCGCGGCCAGCGAGTCCAGGCCCAGGTCGAGGAAGCCCTTGTCGGCGTCGATGCCGCGCGGGTCGGACCGGCCGAGCACGGTGGCCACGTGCGAACGCACCAGGTCGAGCGCGGCGCGTTCCCGGTCGGTGGCCGACAGCGTGCCGAGCCGCTCGGCGAACGACAGGTCCCGGGCGGGTGGTGCCGCCACGGCCGGGGCCGGTGCCGGCCGTGGTGTGCCACCGGCGAGGCCCCGCAGCACCGGCGGCAGGTCGCCGTCGCGGTCGCGCAGAGCCGGTAGGTCGAGCCGCACCGGGACGACCACCGGGTGCCCGGCGACGGTGGCGGCGTCGAGCAGGTCCAAACCGGCAGCCGGGTCGATGGCGCCGATCCCGAGCCGGGCCAGTCGATCCAGGTCGGCGGCGGCGAGCCGGCCGGTCATCGCGCTGGCCGGCAGGTTCTCGTCGTCGGCCCACAGGCCCCAGGCGGCGGAAACGGCGGGCAGCCCGGCGGCGCGGCGGTGCTCGGCGAGCGCGTCGAGGAACACGTTGGCCGCCGCGTAGCTGCCCTGCCCGCCGCCGTCGAGGATGCCGGACGCCGACGAGAAGAGCACGAACGCGTCGAGGTCGAGGCCGGCGGTCAGCTCGTGCAGGTGCCAGGCGCCAGCCGCCTTGGCGTTCAGCACCGTGTCCAGCCGATCCGGGGTGAGGGCGGTGATCACCCCGTCGTCGAGCACGCCGGCGGTGTGCACGACCGCGCCGAGCCGGTGCCCGGCGAGCAGCCCGGCCAGCGCGTCGTGGTCGGCGACGTCGCAGGCGGCCACTGTCACCGTCGCGCCGAGTGCGGTCAGCTCGGCGGCCAGTTGGTTGGCGCCGCCGGCGTCCGGACCGCGCCGGCTGGTCAGCAGCAGATCCCGTACGCCGTGCCGGGTGACCAGGTGCCGGGCGACGAGCGCGCCGAGCTGCCCGGTCCCGCCGGTGATCAGCACGGTGCGGTCGGCCGGCCACGCCGGTGTGCCGGTGCCGCGGCCGGCCCGGATCAACCGCGGCACCCACGGCTCACCGGCCCGGACGGCGACCTCGGGTTCGCCATCGGGCAGCACGGCTGGCAGGTCGTCGTCCGGGCCGAGGTCGGCCAGCACGAACCGGCCGGGGTTCTCGGCCTGCGCGGCGCGCACCAGCCCCCACACCGGCGCGGCGGCGAGGTCGGTGACCGGGTGGACGGCGCCACGGGTGACCACGATCAGCCGGGATCCGGCCGCGGCGTCGTCGGCCAGCCAGCGCTGCACCACGCCGAGCACTGTGTGCAGGGTGGACCGGGCCGCCGCGAAGGTGTTCCCGGTCGCGGCCGGGCAGTGGTAGACGACCTCGGCCGGGACCGGCTCCCCCGGCCGCAGCGAGGCAAGCTCGACCCGGGCGGCGGGGGTGCCGGGCGGCGCGGTGACCGGCTGCCACTCGGTGCGGTACAGGTGCTCGCCGTCGCCGAGCTGCGCGGCCGAGACCGGGCGCGGGGTGAGTGAGCCGACCGTGGCGACCGGTTGCCCGGCCAGGTCGGTGAGTGTCAGCGAGACGACGCCGTCCGGGCCGAGGCTGCGGGCGTGCACCCGGACGGCGGCCACCCCGGCCTGGTGCACGGTCACGTCGGACCAGGCAAACGGCACCCGGGTCTGGGCGATCCCGCCGGGTCCGCCGTCGACCAGGAAGTCGGCGGCCTGCCCGGCGGCGTCCAGCAGGGCCGGGTGCAGACCGAACGAGCCGGCGTCGGCGGTGTCCGGCAGCACCACCTCGGCGTACACGTCGTCGCCGCGCCGCCAGACGGCCCGCAGCCCGCGGAAGGTCGGGCCGAAGGTGTAGCCGAGGGCGCCGAAGTCGCGGTAGGCGTCGGTGAGGTCGATCTCGCCAGCGCCGGTCGGCGGCCAGGCGGGCGGCACGGCGGCGGGTGCCGGAAGGGCCGCGGCGAGGGTGCCGGTGGCGTGCTTGCGCCAGGGCGCGGCCGGGTCGCCCTCGGGCCGCGAGTACACGGTCACCGGGCGGCGGCCGTCCTCGTCGACGCCGACGGTGACCTGGACGGTGACCGCGCCGCCGCCGGGCAGGGTGAGCGGGGCGAGCTGGGTCAGTTCCTCGACCCGAGGGCTGCCGACGTGCCGGCCGGCCCGGACGGCCAGTTCCACGAAGGCGGTGCCGGGCAGCAGCACGGTGCCGAACACGGCGTGGTCGGCCAGCCACGGGTGGGTGCCGGTGGCGAGACGGCCGGTGAGCAGCACGTCGCCGGTGCCGGGCACGGTGGTCGCGGCGGCCAGCAGCGGGTGGCCGACCGCTTCGAGCCCGGCGGAGCCGACGTCGCCGCCGCCGGGGCCGTCGTGCAGCCAGTAGCGCTGCCGTTGGAACGGGTAGGTGGGCAGGTCGACGTGCCTGCGGCGCGGCCCCTGTAGGGCCACCCAGTCCACGTCGGCGCCGTCGGCCCACAACTCGGCGACGGCCCCCAACACGTCCCGCCCGGCGACGACCGCGACCGCGTCGTCCACGTGACCGCGCAGCAGGCCACTCAGCACCGGTTCCGGACCCAACTCGACGAACCGGCAGCCGGTCAGGCCGGACACCGCCTCGTGGAAACGGACCGTGTCGCGGATCTGCCGGACCCAGTACCCAGCATCCACCGACCCGACGCGGGCACCGGTCACCGTGGAAATCCACTCCACCCGCGGAACGGCGAAGGCGACCCCAGCGGCGGCTGCGGCGAAACCGTCAAGCGCCGGTTCCATCAACACCGAGTGGAACGCGTCAGAAACCGTCAACCACCGCGGCTGCACACCAAGCTGCTCGACCGCCGCGGTCACCCGCTCACGACTGCCCGACAGCACCACCGAACCCGGACCATTCACCGCCGCCACATCCACACCCGTCGCGCGAGCAGACTCCTCCGACACGCTCACCACCGCCATCACCCCACCAGCAGCAACCGCACCCATCAACCGACCGCGTTCCACGACCAGACGGGCCGCGTCCTCCAGAGACAAGACCCCGGCGACATACGCCGCCGCGAACTCACCCACCGAATGACCCACCACCACATTCGGACGCAACCCCCACGACTCCAGAAGACGGAACAACGCCACCTCGTACGCGAAGAGAGCGGGCTGGGCGTTGGCCGTGGCATCGATGTCGGCCGCGTCCCACGAGACGAGCGAGCACACCTCGTCCCACGCCTCGGCGAAAGTCGGATACCGCTCGTACAGGTCGGCACCCATTCCGGCGCGCTGGGCACCCTGACCCGGGAAGACGAAGACCGTACGGGTGTTGCGGCGGTGTGCCGGTGCGCCGAGGTTGGCGAGGTCGTGACGGGCCCCGGCGTCGTCGGCGGCGACCACGAACGCGCGGTGGTCGAGGGTGGCGCGGGTCTGCGCGGCGGCGCGGGCCAGCTCGGCGAGCGGCACGGTGCCGGCCTGGACGGCGAGTTGCACGGCCTGGTCGCGGACGGCGGCCGGGCTGTGGCCCGAGATCGCGATCAGCACCGGGGCCGGGTCCTCCGCCGGGGGCTCGGGGTCGGCGGCGGCGTGTTCGAGGATCACGTGGGCGTTGGTGCCGCTCAGCCCGAACGACGAGACACCCGCCCGACGGGGACCCTCCCACGGCTGCTCCTCCACCAACAGCGCAACATCACCAACCGACCAGTCCACATGCGACGACGGCTG
>NZ_PYBV01000029.1:0-29896 GCF_003205615.1 Micromonospora arborensis | reverse complement strand
CCGTGACGCCTGGCGTCGGAAAGGCGTTCCAGCACCAACACACCCGCACCCTCGGCCCAGCCGGTGCCGTCCGCGTCGTCGGAGAAGGACTTACACCGGCCGTCCGGGGCCAGGCCGCGCTGGCGGCTGAAGTCGACGAAGATGTCGGGGGTGGCCAGCACCGTGACGCCGCCGGCCAGGGCGAGCGTGCACTCACCACGACGCACCGACTCCGCCGCCAGATGCAGCGCCACCAACGACGACGAGCAGGCCGTGTCGACAGTCAACGCCGGCCCCTCCAACCCGAAGTGGTAGGCGACCCGACCGGAGAAGACGCTTGGCGAGCTGCCGTTGGTGAGGTAGGCGGCGACGTCCTCGGGCGGGTTCTTGAGGCGGCTGCCGTAGTCGTCGTACATCACGCCGGCGAACACGCCGGTGCGGGTGCCGCGCAGCGAGTCCGGCGCGATACCGGCACGTTCGAACGCCTCCCAGCTGACTTCGAGCAGCAACCGCTGTTGCGGGTCGAGGGCCAGCGCCTCGCGCGGGCCGATGCCGAACAGCTCCGGGTCGAAGCCGGCCGGGTCATCCAGGAACCCGCCCTCGCGCACGTAGCTGCGACCCGGGGTGCCGGGCTCGGGGTGGTAGATGCCGTCGACGTCCCAGCCGCGGTCGACGGGCAGCCCGGAGACCGCGTCGACGCCGTCGGCGACCAGCCGCCACAGGTCCTCCGGCGACCGCACCCCGCCGGGGTAGCGGCAGGCCATGCCCACGATGGCGATCGGCTCGCCGGTGGCGGCGGCGCGCACCTCGGGGGCCTCGTCGGCGGTGCCGGTGACCATCGTGGTGAGTAGGGCGGTGACGGCGGCCGGGGTGGGGTGGTCGAAGACGAGGGTGGCGGGCAGGGTCAGCCCGGTGGCGGCGGTCAGCAGGTTGCGCAGCTCCACCGCGGCCAGCGAGTCGAACCCGAGGTCGCGGAACGGGCGGCGGTCGGCGACCTCGGCCGGGTCGGTGTACCCGAGCACGGCGGCGATCTTCTCGCGTACGAGAGACGCCAGCTCCCGCTCCCGCTCGGCCGGCGGCAGCGCGGCCGGGCCGGTGGGCCGTTCCGGCCGGGCCGCGACCGGGCGGCGCACCAGGCCGCGCAGCAGGGCGGGCAGGTCCGCGCGGGTCCGGAGCGCTTGGCGGTCCACCCGGATCGCGGTCACCGCGGCCGGGCCGCTCCGCCAGGCACCGTCGAACAGGGCCAGCCCGTCCTCGCGACTCAGCGCGGGCAGGCCGAGGCGGTCCATCCGGGCCAGGTCGGCGTCGCCGACCGCGCCGAGGCCGGTGTCCTCCGCCCACAGGCCGAACGCGATCGCGGTGGCCGGCAGCCCGTGCACGGCCCGGTATCCGGCGAGGCCGTCGAGGAAGGCGTTCGCTGCGGCGTAGTCGCCCTGCCCGGCCGCGAGCACCTGACCGCCGGCGGACGAGAACAGCACGAACGCGGTGAGGCCGAGATCGGCGGTGAGGTCGTGCAGGTGCCAGGCGGCGTCGGCCTTCGGGGCGAGGACCCGGTCCACGGCGTCGTGGCCGAGGCCGGCGACCGTGCCGCCGGACGCTGTCCCAGCGGCGTGCACGACTGCGCCGAGCGGCCGGTCGGCGCGGATGCCGGCCAGCAGCCGGGCGACGGCGTCGCGGTCGGACACGTCGCACGCGAGCACCCGCACGTCGGCACCGGCCGCCGCCAGGTCGGCGCAGAGCGCGCCGACGCCGGGAGCGTCCGGGCCGCGCCGGCTGACCAACAGCAGATTCCGTACGCCGTGGTGGCTCACCAACCGGCGGGCGGCCAGCGCGCCGAGGCCGCCGGTGCCGCCGGTGACCAGCACGGTCCGGTCCGGGTCCAGGGTGCGGCGCTCGGCGTCCGGGTCGGCGCGGACGTAGCGGGGCACCAGCACGGCGTCACCGCGCACAGCGGTCTCCGGTTCGCCGCTGCCGGCCGCGACGTCGAGGACGGTCGCGGTGTCGTCGGCGTCGACAAGCGCGAACCGGCCGGGGTTCTCCTCGGCGGCGGCCCGCACCAGGCCCCAGACCGCGGACTGGGCCGGGTCGGGTGCCGCGTCGCCGGGCAGGTGGACGGCGCGGCGGGTGACCACCAGCAGGCGGTCCGTGGCGTGCTCGTCGTCGGCCAGCCAGGTGCGGATCCGGTCGAGCGTGGCGCCGACGGTGACCCGGGCCGCCGCGGCCGGCGTCGGGCCGTCCGGGGTGGGCACGTCGAACCGTACGGTGACCGGCGCCGGGCCGACCGGCTCGGCGATCGGGGTCCAGTCGACGGTGAACAACTCGCCGGCCCGGGCGGTCCGGGTCGCCGGGCGGGCGGTGAGCGTGGTGACGGTGGCGACCGGCTGCCCGGTGTGGTCGGCGACGTCGATCGCGGACAGCTCGTCCCCGCGTAGCCGGGTGATCCGCACCCGCAGCGCGGACGCCCCGGCCCGGTGCAGGGTGACGCCGGACCAGACGAACGGCAGCAGGGTGTCCCCGCCGGCCAGCAGGTCGGCGTGCATGGCGGCGTCCAGCAGCGCCGGGTGCAGGCCGTACCCGGTGGCGTCCGGGCTGGGCAGCTCGACCTCGGCGTACACCTCGTCGCCGCGCCGCCAGGCCGCGCGCAGCCCCTGGAAGGCGGGTCCGTAGTCGTAGCCACGCCCGGCGAGGGTGTCGTACGCGCCGGTGACGTCGATCGGCTCGGCGCCGGGCGGCGGCCACGCGGTCAGCTCGGCCGGGGTGCCCGGGGTGGTGCCGAGGAAGCCACGGGCGTGCAGGGTCCACGGTTCGGCGGCGTCGGCGTGCTCGGGACGGGAGTAGACGGACACCGCGCACCGGCCGCCGGTCGGCGCGGCGACGACCACCTGCACGGCGGTCGCGGTCCGCTCGTCGAGCACCAGCGGGGCGTGCAGGGTCAGCTCGTCCAGCACCGGGTGCCCAGCGTGGGTTCCGGCGTGCAGGGCGAGTTCGGCGAACGCGGTGCCGGGCAGCAGCAGCTCGCCGAGGACGCCGTGGTCGGCGAGCCACGGGGTGGCGTCGGCGGCGAGGCGGCCGGTGAGCACCAGGCCGTCGTCGCCGAGCGGCAGGACCGCGCCGAGTAGCGGGTGACCGGCCGGGAGCTGACCGAGGCCGGCCGGGTCGGCGCCGGCATCGAGCCAGAAGCGGCGGCGCTGGAAGGGATAGGTGGGCAGGTCGATCCGGCGGGCACCGGGCAGGTGGGCGGCCCAGTCGACGGTGGCGCCGTCGGCCCACAACTCGGCGACGGCCCCCAACACGTCCCGCCCGGCGACGACCGCGACCACGTCGTCCACGTGACCGCGCAGCAGGCCACTCAGCACCGGTTCCGGACCCAACTCGACGAACCGGCAGCCGGTCAGACCGGACACCGCCTCGTGGAAACGGACCGTGTCGCGGATCTGCCGGACCCAGTACCCAGCATCCACCGACCCGACGCGGGCACCGGTCACCGTGGAAATCCACTCCACCCGCGGAACGGCGAAGGCGACCCCAGCGGCGGCTGCGGCAAAACCGTCAAGCGCCGGTTCCATCAACACCGAGTGGAACGCGTCAGAAACCGTCAACCACCGCGGCTGCACACCAAGCTGCTCGACCGCCGCGGTCACCCGCTCACGACTGCCCGACAGCACCACCGAACCCGGACCATTCACCGCCGCCACATCCACACCTGTCAAGCGAGCAGACTCCTCCGACACGCTCACCACCGCCATCACCCCACCAGCAGCGACCGCACCCATCAACCGACCGCGTTCCACGACCAGACGGGCCGCGTCCTCCAGAGACAAGACCCCGGCGACGTACGCCGCCGCGAACTCACCCACCGAATGACCCACCACCACATCCGGACGCAACCCCCACGACTCCAGAAGACGGAACAACGCCACCTCGTACGCGAAGAGAGCGGGCTGCGCGTTGGCCGTGGCATCGATGTCGGCCGCGTCCCACGAGACGAGCGAGCACACCTCGTCCCACGCCTCGGCGAAAGTCGGATACCGCTCGTACAGGTCGGCACCCATCCCCACCCGCTGCGCACCCTGACCCGGAAAAACAAAGACAGTGCGAGCATCACGGGCCACTGTGGTCGTCGGGTCGCCGCCGGTCCAGATGGCCCGGACGTCCAGGGCGGCCCGCGAGGTGCCCAGCGAGAAGGCGACGTCGGCCGGCGCGGCACCGGCGGCCAGCACCGAGCGCACCGCCGCCACCTGGGCGAGCAGCGCCTGCTCGCTGCGGGCCGAGACCGGCAGCGGCACCGGGCCGGACAGCACCCGGCCGGACGACTCGGGGGCGGACGGCTCGGGGGCGGCGGCCGGCGCCTCCTCGACGATGACGTGCGCGTTGGTGCCGCTGATCCCGAACGACGACACCCCGGCGCGACGCGGACGCTCGCCGGCCGGCCAGTCCCGCGCGTCGGCCAGCAGCGCCACCGCGCCGGCCGACCAGTCGACGTGCGAGGACGGCCGATCCACGTGCAGCGTGCGCGGCAGGGTGCCGTGCCGCATCGCCTCGACCATCTTGATGATCCCGGCGACGCCGGCGGCGGCCTGGGTGTGGCCGATGTTCGACTTGACCGAGCCGAGCCACAGCGGGCGGTCCCGGTCCTGGCCGTACGTGCCGAGCAACGCGGTCGCCTCGATCGGGTCGCCGAGCACCGTGCCGGTGCCGTGCGCCTCGACCGCGTCGACGTCGGCGGGCCGCAGCCCGGCGGTGGCCAGCGCGTCCCGAATGACCCGCTGCTGGGAGGGTCCGTTCGGGGCGGTGAGCCCGTTGGAAGCGCCGTCGGAGTTGACCGCCGAGCCGCGGACCACGGCGAGCACCGGGTGACCGTTGCGGCGCGCGTCCGACAGGCGTTCCAGCAGCAGCACGCCCGCGCCCTCACCCCAGCCGGTGCCGTCCGCGCCGTCCGCGAAGGACTTGCACCGGCCGTCGGCGGCCAGGCCGCGCTGGCGGCTGAAGTCGATGAACGTGTCCGGGGTGGACATCACGGTCACCCCTCCGGCCAGCGCGAGTGAGCACTCACCGGCGCGAATCGCCTGGATCGCCCAGTGCAGCGCGACGAGGGACGAGGAGCAGGCCGTGTCGATCGTGACGGCCGGGCCCTCGAAGCCGAACGTGTACGCCACCCGGCCGGACACGACGCTGGCGAGGCTGCCGTTGCCCAGGTAAGCGGCCACGTCCTCGGGCACGTGGCCCAGCCTGGTCCCCCAGTCGTGGTACATGACGCCGGCGAACACGCCCGTGCGGGTGCCGCGCAGCGAGTCCGGCGCGATCCCGGCCCGCTCCACCGCCTCCCAGGTGATCTCCAGCAGCAGCCGCTGCTGCGGGTCCATGGCGGCGGCCTCGCGCGGGCCGATGCCGAAGAACTCGGGGTCGAACTCGGCGGCGTCGTGCAGGAAGCCGCCCTCGCGCACGTAGCTGCGGCCGGGTGTGCCGGGTTCCGGGTCGAAGATGCGGTCCACCTGCCAACCGCGGTCGTCCGGGAAGTCGCCGATCGCGTCCGACCCGGCGGCGACGAGCCGCCACAGGTCCTCCGGTGAGCGCACGTCGCCGGGGTAGCGGCAGGCCATGCCGACGATGGCGATCGGCTCGTCGGTTCCCACCGGCTCGACGGGTGCCGGGGCGACGGCAGGTGCGGTGGCGACGTTCAGGTGCTCGGCGAGGGCGCGCGGGGTCGGGTAGTCGAAGACGACTGTCGCCGCCGGCGTCGCGCCGGTCGCCGCACCGATCCGGTTGCGCAACTCCACGGCGGCGAGCGAGTCGAAGCCGGCCTCGCTGAACGGCCGGTCCGGGTCGACCGCCTCCGGTCCGTCGTGGCCGAGCACCGCGGCCGCGTGGGTACGCACCAGGCGCAACAGTGCCCGTTGCCGGTCCGGCCCGGCCGGTCCGGCCCACGGCTCGGCCGGTGCGGTGGCGGAGGGCCGGGCGGGACGAGGGGTGGCCGGCACCAGGTCACGCAACAGGGCGGGCAGGTCGGCGCGGGCCCGCAGGGCGGCCGGGTCGGGTCGCAGCGGCAGCACGGTGGCGGCGGAGGCGGTCAGCGCGGCGTCGAACAGGGCGAGGCTGTCGGCAACGTCCAGGGCGGGCAGGCCGGAACGCGCGATGCGGCGCAGGGTGGTGGCGTCGAGTCGGTCGCCCATACCGCCGGCACCTGCCCACAGGCCCCAGCCGATCGACACGGCGGACAGCCCGGCGGCGCGGCGGTGCGCGGCGAGCGCGTCGAGGGTGGCGTTGGCGGCGGCGTAGTTGCCCTGCCCGGCGCCGTCCACGTGCGCCGCGGCCGAGGAGAACAGCACGAACCAGGCCAGGTCGCGGTCGCGGGTCAGCTCGTGCAGGTGCCAGGCGGCGTCCGCCTTCGGTGCGGCCACCGCGTCGACGCGCTCCGGGGTGAGCGCCGTCACCAGGCCGTCGTCGAGGATCCCGGCGGCGTGCACCACGGCGGCCGGCGGGTGCTCGGCGAGCAGCCGGGCGAGCGCGTCCCGGTCGGCCACGTCGCAGGCTGCCACGGTCACCGACGCGCCGGCCGCGGTGAGCCCGGCGGTCAGTTCCGCCACGCCGGGCGCCTGCGGCCCCCGACGGCTGACGAGCAGCAGTTCCCGTACGCCGTGCCGGCCCACCAGGTGCCGGGCGACGACCGCGCCGAGTCCGCCGGTGCCGCCGGTGATCAGCACCGGGCCGTCCAGGGTCGGGAAGGCCGCGGGCTCCGGGTCGCAGGCGGTCAGCCGGGGAACCAGTACGACGCCGTCGCGGAGGGCCAGTTCCGGCTCGCCGTCCACGGCCGGCACCGGTTCGCCGGCCGGCACCTCGGCCAACGCGAACCTGTCCGGGTACTCGGCAAGCGCGGCGCGCACCAGGCCGCGGGCGGCGGCGTGGCCGGCGTCGTCCGGCGCGGTGACCACGGTCAGCCGGCCGGCGGGGCGGGCCAGCCAGGCGTGGACCACGGCGAGGGCCCGGTGGGTGGCCACGCGGGCGGCCTCCGCGCCGGGACCGGCCAGGGCGAGACGCACGGCCCGGTCCCCGGACGGGTCCGCGTCCGAGCCGGCCAGGGCGAGACGCACGCCCCCGTCGCCGGACAGGTCCGCGTCCGAGCCGGCCGGCTCGGGCAGCGTTCGCGGGACGCCCGGGGCGGGCACCCAGCGGATCTCGTGCAGGCGGGCGCCGCCGGTGAGCCGGGCGGCCGGGACCGGGCGGGTCACGAACGACTCGACGGTGACCGCGGGTGTGCCGTCCGGGGTGGTGGCGTCGATCCGCACCGCGTCCGGACCGGCCGGGCTGATCCGCACCCGCAGCGTGGTCGCACCGGGGCCGGCGATCGTGACGCCGCGCCAGGCGAAGGGCAGGTGCACCATGCCGGGTTCGGCGGTGGTGCCGGCGGCCAGCTCGGTGGCCTGGAGCACCGCGTCGAGCAGGGCCGGGTGCAGTTGGTGCCCGCCGGCCGGCACGTGTGGGGGCAGCGAGACCTCGACGTACGCGTGGTCGCCGTCGCGCCATGCGGCCCGCAGGCCGCGGAAGCTCTCGCCGTAGTGGTATCCCTGCTCGGCCAGGTCGTCGTACCAGCGGGTCAGGTCGGCCGGGACCGCGCCGGGCGGGGGCCAGGTGCCGAGGTCGGCCGGCGGCGGCCCGGCGGCGGTGAGCAGGCCGGTGGCGTGCCGGGACCAGGCGTCGACGCCGTCCGGCCGGGCGTGGATCTCGACGCTGCGGCGGCCGTCGCCGTCGTCCGGACCGGTGATGATCTGCAGCGTGACCGTGCCGGTCACCGGCAACGGGGCGTGCAGCGTCAGCTCGGCCAGCACCGGCGTGCCGATCAGGGCACCGGCGTGCGCGGCCAGGTCGACGAACGCGGTGGCCGGCAGCAGCATGGCGCCGGCGACGACGTGGTCGGCCAGCCACGGGTGGGTGCGCGGCGAGATACGTCCGGTGAGCACGGTGCGGTCGCCGTCGGCCGGCCGCACCACCGCGCCGAGCAGCGGGTGCCCGGCCGGGGCCTGGCCCAGCGCGGTCGCGTCGGCGGCGGGTGCGGGCGGGGCGAGCCAGAACCTGCGGTGCTGGAACGGGTAGGTGGGCAGCTCGACCGACGGCCGGTCGGCGGTGCCGGCGAAGAACCGGTGCCAGTCCACCGGGGTGCCGAGGCGGTGGGCGGCGGCCAGCGTCGCCAGCACGTCGCGCACCTCGTCGCGGCCGGGCCGCAGGGTGGGCAGGAACGCCGCGTCCGGCAGGGTGGCCGGGCCGAGGGCGGTCAGCACCGCGTCCGGGCCCAGCTCGACGAAGGTGGTGACGCCGCGCTCGGCCAGCGCCCGCAGGCCGTCGGCGAAGCGGACGGTGCCGCGCACCTGCCGCACCCAGTACTCCGGCTCGGCCAGGTCGTCGTCGCCGACCAGCGCGCCGGTCACCGTCGACACCATCGGCAGCCGGGCCGGCGCGAAGCCGACCACCTGGGCGAACTGCCGGAACTCGGCCAGCATCGGGTCCATCGCCGGGGAGTGGAAGGCGTGCGAGACGCGCAGCGGGCTGGTGCGCCGGCCGGCGGCGGCGAAGGTGGCGGCGATCGCGGTGACCGACCCGACGGCACCGGAGAGCACCACGGCGCGCGGTCCGTTGACCGCCGCGACGGCGACGTCGTCCACGCCGGCCAGCGCCGCGCGGGCCTCGTCCTCGGTCGCCTGCACGGAGATCATCGCGCCGCCGGCCGGCAGGGCCTGCATCAGCTCGCCGCGGGCGGTGACCAGCAGCGCCGCGTCGGCCAGGGTGAGCGTCCCGGCGACGTGCGCGGCGGCGAACTCGCCGACCGAGTGACCCAGCACGTAGTCGGGCGTCAGACCCTGCGATTCGAGCAGCCGGAACAGCGCGACCTCGACGGCGAACAGCGCGGCCTGGGCGTACGCCGTGCGGTCCAGCAACGCCGGGTCGTCGCCGGCCAGCACGTCGCGAAGTGGCCGGTCGAGGTGCTGGTCGAGTTCGTCGGCGACGGCGGCGAAGGCGTCGGCGAACACCGGGTACGCCGCGGCCAGCCGGGTACCGGAGGCGAGCCGCTGGGCACCCTGGCCGGTGAACAGGAAGGCGGTCCGGCCCCGGCCGGCCGGGGCACTGTCGGCGGTGGACAGCGCGCGCAACGCGCCGCGGGCCTCGTCCCGGCCGGCGGCGAGCAGCACCGCCCGGTGCTCCATCGTGGTGCGGGTGACGGCCAGGGCGGCGGCGACCGCGGACAGGCCGGCCGGGCCGTCCAGCACCGGCAGCAGCGCGGTCGCCCGGTCGCGCAGGGCGGCGGCGGAGCGCGCGGACAGCACCAGCGGCACCGGTACGACGTCCGGGTCCTCCGGCGCCGCCGGGTCCTCGGCGGCGGCCGGGTCGCCCTCCTCCACGATGACGTGCGCGTTGGTGCCGCTGACACCGAACGACGAGACACCGGCCCGGCGGGGCCGCTCCCCCGGCTGCCACGGCTGCGCGGCGGTCAGCAGCGCGACCTTCCCGGCGGTCCAGTCCACGTGCGGGGTGGGCTCGTCGACGTGCAGGGTGGCCGGCAGCGTGCCGTGCCGCAGCGCCATCACCATCTTGATCACACCGGCCGCACCGGCGGCGGCCTGGGTGTGGCCGATGTTCGACTTGACCGAGCCGAGCCACAGGGGCGTCTCCCGGTCCTGACCGAGCGCGGCGATCAGCGCGGTCGCCTCGATCGGGTCACCGAGCCGGGTGCCGGTGCCGTGCGCCTCGACCGCGTCCACGTCGGCCGGCCGCAGCCCGGCGTCGGCCAGCGCGTCGGCCACCACCCGCTGCTGCGCCGGACCGTTCGGGGCGGTCAGCCCGTTGCTCGCGCCGTCGGAGTTGACCGCGGTGCCGCGCAGTACGGCCAGCACCCGGCGGCCGTGGCGGCGGGCGTCGGAGAGCCGTTCCAGCACCAGGATGCCGGCTCCCTCGGCGAATCCGGTGCCGTCGGCGGCGGCGGCGAACGGCTTGCACAGCCCGTCCGGGGCCAGTCCGCGCTGACGGCTGAACGCGGTGAACGTACCCGGGCTGCCCATCACCGCCACGCCGCCGGCCAGCGCGAGCGAGGCGTCCCCGGCGCGCAGTGCCCGGCAGGCCAGGTGCAGCGCGACGAGGGAGCCGGAGCAGGCGGTGTCGACGGTGATCGCCGGGCCGTGCGCACCGAGCGTGTACGCCACCCGGCCGGACACCACGCTGGGTGCGCTGCCGGTCAGCAGGTAGCCGTCGAGCCCGTCCGGGGCCTCGTACAGGCGTGGGCCGTACTCCTGGGGTTCGGCGCCGACGAACACGCCGGCCTGGCTGCCGCGCAGCGTGACCGGGTCGATGCCGGCCCGTTCCAGGGCCTCCCACGCCGTCTCCAGCACGATCCGCTGCTGCGGGTCCATCGCCGACGCCTCGCGCGGGCCGATGCCGAAGAAGTCGGCGTCGAAGCCGGCGGCGTCGTCCAGAAAGGCGCCGTGCCGGACATAGCTGCTTCCCGGCCGGTCCGGGTCGTCGTCGAACAACGCGTCCAGGTCCCAGCCGCGGTCGGCGGGGAAACCGCCGAGCACGTGCCGGCCTCCGGCGACCAACTCCCAGAGGTCCTCCGGGCCGCCCACGCCGCCGGGGAAGCGGCAGCCGATGCCGACGATCGCGATCGGCTCGTCGGACGCGGCACTGCGCGGCGCGCCGTCCGCACCGCCGCCGGTGCCGGCGATCCGATCCAGGATGACCTCGGCCACCTGGGCCGGGGTCGGGTGGTCGAAGGCCAGCGTGACAGGCAGCGCCATGCCGGTGGCCGCGGTGAGCCGGTCATGCAGGTCGACCGCGGCCAGCGAGTCGAACCCGGCCTCGCGGAACGGCCGGTCGTCGGCCATGCTGTCCGGCCCGTCGGGCGCCACCGTACGCAGCACGGTGGCCGTGCAGCGGCGGACCAGTTCCAGGACGGCGCGGCGGCGTTCCGCGGCCGGCAGTGCGACTAGCTCGGGCAGGTTCATCCGGGCACTCCAACGGGTCACCAGGCAGGCGTGGATTGGGCTCGATGCTAGGAACGGATGCGGCGGCCGAGATCCCCTACCGGCCCCTCACCAGGTGATCGGCAGAACTCCGGGGCCCCGCACGATGACGCCGGTGCGCCAGGTGACCCCGTCGGCCAGGGCCAGGTCGCCGAAGCGGTCCAGCAGCAGGCCGAGTGCGACCTGTAGCTCCAGGCGGGCCAGTTGCGCGCCGAGGCACAGGTGCGCGCCGTAGCCGAAGGTGACGTGCGGATTCGGTTTGCGGGTGAGGTCCAGCACGTCAGGGTCGGCGAACACCTCGGGGTCGCGGTTGGCGGCGGCCAGCGAGGGCAGCACCGGGTCGCCGGCGCGCACGGTCACCCCGGACAGCTCCACGTCGGTCAGCGCGTACCGCGGGAACATGGCGGCCGAGTTGATCGGGACGTACCGGAGCAGTTCCTCGACCGCGGACGGCATGAGGCTGCGGTCGCGGCGCAGCGCGGCCAGCGCCTCCGGGTGTTCCAGCAGCGTGTACACGAAGCCGGGCAGGGCCGCCGAGACCGTCTCGGTGCCGGCGGTCAGCAGGCCGGCCCCGGCGAGGTCGATCAGCTCGGTCTCGGTGAGCTTGTCGCCGTCGTCGCGCGCCCGCACCAGCGCGCCGAGCAGGTCGTCGGTGGGCCGCAGGCGGCGCTGCCCGATCAGGTCGGCGATGTACGCGTCCATCTCCGGCCCCACCGTGGCGACCACGTCACCCAGCGCCGACTCGTTGTTGGTGAACGCCTCGGTCCAGCGGGTGAACCGCGGGTAGTCCTCGATCGGCACGCCGAGCATGCCGCAGATGACGGTCACCGGCAGCGGCCGGGCGAAGTGTTCGACCAGGTCGGTCGGGCGTCCACGGGCCACCATGGCGTCGAGCAGCCCGTCGGCGATCTTGTGGACCTCGGCGCGCATCCGCTCCACCCGGCGGGCGGTGAACGCCTTCATGGCGAGCTTGCGCAGCCGGGTGTGGTCGGGCGGGTCCATGCCCATGATGCCGTCGTTCATGTTCTCCCGGCGCAGCCGAGGCTGGTCCAGGCCCTGGGCCACGGCCCGGCTGAACCGCGGGTCGGACAGCACCGTGCGCACGTCGGCGTGCCGGGTCACCAGCCAGCCCGGTTCGCCGTACGGGAGCTGGACCCGGCTCACCGGTTCGGTGCGGCGCAGGGCCTCGTACATCGGGGCGACCTCGCTGGTGCGGGTCGGGAAGGGGTACGGCCGGACCGGCCGCTGCTCGTCGCTCACGGAACTTCCTCTCTGACCGTGTCGTACCGGCGGCGGACGCTGCTGAGCGCCTCCATCAGCCCGGCCGCGGTCACCCGGCTGCGGCCGGAGGCGCGCACCAGGTGACCGATCGGCAGCAGACCGGTGTCGGCCCAGCGCAGCGCGCCGTCGGTGTCCACGTAACTGCGGGTGCGGCCCAGGTTGTCCGGGTGCAGGCAGTACGGGATGTCCAGGTAGCCGCTCTTGAAGCTGTGCAGCAGCGAGCGGCCGATGTCGGGGCCGCTGTCGAGCACGGCCTCGACCAGCGCTCGGGCCTCGGCGTACGTCTGCGAGTCGCTCCCCTCGTGCTCCGGGACCGCCGTCGTGGAGACGGTGTGCGCGGTCGCCGCGGCATGGGTGAGCGCCTCCACGTTCTCGGCGATGGTGGGGATACGGTGCGCCTCGGCGACGGTCTTGACGATCAGCCGTTCCGCGCCTGTGGTGCGGGCCAGTTCGACGGCGTGGGTGAGGATGCGGCGGGCACCGTGCGGGGTGGCCGGGAACAACCCCATGTAGGTGTAGATGACCACGTGCCAGGTGACGTCCGGCAGCAGTTCCGCGCACAGCCGGCGCAGCGCGCGCACCGCCTCCTGGTCCTGGCGCGGGTTGGTCTGCTGGGCGTAGCTGACCGCGATGCTGCGCACGCCGTAGCGGCGGAAGAACAGCGCCTCCAGGACGCTGAGCGCGACGAGCTGGCTGGGCGGGCAGAGCTGGCCCAGCATGCAGCCGCCGAACGTCTCCAGGTTGGGTTCGACCGGGCTGTACTCGCGCAGCCGGGCGAACAGCTCGGAGCAGTGCGCCCAGTTGCGTACCGACTCGTCGAGCGGCACCCGGCCGTACGGCAGGCAGTACGACACCGGGCCGCCCTCGGTGGCGTCCAGCCCGGCCGCGACCAGCGCCGCGAAGATGTGCCGCGGATCGGCTGAGCCGTGCCGCACCTGCACCGGGAAGGCGGTGTCGCGTACCCCGTCGATCACCGCGCGGGTGGTCCGTACCGGGTGGGTGGCGATCGGGTAGCCGTTGAGGTCCTCGCCGGCGCTGACCGCGCGGGCGGCCGCACCCAGGTCACCCAGCCGGGTGTAGCTGTCCAGGGTGATGGTGCCGACAGTGGTGGCGGGGGCGGCCTTGACGGCGAGCAGCCCGGCGCGCATGGCCGTCGACGAGCTGAAGCCCATCCGGGGCTGCACCACCAGTTCGCCGGCGTCGGCGGCACGACGGACGAACTCGCCGAGGCCGATCCGTCCGCCGGCCGCAGGGACCGCCCCGGTCACCGGAAGGCCCTGCTGGGCAGGGCGGACAGGAACGAGCGGAAGGCGGTGATCGCGTCGACGGAGTCCTCGTAGACAGCGTCGCATCCGGCGGCGAGCAGTTCGTCGCGCTGGGCGGCGGTCAGCGACCCGGCGACGCCGAGCTTGCCGCCGATCACCACCGGCAACGCGGCCAGTGCCGACCGGTCGCGCAGGGCCCGCGCCGCGCGGGCACCGTCGATGTGGCCGTGGCCGTTGACGCTGCTGAGCACCAGAAGGTCGGGCCGGCGCTCCAGGCATTCACGCACCAGCAGCTCGTCCGGTACGCACGCGCCCAGGTTGGCCACGTCGAAGCCCAGTTCGGACAGCAGCAGTTCGAGGAAGACCAGGTTCCAGGTGTGCGCGTCGGACGCCACCCCACTGACCACGACGGTGGCCCGGCGTCGGCCTGGGGTGTCGTCCCGGGCGGTGGTCAGCTCGCTCACGTCGCCGGCCCGTAGACCCGCCGGTAGTCCAGGCGGGAGACCGACAGCACCTCGTCACCGCGCACGACCACCTCGGCCGGGGCCGGGCGGCCCAGGAACGCCAGCAGGCTGGCGGAGGGCCCGTACGCGCCGGCGTTGGGGATCTCGAGCACGTCGCCCGGCGCCAGGTCGGGCAGCGGTACGTCGCGGGCGAGCACGTCACCCGGGGTGCACAGCGGGCCGACCAGGCTGGCGACCTGCACCGGCTCGGCCGCCGTGGAGATCTTCGCGGGCAGCAGCCGGCCCAGGCCGGACAGCCCGCCGAACGTGTTGATCCCGGCGTCCAGCACGACGAATCGGCGCTGCCGGCTCTCCTTGACGTTCACCACGCCGCAGAGCAGGGTGCCGCCGTCGCCGACCAGGTAGCGGCCCGACTCGCAGGCGATCCGCGGCTCGCCGTCACGCCAGCGCGGGAAGCTGGTGTCCAGCGCCGACTCCAGCTCGGACCGCAGCTTGTCGTAGCGGGCCCGCGGCCCCGGGGTGGCGTACGGCACCGAGAAGCCGCCGCCGATGTCCAGCAGCCGCAGCGGCAGTCCCAGGTCCTCGTGCAGCCGGGCGGCCAGGCCGATGGTGTGCTGGAACTCGGCGATCAGGCTTTCCTCGTCGGCGGCGCTGCTCAGCGGGAAGAAGTGCGCGCCGGCCAGGCGGGTCCCGGGCACCCGGGTCAGCTCCGGCAGCACGTCCGGCAGGGTCTCGCTGTCCAGCCCGAACTGCGACGGCGCACCGGTCATCCGGATGCTGCTGGTGGTGGCCTTGGCGGCGGCGCTGTTGACGCGCAGCAGACAGTCGACGACCACGCCGTGGCGGTCCGCGACCCGGCCGATGCGGCGCAGGTCGCCGGGCGACTCGGCGGAGAAGGTCCGCACCCCACGGCCGATCGCCACGTCCAGTTCGCCGGTGGTCTTGCCGGGTCCGGTGTAGAGGCAGTCGGCGGCCGCGAACCCGGCCTCGATCGCGACCGCCAGTTCACCTGTGGAGCTGATCTCGGCGCGGGTGCGGTCGGCGCCGCGCACGGCGGCGGCGACCTCGGCGTGCGGGTTCGCCTTGACGGCGTAGAAGAGGTCGACCGCCTCGGGCAGGGCTGCCTTCAACGCCTCCCGCGCGGCCTCCACCCGGTCCAGGTCG
Source organism: Micromonospora arborensis (assembly GCF_003205615.1). Lineage (GTDB taxonomy): Bacteria > Actinomycetota > Actinomycetes > Mycobacteriales > Micromonosporaceae > Micromonospora > Micromonospora arborensis. The sequence continues at coordinate 14,740 of NZ_PYBV01000029.1, read as the reverse complement.
TACACGTACAGCGGGGTGCCGTACCGCTCGGCGAGGTGGGCGTACGCGCTCATGCCGGTGCTCCGTCCAACAGCGCGGCGAGTTGCCGACGCTCGTGTTTGCCGTGCAGCGACAGCGGCAGCTCGTCGAGCACCACGCAGGTCGCCGGGATCTTCGCCGGCTCCAACCGCTTGCGCAGTTCGCGCAGCACCGCGGTGGGGGCCAGGTCGGTCACCACGCACAGGGCGAGGTCACGGTCCGGCGAGGGCGGGACGGCGGCCGCCGCCTGGACGCCGGGGACGTCCATCGCCGCGGCCTCGATCTCGACCGTGCTCATCCGCAGGCCCTTGCGCTTGAACATCTCGTCGCGGCGGCCGGCGAAGTAGAGGTAGCCGTCGTCGTCGAGCCAGCCGTAGTCGCCGGTGTGCAGCTGGGGCGCCCCGGTGCGCGGGTCGGTGCGGAACACCCGTGCGGTCTGTTCCGGTGCCCGCCAGTAGCCGGGCATCACGTGCGGCCCCTCCACCACGATCTCGCCGATCTCGCCGGCCGGCAGCGCCTCGCCGTCCGGGTCGCAGATGAGCACCCGGGTGCCGGGCAGCGGCCGGCCGACCGCGGCGGGCCGCTCGGTGTCCTCGTCCGGTGGCATGACCGCGATGCGCTTGCACTCGGTCTGGCCGAACTGGCGCACCACGCGAGCGCCGGGGAAGGCGGCGCGCAGGTCGTCGATGACCGCCTGGGGCAGCGCCGCGCCGGTGTTGGTGAACATCCGCACCGGCGGCCGGACGTCGGGTTCGCGCCGGGCCAGGGTGACGATCATCGAGGCCAGTGACGGCACGATCGGTACCACTGTCGCGCCGGCCTCGCGCAGCCGGCGCAGCAGCGACAGGTCGCCCTCGGTGCCGGCCAGCACCACCTCGGCGCCGGCCGCGCAGGACATCAGCACCTTGTGCAGGCCGTAGTCCCAGGACATCGGGAAGCGGCAGTACACCACGTCGTCGCGGCGGTAGCCGAGGGCGGCGACCAACGCGCCGACGACGAAGACGGTCTGCGCGTGCGGGGTGACGACCGCCTTGGGGGCGGCGGTGCTGCCCGAGGTGTAGATCAGGGCGGCCGGCGCGGACGGGTCCGGCCGCACCGTGTCGGCGGCCCGGCTGCCGAGCCGGGCCTCGGCGGCGGCCAGCACCTGCGGCGTCTCGTGCACCGGGACGGTGGTCAGCGCTCGCAGGGCCGGAGCCAGCGCCGCATCCGCGATCACCAGGGCCGGTGCGGCGTTCGCCACCACCGCGCTCAGGTGGAACGGTTTCATCGCCGGATTCAGCGGCACGAACGCGGCGCCGCGCCGGGACACCGCGTGGAACAGGGCGACCAGGAGCCGGGTTGTCTCGGCCTGCACCAGCACCCGGTCGCCGGCCCGCACCCCGTGCTCGGCCAACCAGGCGTCCAGCGCGTGACTGTGCGCGTGCAGGTCGGCGTAGGTCCACCGGCCGGTCGCGTCGCGCACCGCCGGGTCGTCCGGTGCCGCCGCGGCGGCACCGTCCAGCAGAGAATGCACCAATCCGTCGTTCACGAAAACCCCCGCCGCTCCGGAACCGATTCCAAGACAATTGTTGGAGTTACGAAGAGAATGGCTGCAACGATCAATGCGAACCTATCCGCGAGGCTCGCAGAAAGGACCCCTACCGGCCCCACAATCACGCGACGGAGCCCCGGTCGAGTTGCGCCGCGGCGAGCAGTTCCGCCGCCCGCGCGCGCAGTGCCAGCCGGTCGGTCTTGCGGTTGGAATTGAGCGGCAGCTCGGTGCGGTGCTCGTAGTGCCGCGGGATGAGCCGATCGGGCAGCACAGCCCGCAGCGCGCGACTCAGCCCGGCCGGCGACACCGGGTCGCCGGTGTGGAACACCACGAGTTCGTGGGCGTCGCCGGCGGTCGCGTCCACGGTGACCGCGTCGTCCACGCCGGGCACGCCGCGCACCGCGTGGTCGATCTCGGTCAGCTCCACCCGCCAACCCTGCAACTGCACCTGCGCGTCCAACCGGCCCAGGTAGAGCAGCTCACCGTCGGCCAGACGGCGGACCCGGTCGCCGGTGCGGTACCAGAGGATCCCGTCGTGCCGGGCGAACCGGCCCGCGCCGTCGGCCGGGTCCAGATAGCCAGGCGTGAGCTGCGGGCCGCTGACCCACAGCTCGCCCTCCTCGGCGGCCTCGGTGCCGTCCTCGGCGGTCAGCCGCATCCGGTGGCCGTGGTGCAGGGCACCGATCGGGACGACGCCGTTGACCCCGAGCCGGCCGGACTCCGGACCGTACCGGTGCGCGGTGACCGTGACGGTCAGCTCGGTCGGGCCGTACAGGTTCTCCACCGCCGACTGCGGCGCGGCGAGCTGCCAGGCCTGTGCGTCGTCGGTGCGCAGCGCCTCACCGGCGAAGAAGCTCCAGCGCAGGCTGGGCAGGCTCGACGGGGCCAGGCCACCGAGGCGGCGCACCAGGCCTATCGCGCTGGGCGTGGAGAACCACACCGAGACGCCGTTGCGGGCCAGGAAGTCGGGCAGGTCGCGGTACGCCTGCGGCGGCACCCGGAGCACCTCGGCCCCGGCACCCCAGGCGCAGAACAGGTCGAACATCGCGCAGTCGAAGTTGAGGTCGAAGGTCTGCGAGAAGACGTCGTGCCGGTCGAAGTCGTACCGGTCGTCGAGCAGCGCGAAGTAGTGCGCCAGGCTGCCGTGGGTGATCGGCACCCCCTTGGGGCGGCCGGTGGATCCCGAGGTGAAGAGCAGGTAGGCGGCGTCGCCCGCCGGGGCGGCCGGATCGGCCAGCGGAGCATGCCCGGCAGCATCCAGGTTCTTCCCGGCCAGCAGCACCGGCACGTCGCCGGCCAGGTCGCGGACCTGTGCAGCGGTCCGGTCGTCGGTGATGATCGCCCCGGCCCCGGCGGCGGCGAGCATGGCCCGGGTACGGGCCGGCGGGAAACCCGCGTGCAGCGGCACGACCGTGCGCCCGGCGTACAGGCCGGCGAGGATCCCCAGGTAGGAGGTAGTGCCGCTGGCGAGTACGCCGATCGGGCGGTCGGGCGCGGTGGCGCGCACCGCGGCACCCCAGCGCAGCGCGGTCCGGTGCGCCGCGGCATAGGTGATCCGCTCGGTGCCGACGGTCAGACAGACCCCGTCGGGTGCCCGCCGCAATCCGCGCTGAAATCGTTGCGCCAACGCATTACCGACCATTGCGACCACTGTGCTACCCCCTTATAGAATGGCGTCCGGAGCGCGATTCGATGCTATGCTCGCATCGTCCGTGACAGATCTGATCAAGTTTGGAGAATCCCTTATGTGGGACGATCAGTTCGAGGTGTCGCTGCGCCGGCACCTTCCGTTCATCGCACCCGGCGAGCAATTGACGCCGGACACCAGCCTGCGCGATTTCGGGCTCGACTCGCTGGGCACCGTCGAGTTGCTGGCGGCCCTCGAGTCCGCCTATGACGTCCGGTTCAGCGACGACGCCCTGAGCATGGAGACGTTCGAGACCCCCGAGGTGCTGTGGACGACGCTGTCCACTCTGCGCACCCCGGCCTGACCCCGGCATCCACCGAGCGCCACGGCGGCTCGGTGGATGCCGTGCGTCCTCAGACAGGTGAGGACTGCCGCCGCGGCCGGGCCGCCGCCCAACGCGGGTTGGCGGTCACCACCTCGAACGCGTCGGTGGTCGCCCGCACCCGCCCGAACAGCTTGTCGGGCCCGCACACGTAAACGCGCTCGACCCCCTGAGCCCGCAGCGCGGCCACCACGTCCGGCCAGCGCATCGCCCGGGTGAACCCGTCGAGCAGCATGGTCCGCACCGCGTCCCCGGTCGTCAGCACCGCGCCGTCCTGGTCGGCGATCACCGGCACCGCCGGATCGGCGAAGCGCAGACCGGCAAGCACCGAGGCGGCGACCCGTTCGCGCAGCCCACCGAGGAGCGTCGAGTGCATCGGTGGCCGCATCGTGTAGAGCGGCAGGCCACCGTCGCGGCGCAGCCGGTCGGACAGCCAACCGGTCATCGGCTCGCGCAGCGAGAGCATGTGGAAGTCGTGGTCCACGTAGCAGGAGACCTCGTACCACTCGCCGCGCTCGTCCAGCTCGGCGAGCACCTCTCGCAGCAGCGGACCGGGCGTACGCGTGAAGGAGAGCGTGACCACGTCGGTGTGCTCGACGGCGACGAAGCTCTCCAACTCCCGGGCGATCAGCGCGGTCACCCGGATCGCGTCCGCGTCCGGCAGCACCCCGGCGTACGCGATCAGCGGTTTCTCGCCGAAGCTGGGACCGGTACAGACAAGCGGCGGCCCGCCCAGTTCCTCCTCGGCGGTGCGGGCCAGCGCCAGACAGTTGATCAGGAACGCCACCTGCGCGGCTTCGGTGTAGTCCCCGCCCTCCCGGTAGCGCTCGAACACCGGATAGCCGAGCACGTCGTCGGCGAGCCGGGTCAACGCGCGGGCGTGCGGGTTGGTCAGCATGAAGCGGCCGGCCTCGGCGAACGGGGTCGGCCCCATACCGGGGAAGACGAAGGCGGTCGGGGTGTCAGGCATGGCTGTGCTCCTCGGCCAACTCGGCGAGGAACCCGCGCAGCACCGCCGTGAAGCGCTCCGGCTCCTCCAGGTGGGGCAGGTGGCTGGACTCCTCGAAGACCACCCACCGGCTGTCCGGGATGTGGTCCAGGAACGGCTGGAGGGTGGCCGGGGTCGCCTCGTCGTGCCGGCCGGACAGCACCAGGGTGGGCGCCGTGATGCCGGCCAGGCAGTCCACGACCGACCAGTCCCGCAGCGTGCCGACGACGTGGAACTCACTCGGCCCGTTCATCGTGTAGTACACCGTCGGGTCGTTGGCGATCTCGTAGAACGAGGCCACGTAGTCGCGCGGCCACGGCGAGACCCGGCACACGTGCCGGTCGTAGAAGACCCGCATGGCGGCCTGGTACTCGCGGCTGCCGGTGGTCCCGGCCGCCTCGTGCCGGGCCAGCGTCGCGTCCGTCCCGGGCGGCAGCGCGGCCCGTAGCCGGGCCGCCTCCCGCCGCCACAGCGGGTACGACGCGGGCGCGTTCGCCACGACCAGCCCGCGCAGCCCGGTCGGGCGGCCAGCGGCGTGGCGGGCGGCCAGCGGCCCGCCCCACGAGTGTCCGAACAGGACATAATTGTCGGCGATCCCGAGCCGGGTCACCAGGTTGTCCAGCTCGGCCAGGAAGAGTTCCGGGGTCCAGAACCCCGGCTCGGCATCGGGCAGGTGGGTGGAGCCGCCGTTGCCGATCTGGTCGTAGTGCACGACCGGCCAGCCGTCGGCGGCCAGACCGGCCAGGTTGAGCAGATAGTCGTGCGTGCTGCCGGGGCCACCGTGCACCACCACCAGCGCGGGGCGTCCCGCGCCGATCCGGCCGGTCACCCTGTACCAGGTCTCGAAGCCCTGGAACGGCAGCACTCCCTTGTCGTCCGGAGTCACCGAATCACCTCACGATCGTGCCGCGGCGCGTGGTCCGACGGTCGCAGCGCGGGTGCGGGCAGACAACCCCAGATCACCGGGGTGCCCCCATAGGGGCGGAGCCGGGTTACCCCGCACCGGTGCCGGTTGCCACAGTGACCGATGCACTGTTCTCTTCGTGCGAGACGGGGTTGCCCATGACCATGGCCACGAGCGCCTGGATCCGCCGCTTCCGGCCGGTCCCGGACGCCGCCGTACGACTGATCTGCCTACCGCACGCCGGCGGCGCGGCCTCCTACTACCTGCCGGTGACCCGCGCCGTCCCGAACCGGGTCGAGGTACTGGCCATCCAGTATCCGGGCCGGCAGGAACGGCGGCAGGAACCCGGCATCGACGACATCGAACGGCTCGCCGAGATGGTCACCGCCGAGATCCGCCCATGGTGCGACCGCCCGGTGGCGTTGTTCGGTCACAGCATGGGTGCGATGGTCGCCTACGAGGTGGCCCGCCGCCTGGAACGGGACGGCATCGTTCCGGTGACGCTGTTCGCCTCGGGCCGGCGGGCACCGTCGCGGCACCGCGAGACACACGTGCATCGCCTCGACGACCGCGGGCTGAAGGCCGAGCTGACCCGGCTCAGCGGCACCGGCACCGCGTTGCTCGACGACCCGGACATGCTCGGCATGATCCTGCCGGCGTTCCGCAGCGACTACCGGGCGGTGGCGTCCTACCGGCACCGGCCGGGGCCTCCGCTGAGCTGCCCGGTGGTGTCGCTGGTCGGCGCCGAGGACACCGAGGTCGACCGGGACGAGGCGGACGCCTGGCGGGAACACACCACAGGCGGGTTCGAGCTGCGAGTGTTCCCGGGCGGCCACTTCTATCTCAACACGCACGCGGCCGAGGTGGTCGCGCTGATCGCCGACCGGTTGCGCTGACCGCCACCCAGGCGAGCGAGGGGCCGGGCACCCGCGGGTGCCCGGCCCCTCGTCGTCTCAGTCCTGCCCGCGTACGGCGACGAACAGCCCTCGCGCGCCGGGCCCCTGGTCGACGTACGACGGTTCCCAGCCGCTGCGGCGGAACGCCACCTCGTACTCGTCCCGGGTGAACAGCGTGATGAGCGTCGACTCCTCCAGGTGCCGCACCCCCGCCTCGGGGTCCGCCACCAGGTAGTGCACGTTCATCCGGGTGGCGTTCGCCTCCCGCGAGGCGTGCGAGACACGGGCCACGGTGCGCTCGTCGGCCCGCACCACGTCGCCGGCCACGTACCCAGGCAGGAACGTCTCGGGGAACCACCACGGATCGATCACCGCCACCCCGCCGGGCACGGTGTGTGCGGCGAACCGGCTCAGTGCCCGGGTCAGTTCGTCGGTGTCCCGCATGTGCCCGATCGAGCTGAACAGGCAGGTCACCGCGTCGAACCGGCGGCCGAGCGCGAAGTCCAGCATGTCGCCCTGGTGCAGCGGCACGCCGGGCAGCCGGCTCTTGGCGGTGACCAGCATGTCCTCGGATAGGTCCAGACCGGCCACGTCGGGGAACGTGCCGACCAGGTGTTGCAGGTGTTCCCCGGTGCCGCAGGCGACGTCGAGCAGGGACATCGCCTCCGGCCGGCGGGCCAGGATCAGCCCGGTGACCTCGGCGGCCTCGGCGGCGTAATCCTTGCCGCGACCCTGGTGCACCAGGTCGTACAGTTGGGCGTCCTCGGATCGGTACATGCGTCCTCCTAGGCGTCGGCCGCGGCGGGCGAGAGCCACTGCTCGATGGCGTCCGACGTGGTCGCCGCCTCCGCTTCCATCATGGTGAAGTGGTCGCCCGGCACGGCTTCCACGAGATCGGCGTACGGCCAGGTCACCGGCTCCTGGCCGGCTCCGATCGGCTTCGCCGCCTGCAGGTACAGCACCGGAATGGCGAGCTTGCGCAGGGCCACCTCGGCGAGCAGGTCCACATACCAGGCCATGCCGGTGAGCTGAGCGTTGCCGAACTTGCCCACCGACGATTCGAGCGCGAACAACCCGGCCACCATGTCGGTCATCACCGGTGGCATCACCGGTTCGGCACCGCCCTGCGGTGCGCGGGACACCGGCTGGGTGTCGATCAGCACCAGGCCCTGCGGCGCGTGCCCGGCGTCCTGGAGCACCTGCGCGACACCCTGCGCCAGGATGCCGCCGGCCGAGTAACCGGCCAGCACGAACGGCTCGTCCCCGGCGGCCGCCAGCACGGCGTCGGCGAGCCGGCGCAGCACCACGTCCGCGGAGGCCGGCAGCGCCTCGCCGGTCGCGACGCCCGGCACCGGCACCGACAACACGTCGCGCCGGTGCCGGAACCCGGCGGCGAGCCGCCCGTACTGGTACGGGTTGCCCATCGCCATCGGGGTCTCGATCAGCAGCAGCCTGGGCCGGGCCGGGCCGGACACCAGCGGGACCGGGGTGAGAGACGGGCCGTCCTCGTCGCCGAAGACCGGCCGCAGCCGGGCCGCCGCGCTGAGCACGTCGAGGCCCTGGTCCAGTCGTCCGGCGAAGGCCGCGGCGCGGAACAGGTCGCGCAGCGTCTCGGACGGTTCCTCGGGCAGGGCCGGGCTGACCACGGGGTCCGCTGACTCCGGCGTGGCCAGCGCGGTGACCAGGTGCCGGGCCAGGCTCTCCGGCGTCGGGTGGGCATAGACCACCTCGTGCAACGGCAGGCCGGTGGCCGCTTCCAGCTCGATGCCCAACTCGGTGACGGTCAGCGAGTTGAGCCCGAGGTCGATGAAGTGCCGATCCAGGTCGACCGTCTCCGGGTCGGCCTCGGTCAGCGCCGCGACGGTGTCGCGGACCAGCCGCCGCACCTGCTGGTCGCGGTCCTCGGCGGAACCGGACACGAACACCCGCGACGCCTCGCCGGGGGTGGGTGTGGTGTCGCGCACCCGCTGCCGCACCGACTGGCGCACCGTGGCCTTCGGCCGGGTGCCGCCACTCGTACCGGCCGCGGGGACCAGCGTCACCGAGCCGGCCGCCGCGACCGGACGGCCGGTCGGATCGGCCACGGCCACGCCGTACCCGCCGTCGCCGAGGTCACGCAGCCGCACCCGGACTGCCGTGGCACCGGTGGCGTACACCTCGATCCCGGTCCAGACCGCCGGCACCAGGGTCTCGCCGCCCTCCGGGGCGACGGCGTGCAGCGCGGCCTCCAGCAGCGCCGGGTGCAGGGCGAACCCGTTGACGTCGGTACCCTCCGGCAGGCGGACCTCGGCGTACGTGTCGCGGCCGTGCCGCCAGACGCCGCGCAGGCCGTGCGGTACCGGTCCGCGCTCCTGGCGGCCGGCGTACCGGCCACCGAGGTCGACCGGCTCGGCCCCGGCCGGCGGCCAGTCGGCGAGGGTGCACAGCGCCGCCCCGGTGGCCTCGGCCAGCACCCCGTCGGCGTGCCGGGTCCAGGCCGCCGCGGCGTCGTCCTCGGGCCGGGTGTAGACGGCGAACGCCCGCGTGCCTGTGGTGTCCGGCGCCTCCACCACGACCTGTAGGCGGATGCCCCCGGTGTCGGACAGGACGACCGGCCGGTGCTCGGTCAGCTCGGCGACGCGGCTCAGCCCGACGTGGTCCCCGGCGTGCAGCACCAGTTCGGCAAGTGCCGAGCCAGGCAGCCGCGGCACGTCGTGCGCACTGTGCCCGGCGAGCCAGGGCTGCGCCGAGGTGGACAGCCGGCCGGTCAGGACCAGCGTGTCCGACCCGGCCAGCGGCACCGTGGCGCCGAGCAGCGGGTGCCCGGCCTCCTCCAGCCCGGCCGCGGTGACCTCGCCGACGGCGAGGGTGTCCATCTCGATCCAGTGTCGGGTGCGGTGGAACGCGTACACCGGCAGCGGCACCTCCCGGGCCCCGCGTCCGGCGTACAGGCGGGCCCAGTCCAGTGGCTGGCCCGCGACCTGGAGCCGGGCCGCCGCGGTGAGGACCGCGGTGACCTCGCCGACACCGGCCGGCAGCACCGGGACGGCCAGCACGTCGGCGTCCGGCAGGTTGGCGGCGACCAACTCGGTCAGCCCCGCGTCCGGGCCGAGGCCGACGAACCGGGTGACCCCGTCGGCGGCCAACTGCCGCAGTTCGTCGCCGAACCGCACGGTCGCGCGCAACTGCCGCTCCCAGTGCTCCGGCGAGGCCAGGTCGTCGGCGGCGACCGGCTCGCCGTCGAGGTGGGCGACCAGCGGCAGCGCCGGCGGCTGGTAGGTGAGCCGGTCGGCGACTTCGAAGTAGTCCTCCAGGACGTCCTCGACGGCGGGCGAGTGGAACGCGCGGCGCACCCGCAGCCGGGTCGTCTCCCGGCCGCGCTGGGCCCAATAGCCGGCGATCTCGTCGACCTCGTCCGCCGGCCCGGCCACCACCACCCGGTCCGGGCCATCCACCGAGGCCAGGTCGACCTCGTCGGTGAGCATCGGTCGGATCTCGTCCTCGGAGGCCCGGATCAGCGTCATCACCCCGGCGGGCAGCTCCTGGATCAGGTCGGCGCCGGCCGCGCACAGCTTCACCGCGTCGGCCAGGGTCAGCACCCCGGCCACGTGCGCGGCGGCGATCGCGCCCGTCGAGTACCCGGCCACCGCGTCCGGCCGCAGGCCCCACGACTCCAGCAGGCGGTACACCGACACCTCGACCGCGAACAACGCGGCCTGCATGAAGGTGGTCTGCTCCAGCAGCCCGGCGGCGACCGTGCCCTCGTCGGCGAACACCACCTCACGCAGCGGCCGGTCGAGCTGCCGGTCGAGCTTGGCGCACACCTCGTCGAAGGCGGCGGCGAACGCGGGGAACGCGGCATACAGGTCACGGGCCATCCCCGGCCGCTGGGCACCCGGGCCGCCGAACAGGAAGGCGGTCCGTCCACCCTCGGCCGGCCGACCGACGACCGCGCCGGCCGGGTCGCCGCCCGCGGCGAACTCGCCCAACACCTCGCGCAGCTCGTCCGGGCCGGCGCCGATCAGCACCGCCTGGTGGTCGTACGGGTTCCGGAGCGCGGCCAGCGAGTAGCCGACGTCGAGCAGGTCGGCGTCGCCCGCGGCGAGCAGGTCGGCGAGCGCGCGGGCCTGCGCGGGCAGCGCCTCGGCGGTGCGCGCGGACAGCAGCAGCGGCAACGCCGGGCCGGCCGGCCGCTCCGCCGGGTCCACCGGCTCCGGCTCCACGACGACGTCGCCCTGTTCCAGGATCACGTGCACGTTGGTGCCGCTGCGGCCGAACGACGACACCCCGGCGCGGCGCGGCCGGTCCCCCACCTCCCACGGGATCCTGTCGGTGAGCAGCCGCACCTCGCCTGTGGTCCAGTCCACGTGCGGCGACCTGTCGTCGGCGTGCAGGGTGCGCGGCAGCTCACCGTGCCGCATCGCCATCACCATCTTGATCACACCGGCCACGCCGGACGCGGACTGGGTGTGACCGATGTTGCTCTTCACCGAGCCCAGCCACAGCGGACGGTCGCGCTCCTGGCCGTACGCGGCCAGCAGGGCCCGCACCTCGATCGGGTCACCGAGCCGGGTGCCGGCGCCGAAGCCCTCGACCGCGTCCACCTCCTGCGGGGTCAGCCCGGCGGTGGCCAGCGCGCGGCGGATCACCCGTTCCTGCGCGGCCCCGTTGGGCGCGGTCATGCCGTTGGACGCGCCGTCGGAGTTGACCGCGCTGCCGCGCACCACCGCGAGCACGTGGTGCCCGTGCCGCCGCGCGTCGGACAGCCGCTCGACCACCAGCACGCCCACCCCCTCGGCCCAGCCGATGCCGTCGGCGCCGGCCGAGTACGACTTGCACCGCCCGTCGGCGGCCAGGCCCTTCTGCTGGTCGAAGTCGACGAACGCGGCCGGGGTGGAGATCACCGTGACACCGCCGGCCAGCGCCAGCGAGCAGTCCCCCTGCCGCAGCGCCTGGATCGCCCAGTGCAGCGCGACAAGCGACGACGAGCAGGCGGTGTCCACGCTGACCGCCGGGCCCTCCAGCCCGAGCAGGTAGGCGACCCGGCCGGAGACGATGCTCTGGGAGAGCCCGACACCGCGGAACCCGGCGGCGTGGTTGACGAACATGCCCGGGTCGTAGTCGGGCTGCATGACCCCGGCGAACACACCTGTGGTGCTGCCGCGCAGCGTGCGCGGGTCGATGCCGCTGCGCTCGATCGCCTCCCAGGACGCTTCGAGCAGCAGCCGCTGCTGCGGGTCCATGATCGACGCCTCGTCCGCGGAGATGCCGAAGAAGCCGGCGTCGAAGCCTGTCGCGTCGGCGACGAAGCCGCCCTGCCGGGCACTCTCCCCGGCGTCCAGGCTGAACCAGCCGTCCACGTCCCAGCCTCGGTCGTCGGGGAAGCCGCTGATGCCGTCGCCGCCGCTGGCGACCAGTCGCCACAGGTCCTCGGGCGAGCCGACGCCGCCGGGGTACCGGCAGCTCATGCCGACGATCGCGATCGGCTCGTCGGCCGCCGTGACGGTCTCCGCCGCCGGCTCGCCGTCCGGCTCGGCGGCACCGAGCAGTTCGTCGTGCAGGTAACCGACCAGGGCCAGCGGCGTGGGGTTGTCGAAGACCAGGGTGGCCGAGAGCTGGACGCCGGTGGCGACGCTCAGGCCGTTGCGCAGCTCGACCGCGGTCAGCGAGTCGAAGCCGAGGTCCTGGAACGCACGGTCGAGTTCGATGCCGTCCGGCGAGGAGTGCCCGAGGGCGGTCGCCACCTGCGCGCGCACCAGCTCGCGCAGGGTGTTCTCGCGGTCGACCGGGGACTGCCCGGCGAGCCGGCGCACCATCGACGTGTCGGCGCCGGCCGCCGCGGCGGTGCGGCGCTGCGCCGGGACGAGCCCGCGGAACAGTTCCGGCAGCGCGTCGGAGTGCTGCCGCAACGCGCCCAGGTCGAGCCGCACGGCGGCCGGCGACGGTTCGGTGCCGGCCAGGACGGCGTCGAAGAGGGCCAGCCCCTCGTCAGCTGTCAGCGGCACGAAGCCGGTGCCGGCGATGCGCGGCAGGTCGTCGGCGCCGATGTGCCCGGCCATGCCGGTGCCGGTGCCCCACATGCCCCACGCCGGGGACACGGCCGGCAGCCCGGCGGCGCGGCGGGACGCGGCGAGCGCGTCCAGGTAGGCGTTGGCCGCCCCGTAGTTCGCCTGCCCAGCCGCGCCCAGTACGCCCGCCGACGAGGAGAACAGCACGAACGCGCTGAGCGGGTGCCCGGCGGTCAGTTCGTGCAGATGCCAGGCGGCGTCCACCTTGGGCCGCAGCACCAGGTCCAACCGTTGCGGGGTGAGCGACCCGACGACCCCGTCGGACAACACCCCGGCGGCGTGCACCACCCCGGTCAGCGCGCGACCCGCGAGCAACGCCTCGACAGCACCCCGGTCGGCGAGGTCACAGGCCACCAACTCGACGCGCGCACCGAGCCCCGTCAGCTCCGCCACCAGACCACCGTCAGCCGCCGGCCCACGCCGACTGACCAGCAGCAGATCCCGCACACCATGCCGGGCCACCAGGTGCCGGGCCAGCAGCCGGCCCAGACCACCGGTGGCACCGGTGAGCAGCACGGTGCCGTCACCGAACGCGGCATCCGGGGTGGCGGCCGGGGTGCGCCGGGCCAGCCGGGCCACCCGGACGCCGGCCTCGCGCACCACCACCTGCGACTCGCCGGAGGCGACGATCTTCGGCAACAGCGCGTCGGCGTCCGCTGTGGAGTCGGTGTCGAGCAGCACGATCCGGCCGGGGAACTCGGTCTGCGCCGAGCGCACCAGGCCCCGGACAGCAGCCCCGGCCAGGTCGGTCACGTCCGCGCCGGGCAGAGCCACCGCGCCGGTGGTACGCACCACCAGGCGGGTGGCGGCGAACCGGGGCTCGGCGAGCCAGCCCTGCAGCGCGGCGAGCACCCGGGCCACCTCGGCGTGCACGCCGGCCGCGGTCACTCCCGGCGAGCCGGCATCGAGCACCAGCACGTCCGGGACCTCCGCGTCGCCGGTCACCGCGTCCAGCGCGGCCACCGTGGCGGGGACGCCCGCGGGCAGCGCGACCGGCACCCAGTCCAGGCCGAACAACGCGTCCCGCAGCGGGTCCGGGGCCGCCTCGGCGAGCCGGTCGGCGGCGATCGGCCGCAGCACCACCGCGCCGACCGTGACCAGCGGGGCCCCGGCGGCGTCGGCCAGGTCGAGTGCCAGCCCGCCGCCGTCGGCCCGGCTGACCCGCACCCGGGCGGCGGACGCGCCGGCCGCGTGCAGGGTGATCGCGCGCCACTCGAACGGCAGCGCCGCCTCGTGGCCGGTGAAGCCGCTCAGGCCGGCGGCCTGGAGCGCGCCGTCCAGCACGGCCGGGTGCAGGCCGTACCGGCTGGCTTCGCCGGTCACCGCGCCGGGCAGCGCCACCTCGGCGAAGAACTCGTCGCCGCGGCGCCAGGCCGCCCGCAGGGCCTGGAAGACCGGGCCGTAGCCGAGACCGCGGGCCGTGACCTCGGGGTAGAACCCGGTGAGGTCGACCGCCTCGGCACCGGCCGGCGGCCAGGCCGTCAGGTCGGCGGCGGGCGGGCCGGCGGTGTCCGCCGCGGCGAGGGTGCCGGCGGCGTGCCAGGTCCACGGGCCGTCCCCGGACTCCGGGCGGGCGTGCACGGCGAGCGTGCGGTCGCCGTCCTCGCCCGGCGCGCCGACGGTGATCTGCACCTGGACACCGCAGTGGTCGGGCAGGACCAGCGGGGCGTGCAGGGTCAGCCCGGACACCCGGCCGCAGCCCGCCCGGTCCGCGGCGTGCCCGGCGAGTTCCACGAAGCCGGCGCCGGGGAACAGGATGGCCCCACCGACCCGGTGGTCGGCCAGCCACGGGTGGGTGGCGGCGGACAACCGGCCGGTGAGCACCATGCCGTCGCTGCCGGCCAGCATCACCTCGGCGCCGAGCAGCGGGTGGCCGGCCGGGCTCAGGCCCAGCGTGCCCGGGTCGCCGACCCCCGACGACGGGGTCATCCAGTAGCGGGTGCGCTGGAACGGGTAGGTGGGCAGGTCGACGTGCCCGCCGGGGGTGCCACCGAGCAGGGCGGTCCAGTCGGTACGCGCACCGGTGGCGTACAGCCGGCCGACCGCGGCGACCAGGGTGGCCGCGGCGGGTCGGTCCGCGCGCTGCACCGGGACGCAGCCGGGCACCAGGCCGGACAGGACCGCGTCCGGGCCGACCTCGGCGAAGGTGCCGACCCCGGCGGCGGTCAGGGCACCGATCGCGTCGGCGAACCGGACCGGGTGGCGCACCTGCCGCACCCAGTGCTCCGGGTCGGTCAGCTCGGTGGTGGCGAGCGCGCCGGTGACGGTCGAGACGATCGGCCGGACCGGCGGGTGGAAGGTGAGGGTGCGCAGCACCGCGCGGAAGTCGTCGAGCATCGGGTCCATG